>NZ_PEBK01000010.1 GCF_002802905.1 Bifidobacterium simiarum
CAGGTTGGGGACTTGGTGGGATCGGCGGGCGATGCGGCGGCGGGCGATGCGGCGGCTGCGACCGTGCCCGACTCCCCCGCCGCTTCGGCCCCTCCCGCCGCTTCGGTCTCAGCATTGTCCGCCGCGTTGTCCGCTGCGGACTGTGATGCCGGTGGAATATAGAAGTCCCACTGGCCGTTGAGATCGATCCACGTCTTGCGCACCCGCTGCGGATTCGGGTACCCGAGCCGCTCATCGATGCGGTTCTTCGCCTCGATGGCCGTTATATCCGGCGTTTCCGCCGTCGTGTGCTGCGTCATTGCATCCTCCCATCGAGTTGTGAGGCTTCATTTCTCGACCCCGCATTTCTGAAACGTTTCAGAATGGTCCTAAAACGTTCCAGAAACGAAGGTCACGAAAGTCAAAGCCTCACAACTCCGTTTTCTTTTCCTAGATGACTGCATTCCCCCTGCAAGGGCCCTTCATTGCGACCCCATTCGGAAAACATCTCTATTCTGGAACGTTTCACAAAACTTGTCAAGTCTAAAACGTTTCAGAAGCGGGTCGCGACCACTCGACATGTCTCAACACCATACCGTGTAACCACACCCACATCGCGCAACCGCGCCCATGCCCTGACAACAGCACATGCGCCCGAAATACGAAAAGGCTTCCGCCAGTTGCGATCACTGGCGGAAGCCTTAGTGTCGAGGGAGCCTTGAGTTAGGCTCCGTACCCCTCGATCGCTCTTATTCTGCACCTCATCCGACCGGCAAAGCCGGCCACCTTCCCCTCACAGGGGAAGGCAAGATCAGATAACGATCAACTGACCGAGACTACGGGGACGATCAGTCCTCGTCGAAGGGATCAAAGTCGCGACGGATGCGGCGGCGCGGACGCTCGGAACGCTCCTCGCGGTCGGCGCGGTACTCATCGTAGGAGTCATCCACGGCGTAACGCGGGTTGCGGTCGTCGCGGCCACCACGGCGGCGCGGGCGATCATCACGATCACGACGGTCACGATCATCACGATCGTAGTCACGGTCGTCACGGCTGGAACGACGACGCGGACGGTCATCACGATCACGACGGTCACGATCATCACGATCGTAATCGCGATCGTCACGGCTGGAACGACGGTCGTCGCGATCGTAGTCGCGGTCGTCACGGCCGCCACGGTAGTCGTCGCGATCATCGTCGTCGTAACGGCGACGGCGACGCGGACGGTCATCGTGGTCACGGCGGTCATCGCGATCGTCGCGGCGACCACGGCCACCACGGTATCCACGATCATCGCGGTCACGGCCACCACGGCGGTCATCGCGATCGCCACGGCCACGGCCACCACGGTCGCCACCGCGACCGGCGCCGGACTCCTGATCCTCGAAGCCGGGGATGGCCAGCGAGATCTTGCCGCGGTCGTCCACGCCCTGCACGACCACCTCGACGGTGTCGCCTTCCTTGAGCACGTCCTCCACGGCGTCGATGCGCTCACCGTTGGTGAGGTTGCGGATCTGGCTGATGTGCAGCAGGCCGTCGGTGCCGGGGGTGAGGTTCACGAACGCGCCGAACGACGTGGTCTTCACGACCTTGCCGTTGTACTTCTCGCCCGCCTCGGGAACGTGCGGGTTGGCGATCTGGTCGATGATCTGCTTGGCCTTCTCGGCGGCCTCGCCACCCTCGGAGGAGATGAACACGGTACCGTCATCCTCGATGGCGATCTCGGCGCCGGTGTCCTCCTGGATCTGGTTGATCATCTTGCCCTTCGGGCCGATGACCTCGCCGATCTTCTCGACCGGAACGGTGGTGGTGATGATGCGCGGAGCGTACTCGCTCATCTCGGCCGGACCGTCGATGCACTCGTTGATGAGCTCGAGGATCGTGGTGCGGGCCTCGTGGGCCTGCTGCAGGGCGGCGGCCAGGATGTCGGCGGGGATGCCGTCGAGCTTGGTGTCGAGCTGCAGGGCGGTGATGAACTCGGCGGTGCCGGCCACCTTGAAGTCCATGTCGCCGAACGCGTCCTCGGCGCCCAGGATGTCGGTGAGCGTCTTGTAGATGTGCTGGCCGTCCACGTCGCCGGAGACCAGACCCATGGCGATGCCCGCGACCGGAGCCTTCAGCGGCACGCCGGCGGCAAGCAGCGACAGGGTGGAGGCGCACACGGAGCCCATGGAGGTGGAGCCGTTGGATCCGATGGCCTCGGAGACCTGACGGATGGCGTAGGGGAACTCCTCGCGGCTGGGCAGCACCGGCACGATGGCCTTCTCGGCGAGGGCGCCGTGGCCGATCTCGCGGCGCTTCGGGGAGCCGACGCGGCCGGTCTCGCCGGTGGAGTACGGCGGCATCTCGTAGTTGTGCATGTAGCGCTTGGTGCTCGGACCGGACAGCGCGTCGATCTGCTGCTCCATCTTGAGCATGTTCAGCGTGGTGACGCCCAGGATCTGGGTCTCGCCGCGCTGGAACAGGGCGGAGCCGTGCACGCGGGGCACGATGTCCACTTCGGCGGACAGGGTGCGGATGTCGCGCAGGCCACGGCCGTCGATGCGGTAGTCCTGGGTGAGGATGCGGCGGCGCACGATCTGACGCTGCAGCTCCTTGAACGCGTTGCCGATCTCCTTGTCCTTCTCGGCGTCGTCCATGTCGGTGAACTCGCCGGCGAGGGTGTCCTTCACCTTCTGCTTGATCTCGGCGATGCGGTCCTGACGCGGCAGCTTCTCGGCGATGGACAGGGCCTCGTCGAGGTCACCGTGGGCGATCTCGTCGATGCGGTTGTACAGGGCGTCGGTGTACTCGGGGAAGAGCTGGAACTCGCGGGTTTCCTTGGCAGCCTTGGCCTTGAGCTCGTTCTGGGCCTCGCAGATCACCTTGATGAACGGCTTGGCGGCTTCCAGACCCTGGGCCACGACGGTCTCGTCGGGCTTGATCTGGCCCTCGTCGTAGATGAGGGTCCAGGCGTTCTTGCCGGCGCCGGCCTCGATCATGGCGATGGCGACGTCACCGTTCTCGACGACGCGGCCGGCGACCACGATCTCGAACACGGCGCGCTCGCGCTCGCTCCAGCGCGGGAAGGCGACCCACTGGCCGTCGATCAGGGCCAGACGCACGCCGGAGACCGGGCCGGAGAACGGCAGACCGGAGATCAGCGTGGAGGCGCTGGCGGCGTTCAGGGCGATGACGTCGTAGGCGTCGTCGGGGTTGATGGAAAGGATGGTCTCCACGACCTGCACCTCGTTGCGCAGCGTGTGCGGGAACAGCGGGCGCAGCGGGCGGTCGATGATGCGGCAGGCCAAGATGGCCTCGGAGCTCGGACGGCCCTCGCGGCGGAAGAAGGAGCCCGGGATCTTGCCCGCGGCGTACATCTTCTCCTCCACGTCGACGGTCAGCGGGAAGAAGTCGTAGTTCTCCTTCGGGCTGGAGCCGGCGGTGGTGGTGCTCAGCACCATGGAATCATCGTCAAGATAGGCGGCGACGGCGCCGTCAGCCTGCTGGGCGAGACGGCCGGTCTCGAAGCGCAGCGTGCGCTTGCCAAACGAACCATTATCGATAACGGCCTCTACGGCCTTGATTTCGGGACCCTCCAAGGGTTCCTCCTTTGTTTTTGTGTTTCTACCTACTATCGGTGTCCTCTTCAGCGGACGTGCTTCACATTTCCCGTTTTCGCGACCCCTTGGCCGCGTTCCTCGTGTCAACCGTTCGTCGGACCCTTATCTCCGGCCGCACCTCGCGGCCACCCTCCTGGTCCATCTTCTTGTTGCCGTCGGACGGCGATATGCAAAACGCCCGAACACCATTGTAGGTGCCCGGGCGGAAGTATTGGCTATCGGCGCAGGCCGAGACGCTCGATCAGGGAGCGGTAACGGTTGATGTCCACGCGCTTGAGGTAATCCAGAAGACGACGACGGTCACCGATCATGAGCTGCATGCCACGACGGGAGTGGTGATCGTGCTTGTGCTCCTTGAGGTGAGCAGTCAGATCGGAAATGCGCTTGGACAGCAGAGCCACCTGCACCTCGGGGGAACCGGTGTCGCCCTCGTGCGTCGCGTACTCGTTGATGATTGCCTGCTTTTCAGCGTTGCTCAGAGCCACAGCTCCTCCTTGTGTTCGATTTGTTGCGCGGTGCCCCGACCCCATTGGCCGAAGCGCTCTCTATCCGCGGGCGATTTACGCCAAAACAGTATTATACACACGGGTTGGACGTCGGCGCGCGGGGGGCGCCGCCCCTACACCAGCGTCGACAGCCCGCTGAACTCCACGACGAGCAGCGCAATGATCTCGATGACGAAGAACAGCGTGAGCGCCGACCAGCTACGCGTGAGGATGTTGAGCGGCGAGTCCTTGCGGATGCACACGAGCAGCCCCACATACAGGACCGCGAACACGGCCACGCCCACCGCGGCACCGATCACGCCGATGTTCGAGGCGTTGATCGGCGAGGCCGCATCGCCATACACCACGTACGTGGAGTTCCAGAAGTTCAGCCGCAGCAGACCGACGCCGCAGATCAGCTGCTCGAGCGCGAAGGCGACGAGGAACAGCACGCGCCAGTAGACCTTGCGCGCCTCCATCAGCGCCATGGCGAGCGACGTGGCCAGCACCACGGTCACCGTCCACGAGATCAGCGCCATGCCGTGCGGGTCGATCGGACGGACCAGCGAGATCACCGACTCCGTCTCGTTCAGCGCCAGCACGCGACCGCCCCAGTACGGCACGATCATCACCACGAACAGCGCGGCGATGAACACCGCCCACGACGTCTTGTTCCAGCGACGGCGTTCCGTCTCGGCCAGCGAGGGTTCGCGCGGATGGGATTCCCGCGGATCGGTGGCCGGCACCAGACGCCCCTCCGGCCCCTTGACCTCGGGCACGGACTGTATGGGCTTCTCGGATTCCACGGATTTTCCGGATTCCACGGATTGCGATTTTACGGATTGCGCGGATTTCTCGATGTCAGGCTGATCAGTACGCTGAGACGTCATCTGGGAATCCTCCCCGGTCCGGTCACCGGCCGTCCCCACTGCGCAGGACCGGCAACGACGAATATTGCGCATACGCATATCGATCGGATCGGCAGATACCGGCGGATATGCAAAACCCCGGTCTTGGCCGGGGTCTGGGTGGAGCGGATGACGGGAATCGAACCCGCGTAATCAGTTTGGAAGACTGAGGCTCTACCATTGAGCTACATCCGCGTCGGAAGCGCAAAACTTCCGAGTCACGATTATGACATACCCCGCCGATTTTGCAAAATCACCCGCGTCGGGCACCCGACGGGCCATCGGCAGACCACCCGACCGACAGACCACCCGACCGGCAAACAGTCCGGCCACCCGACCGTCCGGCAGGCCATCCGACCATCCGGCAGGCCATCCGACCATCCGATCACGCCCGATACACTATCCGTATTATTCTCCAATGCAGTATCAAGGAGGGTTTCATGACTATCGACTCATCAGCCGGCACAGCAGCCGCAGATTCGGCGGCGGAACGCACAGTGTCAGATCACACAGTGTCAGATCACACGTCGGCCACCTACGACTTCACCTCGGTCATCGATCGGCACGGCAAGGACGCCCTGGCCGTCGACGGTCTGGGACACATGCCGATCGCCCCCGATCCGCCGGAACCGGGCTTCGACATGATCCCCATGTGGGTGGCGGACATGAACTTCGCCACGGTGCCCACGATCCAGTCCGCGATCATCGAACGCGCGAAACACCCGCTGTTCGGCTACTTCGAGCCGAGCGAGGAGTACTACCGCGCGATCATCGACTGGCAGTCGTCGCGCAACGGAGTGACCGGCCTCACCGCCGAGCACATCGGCTACGAGAACGGCGTGCTGGGCGGCGTGGTCAGCGCGCTGAAGGCGTTCGCCACCCCCGGTGACGCGGTGCTGCTGCACTCCCCCACCTACGTCGGGTTCACCGAATCGATCGGCGGCAACGGCTATCGGATCGTGCACAGCCCGCTCAAACGGGATGACGAAGGCACCTGGCGCATGGACTTCGACGACATGGACCGCAAGATCAAGGAGAACCACATCCATGTGGCCGTGTTCTGCTCGCCGCACAACCCCTGCGGCCGCGTGTGGGAACGTTGGGAGATCGAGCGGGCGATGGAGGTGTACCGGTCCAACGACTGCGTGGTGATCGCCGACGAGATCTGGTCCGACATCATCCTCGACGGGTACCGTCACATTCCCACCCAGTCGGTGAGCGACGACGCGCGCAACCGGACCATCGCCTTCTACGCGCCGAGCAAGACGTTCAATCTGGCCGGTCTGGTCGGCAGCTACCACATCGTCTACAACCCCTACCTGCGCGACCGGCTGGTCTCGGTAAGCGAGAAGACCCATTACAACGCGATGAACGTGCTGTCGATGCATGCGCTGGTCGGCGCCTACCGGCCCGAGGGCCATGAATGGCTCGATGAGCTGCGCCATGTGCTCACCGGCAACGTGAACTATGCGGTCGACTACATTCGCAAGCATTTCGACGGCGTGGCGGTGAGCCGACCGCAGGGCACGTACATGCTGTTCCTCGACTGCACCGAATGGTGCGAGCGGCACGGCGAGACCATCGACGAGCTGGAGAAGCGCGCCTGGAACGTGGGCGTGGCGTGGCAGGACGGGCGGCTGTTCCAGCATCCGTGCGCGGTGCGCGTGAATCTGGCGCTGCCGCGGGAGCGCGTCGAGGAGGCCATGCGCCGCCTCAGCCAATACGTCTTCGCATAAATGCCGAAATCCGCGATTCATGGTGCCTTATGGTCGAAATTTGGTGGAATAACGACCTTTTGGCACCGCGAATCGCGGATTTCGGGGTTTTTGTGCCGGTATTCGGCCGGTCAGCCGAACCGTCAGGTGGCCGGTCAGCGGATCAGAAGCGACGTCTCACTTCTTGCTGCCTTCGTGCTGCACCTGGGCCTTGGCCGCGGACGCCTCGGCGGAGGCGATGATGTCCTCTGCCGCGAGCGGACGGGCGAAGTTCCACACGAGGAACAGCACGCCGACGATCAGCATGATGATGCCGGTCCACAGGTTGATGGCGATGCCACCGGTCTTGGCCACGTCGGCCGCCGGATCGACGATGCCCACGAGCGTGACGATCACGCCGTAGATCACGAACAGCACGCCGATCAGCAGTCGCAGATCATTGCGGCGGGCGGCCTTGACGGCCTGATCCTTTTCGGCCTGAGTCAGCAGGCCCTTGCCGGCGGTGCCGGACTTAGTATCTTCTGCCATTTCAAACTCCTTATCAATCGATGGAATCGATACTCAAACCGAGGTTTAGAAGAACGGGATGTAGAACACGAGGCCGAGGATGAAGATCACGGTGCCGAGGATGGCGGGCTTGCGGTACCAAGGAACCTTGACCAGCGCGGTGTCCTTGACGCCCTTGGCCGCACGCTTGGCGTCCTCGAGCTCCTCGTCCTTGGCGGCCTGGAAGTACTTCATGCCGCCGTTGGCGAAGGTGAGGCCCTCGAGCTCGGCGTCGGTCTTGCCCTTGGTGAACGGCGTGATGATCGCCGCCACGATCCAGGTGGCCAGGCAGGAGATGATGGCGCCGTACCAGGTCTCGGCGGTGGCGGATCCGAAGATCGGGGCGCCGGCGGCCACGGAGTTCAGGTAGGCGATGTAGGTGATCAGCGGGGCGACGATGCCGCACACGTAGCCGATGGTGCCGGCCACGTTGCTCACGCGCTTCCACACCAGGCCGAGGATGAAGATGGCGAACAGCGGGGCGTTGAAGAAGCTGAACAGCGTTTGCAGGTACGTCATGATGTTGCCGAACTGGCTGGCGATCCATGCGGTGGCCACGGAGATGATCACGCCGATCACGGTGATCAGGCGGCCCATGTTCAGGTAGTACTTGTCGTTCTGACCGGGCTTGACGTAGTCCTGCCAGATATCGTAGGTGAACACGGTGTTGAACGAGGAGACG
Source organism: Bifidobacterium simiarum (assembly GCF_002802905.1). GTDB lineage: Bacteria > Actinomycetota > Actinomycetes > Actinomycetales > Bifidobacteriaceae > Galliscardovia > Galliscardovia simiarum. The sequence continues at coordinate 7,918 of NZ_PEBK01000010.1, forward strand.
TTCGCGGCCATGCCGGCCATGAAGGAGGCCATCATGCCGGTGATGGCGACGCCGAGCACGCCGTTGGGCAGATACATCTTGAACAGGTACGGAATGGCCTCGTTGTACTGCAGGACCGGGTGGTCGCCGGCGAACAGGTTGCCGACGGTGGCGGCCGCGACCAGACCCGGGATGATGATGATGATCCAGATCAGCATCTTCGGGATGGCACCGAGGATAGGCGTCATGCGGGCGGCGGTCATGGACTTGGCCGCGAAGGCGCGTTGCACCTCGGTGAAGTTGGTGGTCCAGTAGCCGAAGCCGAGCACGAAGCCGAGGCCCATGAGGATGGAGAACCAGTCGCCGCCGACCGGGTTGGTGACGTTGCCCAGTCCGGTGCCGGCCCAGGCGTGGATGCTACCGGACCAGTCCTGCATGCTGGTGAGCTTGGCGGTCAGGCCGCTCCAGCCGCCGACCTGATGCAGACCGATCACGGTGACCGGGATCAGGGCCGCGACGATGACGAAGAACTGCATGACCTCGTTGTAGATGGCGGAGGTCAGGCCACCCAGCGTGATGTAGGCGAGCACGAAGATGGCGGAGATGATGATGGCCGTCCACTGGTTCCAACCCAGCATGGCCTGAAGGATCAGGGCCATGGCGTACAGGTTGATGCCGGCCTGAAGAATGGTGGAGACCGCGAAGCACAGGGAGACGATCAGGTGGGCGCCCTTGCCGAAGCGGCGGTACATGAACTCAGGAACCGAGCGTACGCCGGAGCCGTAGTAGAACGGCATCATGAAGATGCCGAGGAACACCATGCCGGGCACTGCGCCGATCAGGTAGTAGTGGATGGTCGGCATACCGATCTGCGCACCGTTGGCGGCCATGCCGAGGATCTCGGTGGCGCCCAGGTTGGCGGCGCAGAATGCGAGGCCTGCGATCCATGCAGGCATCGAACGACCGGCCAGCAGGAAGTCCTCACTCGACTTCTGCTGCTTGTGGATGGTGTAGCCGATCCACACGATCATGGCGAAATAAATGACGAGAATCAGCCAGTCCACCCAACTCAGCGACAGGCGGATCGCAGACTCTCCGACAGCATTCGTGATCATACTGTCCTTCCTTCCTTCCAAACGTTCGTCCGGCGACTGCGCCGGGGACGGACCAGCACCGGTCCGTATGAACGGCTCCCATTGTTGTGCGATATCGCGCGAAAGTCAAACAAAAAGACAACAGTATGAAACAGATTTCTTAACAAAATGGGGTGTTTTACGCTTTACCATGTGCGGTTCGGGGAGACCGAGATGATGCCCGTCATGATTATTGATTATCGCGGTTTTCCGACCATGTAACCGGTTAACATATTTCGCCGTTCGCCCACCGGACGATTGCCCGAGACCGTGATTTCGCACACGATCGCGGCGGAGAAACGTATGATTCCTCACATTTTCGATCGATTCAACATACGGACCGAATCTGTGCGATTCGGTCGAGAGCACAGATGGCTTTCGACCACGCGCGCAGACGTCCGACCGTGCATGCCTCACACGGGACGGGTGAGTTTGCCGCGTTCGATCCAATGGCGGATTTGGACCGTGCATTCCTCACGCGGGCCGGGCGGCCCATGTGAGGGCACTGACCGTCAGCAGGTCAGGCCGCCAGCAGGTTGGGTCAGTGCGCAGACTGGGGCGGTGGCGGGGACTGGGACCTGGCAGGTCAGTCCGTCAGCAGGGCCACTGCGGAGGCGACGGGACCGTCATGGGAGAGGGAGATATGCCAGATCAGGGCGGGACGATCGGTACGGACGGCATGATCGGAGGGATCGGGACGATCAACGCCGAGTGATTCGATCAGACGCACGTCGGCGTCGGATCGAAGCGTGACATGGGGGCGGCCGCGGGAATCGTCGAGGATCTCGATGCCGCTCCACGGGAAGTCGTCGATCGTATAAGGGTTCGGGCGGTCGGCGAGCGCTTCGCTCCACGCCTTGAGCACGGCCTCCTTGCCGGCCCATCGCGCGGCGAGATGCGCGGATTCGTCGTCGTGCTTGGTCTGCGCGCGCAAGGAGGCCTGCCGCAGCTCGCGCGGCGAGAACAGCCGGCGCATGCGGGAGCCGGGCTCGGCCAGCTGTTCGGCGAACGCGGCGACGTCCACCACGTCATGTCCCAATCCGAGAACGGTCATTGCGGCTCCTCCCTGTGCTTGCCTTGCCTCCCTGCCCAGTATCCGGCAGGGTTTCGCCCGTCACCTCATCCGACCGGCATTCGCCGCCCGCCTTCCCTCAAGGGGGAGGCGGGAAATGAATCATATCCGTCACCGGGTGCTTCCAAACGTTACCGGGTATGAGCCCGGTTACAGGGCATGAACATACCTCGTAACCCAACGTATACCTGCCAACGTATACCTGATAGCGCGACCCCATACCCGACAACATCAACCCATGCCTGAGCGCGACCCCATACCCAGTAACGCAACGCATACCTAACAGGGCACGGATCGCATGACCGGGCGTGAGTGACGTCACCAAGCGCGGGTTACATGCGACAGGGCGCGGGTAGCACGTCACCGGGTACGGCCCCGGTTACAGGGTATGGGCATACCCTGTAACACGCTCGCAGAATCGTTGCAAAATCAACGTTTTTAGCAGGCGGTTACAGGGGATGGGCACACCCTGTAACCTGTCCCATACCCGGTAACGCAACCCATACCCGGTAACGTGCGCCCGGTAACGCAACCTGTCACGGGATGACAGATCAACGGTTTCTGCCGTTCCGTGACAGCGACCGCCATGGCCCAGAATCAGCGTTTGTTGTCATTCCAACGTTTTCGACAATCACGGAATGTGATTTTCCGCACCGAATGCAGTTCCGCGACCAATGGATTGGCAGGGGATCAGATCATGTTGATTTTTGGCGCTCCATGTCACGATATTGTGGCACAGAATGAACAAACCGGAGGATTCATGAGCGTGTGGCACGAAAACTCATGGAAAGGTATTCCAATGACCGATGATATTCGTATCCAACTGGATTATCTTCAGGGACCCATCTGGATTTCCGACTATGAGACCGGCGAGCCACTGACGGGCAACACCATCGTCGATACGGATCTGGAAGTACGCAGAATCAACAAGGAAATCAGCGACCTGTACACCTCGTACTACGAGATTGATTCACATGGGCAGGCATGCTGGTTCAACGAAGAGAAGGAGAAATCAGACAAACCACGGATGCTTCACCTCTTACAGCAACTCAACAAACGCCTCTCGGTCATCAATGACGGGTCATTCATCGTTGACGACCGGGAAACGCCGCGGGTTGAAGCGCTGTAATAGGGAGTCCCGCCACAGCATGGATAAGAAGCCGGAAGTTAACGGACTCACTTGGGCCGCGTCGGGATGCGGACGCGGCCCAAGTGAGCGCCGGTAAGCGCCGGTGAGCGCTAGGCCTCGAAGTAGCCGGAGGCGCCGAGGCGAGCGTCCAGCTGAGCCGTCAAGCGGACAGTCCAGTGGACTGTCCGTAGGCGAAGGGAGCGGCCGCCAAGGCCGCGCACGGAATCCGGACGCGACCCCGGCGAGAGGTCACGCCTCGAAGTAGCCGGACTTGCCGAGGCGAGCGTCCGGATTCAGCAGCATGGCCTTCTCGACCTCGTGGCCGTTGTAGCGGCCGCCGGCGGCGAGCTTCGTGCCGTCCTCGCGGAATCGACGGTTGTCGATCGGCTCGTACAGCGGGGCGCGGCCCATCATGCCCTCCTCGAGACGACGCTGGCCAGCAGCCAGACGGGCGTTGGCCCGCTCGCGCCACTCGGCAAGCGCGTCCTCACCCGCGGTGTGCGCCACGGCGGCCTCGAAGGCGCCGGGGTTCACGATCGCGGCGAATCCCGAGACGTGGCCGAAGCCCAGCGACGTGGCCAGACCCGCCTTGACGCGGCCCACATGCAGCGGCGAGCGCAGCCACACCATGTGGTCGTCGCGGCGCAGCTTCGGGTCGACGCAGTCGAGCGAGGCGTTGGCCGGGATCACGCCGGAGTTGAACAGCTGCGTGAGTCCGTTCACCTGGAAGATGCAGGCACCGCCCTTGGCGTGGCCGGTGAGCGTCTTCTGCGAGATCACGAACAGCGGGTTGCCGTCGGTGCGGCCGATGGCGTGGGCCAGCGTGTTGTGCAGCTCCGACTCGTTCGGGTCGTTGGCGTTGGTGGAGGTGTCGTGCTTGGAGACCACGGCGATGTCGTCCGGCGTGACGCCCAGCGCCGCGAGATCATGCACGAGCTTGGAGTCGCGTCCGCCGAGTCCGGCGGCCAGGGCGCCGAGGCCCGGGGCCGGGATCGACGTGTGCGCGCCGTCCGCGTAGCTGTGGATGAAGCCGACCACGCCGGCAACCGGCAGACCGAGCTTCAGCGCGATGTCGCCGCGCGTGAGCAGGATCGTGCCGCCACCCTGGGATTCGAGGAAGCCGCCGCGGCGACGGTCGTTCGCACGGCTGAAGAACCGTGCGTCGATGCCCTTGCCGTACATCTCCTCGGAGTTGGCGGTGGCGTTCATGTTGCCGAAGCCGATCACCGATTCCACGCCGATGTCGTCGATCGCGCCGGTGACCACGAAGTCGGCCTTGCCGAGGGCGATCTTGTCGGCGCCCTCCTCCAGCGACACCGCGGCGGTGGCGCAGGCGGAGACCGGCTGGATCATGTTGCCGTAGCCGCCGATGTACGACTGCATCACATGGGCCGCGACCACGTTCGGCAGGGCCTCCTGCAGGATGTCGGTCGGGATCTCGTGGTTGAGGAAGCGGTCGAGGTACAGCTTGCGCATCGAGGCCATGCCGCCGAAGCCGGTGCCCTGCGTGGAGGCGACCAGCGACGGGTGGATGGACTGCAGGATCTCGGTGGGCGTGAAGCCGGCGGAGAGGTAGGCGTCCACGGTGGTGACGATGTTCCACAGCGCGATCTCATCCACGTCGCCGACCATCGAGGCGGGGATGCCCCAGCGGGTCGGGTCGAAGCCCTTCGGGAACTGGCCGCCGACCGTGCGGGTCATGGTGGCGCGGCGAGGCACGCGCACCATCGATCCGGCGTGGCGGGTGACGGTCCATTCGCCGGACTCCTCGTCGGGCGCGATGGAGGTGTGGGCCTCGTCGAGCTTCACGTACTCCTTCGCGATGTCCTCGGTGGGCACGGAGAAGCTCACGTCGTGATCGAGGTAGACCTCGGCCTCCTCCTCGTCGGCACCGTCCTTGTAGTCGGAGCCCATGCCCTCCTCGAACGGACGGATGCCGGAGCGGGCCACGACCTCGTCATGGTACCGTTCGGCGATCTCCTCCTCGGGCACGAGGTTGCCGTCGACGTCATACCAGCCGGGCTTCGGGCTGTCCTGCCATTCGAGCAGACCCATGTTCCAGGCGAGTTCCAGCACCGCGCCGGCGGAGAGATCGACCTCGCCGTCGGAGTGGATGCCCAGCTCGGCCTCGAAGCGGGTACGGCCGGATCCCCACGGACCCAGCTCGCCGACGGAGACGATCACGATCTCGTCCTCGGGACGGGCGGTGACGGTCTTCCAGTCGTCGAGATCGACCGGGGCCTGATGCGGGACGTGCGGGGTGGGCAGGGCCTTGATGGTCTGAGTGGCAGCTCGACCACCCTCAGTCGCGGACTTCGCCGCGCCGGCTGCCGCCTGCTCGGTCTCGGCCTCGGCCGCAGCCTTGGCCTCGGCATCGCGCGCCGCCTCGGCACGCAGGGCCTTGATGTCGAGCGGCTGACCGCCGAGCCCGCCGGTCAGGTCCACGTCGAGCGGGGCGATCGCGGCCTTGGCACGCGCGTCCGCGGTGGCGAGATCCAGCAGCTTCACCGAAATCTCCTCGGTGGAGTAGGTCTTCAGTCCGTGCTTCTCGACGACCTCGACCAGCGGATCGTTGCCGCCCATGAGTCCGGTGCCGCGCACCCAGCCGATCTTCGGGTGGGCGAAGGTGACGCGATCCGACCAGACGGTTTCGGCGTGGGCGCGCTTGACGATCGCGTCGAAGGCGCTCTTGACCTCGCCGTACGCGCCGTCGCCGCCGAAGATGCCGCGGTTGGGCGAGCCGGGAAGGATCACATGCAGACGGTGCTGCACGTCGGTGTCGGCGCCGATCTTCGACAGACCGGCGATCGCACGCTCCACGCCCCACAGCATCAGACGGGCCTGGGATTCGAACAGTTCGCCCGAATCGGCCAGCGTGCCGTGGACCGGCGGGGCCGCGAACGGGAAGAACAGGCTCGGCTCGTAGGCCGGCTTGAGGATCGTGGTGGTGGCGCCGTTGACCTTCTTCTGCACATGACCGACCCAGTCGACCAGTGCGTCGACGTCACGGTAGCTGGACAGGTTCGCGGGCACGAGCCACAGCTTCGCGTCGCCGGTCGCGTGCTCGCGGTAGGTCTGCTTGGCCCACGCCTTGACGCTTTGGCGGAAGCTGTGCGAAGTGGCGATCACGGTCGCGCCGCCGGCGAGCAGTCCGTTGACCACCTGCGCGGCGATGGAGTTCGGGGCCACGCCGGTGACCACGGCCACGTCCCCGGCGAAGCGGGATGCGGCGGCATCGTCGGCGGCCGTTTCGACGGCCTCCTCGGCGATGCGGGCGAAGGCGGCGGCAAGCTTCGTTTGACCACCCTCAGTCTCGCTACGCTCGCCAGCTCCCGCCAGCGGGAGCGACACAGCGTCACCATCGGATGCAGCATCCGCCTTGGCGGCGAACCACTTGGCTTCGTCGGCGACGGCCTTGCCCAGACCGCGGAACGAACCGTCGAGCGCGGAGGCGTCGCCGTCGTAGAACGCGCGGGCGAGATCCTCGCGGGCGGAGGCCCAGCGGTCGTCGAACAGGATGGCCTTGTTCGCGTCGAAGCGCGGCTCCACCTGCTTGGGCCAGTCGGAGCCGAGCTCGGCCTCGACGGTGGCCACCACGGCCGCGTTCTCGTCGTCGCCCGGCTCGGCCGCCGGAGCGGTGACGCCCAGCTCGTTCAGCACGAACCGTGCGGTGGAGGCGAGCACGCCGTTGGCGCCGGTCACCTTCTCGGCGAAGGCGTCGAGGGCCGCGGAATCGACCACGGCACCGCCGGCCGCGCCACCGGCGCTCGGCTTGGAGACGGCCACACCCTTGGTCTGGCCGACCAGCGCCACCGCATCGTCGATGAGCTTGTCGGCGGCGGCCGCGTTGGCCACGGCACCGGTGGGCAGCTTGGCCAGATCGTCGCCGCGGGAGCTGGCGCCCTCACGGGTGTCGAGCAGCAGGGCCGCGGTGACGGCGGCCACCCAGCCTTCGCCGAGCTGCCACACGCCGGTCACGCGTTCACGGATGTGCGAGGGCTTGACGCCGGCCGCGCCGAACAGCGAGCGCAGACGGTCGCGGATCGCGTCGGAGAGCACCGGGCCGAACGGCTTGTAGTTCGGGGCGGCCTTGTTCACGATCTGCGCGAGCTGCGGCAGCGTGGCCTCGGCGGCGCCGTCCACGCTGGCCACGCCCAGCTCGGAGCTGATGTCCATGAGCAGCTGGTTGCGGCGGGAGGAGACACCGTTGGTCAGGGTGTCGGTGGTGTCGGAGGCGCCGATCTGATCGAGACGCACCTTGGTGGAGTAGGCCATGAGCACGCCGATGGCGTCGGAGGCCTTGAACGGCAGATCGTCCACCGGGCCGGCGGGGGCGGAGCCGAGTTCGGCGACCGCGGAACCGGCGGCGGGGGCGGCGGGAGCGGCGGCGGTTTGACCACCCTCAGTCGCGGCAGCAGGCGCAGTAGCCGGAGCCGCAGCGGCCGGAGCCGGAGCGGTGGCAGCGGACGGGGCCTCCACCGGCTCCTCCTCGGGCACCAGCGAATCGGAATCGGTCTCGTAGACGCGGGCGGCGTCGCGGCCCACGTTGTACACGGTGACCTTGCGGCGGGAGAACTCCGGCAGACGCAGGGTCTTGGAGCCGAGGTTGGCCAGCGTCGGCGCGTTGCCGAGACCGACCTCCACGTACTCCTCCACGCCGAGTCCGCCCTTGGTCTCGCTGCCGAAGAGCAGCGCCTGGGTTTCGATCCAGCGCACCGGGGAGGCGAACTGCCAGGAGAGCAGTTCGGTCAGCAGCAGACGGCCGAGCTTCTGATCGTCCGCGGCGTACGACGCCCACACGGCGTCGTCGTCCAGCGCGGCCTTGATGCGCTCGGAGGGCACGACCTCGAGGATCTTCGCCGCGAACTCCTTGGTCATCTCGAACGGCACGGCCACGAGGTTCGGAATGTAGCGGCCGACCAGACGCCCACGGTAGTCGATGTACTTGGGCAGCAGGGCGTCGAGCTTGTCGCGGAACTCCGGCACGCCCTTCCTGAGCAGCGTGGAGTGGAACGGCACGTCGATGCCGGGCACGAGCATGAACGCCGGCTTGCCGCCGTATTCGGCCACGCGCCTGGCGGCGTCGGCCTTCAGGGCCTTGAGACCGGCGATCGTGCCGGCAATGGCGTACTGCTGGCCGGCGAGGTTGTAGTTCACGATCTGCAGGAACTCGCCGCTCTTCTCGGCCACCGACTCCACGTAGTCCTTCACATGGGCGTCGTCCACGCCGAACTGGTTCGGGCGGAGAGCCCCCATGCGGTAGTTGGAGCGGCCCTGCGCGTCGCGCGGGATCAGGTGGTGCATGGTCGAACCGCGGTGGAACACCAGCTCCAGCACGGTCTCCAGCGGGATCACGTTGGCGAACGCGGACAGGGCGTTGTACTCGCCGAGCGAATGGCCGGCGAAGTAGGCGGGCCAGATGTCGCTGCCGGTTTCGCGCAGACGGGCGGTCTGGGCGAACGCCACGGTGGCGAGCGCCACCTGCGTGAACTGCGTGAGGTTGAGCAGGCCGTCGGGGTGACGGTAGGTCACGCCGTTGGCGGTGAGCTCCTTCGGGTTGTCGCGCACGACGGCGAGGATCGAGAACCCGAGCTTGGCGCGGGTGAGCCTGTCGGCCCGCTCCCACACGTCGCGGGCGGCCGGCGACTGGGCGCGCTCGTCGAGCACCATGCCCTGCTTCTGGATGCCCTGGCCGGGGTAGACGAACGCGGCCTTGGGGGCGCGCACCACGGCGGTGCCGCGGGAGACGATCTGACCGTCGATGCGGCTGGTAACCTCAAGCACCATGCCGCCGTGGTTGACCTTGCCCACGCGTTCGACGGAGATCTCCACCTCGTCGTCGAGCTGCACCATGCCGTACATGTTGTACGTCCAGCCGGCGATCTCATAGTGGGCGCCGGCGTCGTCGGTGGCCTGCACGGCGTGCTGGGCTGTGGCGGACAGCCACATGCCGTGCACGAGCGGGGCGGCGAGACCGGAGACGGCCGCGCCACGACGGGACGTGTGGATCGGGTTGAAGTCGCCGGAGGTGCGGGCGAACGCGGTCATCTCGTGCGGGGCCTTGACCTTCACGCGACGCAGCAGACGACGCGGGGTGTCGGAGGTGTCGGCGTCGAGGCCGCCGTAGTCGGGGGCCTCGGGCGGCAGGGCGTCGGAGTAGGCGCGGCCGCGGATCGCGAAACGCTCGGTCTCGTTGGCGAGCACGGTGCCGTCGGCGGCGGCGTGGGTCACATGGATGGTGACCACGCGGCCGGAGGCGGATTCGAAGTAGTCCTCGGCCCAGCTGGTGAGCGAGATGCGCTCGCCGGTGTGCCTGAGCAGTTCGTCCTCGGTGACCTCGAGTTCGATGAGATGGTCGAGGTGGACCGCGTTGAGCAGGCCTTCGATCACCGGGAAGCCGTTGACGTACACGGAGCCGAGGGCCGCGTAGATGGCGGGCCAGGCGGGGCCGACCAGCGCGTCGGGGGCGATGCGGCTGGGTGCGAGGTTCAGCGGCAGGGCGCCGCCGGTGGCGGCCTCATGGTCGAAGCCGAGGTTGGCGGAGAGCGTGTAGCCGGTGTGGGCCTCGCCGAACGGACGGTCGGCGTCGTCGGAGGCGACGATCTCGGGCATGGCGGTGAGCTTGTCGCCGGTGATCGCGGTGTTGCCGATGCCGGCCGTGTCGGCGAGCATGCGGTAGACGTGTTCGGGCAGACGGTCGCGGTCCACCACCGGGAACAGTCCGGATTCGGTGCCGTTGACGTTGAGCGGGATCACGATGTCGCGCACGGCGTGCTTGGAGGCGCCGCCGTCGGGATCGTTGTCCCAGTAGGTGTCGAGGTGGATGTCGAGGTCGAACTGCTCGACGCCGTCCGCGTCGCCCACCTTGCGGATCTCGTAGTACCGGTCGCCGGTTTCGGTGCCGTAGGCGGGGTTGGCCATGAGATGGCCGACCCAGGAGATGTTCGGGGACTTGCGGATGAACTCCTCGGCGGTGGCGGAGTCGCCGAGCGTGGAGAAGGCCTCGGTCTGCGGCAGGGAAGCCGAGGAAGTGGAGGCGATCTCGCCGGCGCGCTCGACCATCGCGGTTTCGAAACGGCCGAGGATGTCGGCGATCGGCTCGTCGACGGTGGTGATGCCGGCCACGGAGATCGGGCCGGGGATGGTGCGCACGGAGTCGGCGGAGTAGCGCGGATCCTCCGACTGCCACAGCTGATCCTGGCCCCACCAGCGCAGCAGATCGTTGTCGATCACCGGCACGAACGGCATGGGCTTGGGGTATTCGCGCACGAGCACGGGGAACCATGCCACGTCGGCGGGCACCACTGTGATCTCGCCGGCCTGCGGGTAGGCTTCGGCCAGCCTGGCGATCGCGGCGGCCGGATCGGCCTCCACGTCGGCGCGGGAGGCGAACAGCGAGGCGATCTCGCCGGAATCCTGATCGCTTACGCGGGCCTCGATGCGCTGCAGCAGGTGCAGGAACCGGTCGGCGTAGGTCTCGTCGGCCCACGGGAAGCTCAGATCGGCGAAGCGCTTCGCCCAATCAAGGTAGGTCATGGAGGCCAGGTCGCCGAAGTACGGCTTGGCGGTCTTGTTCAGCGCCGCGATGATCTCGTCGCGGCGGGCATCCAGCTCCTCGGGGTGCTTCATCACGCGGACGAGCAGACGGCCGCACTGAGCGGAGGAGTTCTCCAGCTCGTAGATGTCGGCGTGCAGGTGGCTCAGACCGCTGGTCACGCCGCCGACGGCCACGCCGGACGGCACCCACTGCTCGCCCAGCGGGGCGAACGGATCGTCGTTCTTGGCCTTCGGATCGATGCCGGGGGTTTCGACCAGCATGCGCTTGACGTCGGGGCTGGTGTGCGCCTCCTTGGCGGTCATGGCCGCGGTGCCGACGAGCACGCCGTCGACCGGCATGACCGGCAGATCGTATTCGCGGGCCCACTGGCCAGAGATGTAGTCGGCGCCGCGATCGGGTGTGCCGATGCCGCCGCCGACGACGAGCACCAGATTGGTCTGCTCGCGCACCTCGGCGTAGGTGCTGATCAGCAGATCGTCGAGCGACTCCCAGCTGTGGTGGCCGCCGGCCGCGCCGCCCTCGACCTCGATGATGATCTTCACGGGGGCCACGGCCTTGGTGATGCGCACCACCTGTCGGATCTGGTCGACGGTGCCGGGCTTGAAGCACACGTAGGGGAAGCCATCGGCGTTCAGGGAGTGGATGAGTTCCACGGCCTCGTCGAGCTCGGGGATGCCGGCGGAGACGACCACGCCGTCGATCGGCGTGCCGGACTGACGCTTCTTCGGCACGATGCGGGTGGAGCCGAACTGGAGGTTCCACAGGTAGCGGTCCATGAACATGGCGTTGAACTCCACCGTGCGCCCCTCCTCGAGCTCCTCCTCGAGGCTGGCGACGTGACGGTTGAAGACCTCGGCGGTCACCTGTCCGCCGCCGGCGAGCTCGGCCCAGTAGCCGGCGTTGGCCGCGGCGGCCACGATCTCGGGCTCCACGGTGGTGGGGGTCATGCCGGCGAGCAGCACCGGGGCCTTGCCGGTGAGCTCGGTGAACTTGGTGCGGACCTTGTCGCCGGCCGGGGTGTGCACCACCTGCGGCAGGAAGCGGGTCCAGTTCTGGGTGCGCTCCGGCTCGCCATCCAGCGTGGAGAGTGCCGTGCGGGCGGCGACGGTGGAGGCGTCGACCACGCCGACGCCGGTGCCCTGCGCCACGGTGCCGAGCAGCTTGCCGACGGTGGTGCCGGGGCCGAAGTCCAGCACCCACAGTTCGGCCGGATCGGTGGTTTCGAGCGCCTCACGCACGCGGGACGCCCAGTCCACATGGTTGAGCAGCACTTCGGCGGCGAGCAGACGGGCGTGTTCGGCGTCGAGATCGCATTCGGCGGCCCATTCGACGGCCTGCTCGACCGCGTCGGCCATCAGCGGGCTGTGGAACGGCAGGGTGACGTCGAGGTATTCGAGCGTGGGGTCGAACACGCGACCGCCGCGCACCTTCTCCTCACGCAGCTGCGCCTGCTTCTTGTGCTCCTTGGCCACTTCGAGGGCGAAGGAGGCGAGGTCCTCCGGGTATCCGGACAGCACGGTGTGGGTGCCGGAGTTGGTGACGGCCACGGCGATCGGGCCGCGGGTGTTGGTCACGCGGGCGATCAGCGCATCGACCTGGGCACGGGTGGCGTCCTTCACGCTCAGCATCGGGGTGGCGTCGCCGGAGCGGGGGGCGAGGCCCAGCTGGCGGGCCTGACGGGTGCCGGCCACGCCGATCAGCTCGGCGATGGCGAGGATCTCGTCGATGGCCTCGCGCGCGCCTTCGACGGAACCGGCCTGTTCGATGGCCTGCACCATGTGCACGGCGAGGATGCCCTGCGAATGGCCGAGCACGGCGACCGGCTTCGCCTTGGCAACGTCGTAGCCGAGCGCCTCGGCGTCGAGGATGGCACCCAGCTGGCTCAGGGCGATGCCGGGCACGGAGGCGGGGGCGTCGGCCGCGGCGCCGAGACGCGCCGGATTCGGCTCGAAGCCGAACAGGTCGACCGGACGGCCCGTGGTGGCGAGCAGCGTGGCGGCCACCGGCGTGAGGATGCGGTGGGCGGCGGCCATGTGGTCGCGCAGCGCCCGGTCGAGATCGGGGTTGGCGATCTGATCGGCCAGCGCCACCGGCCACGGCGTGGACTGCCCGGCGAACGCCAGGGCGTGCGGCTGGCCGGCGAGACGATTCAGGAAGAAAGTGTCTGTCATGATGTTCCTTGCTGTTATTTGGTTAAGTCTTCTGTTGTTGCCTTCCCCCGCCGGGGGAAGGTGGCCGGCTTCGCCGGTCGGATGAGGGGCCTCAAACGAAGCCTCCGCCCGTCACCTCATCAGTCAGCCTCCGGCTGCCAGCTTCCCCTCAGGGATTTCGCCGTCAAGCAAACGGCAGAGCCGTTTGTAGGCGAAATGCGAGCCGACAGGCGAGCCCCCGCCCGTCACAGCGGCCCGTTGCCGTGGTGCTTGGTGGTGCGGGGGTGGCGGCGCTTGCCGGCCAGCAGCCTCAGCGACTGCTCGATCACCTCGCGGGTCTGCTCGGGATCGATCATCGCGTCGATCTCGCCCATTTCGAGCGACAGGTTGGCGTTCACGGTGGTCCTTTCATACTCGTCGGCCAGCTGCTTGCGCAGCTCGTTCACGTCCCGTCCGGCCTCCTTGGCCTTCTGCAGGTCCTTGCGGTGGATGATGTTCACCGCGCCGGCCGCACCGAGCACAGCGATCTGGGAGCTGGGCCACGCGAAGTTCATGTCCGCGCCGATGGCCTTGGAGCCCATCACGATGTACGCGCCGCCGAAGGCCTTGCGCAGGATCACCGTGACCATCGGCACCTGCGCGTTGGCGTAGGCGTAGATCACCTTCGCGCCGCGGCGGATGATGCCCGCATGCTCCTGATCGCTGCCCGGCTTGTAGCCCGGCACGTCCACCAGCGTGATCACCGGCAGGTTGAACGCGTCGCACAGCCGCACGAAGCGGGCCACCTTCTCGGAGGAGTCGACGTCGAGGATGCCGGCGCGCACGTTCGGCTGATTCGCCACCACACCCACCGGATGCCCGTCGATGCAGGCGAATCCGACGACCGCGGACTGGGCGAACAGCTCATGCACCTGCACGAATTCGCCGTAGTCGACGATGCAGCGGATCACGTCGAGCACGTCGTACGGCTGGCGGTCGTTGGCCGGCACGATCGTGGCCAGCCGCTTCGCCGCCTCAGCCTCGGCGTGACCGGAGGCGTAGGCGTACACCGGCGGCTTCGCGTCGGAGCTGGAGGGCAGGTAGGCGAGCACGGTGCGCGCATAGTCGATCGCATCGGCCTCGTCCTCGCCGAGATAGTGGGCCACGCCGGACTTCGCGTTGTGCACGTAGCCGCCGCCGAGCTCGTCCATGCTTACCGTCTCGCCGGTGGTCACCTTGATCACGTCGGGACCGGTGACGAACATGTTCGAGTTCTCCTTGGTCATGATGATCAGGTCGGTCAGGGCCGGGCAGTACACCGCACCGCCCGCGCACGGACCGAGGATCAGGGAGATCTGCGGGATGAATCCGCTGGCGTCGCAGGTCCTGCGGAAGATGTGCCCGTACTGGGTGAGCGCGGCCACGCCCTCCTGGATGCGCGCGCCGCCGGAGTCGATCAGCGCCACCACGGGGATCTTCAGATCCATGGCCATGTCCATGAGGTGGCAGATCTTCGCGCCCTCGGCGCGGCCCATCGTGCCGCCCTTGACCGAGAAGTCCTGCGCGTAGACGGCCACCTTGCGGCCGTAGACCTCGCCGAATCCGGTGATCACCGCGGAACCGGCCACGCCGTCGTTGATGTTGCCGCCGGAGAACCGGCCGATCTCCTCGAAGGTGTCGGTGTCGAACAGCAGGTCGAGGCGCTCGCGGGCCGTGTACTTGCCCTTGGCGTGCTGGCGCTTGCGGGCGTGGTCCTCGGCGTCGCGGGCGAGCTGGGCGGCGCGGATCACGGCCGAGCGGATCGGCTGACGGCCGCCGTCGGCGCCGGTCTGTCCGCCGGCGTTCGCCGCCGTGCCGCGGGTCGGTCCGGACGATGTCGGTCCGGACGTCACCGATCCCGCCGATCCCACTGTCGGCGATCCCACTGTCGGTCGGTCGAGCAATGCCCGGGTGTTGGGACTGGTCACTACGTCGGTCATGTCGTATCACCGTTCCTTTCCGGTGTCCGGGGTGCCGGACTGCTGGCTGCCGGACGGCTGATTTCCGGACGGCTGATTTCCGGACTGCTGCCCGCCGGTCACGTCGAGCGTGACCAGCGTTTCGCCGGCTTCCACGCCGTCGGCCGGGGAGACGAAGATCTTGGTCACCGTGCCGGACGCGGGGGCGTACACGTAGTTCTCCATCTTCATGGATTCGAGCACGACGAGCAGGTCGCCCTTGGCCACCTGCTGGCCCTCGGCCACGTTGATGCGCGTGACCACGGCCTGCATCGGGGAGGCGATGATGCCGGACTTCGCCCCGTCGTCGGCGCGCTGGGCCTTGGCGTCCACGTCCTTGAGACCGGCGCCGCGCAGCGGCTGGGTGGGCCGGCGTTCGCCTCGGCGGCCGGCGCCCGATCCGAGCCCGGCGAGCATGGCCTCGGGCAGGGTGAGCTTGACGCGGCGGTCGTCCATTTCGATCACGAAGGTTTCGGCGGCCGGCTGTTCGCGGGTCTGCTCGCCGCCGGCCAACGAGGCGGGCTGACCAGTGACGGTGGTGCGCGGCGTCTTGTTGAGGTAGGTGCGTTCCAGCCACTTGGTGGTGACGGTGAACGGGTGGCCGTGCTCGGCGGTGAACTCGTCGTTGGTGAAGATCTTCTGGAACAGCGAGGCCGGGGTGGGCACGCCGTCGATCTGCAGTTCGCGCAGCGCCCGACGCACGCGGGCCACGGCGGTTTCGCGGTCCTGCGCGGTGACGACCACCTTGCCCATCATGGAATCGAACTTCGGGGAGACGGTGTCGCCCTCCTCGACGCCGGAGTCGATGCGGATGCCGGGGCCGGACGGCCAGACGATGCGCTCCAGCGTTCCGGAGCTGGGGGTGAGGTTGGTGGCCGGGTCCTCGCAGGTGATGCGCAGCTCGAAGCTGTGGCCGCGCGGGGCGGGGGCCGGCGTCAGCTCGCCGCCGGAAGCGATGACGAGCTGCTCGCGGACGAGGTCGAGGCCGGAGACCTCCTCGCTGACGGTGTGCTCCACCTGAAGACGCGGGTTGACCTCGAGGAAGTACACGCGACCGGAGGGGGTGACCATGAACTCGCAGGTGCCGAGGCCCACGTAGTCGACCTGACGGAACAGGCGCTCGGAGAAGCCCTTGAGCTGCTGTTCCACGTCGCTGGGCAGGAACGGGGCGGGGGCTTCCTCCACCAGCTTCTGGTTGCGGCGCTGCACCGAGCAGTCGCGCGTGGAGTAGACGGTGAAGTTGCCGTGGCTGTCGCGGCCGGACTGGGTTTCGACGTGGCGGGACTTGTCGACGAACTTCTCGATGAAGTATTCGTTCAGGTCGCCGCCCTGCAGGGCGTCGTGGTTGAGGAAGAAGCGGCGCAGCTCGTCGTCGTCGTGCACCACGGTGATGCCGTGTCCGCCGCCGCCGTCGGTGCGCTTGAGCATCACCGGGTAGCCGTGCGAGTTGGCGAAGTCAAGCAGCTCGCGCATGTCGCTCACCGGCTCGCTCAGGCCCGGCACCGGCGGTACGTGCGCGGCCTCGGCCACGCGGCGGGCGGTGATCTTGTCGCCCAGATCGGTCAGGGCGGTGGGGTTCGGGCCCACCCAGGTCACGCCGGCGTCGATCACCTTCTGCGCGAAGCTGGGGATCTCGGAGAGGAAGCCGTATCCGGGGTGCACCGCGTCGGCGCCGGAGCGCTCGACGATGCTCATGATCAGGTCCTCGTTGAGATAGGTGTCCTTGTAGGTGTCGCCGGAAAGCAGATACGCCTCGTCGGCCATCTGCGCGGCCTGCGAGTCGCGGTCCTGTTCGGCGTACACCACCACGGTGGAGATGCCCATCTCCTGTGCGGTGCGGACCACGCGCAGGGCGATCTCGCCGCGGTTCGCTATCAGCAGTTTCTTCATAGGTGCCTTTCGACGGTAGGTCTTCCGACGGGGCCGGTGCGATTCGGTCCGGTCGGATGACGTCGGGAAGAAGAGGGTTGTGACGGTTGTAAAGTCGGAAATCAGAGGAACGGGAATGATACCCGTTATCGGCGTGTGGTGTTGGTGATTCGTGCGGTCGGGCCGCCGGAGTCCGACCGGATCTGCCGGTTCGGTGTCCGGGTTATCGCGGGCCGGACGATCGCAGCCGGTCTGGCATCCGACAGTCCGGCATCCGACGATCAGGCAACTGACGATCAGGCATCGGGCAGCACCCCCACATCCCCGGTGGTGATCGTGCGTTCGGTGCCGTCCGCCAGCCGTACGGTCAGCGAGGCGTCGGCGTTGATCGATTCGGCGGTGCCGGTGATCACTTCGCCGAGACAGGTCTTGCCGTCGGCGGCCGATCCCGCGGCGGCTCCCCCGGCGACCAACTGTGCGCGGACCTTGCGGCCCAGCGTCCAGCTGCGATCGGTCACCTCGCCGCGCAGATGCCCGACGATCTCGGGATGGGAGGCGAACGCGCTCAGCCGCACGCGCAGCGCCGTGGCCATCCCCGCGGCCAGACGATCGCGCAGCTCGCCGTATGAGGGCAGCGGCGCGTAGTGCAGTTGCAGCGACGTGGAATCCTCGGTGGGCAGTTCGTCGGGGTCGACGAACAGATTGAGTCCGATGCCGAACGTCACGGCCGCCCACTCGTCGTCCACCGCGGTCAGCTCGGTGAGGATGCCGCCCAGCTTGCGGCCGATCAGGAAGACGTCGTTCGGCCATTTGAGCGTGAACCGGGCTTCGGGGTCCAGTTCGCGGGCCGAATCGTTCGTCAGTTCGGCGCCCAGGGCATCGAGCGCGGCGAGACCGGCGATCATGGTCAGCCAGCCGGAGCTTCCCCCTACGGCGAGCGCCTTCGGCACTGCGACCGCATACGAAGCGATGAATGATTCCCCCGCCTTGTTGTACCAGGCACGCCCCAGTCGGCCGCGGCCGGCGGTCTGGGTGTCGGCGATCGCCACGCTGACCGGCACCTGCACCGCCAGGGCCTCAGGGTCCGGCGGCAGTCCCGCCGAGGCGAGCCATGCGGCGGCGGTGTCGGCGTCGTTGGCGTCGTAGTCCACGTCGGCGCGGCGGGTCAGTTCGGCGAGGGCGTCGGCCTCGGGGTCGTCGGATCCGGGATCGTCGGCCGTATGATCGGTTTTCGCGGCGATGGATACGGAATCAGGATCGGCGAACAGCGTGCGGACGGTCTCGTTCAGCGGACGGGACGTACCGGCCTTGCGATCGGTGGCATTGCGATCGGCGATGGCGCGGGCGATCACCGAATTCGTCGAATCCGCGCTGGCGGACAGCCATACCGAATCGGCCGCGCGCTTCGTATGGCCGAGGGATCCCCGCCATGCGCTGCGAATCTGCTCGGACTGCTGATCGTGCATACGCCTCGCCTTCTGACATCTGGTTGCGTCGCATCGGGTCCGGTGCGGCGATCGATGCCGCCGGCCATACCCCCACCGGCGACACTGGTGGTTAGTCTCAAGCTAACAACGTGGCGAATCGATGCGAAAGCCGTACGGTGACAAAATTCGGCAGTCAATTTTGTAGTTTTCTACAAACATGGTTTACGGCCCACGGCTTTATGCTGAGTGATCAGCGGCAATTTTCGTTAGTCGCATTGGATTTTTTCTGGCTTTACGGCATGACTGGCGTACTTTGGCACCTCATCATGCAATTCATCCAGAGAGGGGTTTTGTATGAATTCACAACATCATGATTCCACGGTTGTCCGTTCCTCCAACGCCGTGCCGAAGCTGCTCGTCTCGACGGGCAAGGTCGTACTGTTCGCCGTCCTGATGTGGGCGGCGGCCGCGGCCGGTGAGATTCCGATCCCAGGCACGCCCGTGCCGATCACCCTGCAGACCTTCGTGGTGATGCTGGCCGGTCTCACGCTCTCCTGGCGCGAGGCGGGGTCCTCGGTGGCGCTGTATCTTGCGGCCGGTGCCGCGGGTCTGCCGGTGTTCGCAGGCGGCGCCTCGACGATGGCGCTGTTCGGACCGAGCGCCGGATTCCTGCTGGGCTTCCTGCCGGGCGTGATCGTCACCGCCGCGCTGAAGGGCCGCGCTCCGATGCGGTCCCGCGTTCTCACCGCGCTGCGGTACTTCGGCTCCTCGCTCATCGGCTGCGTCGTCGTGGTGTACGCCTTCGGCTTCGCCGTTCAGTCGGCGCTCACCGGTGCGTCCCTGATCACGGTGGCGCTGGCGTCCATGGGCTTCGTCGCCGGCGATCTGGTCAAGGCCGCCGTCGCCTCGCTCGCCTGCGCCGGTCTCTCCCTTATTCACCGCAGGTAGGCTCAGTCGTCCATCGTTGTATACACCGCATGATTTCAAAGCCTTTGGAATCATGCGGTTTTCTGTATCCGCTCACTTCGCCCGACCACCCTCAGTCGGCTCTCGCCGACAGCTCCCGCCAGCGGGAGCCCATGACCGTGGTAGGCCTCCACTCCATACTCGCGATACCCGCAAAAGCCTATGGCAGCGAGCTGGTTTCCCAACATGCGATGCCGACTGGCAACTTATTGCCACGGAACACGAATATCGACGATGCCGATGATTCCGTGCCATGATTCCGTGGCAAGGAATCGCCGATACCGTCATTTCATCATTCCGTGGCACGATTTTCCGCATACGGACGATGCAGAACCGCATGATTCCACGGCTTCGATATGACGCTCGGCGATCCCGGCCGTCACGGAACAGGGATTTCCCCGATCATCGCGTTCCGTGACAGGATCTCCCGCCACGGAATCCGGAAAATACCAGATTCCGGCATTCCCCGCCATGGTGTCGCCCGCGCATTGGCTCCACCCCGATCGACTTACCGCCGGGTGGGGGTGGTCGAGTCCCACCCGCCTGCGCATTCACGGCCATCGGTAGAATCGGGGTCGATGAAATCGATGAGCAATGCGATGAACAAGGTTTCCCCCAAGGTGTTCCGGGGTCTGCGATGGGCATTGGCCGCGCTGGCTTGCCTCTGGCTGGCGCTGTGCACGGCGGTCGGGCCGATCTACCGTGCAGATCGGTCGATTGCGAGCTTCTCGTGGGTCAATGCGCTGATCGGCGTGACGGCGTTCGCCGTGTATTTCGCGCTGGTGCGGCTGCTGGTGTGTCTGCTGTCGCGATGGGACCGCAAGAACCCCGATCGCACTCGTACCGCGCACGGCCATGCCGGCAACTCCCCGGCCGGCAATTCCCCTGATGGAATCGACCATGCCGCAGGGGCCAACAACGATATCCCCAGAGTTATGAGCAATGGGGATGACCGTTGTGGACAATCCGGTGATGATCAACCCAGCAGCGGACAATCCGGTAATGATCAATCCGGCCGTGCACAACATGAACAAGTCTGGGGATTGTCGCGCGGTCCGCTTCCCCGTCCGCTTGCGCCGCTCGCCCGTGTACTCGGCTCCGTCAGTCGTCCCATCCGCCGATTCCTTGACCGGCACGAGCAGACCATCGTACACGCCACCGACCGCGGTTGGAAAATCATGCTGATCCTGATCGTCGGATGGGCATGGTGCTATCTCACGCTGCTCGCCGCGTTCGGCGCTGATCTGTTCTCGCAGATCCGCGAATTCACGTCGTTCTGGGAACAGTCCCACGGTGTCGCGCAGACCTATCTCAACGGCTCGGGCGTGGTGAACACCATCATGGACGTCTACCCCACCGCGCATTATCTGTGGCCTACCGATCCAACCTTCCTGACCAATCAGCACAACATCGTGCTGACCATGCTGTACGGCTCGGTCGCATTCGCCAGCCGATCGGTCACCGGGTCCGTGGACGCGGGCATCATTCTGCTGGCCGGCGTGCAGTTCGTCTTCGCCGCATTCTGCTGCGCGGCCACCGCGAACCGGTTCTTCAACCTGCCGTTCCTGCGTGCGCGCGGGGATGGGGGCGGCGACGCGGACGACGCCCACCCCGCCCAGTTCGGGCATCTCACCCCGTCCGGGCCGGGCGCGCGCGTGGGCGTGCTGGCCCTGCTGCTGCTCAATCCGATCGTGGTATTCAGCACGATCTCCCTGACCAAATCGCCGCTGTTCGCCTTCGCGTTCGTCTGGTGGTTCGGCGTGCTGTATCAGCTGCGTGCCTCCTCACTGCGTGCCAACTTGCCGCATACCTCCTCGTCTGTCCGGGAATCCGGTCCGGGGGAAAACGGTCTTCCTCATACCACGCTTCATACCGCGCCGCACACCGTGCTCCCGCTCGCGCTGAGCACGCTGGTCATGCTGGCGAGCGCCAAATATGCGATGTACGTGGTCGCCCTGCAGATCGTGCTGGCACTGCTCGCCGACCGTCGTCGCTGGCGTGTCTGGCTGGTGGCGCTGGTGATCCCGCTGATCGCGTTCCAGGGCATGCTCACCGCGCTCACCGCCACCGATACGATCATCGGCGGCGACCCGATCGAAAGCAAGGGCCTGCAATTGCAGCAGATCGGCCGGGCGATGCGCGACGATCCCGGCGCGATCCCCGCCGAAGCGCGCCGCGAGATCGCGCCGATCATCGATCTTGATGCGGCGGCGGAAGCCTACTTCCCGCAGGACGCCGACCGGATGAAGTCGTCCGGATCCGCGGAGGACAAGGCCATCGTCTACCGGTGGCGCACGGTCACCGCCGGCGACATGACCCGGTTCACCAAGGCGTGGCTGGAGATCGGCAAGGCCGCGCCCGTGGCGTACGTCGACGGCGCGCTGGCCAAGATGTACGGCTACTTCGACGTGACCGACGGCGCCTACACGTCGATGACCTACTACATCGACAACGGTGTGATGGAGCGCGAGACCCCGGGCATCAAGCACTGGCTGGGCGGCTGGCGCGACGCCGTGGCCGCGTTCGCGAACGGCTGGGCGGGCGTGCCGGTGATCGGCTGGCCGACGCACGGCAACTTCTGGGTGATCCTCACGCTGCTCGTCGGCGCGGCGGAGGTGGTGCTGCGGCGCTGGCGGTCGCTGGCGTTCCATCTGCCGATGCTGCTGCTCATGGGCGTGATGATGACCGCGCCGGCCAACAACTTCGAGCGCCACATGCTGCCGCTGGCCTTCAGCTTCGCCTTCCTCGGGCTGTGGGTATGGCGGGAAAGCCACAAAACAGGGGTAGCCATGAAAATCGAAAAAACCGTGCAAGCCAAATGATTCCAAACGGTTGCTCGACGTCGAACGTGACGGCGAGTAGCCGACTTTTGTGGCATCTTCGGCGGAGACTTCGTTCCGGGGCATCCGAACCGATCGGATTTTTCCTACTAAGCTATCGTGTATGAAATTTTCGGTACTGCATCCGCATCGGCATGACGATCCCAAGGACCATGCCGAAGTCGGGCATACCGAGAAGCAGGCGGACACCGTGCCGCGGCCCGAACGTCAGGCCGAACGTCAGGCAGATCGCCAGACCAGCCGTGACTCCGCTCAGCCCACAGGCGGCTCCGCCCAATCCGATCGCGGCCCCGCCCAATCCGATCGAACGGCCGCCCAATCCGCCGGCCGTGATTCCACGGGTCCGGTCAGCCGCGGCTCCGATCGAGTGATCGCCCAATCCGCCGACAGCCCCGACCGGGTCGCCTCCGCCGTCCGGCAGGTGACCGACGACGAACCGGACGTAGCCCGCGAGGCACAAGCGCTGGCCGAACGGTTCCGTCTGCGCAAGCCGCGGATCACCGAACATCCCGATCTGCCGCCGGTCATCCATCAGATCATCGTCGAGGCGCAGGAGCGGATGAACACCGAGATGCGCTGGTACCACGATCTGATGCCGGACGACAAGAACCAGCTCAACATCGTGGCGGAAACCGCCGTGGCCAACTTCGTCGACTGGTATCGCGAGGTCAAGGACGCGATCGCGGATCCAGCGACGGCAGCGCCCGATCTGCCGAGTCCGCGCACCGACGAGATCTTCTTCGTCGCACCGCTGGAGTTCACCAAGTCGATCTCGCTCAATCAGGTGGTGGAGCTCACCCGCTTCATCGTGGATTCCATGGAGGCCAACGTCTCCCGGTTCGCCGAGCCGGGGCAGGAGCAGGCCACGCGCAATGCGATGATGTACTATTCGCGCGAGGTGGCGTTCTCCGCGGCGAACGTGTATGCCTCCAGCGCGCAGGCCCGCGGCGACTGGGACGCCCGGCTCGAGGCGCTCACCATCGCCGATCTGCTCGACGGCACGGCCAGCCATCAGGTGGCGTCGAGGCTGAACCTGCTGGGGTGGCGTAGCGAATTCGCCTGCTTCGCCATCGCCGGCACGCTGGCGCATACCGGAGACATCAGCCTGAGCATGGCGCACCGGCATGTGCGCGAGGCCGTGCGCACGCTGGGCGGCGAATGCCTGATCAGCGAGCACGACGATCTGACCGTGCTGCTCATCGACCCCCGTCACGGTGATCGCGGCATGGAACCCGACGACTTCGTGCAGGCGCTGCTGCCACTGTTCGACGATTCCGCGGTATGCGTGGGACCGTTGAAGGACAATCTTTCCGGCGCCTCGTACACGATCCGGGCGGCGGTGAACAGCAGGCGGGCGGCGAAGTGCCTGGCGAACGTGCCGCGGCCGATGCGCGCCGACGACGTGCTGCCGGAGCGCGCCCTGCTCGGCGACGACGACGCGCGGCGAGAGCTGTACGAGAACGTATATCAGGTGCTGCGCGGGGACGACGACCGCAATCCGCTGCTGCTCACATTGTCCACGTTCCTGCGATCCGGCAACGCGCTCGACGTCACCGCCCGCGAGCTCAACGTGCATCCGAACACCGTGCGCTACCGGCTCAAGCGGTCGGTGGAGGTGACCGGCTGGGATCCGATGGACCCGCGCGAGGCCTACGTGCTGCTCACCGCCATCAAAATCGGCCTCATGCTGGATGAGTAGCGGGGTTGCCGGAGAGGAGTGGGGCGCGTATGAATGAGCAGTGGAGACGCGACGGCCGGAAATGACCGGACGGGACGCCCCATGAGGGCTATCTCCATTCTTGGGGCACATTTCGGGTGTCTGCAGACACCTAACTGCATTCTCGGGGTCTTTTCACCTCAATATCCGCAGTATGGGCATTGCAATTCCAACGCAGATACTCGCGCTTCCGCGACCAAACCGCCCCACAGAACGCAGATAGGTGTCTGCAATACCCCCGAATCGGCCCCCAGAACGCAGATAGGTCCCGAACACGGCCGTCAACCATGTTCGAGACCTTCGTTCCAGAGTCCATTCGCGAGAACGAATCGAGGAATCAGGGAATCATCGCATCTATGCGCTTGCTCCCTCATCATTGCCATTAGGATATTCCGCCCGCAGATATTCCCGGAGGAAGGGGATGGCGAAGTCCACCTTGCCCCATGACGATGACGTGATCACATGCTCATCCAACAGCCGCTGTCGATAACCGTTGGCATAGTTCATATTCTCGCCCATCCGATTCGCGATGTCCGAAGTCGAGGACGGCCCGTCATCCTGAGCCATGGCCATCAGATACTCAACGCAGCGTTTCGACAAGCGTTTCACTACGGGAGCGCATACACCAGCGCCCAGCTTGGCTCTCGCCTGCTCCACGCCAATCTTCACGTCCTCCGCCCGAATTGCATGGTCATTGCCATCATCACGACGACGGGCATGCCTCCATATGCCGTAGCCAACGAGCTGGATCATATACGGATAACCGCCGGTGGCCCGAGTGGCCGATTCCAGAACGTCCTCATCGATACTCACGCCGGCACCTCGTATGGTGCTCGCCAACGCAGTCCGCACTTCATCGAGCGGCACGTCCCCCAGTTCCTTGATCGACGCGCGGCGAAGGAAGGTCAGCACCTTGGCATTCAGCAGATCGGATATCAATGACGGCAGTCCGGCGAAGACGAACGCCACTTCCGCATTCTCCCGCAACAGGTGCTGTGCCGCGGTCGAGATCGCAGTCATGTCTTCCAAGGACGCATCCTGCGTCTCATCGATGGTGATCAGCAATCCCCTGCCCTTGCCCAAGGTATGCAGGTGAGCGGCGATCGCGTCACGCAGAGAGGCCGGACGAAGAGCCGGAGCAATGCTGATTTCCCCCAGACTCGCCCCCATAAAGGTCGGCTTGATGGTAGCCCCGGACACCAGCCCCGGTTTCGGGGCGATTCTGGCGATCAGACGATCGCATAGACCATCGGAGGCGGTTTCGTCAATAACATCCCAATGTCGCTTTTTGGCGATCAGCCCGAGTTCCGTAAGCATCACGGTCTTGCCGCATCCTCGCGGACCGGTAATCAGCATCAGACGGTCGGGAGCCCCGGGGCCATCCTCCAGACCCTCGCGAAAATCAAGACTGATCGATTCCCTTCCGATCAGCACAGGCGGCATCACACCAGCTGTCGGCTTGAATGGATTCGCAGGGAAAACCATGTTCCACCTCCTATGATTCAGGTGCACAGTCATCACAAATATAACAAATATAAAATCTATATAAAAAATAGGAGTTTCTCCATTACAGGCATTTAATCCCTGTAATTTCAACGATTTTATCGCTTGATTCATCCATTTATATAACAAATATAATAAATATAACAAGCACTCACAGTCGGCTTATTCGACACACAACCATTTTCGATTGACATATTCACTTAGCTTCCGTATGCTTACCTATTACCTACAGGGTTGTAGGTAAGACAACGGCAAAACCGCTGAAACAACTGTAAACACAACGATTTCACGACTACAACGGAGACCGATCCGACACCACGATTGGTCCCCGACTACCACCAAACGCGGTCAGGCGACGACCGGACGCAGTCGCCAACCTCATGCAAAGGAGCAACCATGTCAGAAGACCACATGTCACCCGCAGACCCCTCTCCGGAGACCGACGGAGGAGAAACCAATACATACGACAATGCCGTAGCCTCGGTACGCGCCGGAGCCAGCCCCGGGCAGGAGGCCGAAAAGCTCTATGACATGCTCACCGACGAGGAACGACTCGGACTGCTCGACGGCGACGAGGACTTCTGGCCAGGACAGATGTCCATGATGACCGAAGGCTACAACGTCCGCCCCATTCCCCATGGCACCATCGAACGCCTCGGCATCCCTGGATACCGATTCTCCGATGGCCCTCGCGGCGCGGTTATCGGTCATTCCACAGCATTCCCGATCTCCATGGCCCGCGGCGCCACCTTTGATCCGGAGCTCGAGGAGCGCATCGGCGAGGCCATCGGCGCCGAGGTGAAGGCGCAGGGAGGCAACTTCTTCGCCGGAGTATGCATCAACCTGCTGCGGCATCCCGCTTGGGGACGCGCTCAGGAGACCTATTCCGACGATCCTTACGTACTTGGTGAAATGGGTGCCGCACTTGTTCGCGGTGTACGGAAATACGTGATGGCCTGTGCCAAACACTATGCTCTCAACTCAATGGAGAACGCCCGATTCCAAGTGGACGTGCAGTGCGACGAACGCACCCTGCACGAAGTATACCTGCCTCATTTCAAGCGCGTGGTTGAGGAAGGCGTGGACGCGATCATGTCATCATACAACTCGGTGAACGGCGAATGGGCCGGGCAGAACCCAGAGTTGCTTACGAAGATCCTGCGCGGCGATTGGGGATTCACCGGTGTCACGGTCTCCGATTTCGGTTTCGGACTACGCGATGCCGCCAAGTCCCTGGAAGCCGGATTGGACATCGAGGAGCCGTTCCGACAGCAGCGGGCCGAGCACCTTCCGGATGATCTCAAGGCAGGAAGAGCATCCTGGCAATGGGTCAGGAGGGCCGGATTACGCTGCCTTGCCACGCAGCTGCGCTTCGATGCCGAACATCACGAACCCGCGCCGGGCATGGACGTGGTGGCCTGCGAAGAGCACCGCGAACTGGCGCGCGAGGCGGCGGCACGAGCGATGGTGCTGCTGAAGAACGATGTCCCCTCCGAATCCGATTCCACCCCAGTACTGCCACTCGATACCAATACCATCGGCAAGGTGGCGTTGATCGGGCGTCTGGCGAACATGGCCAATACCGGCGATCATGGATCCTCGAACGTGAGGGCGCCCCACGTCGTCACACCGTACGACGGATTGGCCGACATTCTCGGAAAGAACAACGTGATCACCGCGTTCGAGGACGATCCCGACGCCGCCGCAACCGCGGCACGCGATGCAGACGCCGCCGTGGTCGTGGTCGGCTACACCTACAAGGACGAGGGCGAGTTCGTTGACGCCTCGTCGCTGTCCGGCCTTTCGTTCATGTATCCGCCCGCACCGGAAGGCATGGATGTGGAGAAACTCACGGCCGCCGGCGGAGACTCACTGGCCTATGGCGGCGATCGAGCCAGTCTCCGTCTACGTCCGGTGGATGTGGAGATCATCAAGGCCACGGCCGCAGCCAACCCGAAGACCATCGTGGTCATCGTAGCGGCCGGTGCGGTGATCACCGAAGAGTGGAGGGAATCGGCTCCCGCCGTGCTGCTTTCGTGGTATTCCGGCATGGAGGGCGGTGCGGCTCTAGCCGATGTGCTGTTCGGCAAGGCCGAACCGGCCGGACGACTCCCATTCGCCGTGCCAGTCACGGAGGATGACCTGCCGTTCTTCGACCGCAATGCCACCGAAATCACCTACGATCGCTTCCACGGCCAGCGATTGCTCGACCGGCTCGGTCATGCACCCGCCTTCCCGTTCGGCTTCGGCCTGTCATACACCTCGTTCGTGCTTAATAACATCTCCGCCAACCGCAATGGTCTGCATCACGCGACCCTTGACATGGATGTAACCAACACCGGCGAGCATGACGGGCGCCACGTGGTGCAGGTGTTCGGCGTCGCAGCCGACGGCAAACATCTGGAGGACCGGATCAAGGCCGGCGAGCGCCATCTCGTCGGA
This sequence comes from Bifidobacterium simiarum, assembly GCF_002802905.1. Classification (GTDB taxonomy): domain Bacteria; phylum Actinomycetota; class Actinomycetes; order Actinomycetales; family Bifidobacteriaceae; genus Galliscardovia; species Galliscardovia simiarum. The sequence goes on from NZ_PEBK01000010.1 coordinate 35,679, forward strand.
TTCAGATCGGTGTTCGTTCCCGCCGGCGAAACCACGCACGTCAGCGTCGACGTTTCACTGGAGCCGATCAGCGAATGGGATGCGGATTCCAGGCATTTCATCGCTCCAGCTGCGGTGACCCTCATCGCAGCCTCCTACGCCGACGCCGACGACAGCCTGAACGTCACGCTGTAGCCAGAACACGTCCAACTGAAACGACCCTCGCCACACGCCTGTGCCGACGGCAGCTTTCCACGTCGGCACAGGCTCATCCTGAACGAACGTCCCATCCCGATCAGTGTCTCGCCGCTATCGCGCCACACCCGCTTCGTCTTCCGCAACCCCGCAATCATCTCAGGTTTCAAGCAACCAAGGCCATCATTCTTTCAACGACGAAAGGAACATCATGTCCGCCCCCAGTCCCACTTCAGCACCCGTTCCCGAGAACGCCCCATCGCAGCCTCCGCACAAGGACAAGGTCTCCGTCCGCCTCTCCGTAGGCCTTGTTCTCGCCGGCATCCTATGGATGACCCCGTACATCGGTTCGGTCACCGTACTGCTGCCGGCTCTGTTCGATCAGATCGCCCCCGATCAGAAGGTGGCGCTCGTCGCACAGATGTCCATCGTCGGCTCCATCGTGGCATTGATCGCCAACATCCTCTTCGGCGCGTTCTCCGATCTCACCCGCTCCCGCTTCGGCGCCCGAGCCCCATGGCTGGTGCTCGGCTCCGTGGTCACCGCGGCAATGCTGTTCGCCATCACGAAAACATCCAGCACCGCAATGATCCTCATCCTGTGGTGCATCTTCCAGTTCTTCCTCAACGCCATCGTCGCACCGCTTGTCGCCGTGATCCCCGATCGAGCACCCGAATCCCTGCGAGGCACCTACTCGGCGGTCTACGGTGCGGGCAGCATGGTCGGCGCCGGTCTTGCCTCGGTGGTCGCGTCCCGATTCCTCAGCAACCCCGCGTTGGGCGTCATCGTCTTCGCCTGTGCGATTCTGCTGTGCGGCCCGCTGTTCGTGCTGATCGCGCCGGATAAGTCCAATAAGGACGTCGAACGCAAGAAGTTCTCCTTTGACACGATCAAGACCAATTTCGCTTTTCCGACCAGGAACTGCCGAGACTTCTATCTGGCGCTCGTCGGCAAGCTCATCTTCGTACTCGCCTTCTATGCGGTCACCGGCTACCAGCTGTACATCGCCACCGACTATATCGGTCTCGACACCGCGGGAGCCGGCAACCTAATCGCCGCCATGGCCACCGCACAGATGGTGTTCGGTCTGATCTTCAGCGCCGTCGCGGGGCCGATCTCCGACAAGATCAACCGACGCAAGATCTTTGTGGTGCTATGCTGCCTCATCGCCGCCGTGGTGTTCCTCATCCCCGCATTCTGGGCGGTTCCCACCGCGATGATGATTCTGGCCGTCGTCAACAGCGGTATGGTGCAGGGCGCGTACATGTCGGTGGATCAGGCGCTGAACTTTGACGTCCTACCGTCCAGGGAAACCGCCGCCAAGGATCTCGGCCTGCTGAACATGGCCAACACCGGCGGCCAGATCTTCGGACCGATGGCCACCTCGTTCGTGGTGATGTCCGCCGGCGGCTATCGCCCGGTCTTCTTCGTTTCCGCCGCACTGCTCGCCGTCTCCGCAATCCTGATTCAGATGATCCGCAAGGCCCGGTAGCCGCAGCAGGAAACGGCCTTCAGCACCACCGACGCACCACCGACGTCACCGCCTCATTATCGTTCCCCGAAGCTCACTCCTCACACCGCAGTTCGGGAATCGAGGCGGTGACGTCCTTCCACATCCGCACGAAATCAAGATGCTCGCTATCGCGCAGCCACTGCAGCTGCAGGCCGTCCATCAGTGCCAGCACCTTGCGTGCGCAAATCATCGGATCGTCCACCGAAGGCTCCTTGGCCGCCAGCTCACGCATGACCTCCAACGTGAAATGCTCCCGGTTGCGCAACCATTCGTAGGCGGGGTGAGTGGAGTCAAGCGCCTCCGCATCGAGCATGCTGTACAGACGGACCTTCTCGGGATTGCGGGCATTGTACTCCACCAGCACATGGCATGCCTGCGCCAGGGAAAGATTCCCGAAGGACATGTCCTGCACACGATCCGGACCGTCCTCATCGCCGGAGTCCCGTTTCCCGCCGCTTTCTCCCGTCCGTTCGGCTCCGTCGATCTGCCGGGAGATATCCACAAGAGCACGATTGTCCTCCTGTTCCAGAATCATCATCAGCAGGCCGGTCTTCGACTGCACGTGGTGGATCAGTCCAGCCACGGTGAGTCCGCAGGCATCGGCGACCTCCTGCAGCGAGGTACCCCAGTATCCACGTTCCGCCATGAGCTCGGACGCCACCCTGACGATCTGCTCCCGCCGCTTGTGCGGATCCATGCGCACACGGTCCCGTCTGCGAATCACCATGCCGATCAACCTTGCCCATCCCGGCGTCTAGCGCCGTCAGCCTTATCCGTCCGGGCAATTGTAGAACAGTTTCAGTGTCCGACACCGAAGAACGGCGATGGCTCCGAGAGCATCGCCTTCGGAGCCATCAGAGAGCCGTCAATGGAACCGATCGCCGTATTTACCGTACGGACAATCGTCACTCGTAATCGAGTTCGAGCAGATACGCCACCGGAGCCGTCGACCCGGGCACGGTAAGCGTATGGCTATCGAGATCCCAACGAATATCACCATTCCCGCCGTACAGTACCCTCACGGATGCGAAATCGACATCGTCGCCGTGCAGGTTCAGCGATACCGGTTCATCGGACGCTTCCGCGCCATCGGGGCGCACCCACACCGCCAAATATCCGCGCGTTCGCGAGGATCGTAGACCCAATGCCACCGTCTCGTCACGCCAGCCGGGCAGGCCGGCGGGCCAGAACGGCACCGCCGTTGCGATATCCGCACGGATCGACTTGTAGATATCCAACGCGGCGGTGATCTCGGTAAGTTGTTCGGGGCTCATCCGCGTCAGATACCCGGAGACATACGGACGTCCGACCATACCGTTGATCATGGTGTATCGCACTTCGTCGATCGTCATGTCGGCATTCGGGTACGCCCAATCGCCGCACTGTTCCGGCAGCATGCTCATCGGGGAGGATGCCGAGATATTCGCATACAGCCGGTAATCCTGCTGATCGCTGGTGGATTGCAGTTGGGCGCGCTTCAGCGTCTCCCAGTCGGCGCGCATAGCACCCGACGAGCAGGTCTCGATCGTCACCTCCGGATGACGATCCTCCACACCGTCCAGCCATGAGAGATACGCACGATCGATCTCCAATTGCCCTTCGCCGCGACTTGGCGCATCGACGTCCGTGCCGGCACCGGTGTTCACGTTATAGTCGAGCTTGAAGTACCGAATGCCCAGATCATCGACAAGATGATCGACCGTCTCGTCGAGATGACGACGTACGACGGGATGACGCAGATCGAGCAGATACCGCAGATGCGTTTCGAGACGATATCCGCCGGAATGCAGGAACGCCTCTTCGGGCAGTTCATCCACATACGGCGAGGAGATGCCGATGACCTCCGGCTCCAGCCAGATGCCCGGCGTCATACCGTTATCACGAATATGATCGATCACCTCGGCAAGGCCACCGGGGAACCGCGTGCGGGACTCCTTCCACTCCCCCACCGACGGCCACCAATCGCCATGTTCGTCATACCATCCACAGTCGATGCAGTAGTACTCCACGCCGATCTTCGCGGCCGCCTCGATCAGCGGCAGTTCCTTGGCCGTGGTGGGGTTACCCATGAACGTGTTCATGTAATCGTTGAACACGATCGGCAGATCCTTATGATCAACGTGGGTGCGGACGGTGTGGCGACGGTATGCGGTCAGTTCGCCCACCACTCCATCAAGTTCCCGATCGGAAACCGCAACCATACCGGTTACGGTGGTGAATGATTCATCCCGCTTGAGATCGACATGCCAGTGATGTTCCACATCGGTGGGCCCGGACAGTACCAGATAGAATCCGTCCATCCGCTCGCCCAGCTGCCACAGCCAGGGACCGTTGGATTCCACCTGCCATGCGAGCGAGCGCCCGGTGTCCGGATCGACCAATGCCGCCTGAGGCAGATCATGGGCTGTGGATCGGCTACTGACGGAGCTGCGGGTCAGGGTGTTGCCGAACGAGGTGACCGATGAGGACCGGGAATCGACCTTCTTGCCTGCCGACGCGGCGGCCTGCGCGGCGGCGGCCGCCTTGGCCTTGTTGCGACGATGGATATCAAGCACGGAGACCAGATCATAGTCACGCAGACGTTCTCGACGCCAACGGTTCTCGCTGGTCCAATCGGAAATGCCTGTGACCACGTCCCAATGCGAATCGTCGCCGTCGAGCCTGACGTAGGCCGAAAGTGAACTCACCGAAGTCAGCCGCAATGGCAGTTCCCCTTCATTGGTTACGGTGACCTTGCCCGTGACCGCGGCAACGCCATCATAGGCGGTGAATTGCGCTACGGCACGCAGACCGTACCGTTCGGATCGCAGGGTCACCGACAGGGTCCGGCTTCCCTCCCCGAGAGTTTCCTCGTGCGAGACGTATCGTAGATCGTTGCCGATGATCATCTCGGAATACCGTGATCCGAAATTGCCCTGCATCGCACCGTTAGCCGAAATCTGCACCATCGACTGCGGCTGCGTGAAGGCGGTGTCGGATGCCGGCACCCCGATAGGTCGGATCGATTCGATATATGGAGGGATGTCGTCCCCGTACACGATGTCGAGGGCAATGTGGTCATTGCCCCAGGTGAAGCGTTGATTGGTTGCTGTCATTGGTCTGCTTCTTTCCTCTTGCCATTCTTGACGTTGCTGATGTCATGGCGTTTATCAGTGTCGTTGCGTTGTCAATGTCGTTCGTGATGACGCGTCGGTTCCGGACCTGCCGGAATCCCGACGCGTTCGACTCAGTCTTGTAATGCCTCCAGCACTCCAGCCCCCTTTCTTACGAATACCGGAATGTGATCCAACGGCGCCGGCACCTCCACGACCGCACCGCCCTGATATTCGGTCGTTTCCTGACCGGGGCCGACGAACACCCAGTCCGCCCCCTTTGGCAGACGAACCTCGCGGCTGCGCTGTCCCTCGTACAGGATGGGCGCCACCAGAACGTCCGGCCCGAACAGGTATTCGTCATCCACGCCCCACGCGTCCGGATCGTCCGGAAAATCGTAGAACAGCGGACGGATCACCGGAGTGCCCTGTTCATGCGCGTCGCGCATCCGTTCGGCGACGTACGGCCGCAGCCGTTCCCGGAGTTCGATGCAGGACTTCAGGATTCGATACAGGTCGTCTCCATAGCTCCAGATCTCGTTGTCGGCTCCCGAGCAGAACGGCTCATTGAACTTCCGCCATGCGTCGGTGACATCGAATTCAATGGGGACACGGAAGCCATGCAGCCGCATGACCGGGCAGAACACGCCGAATTGGAACCATCGGACCAGCAATTCATGGAACTTCGGATCTCGCACATCACCGCCGGTAAATCCTCCGATGTCGGTGGTCCACCACGGAATGCCGGAGATACCGGCATTGAGGCCTGCGACCACCTGCCGACGGAACGATTCAAACGTGGAATGCACGTCGCCGCTCCATAGCAGGGCACCGTATCGCTGACTGCCTGCCCAAGCGCATCGCAACAGATTGCAGATGTCGCCCTCATGCTGCCCGGCGGCTCGCTGCCCTTCATAGAAGGTCTTCGCATATTCCACCGGATAGAAGCCTCCGACCTTGAGGGCCGGACCGGCGTCATAGCGCACGATGTCGAAGCTGTAATGCGGCGAGAGATCGGGCTCGGCCTCATCCAGCCAGAACAGGCGCACGCCCTTGTCGTAGTAGTGTTCCTTGGCCTTCGACCATACGAAGGCTCGGGCACCGGGATTGAAGGCGTCGAAGTAGCTTTCGTTGCCCATGAAGTTCATCAGCGTGGGGGTGCCGCGATCGGTGCTCACCAGATATCCCTTGGACTCCATTTCATCCCAGTTCTCGGAGTTGACGTCCACGGTGGGCCAGATCGACACCATGAGCTTGATCCCCATGGATTCCAATTCACGGACCATACCGGCCGGGTCGGGCCAATACTTTGGATCGAACTTCCATTCGCCCTGCTGCGGCCAGTGGAAGAAGTCAACCACGATCACCGAGATCGGCACGCCACGCTCCTTGTAGCCGCGGGCCACGCGCAGCAGCTCCTCCTGGGTCTTGTACCGCAGCTTGCACTGCCAGAATCCCATGGCCCAGTCCGGCATCATCGGCACATGACCGGTCACCGCGGAGTACTGCTCCTCGATCTGCGCGGGGGTGTCCCCGGCACAGATCCAGTAGTCGAGCTGATCGGTACGTTCGGCTTCCCATTCGGTGAGATTCCGAGCGAACGAGACTCGACCGATGGCCGGATTGTTCCATAGCAGACCATATCCGCGGTTGGACAGCATGAACGGAATGCTGGCCTGCGAGTTGCGCTGCGCCAGTTCCAGCACGCAGCCCTTGAGATCGAGCTCATGGATCTGCCGCTGGCCGAGACCGTAGATGCGCTCATCGTCATGAGCCTTGAACCGCATGGTCAGGCGCCAGTCACCGCCGAGGACGGGCCGCCAATCTCGGGCCGGCAGCTCCACGGCACTGGTTTCGTCGCCGCCGTCCTTGATCTGCCAGAACTCCTCCAGCAGTACCTTGCCATCCGCATTGCGGAAGGAGATCCAGCCGCGCTGGTCGATCTCGGCGGTGATCGATCCATTGACGATACGCCCCGACTGCGCTTCGCCTTCCGCCCCGTCAAGTTCGATGTGCGTCGAGGATCCGGGCGTTACAGGCCGTTCGTTCAACGCCCATTGCAGGTTCTCGTCGATGGCACGGTTCTTGGTTCCGCGCACGCGCAGCGCATTCGGCCCCCAAGGTTCCAGCCATAGCGTCTCGTGCCGACACCTCCAGACCAGCCTCTCACCGTCGCGTTCCAGTACTGCATTCATTGTGTATCACTTCCGTTGTTGTCGTTCGTGTTCTCTTTCGTCTTCCGACCAATTGCTCAGCCGGCATTCAGCGGCGAATGCGCGGTCTCGCGGGCCTTCCACACGGCAACCAACGAAATCGCTCCGGCGATCATCAGCCAGAAGGCAGGTGCGAACTTGTTGCCGGTGCTGGCGATCAGCCACGAGGAGATGTACGGGGTCAGGCCGCCGAACAGGGAGACTGCGATGTTGTAGGCCAAGGCCATGCTGGTGAATCGCAGGTTGGTGGGGAACAGCTCGGCCATGGCCGCGTTGATCGCACCATCCACGGCGGCCAGGCAGATGCCGAGGATCGCCATGGCGCCGGCCGCGGCCCAGAAGCTTCCGGCCGACATCAGGATCAGCGTCGGATAGGTCAATACGATGAAGCCCACGCATCCAAGGGCCATGACCGGGCGCCGGCCGATGCGGTCACTGAGCATGCCGAACGGTCCGATCAATGCGAAGCAGACGAGGAAGCCAAGGAATGTGGCACCGTAGCTGGTGAGCTGGTCATATTCCAGATCGGTCTGCAGGTAGGCGGGCATGAAGGTCTGAAGCATCCAGTGGCCAACCGACTTGATGGTAACGAATCCGGCGCAGAACAGCAGCACCTTCCACTGCGTCATCACCGACATCTTCAGCGGCGACTTCTGCACCTTGCTCATCTTCTTCGTGGCCTTGAACTCCGGGGTGTCCTCCAGCTTCTCTCGCATGTAGAAGCCGATCCAGCCGAGGGGAAGTGCGATGAAGAACGGAATACGCCATGCCCAGCCTTCCACGGCGGCTTCGCCGACCACGGCACTGAGCAGCAGTACGATGCCCGATCCGGCCAGATAGGAGGCCACGCCGAACAGATCGATGAAGCTGGTGACGAATCCTCGGCGGTTGGAGGGCGAGAATTCCAACAGCAAGGTGGTCGATCCCGAGCTTTCGCCGCCGGCGGCAAAGCCCTGAAGCAGTCGCAGCAGCACCAGCACCACGGAGGCCCAGATGCCCAGCGTCTGATAGGTCGGCAGGCAGCCCATCAGGAACGTGCAGCCGGTGGTGCACAGAATGATGGCGGCCAATACGTTCTTACGGCCGAATCGATCACCCAACGACCCCCAGAACATACCACCGATCGGACGGATCAGGAAGCCCGCGGCGAACACCGCGAAGGTGGAGAGCATGGCCGCCTGCGGATCGCCCTTCTGGAAAAAGTTCATGCTGATGACGGTGGCGAGCGTGCCGTACAGCGCGAAGTCGAACCATTCGGCAAAGTGGCCGATGCCGGCAGTCGGGATCACGCGACGCAGCGCGGCGCGACGGTCCTCATCGCTCTCGATCTTAAGAGCGAGCTTCTGTTCCTCGTCGTCCGCGACCGGCGCGGACGGTTCATGCGATTCCTGATGCATGACTTTCTCCTTTGAAAATCCATACTGCTTGGATGGCGATTATTGGCGGTGACCTATCGTCCGGGCTGCGGTGCCGAGACAGCCTTGCAGTTCATTCTGCAATGTTTATTGCATTATCTGCAATGCTTATTGCACTATTAAGATAACACAAACCAGATATAGACACAACAGTGTGAGTAAAGTTCCAGATAGCGGACGATCATCGATACGGTCGATGCATAATGGGCGTATCGACCATCAGACCGAATGAAGACAGGTGACGAATATGGCCGTTGAGACTTATCAGACCATCGCCAAAGCAGCTAAAGTACTGGAAGCATTGGGGAATGCGGACGTGGACTCCATGAGGGCCGCGGATGTGGAACGGGTGGTGAATTTCGGCGCATCCACGACGGTTCGTCTGCTAACCAGTCTGGAGGCCTACGGCTTGGTGACCCGCACCGATGATCAGCAGTATGCGCTGGGAGCCGAGATTCTCAGACTCTCCAGTCAGAAACTCAATCATGATCCGCTGTTCCGTGAATCGCGGGTGCTCTGCGAGGCGTTGGCACAGGAGACTGGACTGAACGCCTATGTGATCAAGGAGGAGAACGGGGCACCGGTCTACATCTGCAACTTCGAGGGGCGTCTTTCACCGAAGAACCGCACGCTTATTGGCTTGGCGGTTTCCATGCACGCCTCGGCTATGGGCAAGTGCCTGATGATGGATATGACCGAGGAGGAGCGTCGGGCCAAGCTCGGCGATGAGCTGGTGCCATTCAATTCGAAGACCGTGCGTACACACGAGGAGCTGACCCGTCAGATTGAGGAGGGACGCCGGTGCGGCTACTGCATTGAGGATCAGGAAGTCTCGTTCGGTCGGCTGTGCATCGCTGCGCCGATTCGTGATGCCTCGGAAAAGATCTGCGCTTCGATTTCCGTGGCGGGGCGCCTTTCCACGATGCGCAAGATCGGCGTGGACGAATTGGCTGAGCAGGTGCTTGAGGCCGCCGACCGTATCAGCGTCAATCTTGGAATGATCGGGGGTAATCACTAGGCGGCGATGGGAGCGACCAGAGGCGAATGGACCAGACCTGGCTTCGCGTTCATCGCCGCGAATACGAAAAGGCCCGGGAGCGTTGAGCTCTCGGGCCTTTCGTGTTGCAATCTTTGCTTGTTACAAAGCGGGAGCGGTATGCGTCATGCCGCCGGCTCATCCGTGGAGGTCACGGACATCACATGGCGTCGGCGCATTCCGCCGGATCAATGAACCGAAATCAGGCCAGCAGGGCCGGATCCACCGGCACGCCGGGGTTCATCGTGGAGGTGATGGTGGCCTTGGTGATGTAGCGGCCCTTCACGGTGGCGGGCTTGAGACGCTTGACTTCGTCGGCCACGGCCTTGAAGTTCTCGTCCAGAGCGGCCTCGTCGAAGGAGAGCTTGCCGATCAGGAAGCTCAGGTTGCCGTTCTTGTCCACGCGGAACTCGATCTTGCCGCCCTTGATGTCCTTGACGGCCTTGGTGACGTCCATGGTCACGGTGCCGGTCTTCGGGTTCGGCATGAGGCCGCGGGGGCCGAGCACGCGGCCCAGACGGCCGACCTTGCCCATCATGTCGGGGGTGGCGACCACGGCGTCGAAGTCGAGGAAGCCGCCCTGCACCTTGGCGATCAGATCGTCATCGCCGACGATGTCGGCGCCGGCCTCGGTGGCCTCGGTGGCCTTCGGGCCGCGGGCGAACACGAGGACCTTGGCGGTCTTACCGGTGCCGTGGGGCAGGTTGACGGTGCCACGGACCAGCTGGTCGGCCTTGCGCGGGTCGACGTTCAGACGGTACACGGCTTCGACGGTCTGGTCGAAGTTGTAGGCCGGCATGCTCTTGAGCAGGGCAATGGCCTCGTTGGCGGTGTAGAGGTTTCCGCGGTCGATCTTCTCGGCGGCCTCGCGGTACTTCTTGGAACGCTTTACCATGAGTCCTTCTCCTTTCAGTCCGTAACCGTGATACCCATCGAACGGGCGGTGCCCTCAATGATCTTCATGCCGGCTTCGATGTCGCGGGCAGACAGGTCTTCCATCTTGATCTCGGCGATCTCGCGGACCTGAGCCTTGGTGACGGAGCCGACCTTGTGGGTCAGCGGGTTTTCGGTGCCCTTCTCAACGCCGGCGGCCTTCTTCAGCAGAGCCGCGGCCGGCGGGGTCTTCAGGATGAAGGTGAAGGAACGATCTTCGTAGACGGTGATCTCGACAGGGATGACCTGACCCATCTTGTCCTGCGTCTGGGCGTTGTACGCCTTGCAGAAGTCCATGATGTTCACGCCATGGGAACCCAGAGCCGGACCCAGCGGCGGGGCCGGGTTGGCCTTGCCAGCCTGAATCTGGAGCTTGATCAGCGCCGTGACTTTCTTCTTGGGAGCCATTATATGGTTCTTCTTTCTATGAAGCGGTGGTAGCGGCGAACGTCGCGAACGCCCGATCCGATGGGAAAACCAGCGGAACCGTGAGGGCGACGAACTCCTCCCGCAACCTATTGTTGCTGTGCTGTGCTAGCAGGCATCCACGCGATTACCGCGCAGACAATCCCTCCAGACACAACTTTTCTATTTTGCCTCATTCCCCGGACAACACGCCGGTCGGCCTCCCGGAAAACAAGAAGGACCGCGGATATAATCCACGGCCCTAAATCTGACGGCAAAAATACCTCCGGCGTTTTCTTACGGGTTCAGCCCTCATCAGTCGGCTTACGCCGCCATCTTCAACAGCAACAACAGACGGTCTATGACCGACCCTTCAACCAGCTCGCCTGTCGGCTCGCCTGAACCCTAAAAACGCCTCCGGCGTTTTCTTAACGGGTTCAGCCCAAGGGGAAGCCAAGTAAGCACTAATTCCCAAGATTAATCGTCGATGACGCGTGTGGCTCCGAGGCGCACCGAAGGAAGCGGTACAAAGGTACCGCGACTGAGGAGCAACGACGGAAACACTCCGTCATCAACGATTACGATTAATCGTCGATGACGCGTGTGGCTTCAAGGCGTGGAAGGCGAAGGCGTACGAAGGTACGTCGAGCCTTCCACAACGCAGAAGACACTCCGTCATCGATGATTAATCGAGTTTTTCGACCTGGTCGAAGTTAAGCTCCACCGGCGTATCGCGGCCGAAGATGGACACGAGGACGGTGAGCTTCTGGGTGGCCGGGGAGACTTCGGAGATGACGGCGGCCATGGAGGCGAAGGGGCCGTCGTTGACGGTGACGTGGTCGCCGACCTGGAAGCTGACTTCGACGGTGCGCTTCTTGGCGGCGGCGGGCTTGTCGCCGGCGGCCTTGAGGGCTTCGGAGGAGATCATGGGGGACATCATGGTGACGACTTCCTTGCGGGTGAGCGGCACCGGGATGCGGTCCTGGCCGACGAAGCCGGTGACGGCTTCGGTTTCGCGGACGATGCGGAAGGCGTCGTCGTCGGGCATCATGCGGATGAGCACGTAGCCGGGGATGCGGACGCGGGAGACGATCTTCTTGCCCTTGTCGGTGTGCTTTTCAACTTCCTCCATGGGGACTTCGACCTGGAAGATCTGGTTTTCCATGCCGAAGGAGGAGACGCGGGATTCGATGTTGGTCTTGACGCGCTTTTCGTAGCCGGAGTAGGTGTGCAGGACGTACCACTTGCCGGGGAGGGTGCGCAGCTGCTTGGAGAATTCCTCGACGGCGATCTGGCCGGCGTCCTTGGGCTCGTCGGCGGCGGGCTCGGCGATGCCGTCGACCGCCTCACCGTCAGCCTCATCGCCCGCGCCCTCAGCCTCAGCAACCTCAGCAGCAGGAGCCTCGGTCGGCTCGGCGGCAACCTCGCCAGCCTCAGACTCGTTGGTCTCAGGTTCGGCGGCGGGGACCTCGACGGCCTCGTCGTTCACTTCGCTGAATTCATCAGTCGTAGCCTTATCAGTCATAGCTTCATCAGTCATAGCGTGTCCTTCAAGATTGTGGCGCTCAGCCTTGTACGGCGATTCGCACGATGTGATTCTGCACGGTATCCGTATCGACCGTATCGAATCCCCTGTACCTATGCGTACCTGTACGACCCCTACGGCCTCAGACGGTCACGATCAGCCGAACACCGCCATCACGGCCTTGCCCAGACCGAAATCAAGTGCGGTGACCAGCAGCATCAGGAAAATGACGAAAATGAACACGGCAATGGACCACAGGAGCAGTTCCTTGCGTGTGGGGGTGACGACCTTGCGCAGCTCATCGATGATCTGCTTGATGAACAGGCCGATTCGCATGAAGATGTTCGGCTTGACCGTGCTTGCTTCAGCGTTTGATTTCTTCGCCATATCCATCCTCACCAGTTCGAAGAACCAAGGTTCATCTCTAGCAGGGAAGGCGGGACTCGAACCCACAACCTACGGTTTTGGAGACCGTTGCGCTACCAATTGCGCCACTTCCCTATTCAACTTTGCCTATCGTACACACACCCTTGGAACAGGGAGGTGCTAGGCAGACGAAAAACCGCCAAGAGCACATATTAGCGGCTATTGCGGTTTTCGTCCACCCGGCACCGTCATACGGCGTGTACGGCCATATGACAACGTTTTGCGGGATCGGGAGATCCGACCAGAATCGGACGATCCGACCAGACCGACACCGATCGACCGGACCACTCTGATCAGGCCGCCCCGATCAGGCCTTGGCCGCCTCGACCCACTCGTGGAACCGGCGGATGCCCTCCACAAGCTGATCGTCGGCCAGCGCGTACGAGAAGCGCAGGTAGCCGGGAGCGCCGAACGCCTCGCCCGGCACGGCGGCCACATGAGCCTCGTCGAGCAGCAGCGACGCCAGTTCGGAGCTGGTGGCGGCCACGGATCCGTTGGCGCCCAGCGGACGGCCGAGCAGGGCGGTCACGTCGGGGAAGGCGTAGAACGCGCCGGTGGGCGTGGGGCAGTCGACTCCGGGGATCTCGTTCAGCGCGGCGACGATGGCGCGGCGACGCTTGTCGAAGGCCTCGCGCATGCGGTGCACCTCGTCGAGCGGACCGGCCACGGCGGCGAGCGCGGCGCGCTGGGCCACGTTGTCCACGTTGCCGGTGAGGTGCCCCTGCAGCTTGGCGGCGGCCTTGGCCACGGGCTCGGCGGCGATCATCCAGCCGACGCGCCAGCCGGTCATGGCGTAGGTCTTGGCCACGCCGTTGAGCACGAGCAGACGGTCGCGCAGTTCGGGCACGGCCGCGCCGATGTACGTGGTCTTGGCGTCGTCGTAGTTGAGGTGTTCGTAAATCTCGTCGGAGATCACCCACAGGTCGTGTTCCAGCGCCCATTCGCCGATCGCCTTGATCGTGTCGGCGGGCCAGACCGCGCCGGTGGGGTTGGACGGGGAGTTGATGATGATCGCGCGGGTGCGGGCGGTGCGGGCGGCCTCCAGCTGCGCCACGGTGGGCGTGAAGTTCTGGTCGGCGCCGGAAAGCACTTCGACCGGCACGCCGCCGGCGAGCTTGATCATTTCGGTGTAGGAGGTCCAGAACGGGGCGGGGACGATCACTTCGTCACCGGGGTCGATCAGGATCTGGAACGATTCGTAGACGGCCTGCTTGCCGCCGTTGGTCACGACCACCTGCTGCGGGCTCACCTCGTAGCCGGAGTCCCGCTTGGTCTTCTCGGCGATCGCCTCACGCAGCTCGGGCAGGCCGGCGGTGGGCGTGTAGCGGTAGTTGCGCGGATCGCGGCAGGCTTCGGCGGCCGCTTCCACGACGTAGTCGGGGGTGGGGAAATTGGGTTCGCCGGCGCCGAATCCGATCACATCCACGCCCGCTGCTTTGAGGGCCTTGGCCTTGCCGTCCACGGCAAGGGTGGCGGAGGGGGAAACGGAGTTGATTCGGTCGCTCAGGGTGCGCCTTGATTCTTGTTCAGCCATGATGCCCAGCCTATAACTAGATCGCGAAATACGGTAGGTCGACCGGCCGTGTGGTCGGGTCAGGAGATCCGGTCGTTGTCGGCGGTGTGGTAGCCCAGTTCGGCGCTCACCCGGCTGGCGGCGTCCACCACCACCGGTCCGAGGGCCTTCATGCGCCGGGGAGGCATGAACTGGATCGCCCCGGAGACGGAGATCGCCGCCACGGTCTTGCCGCGGCCGTCGCGCACCGGTGCGGAGACGCATCGGATGCCCGGTTCGTTCTCCTCGAGGTCGTAGGCGAATCCCTGCTTGGCGAATTTCGTCATGGCGGCGGAGAACGTGGCCTCGTCGGCGTAGTCGTGTTCGGGATCGCGTCCGGCGAGGTTGCGGTCCTGCACGTACTGCGAGCGCCATCGGTCGGGCGCGTCGAGCAGCAGGGCCTTGCCGATGCCGGTGTAGGTCAGCGGCATGCGGCATCCGGGCCATGACCGCACTTCGATGCCGCGGGTGCCGTGGATCTTGTCGAGGTAGAGGGCCATGCCGGCATCCTCCACGGCCAGGTGGATGGTGTCCTTCACCTGATGGGCGAGATCCACCAGAATCGGGTGGGCCACCGTCTGCAGCGACACGCTGTCGAGCGCCTGGAATCCCAGTTCGATCAGCGCGGGGCCGAGCTGGAGTCGGCCGCCGTCGGTTTCGCGCAGGAACCGTTCCACACGCAGGGCCTGGATCAGCCGGTGGGCGGTGCTGCGGCTCAGTTCGGTCTGCTCCACCACTTCGCGGAGGTTGGTCGCGCCGCCGGCAACGGCGCGCAGCACCATGATCCCGTGGATCAGCGTTCGCGTGCCGGAGGGGGCTGCACTGTTCTCTGCCATAGTCTCCTACTTTATTTCACTTACGATCACCCGTCGGACCGTCACCGATCCGACCATTCGCCGAACCGACCCCATATCCGTCCGACCGTTTACCGATCCGACCGCGCATTCACCCGACCGACACCAGTCCGACCGGAAGACGGGACAACGGAAAAACGGGCCTCCCGTCGGCAGGACCGGCGGAAGACCCGTGTCAGCAACAGCGGAAAGGAAGTGCGGGGTCAGCCCTTGTACTGGGCGATGTCCGCGGCCAGGGCCTTGACGTACAGGTCGGTGTCACCGGCCACGGCCACGAAGTTCGCGCCACGGGAGAAGGCCTCCTTGGCGGTCTTCACGTCGAAGGCGAGGAAGCCGACGGCCTTGCCGTGCGACCTGATCACGTCGAACGCGTCGTAGACCTGGTCCATGATCGCGGCCGGATCGTCGGGGTGGCCCAGCGAGGCGGAGAGATCGGCCGGCCCGATGAAGATGCCGTCGATGCCCTCCACGGAGGCGATGTCCTCGATGTTGTCGAGGGCCTCCTGGGATTCGACCTGCACGAGCAGGCAGATCTCGTTCTTCGCGTCACGCATGTAGTTGGGGATGCGACCCCAGCGGCCGGACCGGGCGATCGGCGAACCGACGCCGCGGATGCCCTCGGGGGCGTAGTTGACGGCCTTGACCATCAGCTCCGCCTCCTCCTTGGTGTTGACCATCGGCAGCAGCAGGGTCTGCGCGCCGAGGTCGAGCACCTGCTTGATCAGCACCGGATCGGCCGAGGCCGGTCGCACGACGGGCGTGGTGTCGTAGGGGGCCACGGCACGCAGCACGTCGAGGATGGTGTTGAGATCGTACGGACCGTGCTCGCCGTCGACCAGCAGCCAGTCGTAGCCGGCGCCGGCCGAGATCTCGGCGGCGGTGGGAGAGGCGAGGGCCATCCACAGGCCGTACTGCTCCCTGCCTTCCTTCAGCGCCTGTTTGAAGGCGTTATGCGGTAAAGATGTCATGGCATGCCCTCCGACATGTTCTTCATTGGATGTGCCGTAGCTCATCGCGTACCTTTTCGGCGCCCGATCAGTGTTCGAACGGACGCTCGAGCGGGCACTCGCGGTTGAGTTCGACGCCGAAGCCCGGCTTGTCGAGCTCCTCGGCGGTGATGATGCCGTCGTGCGGAACCGGCTCGTCGATCAGGACGGGGTCGAACTGCGGGCGGACGTAGTCGGCGTGCGGCGAGGTCATGAGCATCTCGCTGAACGGCGTGTTGGTGAAGGTGATGACCGCGTGGTGCGAGTACACGGAGGAGCCGTGGGGCACCACGAGCTGGCCGCGGGACTTGGCCACGGCCGCGATCTCGCACAGCGAGGTCACGCCGCCGCACCAGCCGACATCGGGCTGCAGGATGTCCACGCCGGCCTCGGAGAGCTCCTTAAAGCCTTCGAGGGTGCCGGTGTGCTCGCCGGTGGTCATGAGCATGCCCTTCGGCATGTTCTGCTTGAGCTGACGGTAGCTTTCCACCTGCTGGGGCGGGAAGCACTCCTCCAGCCACTTGAGCTTGTACGGGGCGGCCGCGTGGGCGAGCTTGGTGGCGTAGTTGACGTCCTGACTCATCCAGCAGTCGAACATCAGCCAGAAGTTGTCGCCTACGCGCTCGCGCATCTCCTTGAGCGTGGCGATGTCCTTGGCGATGCCCTCGTCGCCGTCGGCCGGACCCCAGTGGGTCGGCATCTTGCCGCCGATGAAGCCCATCTTCTGGGCCAGATCCGGGCGGGCGCCGGTGGCGTAGAAGTGGATCTCGTCGCGCACGGCGCCGCCGAGCAGCTTGTAGACGGGGAGCTTGACGACCTTGCCATAGAGGTCCCACAGGGCCAGATCCACGCAGGAGATGGTGTTGATGACCACACCGCCGCCGCCGGAGTAGTACTGGGTGGCGTTGAGCATCTGGTCGTGGATCAGCTTGATCTGATCGACGCGCTTGCCCTCGACGAAGCGGGACAGGTGGTGCTCGACGATGAAGCAGCCGACCGTGCCCGCGGTGGAGATCGCGAAGCCGGTAGTGCCGTCGAAGGCCTCGACCTCAACGACCAGCGTGCCGAGCACGTTGATGCCGAAGGACTGACGGGACTGCTTGTACTCCTCGTACTTGCTCATCGGCGTGGCGATGTGATCGTCGATCCAGTGGTCCTTGCCCTGATCGTGGTAGTCGCCGCCGCCCTGGCCGTGAACCTTGGCCGCGGCGCCGCCCATGCTGTAAGCACGGATGTGCTTGATGGTGGGCAGCTTCAATGATGGTGCTAGTGCCATAGTGCCTGTCCTTGTTCGTGTGGCGTCCCCCGCCTACGTCGGTGGAGGATCGTTCGTTGACGCGTCGTCGCATCGTCTGCCTCGTCGGCCGATACCGCGATGTCGCGGCGTCTCGAATCGTTGACATTCGTCACTGTACCAGTCTTGAAATGGCGTCCCCATATTTGGGATTTACGGCGTTGACTGGCGGCATTCGGCGGCCGATCGGCCGGAAGGTCTCTTTTCGATAGTCCCCGGACCCGCCATCCGCAACCACGGATATCCCGTGCGATCTCGACCGGCGATTCGCGACCCGGTTCGGTCCGGCGACATCCGTCATGATCCGTGGCGATCCGTCTCGGTCCGGCACAATCCGTCTCGGTCCGGCACAATCCGGCACAATATCTTCTCCGCAACGGTCCTTCGTCGGAAACAAATCCCACATATAGGGATTTTGTTCCACACTTCCTATACTGAACTTAGTTCTCAGGGACCGTACCGCGACCGATACGCCGCCTGCATCGCCGCCAAGACGACGGCACGGCGGCATCGCAGCGCCCCACGGCCCGCAGACAACGCAGTCAACACGTATAGAAACGAGGAGAACATGACCGCAAACCAGTACAACTTCGCAGGCAAGGTCGTCATCGTCACCGGAGGCGGCACCGGCATCGGCCGCGCCATCACCCGCGGCTTCCTCGACAACGGCGCCACCGTCGTCGCCGTCGGCCTCCGCCAGGCCCCGCTCGACGAAACCGTCGCCGGCTACGAACACGGCCACACCCACATCACCGACGTCTCCAGCCACGAACAGGTCCACGACCTCGTCCAGGACGTCGTCAACGAATTCGGACACCTCGACGTCGTCGTATCGAACGCCGGCATCTTCGAAGGCGGCGAAATCGAACACGTCTCCGACGAAGTCTGGCACAAGCTCTTCTCCGTCAACATGGACGGCCTCTTCTACCTCACCAAGGAAGCCCTCCCCTACCTCAAGGAAACCAAGGGCAACATCGTCGTCGACACCTCCGTCTCCGGCCTCTACGGCGACTGGGGCCAGACCGCCTACAACTCCACCAAGCACGCCATGAACGGCTTCGTCCGCTGCGTCGCCCTCGACTACGGCCAGTACGGCGTCCGCATCAACGCCTTCGCCCCCGCCTTCATCGAAACCGACATCAACAAGGAAGTCTGGACCGACCCCGAACGCCTCAAGCCCTACATCGACCGCGTCGCCCTCGGCCGCACCGGCAAGCCCGAAGACTGCGCCGACCTCGCCCTCTTCCTCGCCTCCCCCGGCGCCTCCTACCTCACCGGCCTCGTCGTCCCCGTCGACGGCGGCACCACCGCCGCCACGGGACAGGGACGCAATTCCTACGAATCCGACACCCGCTCCGTGTTGTGATGGCGTGGTAATGGAGCGTCTTCTGCGTTGCGGAGGATTCGACGTACCTTTGTACGCCTTCATCCTCCGCGCCTTGAAGCCGCACACATTACCCCGCCATCAGCGGTGCTAGGCGGGAAGAAATCGACGCCTTCGTCTCCCACGCCTTGCGGCCACACACATCCTCCCGCCATCAGCGGTGCTAAAGCTTGGCATTAGCGGTGCTAAAACTTGGCATCAGCGGCGCTCAATGGAAGGCATGATGAGGCTTCGCCCCCGCCGGATGGACAGTCCGGTGGACTGTCCATAGCAGCATGGGCCACCAAAGGCCATGCGTCGCACAAGATGTCGGGGGCTCCCGGCGTAAGCCGGGTGGGGGTGGCCAAACACCGCACCACCGCAGCCCTTCCACAAGACTCCGCTCGACCACCCTCAGTCAGCCTACGGCTGCCAGCTCCCGCCAGCGGGAGCACAACTTCCCGCAAGCTTCAGCCGTGCGGCGCGCAATACGTCAGGGACTATCGCGCGACAGCGGGACTGGGGGTGGCCAAACACACGGTACCCCGAGAGGGGACGATATGGCGTTGTCGATCGTAAGGACTTGGCCTGAGCGGCCCGGAGCGTATCGACAACGTCATATCGTTCCCTCGCACAGCGGAGCACGTCGAGCCTCCCGCAACGCCGCAGACACCCCATTCCGCAGCCACACCGTCCTTGCTCATGATGCGTGTGGCTGCAAGGCGCACCGAGGGAAGGCGTACGAAGGTACGTCGACCGAGGAGCAACGCCGCAGACCCACATTCCGCAGCCACACCCGTCCTTGCCCATGATGCGTGTGGCCGCAAGGCGCGGGAAGCGAAGGCGTACAAAGGTACGTCGAGCTTCCCGTAACGCCGCAGACACTCCATCATGACGCCGCAGACACTCCATCATGAGAAAGGACCACCTAGCAATGACGCTTGGAGAGGATTACCAGCAGCCCGTCCCCGGCCGCATGTACACCATCATCCCGGAGACGCCCGAGCATGTCGAACGGATCCGCCCGTTCATCGACACGCATGTGCATCTCATGGAAACCGCCCTGTACTCGTGGTTCAACGATTCCAAGGCCCCCACCTTCGAAGGGCCGTGGGATCCGCTGTTCAAGGCCGGCGACTATCTGGCGTCCGATCTGCTCGACGAGACCAAGGGCAGCAACATCGATCTCGTCGGCGCGGTGCATGTTCAGGCCAATGCCGACGATCCGGTGGCCGAAATCGCCAGCGTGGAGCGACAGAGCAGGGAAACCGGGCTGCCTGTGGTGACCGTCGGTGGCGGGGATCTTTCCTCCCCCGACTTCGCCGCCACTCTGGAACGGGAGCTGGATCATCCGAGTCTGCGCGGCGTGCGCCAGAACCTCAACATGCACCCGCATCCGCTGTACCACTATGTGAGCCGCTCGTACATGGACGAGCCCTCGTGGCTCGACGGCCTCGCCCTGCTCGAGCAGCACGGTCTGAGCTTCGACATGCAGCTGTACCCCACGCAGTTCGCCCGTGCCGCCGAAGTGATCGACGCGCACCCCAACACCCTGTTCATCATCAACCATGCCGGCATGTGGGCCGACCGCGATCTGGCCGGATTCCAGCTGTGGAAGAACGGGCTGGCGGAGCTCGGCAAACGCGACAACGCGGTGATCAAGATTTCCGGCCAGCCGTCGATGGATCATTATTGGACGATCGAGAGCATCAAGCCCGGCATTTACACGGTGCTCGACGCGTTCGGCATCGATAAGACCATGCTCGCCTCGAACTTCCCGGTCGACAAGCTGCATTGCTCGTACGTGGATCTCGTGCACGCCTACGCGCGCTGTGTGGAAACCCTCAGCGAGGACGAGCAGGATGCCCTGTTTGTAGGTAATGCCCACAAATATTACCGCTTCTAGTGGTTGACGGTGATGGAGCGTCTTCGGCGTTGCGGAAGACTCGACGTACCACCGTACGCCTTCGTCTCCCGCGCCTTGAAGACGCACACATCACCGTCAACCACCGGCAGCTCAAGCGATTAATTTCACCTACGCGGCGGAAACGCCGACTCGGGCGGTGGTATCGGCACGGCCCCGCCCCGTCGTCAGTCGCACGACGAGGCCGCCGAACACGCCGGAGAGGGCCGCCACCACGACGAACGCCCACAGCGCCACGTCGATCACGCCCGGCACGAGCAGCGACGGCAGCACCAGCGAGGCGAAGGCGCAGGGAATGCGGCCGATGCCAAGGATCAGGCTCTGCGCCTCAGCGGACACCGCCACCGGGAACGTCTCCTGCGTCCACACCTTGGCGTTCATCTCACCGGCGAAGTTGCCGAAGAACTGGAACAGCATCACGGCGAGGGCCGTGGACCACATCGTGCCGCCGACCGCCATGATCGCCATGGCCAGCACCTGCGCGGCAGCGCCCACCCAGAACAGGCGGTCGCGCCACACGCCCTTCGGCACCCGGCCGTAGGCCATGCCGCCCGCCACGCACAGCACCGCGGCGACGATGCCGATGAACACCGCCTGCATCTGCGAAGCGTGCTGGGAGACCAGCAGATACGTCTGGAACTGGTTGATGGTGTTGGCCATGAGATTCCACATCACGTAGAACAGCGCCAGCACCGAGAACAGCAGCGCGTAGCTGCGTCCGGTCCGCTCATGCACCGATCGCAGCACGTCGACGATGCCCATCGAACGGGTGGACGGGGAGTCGTCGACCCCGGCCGAAAAGGCGGCCCGCTCACGATCGGCGGCCGCACGATGCAGGCGGGAGATGCGCTGATCCGCCACGCGCCACAGCGCCGTGCCCAGGGCGACGACCGCCAGCAGGCCGAAGACTACGCGCGCACCAAGGAATCCCAGAGGACTGACGGCCAGCGCGAGCACGTACGGTCCGAGGATGCCAGCCGACCACAGCACCTGCGTGCGGCTCACCAGCTGACCCTTCAGCGTCTCGTCGGGCACGTCGTGTGTGATCACGCTGATCGACACCGGCAGATCGAAGCCCACGGCGAGCGCGGCCACGCCGATGCCCAGGGCCAGCACGATGAAGTTCGGGGCCGCGGCACAGGCGGCGAGCGCGATCGCGCAGACGAAGGCGTTGAGGTTGAACATGCGGACCAGTCCGAAGCGCTGGGCGACGAATCCGCCGCAGAACGAGCCGGCGGCGAAGGCGAAGGTCAGGATCGCGGAGACCGCGCCGACCTGCGCGGCGTTCATCTGGAGGCCTTCGCGCCACAATGCCAGCGTGGAGCTCAGGGCGAGGATGGTGCCGGCGCCGAGGAACGAGCCGAGTCCCGCGGCCATGCCCAGCGTGCCGTATGCCCTATCCGTCGACGCCGTCGCCCCGTCCTGTGCCGACTTGCCCGGGGTGGGGGTCTGCGCCTGTGTTGATGCCTTCATGCCGTCTCTCCTTGATCGAACGCTACGATCGCAAAACGGCCATCACCTTACCACCGACAGGGACACCGTCCCGATATCTGGTATTTTCCACCACCTGTGGCCAAAATCACACGAACCGGCGCTTCCCATGCCTCATACGACCGATGCGGTCGACATCCTCGGCACCTCATCCGACCGGCTTCGCCGGCCACCTTCCCCTCAAGGGGAAGGCAAGATGTTTCACTCCCTTAGGCTTCCCCCTGGGCTGAGCCGTAAAGAAAACGCCAGAGGCGTTTTTAGGCGAAGGTTCGCTGACAAGCGAACGGATGACAGCCGGCCGCGAGGCCGTCCGCTCTTGCGGATGAAGCTGGCAGCCGAAGGCTGACTGATGAGGGGCCGGATAACAACACCTGCCGGCGTTCCGCCCCTACAGCAGGACGAGGTCGTCGCGGTGGACGAGGGGATGCGCGTATTCGGGGCCGAGCAGCTTGCGCAGCTGGGCGCTGGTCCGACCCAGCGTCTGCGGGATCTCTTCGGAGTCGAATCCGGACAGTCCCTTCGCCAGCCGGTTGCCCTGCTCGTCGACGATCAGCACCGGGTCGCCGGCGGAGAACTCCCCCGTCACGCCGACTACGCCGGCGGACAGCAGACTCGCCCGGCCGCCGCGGATCGCCTTCGCCGCTCCCTCGTCGGCCACCAGCGTGCCGCGCGGGTCGGCCGCGAATCCGATCCACAGCCGTCGCGAGGTGCCGCGGCGCTTGATCGGGGCGAACACGGTGCCCACCCGGTCGCCCATCAGGGCCGGTCCGGCATTCGACGCCTTGGTGAGCACGGTGGGGATGCCGGAGACCGCCGCCACGCGCGCGGCCTCGAGTTTGGTGACCATGCCGCCGGTGCCCACCGACGATCCGGTGCCGCCGATGCGCACGTTTTCCAACGTGTCGAGCACGTTCGGCACGTACGGGATGCGCTGCGATCCCGGTTCCTTGGGCGGCGCCGTGTACAGTCCGTCCACGTCGGTGAGCAGGACGAGCGCGTCGGCCCTCACGATGTTGGCCACGAGCGCGGAGAGCCGGTCGTTGTCGCCGAAGCGGATCTCGTTGCTGGCCAGCGCGTCGTTCTCGTTGACGATCGGCACCACGCCCAGTTCCAGCAGTCGGTCCAGCGTACGCTGCACGTTGCGGTACTGGGTGGCCTGAATGGTGTCGCGGGCGGTGATCAGAATCTGCCCGACTTTCAGCCCGTATCGGGCGAACGCGGACTCGTACTGGCTCATCAGCAGCCCCTGGCCCACCGAGGCGGCCGCCTGCTGGGTGGCCACGTCGGTGGGTCGGGAGTCGAAGCCGAGCGGGCCGAAGCCCGCGGCGATCGCACCGGAGGAGACCAGCACGATCCGCGCGTCCATCCGTACGGTCCGGGCGATGGCCGACACCAGTCCGTTCAGTCTGACGGGGTCGAGGTGGCCGGAGCTCGACGTGAGCGAACTGGATCCCACCTTCACCACAATGGTGCGTGCCTCGGCGATGGACCGCCGGACTTCGTTCTGTGACTGCGTGGACATGATGTCTCTGTCGCCTTCTTATCTTCCGCTTGGGTTTCCGCGGGTCCGCCGCGGATTATCGGGCAGCCGGCGGACCCGTCGATCGGCCGACTGCCGGAACGGGACTACTGCCGCTTGGCGGCCGTACCCTTGCCGTCCTTGCCGGGATCGCCCCGATCCTCGCCGAGACGGTCGATCAGGCTGGTCTCGTCGTTCGGATCGTCGAGCACGGTCGGGTCGGACCAGTGGCCGGCCTCGCGCTCGGCCTGCATGGCGGCGCGGACGGCCGACTTCGCGTCCATCCACTCATGGTATTCGCGTCGGCGTTCGGTGTTGGTGCGTCGGCGGGCGTAGCCGTCGTCCTGCAGACGCAGATCCTGTCCGCGCACGGCCTGCGGGGTGCCGTCCAGCATCTCCGCGCCGGCGGCCACGGTCGGATCCCAGTCGAAGGCCACCGCACGGTCGCCGCGGCCGATATGCACCTCGTCGCCGGGGTGGGCGCCCAGCTTGCGCAGTGCGTCCTCCACGCCGAGTCGGGCGAGACGGTCGGCGAGGTAGCCCACGGCCTCCTCGTTGTCGAAGTTGGTCTGCACCACCCAGCGTTCGGGCTTGGATCCGGTGACGACGTACCAGAAGTTGCCGTCGCGATCCTGCTCGCGCTCGATCTCGAAGTCGATGCCGAGACCGCTGCGTCCGCCGCGGCGGCGCGGACGGCCGGCGTCCTCGAGCGGACGGATCACCACGCGGGCCTCGTCCTCGGCCTCCTCCTGGGCACGCACCTTCTCGCGCATCTCGTCCACGATGCCCATCAGCGCGAACGAAAGCTCCTTGAGACCCTCATGCGAGGCGGTGGAGACGATGAACGTCTTCAGGCCCATCTTCTCGAACTCCGGGCGGACGAATTCGGCCAGCTCCTTGGCCTCGGGCACGTCGACCTTGTTGAGCACGATGATGCGCGGGCGTTCGGCGATCGGGATCGCACCCAGCGGCAGCTTGAGCTCGTCGGCGTAGATGGCCAGCTCCTTCTCCAGCGCCTCGTAGTCGGCGATCGGGTCGCGGTTCGGCTCCAGCGTGGCGCAGTCGACCACATGGGCGATCACCTCGGTGCGCTCGATGTGGCGGAGGAACTCGAGACCGAGGCCCTTGCCCTGCGAGGCGCCGGGGATCAGACCGGGCACGTCGGCCATGGTGAAGCGCTTCTCGCCGGCAAGCACCACGCCGAGGTTCGGCACCAGCGTGGTGAACGGGTAGTCGGCGATCTTCGGCTTGGCGGCGCTCATCGCGGCGATCAGCGACGACTTGCCGGCACTCGGGAAGCCCACCAGCGCCACGTCGGCGATGGATTTGAGCTCCAGCACGAGGTCACGTTCCTCGCCCGGCTCGCCCAGCAGCGCGAATCCGGGGGCACGGCGGGCGCGATTGGCCAGCGAACGGTTGCCGAGGCCGCCGTTGCCGCCTTCCGCGGCCACGAACCGGTCGCCCTTGCGGCGCAGATCGGCCAGCGGCTTGCCCGGCCGCTTCTGCTCGCCCGGACCGCCCTTGGCGGTGAACACCACGGTGCCCAGCGGCACGGGCAGGATCAGGTCGGCGCCCTTGCTGCCGTCCTTGTCGCCGCCGAGACCCTGCGTGCCCGAGGGGGCCGCGCGGTGCGGCAGGAACCTGAAGTCCATCAGACTGGTGGCGTTCGGATCCGCCACGAAGATCACCGAGCCGCCGTCACCGCCGTCACCGCCGTCCGGTCCCGCCAGCGGCTTGTACTTCTCGCGGCGAATCGACGCCGCGCCGTTGCCACCATCGCCGCCCTTGACATGGACGGTCACTCGATCCACAAAATCACTCATAACTCTTCACCTTACCGGCTGGTGCTGAGGTCACCGCCGTTGCCTATGTTCCGGTTGTCCGTTCCGGGCCGGCACGTCCACAAGGGTTCGGCCCGTACGCATACGAAAAGGCCGCATCCGGTGTGTCGAGCGCACGGATGCGGCCTTTCGCTAAAAAGCCAGATCAGCTCTGCGGGGTGTGCCGAGACGAATCTCAGGCGGCCACCACGTCGACGACCTTGCGGTCGCGGCGGACACCGAACTGCACGGTGCCATCGGCCAGAGCGAACAGGGTGTGGTCCTTGCCCAGGCCCACGTTGTGGCCGGGGTGGAAGTTGGTGCCACGCTGGCGAACGATGATGTTGCCGGCGACGACGGCTTCACCGCCGAACTTCTTCACACCGAGGTACTGAGGATTCGAATCGCGACCGTTGCGTGAGCTGGACGCGCCCTTCTTATGTGCCATTTGACTTGTCCTTTCGAGTTTGTAAAAACCTGTAGCTCAGGCGATCGCGGTGATCTTCACCACGGTCAGCGGCTGGCGGTGGCCCTTGCGACGGGCAACGCCGGTCTTGTTCTTGAACTTCTGGATGTTGATCTTCGGACCCTTGGCCTCGTCGTCAACGACCTCGCCCTTGGCGGAGACGTTCGCCAGATCCTTGGCGGCCACGGTCACCTTGGCGCCGTCGACGAGCAGAGCAACCGGGAACTCCACGGTATCGCCCTTCTTGGCATCGAGACGGTTGACGATGATCTCGTCGCCGACCTCGACCTTTTCCTGATGGCCACCGGCCTTCACAATCGCGTACATAGCCCTACCTTGCCTGTTTTGAAAGCTAATTGTCGTCTAGCACGAATTTTGCCCTCACACAGGCATGGCTAGACACCGACAGACTAATTTACACAACACGCCGGACTTTCGCAAATCCGGCGTGGATTCCCGTTGAATTATCGATGAAGATCGCGCCGCCGGACTGGGGCGGGAGCAGTTACTTCTCCTCTCCAGCGATACCCCCTCATCAGTCGGCTCACGCCGACAGCTTCCCCCCAAGGGGAAGCCTGAAAAGAACGAAGCACCTTGCCTTCCCCTCGAGGGGAAGGTGGCCGGCGAAGCCGGTCGGATGAGGTGTCCCGAACTACTTCTCCTCGCCGGCAGCGGCTTGGGTAGCTGAGCCGTGAAGCGGAGAGTCCAGTGGACTCTCCGTAGGCGAAGGGAGCGGGTCCCACGACCCGCGACGGGCGGCTGCCCCTCCGCGAATCCTCACGAAAGCCGTTACTTATCTTCCCCGGCGGCAGCTTGGGCAGCCGCCGCGATGGCGGCGAGCTTGGCCTTCACGTCGGGCGTGGATCCCTGCGGCATGGCCGGATCCTCCTTCGGCGCGGGGGTGCCGTGGTTGTGCTTGTTCGTCTTGATGAACGGATCGCCGCCCTTGAGGGCGTACGGATCGTCGTACGAGGCGGAGACGGTCGGCTCGTCGTGCAGGATGAATCCGCGGCCCTTGCAGGTCGGGCACTCCTCGGAGAACGCCTCGACGAGTCCCTGTCCCACGCGCTTGCGGGTCATCTGCACGAGGCCCAGCGAGGTGACCTCGGCCACCTGATGCTTGGTGCGGTCACGGGCCAGGCATTCCACCAGTCGGCGCAGCACCAGATCCCGGTTGGCGGGCAGCACCATGTCGACGAAGTCGATCATCACCATGCCGCCGATGTCGCGCAGGCGCAGCTGGCGGGCGATCTCCTCCGCGGCCTCGAGGTTGCATCGGGTCACGGTCTCCTCAAGGCTCTTGCCCTTGCCGATGAAGCGTCCGGTGTTCACGTCGATCGTGGTCATGGCCTCGGTGCGGTCGATCACCAGCGAACCGCCGGAGGGCAGGTACACCTTGCGTTCCATGCCCTTGCGCAGCTGGCTGTCAATGCGCCACTGGTCGAACACGTCCTTGCCCTGATGCTCCTCCGGATCCCACTTCTCGAGCTTGTCCTTGAGGTCGGGGGCCATGGTGTCGAGGTATTCCTCGATCCGGTCGTACACCTTGTCGCCTTCGACGACGAGCTTGTTGAAGTCGTCGTTGAAGATGTCGCGCACCACGCGGATCGCCACGTCGGGCTCGCCCTGCAGCAGCTTCGGACGCTTGGAGTTGCGGGCCTTGGCCTCGGCCTCCTTCACATGCTCCCACTGCTTGGTCAGGCTTTCGAGGTCCTTTTCGATGGCCTCCTTGGAGGCGCCCTCGGCGGCCGTACGGATGATCACGCCCATTTCGGCGGGTGCGATCTTGGAGACGATGGTCTTCAGGCGTGTGCGTTCGCGCTCGGGCAGCTTGCGGCTCACGCCGGTCATGCCGCCGGAGGGCACGAGCACGAGGAAACGGCCGGCGAGCGTGACCTGCGAGGTCAGGCGGGCGCCCTTGTGGCCGATCGGGTCCTTGGTCACCTGCACGAGCACCGGGTCGCCGGAGCGGAACGCGAGTTCGATGCGTCGCGGCTGGCCTTCGAGGCGCGTGGTGTCCCAGTTGACCTCGCCGGCGTAGAGCACGCCGTTGCGCGGCTGGCCGATGTCGACGAACGCGGCCTCCATGCTCGGCAGCACGTTCTGCACGCGGCCGAGGTAGATGTTGCCGACGGTGGAGACCTCCTGGATGTCGGAGACGTAGTGCTCGACGAGGATCGAATCCTCGATCACGGAGATCTGGGTGTGGCGTTCCTTCTCTCGCACCACCATCAGACGGTTGACGTTTTCGCGGCGGGCGAGGAAGTCCTGCTCGAGCAGCGTGGACTGGCGGGAGCGGTCGCGGCGGTTGTCGCGGCGACGCTGCTTCTTGGCCTCCAGTCGGGTAGAGCCTTCGATGTCGGTGATCTCATCGATGTACTGCTGCTTGCGGCTGCGACGGATCGTCGGCTCCTCGCGCGCGTCCTCGCCCTTGTTGCGGCGACGACGGCGACGACGGGTCACCGTGCCTTCGTCGTCGTCCTCATGCTCGCGTTCGCGGCGGGAACGACGGGACTCGCCCTCATGCTCGCCCTCGTCGCTACCGGAGCTGCGACGGCGACGGCGACGGGAACGGGTTTCGCCGGACGAGGCGTCGTGATCGTCCTCGTCGTCGTTCTCCACGTCAATCGGGGTGTAGTGGATGTCGTCGTATTCGAGATCCTGTTCGATCTGCTCCACTTCGGCGGCGGCGCGACGCTCCTGCGCATTGAGACGGCGGGAGCGACGGGAGCGACGGGATTCACCCTCGTGCTCGCCCTCACCGGATTCCTCACGGCCGTCACGCTCGACGTCGGCGGAGCGGGCGTCGTCCTTGCGGGAGTCGTGGCCGTCACGGGAGGCGGCCGTCGATTCGCGGGTCTCCTGCTCGTCGCGCGGATCGCGGTCGGCGCGGCGACGACGGCGACGACGCACGGTCTGGCCCTCATCGGATCGGTCGGAACGATCGGAACGATCGGCCCGGTCACGATCGGAACGCTCAGCACGGTCTCGATCAGTGCGATCGCGATCGTCGCGGTCCGTATGATCGGCGCGAACGTCGTCATCGGATCCGTCGGCGGATTCGGCCGGCTGCGCGGGACGGACGGACGGCAGGACCGGCTCCTGGAAGAGCAGGGACGTCATCGGTCGCGGACGTGCGGGCAGAGCCGGGATCTCCTGCTCGGGAGACGAGAATTCCAGCGGCGCGTCGCCGGACCGGCGGGAGGGGCGGGCCGCGGGACGATCCGCGTCGATGCCCTTGTCGGTGAACAGTTCGTCGGCCAGCGCGGCGATACGGCCGCGTCGGGCCTCATCGGCGGCGGCACGCGCCGATGACTTGGCGGACGTGGACTTGGCGGAGGAGGACTTGGCGGAAGCGGACCGGGACGAGCGGCGGGAGGTCGAACGACCGGAAGCGGACGCGGCGACATCGTCGGTCGCAGCGACATCGGCGCCGTTCGCTCCTGCGGTACGCGACCGGCGACGGGTACGCACCGGAGACTCGGCTGACCTGTTTTCGGCCGGTGCCGCGGCATCGGCGACATCGTCATGATCGGCACGATCAGCGACCGCATCGGCCTTGCGATGGCGGGCCGCGGCGGTGACGCTGACGAGATTCGCCAGCGAGGCGCGGGCCTCACGCTCTGATTCGGTGAGCTCATGGGATTCGCCCGCATCCTTGACGCGGGGCAGTTCGGCGAGCGCGGATTCCACGGCGGCGGCAGCGGCCTTGCGGCGGGCGCGGGCTCCGGCCACGGCTTCGATCTTCACCGGCACCTTGGCTCCGGCGGCTGCGGCGGCGCGGACCACGCGGCGTCCGCCACGTCGACGGGGAGCCGGCTTCGGCGCCTCCTCGGCTCCTGCGGATGCCGGCGCCTGATCGGCGGAAGAGGCTGCAGGCTCGGCAACGGGAGCCGCGGCTGCGGCGGAATCGGATACGGTTGACTGGGCGCCTGCGGTGGTCGAGGCGTCGACGGCTGCGACGGCTTCGATACCGTCGTTGTTTTCAGTTGTCACAAATGCTCCTTGGGGATGCGCTGCACCGCATCCTGTTTCTCCCTGCGGGCAGCGTCACGCGAGCCGCACTCTCACTGCGGGCACGACGCCACTGCACAGGCACTTCGAAAAAGTCTCATCGGCGAGAATGCGGACACCGGCGCTTCCGGCTCGTTGCCAAGTATTGACGACGCCGAGGAAGGGGATCGACGCATTTCGCGCATCGGCGGACATGCAGAACCGCCATATACCAGTATGGCACACGTTCGCCGATGCCGATGACGGCCGGCTGATATCGGCTCAGCTCAGCCATTCCTCCAGAATGTCGGCGAGACGGATCAGATCGGATTCGGGCACCTGCTCGTCATGCTTGTGAGCGAGCAGCGCGTCTCCCGCACCCATGTTCACCGCGGGGATGCCGAGCTGCGAGAACCGGGCCACGTCGGTCCAGCCGAGCTTGGCCAGCGGATCGCGGCCGGTGCGCTCCTTGGCGAGCGCGGCCAGCGACCGGGCCAGCGGCGTGTCCATGCCGGGGCGGGCCGCGGGTGATTCGTCCTTCATCTCGATGCCGTAGCCGTCGAACACGCCTCCCGTGGCCACATGCTCGCCGTTGCCGAGTTCGGCGCCGGCGTCCACGCCGATCATCAGGGCCTTGGCCTCGGCCAGTGTCTTGTCGGGTGCGAACCGGTAGTTCACGTGCACGCGGCATTCGTCCGGGATCACGTTGGTGCCCTTGCCGCCGGAGATCAGCGTGGCGTTGAGGCCTTCGCGGTAGTCGAGACCTTCGACGGTGATGGTCTGCGGCTCGTAGGCGTTGAGTCGGTTGAGCACGTCGGCGGCCTTGTGGATGGCGTTCTCGCCCATCCACGCGCGGGCGGAGTGCGCGGCGACGCCGTGGCAGATCACGTCGAAGCGGATCGTGCCGTTGCAGCCGCCTTCGATGCCGCAGCTGGTGGGCTCGCCGATGATCGCGAAATCGCCCTGGATCCAGTCGGGGTGGGCCTCGACCACCTTGCGCAGGCCGTTGAGCGGCGCGGCCACTTCCTCGTGGTCGTAGAACACGTAGGTCAGGTCGAATTTCGGTTCGGTCAGCGTGGCGGCCAGATACAGCATCACCGCGTCGGACGGCTTCATGTCGGTGGCGCCGCGGCCCCACAGCACCCGTTCGCCGGGGTGGACCTCGGCCACGTCGGCGCGGATCAGCGGATCGCCAGGCTCGAGCCACTTGGGCGGGAAGTTGTCGATCACCGGCACGGTGTCGATGTGGCCGGCGAGGATCACCCGTCGGTCACGGCCCAGATCGGTGGAGGCCACCACGGTGTCGCCATGGCGACGGACGGTCAGGTGCCCCAGATTCCTCAGATACGTTTCGATCGCATCGGCGAGCGGACCTTCGTCATCGCTGACCGAATACTCGTTCATGATCTGCCACAGCAGCGCGTTCAAGGCCTCGACGCGGGTGGCGTTTCGATCAAACCCAATTTCAACAGTCATGGTGCTCATCGTATCGCCGGCCCGGTACCCGCCATATTCCGGACCCGGCACCCCGCCCCGATATTCAAGCGGCCCGGCCCGATACCCGACGCGGCCTTACCGTTGCGCCACACCGAATGCCCGCATTACACCAGATGCCAGGTCGTGCGGTGGTAGGGGGTGACGCCCAGTTCGGCGAGCGCCTTGCGGTGCGCGGCCGAACCGTATCCCTTGTTGCTGGACCAGCCGTAGGCCTCCCATTCGGGATGCACGGCGGCAAGCCCTTCGATGAGGTGGTCGCGCAGGACCTTGGAGATCACCGCGGCGGTGGCCACGGTGGCGCAGTGGCGGTCCCCCTTGACCTTGGTGGTCATGGCGATCGGTTCGAGCAGCTCCGGTGCGTCGAAGGAGTTCACCACGGGGGTGATGTAGTCGTTCGGACCGTCGAGGATGCCGGCCACGCGCAGTTCCCGGCGAGGCAGGATCGGATCGTCCGGCACCACGCCCAGCGTCAGCTCCCGTTCCTCGCCGCCCAACGCGGCGATGGTGCCGTGCCAGTCGGGGGCGATGCCCCGCTTGCCGAGCGCCCGCGCCTCGTCCATGCCGATGCCCAGCGGGGTGTGCGCTCCGGTGGTGAGCAGGGTTTCGATCTCGTTGATCGCCCGCACCGACGCCACACCCAACGCGTAGGTGATGCCCCACTCGTCGATTTCGGGGGCGCTGGCCGAGCCGACCGCCCATGCCGCCGTCCAGTTCTGGAGAGGTTTCAGCAGCGATTCGCGTCGCACCTCGGTGAGCATTTTGGAGTCGGCGACGCCGGAGGGCACGTCCCATTCGTCGAGATCGCGCACCAGAAGGGCCGCGGCCCCCACCATCACCGGGCCGGCGAGCGATCCGCGACCCACTTCGTCGAAGCCGATGATCAGGGTGTGGCCCTTGCCGGCCAGCTTGCGCTCCATGTCCAGCGTGGGGGCCACGCGGGGTACCACCGTCGCCATCACTTCACCCCCGAAACGCCGCCGACCTGATCGAAGACGCCGTCGGGCCGGGAGAGGTTCGACCAGTGGCTGATCGGCCAGTACACGGCCAGCGCCACGGCCTGCACGTCGCTGACCGGCACCAATCCGTTTTCGCCGTCGTCCTGATGGACCCGGGAGTCGGCGGAATTGGCGCGGTTGTCGCCCATGACGAACAGGTGGCCTTCGCTGACCGTCACCTCGAACGGGTAGTCGCTGGGGTTCACACCCTCACGGATGAATCCGGAGTCGTCGATCGCCTTGCCGTTCACCGTCACCGGCGCGCCCGGCCCGGTGCATTTCACGGTATCCCCCGGCAGGCCGATCACCCGCTTGATCAGGTATTGGGTGCGGCCGCTGCCGTCGTCGCGGCCCAGCCAGTTCGCCGGATCCTTGAACACCACGATGTCGCCGCGGTGCAGTTCGAAGAATTTCGGGGCCAGTCGGCTGGCCACCACGCGATCGCCGATCTGCAATGTGTTGAGCATCGACCCCGAAGGGATCTCATACACGCCGATGACGAACAGGCGCAGGAACAGGACGATCAGCAGCGGGACGCCCGCCCAGACCAGCAGATCCTTCAGGGTCAGGCGATCGTCGTCGCGTCTGCCGCCGTCATGCTTGCCGCCATCGTGGCTGCCGTCACTCATGCACTCCCCCTGCCTAGGTCGTTCGTCCTGCTCGTCTTGCCGCACGGTCTGTTTGACACACGGTCTGTTTGACACACGGTCTGTGCGGACCGCCGACGTCCCCGGTCCCGCGGACCGTCAACGTACACCGACTATACCCGCCGCATACGGCAATGGGTGCCGGATGGCCGTGCGAGGCGTATCGGTCGGCCCAACGATACGTGCCGGACGGTACCCCGGATACGACACGGATACGATCCGGGCAAACCTCGGGGACCCTCCGGACGCCCCGGATACGACAAAGGCCCGGAACCCCATAGGGCCCGGGCCTTATCAGAACCTGAGATCGAAGGATCAGGCAGCCTTCTGGCTGTTGTCGCGACGCTCGACGATACGAGCGGCCTTGCCGCGCAGGTTGCGCAGGTAGTACAGCTTGGCGCGACGCACCTTGCCCTTGCGGACCAGCTCGATGGAGTCGATCACCGGGGAGTGCACCGGGAAGCGACGCTCCACGCCCACGCCGAAGCTGATCTTGCGCACCACGAAGGTCTCGCGCAGACCGGCACCCTGGCGGGCGATCACCACGCCCTGGAACGCCTGGATACGGGAGTTGTTGCCTTCCTTGATGTTCACGTTCACCTTGACGGTGTCACCGGGACGGAACGCCGGGATCTCCTCGGCGGCCTTCAGGTGCTTGGCGTCAAAAGCTTCGATTGCATTAACCATAATGCATGTCCTCCGTTGCCGCCGCATATCAGCGCTAGATAGGGGAAACCACATGACCGCCATTCGCGGTTCGTCCGGTTTCCGAAACGGTATCCCCTCCGGTTTGCCATCGGGGAGCGTGCCGATCCGGTCGCTTGCGGACCTGGACCTGATGAAACCCGGTTCTATGCGGCAAATCGGATTTCGGCACAACTCTTCAAGTATACACGAGGGCTGGAGCATCCGCCTCCGCGAGCCGGGTCCACGCTAGCCGGGTCCACGCTAGCCGGGTTCACGCGGGCCGCGTCCCCTGCCCCCCCCCCCCCGAACCGCACGCGCACACGGTCCGAAACGCACACGCCCCGAAAACGCAAAAAGACCTCCACGACGCGCACGCCGCGAAGGTCTTTCGCGATCCCCCAATGAGAGAAGAAACAGAACACGGGGGAAGAATGTGAGCCGTCCGCGAGCCATGCGGCGCGGACGGCGCCCGATCAGCCGAAACGACCGGAGATGTAACGCTCCGTGTCCTTCTCGTGCGGGTTCTCGAAGATGACCTTGGTCTCGTTCATCTCGACGAGGTGACCGGGCTGGCCGATCTCCTTCAGGTTGAAGAAGGCGGTGTAGTCGGACACACGAGCAGCCTGCTGCATGTTGTGGGTCACGATCACGATGGTGTAGTCCTTCTTCAGCTCGTTGATCAGATCCTCGACGGCCAGCGTCGAGATCGGGTCAAGGGCGGAGCAAGGCTCGTCCATGAGCAGCACCTGCGGGTGCACGGCCACGGCGCGGGCGATGCACAGACGCTGCTGCTGGCCACCGGAAAGGCCGATGCCGGGGTTGTCCAGACGATCCTTGACCTCGTCCCACAGGTTGGCGCCGCGCAGAGCCCACTCGACGAGCTCGTCGGCGTCCTGCTTGGCGACGGAACGGTTGTTCAGCTTCATGCCGGCCAGCACGTTCTCGCGGATCGACATCGTGGGGAACGGGTTCGGGCGCTGGAACACCATGCCGACGTCACGACGGACGGCGACCGGGTCCACGTCGGGACCGTACAGGTTCTTGCCTTCGAGCAGCACCTCGCCCTTGACGTGGGCGCCGGGGATGATCTCGTGCATACGATCGAGGGTGCGCAGCACGGTGGACTTGCCGCAGCCGGAGGGGCCGATGAAGGCGGTGACCTTGTTCGGCTCGATCTTCATGTTGACGTCCTCAACGGCCAGGAAGTCGCCGTAGTAGACGTTCAGATGGTTGACATCAATTCGTTGTCCCATTGTTCTTTCCTTAATTGATACCGTTTGGGGCGATTACTTCTGCGTGCCTTCGATCGAGAACACCTTGGCCACGATGCGGCCGATGATGTTCAGCACGAGCACGATGAGGATCAGCACCAGCGCGGCGGCCCATGCACGTTCCATACGGATGCCGGGCAGGCACGGCGGGTTGAGCTTCAGCGCGGCGGCGGAGCAGGTGGCCAGACCCTGCGAGTACTCGTTGTACACGTACACCGGCAGGGTGGTCATACGACCGGAGAAGAGGTTGAAGTTCGTGTTGGCGATGAAGCCCGAAGCGATGAGCAGCGGGGCGGTCTCGCCGATCACTCGGGCGATGGCCAGAATGATACCGGAGACGATGCCCGGCAGGGCGGTGCGCAGCACGATCTTAGTGATCGTACGCTGCTTGGTCACGCCCAGCGCGTAGGAGCATTCACGCAGATCGTTCGGCACGATCTTCAGCATTTCCTCACTCGTCTTCACCACGGTCGGGATCATCAGCAGCGACAGGGCGACCGAACCGACGAAGCCGTTGACGGTGCCCGGGCCGACGATGATGTTGAACAGCGAGAAGGCGAACAGACCGGCGACGATGGAAGGAATACCGCTCATCACGTCGACCAGCAGGGAGATCGTGCTGGACAGCGCGCCCTTCTGGGCGTACTCGACGAGGTACACGGCGCACATCAGACCGATCGGGATGGAGATGACCATGGCGCCCAGCGTGATCTCCACGGTGCCGATGATGGCGTGGAAAATACCGCCGTACGGGTACATACCACCGATCACGTTGACCATGTTGTGGCTCAGGAAGTAGCCGTCGAGGCGCTTGTAACCCTCGGCGAGGCAGGTCCACAGCACGGAGACCAGCGGGATCAGGGCGATGAGGAACGCGATGTAGATGAGCACTCGCATCGCGAGATCCTTGTACTTACGCGCCTGATTGTAGGAACGGCTCGGAGCGAACTTGTCGAAGTCGGGCTGCGGACCGCGATTGAATTCGGGGGTGGTGGCTGCGGAGGACATCAGGCTTCCTTCCTATCCGTAATCTTACGCGCGGCGTAGTTCACGATGAAGGTGATGACGAACAGCACCAGACCGGTGGCGATCAGGGTGCTCACGCCCAGATCGTTGGCTTCCGGGAACTGCGCGGCAATGTTGGCTGCAATGGTCTGGTTCTGGGAGGCCTGCAGCAGCTTGAAGGAGTACAGCATGCCAGGGGACAGGATCATCAGGACGGCCATCGTCTCACCAAGTGCACGACCGAGGCCGAGCATCGAGGCGGAGATCACGCCGGACTTGCCGAACGGGATGACGGCCAGCTTGATCATTTCCCACTTGGTGGCGCCGAGCGCCAGCGCGGCCTCCTGCTGGAGGGCCGGGGTCTGCAGGAAGATGTCACGCGACACCGAGGTGATGATCGGCAGGATCATCACGGCGAGCACCACGGCCACGGTGGCGACCGTACGCGGCGGGT
This sequence comes from Bifidobacterium simiarum, assembly GCF_002802905.1. Taxonomy (GTDB): domain Bacteria; phylum Actinomycetota; class Actinomycetes; order Actinomycetales; family Bifidobacteriaceae; genus Galliscardovia; species Galliscardovia simiarum. Next base: position 72,229 of record NZ_PEBK01000010.1, read on the forward strand.
TCGAGGCCGGGCCGGCGAACAGCGGGATCCAGCCGAGATACTTGGCGAACCAGTTCCACACGCCGAAGATGTGCGGCACGAGGATCAGACCGCCCCACAGACCGTAGATCACGGAGGGAATGGCGGCCAGAAGGTCGATCACGGCGGACAGCACAGCCGAGAGCTTCGGGGAGGCGTAGTGCGAGATGAACAGGGCAATACCCACCGCGACGAAGAACGCGATGATCAGGGCCAGCGCGGACACCAGGATGGTGCCGAACACCAGCGGACCGACGTACTGCCAGAAGTTGTGGGCGGCACCGCCGGAGAAGTTCTCGATGGTCGCCTTGTTGGCGGCCTGATCACCGGTGATGAGCGGCAGTGCCCTGACGAGCAGGAAGACGAACACGGCCGCGAGTGCGACAAGAATCAGAATGCCGCAGGCGTAGGCCACGCCCTTGAAGACTTTGTCGGCCGTCTTGCCGTCCTTGACGGGAGCATCGGATACCGACGTTGCTTGGGAAGCCAACCTCATTCTCCTTAATAGTGTTCTGGAACAACGAGAAAACGCCCCTCGCACTTCATGAGCGACATCACCGTCGCGATTGCCGCGGATTGAAGCGCGAGGGACGTAGTCCCGGAGTGGTTACTTGGTCTGGATGGCGTCGATGGACTTCTGGACCTGAGCGCGCAGGGTGTCGGACATCGGAGCGGAGCCGGCGGTCTCAGCGGCGGTCTGCTGGCCTTCCTGGGAGACCACGTAGCTCAGCCACTGCTTGGCGAACTCAGCCTTGTTGGCGTCCTTGTAGGCCGGGCAGGCGATGTCGTAGGAGACGAGCACGACCGGGTAGGCACCGTCCTCGGTGGTCTTGTGGTCGAGCTTGATGACCACGCGGTTCTCGCCCTTGGCGGACTCATCCTTCGGGGAGGCGTCCACGACCTTGGCGGCAGCCTCAGCCGAGTACGGCACGTACTTCTCGCCGACCTTCACGGCCACGGTGCCGAGGTCACCAGCCTGGGAGGCGTCGGCGTAGCCGATGGTGCCCTCAGCCTGGTTGACGGTGGAGATCACACCAGAGGTGCCCTTGCCGCCCTGACCGACGTTGTTCGGCCAGTTCTCGCCGACCTCGTACTTCCAGTTGGCGTCGCCGGCGGCGTCCTTGATGTAGCTCAGGAAGTTCTTGGTGGTGCCGGACTTATCGGAACGGTGGACCACGGTGATGTCGGTGGCCGGAAGCTTGGCGTCCGGGTTCTGCTCGGTGATGGCCTTGTCGTTCCACTTGGTGATCTTGCCGTCGAAGATCTTGGCCAGCGTGGCGGCGTCAAGGTTGATGTGCTTGTCGGTGCCGTTGAGGCCGGCCGACTTCAGGTTGTAGACGATGGCGATCGGGGAGATGTAGACCGGCACATCGAAGGCGGTCTTGCCTTCGCACACGGTCTTGGACTGCTCGACCTGATCGGCCTCCAGCGGGGCGTCGGAACCGGCCCACACGGTGGCACCGGTAAGGAAGGTGCTCACGCCGGCGCCGGAGCCGGACGGATCGTAGGCGATCTTGGCGTTGGGCTGCTTCTGGCCGAAGCCGGCAACCCAGGCGTCCACGGCGCTCTTCTGGGAGGAGGCGCCGGCGCCGGAGAACTCACCGGACAGCTGGGTCTCGGAGGCGGAGCTGCTGGAAGAAGAAGAACCGTTGCTGGAAGACGTGGCGTTGTCGCCGCAGGCGGCCAGACCGGCCAGCATGGCGAGGCCGGAAACCACAGCCAGAGACCGAACCACAAGATTGTTTCGCATTATCTTTTTCCCTCTTTTTCTGTCAACGGTCCGATCACATCCGAACCGTCACGCGCCGCCTTCAGGTAATCATGACGGGCACGCTTTTTTCATGACAATTCAAGGTTATGGGCGATCGGACGGCCCGGAGGCCGAAAAAGGTAAACAGATGATGAACTTGTGATAATGAAGCGATACCGATCTACATGATCTACACCCGGCCGATCGTGCGATCCGGATATGAACAAGCCCCTCCGATGGTCTCGGAGGGGCTGTGCCGATTGGGATCGGACGGGATCATCACCGTCGGCCGACCGACGTCGCTACACGATCTACACGATTGCGGCCGATCGGCGTCGGATGCGAAAACGTTATCTCACCGGACGGCAAACCGACGCAACATCGTCGGTCAGAATAATCGGGCCGGTCAGGACAATCGGATCGGTCAGAATAATCGGATCGGTCAGGCGACGGGCTCGTCGATCTTGTAGCCGAGACCGCGCACCGTGGTGATGTAATGCGGATGGGCGGGATCCTCCTCGATCTTGGAGCGCACACGCTTGATGTGGACGTCAAGGGTCTTGGTGTCGCCGACGTAATCGGATCCCCACACCCGGTCGATGAGCTGATGACGGGTGAGCACACGGCCCTTGTTCTGCATCAGATATTCGAGCAGCTCGAACTCCTTGAGCGGGAAGAACACGTTCTCGCCGTGCACGGTGACGGCATGCTGCCCCACCAGCATGCGGATCGGCCCGCAGACCAGCGGTACGTCGTCGGATCCCGATTCGGAGACCTCCATGCTTCCCTGATTGCGGCGCAGCACGGCACGCACGCGGGCCAGCAGCTCGCGGAACGAATACGGCTTGGTCACATAGTCGTCGGCACCGATCTCCAATCCGACCACCTTATCGATTTCCGAGCTTTTCGCGGTGAGCATGATGATCGGCACACGGCTCTGCTCACGGATCCGGCGGCACAGCGAGGTGCCGTCAAGACCGGGGAGCATGAGATCAAGCAGCACCAAATCCACACCGCCCTTGGTGAACAGCTCCAGACCCTCCTCGCCGGTGGCCGCGGCGATCACATCGTATCCTTCGTGGGTGAACTGATAGATCAGCGGCTCACGGTACGATTCCTCGTCTTCTACGATCAGAATGCGAGTCATTGAGATGACTCTCCTTTGCTTTTTCAGGACGACGTTCCAGGCTGCAACCGAAAACGTCCTTACGGTGAACAAATATATAACGTCCCGCGCCGGATTCGCTCACCATCCGTTCCGGCGGACCCTGTCGGGGACCGAACGGGAACGGATTCCCCGATCCGATCCGCCCTGGACGGCTCCTGTGCGCGGACCCTGCGTACGGACCCTGCGCGCGGCGGTTCCGCGACTCCTATGCGCGCGGCAGTTCGATGGTGAACGTGGAGCCCTCGTTCGGCCGGGACCATACGGAAATGGTGCCGCCGGCCTCCTGCACGATGTGCTTGGTGATCGACAGGCCCAGACCGGTGCCGCCCGTGGCGCGGGACCGGGCCGGATCCACCCGGTAGAACCGTTCGAAGATACGGCTCTGCGCCTCGGCCGGAATGCCGATGCCCTGATCCACCACCCGGATCTGCACGCTGCCGTTCGTGCGCTTGACGCTCACGCCCACATGCGTGCCCTCGGGAGAGTAGTGGATCGCGTTCTCCACCAGATTCTTCACCGCGGTCTTGAGATTCTCCGCATCGGCCCTCACCACGATCGCGTCCTCGTCATTCACGTCGACCTGACGTCCCGGCGTCGCCCCGGAATGATCGTGACCGTCATCGTCCGCCCCCTCCGCTCCTGCCACCACGCCCACGGTGTCGTCGCCGAAGAACATGCGGATCTCAATGTGCTTCGCCGAAGCCTGCACCTCGTTCTCGGACACCGCCTCCCGCACGATCTGCGGCACGCACACCGGCTCGTTCGACTGCGCCGCGGCCACGTCGTCGTCCTGCACCTTCTGCAGTTCGATCAGCTTCTGCACCAGCTCGGTGAGCCTCGCCGACTCCTTGGAGATCCTCCCGGAGAAATACTTCACGGCATCAGGGTCGCCCGCCGCATCGCTGATGGTCTCGGCAAGCAGCGAAATCGCGCCGGCCGGGGTCTTGAGCTCATGCGACACATTGGTCACGAAATCACGACGCATGCTCTCGAAATGACGGCGATCGCTCACATCCTCGATCATGATCACATACAGTTCGTTGCGCCCGCCCTTGTCGGCGATCCCGTCGCCGGCCGGCACGCCGCCGTTGCGGATGGAGGCGAGATGACCGATGCGCACCTGCAGATACCGTTCGGTCTGTTCGGTGATCCGGCCCGACGGCGCGGACGCGGTCACGGTCACTTCGCGATCCCGGACCTGATCATCGCCGACCACCTGGGTGAGCATGTCACGGATCTCGCTCGAAGAGACATGGCCGTCGCTGACCAGATCAAGCCGCTTCGCATCGGCACTTACGTAGCGCACATTGCCCAGACCGTCAGTGAGGATGATCGCGCTGCGCAGCACGTCCAGCAGCGCCCGTGACGCCTCGTCAGGACGCACTCCCCTGCCGAACACCGATTCTGGCTGGTTGGCCTGCGCTTCGAGATCGCGACGGGCCTGTTCGACGGCACCCATATGCTTGCCGCTGCGATACGCCATGCTGATGGCCATCGCCGCAACGAGGATGATCGCCACGATGATCACGCCGATCAACGCCGTGTAGGTCATAGTCCTTCAGTCCTCCCCATTTTCCGCGGAACTACGTAACAACCTACCTGAGGAAGACCGAAAACCCGCCGCCCCAACCTGAACACTGAGTGAACAACCACGCCGTTGCATTCCTTAGCGCATTCCCTAGCAGAGGAGGGACGACTGGGCATGTGTTCCTACTGGGGGTCGGGGCGGCATGCGGCTCCCGACACACCCGGGGCCGTTCGGGACGGCTGACGGGGTTCCTGTTGAAGATCGGGGCGGCATGCGGCTCCCGACACACTCATGGCCGTTCGGCCCCGCTCCGGCGTGTGATGGCGGAGCCTATCACACGCCTCCGCTGCCTACGGTCGGGAACCGCATGCCGCCCCTCCGCACCCGCCCCGCTCCCGACCGTCGTCACGGCGTGACGGGCCGACGACAAAACAAAGCACGCCCCGCGGGGCCTTCCCCCTCCGGGGGAAGGTGGCCGTCGAAGACGGCCGGATGAGGGGCACCGGGAACCATACGCCCCCGGAAACACGAAGACCCCTGACGGAACCAATCCGTCAGGGGTCTCAAAGGAATAAAGCGGCGGTGTGCTACTCTCCCACACCCTATCGAGTGCAGTACCATCGCCGTGCCAGGCCTTAGCTTCCGGGTTCGGAATGGGACCGGGCGTCTCACCTGGGCCATGACCGCCGCAAATCTTCGATTAACACACCCGGGACAATCCCGGGCGGGACAGTGGCCGGCAGGGAACCGGACAGCGGACGCGAACAACAAAGCCGTTGACGTTCTGATCGCAGTGTCGGATCGAAAATGCTCCGTGTTGAACGGCAACCCACCGGACCGGCAAACCGGACCGCAACCCAAAAGGGTTGGTTGTGTGATTGCCCTTCCCCCGTTAGTACCGGTCAGCTCCACCCCTCGCAGGGCTTCCACATCCGGCCTATCCACCACGTGTTCTCCATGGGGGGTACACACGCCCCGAAGGGCGTGAAGGAATCCTTATCTTGGAGAAGGCTTCCCGCTTAGATGCTTTCAGCGGTTATCCCATCCGAACGTAGCCA
>NZ_PEBK01000011.1 GCF_002802905.1 Bifidobacterium simiarum
CCTTCGCCGACCGCTGGCCGGATGACAGGAACTGACAAACGAAAAACCACCAGTTACACACTTAAAGAGACAGTCCCACGATCACGGACACGGCGAGGGCCCGGACGCGGCGAAGCCGATCAGCCCGCGGTACCTGAGCCCGGACGAGCGCATCGGCATCGCGGACTGGAGGCTCGCCGGCGCGTCCGTGCGCGAGATCGCGCGCCGTCTGGGACGGCCGGCCTCGACCGCGGGCCGGGAGATCCGGCGCAACGCGGATCCCGGAACGGGCGCGTACGAGCCGTACCGAGCCCAGCGCACGAGCGCCGCGAGGCGCGCGAGGCCGAAGACCGCGAGGGTGCGGGCGGTCCCGGGGCTGCTCGGCTACATCCGGGAGGGGCTCGCCTCGCACTGGAGTCCGGAGCAGATCGCGCGCCGTCTGAGGATCGACTTCCCGGATAATGGGGACATGCACGTATGCGCGGAGACCATCTACCAGGCCATCTACGTCCAGGCCCGGGGCGAGCCGGGACGGGACGTCGCCCGGGCGCTGAGAGGCGGCAGGGCGACGCGCCGGCCGCGCGGCGGCGACGTGAGGAGGCCGCGGTTCCGCGAGCCGATGCTCATGATCTCACAGCGTCCCGCGGAGGCGGAGGACCGGGCCGTGCCCGGGCACTGGGAGGGCGACCTGATCATGGGCGCGAACAACCGCAGCGAGATCGGCACGCTCGTGGAGCGCTCGACCCGGTTCCTGATCCTGCTGCACCTGCCCGACGGGCACGACGCCGAGCACGTGCGGCGGGCCATCGTCGGGCAGATGCGGCGGCTTCCGAAGCATCTGCGCAACTCGCTGACGTGGGGCCAGGGCGGCGAGCTCGCGCTGCACGGACGCATCTCGGCCGCGCTGGACATGGACGTGTACTTCTGCGACCCGCACTCGCCCTGGCAGCGGGGCACGAACGAGAACACGAACGGGCTGCTGCGCCAGTACTTCCCGAAGGGCACCGACCTGTCGGGATACTCGCAGGCGTATCTGGACGCGGTCGCCGAGGAGATGAACGACCGGCCGCGCAAGACGCTCGGGTTCCGCAAGCCGAGCGAGGTGATGCTCGACCTGCTCGACGCGGCATGATACGATCACACGACCAGATCAGATAGCAACACGGGTGTTGCAACCACCACTAGAATCCGCCAGGTATCGAGGGGAAGACGAGATCATACGAGCGGGCCGCTTATGCTGGATACCGATGGAACGGAACACGTGGAAGGAAAGCGGCATGGCATCTGAAGACAATGGAACGAGCTTGGCGAAGCCGGCGCATGATGCGGGTCCGCTGAGCGGTTATGCGAAGGCGGTTATCGCGAAGATTGGGTTGGAGCCGCATCCGGAGGGAGGATGGTATCGGCGTGACTGGCAGTCGCCGGTCCACTCCCCCGAATCGTTCGCCACGGCCACGGCGTCGGAGCTCGCCGTGGTCACCGGGAACCGTCCGCTGGCGTCCCTGATCTATTTCCTGCTGCCCGCCGGCGATTTCAGCGACTGGCATCAGGTGGATGCCGATGAGATCTGGCTGTGGCACGGCCCCGGAACGGTTACGCTCGAGCTGGCGGGCGACGGCTCCTCCCCCGATGTCTCGCAATCCCAGATGATCACGCTCGGATCCGGATTGGTCGGAACGGTCAGCGGCGACCTCGACAATCCCGGCCTCGAGACCGTCGTCGGCCATGCGGTCGTGCCCGCGGGAACCTGGCAGCGTACCGTCCCCGGTGACGCCGACGCGCTGGTCTCCTGTGTGGTAAGCCCCGGCTTCACCTTCGAAGGCTTCACTCTGGCCGATCGGTGACGCCCCGCGAAACGAAAAAAGGTCCCGCCCAACAGGACAGGACCCAAGCAATCAATTCAAAGCGAATCATTAACTTCGCAAGAATTGATCGCGTGACGCGTGTGTTTTCAAGGCACGGGAGGCGAAGGCGTACGAGGGTACGTCGAGTCTCCCGCAACGCAGAAAACACTCCGTTATGCGATGAGCTCCTTGACGGAGGCGATGATGGCTTGCAATTCCTTCTTAGCATCGCCGAACAGCATCTGCGTGTTGTCGTTGAAGTACAGCTCGTTTTCGATGCCGGCGTAGCCTTTGCCGCGGCCGCGCTTGATGACGACGACGTTTTGGGATTTGTCGACGTCGAGGATGGGCATGCCGGAGACGGGGGTGCCGGGTCGGCGGGCGGCGGGGTTGGTGACGTCGTTGGCGCCGACGACGAGGGAGATGGTGGCGGTGGGGAACTGCGGGTTGATGTCGTCGAGGTCGACGAGTTCCTCGTAGGGGACGTTGGCTTCGGCGAGGAGCACGTTCATGTGGCCGGGCATACGACCGGCGACGGGATGGATGGCGTAGGCGACTTCGACGCCGCGGCTCTTGAGGAGTTCGCCGAGGTCGGCGAGTTCGCGCTGGGCCTGGGCCATGGCGAGGCCGAAGCCGGGGACAAAGATGACCTTCTGGGCGTAGACGAGCTGGACGGCGACGTCGTCGGCGGAGGTTTCCTTCATGGTGCCGGTCACGCCGTCGTCGCCGCCGGCTGCGTTGTCGCCGCCGAATCCGCCGGCGAGGACGGAGAGGAGCGGTCGGTTCATGGCCTGGGCCATGAGGATGGAGAGGGTGACGCCGGCCGCGCCGACGAGGGCGCCGGCGACGATGAGGGCCACGTTGTCGATGGCGAGGCCGGACATGGCGACGGCGGTGCCGGTGCAGGCGTTGAGCACGGAAATGACGACGGGCATGTCGGCGCCGCCGATGGGGATGACGAACACGAGGCCGTAGCACAGGGCGAACACGGTGGTCAGGACGGACCACAGGAGGCGCTGTTCGGGCTGGACGCACAGCATGACGAAGGCGGCGACGGTGAGGAGGATGAACAGCACGTTCCAGAAGCTCTTGCCGGACAGCTTGAGGTTCTTGACGAACTTGACGCCCTGGAGCTTGCCGGCGGCGATGAGCGAACCGGTGAAGGTGACGGAGCCGATCATGATGCCGAGGCCGGCGGTGATGAGCACGACGAGGGTGGGCAGCTGTTCGTTGGTGAGGATGTCGTTGAGGGCGACGAGTGCGGCCGCGCCGCCGCCGACGGTGTTGAAGACGGAGACGAGCTGCGGCATGTCGGTCATCTTGACCTTCTTGGCGGAGGCGACGCCGGCGACGGCACCGATGAGGATGCCGACGACGAGCACGATCACCGCGGTGGTGGAGATGAAGCCCTTGACGAAGAGGTGGACGAACGCCATGATGACGGCGAACACCATGCCGGTGGCGGAGATCTGGTTGCCTTTGCGCGCGGTCTTCGGGGAGTTCATGAAGTGCAGGCCCATGACGAACATGACGGCGGCCAGCAGGTACACGAACCATGCGACGATATCGATGGGAGTTGCGGTCATTACTTATCGCCTTCCTTCTGGTCCTTCTTGGAGGGCTTGGAGCTCTTGAACATCTCCAGCATGCGGTCGGTGACCACGTAGCCGCCGACGACGTTCATGGTGCCGAGTACGGCGGCGAGGAAGATGAACACGTAGGCAAGCGGCGTGTGCGCTTCGGCGGCAACGATGACGACGCCGACGATGACGATGCCGTGGATGGAGTTGGCGCCCGACATCAGCGGCGTGTGGAGGGTCGCCGGCACCTTGCCGATGACCTCAATGCCGATGAGCAGGGCGAGAACGAACAGGGTGATCGAAACGACGAGATCGGGCATGATCACTTCTCCCCTTCTACTGATTCTTTCGAGGTTTCTTCCGCGGCCTGCGCCGGGGCTTCGACTCGGCCGGCGACGACGAGAGCGTCATCGAGTTCCTCGCCGAGGTCCATGGCGAGCTTGCCGTCGGTCACGAAGTGGGCGAGCACGTCGGCGACGTTGCGGGCAAGCAGGTTGGAGGCGGTGGTGGCGACTCCGCTGGCGAGATCGGGCGCGCCGATGAGCTGCACGCCGTTGTCGGTGATGAGGGTCTGGTTGGGCTTGGAGCCTTCGACGTTGCCGCCGAGGTCGCTGGCGGCGCAGTCGACGATCACGGCGCCGCGGTGCAGCCCGTCCACGCCGGCCTTGGTGAGCAGCATCGGGGGCTTGCGGCCGGGAACCTTGGCGGTGGTGATGACCACGTCGAATTCCGCGGCCTTCTGGTCGACGGCGGCCTGCTGGGCGGCCTGCTCCTCGGCGGTGAGCTGGCGGGCGTAGCCGCCTTCGCCCTGACCTTGCGAGAAGTCAAGTCCGAGGTCGAGGAACTTGGCGCCGAGGGAGAGCACTTCGCCCTTGGCAGCGGGTCGCACGTCGTAGGCGGTGACGACGGCGCCGAGTCGGCGCGCGGTGCCGATGGCCTGCAGTCCGGCGATGCCCGCACCCAGGATGAGGACCTTGGCGGGGCGGATGGTGCCGGCCGCGGTGGTCATCATCGGGAAGAACGAGCCGTAGGCGTCGGCCGCCTTGAGCACGGCCTTGTAGCCCATGACGGAGTTCTGCGAGGTCATCTCGTCCATGGACTGGGCGGAGCTGAGCTGCCTTGGCAGCTTTTCGATGGCGACGCCGACGAGACCGGCCTGTTCCAGATGATCCACGTATGCCTGATCGGTGAACGATCCGAGCATGCCGATGACCCATGAACCTTTCGGCAGTCGGTCGATCAGCTCGGCGTCCGGGCGGTCCACGAATCCGAAGGCCTGCGACTGGGCGATGATCTCGTCCCTGGTCGCGACCTTGGCGCCCGCCTTGACGTAGTCGTCGTCGCTGAATCCCGCGGCATGGCCGGCATTGCGTTCGATGACGCAGTCGACGCCGGAACGCTTGAGTCGTTTGACGATATCGGGGGTGAGCGCCACACGGGACTCATGTTCCGCGGTCTCGTTGAAAATTCCATAAGTGATGGTCGATTGCGTATCTTCCGCCACCTGGTCCTCCTCTGATCTCTAAGGGCATCGGAAAGCCCGGTGCCTCCGGTAAGTGTATACGAAGGCGAACACATGGCAATAGAGAGGTTCGCGACGGAGAGTTTTGCTTATAATGGTGTGTTTGCGTTCACTTGTGTTCGCCGTTCTCCCTCGTTCCGATTACAGTAGGGAGCTACGCATATTCAAGGAGTCATTGTGGGATTGTTCTCTTCCATCAAGTCGCAGATCATCGAAACGGCCCGGCAGGCCGCCAGTCTTGGACGATACGACGATGAGGCCTCCGGCGACAACGAGGTGCTCGACGACGCGGAACACGGCGTGGCGGCCAGCGATGCCGTCCGTCTCCCGCACACCGACGAATGGGGGCCGAACTTCCCCACCACCACCTTCATCGATCCGCAGACCGGCCTGCTGACCACCGACACCGAGGGCCGGCCGCCGCTGGACGAGGGCATGTCCATCTACGACATCTACGCGGACCGTGCGCGCCGCATGGGCGACGAGCCGCTGTACACCTACAAGGACAACGGCCAGTGGACCACGAAGACCGCGAACGAGTTCCTCGCCGACGTGCGCGCCGTGGCCAAGGGCCTGATGCACTACGGACTGAGGAAGGGCGACGGCGTGGCATTCATGTGCCGCACGTCGTATGAATGGGATGTGACCGATGCCGCGGTGATGGCCTGCGGCGGCGTGCTGGCCACGATCTACGACACCGATTCGGCCGAGCAGATCCGCAACATCGTCAACAACTCCGACGCCCGTCTGCTGATCGTGCAGACCGAGGACATGCAGGCCAAGGCCGACGGCGCGGTGGAGGACTGCCCGTCGTTGGAGCACATCGCCTGCATCGAGACCGGCGGTCTGGAGGAGCTCAAGGCCTACGGCACGTCGATCGACGACCAGACGCTTGACGAGCGCATCGACTCGGTGAAGAAGACCGACCTGTGCTCGATCGTATATACCTCCGGCTCCACGGCCGCCCCCAAGGGCGTGGAGATGACGCACGAGCATTACTGCACCACGGCGCTGAACCTGCCCGACTACATGCCGGATCTGCTGCACAACAAGGACAACTCCGTGCTGCTGTTCCTGCCGCAGGCGCACTCCTTCGCCCGCGCCATCAACTACATCTGCGTGGCCAGCGACATCCGCATCTACATCGCGCAGGGCATCAAGACGCTGATCGCCGACCTGCAGGTGGCCAAGCCCTCCGTGATGATCGTGGTGCCCCGCGTGCTGGAGAAGGTGTACAACGCGGCATCCCAGAAGGCCGGTCATGGCGCCAAGGGCATCATCTTCGCCCAGGCCGCGCTCACCGCCCGCAAGTACATGGACGAGATGTCCTCCGATGGCAAGGCCAAGGCCTCGACCGCGGCGAAGCGCGCCATGTACGATCCGCTGGTCTACTCCTCGCTGCGTCAGGCGCTCGGCGGCCGCGCCAAGTGGATCGTCGCCGGCGGCGCCCCGCTCGACCCGGAGCTGCTGGCGTTCTTCCGCGGCGCCAACGTGCCGGTGTACGAAGGCTACGGCCTGACCGAAACCACGGCGCCGTGCGCGTTCAACCCGCTGGGCGTGCCGTTCCATCAGGGTTCCGTCGGCATCGCCTTCCCCGGATTCAAGCTGCGCATCGCCGAGGACGGCGAGATCCAGGTCAAGGGCACGGCGGTGTTCCCCCGCTACCACAAGAACGACGAGGCCTCGGAGTCGTCCTTCACCGAGGACGGCTGGTACACCACCGGCGATCTCGGCAAGCTGGAGAACGACGGCTTCCTGTATATCACCGGCCGCAAGAAGGACCTCATCATCACCGCCGGCGGCAAGAACGTGGCTCCCGGTCCGATCGAGGAGGTGATCCAGCGTTGCGAATTCGTCTCGCAGGCGCTGGTGCTCGGCGACAAGCGTCCGTTCATCTCGGCGCTGATCACGCTGGACGAGGAGACGCTTCGCCCGTGGCTGGAGTCCAAGGGGCTCGACCGCAACATGAGCCTCGAGGATGCGGCGAACAACGCCGCGGTCCGCGCCGAGATCCAGAAGTTCGTGAATCTGGCGAACGAGGGGGTCTCCCGCGCCGAATCCGTGCGCAAGTTCATCGTTCTGCCCGAGGAGTTCAGTCAGGAGAACGGTCTGCTCACCGCGTCGATGAAGGTGATCCGCCCCAAGGTGATCGCCCGCTACGCCGATCTGCTCAACACGCAGATGTACGCGCCACGCAAGAAGAGCAAGTAATCCGTCCGTCGGCCCGAACGGCCGACGCGGAAAATCGAGGGCCCGGACGATCCGATCTTTCGGAATCGTCCGGGCCCTCATCGTATCCGGCCATGTCACGGACATGACTCGGTGGCGCCGATCCCAACCCGGCGCCATTCCGGCGGATCAGCGGTACGAACCGTCGGCCGCACGCTCGAACGGGTACACCTCGCCCCACTGCGCCCGCAGCCCGTCCATGATCCGCATGATGCGCAGCGTTTCCGCGTGGGGCATCTCCTCGCATTCGATGTCGCCGCGCAGCACGGCCTTGGCGGCCGACACGACCTGATATTCGTATCCGGTGAGCTGCCTCGGCACGTCGAGGGAATCCACCCGGCGATGATCGGCGTCGAATACGTCGATGCGTTCCGGATTGTTGATGTTCTCGACGATCAGGTACCCGGCATCGCCCTGGATGATGCCGGTGCGGCTGCCGACGGACACCATGGAGGAGTCGATGACCGCCATCACGTCGTTGTCGAGCCAGAACGTGGCGGAGAACTGTTCGTCCACTCCCCTGTCGGTGAACGAGCAGGCGCTGACCGTACGTGACGGCTGGGCGCCGGGGAACGCCATCATCACGAAGTTGATCGGGTACACGCCGACGTCGAGCAACGCCCCGCCGGCCATGGCGGGATCGATCATCCTCGCCTTGTGCATGGTCGGGTACGACAGATTCGCGTACGCCTGATGCGGCGTGCCGATCGCCCCGGAGGCCAGGACGTCGAGGATGATCCGACGACTGGGCATGTATCGGGTCCAGATCGCCTCGGTGCACAGCATCCCGGTCTGACGCGAGACGTCCAGTACCTTCCCGGCCTGCGCTTCGTTGGCAGTGAAGGATTTTTCCACGAGCACGTTCTTGCCCGCCATCATGCAGGCGATGGCATGGCCGGCGTGCAGCGCGTGCGGCGTGGCGACGTACACCAGATCGACTTCCGGGTCGGCCAGCAGCTCCTCATAGGAGCCGTAGGCCTTCGGGAAGCCGTACTGCTTCGCGAACGCCTCGGCTCGGCTCAGATCCGCCCGCGTGGCCACCGCATACGGCCTGACGAGCCTCGTGTAGCGTTCGTCGGCGGCCATCTGCCGCAGGGTGTCCGCCATGTGATGGGCGATGCGTCCGCAGCCGAGGATGGCCACGTTGACGGTGCCGCTGTGCGCGCCGTTCCTTGCGCTCATGGATTGTTCCTCCTGTCTTCGTTATTCCGCGTCGCTCAGAAGCCGAGACGTTCCAGCTTCTTGGGGTCGGACTGCCAGCCCTTGGCCACCTTCACATGCATGTCGAGGTTGGCCTTGCAGCCGACGATGCGATTGATCGGCGTGCGCAGCTTCTTCTTGACCCGAACCAGGTGCTCGGCCTTCCTGCCGATGATGATCGGCTTCTGGGAGTCGCGTTCCACGTACACCGACACGTGCACCTGAGCCTTGGGCTTCGGGGTCGCGGGGGCGTCGAAATCACCCTCCTCCTGCGATTCCTCGTCATCCGGGTATTCGATGGCATCGACCACCACGGCCAGGGAGTGCGGCAGCTCGTCGTCAAGCTCCTCGAGGAATGCTCCTCGCACCAGTTCGGCGATGTCCTCCTCCGGGGATTCCTCGGTGAGCTGGTCGTCGGGGTACATCTTCGGGCCTTCGGGCATGGCGTCGATGAGCACCTGCCGCACCTCGTCGAGGTTGTCCTGCTGCAGCGCGGAGACCGGCACGATCTCGGTGAAATCGGCGAACTCGTTGATCTCGATGAGCTTGTCGACCAGCTGGGTGCGGTTCAGCTCGTCGATCTTGGTGACGATGCCGATCAGCGGCACCTTCCACTTGAATCCGCCGTCGTCGAGCTTCGTGGCGAACTGGCTGCGCAGACGGCTGAGGATGCGCTTGTCTCCCGGTCCGATCTCCTGATCGGCCGGCAGCAGGAAGGCGATGGCGTCCGCCTCGGACAGCGATTCGTCGACGATGTCGTTGAGGCGCTGTCCCAGCAGCGTGCGGGGACGGTGGATGCCGGGGGTGTCGACGAGTACGATCTGGGCGTTCTCGGTGGTCATCACGCCGCGGATGGCCTTTCGCGTGGTCTCGGGGCGTGAGGAGGTGATGGCGATGTGCGAGCCGATCAGTGCGTTGATCAGCGTGGACTTTCCTACGTTCGGTCGTCCGACGACCGCGATGAATCCGGATCGGTAAACTTCTTGCATACCGCATTACCTTAGCGTGAAGCCTGTGCAAATCACTGCTCGGCTGTGCCAATCACCGCGTGACTGCGTAAATCACTGCGCGGCTGCGTAAATCTCACTGCGCGCTCTGGTCGCGCCTGCCGTCGGAGGCATCGTCCTCCCGCTGCGCGCGTTCGGCGACGTGCTCGTGGCGCTCGTCGTGCTCGATGCCGGAGTCGCCGGCCACTTCGACCAGAATGGTGGAGACCTTCTTGCGGCGTCCCGCGGAGTCGACGGCCGTCAGCCGCAGACCGTGCGTGACCGCGGACGATCCCACCAGCGGCACCTTGCCGAGCATCTTGGTGAGCAGGCCGTAGAGCGTATCGACGTCGTCCTCGTCGATGTCGATTTCGAAGAGCTCCTCGATGTCGGCTATGGAGGCCCTGGCGGGGAACTTCCACTTGCCTTCCGCGATGCGTTCCGGCTCGAGCTTCTGCGTGCGGTCATGCTCGTCCTCCAGTTCGCCCACGATCTGCTCGATGGCGTCCTCGATCGTGACCAGACCGGCGATGCCGCCGTACTCGTCGACCACCACCGCCACATGCTGACGCTGGCGCTGCATCTGATGGAACAGGTCGTCCACCGGCTTGGATTCGGGGACCAGCAGCGGATCGCGGCTGATCGACTCGACCGGCCGATCGGTGGCCGCGGGATTGAACGCCACGGCACGGACCGCATCCTTGAGATAGGCGATGCCGACGAGATCGTCCACCGACTCGCCGATGATCGGCACGCGGGAGAATCCGGACCGGGAGAACATCTTGAGCACGCTGCCGAGCTTCTCGTTCCTGCCGATGCAGATCATGTCGGTGCGCGGCACCATGATCTCGCGGGTCAGCGTTTCGGACAGGGTGAGCACGTTGCGCAGCATCTCCGAGATCTCGGGGTCGAAGTCGTCGGTCTCCACCAGCCGGTCGATCATGGCTCGGCCCTGATCGAGGTGGATCTTCTCCAGCTCCTCGTCGTCAGACAGGTCGGCCTTGCCTTTGCCGGCGTTGATGCCATTCACCCGGGCGAACGGGGTGAGCCATGAGACGATCGACACGACCCGGGAGTGCCGCAGCATGATCTGCAGCGGCTTGGACGCCCCGCTGGTCCGGGGTCGCACGAGCACGGAGACCACGCCGATCACGAAGGCGAACAGCACGCCGGCCAGCATCGAGCCCCACAACGGGGCGCCGATCAGCCCGGCGATGGCCGCCACCAGAGTGCCATCGACGATATTGCATACGATGCGGAAGAACGCGCAGGACCCCGCGGTGGCGAACCGGTCCGACACCAGCCGCTGTACGCGGTGGATCCGATCGAGCTGCTTCATCTTGCTGAACTGCGAGTCCGAACTGGTCTGCACCTCCAGAATGCGGTTGTTCAGGCTCGATCGGGTCACCCGGGCCACGGCTCCCTCCGCGGAGGCCATGACCAGCGAGAACCAGACCAGCAGCAAAGCGACGATCGTCATCGCGACGACGATGGGTATCAGAGGGTCAACCATGATTGCGTTCAGTCCTGTCTAACTTCCTATGGGTCCTATGCGTTCTGTGTACTAGTTGCACTGTTCCGTGTGCTGTTTTCGTGAGTTTCGTTGCGGACTATCGGCCCGCCGAGGATCATTCGTTCCCGGTCCTGTCCGGCTCGTCGCCGTCCGCATCATTCGCATCGTCATCGCGATGGGCCGCGTCATATGCCGCGAGCAGATCGGGGTATCCCGCGGGAAGCGTGACGTCGTCCAGCACGCCGGGGCGCAGCGCGAGGAAGGTGAGCAGCAGCTGCCGCTGCAGACCGAACATCTGCCGCTCCTCCTCGGTGGTGGTGTGATCGTAGCCGAGCAGATGAAGGATGCCGTGGATGGTGAGCAGCAACATCTCCTGGATCGTGGAGTGGCCGGCGGCGCGGGCCTGTTCGGCCGCCACGTACGGGCAGATCACGATGTCGCCGAGCACGCCCTCGGGCAGGTCCTTGCCGTTGCCGGGACGCAGCTCGTCCATGGGGAAGCTCATCACGTCGGTGGGGCCCTCCAGGCTCATCCACCGCTCATGAAGCACGGCCATGGCCGCCGGCTCGTTGAACATGATCGTCAGGTCGGACTGGGTGCTCACCCTCATCTGATCGAGCACCCACACCCCGAGATCGGAGAACACCTTGGGATCGATGGTCCAGGGGGTCTCATTGGTGACTTCGACGCTCATGCGTCACGTTCCTCCTTCCGCGCCTGCCGACGCTCCTCATGGTCGTCATGGCTATCGTGGCCGTCATGTCCGTCGTGGCCGTTCCGGCGATCGTCATGACCGGCGCGCGACCCGTGCCCCTCGTGACGCTGCGCGTAATGGTCATAGGCCTCCACGATCCGGCCGACCAGCTCGTGCCTGACCACGTCCTGGGCCTGCAGATGGATGAAGGCGATGTCGTCGATGCCGCCGAGCACCCGTTCGATTGTGGCGAGGCCGGACCTCGGCACGGTGAGATCCACCTGCGTGATGTCGCCGGTGATGATCATCCGCGTGTTGAAGCCAAGTCGGGTGAGGAACATCTTCATCTGCTGTTCCGTGGTGTTCTGGGCCTCGTCGAGGATCACATAGGCGTCGTTGAGGGTGCGGCCTCGCATGTAGGCGAGCGGGGCCACCTCGATGGTGTTGTCCGCCAGATACCGGTGCAGCTGGTCGGCGCCGAGCATGTCGGACAGCGCGTCGTACAGCGGTCGCAGATACGGATCGACCTTCTCGCTCAGCGTACCGGGCAGGAAGCCGAGGTTCTCCCCCGCCTCCACCGCGGGACGGGTGAGGATGATGCGACGCACCTTGCCGTCCTCGAAGGCCCGGACCGCCTTGGCCACGGCCAGATAGGTCTTGCCCGTACCCGCCGGCCCGATGGCGAAGGTGATCGTATGGCTTTCCACGGCGTTGACGTATGCCACCTGTCCGGCGGTCTTCGGCCTCACCGGCTGGCCGAGAGCGAACGTGATGACTCCCGGCACCTGCATCCGGCGACGCTCGGACTGGGATTTGACGGCCGGGGCACGGCCCTTCTCCCGGTTCTCCCGGTCGCGCAGCTGCTTGGCGGTGTGGGTCGCGCTGCGCACGGTGGTGTGTCCCATCTGCTCGCGAACCTTGGCGTCGAAGCCGCCCCGGGTGCTGGTGTCGAGCAGCCTGCGCACGGTGTCGGCGTCCATCGGCGCGGTGTAGGCGGTCTGAATGATCGTCTCCACGATCTCCTGGGCGCGGGCGGCCTGGGCCTCGGTCTGCTTCGACCGGGACATGATCGCCACGCGGTTGCCCCGCACGATGATGGTGAGCTCGGGGAACGCCCGCTCCACTTCGCGCAGCACCTGATCGGCGGGCCCCAGCACGGCCACGGGATTGAGTTCGGATGGGATGGTGATGGTGCGAGTCGTAGTCGCCACTGAAATTCTGGCCCTTTCCTTTCCTGTTCGTCCGGCTGCACCGGAACGGCTCCGGCGCAGCCGACGGGACTGATCGGCTGAAGAACTGATCGGCCGAAAACCTATTCGGCCGAAGAACTACTCATCAAGGACTTCGCCGGTCAGCACATGGGCATGCACGTGGAACACGGTCTGTCCCGCGTCCTTGCCCGTGTTGAACACCAGACGGTATTCGCCATGGAACTCCCTGTCGGCGATGGACTGCGCCACTTCGACGATGTGGGCCAGCTCCCGCGGATCGCTCTTCGCCAGTTCCGCGGCGTTCGCGTAATGGTTCTTGGGCACGATCAGCACATGCACCTTGGCCTTGGGGTTGATGTCCTTGAACGCATAGGTGGTGTCATCCTCGTACACCTTCGTGCTCGGGATCTGGCCGTCGATGATCTTGCAGAACAGGCAATCGCTTTCCTGGCTCATGCATCCTCCTTCATGGATTGCAACACGTCGGTTCAATGCTATTGCGCCGTTCGGATAAACCGCTTCACGACACCGGACGGGTATGCGAAGGGCGTATGAAGGGCACATGGCCTATAGGGGAACGGACGGTGAATCCGGCGGACGGCGATCCGGAGCACGCCGACGCGGACGCCGTCAGGCGAACCGTCCCAACGCGCGTGCCAGCAGGGTCAGCGCCACCGGACCGGCGGTGGAGGCCCTCATGATGTTCGATCCCAGCACCACAGCATGGGCGCCGGCCTCGACGAACGAGGCGACCTCCTCCTCGCTGATGCCGCCCTCGGGGCCCACCACCACGCTGATGTTGCGCGAACGGCCGTCCTTGAGGCTCTGATCGGCGAGATCCCGCACCAGCCGTTCGACGTCGTCCCACGTATCGGTGGCGTCCTGATGCAGCACCAGCACCAGATCGCCGTGGACGCTCGCCCTGCGGCACAGTTCGACGACCTGCCTGCTGGTCACCTTCGGATCCAGCTGCGGCATCCACGCCCTGCGCGACTGCTCGGTGGCCGCGGCAAGCACCTGACGCCACTTGGCCGCCGCCTTCGCCTCCTTGGCCGCCTTCCACTGCACGATCGAACGGTTCGCCTGCCAGGGGATCACCTCGTCCACGCCGATCTCCGTGGCGGTTTCGATGGCCTGCTCGTCGCGGCCGGACTTCGCCAGCGCCTGAATCAGGGCGAGTCTGGTGACCGGAGCCGATTCGCGCCCCACCTCATCCACCGTCACCTGACGGGTCTGCGGGTCATGTACGGTGGCCAGAATGCGCAGTCCCCTGCCGTCGGACAGCTGCAGCTGGTCCCCGGCCTCAAGCCGCATCGCCTTGAACGCGTGACGCGCCACGGATTCGGGCACGGTGATCATCCAGCCGCTATGCAGTTCATCGCTGTTGATGGGGGTCTCATCGACCTCGGGATCGAATAGGAACAACGGAAAAGTCATGCCTCAAGGCTACCGAATGCACTCGGCGTGTCGTGGATTTGACATCGCCCGGCAAGTCGGTGTTATAGTTTCACTCGTTGCTTTTCGAAGGCACCCTGTCCGGGTGGCGGAATGGTAGACGCGCTAGCTTGAGGTGCTAGTGGTTATTTTATACAACCGTGCGGGTTCAAGTCCCGCTCCGGACACCAGATGAACCCCTTGATCTTCAAGGGGTTTTTTCATATCCGCAAGCCCCTAGGCGTTGCGGGGCGGTCTTCCGGCGGCCCGCCGCGAAACCACCAAAGGACCATCACCAAAGGACCATGCAGCCATGCAATACATCCACATCACCTCCATCGACGACGACCGGCTGAAGTCGTTCACGCATCTGACCGAACCGCAGCTGAGGAACCGTCTCGAACCCTCCATGGGCATGTTCATCGCCGAATCCCCCAAGGTGATCGACCGTGCGCTGGCGGCCGAGGTGGAACCGGTGTCGTTCCTCGTGGAGGAATCCTGGCTCGAGGGCATGGCCGAGGAATTCGATTTCGTCGACCGGCGCTGGGGGGCGGACGTCCCCGTCTACATCGCCACCGCGGAGGAGCTCAGGAAGATCACGGGATACCGTCTGCACCGTGGGGCGCTGGCCACGATGCGTCGCTGGACCCTGCCCTCCGTGGAGGAGGTGTGCCGGAACGCCCGCCGCGTCGCCGTGATGGAGGACATCGTCGATCCCACCAACATCGGGGCGCTGATGCGCTCCGCCGCGGCGCTGGATGTGGACGCCGTGCTGGTGACCCCCTCCTGCGGCGATCCGCTGTACCGCCGTGCCGCCCGCGTCTCCATGGGCACGGTGTTCCAGGTGCCGTGGACCCGCATCGGCGGCGATGACCGGCACTACTGGCCGTGGAAGGGCATCCCCCAGCTGAAGGAGGCCGGCTTCGTCACCGCGGCCCTCGCCCTGAGCGACGATTCCATCGGACTGGACGATCTCGTGGAGCGGCTGAACAACACTCCCGACACGCCCGGGCACATCGACAGGCTCGTCATGATCTTCGGCACGGAGGGCGACGGGCTTTCCAAGCACACCATCGCCCACGCCGACCTGACCGTGAAGATCCCGATGAGCAACGGCGTGGACAGCCTGAACGTGGCCGCTTCCAGTGCGGTGACGTTCTGGGCGACACGCTGCCTCGACCGCTGATCCACACCGTCGTCCCGGCCGCCGTGAGTCTCCCGGGACGCCACGCGGCGGTTGCCCCGAGGTGTACCTTGCGAAACAACACGGCAAACGATTGCTAAAAAATCGGACAACACGCCCTCGCCTCTCACCAAAATGAGGATTATGTGACAATATTGAAGCATCGTTCTCTCATCGACGAGTAGAAGGCAAGGGATAACCATGAAACGAAATCCGAAGATTCTCTCCATCGTGTTGGCGGGTGGCGAGGGCACACGCCTGATGCCGCTGACTCGCGACCGCGCCAAGCCCGCGGTGCCGTTCGGCGGCGTGTACCGTCTGATCGATTTCCCGTTGAGCAATCTGGTGAATTCCGACTACCAGCACATCATCGTGCTCACGCAGTACAAGTCCCACTCGCTTGACCGCCACATCTCGCAGGTCTGGCGCTTCTCCTCGCTGCTCGGCAACTACGTCTCCCCCGTCCCGGCGCAGCAGCGCCTCGGCAAGCACTGGTACCTCGGCTCCGCGGACGCCATCTACCAGACCATCAACATCATCGAGGACGTCAAGCCCGACATCGTCGTGATCGTCGGCGCCGACCACGTCTACCGCATGGACTTCCGCCAGATGGTCGAAGCCCACATCGAGTCCGGCGCCGAATTCACCGTGGCCGGCATCCGCCAGCCCATCAGCCAGTCGAACCAGTTCGGCGTGATCAACACGGATCCGAACCACCCGAACCAGATCACCCACTTCGAGGAGAAGCCGGCCACCACGAAGGGTCTGGCCGACGACCCGACGATGATGCTTGCCTCGATGGGCAACTACGTGGCGAACACCGCCGCCCTGTTCGACGCGCTGCGCAAGGACGAGAAGGCCAAGGATACCAAGCACGACATGGGCGGCGACATCGCCCCCTACTTCGCCGCGCGAGGCGAGGCCGGCGTCTACGACTTCACCACCAACGACGTTCCCGGCTCCACCGAGAAGGATCACGCCTACTGGCGTGACGTCGGTACGATCAAGCAGTTCTACGACGCCCACATGGACCTGATCGCCTACGTGCCGGAGTTCAACCTGTACAACACCGAATGGCCGATCTACACCTACTCGGGCTCCCTGCCGCCGGCGAAGTTCGTGCACGCCGGCCGCGACCGTCTCGGCCACGCCACCGATTCGATCGTCTCCCCCGGCGTGATCGTCTCCGGCGGCGAGGTGCACCACTCGGTGATCTCCCCGAACGTGCGCATCCACTCCTGGTCTCAGATCGTGGACTCCGTCCTGTTCAACAACGTGACCGTCAACCGTCGCGCCCGCGTCTACAAGGCGATCCTCGACAAGAACGTGGTACTCACCGAGAACGCCACCGTCGGCATCGACACCGAGAAGGATCTGGCCCGTGGCTTCACCGTCACGCCCGAGGGCATCACCGTGGTGCCGAAGGGCACGATCGTCACCGACTGACGTCAATCGGGGTCCGTCCGACCATCGTCTGGATATGATCGTTCGGATATGAAAAAGGCTTCCCGCCAAGTGTGGGAAGCCTTTTTCATATCCGTCGTACTACGCGTCGGTCGTACTATGCGCCGTAGGTGGGCAGATTGTTGAAGTTGAATCCGAGCGCGGCGAGCTGGTCGCGGCCCTCGGGGGTGATCTTGTCCACGCTCCACGGCGGGGTCCACGTCCAGTCGATGCGGAACTCCTCGACCAGTCCGGCCAGGATGCTCGCCGTCTCGTCTTCGATCAGGTCGGTCAGCGGGCATGCCGGGGTGGTCAGCGTCATGGTGATGATGGCCCTGCCCAGCTCGTCGATCTCGATGCCGTACACCAGACCGAGGTCGATCACGTCGATACCGAGTTCCGGATCGATGACCTGATGCATGGCCTCACGCACGTCACGGGCCGTAGCCCGGCCGATGTCGTCCACGGCCTTCAGCGGAATGGCGTTCTCGGCGGCGTTCTCGGCGTCCGCCTTGTCGTCCTGGCATCCGCACGATCCGGCATGGTCACCGCAACCGCATTCGTGGCCGGCTCCGTCCGTCTCATCCTGCTTCAGGGAACCGCCCGTCACCGAACCAGCGAGGTTCGGATTGGCCATCACCTGCCGTGCGGCCTTCTCATCCCCGCCCAGGGCACGTTCCACCGACTGGTAGACCGAGTCCTGAGGTTCGGGAACGAGATTGCTGTTCTCGCTCATCGTCACGCCTCCTTCGCGTTCGTTGTCTCCATATGAGCCAAGGCCTGTGCCATGGAATCCTTAAGTCCCTCCCAGCCGAGCAGCGCGCACTTGATGCGCATCGGGTACCGGGAGACCCCCTGGAACACGACGGCGTCGCCGAGCTTCTCCTCGACGGCCTCGTCATGCAGGCCCGCGCCACGAGATTCCATCAGACGGTGGAAGTCGTGGAACAGGTCCATGGCCTCGTCCACGGTCTTGCCGTGCACCAGATCGACCATGATCGACAGGCTGGCCTGAGAGATCGAGCATCCCTGTCCGTCCCACACGAGCTCCTCGATGCGCTGCGGCTTACCGTCGCTGCCATCGCTGATCTCCACGCGCACGGTGACCTCGTCGCCGCAGGTGGGGTTGAACTGATGGGACTGGGCCGGCACGCAGTATTCGTGACTGGCCTGCAGGGTGCTTTCGCCGCTGCTGAGACTGTTGACTCCGATGGATTCCGAAGCCCCGCCCTTCGCAAAGCCGACCTTGCCGTGGGGGGCCTTCGAGGCCTCCAGAATGACCTCCTGATACATCTGCTCGAGTTCTTCGGAACTCATACCGTAATCGCTCATAATGCCCTAGTGTACATCCGGCCGGACCGATACCGCCCATGGCGAAGCGGGCGTCGTGCCCGATGGGAGGATTCCCTCATCGAACGCGACGCCCGCTTCGCCTGATGCCTTGCCTCGCCCGGCGCCTACTCCGCCTTGAAGAAGGCGCGGACCTTGCTCGCGGCCTCGACCAGAGCGCGGGCATCATCCACGGAATTGTAGATGCCGCTGGAGGCGCGGTTCGAGGCGAACAGGCCGAAGTGACGGTGCACCGGCTGTGCGCAGTGGTGGCCGACGCGGATGGCGATGCCCTGCGCGTCGATGAACTGGCCGACGTCATGCGGGTGCACGCCCTTGACGTCGAAGGCCACGGTGCCGATGCGGTCCACGTTCTCACGCGGGCCGAGGATGCGGATGCCGTCGATGTCGCCGAGCTTGAGCAGTTCGGCGGCGATGGTCTTCTCGTGAGCCTCGAGGTTCTCCATGCCGATGTTCATCAGCCATTCGGCGGCCACACCCGCGGCGACGACCTGCGCGACGGGCTGGGTGCCGGCCTCGAACCGGGCCGGGGGCTCCATGTACTGGGCGGGCTTGTCCATCCAGGCGAGTTCGACCATGGAGCCGCCGAAGTTGGCCGGGGGCAGCGCCTCGAGCAGTTCGCGACGGCCGTACAGGAAGCCGACGCCGGTGGGGCCGTACATCTTGTGGGCGCTCCAGGCGGCGAAGTCCACGTCGAGCGCGTGGAAGTCGACCTTGAGGTGAGGCACCGACTGGCATGCGTCGAGCACGAAGATCGCCCCGACCTCGTGGGCGCGTCGGATGATCGGCGCGATGTTGGTGATGGCGCCCGTGGTGTTGCCCACATGGGTGACGGCGACGACCTTGGTGCGCTCGGTGATGACCTCGTCGAGGTTGTCGGTGCGGACGCGACCGTCCTCGGTGAGTCCCAGCCACTTGAACGTGGCGCCGGTGCGGGCGGCCAGCTCCTGGAACGGCAGCAGCACGGAATGGTGCTCCGCCTCGGAGACCACGATCTCGTCGCCGGGCTTGATGGCGAAGCGCTTGGCCGCCTCTCCCCCGCGGCCGAGTGAGGCGTTGCCGAAGGCGGTGGCCAGCAGGTTCAGGCCGGCGGTGGCGCCTGCGGTGACGACGATCTCCTCCTGCCCTTCCTCGGCGTTCGCGCCGACCAGACGGGCGACCTTGGCGCGGGCCTCCTCGAATGCCACGGTGCTGCGTGCGGCGAGCTCATGGGCCCCGCGGTGCACGCCGGCGTTGATGGTGCGGTAGAAGTTCGATTCCGCGTCGATGACGACCTGCGGCTTCTGCGAGGTCGCGGCCGAGTCCAGATACACGAGCGGATGGCCGTGGATCTGCTGGTCAAGAATCGGGAACTGCGCCCGAATCGCCTCAAAGTCAACCATTATTCCCCCTTATATAAAAGATTCTTGTGCTTTCACTCTTCACGCTTCAGTAAGACCTGTAAATTACCAGCGGTGGAGTCGGATGCATGATCCCCGACCGTAAGCTAGCGTCCGGCTTGCCCGGACGCGGGGCCGAACGGCCTTGAGTGTGTCGGGGATCATGCATCCGCGGAATCCGCGAAAGTAATTACCTTACCCCTATGCGAGGGCGCTTTCGGAGTCGGCGCCTTCGGGCAGGTACTGGTCGTAGCCGTTCTCCTCCAGCTCGTCGGCCAGCTCGGGGCCGCCGGTCTTTACGAAGTGGCCGTCGGCGAACACGTGCACGATGTCGGGCTTGATGTACTTGAGGATGCGCGTGTAGTGCGTGACCATGAGGATGCCGAAATCGTTGGCCGCCTTGGCGCGGTTCACGCCTTCGGAGACGATGCGCAGCGCGTCGACGTCGAGGCCGGAGTCGGTTTCGTCGAGGATGGCGAACTTGGGCTTGAGCAGTTCGAGCTGCAGCACTTCGGCGCGCTTCTTCTCACCGCCGGAGAAGCCCTCGTTCACGGAGCGGGAGGCGAACTTCGGGTCCATGCGCAGGCGCTTCATCGCCTCGCCCAGCTCCTTGGCCCACACGCGGATCGCGGGGGCTTCGCCGTCGACCTCGGTCTTGGCGGTGCGCAGGAAGTTGGTCATGGACACGCCGGGCACCTCCACCGGATACTGCATGGCGAGGAACAGGCCGGCCTTGGCGCGCTCGTCCGGGGTCATCTTGAGGATGTCCTGCCCGTCGAGCAGCACCTGTCCGCCGTCGACCTCGTACTTGGGGTGGCCGGCGAGGGTGTAGGCGAGGGTGGACTTGCCGGAGCCGTTGGGGCCCATGATCGCGTGGGTCTCACCGGAGTTGACGGTGAGGTTGACGCCCTTGAGGATCTGCTTGCGTCCGTCCTTGGTCTCCACCGAGGCGTACAGGTCCTTGATTTCCAATGTTGACATGGTGTTCTCCTAAAATCTGTCGTTCTTGTCGTCGTTGCCGGGCCGTTGCCGGACCGTCGTCACTTCTCCTCGAGGACCTCGGCCATGGCTGCGCTTTCGCCGCGGGCGAGACGACGGTCGATGACGTCCATGAGGTGTTCGGAGATGGACGGGATGCCGATCTCCTCGATCAGTTCGGCGAAGAATCCACGGACCACGAGCTTGCGGGCCTCGGTCTCCGGGATGCCGCGGGACTGCAGGTAGAACAGTTCCTCGTCGTCGAAGCGGCCGACGGAGCTGGCGTGGCCGGCGCCGATGATGTTGCCGTTCTCGATCTCGAGGTTCGGCTCGGAATCGGCGATGGCGCCCGGGGTGAGCACGAGGTTGCGGTTGAGTTCATAGGAGTCGGTGCCGGGGGCGGTCGGCTGGATCAGCGCGTTGCCCACCCATGTGGAGTGCGCGCCTTTGCCGTCGAGCGCACCCTTGTAGACCACGCGGGACTTGCATGCGGGGTGGTTGTGCACCACCATCGTGCGGTTCTCGATGTGCTGGCCGGGGTCGACGAAGTAGATGCCGAGCATGTTGAGCTCGCCCTGATCGCCGCCGAAGTCCTGGTCCATGCGCAGGCGGACCACGTCGCCGCCGAGCGTGACGACGGAGTGGCGCAGCGAGGCGCCGGCGCCCACGTGGATGCGATGGTTGCCCACATGCTTGGATTCCGGATCCCATTCCTGGATGAACGTGGCGGAGACGTGCGAGTCCCTGCCGGTGACGATCTCCACGCCTTCGGCCAGACGGGCCTTGCCCTCATGCTCCACGATCACGTCGCCGTGGGTCTTGTCCGCGGCCTTGATGACCAGATGCAGGGCGTCGAGGTCGAGTCCCGCACCCTTGACCTTGATCAGCACCGGGGTGCTCAGTTCGCCGGAGAGCTCCACGACGGTGGCTGTGGATCCGGACTGCCATTCCACGGCGGCGGCGCGGTCGGTCGGCTTGGAGACCGTACCGGAGGGGGCTTCGCCCAGCTTGGTCTGGTACAGCTTCACGTTTTCGGCCGGCAGTTCGGTGCCGTCGATCGCGCTGACCTCCACGGTGGTCTGGCCGCTCGGCCTGAACACGTCGAAGAACTCCTCGATCCGGTCGATCGGCGTGTATCGCCAGTCGTCCTGCTTGCGCGTGGGCATGGCGAAGTCGTCGGGGTCGAAGGATCGCGGCGCCTTGTCGGCGCTGGACGGCATGAGGGCGGGGACGGCGTACGGATCGCTGAGGTCGGCGACGGGGATGTTGAGTTCGGCCGCCACCTGCGCGGCGGTCGAACCGGCCGCGGTTTCGGCGGTCGCTGCCTTGGCGTTCTCGGTCTCGTCGCCGGTGATTTCGCTATTCGTTGCCTCGGTCATATCAGCCCACCGATCCTTCCATCTGCAGTTCAACGAGTCGGTTCAGCTCGAGCGCGTACTCCATGGGCAGCTCGCGGCTGATCGGCTCCACGAATCCTCGTACGATCATGCCCATGGCCTCCTCCTCGGAAAGACCGCGGCTCATCAGGTAGAAGAGCTGGTCCTCGGAGACCTTCGACACGGTGGCCTCATGGGCCATGGACACGTCGTCCTCGCGCACGTCCACATGCGGGTACGTGTCGGAACGGCTGTAGTCGTCGACGAGCAGGGCGTCGCACACGGTGGAGTTGGAGGAGCCTTCGGCGCCCTTGACGATCTTCACCAGACCACGGTAGGCGGATCGGCCGCCGCCGCGGGAGATGGACTTGGCCACGATGGTGGACGAGGTGTGCGGGGCGAGGTGGATCATCTTCGCGCCGGTGTCCTGATACTGGCCCTTGCCGGCGAAGCCGAGCGACATGGTGCTGGCCTTGGCGTACGGTTCGGCGAGGATGCAGGCCGGGTACTTCATGGTGGCCTTGGAGCCGATGTTGCCGTCGACCCATTCCATGGTGCCGCCCTCGCGCACGTAGGCGCGCTGGGTGACGAGGTTGTACACGTTGTTCGACCAGTTCTGCACGGTGGTGTAGCGCACGCGGGCGTGCTTCTCGACGATGATCTCGACGATGGCGGCGTGCAGGGAGTCCTCGGACCAGATCGGGGCGGTGCAGCCTTCGACGTAGTGCACGTAGGAGCCTTCGTCGGCGATGATCAGCGTGCGTTCGAACTGACCCATGGCCGGGGTGTTGATGCGGAAGTAAGCCTGCAGCGGGATCTCCACGTGCACGCCCTTCGGCACGTACACGAACGAGCCGCCGGACCATGCGGCGGTGTTGAGCGCGCCGAACTTGTTGTCCTCCGGGGAGACGACGGTGCCGAAGTACTTGCGCACCAGATCGGGGTATTCGCGCACGGCGGTGTCGGTGTCGACGAAAATCACGCCCTGCTTCTTCAGGTCCTCCTGAATGGAGTTGTAGATGACCTCGGACTCGTACTGGGCGGCCACGCCGGAGACCAGACGGTTCTTCTCTGCCTCGGGGATGCCGAGGCGGTCGTAGGTGTTGCGGATGTCGTCGGGCAGCTCGTCCCAGGTCTTGGCCTGCTTGTCGATGGGCTTCACATAGTACTTGAAGTCGTCGGCGTTGAAGCCGGAGAGGTCCACGCCCCAGTCAGGCATCGGCTTTTCCAGGAACGCCTTGAATCCCCGCAGTCGCATGTCGAGCATCCACTCCGGCTCGCCCTTGTCCGCGGAGATGGCACGGACCACGCTCTCGTCGATGCCTCGCTTCGCGGCCTCGCCGGCGGCATCGGAATCATGCCATCCGTAGCTGTATTCGCCGAACTGCGAGATGATCTCGTCGTCCTTTTTGATCTTATCCTCGTTGACGCGCTGTCGATCGGCCACATACTGGCTCATCTCCACGTCAGCCGCGGCGTTTGGTGCTTTTTCGTCGGTCACCTGACGCTGCCTCCAATCCTTCACGTAAGTTCATACAACAACCTAGCAGAACCTCAGGGCGAACGATAGCGCGACACCGTATGTTGGCTCATCGCCAAATGTGAGATTTACCAAGGTTTTCGGTTTCCCCATGGAACGACGCATATGGAACGACGAAGGCCGGGCCCTCCTTTGCGGAGAGTCCCGGCCTTATCGACGGGCGATCGCTATCGACGGGCGATCGTTCCGATCGTCTCGGTCATTTCGATCATTCGATCATTTCGCTCAGCGGGCGGCCTGATGATCCAGGGCGGCCTTCACCAGTCCGGCGAACAGCGGGTGCGGCTTGGTCGGGCGGCTCTTGAATTCGGGGTGGGCCTGCGTGGCGATGTAGAACGGGTGCACGTCCTGCGGCAGCTCCACGAACTCGGTGAGTTCGCCGTCGGGGCTCTGGCCGGAGATGCGCAGTCCGCCTTCACGCAGACGGTCCTTGTAGGCCACGTTCACCTCGTAGCGGTGGCGGTGACGCTCGGTCACATGCGTGGTGCCGTACAGCTGCGCGGCCAGGGAGCCCTCCTCCAGTTCGGCCGGGTAGGAGCCCAGTCGCATGGTGTGGCCCATGTCGCCCTTGCCGGCGACGATGTCCTTCTGCTCTTCCATGGTGGCGATGACGGGGTTGGCGCAGTCGGGCTCGAACTCGGTGGAGTTCGCGTCCTCGATGTCGAGGACGTGGCGCGCATACTCGATGACCATCGACTGCAGGCCGAGGCACAGGCCCAGCGCGGGCAGCTTGTGCTCGCGGGCGTACTTCAGGGCGCCGATCTTGCCGTCGATGCCGCGAATGCCGAAGCCGCCGGGGATCACGATGCCGTCCACGTCGGCCAGCGACTTGGCGGCACCCTCCTCGGTCTCGCACTCGTCGGCGGCGACCCATTCGACGTTCACCTTGGCCCAGTTGGCGAAACCGCCGGCCTTGATGGCCTCGGTGACGGACAGGTAGGCGTCGGGCAGGTCGATGTACTTGCCGACGATGGCCACGTTGACCTCGTGCTTCGGATGGTGCACGCGGTTGAGCAGGTCGGACCATTCGGCCCAGTTGACGTCGTGGAACGGCAGGCCGAGCTCGCGCACCACGTAGGCGTCGAGGCCCTCGTCGAACAGGGTCTTCGGCACGTCGTAGATGCTCGGGGCGTCCACGCAGTTGACCACGCCCTCCTCGTCCACGTCGCACATCAGGGAGATCTTGTCCTTGATGGCCTTGTTGAGCGGACGGTCGGAACGCAGCACCAGCGCGTCCGGGGAGATGCCGAGCTGACGCAGCATCATCACGGAATGCTGGGTGGGCTTGGTCTTCAGCTCGTGGGCGGCGGCGATGTACGGCACGAGGGAGACGTGCACGAACATGCAGTTGTCGGAGCCGAGGTCGCGACGCACCTCGCGGGCGGCCTCGAGGAACGGCTGGGATTCGATGTCGCCGACGGTGCCGCCGATCTCGGTGATGAT
Organism: Bifidobacterium simiarum; assembly: GCF_002802905.1. Lineage (GTDB taxonomy): Bacteria > Actinomycetota > Actinomycetes > Actinomycetales > Bifidobacteriaceae > Galliscardovia > Galliscardovia simiarum. The sequence goes on from NZ_PEBK01000011.1 coordinate 24,885, forward strand.
GACGTCCACGTCGTCGGACGCCTGGGCACGCATGCGGGACTTGATCTCGTTGGTGATGTGCGGGATGACCTGCACGCACTGGCCGAGGTACTCGCCGGCGCGCTCCTTGCGCAGCACCTCCTGATACACCTGACCGGTGGTGACGTTGGCCTTCTGGGAGAGGAAGACGTCGAGGAAGCGCTCGTAGTGGCCGATGTCGAGATCGGTCTCGGCGCCGTCCTCGGTCACGTAGACCTCGCCGTGCTGGAACGGGTTCATGGTACCCGGATCGACGTTGATGTAGGGATCGAGCTTCTGCTGCAGAACGTGGATGCCGCGGCTGCGAAGCAGACGGCCCAGTGAGGAGGCCGTGAGGCCCTTGCCGAGCGAGGACACAACTCCGCCAGTGACGAAAATGTGCTTGGTGATGTGCTCTTGCGTGATTCCATGCTTTCTTCTGACCATGGAATTTCACTTTATCATCCGCATATGACCAAACACATCACCGTGGCGCGCGGCGAGCGGGTGATCCGAACTTCACACGATCACGCGATCACGAGAGAGCCGCAGTCCGGCGAGGCTTTCCGCCGTGCACAGCACGCCCAGCACGATCAATGGCAGGAAGTAGCGGTGCTGCATACCCTCGATCATCGCGGATCCTGCGGGAGTGTACTGCAGCCACAGCGCCACGTAGGTCAGCAGTATGATGCCGACCATCACGATGGACGCGCACCACCAGAATGCCGTCTCGTATCCGTTCAGCGTCCGTCGCACGGTTGCTACGATCAGCGCAAGCGCCATGATCGCCATCGCCAGCCAGCAGCACCGGATAAGCCATGTGTCCAGCGTCCGGTCGAGATTCGATCGTCCGGTAACGATGGACAAGGCCATCATCTTCATCAGTTCCACCACTGCGCCGGGATCCGTGAACAGCGCCTGACGCCTTTGGGCCATCTGCGCATGAGACACCATCATCGGCGTGGTGACGAACCATCCGGTCAGCTTCATCCATACAGCCAGCCATATGAATGCCGCGGCATTGCCCAATGCCGTTATCCATATACCGGCTCTCCATGCTGACGCCAACCGTTCGGCTCGCCCGCCATGGGAAGATGCGCGGACCTTCATCCCTCTCTGGATCCAGGGCGCCAGCAGCGTCAGCAATACCAATGGCGTATAGATGAACTTACACATCGCCAGCAATAGGCATACGATCGCGAATGCCGCATATGTTCCGACACCGATGCGTTTGAATAACGCACGAACGAGCATGCAGGACAGCAGGAACGTGAGCGCCTGCGTCATCGAATCCGCGGATATGGCGAACGAATACCGGTGCAGCAACAGCGGGCACAGCATCACCACGCCAACAAGAATGCGCCATTTTGGCAGTAATGCCACTGCAATTGCCGTGCAGCATGCGTAGACGACGAGCATGATCGTTTCGGTGAGGTAATACGTGGTTCCCGCCGGAAGACCCATGGCCTTGCCGATGGCGAAGCCCGCCAGCTGAGGAAGGTACGACACCGGCGAGTTCGTGGCCGTGTTGTTATACGGCACATCCGCACCGGAGGCATCCGACGCGGTAATGGAATCAAGCTGCACCACGGTGGGGTCGTAACCGTCGTCCTGTTCGTGGGAATAGTTGATCCATGACCAGTCGACGTGGCCGCCGACATTCTCGGTGCTGTGGTGCAGTCTGCTTGTCGACTCCACGGGACGTGCCAGCACATCGCCGTTGAGGATGCCGCTTATGCGATAGGTGTGCGCCCAGATATCAGGAATATGCCCCGGAGCCGTATGCCACATGAAGACCCCTCCCATAAGCAGGGTTCCCATGGCGACGATGACGGGCATGATATTGCGCAAGATTCGAAGCCACGTCCGTCGGGGCTTTCTCGAAGCGGAGATGACATGTCCGGATTGGAGACCGGTCTGGCTGTCTCCATCGTTCATACGGATTGATTCGGGCAATTCGTCTTCTCCCCTGTTCGGCATCACGATCGGTTAGCAGAACGCTATCCCCCCCCCCGGACGCATGCCCAATGCCATAAAATCGTCTACTCTCCCATCTGGATCCCTCCTCGAACATCAGACATTGCAACGATCACCGAAATCCACCCCGTGTGACCCGCGCACGCCCGGCCGGCGCATGGACCATAATGGAAGCGTCTCATCAACCCGAGTAGTTTGGAGGATTCATGAGCGATCAGTTCATCATCCGCACCCTCGACGGCGAGGGCGGTTCCGCGACGATCAGCGACTACGGTGCCCACGTGCTGCGCTGGGCCCCGGCCGGTCAGCCGGACGTGGTCTGGCAGCCGTCGGCGGTGTATCTCAGCGAGGGAACGGCGATCCGAGGCGGGGTGCCGATCGTCTTCCCGTGGTTCAATTCCGGCTATGATCCCGAACCGGACGGGACGGACAACGGCAGGACCGCGTCGAGGACCCCGAAGCACGGATTCGCCCGGACCTCGTTCTGGCATCGGGACGAGTCGGCATCAGCGATCGACGGTGACGGCAACGCGGTCGCACGGTACACGCTCGACTCCACGGAGGCGGACGAGGCGACGCTGGCCCAGTTCGTCGGCAATCCGCATCCCCGATTCCACGCTGTCTATGAGGTGCGCTCCGGCAGCACGCTGACGATGGCCTTCACCGTGACCAATGACGGCAACGCACCGTTCTCCTATGAGACGGCCTTGCACACGTATCTGCATGTGGGTGACGTGGAGCATGTGGAGGTGACCGGTCTGGACGGCACGGAGTATCTGGACACCACGGTGTCCGGTTTCCCCGTATGCGCCCAGCACGGCCCGATCCGGTTCGACGGATCGATGGTCGACCGGATCTACCTGTCCGATCATGAGATCGAGGTGCATGACGAGCGGCTGGACCGGACGATCGTCGCGACCTCCCACGGCGCGAACACGACCGTGGTCTGGAACCCCGGCGAGAGTGCCGGCAACGCGATCGGTGACCTCGCCGACGGCGAATGGCGCGGCTTCGTCTGCGTCGAGGCCGCCGCGAACCGCGCCAATCTGATCACGCTCAACCCCGGCGAATCGCACACGATCGCGCAGACGCTGAGCGTGCTCCAGAAACTATGATAGAAGGACAATAATCGATCGTCTGATTTGCAGTGAATCAGCTCGGACGGCCAGTTATGGTCGTCCGAGCAAATCCGTATCTCCTTTATTTGTATATGACGATCTGGCCCACTTTCCACAACGAAGGCAGACTTAGGCAATACGCATTACGCGATATATTTAGTGAAGCCTCACTCGTTACAATTATTTAGTACAGCATTCCTTCAATCGTTGCTGTAATTCCTCATCTACAGCAAAAAGATACAGTCCATGGACCCCTCGTTTCAGCAGAACATTCAATTCATGTTTCAGGTTCTCCTCCGCGAAATCTCCCAGATCTTTTCGCTTGTTGGTGGCCAAATAATTTCGACTGGCGCTTTTATCAAATACAATTCTCCCTCGCCGATATGTCACTGAAGGGCCAATAATCACACCGGCATAGTTTAGGTCGAATCCTTGAATGGTGAAGATAGACCCAATTTCATTGATAGTATATGGTTTTTCCGCCCAAGCCAGATCCTTATCAATGCCCTTTGTCTTGGGATCAGCGGGGTCGGCAAGCTGATAGTTCCACGGCTTACAAAATACGTGAGAGTCTATTCCAGATCTCCCAAAAACATCACCAGATCCCATTCGCCACACACCGGAGGAATCGCGGTGTAATTCCACGTTCCAAAAACCCTGAGGATCCGCCATGTTTACGGATTTTGCCGAATACTTCCAATCGTAGGTCGCCAGCAGACGGGACAGACCATTACTGTTCCAACCGTCAGATTCCGATTGAGCTTTCTTCCGGATGGCCTCAAACAGCTCGATTGGAGAATCAAATACTTTTACATCATAGGGCGCACGCTTTATTGCACCATCCGCTGTATACTCACCTGGATCAGTTGGCAAAGGGTCAATTCCCAGTCCGGAAGCAAAGCGATCAATCCATCGAATCATTGACTCATTTGCCGCAATGCGAAACTGTTTTTCCAGATGTATATGCGTTACATCGACAGATATGGCCGACGATTGATCTCCGCCACTTAAAACGATAGATCGGAAATCGCCAAGAGTTCCGGTCTTATGAGGTTTGTTAATTGATTCCTCATCCAACTGCAGTTTTCTCAGCACAACTGGATCCCATTGTTGACTGGACTGCATAATCTGGTTTGGATCGAAAACTGCGATCACCACCCGCGCTCTACGCAAAATATCATAAAGCTGGTTCTTCCCGGAATACCCTTGATTCCCCTGAGTCATCAGCAAATGCGCCTCATCGATAAGCACAATATCCGCCATTCCCCGTGGTTGATCCGGGATTCCTCTTCCACGTTCATTACGCACACTGAATCGATTAATGAATTGACTGGGTAGCATGACCACTTCACTGGATTTCTTTTGCAATCCCAACTTCGTGGCTATCTGGTTATAAACATGAACCTGTTCCTTGTGATTAACCAGAATATACGATGCCAGTTGCCCATTTTCCGCCTCTGGTGATGCGGAATAATCCTCATCGCCAGAATACGTCCTTTCTTGAATACCGATTTCTGTCGCAATCCGATAGAACAAATGGCTTAACAGCACAGTTTTTCCCGTACCCGCAGCGCCTTGAACAAAGATAAGTTTGGGATGAGCATTGCTTTGCTCAACGGAATTCTTTCGACGATTGTTAGTCAGCAAACCAGCGAGCTGCGTCAGTATAGCCTCTTCAGCTTCGAGTTGACTATCACTGAGTTTGTGAAAAGGCGAAGCCTTAAACAGAGCAGAATCCCGAATAATTTCTTCGGCAGGAAACAGATCCGGATCATCCTTATGCAATTTTAGCCATATTTGCGAGAAGATATGATCAAATTGGTCTGAAGTGTAATAATCACCTTGTGCATTGGTCCGTCGATTATTCAACTTTTTAACTGAATCAGTACTGGACATGTAATGCATAAGCCGATTCTCTACATCCAAGGTTAATGATTTATTGAATTTTGGATGAGAGATGACATACTGCTTGTATGCTTCGTCATTCTGTGAGACTGCATCAGCTACAGCTTTCCAATCCTCACGATTTTTAGAATCCAACTCAAGATGTTGCGCAGTTCGGTGACGTATATCATTCGTCTCGCCAACATACACGGTGTACTCGTTCTTCGATGAATAAGGATTAATCTTCCTTGAATACACGACATATACCGTGGGATATGCAAGCACATATCGCAGCATAGCGCGTTCCATCTCGGAGTAGTCACCCCGATTCCCTGCCCAGCTGTCTAGGGTTTTATCAACTGCCCACTCAAAATCTTCCTTGTCATATCGTCCATATGGCAGGTTGATGATAATCGGAGCAAGACCTTCAAAGTTCATGGCTATATTATGACCCGTAATGATCGAGGTTCCCAGACAATATTTGCAATCGTTTAAAATATTTGTCATGATCAGCGACCGCACTATTCGAGAAATACACGATTTCGTAATTGCCCGAGGTTGGAATCAATACCATACACCTGAGAATCTCGCAAAATCCATCAGCATTGAAGCTGCAGAACTACTTGAATGCTATCAATGGATACCACAATCCTCCTCTGTGGACGAGAAACATGTCAGAGAGGAACTAGCAGATGTACTTACCTACTGCATCATGATGGCCGATGCGCTTGATATCGATTTAGACAAAATCATCATGGATAAGCTTGCCATAACCAAACGGAAGTACCCCGCAGAAGCGGTCCGCAACAATTTCGATGAGTACGAGACGCGTCATCTCAATGCGCGCAGAGAAAAAGGCAACGCTTTCTGATTCTCGACGATACGCGTCAGACAACAATATTGTCTATTCAAAACAAATTGTTTGATGGTCCAGAACGCCGACATACAGTCGTCAGAAAACCTCGCATCGTTTTCCGGGTCTTCGTATTTTGTTGTGCAGAGGTGGTCTGGATGATTTGTCGGAATCCGCCAATGCGGAAGAGCAGACTTCTGATGATGTAGTTGTCAAGGTTGCGGAGACCAAGAGCGATGCCACGGAGGATCTCGAGACGCACATTGACGGCCGTGGTGGACTCGTTCACCCCGTAGATGTGGTCGATGAACGCAAGGATGACGTTCATACTGCGTTTGAACTCATGACCGAGTGTGTCGTGAGTTCAGGACATCCGGACGTCGCGCCCTTGACCGCGAGAGATTCAATGAGCTCGGCCATCATGTCCTCGCCACCCTCTCCTGTCTCTTTACACGCAGCAGTTAATGATCATCTGGTAGGCGCCGAGCTCGAGGGCATGTCATCAGACTCGGAGTCATTGTTCACTTACTCACTGACACGATTCGACGAATGCCAGCGTAGATGATAGCCGCCTTGGACAGACATGTGGATATTTTTTATACGCCATATAATGCCCACCCATCAGGCTTTATAACGTCGCTCCCATGGCGGGTTGGATAACTTCGCTGTCGCTTCTAGTCCGGGATGGGACCCAGTTCCTGTTCGGTGAGCATATCCGATTCATCGATGGTACCGACACATGCCTCTCCGGTCTCAAGATCGATCCGATAGGCATACGGAAGTCCTATTTCCCCTCCAGGCTCAATCCCCTTGGGCAATGCGTCAAAAACCCGCCACTAAATGTACCCAATGGTTCGAATATGCGGTCTCGGTTCTTCTCAGCGGCTCCTTGGCGTTGGGAGCCATCTCGGATAGGGTTCCCATTGCAGGCTCGCTCTCATCAGGCCCAAAACATGTTCATGGTCCAGATCAAGGCCGTCAATGCGGTATATCGTCAGCGACCGCAGATAGATGCTCTTCTCCATGCATTGCTCCGGCGGATTCTAGTGGTGGTTTCTCCTCGGATTTCAGGTTCACCACTATGCTGTTGCGCCCCTGTTGGGGCCGGGCCCCGTTCCGGACATCAAAACCACCCCGGGTGGAGTGGCTGGATAACGGAAACCCATCCGAAGTGCGGTTTCGAATATCAGATGGAAACGGTTAAATGACAGCGCCTTCGGGAATCTCCTCCCAAGGACGAGGTCTTCCTGCGATCAGGCATTCGATGGCCATCTTCTTGGCCTCTTCATCGTTCCGGGGATTCTTCGGGTCGTTGAAATGATAGATCGACTCGCCGTTGAACTCCCCCCAGTATGCGGCTAAAACATCTTCTGCCGGAAGGGATGCGAATTCAGGAGAGGAGAACATGGCTTTTTTCGAAGGATAATCCGCCAAACAAGGGTAATAGCCAAGATCGCCGGGCTTCAGATCCGTCATTTGTCAGCCTCCTTACGATGTTCTCGTACATTTTACCGAGGGAACATATCCGTTGGGACGGAGTTCACACGTTTTTATTGGCTAATTGACGACCACAGTCTTTGAGACAAGTAAGTATAACCCCCGTTTCACGGAAGTCGGCCCCGTCGTCGCCGTTGGCGCGGAGCAGTGCGATCATGTCGGCCGCGAGCTGGTCATAACGTCGTTCGGCGAGTTGGATGTCGATAAGAGACGTCGACATGGCTACTCCCTTCCCACTGGATGGATGGTGATGACGCGGGCCGGGCGTTTCCCGGCTTTGGCGAATCCGACTCTTATCTCGATGCCGTCAATGGTACCAGTGACGAAGCCTTTGTGCTCTCCCGCCGGCGAGAGCCTCTTCGATGTGTGTCCTGTTTTTCGGGAGGTTGAGTACGGCGATCTCCGCGTCTTTGATGTCTTTTGTCGCTCATAGGTCACGCATGTTTTGATGCGTACTGGTTGGTCAGCATGTTCGCCATGCGTGACTTTGCATCAATCCACCGCCACAGACTCCTAGTGTCCTAACCTCCCAGTCCGTGGGCTGCTGCTCGCCGTGCGGCTCCTGCACGTCCTGCTGGTTCTGGTCGGCATCCTCGGCCATGGTTCCTCCTTGAATTGGTTGATGGGGCCCGTTCCGGGCATGAAGAAAGCCACCCCGTGCGGAGTGGCTATGAACAGAAAAATGGCTATGTCATCAGGTCAGAGTTGGCCGAGCGCCTTCTTTCGAACGAACTCGGCGCGGAGCCTGTCCGTGGAAATGTCGTCTTCGGTATCGAAGCGTTTTCTCCACTGTTCGGTGATGTACGACTGCTCCTCCGGGGTCGGCGGAACAAAACCGATCTTCTTATGGATGACGGCAATTTCCTCCGGATCGGTGAGGGGATGGAATTCCCCCTGGAACGTGAATTTGTCCAGTCTGTCGGGAGCTATGGGCATGTCACACCATCCTTAATAGACCAGCGGCGAACCATCCGGGAGCTTGCAAACCGCCGACCATAACCATTTGGTTTCCCGGCAGAGGAGTCTCGCTCCCCACCCGGATGCTACGTGAACGATTCCCAATATACACCGTGACTGCTGGACGGTACGAGGCTTCGAGTGGCCACACGTTCGTCGTCTTCTGCCGTCGTACCGCCCATATTGGCGGTTCCCATGGAGCGCGCCCAGCCCCCCCCAAAAAAAACAAGAGGGCTGTTGAGACCCCGTAAAACGCGGGATCTCAACAGCCCTCAAACGGTGGCGCGACGGTCAGCAAACCTTCAAATCAGCAGACTGCCGTCGGTGCCTGTTCGGTGAATGCCGGTCAGCAGACCTTCCACATCCAGTTGTGCGGGTCCTCGACCTCGCCGAGCTGGATGCCGAGCAGCTTGTTGCGCAGGTCGACCGTCAGCTTGCCGGAGTTGCCGTCGGCCACGGTGACGTCGAACTTCTCGGACTTGAAGCGGCCGATCGGGGTGATGATGGCGGCGGTGCCGCAGGCGAACACCTCGGTGACCTCGCCGGACTTGATATCCTCAAGCAGCTGGTCGAGGGCGATCATGGTCTCGACGACGTCACGGCCCTCGTCCTGCAGCAGCTGGATCAGGGAACGACGGGTCACGCCCGGCAGGATGTTGCCGGTGAGCGACGGGGTCTCCACGTGGCCGTCCTTGTGCACGACCATCATGTTCATGCCGCCCAGCTCCTCGAGGTAGGTCTTGGTGGCGGCGTCCACGAAGCACACCTGCTCGCAGCCGTTCTCGATGCCGGTGTACTCACCGAGCAGGGAGGCGGCGTAGTTGCCTCCGCACTTGGCGAAGCCGGTGCCGCCGGGGCCGGTGCGGAACCACTTGTCTTCCACCCAGATGCTCACCGGCTTCACGCCGCCGGGGAAGTACGGGCCGGAGGGGGAAGCGATCACGCAGTAGTCCACCTCCTGCGGGGCGCGCACGCCGAGGAACGGCTCGGAGGCGAACATGAACGGACGCATGTACAGCGTGTATTCACGACGGGTCGGCACCCAGGCGGAGTCGCGCTTGACCAGCGCGGCCACGGAGCCGAGGAAGTCGTCGATGGACAGCTCCGGCAGGTACAGACGCTTGGCGGAGTTCTGGAAGCGCTCGGCGTTGGCGTCCGGACGGAACAGCCACACGGAGCCATCGGCGTGGTGGTAGGCCTTGAGGCCTTCGAAGCATTCCTGCGCGTAGTGCAGCACGGAGGCGCCCGGGTCGAGCTTGAGCGGCGCGTACGGCTCGATGCGGCGGTCTCCCCAGCCTTCGCCCTTGGTCCACGTCATGTGGGTCATGTTGTCGGAGAAGACCTGACCGAACGCCGGCTTGTCGATCAGCTCCTGACGCTTGGCATCGGAAGCGGGGTTCTCGTTCGGCAGGACGGTGAACGCATCTGCCAGCTTGGACAGTGCGGCCGGATCGTGATGAGTGTTTTCTGTCATGGTCACTTCTTTAATCAGTGTCGCCGCTCCCCCGCGAATGTTCCGGGGAAACGGACTTGAATCGTTTGTCGGCGCTTCTGGCACCGAACTCAGGGATAACTCTCTCACAGCCTTGCGGCAACCGGGTGAGAGAGTTCACATTATGAAAAGCGGGGCCGTGCCGATCGGATCGTACCGATGGATCCGGCCCCACATGGCCCGTACGCGGGAAGCCCGATACGCCCCAATACGCGAAGAGCCCACGCGAACGGTGGGCTCTTCGGATTCGTTCATGACTAAGCGCATGACGAAGCGCTCGGACCATTGCCCCCTACCCGACCACGGTCAGGCGGGAACGAACGACGGGTCGTTCAGGCTCACTGAGCGTCGGCAGCCGGAGCGGCAGCGGCGTCGGCAGCCGGAGCCGCAGCGGCCGGAGCGGCTTCGGCGGAGGCATCCTCAGGCACCTCGACGGTGACGACGGACTCTTCCGGATCGTCGTGGACCAGCTCGACGCCCTCGGGCAGGACGACGTCCTTGGCCAGCACCTTGGTGCCGTCGACCAGGCCGTCCACGCTGATGGTGATGCGCTCGGGCAGGTTGGTGACGTCGGCCTTGACCTTGAGCTCCTGAATGTCGACGAACGCGACGGCGGCGCCCTTCGGGGTACCCTCGACGAACACCGGCACCTCGACCTCGATCTTCTCGCCGGCACGCACCTCGTAGAAGTCGATGTGCTCGATGATCTGCTTGACGGGGTTGCGCTGGATGTCCTTCACGACGGCCAGCTTGGACTCCTCGCCGTACTTGACCTCGAACAGGGCGTTGGTGCGGCGCATGGCGTTGGTGGTCTCGCGCATCGGCAGCTGCACGAACACGGGCTGCTCGCCACCGGCGTAGATGGTGGCGGGGATCAGCTTGGCGACGCGCATGCGACGGGCAGCGCCCTTGCCGAACTCGGTGCGGACGGCACCTTCCAGAGTGATATCTGCCATGATGGTTCTCCTTGCATCACGATGTATTCGTTCATTTCGCCCTGGACGCATCGACGCGCCACACGACCGCCGTGAATACGGAGAATCGGACGCCGAGTCGATAACGGAAGCGCAGCGCACTGCCTTCCCTCGCCAAAGCAACAGTGCATGAGCTTAGCACGGATTCCCGTCAGTGTCCAACGAAACCACGAGACGTCCGACCCTTCCCATCGGAGGATTCACGGAAGGGCCGGACGGGACTGTGCCACGCCGCATCATTCGGGGCTTTTCAGCGCGGCGACCATGTCGATGCGGTCGAGGGAGCGGTTCGTGGCGGCGCTCACCAACAGCGTGAAGAGGAGCGCCAGCACGGCGGCGGCCGCGTAGCAGAACCATTGCACGTTCGGTACGATGTTCATGCCCGGCAGGTCGAGCCGGGAGACGAGGAACCCCAGCAGCGCGCGCCCGCACGGCAGTCCGACGGCGATGCCGATGGCGCTGAGCAGCAGCATCTCCTTGTTCACGTAGCCGTGCACCTCGCGGCGGCGGAAGCCCAGCACCTTGATGGTGGCGAGTTCACGGGCGCGTTCGGAGATGTTCGTGCTGGCCAGTGTGTAGAGCACCACAATGGCGAGGATCGCGGCCATAGCCACGATGAAGCCGATCATCACGAAGAAGGTGGCGAAGCTTTTCACGAAGTCGCGCTGCTGCTTGGCCGAGCTCATCACCGACAGATATTCGTCCTGCTCGGCGAGACCGTCCGCAAACCGAATCTGCGCGTCGGCGTCGCCCCTGACCCTGATGAGGTCGGCGTTCGGCGCGATGTCAGCATCGAACGCCTTCTCGTAGGCGCTCTGGGTCATGACCACGATGTTGCCGGTGTAGTACTGGGCCACGGCGGCGACCCGCACGTCGGCGGAGTCGGCCATCGCATCGGTCACGTTGACCTTGCCGCCGGCCGTCAGGTCCAGCTTCTTCGCGGCATTGGCCGTCACCACGGCCTGCACATCGCCATCGGAACCGGCATCGGCGGAACCGCCGTCATCCAACGAAATCCGCTGCCCGTCGGCCGTGTGCAAGTCAATATAGTCGGCGATGGATTCGCCGTCCGGCACGATCATGATCTGCGCGGTCAGTTTCGCATCGTCCGCCGCGTCGGATGACGAATCGGAATCGGCGGAGGCGAGCGTGACGCTGCCGACCTGCAACGGCAGCGAGGACGTCACATCCGCATTGCCATCAAGGTCCTTCTGCGCCTTGTCGTGGTCGTCGGCGGAGGTGACGGCCATCACGTCGTATCGGGCGATCTCGTTGTATTGTCGCGGCATCAGCGTCAGCGCGGAATTGCCCATGCCGAATCCGGCGGTCATCAGCGCCGTGCAGCCGAGCACGCCGACGATCACCATGAGCGCGCGGCTCTTGTATCGGAACAGGTTGCGTGCGGTCACCTTGCCGAGGAACGACAGATGATTCCATACGACGCCGACGCGCTGCAAGACAATGGTTCGGCCTGCCTTCGGCGCCTTGGGCCGCATGAGCTCGGCGGGCGCGAGCCTGAGCGAACCGGTACAGGTGGCCATGGCGGCGCCGGTGATAACCACGACGAACAGCAGCACACCGCCGACGGCGAGACGCCAGTCGACGATCATCGGATATTCGGGCAGCACATACAGCCGCGTGAGCATGCGTCTGGTGAACACGAACGGCAGACCGACCATGCCGAGGATGTCGCCGAGCACGCCACCGAGCAGGCATGCGGCCAGCGAATACACGAGGTATTTGAGCATGGTCTCGCCGCGACGGTAGCCGAGCGCCTTGTACGTGCCGATGAGCTGACGGTCCTCCTCCACCATGCGGGCCATGGCGGTGAGGCTCACCAACAGCGCGATCACGAGGAACAGCACGGGGAACATCGTGCCAAGCCGGGATATCATCTCGCTTTGCGTCTTCACGTCCTCGTAGCTGGTGACGGCGCTGCGGTCGCGGAGAATCCACTTCGCGTCGTTCATGTCGTCGATCTTCTCGCGGATCTTCGTCTCGGCGTCGGCGATTTTCCGCTCGGCCGCGGCCTTCATCGGCAGCACGTCGGGCATGGCGTCGACTTTCCGCTTCTGCTCGTCGATGGGCTTCATGGCCTGCTTCAGCGCCTCGGCCTTGACGGCGTCGGTGCGGTGCCGCTCCTGGCCGGCCTGCATCTTTCCGATGGCATCCTGCACATCGGCCACCTTGGCGAGGTAGTCGTCGTCATACGTGTTGAGCGCGGCGGCGCCGGAGACGGTGATGACGGCGGACGTGTACGGCGCGTCACCGGTGACGGCGTCGCCGGCCACGAACAGCGGATACACCGTCTTGGCGCCGGAGACAAGAGCGAGCGGGCCGGTCGGGTTGACGATGTCGTTCGGGTCGATGACGACGCCGACGATGGTGTACTCGCCGTCGGCGAACACGTCGGTCGAGGTCGTCCCGGCGGCCGATCCGTTCGCGTCGGACGATTCCGGCGTGAACTCGATGGCGTCGCCGACCTTGCGGCCGCTGTCGTCGAGATACTGCCGCGTGACGGCGATCTCGTGGCCGGCGTTCGGCAGCCGTCCTTCGGAAAGGTACGGTTTGTCGACTCCGGCGTCGTTGAGCGCCATCACGGTGGCGGATGCCTGCCTGCCGTCGACTTTCGTATACACGCTTTGCGCATGGACGCCGGCGGCCTTGTCGACGCCGGCGACGTCGCGCAGGGCGGCGATGTCGTCGTCATCGAATCCGAGTGTGGAGATGATGGCGATGTCGTGCATGGACGTGCGGTCGAAGAAATCATCGAGGCCGCCACGGATGTCGCGGCCTACGGGGTTCAGCCCGCAGAGCATCATGATGCCCACGGCGCAGATGACGACGATGGAGGCGAAGCGCCTGCCATTGCCCGATATGGCCCGCCACGCATCCTTCCACAGTGCCATACGACGGTGAGACGATGTACTCATCGAAACAGCCTTTCTACCTTCCAGAATTCATGGTGCCTTTCGGTCGTTTTCTCGGCGGAAAAACGACCATTGGGCACCATGAATTTCCGATTCCGGGGTTTTCTGCCCGTATTTCGACGCCTGCGCTACCACTCGATGTCGGCGATCGGGGTCGGATGGTCATTGACGCTGATCTCGGTGACCCTGCCGGAGCGGAAACGGATCAGCCGGTCGCCCATCGGCGCGAGCGCGGAGTTGTGGGTGACCAGCGCAACGGTGATGCCGTTGTTGCGGCAGGAATCCTGCAACAGCTGGAGGATCTGCTTGCCGGTGTTGTAGTCGAGCGCGCCGGTCGGCTCGTCGCACAGCAGCAGCTTCGGGTTTTTGGCGAGCGCGCGGGCGATGGAGACGCGCTGCTGTTCGCCGCCGGAAAGCTGCGCGGGGAAGTTGCCCAAGCGCTCGCCGAGACCGACCTTTTCGAGCGTTTCGCGGGCGTCGAGCGCGTCGGGACAAATCTGGCTGGCGAGCTCCACGTTCTCGAGGGCGGTGAGGTTGGGTACGAGGTTGTAGAACTGGAAGACGAAGCCGACGTCGAATCGGCGGTAGTCGGTGAGTTCGGATTCGCTGGCCTTGGTGAGGTCGCGCCCGTCGAGGACGACGCTGCCGGAGGTGGCCCGGTCCATGCCGCCGAGGATGTTGAGCGCCGTGGATTTGCCGGCGCCGGAGGCGCCGAGGATGACGGCGAGCTCGCCCTTCTCGATGTCGAAGGTGGCGTGGTCGAGGGCCTTGACCGCGGACTCACCCTCCCCGTATTGACGGACCACGTCGTGGAATTCAAGGAATGGCATGGTGTTTCCCCTCTCGTCATGCCCGCGGCTGCGACGCCTGCGGGTCTGCTGATCATGGCATTGGTACCGACAGCCATTTTATTCAACAGCCTGTAGGATAAAAACGACGACATCGTCCGTTATGTAGGGTTTTTCACGACAGATGGAGAAGGAGTGGCCATGACATCAGTCATCGTGGTGTTTTCGCGGGCCAACGAGAACTATGAGGTCGGTTATGTGACGGAGGGCAATACGGCGAAGGTGGCCGACGTCATCGCGGCGGCCACGGTCGCGCCGATCATCGAGATCCTGCCGGCCGAACCGTATCCGACGACGTACGACGGCACCGTCGAACGGGTCAAGAGGGAGATGGAGGACGGCGTGGAGGCGGCGATCGCCATCAGGATGCACGCCGGGAACGATGCCGACGCCAGCGCTTCGGCCGATGCCGCGTTCGCCGAGGCCGACACCGTCTACCTCGGCTACCCGATCTGGTGCGGCGTGCCTCCGCTGGAGGTCGACACGTTCCTGCGCGGCCACGACTGGACCGGCAAGACCATTCTCCCGTTCATCACGCACGGCGGCAGCGGCTTCAAGGAGACCCCCGAGCATATCGCCGCGCTGACCGGGGCCGACGTGCGCCCCGGTCTCGCCGTCACCGGCGTCGTCGCGCAGCGTGATCCGGAGGCCGTCCGACGGGCCGTCGATGGGTGGCTGGGCGCTTGACCACCCCACCCCGCTCCCGCCGGCGGGAGCTGTCGAGCGTCAGCGAGACTGAGGGTGGTCTAGCGAATGTGCGAAGGGCCGGTCCCTCGGATAGGCGGGGACCCTACCCCTTCAGGCGAGCCTGCGGTAGGCTTCGTCGTCGACCGGTTCGAGCCATTCGTTGCTCGCGCCGTCATTCTTGGGCATGACGGCGATGTGGGCGAACGCCTCGTTCGGGGAGGCGCCGTGCCAGTGCTTGGTTTCCGGCGGGATGTAGGCCACGTCGCCGGGCTTGAGCTCGACCGGCTCCTGGCCTTCGATCTGGTAGTAGCCGCGGCCGCCCACGGCGATCAGGATCTGGCATACGCCGTGGTGGATGTGCCAGTGGTTCGTGCAGCCCTTCTCGAAGGTCACGTTTGCGACGTTGACCTGGTCGTCGCCGGCGAGCGGAGCCAGATAGCTCCGCCCTTCGAAGTACTGGGCGTAGGCGTCGTTCGGATGGCCCATCGGGAATGCGCTGGGGTTGTTCATGGTTGTCGTCCTTTCGCTGGTTGTTCGGTTCCATTACACGGCATCCGCCGTCGCATTACCAATACCGTCGTCTCATGGGTTGCCATGTTCCGCGTGCATGGCTAGTGGCCGATGCATGGCTAGTGCATGGCCTCCCGCCGTTCGGCGACGTCGTCGATGACGGTCATGGCGACGGCGGCACCGTGCTTCGCCTCGGCGTCGCCGGATCCGCTTGTTGTTCCCATACGATACCGTGCCAATCAAGGGGGAATTGATTCATGTCGAAACCATTGCTTAATGATCCGGCCCGGCGTGCACTGACGTGGGCCATGCTGCTCGCCGCGATCCCGGCCGTATTCGTCGCGGTACTGGCCGCGACCATCAGCCCGGTGTTCCGCACCACGCACATGGGTCCGATCGCATTGGGCGTGATCGCCTACGTGTGGATGCTGGAAGCCGTGTATCTCGCCTGCCGGCCGCACTGGCTGGACCGTCTGATCGGACTGCCGTACCTGTATGTCATGCACGGCGTGCTCGGCACGCTCGCTCTGGTACTGGCCGCACTGCATCGCATGGCCCTGCCCGCCTACGCGCTGGTCAGGCTCACCGGCGGCATCTCCTATACGCTGCTGTTCCTCGGCGTGCTGCTGGCGCTGGTGCTCATGGCCCGGCCGATCGCCGAACTGGTGCCGCCCGTCGCCCGGCTGCGCGCATGGCTGGCGCGGGCACTGAGCCATGAGACGTCGGTGTGGCTGCATCGCATCCTGCTGCTGGCGGTCGTGTTCGCATGGGTGCACTTCCACCTCATCTTCTACATCGTCCGCGCCCGTCCGTTCATTGTCATGGCCGATGCGGCCACCCTGTTCGTTCTGGTCTCCTACGTCCTCGACCGCATCGGCCGGCGTACGTGGGCATGGCATGGCGTCGTAACCGATTGCCGTCCGGTCGCACCCGGCGTGGCCGAACTCGCCGTACGGGTGGGGCCGTCGGCTTCGGGCTCCGGCCCGGACTGGGAGGAGGGGGACTTCACGTTCATCCGGTTCCCCAAGGTCCGGGGCATGAGGGAATACCATCCGTTCTCCATCATCAACGCGCCAGACGATGCGGCATCCGTCGATACGGCCTCAACCGATACGGCGGACGGGGATTCCGATGGCAAAGCCGTGACGGTCCGGTTCGCGATCCGCGCGGACGGCGACTTCACCCGCCGGCTGCCGCAGGTCGCCCGCATCGGCGAGCGCGTGGACCTGCTGCCTCCGTTCGGCCGCTATCGTCGGTTCCTCGATGAGCATGACGGCGACCGTCCGATCGTGATGTATGCGGGCGGGATCGGCATCACTCCGCTGCTGCCGTTGGCGTTCTCCTATGGTGAGCGTCGTCGGCGTCGGATCATTCTGATGTATTCGGCGTCCGATGCCGACGGGTTGCTGTACCGCGACGAGCTGGAGGCGTGGCGGCGGCGCACCGGCAATACGCTGATTCTCAAGGCGGGTCGGTTCTCCCCCGATGAGTTGCGTCGTGCGGTCACGCCGGAGGCCGTGTATCTCATCGCCGGTCCGGCGTCGATGAACCGTGCGGTTCGGAGGATGCTGCGCGGGTCCGGCGTGCGCATGGCCGACATCTGCTACGAGCCGTTCGCGTTCTGACGCTTCGGACGGATGCCGACGGATGCCGTGCGCTTTCGTATACTGGCGCGCCGGCGCAATCAGACGGTATTCTCTCGCGAGGCCATAGCGGGCACGCTCGACGTGGGGTTCCATGCCTTAAGCTCGGCGCCGACGAGCATTGGCGACGTCTCCGCGACCCGCCAGCCGCCATTACGGCGGAATGCCATTATCGTCTCAGATGCGTTTCAGTTCGGCCATGGCGGCGTAGTGCAACACGTCGAACCGTTCCGGTGCGATACGTTCGATCATCTCCTTATGCTCCTGTTCCCATGCTGTGATCGCAGGCTCGGGAAGGGATGCGCCGATACCCCGGCAGGCCTTCACCCGTCCGTTCCAGCTTTCGCGCGTGAATGGTACTGCGAGCCTGTATTCCTCGTGATGGACGAGTTGGAAGTCGTCCGCATAGCAAGCGGGGATGTCGATCGGATGCATCCGTTCCCCTGCGCCGCTCCAGTTCGGATTGTATTTCAGAATCAGCCGCTCGCTCGCGCCCGCGATCGGATCCTCGAACGGCAACCATGCCATATACAGTACAAGAACGCACCCGTTCGGCTTGAGGATGCGATGCAGCGTATCGTGGATTGCCTCATGGTCGAAATACCAGAAGCATTGGCATGCCGTGATCACGTCGAACGTACCGTCAGGGAATTCGATGCGCTCCGCCGGCATCGCCTGATACCTGATGCCCATGCCTTCGGAAAGCCGCCGCGCCTGGACGATTTGTCGCTCGGAGATGTCGACGCCGACCCATTTCGCACCATACCGGGCCATGGCTCTCGGAATCACGCCCGTGCCGGTGCCCAGATCGAGGACATGCTGTCCGTCGCGGCACAGGCCACGGCCGAGGATCCTCTGGTAGAACCGCGCCGGATAAATGTCGCGGTACCGCGCGTATTCGTCCGATACGCGCCCCCAATCGAAAGGGGTTCCGTGGTCGATGCGCTTGTCGACTATCATCCGACCGTCTCCATTTGCGGGCCCTCCGTCGAACTACAGGTTCAGTCCCTTGACCCACTTGGCGAGTCTGGCCTCGTTTTCGGAGGCGGCGATGCGTCGGCCCGGCACCCAATGGGCGGCGGGTGCGGAGTCGTGCAGCTGCGTGCCGTCGGCGCCGCGCGTACTGGATCCGGACGTGGCGAACGTCACGATGGTTTTGCCCGCCCAGTCCTCGCTTTCGAGGAACGTGCGCACCACGCGGGGCGCGGTCTCCCACCACAGCGGGTAGCCGACGAACACCACGTCGTAGGGCGTCACGTCGATCGGTTCGGCGAGCGCGGGCCTCGTGCCGCGGTCACGGCGCTCGACGCTGGACCGGCTGTTCGGGTCGCGCCAGTCGAGGTCGGCCGCCGTGTACGGCTGGGCCGGGACGATTTGCATGAGGTCCGCGCGATGGCGTGCGAGAGCCGTTCGGCCACACCGCGTGTGGTGCCGGTGGCGGAGAAATAGGTGACGAGCATTCGCTTGCCCATGATGGTTCCTTTCCTCGAGAAGGCAAAGACCGTCGGAGCCATTGCCTTCGTGGCCCCGAAGCCTTTCCACCGCCCATTAAAGACCGATGTCGACCGAATATCCAATAGTCGTTCGGCATGGCCAGTCATGCCGCGGACGCATACGGCGACCCGACCCCGTACGGATCCGCCATGCATTCCCGCCGACG
The DNA here is from genome assembly GCF_002802905.1 of Bifidobacterium simiarum. Taxonomy (GTDB): domain Bacteria; phylum Actinomycetota; class Actinomycetes; order Actinomycetales; family Bifidobacteriaceae; genus Galliscardovia; species Galliscardovia simiarum. The sequence continues at coordinate 43,912 of NZ_PEBK01000011.1, forward strand.
ATGCGCGTCCGCCATGCGAGGCTATACGCCAGGCCGTATCGCGCCGTCGTCTGCGTCAGCGCCGTTGTCCGCGCCGTCCCCTTCCTTGGAGTCGAGCAGGCGCTGCCCCCACTTTTCGAATTCCTTCAGCGCGGGGATGATGGCGTAGCCGTTGTCGGTCAGCGAGTATTCGACGCGCGGCGGCACCTCGTTGTACTGGATGCGGTTGACGAGTCCGAACTCCTCGAGGTCGCGCAGCGTGTTGGTGAGCATCATGTTGGTGATGCCGAGTTCCTTCTTGATGGCGTTGTAGCGTGCCGCGCCATGTTCGCTCAGAACGTACAACGTCGCCTCTTCGGCGCGTCGTCTGAGAAAGTGGATACGGCAATGTGATATCTCGTTTCGAGGTATTGGATGATGATCGAGCTGCGACCGCGACCGAGCGGATCCGCGGCCCATGCAATAAGGAGACAACCATGACGAATACCCTGGTGCTCGTGTTCCACCCCGATCTCAAGGGCCAGTCCCACGTCAACGCCGCGCTGGCCAAGGCCGCCGAGGAGACGCCGGGCGTGACCGTGCGCGACGAGTACGCGCTCTACCCGGACGGCAAGATCGACGTGGCCGCCGAGCAGGCAGCCGTCGACGCCGCCGACCGCGTGGTGCTCCAGTTCCCGCTGTACTGGCTCTCCTCCCCCGCGCTGCTGAAGACCTGGGAGGACGAGGTGCTCGAGCACGGCTGGGCCTACGGTTCCGACGGCCACGCGTTCGAGGGCACGGAGTTCGGCGTCGCCGTCTCCGCCGGCTCCCCGGAGGAGGCCTATCAGCCGGACGGCGCCAACAAGTTCACCATCGACCAGATCCTTGTGCCGTTCGAGGCCACGTCCAACTACGTGGGCGCCACGTGGATCAAGCCGTTCGTCACCTACGGCGCCTTCGGCCTCTCCGACGAGGCGCTGGCCGAATCCGTGGAGCACTACAGGAAGTTCCTCGCCAAGTAAGTCCCGAGTAGTTCGCGGCCCGCACGGAACCCGCGGATCCGCAATCACCGGGATTGGCAAGAATCCGCGAAATCGCGGAAATCCGCCCATCACGAGACGACGGCTCCTTCCACCATGAAGGGGCCGTCGTCTCATATTGTTCTCACAGCCGGTGTCCTCGCAGCCGGTCGGCGATGAGCGAGCAATGCCGGCGGACCACCTCCGCGGAGGCATGGAATTTCACAAGCTCCTCATCGCTCAAATGCAGATCGACGAAATCGCCCACGCCGCTGCCGTCAAGCGCGACCGGCAGGGAGAGGAACACGTCGTGTTCGCCGTACTCGTATTCTCCGTCGATGAGCGTCGAGACGGATACCACGCTGCGCTCGTTCCATAGGATCGTACGCACGAGCCCGGCGACGGTGGCCGCGATGCCGTAGCTGGTGCCGCCTCGCAATCCCTTGATGTCAAGACCGCGGCGACGCGTCGACTCCTCGATGCCGGCGAGCGTCACCCCTGGATAGCGCGAGCGGTTGTCGGCCAGATACTGCGCGAACGATTTGCCGATGAACGACACCGTGGACCATGGCACGAACTGCGAGTCGCCATGCTCGCCGATCACGTAGCCGGAGACCAGCCGCGGGTCGAGTCTCGTGGTCTCGCCGATGATCGTCTTCAATCGCGCCGTGTCGAGAGCGGCGCCCGAACCGAACACCTGCGCACGCGGCAACCAGGTGCGCTTCCATGCGAACCAGCCGAGCACGTCGACCGGATTCGACACCATGATGAGAATGCCGTCGAAACCGGAGTCCCGCACCCGCCGCAGAATCGGGTCGACGATGTCGATGGCCGCATCAAGCTCCTGCATGCGGGTCTCCCCCGGCTTCGGCTTCGGCCCCGCCGCAACGATCACCACGTCGGCATGCCGGCAATCCTCCCAACCGCCCGCACGAATCGTCACGAACCGACCGAGAAACTCCAATCCGTCGGCCAGATCCATGGCGAGACCCTGCGCCTTGTTCGGATGATGGCCAACGATCACCAGCTCATTGCACAATCCCTGCTGCACGATGGCGCTTGCCACGGCCGAGCCGACGCTGCCGGTGCCGACGATGACGACCCTGCTTCTATTCGAAGTGACCATACGGCCACGCTAGCCCCAAGCACCGTCCCCGCCCCGGCCCCGTCCACACTCCGACCGATATCCGTCCGGCACCCCACTCCGCACTCTTCACCCGCGCTCCCGCGCCCGGTATTCGCTCGGCGAGCAGCCCATGCGCCGGCGGAACACGTAGCCGAAATACGCCGACGACGAGAAGCCGCAGACCGCGGCGATCTCGCCGACGGTCATGGAGCCGCCGACCAGCAGCTCGCGGCTCCTGCCGATGCGATAGTCGGTCAGATAGCCGTTCGGCGTACGGCCGGCATGGCGGCGGAACAGCTCGCAGCATCGCCGGCGCCCCACCGCCCCGGCCCGGGCGATGTCGTCGAGCGTGATCCTCGACGCGACGTTGGCGCGGACGAACGCCACCATGGCGAGGAACGTACGCAGATCGTCGGTCCTGCCGGCGGGAGACACGGCCGACGATCCGACGTCGGACGGCTCCGGCCGTCGGCCCATCCGCTCCAACGCCCCGGAGCACAATGCGGCCGCCTGCGATACGGCGTCCAGCGCGCGCAGCCGGTCATGCGCGCAGGCACCCATCGTCCGCGCGAACCCATCGATGCCGAACAGCAGTTCGCGGTCGGACGGATCGGCGGCGTCCAGCATCACATAATCGTCCATGCGCTCGTCCATGCGCTCCAGCATCGCGCGCGACAGGTCCGGCCACAGTCCGCCGAGGAACGCCGGATCGACCATCGCCGTGACGAACCGGCAGTCCTCGCGATCGTCGGAATACAGGTAGTGCAGCCGGCGCGAGTTGATGAACACGCCTTCGCCGGCGCGCATCCTCCGCGTCTCGCCGTTGACGAACAGCGTCGTCCCCCCGGCGACCACGTGGATGAATTCGAGGTCGCGATGCCAATGGCACACGATCCGGTAGCCGAACCGGCGCATGTCGTCCCGCCTGCCGTACAGCGGCAGTCCCGGCAGATTGTACTGCGGCCTCTCCGACAGGTCGGAGAAGACGGTCAGCGGGTTCGCCGGCGCTTTGGCGACGTCGGCCTCAGTCATACGATCGGTCACGATTTCGATAATAGTCGGATCGATCTCGATATCATCGACGTCGACAGGAGCGCAATCATCAGTATCCTTGGATTTCGACATCACGACCAGCGTCCGCAAACCGACATGATTTCGATATCACGGACGCTGCGTCCATCCGCACCAGACACAAGGAAGTTCTCATGCGCAAAGTACTCTGCTCCCCCGGAAGCTACATCCAGGAGGCCGACGCCCTCAAGGCGCTCGCCGACGAATACCGCGAGCTCGGCTCGGCCGGCGCGTACCTCATCGTCGACCCGTTCATCGATTCGATGTACCACGACCTCATCGTCTCCGGCTTCGAGAAGACGGACACCCCCTACCATTACGAGGTGTTCAAGGGCGAATGCTCGATGACCGAGGTCAACCGCCACAAGGATCTGCTCGCCGGCAACGACGTGGTCATCGGCATCGGCGGCGGCAAGACGCTCGACACGTCCAAGGCCGTGGCGCATTTCGCGTCGACGCCGGTCATCATCTGCCCGACCGCGGCTTCCTCGGACGCACCGTGCTCGCGGCTTTCGGTGCTGTACACCGACGACGGCCAGTTCGACAGGTACCTGCCGCTGCCGAAGAACCCGGACAAGGTGATCATGGACACGACCATCATCGCCAAGGCGCCGGCACGCTTCCTCGTGGCCGGTTTCGGCGACGCCTACGCCACGTGGTTCGAGGCCGCGGCCTGCATCAGGTCCAGTGCCGTCACCATGACCAGCGGCCACGCCACCAACGCGGCCGAGGCGATGGCCCGCCTGTGCCACGACCTGCTCATCGCGGATGGCGTCAAGGCACTCGCCGCGGCGAAGAAGGGACTCACCACGCCGGCTCTCGAGCAGGTGATCGAGGCGAACACGCTGCTCAGCGGCATCGGCTTCGAGTCGAGCGGCCTGGCCGCCGCGCACGCCATTCACAACGGTCTGACCGTGCTGGAGGGAACGCACAAGTACCTGCACGGCGAGAAGGTGGCGTATGGCACGCTCGCCCAGTTCGTGCTCGAGGACCGTCCGACCGCCGACTTCGAGGAGGCGTTCGGCTTCTTCCGCGCGGTCGGCCTGCCCACCACGCTGGCCGGCATCGGCATCGCCGACGCCACGGATGCCGACCTGCTGAAGGTGGGCGAACTGGCCTGCGATCCGGCCGACACCATGGGCAACATGCCGTTCGAGGTCACGCCCGCCGACGTGGCCGCCGCCCTGCGCGCGGTGAACGAGCTCGACGCCGTAATCGGCTAGGCGAGGCGCCGGGGGCCCGTCCACCGCCGTACGCCGGTGGACGGTTCAGCCCGCCGAACGCCGGTGGACGGCGCATGCTCGCACTATCGACGTACGGCGGTGAGGAAGAACCTCGGGAACGGGAAGATGACGCTGCCGTCGGACTGTGTCGGGTAGGCCTCGCGCACCCGGTGGAAGACCTCGTTCTCGAATTCGGCGCGCTCGCCGTCGTCGGGCAGCGCCTGCAAGTACGGCCGCAGGCCGGTGCCGCGATACCAGTCCATGATGGCCTCATGCGACGGCAGGTTGTGCAGGTACGTGGTCTTCCAGATGCGGAAGTCCGCCACGAGGTCACTGACGTGCAGCAGCTCCCAGTATTCGGGCGGTGTGAGGTTGTAGAACTCGCGCTGCTGCGGCAGCCGGTCGGCGTATCGCGGCGATTGCACGACCTGCGCGATGATGCGGTGGATGGGCTCCTCGTAGTTCATCGGCGTCTGCACGGCGAGCATGCCGCCGCGGCGCAGGAGGCCCAGCATGGCGGGGATGAGGTGCGGATGGTCCGGCACCCATTGGATGCACGCGTTGGAGAAGACGACGTCGAAATCGTGCGGCAGGGCGTCGAAATCCGCTTGGTTCGAGGCGTCGAACAGGGCGAAGTCGATGTCGGGGCGGGCCTTGCGCGCGGCGTCAATCATCTCCGGGGAATTGTCGACGCCGAGGATTTCCGCCTGCGGGTAGCGTTCGCGCAGTACGGCGGTGCTGTTGCCCGGCCCGCAGCCGATGTCGAGCACGTGGCGGACCGTGCCGTCGTCCGGCGGCAGCTGCGCGGCGAGGTCGCGCGACGGCTGTGTGCGCTCGTCCCTGAATCGCAGATACTGTTCCGAATCCCATTGCACGGCGTTGGTTTCGGTCGCCGATGTTGACATGTTTGTCGCGTTCGTCGTGGTCATGCGGCCTACGATATGCCAAGAATGTCCGAAATACGGAACTTTTTTCAAAAAATGACCACTCTGGCGCGAAGTCTTTGGCAGGGAACGACAAAAGAGGCATTTCGTCATTCCGCAACAACGTCAATTTTCCTTATAAAAAGGAATCGCTGCAATTCCAATGTTTTTGATTGGCATGGAATGTTTTTCGCCGACAAAATCCGATTCCATGCCAAATCGGATGGCACGGAATCGCAATATCGGAAAATCAATCGTTCCATGCCGCACAATCATGGCGCGGAACGGCTGATTCCGCCGATTTCCCATTTCCATGACAAACCGACCGTCACGGAGCGACATTATGAAGACCATGAACGTTCTGTACCACGCCAACCCCGACATGGCCACGGCGGCGACATCTAGCGATCACGCCAGCGCAACAGCTCAAAGACGAGCACGTAGGCGAGCAGGATCGCGGAGGCGATGAACACGCTGCGCAGGGCGAGCGTGAGGTTGGGCAGGAACGTGGCGATCACGCCGAACACGGCCACACCGATCGCGCCGCCGACCTGACGGAACGTGTTGAACATGGCCGAGGCGATGCCGGCCTGCTCCGGATCCACGCTTTTGAGCACCACGCCGGCCGCCGCGGGGGTGGTGATGGCCGCGCCGAATCCGACGATGCTGAGCCCCGTGGCGATCACCCAGACGGGAATCGGCGCGGGTGTGAGGAATTCGATCAGGAAGCCGACGATCATGATCGCGAGCCCCAGCGTGATCGAGAACTTGGAGCCGCGCGCGTTGATGATCTGCCCGCCGGCGAGGTTGCCGATGATCGTAACGAATGCGGACGGCACAAACACGAGTCCGGCGGCAAACGGACCCATGTGCAGTTCGTTCTGCAGGAACATCGTGCAGATGAACACCATGCCGTACCAGTTGAAGATCATGATGAAGCCGATCTGCAACGCCACCTGCATGCCGCGAACGTGGAACAGGTTCAGCGGCATCATCGGCGCGGGCACCTTCCTTTGCGAGAGCAGGAACGCGGCGAGCGCGACCAGTCCGACCGCCAGCAACGCGAGCGTGGCGGGTGCCGTGAAACCGGTCGAACCGACGGCGATAATGCCGGCGACGAGCGCGGTCAGACCGATCAATGACAACGTCTGGCCGAGCCAGTCGAAGCGGATGGCGCGATTCAGCGACGGCTTGATCCAATGCGCGACGGCCAGGATCATGAGGCAGAACGGCACGTTGATGGCGAAGACGAGACTCCAATGGATCGGCGTGAGCAGACCGCCGAGCAGCGGGCCGACCGCCGACGCCGAGGCGCCGCCCGCGCCCCATAGGGCCAGAGCCCATGAGCGTCGGCGTGGGTTCGGGTTGGCCTCGTTGATAAGCGCCATCGATGCGGGCAGGATCAGTGCAGATGCCACACCGAGCAGGCATCGACCGGCCACGAGTGCGGCCATGGACCAGGCGAACGAGCAGAACAGCGAAGCTGCGCCGAACAGCGAGGCTCCGGCGAGGAACAGCCGCTTGGCACCGAAGCGGTCGGTCAGGCTGCCAGCGAGGAGCAGCAGTGCGGCGAACAGCAGCGTGTAGCCGTCGACGACCCATTGCCGCACGGCCATGTCGCCGCCGAGTTCGGTCGCGATGGTGGGCAACGCCACGTTGACGATGAGCACGTCCATACCGGCGAGGAACGAGGCGACCGCCGCCGCGAACGTGGTGAGATTGGCGGACAGTCGACCCGCGCGGTCGATGCGGCCGGCACGTTCACCGGCGCCGGAGCGGTCGATGCAGTCGGCGTGGTCGAATCGCCCACGGTCCGATACGACGTTCATTGATGTTTTGGTGAAATCGGTCATAATCTCCTGTATCCGATGGCACATGGTTTCGTTTGATGTTCCGTTTGGTTATTGCATTAGCCATGGTATTCTCGAAAACAGTTAAAAAACGGCGGTTTATGAATGCTTATGGTTGATAATCCATAAACCATAGGTTCATACGAAGGGGCATCGATGTACGACAGGCGGTTGGATGCGATTCTTGCGACGGCGCAGCTCGGCAGCTTCAGCCGTGCCGCGGCGCAGCTGCACATCTCCACGCCGGCGCTTATCAAGCAGGTCAACGGCTTCGAGCAGGAGCATCGGCTCACGCTGTTCCATCGCACCCGCAGCGGCGTCACGCTCACCGACGCGGGCAGGTCGCTGGTCGCCGACGCCGCCGACATCATCGAGGAGTCGGATCGTGCGCTTCGGCATGCCCGCCGGCTCGAAGGCTGCGGGGTGAGCATCCGCGTCGGGGTATCGCTGCTGCGTCCGGCCACGGCGCTGCTCGATCTGTGGCCGCGACTGGCGCCGGCCATGGCCGCGCATCATCCGCCGATCCGACTGGAACTCGTGCCGCTTTCGGACGCGCCGGACGGTTTTCTTTACGAGCTTGGACGGCTGGGAGACAACGTGGATGTGGTGGTCACCGGCTTCTCGCGCGATGATTGGACCAATCCCTGCCAGACGCTGCAGATGGCGACGTACCAGCTCTGCATGGGCGTGCCGCTGACAAATCCGTTGGCCAATCGGGCCAGACTCACCATCGATGATCTTTCAGGGCAGCGTGTGCATCTCCCGCAGTTCGGCGGCGTCATGGAGGAGGCGAGAAAATACCTGACCCGCAACACCGACATCGAGCTCGTCAATCTCGAACGGTACGAGTTCGACGTGTTCAACGAGTGCGCGCAGTCCGGCGACCTGCTGCTGGCCAAGAGCATCTGGAGCAATTTCCATCCGTCGATCCGGCTGATTCCCATGGATTGGGACATTACGGTGCCGTATGGGCTGCTGTATTCACAACATCCGACGCCCTTGGTCCGCGATTTCGTGGCCGCCGTCGCCGAACTGACGGGCGGCGTACCCCGAAATCCGTGATTCAGGGTGCGTTATGGTCGCGGCTTGGCCCGGAAACCGACCGAAAGGCACCGCGAACCGACGGCAACGGGTGTTTCGTCCGGCATTTCACGCCTGACGGCGGAATACCCGACGGGCGGCACCGTATACGATGAGCGCCAGCGGCACGACCGCGGCCAGAGCGGGGAAGAACCAGCGGATGTCGACGTTCGCGTAGAGCAGGCCGCCGATCATCGGCCCCAACGCCATGCCCAGATCGAGGCCGATGTAGAACGTGGCGTTGGCCTGGCCGCTGTGGCCGGCGCCGCCGAGCCGCACGGCCGACGACTGGGCGACCGAGTTCATCAGCCCGTAGGATCCGGCCATGAGCAGTGCGGCGAGCAGCATGACGGCATTGCCGCGCATCAGCGACAGCGCCAGCAGCGTGCCGGCCATGCACAGCGAGCACAGGACCAGGAACCAGATGAACGACATCCGGTCGAACAGGTTGCGCATCGCCAGCCGCAGGACGAGCAGCGCCGCCGCATAGCAGGGGAAGAACAGGCTGACCTCGACGGCGAGGCCGCGGGCGTGCACGTAGGTGACGATGTAGGACTGCGTGGCGCAGTAGGGGATCGCGAACAGCATGAAGATGACGGCGACGGGTACGACGCGCACGGAGACGATGGCGTCGGCCAAGGCACGCAGCCCGCGTCCCGTCGGACGATTCGCGGGACCGTCCACGGCCGTGGGCGCCTCCGCCGGACGTGGCGCTCCCCCGTCGCGCACCAGCAGGACGATGACGGCCATCAGCATGGCCATGACGGTCGAGACAAGGCATGAGCCGCGGTATCCGGCCATCTGCTGCACCTTGATGCCGAGCGCGGGCCCGACCGACATCGCCAGTGCGTTGACCATGCCGTAGTACCCCATGCCCTTGCCGATGTGCTCCAGCGGGATCAGCGAGACGAGCCATGTGGCCAGACAGACCGAGACGCAGGAGAATCCGATGCCGTTGACGATGCGGGCGAGCAGCAGCATGGTCGGCGACGTCGCGAACACGTACCAGGTGTTGGCCGCGATGAGGCAGATCGCGCCGGCCGTCACCATCCGCCGTTTGGGCATGCGGTCGGCGGCGGAGCCGGCGACGGGACGGAGGAACAACGACACGGTGTTCATGGCGCCCGCCACCAGACCGGCCATCTCGCCGTCGGCCCCCAGCCGGTGCGAGTAGCCGACGATGATCGGCGTGACCAGCATGGAGCTGCCCATGTAGAAGAACGCCGCCGTCATGATGAGCAGGACGTCGCGCCCCAGTATCGTCTCCCGCCTACGCGCCGGTTCCGTCATCGTTCCCGTCCCCTCCCGCATCCTGCGGCCTCCTGTCCCCCGCGGCCTACTGCCGTGGTCTGTCTCACGATGACCATCGTAGGGGCCCGGGCCGGTTCGCGGGGCGATCGGCGGCAGGTTCCGGTTCACGCGCGGCATCCTTCGGTTCACGGACGCCGTCGGTCGAACATCGTGTGCGGTTGCTGTATGGGCTGCGCATTCCCAGTGGTTTCCGAGCGTCCATGGTGAATAATGGCCTCTCATGCGTATGACAACATTGGGCAGGCGAGGCCTGCATGCGACGGTCCGCACTCTCTGGCGGGAATCCCGCAGCGTGATCCTGGTGCCCGCGACGGCACTGCTGTGTTCGATCGTGCCGGTCGTGGGCACGGGACTGCGGGAGTCCCGGCCACTGATGGAGGGAGAGACCGGTCTGCTCCGGTCCCTCGCATCACTGCCCGAGGGTTTCGACTGGGCGTCGACGCTGTTCGCATGGATGTTCTCCGGCATCGGCTGCACGATCATCATGGCGGCCCTCGCCTACGTGGCGTATCGTCATAGCCGGTCGCTGAGGAGGACCGTGCGCAACGTCGTCGTCTCCGCCGGGCCGACCGCCTATGTGACGGGGATCAAGCGGCTGGTGGACCGTCCCCGGCCGGTCACGTCGATCGGCTCGTCGCTGCTGCCAGCCGACCCCAGTTTTCCCAGTGGGCACACGGCCGGCGCGGTCATGGTCGCCACGATGGGCGTGCTGATGACCCGCAGGGCGAAGCGGCGCATCAGACGTTCGGCGGTCATGCTCGGCGTGCTGCTGGTCGCGGCCGTCGCCTTCTCCCGGCTGGTGCTGGGCCTGCATTTTCCGACCGACGTGATCGTGTCCGCACTGGTCTGTCCGGCGATCTCCTACGCGCTGTGGCATGTGTTCCTCGACGTCGGCCGCCGCAGGAGGCGCTGACGTCAAATGCCGGAGGCCTGCCCCTCCCCCTGTGGCAGGCCGAGTTCCTCGCGAAGCCATGCGAGTTCGGCGGCGATCTCGGCGTCGTGCACGCGGATGATGCCGCGTCGGTAGGGGTCGTCGATCTGCTCGATGGAGAGCGGATTGCCGGCGTCGCAGTAGAAGAAGTGCACGTCCTGTCGTGCGATCAGGTCGTAGCGCCGGCGCAGCACCGCGTCACGGTCGGCCTTGTCCGGCACGACGGAAAGGAACGTCAATACGATCGTCCATTTGGCGATGTCGCTGACGTAGAAGCCGTCGGCGTTCCTCAATTCGTCGATCAGCCGCGCGCGTCCGGCGTCGAGCAGCGTGAACACGCGGCGCTGCCGGCCGTCGCGCGGCTCGGACCGTTCGGAGATCAGACCGGCCCCGACGAGCCGCGACGTCGCGGGGTAGATGGCGCCGTCGCTGAATCTGCGCGCGTCGCCCTGCAGTTGCTCCATTTTCTTGCGCAGCTCGTAGCCGCACATGCATCGCTCGGACAGAAAGCCGAGGATCATCATCTCAATCACGCTCATGCCCTCAGTATATCTCTTTTCGACACGCCGCGTTTAGACATATCTCGATTCGATGTATATAGTGATGACCAACGCCACGAGATACCTCGAAAAGAGATATGTCGAAGCGTAGGAAACCGTAGTGACCACCCCATACGACACCTCGGCGACGGACCCCATCGGGGGCAACGGCGCCGGACAACCGAAAGGAACCCATCATGACGAACATCACCATCTTCGGCGCAGGCAACATCGGATCCGCCGTGGCCGGCATCGCCGTCAAGGCCGGCGCCGACGTGCAGGTCATCGACCGCAACCCGGACAAGGCCGCCGCCGCAGCCGAAGGCGTCGCCGGCGCGAAGTTCGGCGAGGCCACGATCACCGGCGACATCGTCGTGCTCGCCCTGCCGTTCCCCGCCTACGACGAGGTGATCACCGCCTACGCCGACCAGCTGGCCGGCAGGACCGTGGTGGATGTGGCCAACCCCATCGACTTCACCACCTTCGACCTCGCCCTGCCGGAGGGCGCCAAGTCCGCCGCCGAATGGCTGGCCGGCAAGCTGCCGCAGTCCACGGTCGTCAAGGGCTTCAACACCACGTTTGCCGCCACCCTGGCCACCGGCGTCAACGACGGCGCGCCGACCGTTGTGCAGCTGGCCTCCGACGACGAGGACGCCAGGAAGGCCGTCGCCGCCGTCATCGAGGCCGCGGGGCTCAAGACCGTGAACGCCGGCCCGCTCAAGCGCGCCCAGTACCTCGAGGGCTACGGCGCCCTGCAGATCATCCTCGGCGTGACCGAGCAGACCCCGTGGACCGGCGGCTTCAAGGTCGTCAGGTAGGCGAAGGCCGCAGTACCCGCAGTACCCCAGCCAACCCCGTTCCCGATGATTCACGGTGCCTTTCGGCCGTTTTCCCGGCCGGAGAACGACCATCAGGCACCATGAATCAGGCGGAGCGGGGTTTTTCGCCGTGTGTGTCGCGGTCCGACCGGCATATGTTATTGTTTAAATGTCGAAACGTTTAGACATTTAGATATATAGATTGTGACGGGAGTGCACGATGACGAAAAAGACCAATGCGACGAAAGGCGCCAATGTGGCGGAATCCATCACCACGGCAAACCCCACCGGCACGACGAAAGCCACCGGCACGGCAAACCCCACCGACACGGCAAATGCCAACGCCGCAACGACCGGCAGCGCCACGCGCCGCATGCTCGTCGCCGAACCGCTGACGCTGCCGTGCGGAGCGACGGTGAGGAACCGCTTCTACAAGTCGGCCATGAACGAGGCGCTCGCCGGCCGCGACTGTGCGCCGACCGAGGAGCATGTGCGCCTGTACCGGCGATGGGCGGCCGGCGGCGCGGGCGTGCTCGTCACCGGCAACGTGATGGTCGACCGAACACAACTGGGCGAGCCCGGCAACGTGGCCGTCGAGGACGAGCGCGATCTCGCCATGCTGCGCCGCTGGGCCGCGGCCGGCACCGAACACGGCACGCACTGCTGGATGCAGATCAATCACCCCGGACGCCAGTCGCCCATCACCATCAACCGCAGCCCGGTGGCGCCGAGCGCCGGACGGCTCGAAGGTGACTACGGCCGGTTCTTCGCCGAGCCACGAGAGCTCACCAAACCGCAGATCCGCGACATCATCCGCCGATTCGCCACCACCGCGGGCATTGCCCGGAAGGCCGGGTTCACCGGCGTGGAGATCCACGCGGCGCACGGCTACCTCATCAACCAGTTCCTCTCCCCTCTCGACAACCACCGCACCGACGAATACGGTGGCAGCCTCGAAAACCGGGCACGCCTCCTGTTCGAGATCGTCGACGCCGTACGCGCCGAGGTCGGCCCGAGATTCCCCGTCGCCGTGAAGATCAACTCCAGCGACGGGTCGGTGTCCGGCGGATTCGACGAAGTCGAATCCATCCGGGTCATCAGGCGGCTGTCGGCCATGGGCGTCGACCTCATCGACATCTCCGGCGGCACGCTGGAGAAGCCGGTCATCCAGACCAATTCCGGGGCCCGGGAGGATGAGACGCGCGGCGTCTACTTCACCGACTTCGCCGAACGCCTCGCCGGCACGATCGACACGCCGATCGCCCTGACCGGCGGCTTCCGCAACGCCGCCGACATGGAGAAGGCGCTCGCCGGCGGCGTCACGCAGATGATCGGCATCGCCCGGCCGCTCGTCGTCAAGCCGAACCTGCCGAACCTCATCATGAACGCACGATGGCGGGGCACGGTCCGGCTGCCGTGGATCACCACCGGTCTCAAGGCGCTCGACAGGGCGTTCGGCGGCATTCTCGTCATCAGCTGGTTCGAGCTGCAGATGAACCGTATCGGCCGCGGCAAGTCGCCCGACCCGCGCATCGGCGGACTGCGGGCGCTGCTCTTCGCCATCCGGCAGCACGGCATCGGCGCTCTCGCGCCCCGCCGCCGCAAGGGCCGGCAGTGAGCACGAGGAACGGAAGGAAACCTGCCATGTCCATCGCCATCATCACCGGAGCCAGTTCAGGGCTCGGACGTCGATACGTCGACGCGATAGTCGCCGAATGCCCGGAGGTCGATGAGATCTGGATCATCGCCCGCAATGCCGAGCGACTCGCCAGAACCGCCGCCGAATACCGGCATCCGCGCATCGTGCCGATGCCGCTTGACCTGACCGATCCTCAAGGCTTCGATCTGCTTAGGCAACGGCTGGAGGAACGACGGCCGACCGTCCGCATCCTCGTCAACGATGCCGGCGCCGTGCTCGGAGGCGAATTCGCAGGACAGGATTCGCGACGTATCATGCAGATGCTGAGGCTCAACGTCATCGGCATCACGATGATGACGCGCGTATGCCTGCCGTACATGCGGCGTGGATCGATGATCCTACAGGTCGGTTCCGTGTCCGGATTCGCGCCGAGCCCGAACCTCGCCGCCTACAGCGCCAGCAAAGCCTACATACGCACGTTCTCCATCACGCTGCGTCAGGAACTGCGATCGCAGGGAGTCCACGTCACCGCCGTGCAGCCCGGGCGCATGAATACGGCAATGAACAGGGGGAGGAACGGTTCGGGACTCGATGGCGACCGGCTCGGCTGGATCCCACAGCTCGACATGGACCGGTTGGCCCGAAATTCGATTCGCGCGGCGAAACGCAACCGCGCCACCTATACGATGGGAGCATTCAACAAGGCGCTCGCCGTATTGACGAAAATCCTGCCGACAAGCCTGTTCGTATGGTTTTCCGCGATGTGACCATGACGGTTCGCCGGTACAATGACATTCCGAACGGAAACGAGGTGGATGATGGCCTTTGACGAGCGAGACGGCGACACGGACCGTACCGGCAACGACGCGGCAAGCGGCAGGGCATGCGACGGGCCGATCCGCAGTCTGGAGATCCTCAACGAGTGCATTCCGCTGTTCGAGACGCTGAAGGATCCGAACCGTCAGCGGCTGCTCGTGCAGCTGGTGTGCGGAGGACCGCAGACGGTGGGCGAGCTGTGCGAATCCTCGACGCTTTCGCGCACGGCGGTCTCGCACCACATCAAGCTGCTGGCGCAGGCCGGGTTCATCGACGTCGCCAAGGAGGCCACGCGCCGCATCTGTACGGCCCGCGCCGACCGGTGGCTGCCGTTGCTCGACGAGCTCGCGGCCGCGCTAAAGGCCGATCTCGCCGCCGCCGAAGCGGAACGGACCGAGCGATAGCGGCCACGCCGGCCCGTTGGCCACCAGTCACCGGTTGGTCAGCGCCTCCTGGACCGGGGCGTAGCGCGCGCCCTCGATGTGGATGGCGTCGAGATGCTCCCGGATGTCGGCCAGCTCGTCGGCGGTGAAGGTGACGGCCGCGCCGCCCATGTTCTGCCGCATGCGCTCGACGTGCTTGGTGCCGGGGATCGGCGCGATCCACGGCTTCTGCGCCAGCAGCCAGCCGAGCGCGATCTGCGCGGGCGCCACACCGCGTTCGGAGGCCAGCGATTCCACGTATTCGGCCATGGCCACGTTGTGCGCCATGTGTTCGGGCGCGAACCGCGGGATCTTGCTGCGATAGTCGTCGTCGGAAAAGCGGGAGCCGGCGTCGAACCGCCCGGTGAGCATGGCCTTGCCCAGCGGACTGAACGGCACGAGGCCGATGCCGAGCTCCTCCAGCGTGGGAATCAGCTCCTCCTCGGGCCTGCGCCACCACATCGAGTATTCGTTCTGCACGGCGGTGACGGGCGTGACCATGTGCGCGCGACGCACGGTGGCGGGCGCCGCCTCGGAAAGGCCCCAATGCAGGATCTTGCCTTCGTCCATGAGCTCCTGCATCGTGCCGGCCACGTCCTCGATGGGCACGCGCAGATCCACGCGATGCTGGTAGTAGAGGTCGATGTGGTCGGTGCGCAGGCGACGCAGCGATCCTTCGACGGCCTTGCGGATCGTCGCCGGACGGGAGTCGGTCTGCTGAACGCGGCCGGAGGCGTCGAGCGGGGCCTCGCCCTCGCCGCCTTCGCCGCCGTCCGGATCGCCGTGCAGCGCGAAGCCGAACTTCGTGGCGATCACCACGTCGTCGCGGAACGGCTCCAACGCCTCGCCGACCAGTTCCTCGTTGGCGAACGGACCGTAGACCTCGGCGGTGTCGAAGAACCGCTCCCCCATCTCGTAGGCGGCTCGGATGGCCGCAATGGCCTCGTCATGCGGCAGGAACGGCGGCCAGCTCATGGTGAAGCCCATGCAGCCAAGGCCGATCGCCGAGACCTCCAGCGCCGCCTTTCCGGTGCCAAGCGTGCGCACGGGCATGTCGATGGGCGTATTCCCCTCATGTTGCTTATCAGCCATGATGCAATCCTTTCTCAATCGGTAATCGGTCTGGGTCGGGTCGAACGTTCGTTTTTTCCGGGCCTGAATCCGGGTCCGGGCCTCATATGGCCGCGATGGCGGCGAGCAGCGCGGGCACGATCGCCATGGTGAGCGTGGTGCTGGAGACCGTGGCCTTGCTCATGAGCTCCACGTCGCCGCCGAAGCGGCCGATGAACGCCGGGGCCATGGATCCGACCGGCATGGCGCCGATCACCACGAAGATGCCGATCATCATCGGATCGGCGACGAACGGCCTCACGGCGAGGAACAGGAGCAGGGGGCCTGCGAACTGGCGGATCAGGGACGCCGGGATCAGCCTCCACTCCCGGATGATCGAGGCCACGGGGATGCCGGAAAGATAGTAGCCGACGATCAGCATCGACAGCGGCGGCGTCATCGACCCGACCATGCTCAGCGAGTTCTGCAGGAACGCCGGCAGCGAAGCGCGGCAGACCAGCAGCGCGAGCGCCAGTAGCGAGCCGATGAGCCCGGAGTTGAGCATCGACCTCCACGGGATGACGATGCGGGGGCGGGGCCGTTCGCCATCCGGGCTCCGGTCTTCCCCGGACCGCCGCTCCCGCAGATCCCGGTCGACGGACAGCATGGCGAAGCCGAGACTGAACATGAGGCATCCGATGACGATCACGTACACGCTGCCGACGATGACCGCACGGTTCCCCCAGATCGCGGCGATGATCGGCAGGCCGATGAACCCGTTGTTGGTGCACAGCCCCATGAACACGTAGGCGGCGAAATCCCTGCGCGGTACGCGCAGCATCAGTGCCGCAAGCGCGGCGAACGCGAACATGCCGGCGAACAGGATGGCGGCGAGCGCGAACGCCATGGGCAGCTGGGCGAGCACCACGGACACGTCGGCGTCGGCCACCGAGGCGATGATCATGCAGGGCAGGGTGATGTCGACCATGATGCGGGTGATGCCCCGGCTTACCGGTTCGGTGAGGTAGCCGCGTCTGGCAAGCAGGTATCCCAGGGCGATGATGAGCGCGAACGAGCCCATCTGCGTGAGTACGACGGCGATTTCGCCCATCTGCGACCTCCGGATCATGCGGTGCTGACGGCGATGTCCGTCACCGCCTTCCGAACCCATGAAACCGCGGAACGCCGCAAAGATCCAATACCCGCCACGGATGGTTTTCCATGACGATATTGCATGACGCCGCCCATATGATCAGTCCTCGTCATCACCCGTATCGATGCCATCATTCGTATCGATGCCACCGCCCGCACCGACGCCACCGACCGCACCGGTCATTGCGCTCGCCGGCATCGGCTCAGATCACCATGGGATCCCCATCATGTCGGCCATGTCCTCCATGTCGAGGCCGGTGTCCTTGGCGCGGCCGTAGAAGAGCCGGATCCACCCCGGGAAATCCGGATGGTATCCGCCCTTCCCGAAGGCGTTCATGAGCGCGTCGCGGGTATCGGGCCCGTCGGGTCGTCTCGCCTCGTAGACCGCGATCGCGCATGGCCGCCATGTGCCGCGCACCCTGGCGATGCGGTTAACGATGACGCCGCCGTGCGCGCCGTCGTATTTGGCGGCGTCAGGAGGACAGTACAGCTCATAGCTCCGGCCGTTGCGGACGTCCTTCACCCTCATCCGCGAGCGCGACGCATTGGCGTCGTCGATCCAGAACATCGAGGCGAAATTGGTGGCGTCCACCTCGCGCATGTCGGCGAGATGGGCCGTGCCGATGCGCCCGCAGTCGTACAGTCGCTCGGCCGCCACCAGATACGGCGACTTGGAGGGTCCGGCGTATCCATCGCCGTCGCGGCAGTCACCGTCGCGGCCGCCATCACCGTGGCCGTCGTCGTCATTGCCGTGGCCGTTCTCTCTCCGCAGACGCAGCCGCGGCCTGCCGTCCCGCCCGTCGTCGTCCACCGACGCGGGGTCGACGGCGCATTCGAAGGCGAACCAGTCGCAGAACGACCAGTCGATCAGACGCAGCACGCCGTCCGGATGCCGTTTGAACGGGTTCATGTTCACCTCCCGGTAGAATCGGCGTCTGGCGTCGTCGTAGCCCTCCGGATCGGACCGGCGGAACAGTTCGGCCACGCTGCCGGTGTCCAGCAGCGCCGTCCCGGAATCGTCCGCATGTTCCATCGTCATCACCATGATCGTTCCCCGCTTCCCTGTGGTTTGGTCATATCCCCCGCGAATCCCTCGCAGGTGAGCCACACTGTAGGGCGCACGGATCATGCGCCGCAACGGGGTCGGCGGGAATGTGGATAAGCGGCCGGATTCCCTGCCGAAATCGGGAAAATGTGGATAACTTCATGCCGAATCGGCCGTTGTGGACAATTTCTGTCGGCCTGCGGTCACCCGTGCAGATACCGGCCGGTGACGCTGGCGGGACTGGCGGCGATATCCGACGGGGATCCGGTGGCGACGATGCGGCCGCCTCCCACGCCGCCGCCGGGACCCATGTCGATGATGTGATCGGCGTTGGCGATGACGTCCAGATCGTGTTCGATGACGACGACCGTGGCGCCGGCGGCGACCAGCCGGTCGAAGACGCCGAGCAGCACGCGCACGTCGAGCGGATGCAGTCCGATGGTCGGCTCGTCGAACACGAACACGGCGTCGGATTGCGCCCGCCCCATGTCGCTGGCGAGCTTGAGCCGCTGCGCCTCGCCGCCCGACAGGGCCGGCGTCGGCTCACCAAGCGTGAGATATCCCAAGCCAAGATCATGCAGGGTCTCCAGTCGCGTATGGACCTTGCGCAGATCGGCGGTTGCGGCCAGCGCCTCGTCCACGCTCATCGCCATGAGCTGCGGCAGGGTCAGCGGCCGCGCTTTGCCGGAGTCTCCCCGTTCCGAGTTCGGTTTCGCGCCCGTCTTCGGCGTGCGGTGGATATGCCCCGCCTCGGGAGCGTATCGGGTGCCATGGCAATCGGGGCATTCGATGTCCACGTCGGGCAGGAACTGCACGTCCAGCGAGATCGACCCGGTGCCGTCGCAGGTGGGGCAGCGCAGCCGTCCGGTGTTGTAGGAGAAGTCCCCCGCCCTGTATCCGGCCGCCTTGGCCTCCTCGCCGCGTGCGAACGCGCGACGCAGTTCGTCGTGGATGCCGGCGTAGGTGGCGACGGTCGATCGCACGTTCGCGCCGATCGGCGTGGCGTCGATGAGGTTCGCGCGCGTGATGCCTTCCGCGTCCAGCACACGCACATGATCCGGAAGGCTCTCCCCCGCCGCGCGCGCCTTCAGCGCGGGGATCAGCGACTCCAGCACCATCGTCGTCTTGCCGGACCCGGAGACACCGGTCACGACGGTGAGCCGGCCGTGCGGAACGTCCACGCTCAGGGGCCTGACCGTATGCAGCGGACCGGTCTCCATATGGATCCGCCCGGCCTTGAACATATCGGCGGGAGCGACGACGTCGCGCACGCGTGCGGCATGATCCTCCGTCAGGAACGGTGCGATGCGGCTGCCATCGGTCCGCGCGACCTCGTCCACCGTGCCCTGGGCGATCACATGGCCGCCGTCGGCGCCGGCCACCGGCCCCATCTCCACCAGATGGTCGACGGCCTTCAGGACCCGCACGTCATGATCGACGACGACCACGGAATTGCCGTCGGCCACGAGGTCCCGCATCACGCCGAGCAGACCGTCCACGTTCGCCGGATGCAGGCCGATCGACGGCTCGTCCAACACATACAGCACGCCGGTCGTACGATTGCGCACGGCACGGGCCAGCTGCACGCGCTGGCGCTCGCCGGTCGAGAGCGTCGCCCCGGCGCGATCGAGCGACAGATAGCCGAGGCCGAGCTCGAGCAGCCGTTTCGCCACGTCAAGGAACGATTCGCCGATGTTACGCGCCATCCGCCGCATTTCCGGCGGCAGCGTCTCGGGCACGCCGCGCACCCACGCCACGGCGTCGTCGAGCGTCATGGCCGTGGCCTGCGCGAGATTCACGTCGCCGATTCGCGGTGCCCGGGCGGCCGCCGACAGTCTCGTGCCGCCGCAGTCGGCGCACGGCCTCTCCACGAGGAACCGGGCCACGCGTTTCAGCCCCTTCTCGTCCTTGGCCTTGGCGAGCGCGTTCTCCACCGTGTAGACGGCGTTGTAGTAGGTGAAGTCAAGTTCGGCGAAGTCGTCGGATTTCTTCGACCGGTAGAGGATGTGCTTCTTGACGGCCGGCCCGTTGAACACGATGTCGCGTTCCTTGGCGGTGAGCTGGTTGAACGGCACGTTCGTGCGCACGCCCATCGCGCCGCACACCTGCTTCATGAGGTCCCACATGAGCGAGCCCCATGGCAGTACGGCGCCGTCGTCGATGGATTTCGTCTCGTCGGGCACGAGCGCGGCGCGGTTGACCTCGCGCACGATGCCGGTGCCGGAGCAGACGGGGCAGGCGCCGGCCGAGTTGAAGGCGAGGCTTTCGGCGCCGGGGCCGTGGAACTGCCTGCCGCAGCCGGAGCAGGTGATGGGCAGTTCGGCGGCCACGTTGAGGCTCGGCTCGTTGCGTACGCCGCAATAGGGGCAGACGTGCGAGCCGACGCGGGAGAACAGGAGCCTCAAGCTGTTGAGCAGTTCGGTCATGGTGCCGAACGTGGAGCGCACGCCGGGCACGCTCGGCCGCTGATGCAGGGCGAGGGCGGCGGGTACGTGGCGCACGTCGTCCACCTGCGCACGGCTGGCCTGGGTGAGCCGGCGGCGAGTGTACGTGGAGAGGGCCTCGAGGTAGCGCCTCGAGCCTTCGGCGTAGAGCACGCCCAACGCCAGCGACGACTTGCCTGACCCGGAGACGCCGGCCACGCCGACCATCTCCCCCAGTGGAATGTCGATGTCGACGTTCTTGAGATTGTGCACACGGGCGCCGCGCACCTCGATGGCGTCGGGGCCGCGCATGCGTCGCCGCGTGGATCGACGCCCTGCTTCGCCCCCGCTCCGCGTCGTTTCGTACCCATCCCTGTCTTCGGTCATGGCTCCCATTGTAGAAGCGATGGAAGCTCGGCAATTCCCTCATATACATCACGGGCCGAAACCTCCGGCATCCGCAACCTACGGTGCGTTATGGTCGTTTTTCACGGGAGAAAGAGGTGCGGACGAAATGTTGGACGCTTCGGCGTCCGGATTGGAGTCCGTATGTATTCGGTGGGATTCGGGGGAATCGGCCCACTTTGTCGCGAGCAGACGATACTTCAATCACCCGTTGTATTCGACACGCCGACGACCCGCTGAATTTCCAAGCGTAATGCAGGTTGCCATCTATTCTTTTTTGATTCTTATTCCCAATCGTTAGATAATTTTCTTAGGCGGCTTCACAACGAAGACACTGATCCCGGAAAGGTGACTTACCGGGAATAATCACATAGAGAAAAGGTGCGCGAAGATCTGGACCATCCTCGCGCACCTGTCGGATGAGCCATGATGATGCTCACTCGCAAATCACCATCATGGCACTTTCGACGCAGAAAGCAACCGCGCTGTCCGGAAACCACACCGAACAGCCATACATAAGTCAGGTGGTGATAATCATGACCATGCGAGACAATATCGCCGACGACGGCTTCGCACCGTGGCTGCTGCAAGGGGCAACTCTGGATCACGGATACCCTTGTATAACGCCACTGCCCGAGACAGTGCCAATGCCGAAGGACCTTGTTCCTTTCGACAAACGGAACTCGGTTAAAAACAAGCATGCGTTCATCCACTTCTACGAAAACGATCGGCGTTTCCGATCCCTAGCCGCGAATCCGGATCGCTACATCCCAAAGCTGAAGGAATTCGACGGAGTCATCTCACCTGATTTTTCACTGTATTGGGACGCACCATTACCCGTACTGCAGGCCAACACCTACCGCAACCGCCTTCTCGGACATTACATGCAACGTCAAGGTCTCCCCGTCACTCCCAACATCCGCTGGGGAGATGAACGTACCTTCGAGTTCTGTTTCCTTGGCATCGCGAAATGCAGCATGGTTGCGATCAGCACCGTCGGATGTCTCTCCTCCCGCAAAGGAATGTCATACCTCAGCGCAGGCCTTGAAGCCATGATGGACATTCTGGAACCGTCACGTGTCATCGTCAACGGCCCCATGCCTGCCATCATCTTCGGCAAGTACTGGAATCTCGCCGAATTCCGCACATACGCGTCGTGGACGCATCGTATGAAGGGACGTAGCTATGGGAACCGGTGAATCAGGAATCTACTATACTTCCGACGGCAGCAAGCGAGTACACCACCAAGCACTGATTCACAGTATCGAAGGGGTCTTCACACATAATCCTCGTACAGGACGAATCCAGAAAATGAAAAGCGGGGGACATGGTCAGGCCAACCTTGATCTGTTAGATAATTTAGGTATCAGATACGTCATTGACGAGACCTTTTCCAACGGTGTCCGCAAAGGCCACGTTGAGGGGCATTACGCCAAGAAAAAACGAGAACGCGAAGGCCAGCTATGGTTTCCTCGCAATTGGACAACACGAGACATCGTCAAAGCCGGGGAGCATGTAAGCGGCTTGAAATCCAATCGCAACAGGCCGGAAGGCATCATCTGGTGGGGAACCTATAAAGGCGTGCGAGTCGGCATCATCAAACGCAACGGACAGGTTCAAACCATCTTTCCGGCAGAAAATCAGCCAAGAACGAAAGGAAAACGATGAACCCGAACATCAGACAGGCCATTCAACAACGCGCCCAGACTATCGACGAAGACTACATCATGGTCGAAAAGGCTTGGAAAGATATGGTCGCAGCTTGCACAAGCAATGTTGATGAAACAGTCCACTTTATTGACACACAATGCACTGCGGATGAATTGTCATGGCTCAGCGAAGTCTACGACGAACTTATCGATCAAACGCAAAGCCCCGGACTCGCGGTATCTCTGTATAACGCCATTATCCGGAATCCCGAAGAAAACAAGCGGTACAGCCTGATGCCAACCCTCGATGAGGCCGTTGAAGTCTACGGTAATTATCATGTGCGAAAGGCATACCGTCAGGCAAAGGATCAGTGACCCTTCATGAAGAAGAACGATGTGGTGAATCTCATCAAATACCACATGGACCGCAACGAAGCCGGCTTTCTCCAGCAGGCCCGGCAAATCGCCAATGACTTCCAGGCCAACGGTGACGCGGCATTGGGCCAGTATGTGAACGCACTTCTGTCCAACGCCAACGCAATTAGTCCGCAGTCCCGCGGATTCGTCAATACCGTCCCCGATGCAATACGCGTGCTCACGTTGGATGACGAGCCTCTTCCGCTGCCCAACGCAATACAAGAAGACCTGCGCGGCATCATCAACGCCGTCGGCAATGCACTGGGCGTCAACCGGTTTCTGTTCCAAGGCGCCCCCGGCACCGGCAAGACGGAATCGGCCAAGCAGATGGCCCGCATACTCTCCCGCGACCTATACATGGTAGAAACCAGCATCCTCATCGACAGTCGCCTCGGGCATACATCAAAGAACATCGATAATTTGTTCCAACAGATCAACGAGCTGGCCCATCCCGACAAGGTCATCATTCTGTTCGATGAAATCGATACACTGGCTATGGACCGGGTGAACTCACATGACGTGCGCGAAATGGGACGAGCCACATCGGCCATGCTCAAGGGGCTGGATTCTCTCAACCGAGATGTGACGCTCATTGCCACCACCAATCTATATGAGTCATTCGATCCGGCGCTCCTACGTCGTTTCGACGCAATCGTCGACTTCAATCGCTACACACAGGATGATCTCAAGACGATTGCGGAAATCCTCATGCAGCATTACGTAGGCAAGTTGGAACATGCGATTCCCAATAAGCGCTTGTTCACAAAAATCCTCGCACTCATGCCGCAGTTGCCGTATCCCGGTGATATGAAGAACCTCATCCGTACGAGTCTTGCCTTCAGTTCCCCCGACAGTGGCACCGACTATCTACGCAGATTCTATATCTCCACGCTCGGCAAAGAGCCGGACGACCCGGAGACCCTACGAAAGGAAGGCTTTACCCTGAAGGAAATCGAAGTGCTTAGCGGCGTAGCGAAAAGTACAGCGGCGCGAAAGATTTCAGCGAGAGGATAGAACGAGATGAACACACTGCTGGAACTGCGCAAGCCATTTGAAAGCCGTACAGGAACCGCAGCCGGTGGGCCTCCGCATATTCCACGAGAAAAATCGGTCTCAGCCGACAAGCTCATGTCGCTTGCCGATGAGCTGCGCCGACTGTTGGATTCGTGGCCGAAAGATTCGCTGATTGGAAGCAACGTTCTTGTAGAAGCCCATTACCGCGACGTCGTGGCAAAAAGCAATCGTATGCTGCGACTGCTTCGCCAGTCGGTGGACGTTCCAGTCAATCGTTCCGTTGTGGGAGCCAGGTTCGAGCGCAACCACAACGGGTCTCCTCGGCACGTCATCACGTATTGCGTGACTAAAGACACTGTTAAGGACACCGCGGAACTTCTATGCCGATGTGCCCGATATCTGCGTGACGACACACGGTTCAATGGGGTGATGGAGTCCATACCGCTCGACAAGTTCAACAGAAACAAACAGTGTATGCCAGATGGTTTGACCAAAACCGGATTCGCGCAAGTGGTAAAGGATGCGTATTACGTGAATGAATTCACGCTGCCACAAGGATTAACGGACGACGCATCCACCGGTTCATTCATCACACTCTTTGACACAGGACTCCTGACGGTCGATCAAATGATGACACGGTTGGGAATCCCACCCACCGACTATCAAACCGTCGACCGATTGACGTTTGTCGCCAACAACGAATCGCTCATTGACCACATCCGCCGATCGGCCCCCTATCTGGTCTCCATGTCCGCGGTAATCGGCGATTTTTCGCAAGAGCCGCTGTTCCATTCGCAGGTTCCACGACGTCAGGCACCGTTGATCCCCTCCCCCTCCAACGAGCCAACGGTGGGTGTCATCGATACCGGATTCGACGAATCCGCGTATTTCTCCGAATGGGTGACGATGGAAAGCCACATCAGGAGCATTACCAGAGACAAGCTCTCAGACGAAGACATGCGTCATGGCACCGCTGTCACCTCTATTATCGTGGACGGACCGACTTTGAATCCCCAACTCGATGATGGATGCGGCAGATTCCGCGTCCGTCATTTCACCGTGGCACGTGACGGAGTGAACAGCCCGGTGACGATTCTGGAGCAAATCGAAAGCATCGTCAAAGAGAATCTTGACATCAAGGTCTGGAACCTTTCTTTGGGCTCAAAAACAGAAATTTCACGGAACTTCGTTTCCCCCATCGCTGCCCTATTGGATCGGCTCCAGTTCGACTACGACGTGATGTTCGTTGTCGCCGGCACGAATCTGCCAACAGAGGTTCCCGACGACACTCGGATGCGCATCGGATCTCCGGCGGACTCCATCAACTCGATAGTGGTCAATGCCTGCGATTCTTCCGGTAAACCCGCCTCATACACCAGAAGAGGCCCCGTGCTTGAATTCTTCCGTAAACCCGATATCGCCTACTACGGCGGAGATAAGGATGGTCGGATTAAGGTATGGACCCCGCGAGGCATCGTTGAAGAGGAGGGAACCTCCTTGGCTGCACCCTGGATCACCCGGAAGATCGCCTATCTGATCCACATCATGGGATTCTCCCGTCAAACGGCCAAAGCACTGCTTATCGACGCCGCTACGACATGGCGGACACATGACGAGGATGACTGGCGTACACAGGGATTTGGCGTGCCGCCAATCCGTATCGACGATATTCTCCAAACACCGAATGACGAAATCAGATTCACGATTTCCGGAGTCGCCGAACGATACGAGACCTATCAACTCCAATTGCCGGTCCCAGTCGACAACAAAGGCCGGCATCCGTTCATGGCACGCGCCACACTATGCTATTTTCCCCAATGCGATCGCCATCAAGGCGTCGATTACACAAAGACCGAGTTGGACCTGCATTTCGGGCGCGTCAAGCCGCCCTCCGAGGCACGACTGAGAAGACACCCCGATGCCAAACCGACCGTGGAATCAATCAACGGCAACATCCAGGCGGAACTTGCATTCGTCAACCTTCTCGAAGGCAATGCCCGCCTACGATATCGCAAGTGGGATAATACCAAGGTCATCTTCGATATCGAGAAAAGCCGCTTCGCGGCACGCAAGACCTATACTCCGCAAGGTTTCTGGGGCATATCAGTGCTAGCCAAGGAACGTTGGAAACCCCAAGATAGCGACAAACCACGAGCCCTGCCTTTCGGCACGGTTATAACCCTACGCGAGATGGAGGGACGCAACCGCATCGAGGATTTCAAACGGCAGTGCATGATGTGGGGATGGACCATCAACACCATCACCATTGAAAACCGTATTGACATCTATGCCGAAGGTGAGCAGGAAATCACATTTGAGTAGTGCAAGAATCCGGTATTGAACGCAAGAAACGTAAGCTTCACGGGCCGAAACCTCCGGCATCCGCAACCTACGGTGCGTTATGGTCGTTTTTCGCGGGAGAAACGGCGGAAGGGGGTGCGGATGTTTTTTTGGATGGCTAGGCGGCCAGTCCAAGGTGTTTGCGGTATTGCACCGGACTCATCCAGCC
>NZ_PEBK01000012.1 GCF_002802905.1 Bifidobacterium simiarum
TCGCGGATCAGCGTGCTGATCGGCAGACCCTTGGCCTTCACGGCACCCTTGATCGCGGCGATGAACAGATCGGCGCAGCCGTACACGGCCTCCAGATGGCTGACCCGCTTCGCGGCCTCGATCGCCGTGGCGTAGTCGCCGGTCTGGTAGGCGTGGTGCAGCTTGACGTACGTTTCCGGCTCCACGTTGGTCAGTCCGCAGATCACGCCGGCGCCGCCGGAGACTCGGTTGACGAGGTAGTACTCGTCGTATCCGGAGAGCACGGCGAAATCGGGGTTCACCTCGTGGACCGCGCGGATCACCTTGCGGGTGTGGCTGATCGTGTCGACCGTGTCCTTGATGCCGACGATGTTCGCGTGCTTGGCGGCCAGTCGGGCCACCAGCGCCGGGTTGAGATCGCTGCCGGTGCGGTCGGGGAAGTTGTAGAGGATCACGGGCAGGTCGGTGGCCTCGGCGACCGCGTCGAAGTAACGCTCGGCGGCCCCGTCGCTCGGTCCGAAGTAGTACGGGCTTACGGCGACCAGTGCGTTCACGCCGACCTGCTCGCAGTACTTCGAGAATTCGATCACCTTGCTCAGGTTGGTGTCGCCGACGCCGACCAGCACGTCCATGCGGCCGGCCACGCGCTTCACCGCGAATTCGACGGCCTGCTTCTTCACCTCCAGCGGGTAGGCGAAGAACTCGCCGATGCTGCCGAACAGCAGCACGCCGTTGAGCCCGGATTCGGCCAGATGATCGAGGTGCTGGCCCCACAGTTCCAGATCGAGCGTGCCATCGTCGTGGGTGATGGTGATCGACGGGCAGTACACGCCTTCGAATCGTGCCGTCATGATGAAAATCTCCTTTTGTACGTTGTCGTCATCGACCGGATTATCGTCGTTGACCGGATCATTGCCCAGTCTGTCACGAAAACCGGCGAAATCATGGAAATCGGCAGACCGGGAGTCGAAACCACCGGCCTGCCGAATAGCAACCAATCAGAGGAAGCGTTGGGATTGCGGTCCGAACCCCAGCCAACTCCCGGCCGGGCCCGGACCATGCGATGCTCCTTCGTCTTCCCGGTGGCCTTACTTGACCTTCTTGATCGGCAGGATCAGGAAGGAGCTGGCGAGCACCAGGATGATGGCGGTGATGAACACCGAGCCGTAGGAGGCGAAGATGCTGATCAGGACGGCGACCAGCGGCTGCACCAGCATCTGCGGGAGGTTGGTGGCGATGGTGAGCACGCCCATGTCCTTGCCGGCGTTCTCGCCGTTGTCCGGGAGCACCTGGGTCATCAGGGCCATGTCGATGGACATGTAGCAGCCGTAGCCGATGCCGAGCACGCCGGCCATGATGAGCATGGAGGTTTCGGTGCGCATGAACAGCGGGAACACGTAGGAGACGGCCATGATGATGGAGGAGATGAACACGAACGGCTTGCGGGCCTGGAACTTGTCGGAGAGGTAGCCGCAGACCACGGAGGAGATGATCAGGGCGAACAGCTGGATGGTGGACATCACGCCGACGATGGTGTTGGAGGAGGCGTCGTCAAGACCGATGTAGTAGCGCAGGATGTACAGCTGGTAGGCGACCACGCCCTGGTAGCCGAGGTACATGACGAAGCGGGCGATGAAGGCCCAGCCGAAGTCCGGGTTCTTCTTCGGGGAGACCCAGAAGCCCTTGAAGAATTCCTTCCAGTTGAAGGGCTCGACGTCCATCTGCTTGGTGTTCGGCTCACGGTTGAGCAGGCAGAAGATGAGGCAGACCACGAAGATGCCGATACCGAAGAACAGGTAGCCGCCGGAGAGGGTGTGGTTGGCGAACCAGCCTGCGGCGATGATGCCGAGCGTACCGCCACCGGTCTGGGCTGCGCCGATGTAGCCGGAGGCGACGCCTCGATTCTCCTCGGGAACGCGGTCGGCGAGGATGGTGGCCAGCGGGCCGTTCATGATGTTCAGCGTGACGGAGGCGATCACCCAGCAGATGCCGATGCCGATCATGGAGCTCTGCGGAGCCAGCATACAGATCGCGAAGCCGCCGATGAACGAACCGGCGAGGATGTACGGGGTTCGCATGCCCATCTTGGAGCGGGTACGGTCGGAGAATGCGCCGGTGAGCGGCTGCACGAACACCGTGATGAACGAGGAGACCGTCATGATGGATGCGAGCGCGATGGTGTTCTGCGCCGCGTCACCCTGGACGACGTTGGCGACCTGGTTCGGCAGGAAGATCGAGATGACGGCGTTGTACAGTGCGAGCAGGAACAGGAAGTTGCCGGACAGGGTCCAGATCAGTCGCCAGTACAGGCCCTTGCCGAGCTTGTAGACCGGCTTGCCCTTCTCGTTGACGCTGACTTCCTTCTGCGGGGCTCCACCGCCCTGGGGGTTTGCTGCGGACATGGATATTCTCCTTTGAATATGTGTTCTCTGATTTTTTGCTGATTGGGGTCGGGGCCGCTCCCGCCGACGCTGGCGGAAGCGGTCGTTGTCGGATGATCGTCGGGGTTGCCGACGGGGTCATGGTCCGTAAGATCACGGTCCGTACGATTACGGACCGCAAGGTCACAGTCCGTAGATGCGGATCGCGTTGTCGGCGAAGATCTTCTTCACCGCGGCCGGACCGGACTGCCTGGCGGTGGCGTACACCACTTCCACCCAGTCGCGGTATTCGGCGTTGACGAACTTGACGATCGGCCAGTCGCCACTGAACAGCACGCGGTCCTCGCCGAACGTGGCGAGTGCGGTTTCGAGGTACGGGCGGATCCGCTCCTCGCTCCACTTGCCGTCGGCCACTTCGGCGAGCAGTCCGGAGAGCTTGCAGTAGACTCCGGGGATCTCGGCGAGCTGTTTCATGCTGGCGGCCCAGTCCTCGAACGGGTAGTCGGGGATGCGGGGTTTGCCGGCGTGGTCGAGGACGATCGTGGTGTCGGCGCCGCGGTCGCGCAGTTCGTGCAGGGCCTTGATGACGTTCGGCAGCTGGAATCCGCGGCCGCAGATGTCGGCGGACAGTCCGTGGCGGCCGAGCAGTTCGAGGCCCTTGAGGTAGCCGGGCTGCAGGACGTAGTCCTCGGGCTCGTTCTGGGTGCTGCGGCGCACGCCCTTGACGAACGGGTCGGCTTCCAGCTTGGCCAGCGTCTCCTCGACGGCGTCGCCGTCTTCCAGAGCCGCGTAGGCGACCATGCCGAGGAAGGGGTATTCGTCGCGGAAGCCCTTGATCCAGGCGATCTCGTCGAAGTTCTCGGACGGGTCGGCGTCGGCCTGCACCTGCACGAGTCCCTTGACGCGGAACGGCACCGAGGTTTCGGTGGTTTCGATCTCGTGGCGGAGACGGTCGGGCAGCATCGGCGCGTTGAGGTCGCCGCACTCGGCCAGCCAGTCGTAGGTCAGCCGGGTGGTGTCCCAGAAGTGGACGTGGCCGTCCACGATTTCGATCGGCTCGCCTTCGCCGGGCGAACAGATCGCCGTCGCGGGCGAGACTGTGGTCTGATCGGTCATGATGTCCTCTCAGTCCTCGTCGGCCTTCGGGGGCTTGAGGCCTTCCCAGCTCACGTTGAGCCAGTCGGCGAACATCTCCTCGATCTGCTTGAGCAGTTCGGGATCGGGCTGGATGCCGATCTCGGCGACGTTGCGCAGCACGTTCTGCGGCTTGCTGCATCCGACCACGGTGGTGGAGATGCCGCTGTCGGCCGGGTTGTTCACGGAGAACTCCATGGCCACGCGCTCGATGGTGGTGCCGGCGTCGCGGCACAGCTGGGCCACTTCCTGGGCGCGCTGCAGGAACGCGGGGTCGGCGGGATGCCAGTCCGGCGCTCCCTTGGCGGTGAGGGCGCCCATGGAGAGCGGGGAGTCGCTGAACACGCCGATGCCCTTTTCGGCCAGTCGCTTGGCCACGGGCAGCAGGCTGCGGTTCTGCAGATCGTAGTTGCAGTAGGTCATCATGGTGTCGAGCTTCTCCTCGACGGCGACCTTCTCCAGCAGGTCGAGGTCGTAGCCGGTGACGCCGATGAAGCCGATCATGCCCTGCTCCTTGTAGTCGCGCAGGACGGGCAGTGCCTCGTCGATCACCTGGTGGATGTCGCCCCATTCGATGTCGTGACACTCGACCACGTCGATGTAGTCGAGGCCGAGGCGCTCCATGCTCTCCGGGATGCTGCGCTTGATGCGCTCGGTGGAGAAGTCCCACTTGCCGGGCTCGTAGCGGCCGCACTTGGTGGTGATGATGTAGGAGGAACGGTCGATGCCCTTGAGGCCGACGCCGATGTTCTTCTCGGACTGGGTACGGCCGTACCACGGCGAGGTGTCGATGAGGTTCATGCCGTTTTCGAAGGCCACCTGGATGGTCTCGTTGACGAGATCCTGATTGACTTCGCCGTATTCGCCGCCGAGCGGGGCGCCGCCAACGCTGAGGATCGGGACTTCGAGACCGGTGTTGCCGAGCTTCCTGGTTTCCATGTGAGTAACTCCTTTGTTATGTGATGGTGTCTGTGATCGGTTTTCGGTTGTTCGGTTGTTGGGATGGGTATTGGGGACTGATCGGCTGATCGGATCGACTGGCTGATCGAATCGGCCGACCGGGTGACTGGCTGATCGGGCTGATCGGTCAGAGGCGGAATCCGGCGTTGGCCGGGCGGACGTGCGGTCCGGCGGCGATCGTCCAGGTGCCGGCGCGGCGTTCCTCGGCGATGGCCTGCTCGTCGACGCTGTAGCCGAGACCGGGCTCGTCGCCGAGCACGATGCCGCCGTCTTCGATGGTCTGGTCGCTGGTGATGCCGATCGGCGGGGTGAGCGCCTGGATCTCGATGATCATGTGGTTCGGCATGGAGGCGGCGGCCGCGGCCACCGGGTTCGCGTTGTATCCGACCGGGCTGTACGGCAGATGGTTGGCGAACGCGTAGTTGGCCACTCGCAGGGCGTGGGTGATGCCCCAGCAGCTGCCGGTCTGCACCACGTCGACGGCCTTGGCGTCGATGAGCGGCTTGAACTGTTCCAGACCTGTCAGGTTCTCGCCGGACGCGACCGGGGTATCCACGTGCTCGCGCACATGACGCAGACCGTCGGCGTCCCAGCGGCGGGCCGGCTCCTCGATCCACGCGAGGTCGATCTCGCGTTCGATGCGCTTGAGTCGGCGGACGGCCTGCACGCTGCTCCACGACTCGTTGACGTCGAAGAAGATCTCGGCCTTCTGTCCCCGGCCGAAGACCTCCTCGGCGAGGTGGAGCCTGCGCAGGTCGGCGTCCATGTCGGCCCCGCCCTTGACCTTCACGGCGTGGAATCCGCGGTCGGCCCACTCGCCCCACAGGGCGGGCAGATCGGCTTCGGGGACCGGGCCGTCGAGGCAGGAGGCGTATCCGGGGACGAACCGGTCGCGAGCGCCGAGCGTGCGCCACAGCGGTTCGCCGGCGATCTTGGCCTTGAGATCCCACAGGGCCATGTCGAGCACGCCGATCGCGCCGAACACCTCGCCCGCGTGGCCGCTCTTGAACACCTGGCCGAGCATTCGGTCGTACAGTGCGGTCACGGCGCGGGGATCCTCGCCTTCGACGGCGGGGAACACGCGTTCGATGCCGTTGTGCCCGCCGAGGCCGATGCCCTCGATGCCCTCGTCAGTCTCGACGATGAGGATCGGCACTTCGGTGACGCCGGATTCGATGGATCCGTTGACGTCGCCGATGGGGTGGCCCCAGTTGTGCACGGTGTGGATGGACCGGTATCCCGTGATCTTCATGATTGCCTGCCTTTGGTTGATGCCTTGGTTGCTGTTGGTTGCTGTTGGTTGCTGTTGCTGTGGTGCGTCTATCGCTGGTCGATCGGGCGCGGACCCTGCGTGCCGGAGAAGACCGGGGCGATGCCCTGCGCCTTCCATGCGGACTCGTCGTGCAGGGTGACCGATCCGTCGGCGTTGAAGGAGACCTGCGGATCGGCGACGACCGAATGCACGTCGTTGCCCTTGGCCGCCCAAGCCTCGCCCTGATCGGCGGTGCGGGTCCAGTGTTCGGAGCCGTCGGCGTCCTTGGCGAGGGTGCCGTCCGCGGCGATCATGGCGTGTTCGCCGTCGGTCTCGTCCCAGATCATGTTGGCGTCCGACAGCAGGTTGATGCCCGCCACGCTTGCCGATCCGGGGCTGCCCGCGAAGGCCGGGGTGCCGTCGCCGACGATCACGTTGTGCATGACCACGGCCGCGGTGTGGTCCTCCGGCACGGCCAGGGACATCTGTCCGGTGCCGCCGTGGGCCAGCAGATTGCCGGTGACGATGTTGTTCAGGCCGGTCTTGATGTGCAGGCACTCACTGGAGACGTGGTGGATCACGTTGCCGCTGAACTCGATTCCCGAGGTGGCCGGGTCGACGAGGATGCCCCAGCCGCCGAACTGCGCGGCCCGGACGTCGTGGATCAGGTTGTTCCTCACCACGGTTCCCGGGGAGACGCCGAGCGTATAGATCGCGCCGAACCAGTCGAGCTTCGGGCCGCCGAGATGGTGGATGTGGTTGCCCTCGATGCGGTTGAACGTGCTGTGGTTCTCGCCATAGTCCCAGCGCCAGCCGCAGGCGATGGCGCTCGAGTGGAAGCGGCTGATCTCGTTGTGGGCCACCGTGTTGTGCGAACCGTGGCGCATGAGCACGGCCACGGCGTGCGGGTAGACCTTGCCGCCGTCGCTGATCGTGCAGTCGCTGATTTCGTTGCAGGTGTTGAAGCCGGGGTCGCGCGGGTTCGGGTCGCCGCCGCAGGCCAGGGCGCCGGCACCGAGGTCGCGCATCGTGCAGCCGGAGATCAGCGTGCCGCGGACGCCGCGGTCGAGGCGGATGGCGTAGCCGGCGACGTGTTCGACCGAGCAGCCGGTGAAGGTGCAGTCCTCGGCGAAGGTGAGGCCGATGCAGCCGGGGACGGTGGAGGCGGCCTGCGGATCGGAGGCGTACAGCACGTCGGGGTCGAGCACCGGATCCTCGCGCATCTGGAACGGCGGGCGTGCGGCCGGGGCCTGGGACCAGTCGGCGTAGGCGAAGGCCACGTTGTCGAAGTGGATGTCGTGGGCGATGGCGTCGGGGCCGGCGGTTGCGGTCGCGGCGGTGGCGGTTGCGGATGCGGGTGCGGCGTCGGGTGCGCTGCCGGTGATGGTGACGAGCTGGCCGACGCGAGGGATCACGGCGGTGAAGTCGTCGATGACGTCGTCGGCTCCCGGCGCGTACAGCACCACGCTGCGGCCGTAGCCGTTGGGATGGAAGTCGGTGGCGAGCTGGCCGTCGCGGTCGAGCAGCCACTCGTGCTCGTGCTTGCCGAGCTCCTCGGCCACGCCGTCGAGGTAGAAGCGGGCCATGGCGTCGCCGTCGCCATCCTTGAGGCACAGCATGGTCTGGTAGTCGGAGGTGATCTCACCGCTGGCGGCATCGATGTGCTTGATCGGCAGACGCTCCTCGATCCAGAAGTGCGGGATCACGGCCTCCATGCCGGGCCAAGCCTTGATGCGGCCCAGTTCCTCGGCGTATTCGGAGGCGGAGGCGTCGAAGGTGAAGGCGCTGGCGCCGCTGAACAGGGTGGAGTTGAGATCGGCGTTGACGTCGAGGCCCTTCTGGGAGGCGACGCGCAGGTAGCCGTCGTGGGGAAGACGGGGGCGGGGTACGCGTTCGCCGTTGACGTACAGCGTGCGGCCGGCCGAAGGGCTGACCTCGGCCACCCAGACGGGATTGCCGTCGATGGAGTCCTCATGCCAGTCGCTGATGGTTTCGCCACCGGTGACGCGGACGGATTCGGGTGCGGCGCCGGTGTCGCCGGTGTCGCCAGACCAGGCGGCGAAGGTGATGCCGCTGTCGGCCGCGGTGAGCTCCAGCGTGTGCTCGAGTTCGTAGTCGCCGCCGTGCATCCACACGGTGACGGGTTGGGTGCGCACGCGCAGTCTGCGGACGATGGCGAGGGCCGCGTCCAGCGTGCGGGTCGGATAGTCCTTGCTGCCGTCGCCGTACGGGGAGCCCGCCGGGCTGACATGCACCTCAAGTCGATAGGAACCCATCTCGAACCTCCCTGGCGTTCGGAAAAACTACGTTGTCACGATTGTTGTTGGCGGTATGCTTATGGACGGCCGCGCGAACACGGCTTGCTGAGTGAACTTCGGAGAGTGGTTCGAATCCGAATCGACGTCAGAGTCGATTTCAATTCGTTTTCGGTTCTCCAAGATTCTTCTTCTGCTTCATCGTTGAACCATCGGTGACTTTTATTAAACCGTTATTTTTCCGGAATGTCAAACCACCGACACGCCATGGTGTTTTCGGGGTGATACCGGACGGACGGCCTGAAGGACAATGCCACAAAACACCGGTGATTCCGTTTCGGAGAATATTGCAGAGCTGATACCGAAATCCGCTCTGCTTCAAAGGCTGAAGCGCTGGGAGCGGGCGAAGACGCCAAATATCGACCAGGCCTGTTTTGTGGTGCTCTCTCTCCTAAGACCTTTCCACAGTGCCGCACTCGCCCCGCATCGCTCCGGGCGCTCCCCTGCCTCCGCGGCGATATCACCATTATTCGGTTCGGCGTGTCGGAAGTTTGACATTCTCCGACGATCGGGTTTAAATGATAGTACCGTTTGGTTCAACGATGAAGCAAAACAGGAATCATCAAGAACTTAACCGAGCTCCTCAGAGCTCTCCTGAAGACCTATCAAAAAATCAACCAACTATCAGGAAAGAAGAAACCATGATTGATTTCAACGACAAGAAGCAGATCGCCAAGGCGATCCAGTACACCAACGTCAACCCGAACCTCACCCGCGAGCAGGTCATCAAGCACGTCGAGACCTGCGCCGAGTACGGGTTCGACGCCGCGATGATCGCCCCCTGCTACTGTGATCTGGCCGCCGAGATCCTCAAGGGCACCGACGTGTCCGTGGCCACCACCCTGAACTTCCCGCAGGCCAACGACACCCTGCCGATGAAGATCGCCGCCCTGCGCGAGCTGGCCAAGACCGGCGCCCAGGAGTTCGACTTCCCGCCGAACCCCGGCCTGCTGATCGGCGGCGAGGTCGACAAGTACGCCGAGGAGCTCAACACCATCGTGCGCATCGCCCACGAGGAGGGCCTGCGCTGCAAGGCCATGCTCGAGTTCGGCTTCCTGACCGACGACCTGAAGAAGAAGGCCTCCGAGATCGCCGTGGCCTCCGGCATCGACTGGATCAAGAACTCCTCCGGCTGGGGCGTGGGCGGCTGCGCCGCGACCGTGGACGACGTGAAGATCCTGGCCGCCGCGGCCAACGACGTCACCCGCGTCAAGGTCTCCGGCAAGGTCAACTCCCTGGAGAAGATGAAGGCCCTGTTCGAGGCCGGCGCCGAGCTCGTGGGCACCAGCTCCGCCACCCAGATCGTGGACGGCCTGGTCGGCGACGAAAACGCCTACTAAATCTTCCCCTTCCTTGTTCTCAATCTCCTCTTCTCTCTGACGGGTCCCCCGCACCTTCGCGGGGGACCTGATTCATCTGTATCGATCCTCATCGATCGCCATATCCGCAACCGTTCGTCCGTACCGCCCGCACCTCCCCGTATCGCGCCGTGCCGTCCGACGTTCGTGCGCATTGATTCCGGGCACCATCCGTGCCCGCATTCATCCTTTCGTTTTTTCATTTTCATCAGCAAAGGAGCTGATCCTCATGAAACTCGGCATCATCGGCTCGTACGCCAAGGCATTGGTGATGACGGCCGACCGCATCCCCCAGCCCGGCGAGACCCTCATCGGCCGCGACTACCGCGAGACCTACGGCGGCAAGGGCAGCGACATGGCCGTCCAGGCCGCCCGCCTCGACGCCGACGTCACCTACGTGGGCGTGGTCGGCGACGACAACTTCGGCCATGAGTTCCAGCGTCTGCTCGCCGACGAGGGCATCGCCACCGACGGCGTGCGCGTCACCGACACCCAGCCCACCGGCGTGGGCCTGATCGTCAAGGACAAGGACGCCCGCAACGTCATCGTCGTCGACATGGGCGCCAACGGCGAGTTCTCACCCGCCGACATCGACGCGAACCTCGACTCCCTCGCCGGCTGCGACGTGGCCCTCGCCCAGCTTGAGATCCCGCTCGACACCGCCCTGCACGCCATGAAGCGCTGCAAGGAGAAGGGCGTGACCACCGTGCTCAACCCCGCGCCCGCCGTGCCGCTGACCGACGTGGACCTGTCCGACGTGGACATCATCACCCCGAACGAGACCGAGGCGCGCGTGTGCGTCGGTCTCGCCCCCGACGATCCGATCGGCAACGAGGAGATCGCCGCGATGCTCATGGACCGCGGCGCGGGTGCCGTGGTGATGACCCTCGGCGACAAGGGCGCGGGCGTGTTCACCCGCGACGCCTCGGTCGAGGTGCCGCCCTTCAGCGTGGACGTGGTCGACTCCAACGGCGCGGGCGACAGCTTCAACGCCGGCCTGTGCGTCGCGCTCGGCGAGCAGAACGGGGACGGCGACCTGGCCGCCGCGGCCCGGTTCGCCTCGGCCGTGGGCGCCTTGTGCTGCACCGAATGGGAGACTATCCCCTCGTACCACAACCGCAAACAGGTCGACGACTTCCTCGCCCATAAGGACTGATCGGCAGAGACGCCCGGTCTCAGTCCTTCATCCGTCACGATCTCGATGTTTCACGTCTATCGGCGATGATGTTTCACGTGAAACATCGAGTGTTTCACACACCGTTTCCCATGGTGTTCCACGGCATTCACACTGACGCATACCGCTGCGCACCACCATCGCACATCCGTTGCACGCCACCCGGCCTACGGTCATACCGGCCGTACCAGTAATCACATTCATGGCCAATCGGCCAATCACATTCACGAAGGAGTGAATCATGCAGCCCAACAAGATCCTCAACGCCAAGCTCGCCGGAGCCCTCGCCACCCTGGGACACACCGACGTCGTGCTCGTCACCGACGCGGGCTTCCCGATCCCCAAGGACGCCAACATCGTCGACCTCGGCCTGACCGCCGGCACGGTCGACGTGCTCGAGATCCTGCGCGTCCTGCGCCAGCACATGTTCGTCGAGGAGGTGCGCTTCGCCCCCGAGGTCAAGACCGAGTACCCCGCGCTCTACAAGGACGTGCAGGAAATCTACACCGGCTCGGGCGCCGAGTTCATCCCCGCGCCCCACGAGGAGCTCATCGCCGAGTGGGCGCCCAAGGCCAAGGTCGTGATCCGCTCCGGCTCCCTGACCGCGTGGGCGAACTTCGCGCTGGTCGCCTCGACCGACCCGTACGCCTGGTTCCGCGACGACGAACCCGTCGAGCCCCTGCCGCTGTACAAGGAGCGCCGCCGCCGCATCGAGACCAACGAAGTCCCCGACTTCAAAACCGTCTGACGCGGATACCCCGATCTTCGGGCGATCGCACTCCCTTCCTTCCTTCTTCCCGGTC
The DNA here is from genome assembly GCF_002802905.1 of Bifidobacterium simiarum. Taxonomy (GTDB): domain Bacteria; phylum Actinomycetota; class Actinomycetes; order Actinomycetales; family Bifidobacteriaceae; genus Galliscardovia; species Galliscardovia simiarum. The sequence continues at coordinate 11,357 of NZ_PEBK01000012.1, forward strand.
GCCTGATACCAGAAAGCCCTTCCGATTCCTCCCCGGAAGGGCTTTCTCTATGCCCGATCCCGTTCCCCGAACGACCGCTTGTCACCTCATCCGACCGACTTTGTCGGCCACCTTCCCCTCAAGGGGAAGGCTGCAGGAAGCTGCCCAATCGGCTTCCCCTTGAGGGGAAGCTGGCAGCCGCAAGGCTGACTGATGAGGTGAGGATAAAGCAATCAGGGTCGATGACCATCTCACGCATGGCAGAACCATAGGCCGCCAGAACCAAGGCAAGACCAAAGTTCACCAGCCACACCAGGCTATACGTCTCAATTGTCAGGCGGTGACCGCAGCGAGGCATGCAGTTCCGCCGCTGAACCACAGCAAGCTCTAAGTCCTAATCGTCAGGCCTTGACGGTGGAGCCGCGCTCGACGAGGCGGAAGCCGGTGGTGTAGAGGCCGGGCTTTTCCTTGTCACCGGCGATACGCCGCAGCAGGCAGTCCACGGACATCTGCGCGTACTGCCAGGCGAACGGATCGATCGTGGTGAGCGAGGGCGTGCAGTGGCCGGAATCGCGGGTGTTATCGAAGCCGATCATCTGCATCTCATCCGGCACCGAGATGTGCCGCAGCTTCAGCACCGACATCGCCCCGAGCGCGATGATGTCGTTGGCGCAGAACACGCCGTCCACCTTCACGCCGCGGTCCAGCAGCGCCTCCATCGCCCCTTCGCCGGATTCGCGGTCCATGAAGTCGCAGGGCACGACCAGATCCCAGTCGAGATCAATGCCCTTCTCCCGCAGAGCCCGGATGTATCCGCGGAAGCGCAGGCTCATGTTGCCCTCATGCTTCACCAGCATTTCCTCCAGCTTGGCCTTGTCGGCCACGCCCTTCTTGCCGAACAGGTCCGGCGGCGTACCGAGGAACGCCACGCGCTTACAGCCGTGGTCCAGCAGCCAGGTCGTCGCGTATTCAGCGCCGTCGGCGTCGGGCATGGACACGGAATCCGCCTGCGCGAACGCCGGGAAATCGCCGGTGAGCACCACCGGATACGACTGCCGCAGCACCGATCCGCGCTTCTTCAGCGGGCGGTCGGTGAGGAAGATCCACCCGTCCGCGTTGACGTGGTAGGTTTCGTCGATCAGACCATCGAGACCTTCGTCCATGTTGCCGTAGGTGCTGATCACCACGCCGTAGCCCTTGCTGCGCGCATAGCTGGAGACCTCGTCGCAGAACAGGCCGAAGAATGGATTAGTGAACCCGGGAACGGCGAGGCCGAGCAGTTTGGTGGCTCCGGATCGCAGGGCCTGCGCCGACTTGTTGATGCGATACCCCAGTCGGTTGATGACCTCCTCGACCCGCTCGCGGGTCTCGTCGCTCATACGGCCGGTGCGGTTGATGACATTCGACACCGTCTTGGTCGACACCCCCGCCTCCGCGGCGACGTCGGCGATCGTCACACTCTTCACCATGGCTCTGCCCTCTCGATCATTTGCATGGGGGGGGGGGACGATAATTACGGCATCCACCCTTCGATTACCCACATTGTATTCACCGTCCTGTTCTGAAACGTTCGATCGTGGTCGTTTCGATCGTGGTCATGTCGATCGTGGTCGTTTCGGGCACGTCCGGCACAGCGCCTTGACACCACGACCCGAACCATGCCTCGGAGCCCGACGCGACATACGCCGAGCCGACGGATTGACAACGCCGTTTCGACAGGCTAGATTGTTTACTACGGTTTGGTTCAACGATGAAGCACAGCAAGAACCATCTACGAACCAGATTACACCATGTATCCACGGAGTCAAAACCCGACGTCAGTTCGGGGACGCGGCCGAGGAACGGACATTGTGGCCCATTCCGAAACCCCCGACTTCGCCCGATCCATACCGGCTGCTCCACCCGGAGCCGCCGACCGACAACCATAACCAACCCAACATCATCACCCCAACCCCGACACTACACCCAACGACAACCACCATCACCGAACAAAGGAGTTTCACCCATGAAGGCGATCGTTGCAACCCCGGACAAGAAGGCCGCCATCGTAGAGAAGGAGCTGCGCCCGCTCGGCTACGGCGAGGCGCGACTCGAAATGGAATGCTGCGGCGTATGCCACACCGATATGCATGTGAAGGATCAGGACTTCGGCGACGTCTCCGGCGTCACCCTCGGCCATGAGGGCATCGGCCGCGTGGTCGAGGTCGGCGAAGGCGTCACCTCGCTCAAGGTGGGCGACCGCGCCAGCGTGGCATGGTTCTTCGAGGGCTGCGGACACTGCGAGTACTGCATCACCGGCCGCGAGACCCTGTGTCGCACCGTGAAGAACGCCGGATTCTCCGTCGACGGCGCCATGGCCCAGCAGTGCATCGTCACCGCCGACTACGCGGTGAAGGTTCCCGAAGGCCTGCCCTCCGACGCCGCCAGCAGCATCACCTGCGCCGGCGTGACCACCTACTCCGCGGTCAAGGCCTCCGGCATCAAGCCGGGTGAGTGGCTGCTGGTCATCGGCCTCGGCGGTCTGGGCAATCTGGCGCTGCAGTATGCCAAGAATGTGTTCGGCGCGAAGGTGATCGCCGCCGATGTGAACGATCGTCAGCTGGAGTTCGCCAAGGAGCTCGGCGCGGATCTGGTGGTGAATCCGGCCGAAACCGATCTGGGCGAGTTCGCGGCCGAGCAGGTGGGAGGCGTTCACGCCGCGGTGGTGACCGCCGTGGCCGCTGCCGCCTACAACAACGCGGCCAAGGCCCTGCGCGCGGGCGGACGCCTCACCGCGGTCGCCGTGCCCGAAGGCACGCTGAACCTCGACATCCCCAGCACCGTGCTCAACGGCATTCAGGTGACCGGCTCCCTCGTCGGCACCCGCAAGGATCTGGCCGAGGCGTTCCAGTTCGGTCTTGAGGGCAAGGTCGTGCCGCGCTGCCAGATGCGTCGCCCGGAGGAGATCAACGACATCTTCGACGAGATGAACGACGGCAAGATCCGCGGCCGCATGGTGCTCGACCTCACGAAGTTCTAAGTCGCGCCAGGCGCTCCGGTTGCGCTAGCTCTAGGCCGAGTTCAGTCACCGCCCCGACCTATCTCCATTCCTTGGGGCGGATTTGGCCGCTTGCAGACACCTATCTGTATTCTGAGGGTCTTTTTTCGCCGGCATTCCATGTATAAGCCTTGAAATCACAACGGCCGTACTTCAAGTATCGGTCGCCAACAGCCCCAAAGAATGGAGATAGGTGTCCGCAGACCCCCAAAAAGTGCCCCAAGAACGGAGATAGGTCAAAAAAAACGGGGCTCCGGTCCGGGAACATGCTCGCATTCCCCGAACCGGAGCCCCGTTTTTCGCTCGCCGGTTACTTCACGGTGAATACCGCTACTTCACACCTACTTCACGGTAAACACGGCGCGCTTGAGATCCTCTCGACGCGACGAGTGACCGATCAGCAGCTCGAATTCGCCGGGCTCCACGATGCGATTCACCTCGGCGTCCACGATCGTGCATGCCGACACCGGAATCTCGATCTCGACGCGCTTGGTCTCCCCCGGCGCGATCTCCACTCGCTTGAACGCCTTGAGCTCGCGATCGGTCCAGCTCACCGAAGTGACGATGTCGCCGATGTACGCCTGCACCACTTCCACGCCGGCGCGTTCGCCGGTGTTCGTCACCGGCACGGTGGCACGCACCACGTCGTCGGCGGAGAACGGCGCATCGCCGCCCTCGATTTCGATGTCGCCGTATTCGAAGGTGGTGTAGCCCAGACCCTCACCGAACGCGAATGCCGGATCCTGCGTCAGATCGGCGTACCGGTTGCCATGCTGGCCACGGATCTGGTTGTAGTACATCGGCAGCTGGCCGGCGTGACGCGGGAAGGTGATCGGCAGACGGCCGCTCGGCTCGGTGACGCCGAGGATGATCTCGGCGATCGCCTGGCCACCCTTCATGCCCGGGCTCGGAGCCCACAGCAGCGCGTCGGCGGCGGGGAACGAATCCTCGCGCTTGATCACGCCGTTCACGGCCCGCTCCCCCAGCACGCAGTCCGGCAGTACCTGCGGCTTGGAGCTCATCAGCACCACGACCAGCGGCTTGCCGGTTTCGGCGGCCACGTTCGCCAATGCCTCGAGCAGCGCGTTCTGGCCACCGAGCAGTTCCAGCGTTCCGGTGGAGCAGGTCTCGCCGATCAGCTGGATCACGTCGCCGACCACGGCCACGACGAGATCGGATTCGCGGGCGGCGGCCACGGCCTCGTCAAGCAGGGCCTGATCGACCGGAGCCGGCACACCGACCTTCGGACGCGGCTGGCCGTCCGGGTAGGTCTCGCCTTCCGGATCGGGCACAAGGTCCACGATGTTCGCGCCGCGGGAGTAGGTAACCTCCCAATCGGCGGGAGCCAGCTCGCGGAAGCCGTCGAGCACGGTGGTGATCGTCTCGCGCGGATGACCGTCCGGCATCCAGTTCACCTGACCGGAGTTGCCGGCCCAATCGCCGAGCTGGGTCTGCGCGTCATCGGCCAGCGGTCCGATCACGGCGATCTTCTTCGCGGAAGCCGAAGCCCCGGCGGCACCGCCCGCGGCCGGGATCTCGAACGGCAGGGCGCCGTCGTTGCGCAGCAGCGCCACGGATTCGCGGGTGAGGTCGAGGTTCACCTGCGCGTGCTCGGCCGAACCGATCACGGCCTTGATGCGCTCGGGGTCGGGCAGACGCGGATCCTCGAACAGGCCGAGGCGGAACTTCAGCGCCAGAATGCGGGAGACGGCCTCGTCGAGCAGCGACTCCTCGAGCAGACCGGTCTTCACCGCTTCGATCGCGCCCTCGTAGAACTGCGGAGTGGTCATGACCAGATCGTTGCCGGCCTTCACCGCGGCCGCGGCGGCGTGCACGTAGTCGGGCTGCACCTTCTGCTCCCACACGGAACGGCCGACGTTGTCCCAGTCGGTGATCAGCGTGCCGTTGTAGCCCCAGGCGCCGCGCAGCATGTCGGACAGCAGCCACTTGTTGAACGTCACCGGCACGCCTTCGATGGATTCGTAGCCGAGCATGAACGTGCCGCAGCCTTCCTTGGCCACGCGCTCAAACGGCTGGAGGAACCAGCTCGCCAGCTTGCGGTGGGAGAGGTCGGCCTCGGAGGCGTCGCGGCCTCCCTGGGTTTCGGAGTAACCGGCGAAGTGCTTGGCGGTGGCGAGGATCGCGTCCTTGCCCAGCGGCTCGCCCGCCTTGGCCCCGCCCTGATATCCCTTGACCATCGCGGAGGCCATCTCGCCGATCAGATGCTGATCCTCGCCGAACGTTTCGCCGACGCGACCCCAGCGGGTGTCGCGGGCGATGCACAGCACCGGAGAGAACGTCCAATGCACGCCGGTGGTAGAGACCTCCTCGGCGGTGGCGCGAGCCGCGGCCTCGACCTTGTCGGCATCCCAGGAGACGGCCATGCCGAGCTGTTCGGGGAAGATCGTGGCTCCCGGCCAGAACGAGTAGCCGTGGATGCAGTCGTCGCCGATCACCAGCGGGATGCCGAGGCGGGTCTTGGTGTTCACGGTTTCGACCGCGCGGGGCAGATCGTCGGGGCTGGTGTGCAGGATCGAGCCGACGTGCTTGTCGACGATCAGCTCGTCGAGGTTGCCCATGCGGGCGTCGAGCTGCATCATCTGTCCGACCTTCTCCTCCAGCGTCATGCGGGAGAGCAGATCGGCGATACGCTCGTCGACCGGCAGATCGGGGTTCTTGTAGGGCAGATCATTGGTGGTTGCGGTATCAGCCATGGCGTTGCCTTCCTCATTGAATGCCGCCGGCGGTCATCGCCGGTCGACAGGCTTCTATCTACCTTCTATTAGATAATATCACTGAAACAAAACCCCGCCCCATGATCCGGGTGTCGTGAGGCGGGGTTTTCGGGGACCCGACGGAGGTCGGGCATCAGACCTCGGCCACGGCCTTGCCGTATTCGTCGAGCAGGAAGGCGGTGACGGCCTTGCCGGGCTCGCCGAGCAGCGTGGTGAGGCTGTTGATCGGCATGGAGTCGAGGAACATGTTCATCATGTCGTTGTCGGGCAGCTGCGGCAGTTCGCCGGCCGCGCCCTTGGCCTTCATCTGCTCGACGATGCCGGAACCGATCTCGTCGGACTTCCACTCGGCGAAGGTGCTCCACTCGTCCAGCGGCATTGCCTTGCCGTCACCGTCCAGCTCGACGGTGACCGTGGCCGCGATGTCGCGGGAGCTGGTGCCGACCTCGATGCCGTATTCGCCGGCCTCGACGTGCCAGTCGTTGAACTTCTCGGACCAGTAGGCGAAGGCGCGCTCGTCGAGGTCGATGGTCACGGTCTTCGATTCGCCGGCGGTCAGGAAGACCTTCGCGAAGCCCTTGAGCTCGTGGACCGGCCGGGCCACGTCGGCCTTGCCGGGCGCGACGTACACCTGCACGACCTCGGCGCCGTCCACGTCGGAGGTGTTGGTCACCGTGGCGGTCACGGACGCGGTGTTCGCGCCGGTCTTGCCGACGGTCACGTCGGAGATCGCGAAGCTGGCGTAGGAGAGGCCGAAGCCGAACGGGTAGTCCACGGCCTTGCCGTAGGTGTCGTAGTAGCGGTAGCCGACGAACACGCCCTCGCCGTAGTCCACATGGCCTTCCTCACCGGGCCAGTTGAGCATGCTCGGATCGTCCAGGATGTTCAGCGGAATGGACTGGGCCAGTTTGCCGGAGGGGCTCACCTCGCCGAAGATCACGTCGGCCAGCGCCGGGCCGCCGGCCTGACCGAGCAGCCAGGATTCCAGAATGCCCTTGGCGTTCTCGGCCCACGGCGCCACGGAGACGACCGAACCGTTCGACAGCACCACGACCACGTTCGTGTTCTCGGCGGCCACGGCCTTGAGCAGGTCGATCTGCTTGGCGGGCATGTCGATGTTCTCGCGGTCGAAGCCCTCGGATTCCGCGGCCTCGGGCAGACCGAGGAACATCAGCACCACGTCGGCGCCCTTGGCGGCCTCCACGGCCTCGGCGGTCAGCGCCGGATCCTGATCCTCGAGATCGAGGGTGAATCCGGGGGCGAACGTGGCGTCGATGCCGCGGGCGGCGAGCGTGTCGAGGAAGCCGGTCATCTTGGTGGGGGTGATGTGCGAGGAGCCGCCGCCCTGATAACGCGGGGTGCGGGCGAACTCGCCGATCACGGCGACCTTGGCGTCGTGGGCCAGCGGCAGGACGGCGTCGTCGTTCTTGAGCAGCACCATGGATTCGATGGCGGCCTGATGGGCGACCTCGTCGTGGGCGTCGACGTCGAAACGGTAGCCGTCGATGCTCATGGCGGCGCGGGTCTTGTCGATCAGGTCGATCATGCCCTGGGCCATGCGGTCGAGCTGCTCGGGGGCGATGCGGCCGTCTCGGGCGGCGTAGACGATCTTGTCGTCGGTGAAGCTCGGCGGCATTTCGAGGTTCAGGCCGGCGTTCAGCGAGGCGACGCGGTCGTGCGCGGCACCCCAGTCGCTCATCACGATGCCCTGATAGCCCCATTCGCCACGCAGCACGTCGGTGAGCAGCCAGTGGTTCTGGGAGGAGTGCACGCCGTTGATCCGGTTGTACGAGCACATGATCGTCCACGGCTGGGCCTTCTTGACGATGTATTCGAAGGCCGGGAAGTAGATCTCCCGCAGGGCGCGCTGGGGGACGCGGGCGTCCACGCGCAGTCGGTCGGTCTCCTGATTGTTCACGGCGAAGTGCTTGAGGGAGGTGCCCACGCCCTTGGACTGGACGCCTTCGACCAGTCCGGCCGCCTCATGGCCGGCCAGCAGCGGGTCCTCGGACCAGTATTCGAAGCAGCGGCCGCCGAGCGGATTGCGCTTGATGTTCACGCCGGGTCCGAGGATGACGGCGACCTTCTCCTGAATGCATTCCTCGGCCATGGCCTCGCCCACCTTGTGGGTGAGTTCGGGGTTCCAGGAGCTGGAGAGGCCCGCGGCGGGCGGGAAGCAGGTGGCGGGAACGGAGTCGTTGAGATCGGTGGAGCCGGTGTCGACGGCGAGGGACTTACGCAGTCCGTGGGGGCCGTCGGTGATCATGTAGCCGGGGATGCCCTTGGACTCGACGCCCTGCAGATGCCAGGCGTCGCCGCCCGAGGTCAGGCTGGCCTTCTCTTCCAGCGTGAGATCGTTGACGGAGGGGTAGGTGTTCTCGCTCATGCTGTCCTCGTTTTCTGCGCGGCCGTGTCCGCGCGTCTGCCGGTGCCGTACCGGTCGATGATGCCGGTCAGCGCCGTCCTTGTTGGGGCTGTTCCTTAGGGCTGTGCGTCTGCGGTCATCGTCGGCTGCAATGCCTTGATGACGGACCTTCCGATCAGCCGGATCTCATCTCTGACACCCTATACCAACCGGTCGGTTGGCTCTAATCTACCATGCATTCGATGGCGACACGCTACCAAGGGGGCTTTGAAGGATATCTGGACCGACCATTCTGACCGGTCCGACCAATCCGGCCCGCCCCAGTCCGACCGACCCGACCGACCAACCTGATCTTCCCGCTCATCCCCTTGTCGCGGTCTTTATCCCGTCCCCTTTTCCTCCCCACCCGAATTTTCCGAAAGCGACGGTTACCAACCGAAAGGTATGGCTACAATAGTGGGGTTATTTTTTGCATTTCGCATCCGGTCTGCGGACCGAAGGCAAATGGAATGAAAGGCACGCGAAACCCATCATGGCAGCGAACAGGCACACCGCCGACAAGACCACTCGTTCCGGCCGCACCTCCCCCGCCGCAGGCCGCGCCACCGGCCGCACTGCAGAACGCGGCACGGGCCGCTCCGCAGGTCACAGCCGCAAGGCCACCGTCTCGGCCGCCTCGGCCGTTTCCGCTTCGGAAGCCCCCGAAGAGCAGATCGACCGCCGCACGCGAATCCTCAACGCGGCCGTCGAGCACTTCGGCACGCTCGGCTACTACGGCACGTCGCTGCAGAAGATCGCCACCAGCGTCGGGCTCACCAAGGCCGGCGTGCTGCATTACGTCGGCAGCAAGGAGGGGCTGCTGCGTCTGGTGCTCACCGAAATGTACGATCAGGAGACCAACGAGCTGCTACGCGAATGCGCCAACCAGCCGCGGCCTCTGATCGCCGCGATGTTCCGCGCGAACGTGGCGATCAACGCCAAGCGCCCGAACCTCGTGCACATGTTCTCCACGCTGAGCGCCGAGGCCCTCGACCCGAATCACCCCGCCCACGACTACTTCGCCCAGCGCGAGCGCGACGGCGTGGAGCAGGCCATGAAGGTGAACTGGGCGGTGCCGGAGGGCATTGATCCGGCCGAGGTGATGCTGGCCGGATTCAGCATGATGGACGGCGTGCAGCTGCGCTGGCTGCGCAAGCCCGGTCAGGATTTCCAGACCATGTGGGCGCAGTGCGAGGACGTGTTGTTCCCGATGCCGCTGTGGGAGGGGTATCGCTGAGTGGATGACGGTTTTTAGTTCACTCTTTTCGAGCCTAGAAAAAGAGTGAACTGAAAATCCGCTCATACTCATAGCAATGGCGCTCAACCTATCCGCATATCGCCAAAATCAATTCACTCTTTGAGGAGAGGCGCAAAGAGTGAACTCGACGGGCCATGACGCTGCTACAATTTCCTTTGGTAAAGCGTTAAACCAATGCGAAGGAGCATCATGACCAGCACCGAAGAACTCATCACCAAGGCCATCGAAGCGCGCGAGCGCTCCTACTCCCCCTACTCCCACTTCTGCGTGGGCGCCGCACTGGAGGCCACCGACGGCACGGTGTACACCGGCTGCAACATCGAGAACATGGGTTTCGCCCCCACCATCTGCGCCGAACGCACCGCCTGCGCCAAGGCCGTTTCCGAAGGCCATCACGAATTCACCCGCATCGTGGTGGTGGGCTCAGCCAAGGGCCCGCTGACCGCCTACTGTTCGCCGTGTGGCATGTGCCGTGAGTTCCTGTGCGAGTTCTGCGAGCGCGACTTCCAGATCATCCTCGCCAAGAGCCCCACCGAGTACAAGACCTACACGCTCGACGAGCTGTACCCCCTCACCGAGAAGCCCGTCTTCGACGGCGCCGACGACCCCTTCAAGGGTGCCTTCGGCGGCAAGGAGTAGTCGGCAACACAGTACAGGGGCGTGCGACGTCACCTCGATCGGACATCGCACGCCCCAGCTATTTCTTCTGCCGTTTCTCCCCGAATTTTTCCCCGCCATTTTCTGGATGCCTAGGACCCGGAATGCCTAGGGACCAAGACACCTAGGACCGCGAGCCACTCCCCTTCACCGCCGTCCCGCACAGCGCCGCCAACGCCACGATGTTGAGGACGTCGCTGATCCGATCGATCATCGTCACGTCGACCATGCCGATTTCGCTGATGCCCGCGCATTTCATGCCCAGGGCCAGCCACGCGATCACGTAGACCATCGCGGTCAGGACGACGAAGACCTTCGAATACCCGCGCGACAGCCACACGAACACCGGCAGCACCGCCCCCGTCGCAACCCACGGCACCAGCCACGTCCATCGGCCAAGGAGAAGATGAGCCTGATCCGCGGCGGGCATTCCGGCAATGGACTTGAGACTCACCACCAGAGCCACGATCACCACCATATAGACGATCCATGCCAGTACGCCGCCGACTCCACGTCCCCTATTCCCAGACATCGCTCACTCCCCTTCACGACTTTGACAGCACCGTTACCGCCGTTTACTGCCACATTACCCCGGGGGCTCACCCCGAATGACCCGTCCCGAATGACTTTGCCGGACGACCCGGTTCCCGTAGACCATCCGGTTCCCGTAGGTCATCCGGCTCCGCAGACCGACTAGATCCGGGATCTGACCACATCGGCGATGGTGAGGCCACCGAGCAGGGCCATGATGCCGCCGGAGACAAGACCGAGGATCCGCTGCGAGCGCTCATTATGCAGCCGCGACGCGAAGTACGAGGCGGCGAGGCACACCGAGGTAAGCACGAGCACGCTCTCCGTGAAGTGGACGAGGCCGAGCGAAACGCCCATCTCCAGATTGCCGATGCCGGGGACCAGGAACTGCGGGATGACGGCGATGTAGAAGACGCCGATCTTGGGATTGAAGAAGTCGGTGAGGAAGCCACGGACGAACGATTCCGCGCAGTCTCTGAACGCTGATCGACGTAGCATTCCCATCATTCCGGCAGCCCCGGGCTTCCCCTCGAGGGGAAGCCGTCGCGTCTCAGACGTGACTGACGAGGTGTCGTCGGCGACCTCGTCAGTGGAGCCACCATCGGTCTGGCCATCGTGTCTGCGACCATCTCGCTTCTTCCGGGCCATGCTGAACGCCAGATAGCACAGGTAGATCCCCCCGACGATCCGGATCGCATCGTAGGCCATGGGAAACGCCTTGATCAGTGCGGCCAGACCGGCAGCCGCGGCCACCGCCCACACCAGCACGCCCAGAGAGATACCCCACACCGCGACGAGACCACGCGACCGTGAGGTGTTGATGGTCTCGTGCAGCACCATCATCATGTCGAGTCCGGGGACCAGAGCCATCGCCCCGGCGACCAGCGCGAATCCCAGCAGTGCCTGCGTATAGGTCATGATCCTCTCCGTTTCCTCAGGACGATCCCGTCCCGTCCGACCTTACGCCGATGGCGTTTGGGTCAAGGGCGGTTTGATCATTCCCGACACAAGCGTCGCTCGACCACCCCCAGTCGGCTCCGCCGCCAGCCCCCGACATCTTGTGCGACGCGCGCCCGCAGGGGCGCACTGCCATGAACAGTCCACCGGACTGTTCATCCAGCGGGGCCTATCATGCTCCCGCCGGCGGGAGCTGGACGCCGTAGGCGGACTGAGGGTGGTCGAACAACGCATTGCCACCTCATCCGACCGGCTTCGCCGGCCACCTTCAGGCAAGACATCCTCCAACACGAAAAAGGCGGCCGGCCCTGCGCGAAGCAGGAACCGGCCGCCCAACTGCAACCAATTCAGAGGTAAGACTGCAAAAACTCTATGTACCCCTTACAGCACGTTCGTCCTTACAGCACGAAGGTATTGAAGGAGCGCGGGTCGAGGGTGACGCTCACGCTGCGCTCGGGGTTCTCCGGGTCGGCGAACGAGAACGGCATCTCGTAGTCGAGGGCGTTCTGCACGGCCACGACGACCGAGCCGTCCGGGTTGCGGAAGGCGATGCCCATCGAGTTGAAGTGGCCGGTGGTGCCGAGCACCTTGGCGCCGGGTCGCACGTACTGCGAGAAGTGACGCATCACGTAGTATTCGGGGTTGCGTCGGATCTCGTGCGTATCGGCGGTGATGGTGAACAGCGAGTTCTGCCACCAGCCCCAGGTGGAATCCTGATCGTCGAGGATCATGTTCCAGTAGGTGTAGGCGGTGGCGCCGTTGCGCAGGTAGTGGTTGATCAGGTGGAACACGTACTCGGCGTACTCCCAGCTGTTCTCGCCGTTGCCGCACTCGGATTCGGACTGGATCAGTTCGATTTCGGGCCAGGATTTGTGGGTACGCTGGATGGCGTCACGGCCGGCCCATTGGTAGGCGATGCCCTTGATGTACTTGCGGGCGTTCTCGTCGAAGAGGATGTTGTCGACGAAGCGGTTGTAGTTGTCGAGCTTCATGCCGTAGCCGCCGGTGAAGGCCATGTCCTCCGGGCCGTTGAGCGTACCCAGCCAGATGTCGGTGTCGAGTCCGGCCTCCTCGAAGGCGGGGCCGAGGTAGTCGCGGATGAAGGTCTTGAGCAGGTCGGAGGTCCACAGGCAGCTGGGGAACTTCTGGTCGGCGAACACCTCGTTCTGCACATGCAGCTGGGTGACGTCGATGCCGTGCTCGGCGTAGGCCTGAATGTACTTGACGAAGTACTTCGCGTAGGCGGTGAGGTTCTCCGGGGTGTCGACGAGACGGCCGTAGTTGTAGGCCTTCGGCTTCTTCATCCAGGTGGGCGGGGACCACGGGCTGGAGAACAGCTGCATGTCGGGCTGCCACTTCTGGGCGCTGTGGATGTAGGGGATCAGCGTCTCCTCATCGCGGGCAACGGAGAAGTGCTCCATCTCATAATCGCCCTCGGTCTCGTTGTAGCTGTACCAGTGGTCGGCGAAGTCGTTGGCGCCGACGGGGGCGCGGTTGAAGGTGAAGTTCATCTCGTCGGGGCTGAACAGCTCCTTGATGATCTGCGCGCGCTCCTCTTCGGTCACGGTTTGCAGGGGCAGCCAGCCGAGTTCGTTGAAGCAACCGCCGAAGCCGCGCAGGGCCTGGTACTCCTTGCCGTCGAGCTGCAGGTCAGCGGAGGAGACCGCGCCGGTGGCCTTGACGTCGGCGGTGCGGTCGACCAGCTTATCGGTTTGCGTCGTTGCGATCCATGTGGTCATGTTGTGCTCCTTTGGTGGTGTGACCGGCAGTGCGTCCGGCAGTATGACTTAGGGGTGAAAAGCGGTATGGAGAAGGCCGGCGGAAGCGGAGGGGAAAGGATTGAGCTTCCGCCGGCGGGAATCCGAGGTCCGAACGGACCGGGAAAGGTCAGGGTCTGGTCAGGTGTTACTTGACGCCCTTGATGATCTGGATGAAGAAGCAGCCGATGATGGCCAGCGCGATGGAGACCGGGAAGGCGAAGGAGTAGCCGAGGTTCACCACGATGGCGGACATCAGGATCGGGCCGCACATCTGGCCGAGGGTGGTGGCGAGGTTCAGGATGCCCAGATCCTTGCCGGCCTCCTCCTTGTTCGGCAGCACGTCGACGAGCAGGGCCTGGTCGACCGCGGAGTAGACCGCGTAGCCCAGACCGGCGATGCCGGCGAAGAGGTACATGCCCATCGAGGAGGGGAAGATCCACGGCATGGCGATGCCGATCGCGAAGAGGACGGAGGCCACGATGACCGGGACCTTACGGCGGCCGATGAAGTCAGAGAGCGGACCGGAGATGAAGGAGCCGACCAGGGAGACGACCATGATGATGGAGGAGACCACGGAGATGGTGACGGCGGACTGCTTGACGCTCTGTCCGATGTAGTTCTGGATGATGTACAGCTGGTAGACGTTGATCATCTGGTAGCTGATGAGCATGCAGAAGCGGCCGACGAATGCCTTGTAGAAGTCGTGGGCGGTGGCGAACTTCGGCGGGCGGAAGCTCATCAGCACGTCCTTGAAGGAGCCTTCGTCCTTCGGCAGGAAGTCGGCGGGGGCTTCCTTCGGGATGATGAGCACGGAGACGAGACCGCCGAGGAACATGAGCACGCCGGCCACGGCGAAGCCGGGGATGAGGTTGGTGATGAAGATGGCGCCGATCATGGTGCCGATCGGGGCGCCGATGGTGGCGCCGGCGCCGTAGAAGGCGGACATGGTGCCGCGCACGCCGGAGGGCACGCGGTCGGAGAGGATGGCGACCATCGGGGCGATCATGCAGTTCAGGCCGAACATGCAGGCGCAGTAGAAGATGGTGAGCAGTACGGCGTTATGCGTGGTGCCGGTGAGGAACAGGGTCACGCCGCCGAGCACGGCGCCGAACACGATCCACGGGGTACGACGGCCGAAGCGGGAACGGGAACGGTCGGAGAAGTTGCCGAACAGCAGGTTGGAGACCAGCGAGGCGACGGCGGTGAACGCGTTGACGATGCCGACCAGGGCCTCGGGGTCGGCACCTTCGATGGCCTTGTAGTGCTCGGGGAGCAGCACCGCGGAGACGATGCCCAGACCGCTCATCCACAGGATGCCGAAGATCAGGAATCCGGCGCCGAAGCGGAACAGCGACACCTTGGAGACCGGCTTGCCGGTCGCGGGGGAAAGGGTGGGATCCTTGGAGGCCGCCTCGATGGCCGCGTAATGCGCGGCGAGGCGCTCTTCCTTGGACAGGGTTGCAGTTGCCATTACTTTTCTTCCTTCCAATCAGTCGTCATCGACCTATCTTCCGACCGGTATCCCTACGGCTTTGTGAGCTATATACCGGTTGTTAGATAACTTTATGATAAAACCAACCGTTTGGTTTGTCAAAAGCGCAAACGACCATGACGCCACTTCGGGCGTGTTGCCAAGAATGGCAGAAAATATAGGCAATGAGAAGGCTCTCACTATCGTTTGATGACTGGATCCAGTCTAAACGACAGTGAGAGCCTTACTGAGTAATAATTCGATAGACCGGGGAGGATCCGTCCGATCGGATCCTCCCCGACACCGGTCCGCAGCCGGACGATCCGGCAGCCGGATCAGCCGGCGATGACCACCAGATTCCACGGTCCGATCGTCATCGCGTTGCCGATCTCGACCCTGGTGCCCGCGGCCGGTCCGACCGTCAGATCGTCCTCGGCCGTGCCTGCGGTGACGATCTGCCGACCGCCCACCACGACCTCGCCGGCCACCGGGCTGGAGATCGAGACCGGCTGCGCGGAGTAGTTGAGCAGGTAGGTCACGGTCTCGCCGCGTTCGTTCACACCCTGCCGCACGGTCACCTGACCGGCCAGACCCTGACCGGCCGACTCGATGCCGGCGCTGGTCACGGCCTCATGCAGCACGGCCTTCATCACCGCCGGGTCGAGCAGCGTGCCGATCCACTCGGCGGTACCGGCGCCGAACGCGTGGCGGGTGATCGCCGCATAGTCCTTCCACGCGTAGTGGTCGTAGGAGGCGAGCACGTCGGTGCCCTCGGCGGGCTTGAGCAGTTCGATCAGCACAGCGGACTGAGCTCCGGACAGCGCGGGGTCATCCGATCCGCCGAACGCCTCGCCGAACGTGAGGCCCACGTTCTTCGGACGGGTGAACTGGTTGTAGGTCAGGCCGAACACGTCGGTGAGCATGTGCGGGGCGCGGTCGTGCCACACGGTCACCTCGTCGTCGGTGACGAACGAGCGCAGGGTGGAGACCAGATGACCGCCGGCCTCGACGAATCCGCGCAATGCCGCCAGCGTGGACTCGGGCGCGCAGTACAGCGCGGGGGTCACGATCATCTCGTACTGGGCGAGCTTGCGGGCCGGGGCGTCGACGGGGATGAAGTCGCATTCCACGTTGAGCTCGAACAGCGCGTCGTACACGCGACGCACCACATCGTTGTAGTTCGGGCCGACGCCGTCCGGGAAGCCGGTTTCGATGCGGAACCATTCCAGGGCGCTGAGCGACTCGTTGTTCACCATGATCGCCACGCGGTTGCGCTTCCTCAGATGACGCAGACGGCCGCCGACCTCGGGCGCGGCGATCTCGCGGCCGAACACGCCGGCCTCCTCGTAGGTGGGATTCGGCTCCAGATCGTGCGACAGCAGGCCCTTCCAGTAGGTCTCGAAGGAGTTGTGGATCGAATGCCAGTGCCAGTACATCACGCCGTCGGCGCCGCCCGCGAGGTGGGAGTAGGCCTGAAGACGCAGCTGGCCGGGGAACGGCAGCCAGCCGTGCTGCCCCTGCGCCTCGGTCTCCAGCACGATGTAGTTGGCGCCGTCCTTGATCGAGCGGGTCATGTCGCCGCCGAACGCGATCTCCTTGCCGGTCAGCTCGTCCTCGGTGGGGTGGTAGATGTCCACGCCGGCGATGTTGACGGCGGTCTGCGCCTCGAAGTGGTTCACGGCCGGCTGTACGCCGTAGGAGTAGCCGCGCCACTCGAAGTCGAAGTTCTGAGTCACGAACTGGTCGTCGCGGGCGTACTCGCGCACGATGTCGGCCTGCCAGGCAAGGAACTCGGCCACCTGGGTACGGCGGAACCGGTCGAATTCGCCGCGCAGCGACTGGTTGATCGAGGCGGTGACGTCCGGGAAGTCCTCCCAGGAGTTGATGCGGTTCGACCAGTAGTCGAGGCCGAAGTGATTGTTGAGCTCGGTCAGGTCGTCGTTGAACTTGCCTCGCAGATACTTGACGAACAGGGTCTGCATGTCCGCGGAGCAGGAGTCGTAGTACTTGGTCTCGTTGTCGACCTGATAGCCGATGACCGCGGGATGGTTCGCGACGTGGGCGATCAGACGGCGGATCACGCGCTCACCGTAGAAGCGGTAGGCGGGGTTGACGATGTCCATGATCTGGCGGGCGCCGTACTTGCCCGGGCCGTTGGGCGTGACAGCCAGCACGTCGGGGTGCATCTTCACCAGCCAGGTGGGCACGGCGTAGGTGGGTGTGCCGACGATCACCTTGATACCGGCCGCGTGCGCGGCGTCGAGGGCGCGGTCGACGTGGGAGAAGTCGAATTCGCCCGGCTGGGGTTCGCAGGTGCTCCACGTCGATTCGGCGATGCGGATCACGTTGATGCCGGCGTCCTTCATCAGCCGCATGTCGGTTTCGACGCGATCCTCGCCCTTCGGCATGTATTCGTCGTAGTATGCGGCGCCGAACAGGATGTCGTCAACGGTGTTCTTGCTCATCAGCTCTCCTTCGAGTTGTTCGCCTTGGGTATTCAGTTTTCGAATAACAGTTAGATAATTAGATAATACCGTGCGGTTACTCGGCCTGTCAATACGGGGACATACCGGAAAGATCGGCTATCAATCGCAACAATCGGCAGGAAATCAAGGATTTCATCGATTGCCAGATTACAAAACGTCTCACGTTTTTCGATAAATAATTCATTAGATAACGCAGATTCTCGCCATGAACCCGTAAAGAGAGCGCCCGAGGCGTCGCTAGGACTCAGGCGAGCCGACAGGCGAGAAGATTCAACCGCAGTGGCATTCAACCACCCCCAGTCGGCTCCGCCGACAGCCCCCGCCGGCGGGGGCACAACATCATGCTCCCACCGGGCGAAGCGCACGGGCTTCCCCTAGCAGGGGAAGCCCAAGATTTGTCCCCAAAACCGAGTCCGCAAGGAAAATGCCAGAGGCGTCGTTAGAACTCAGGCGAGCAGTCCAATGCAGCAGTGCTCCCGCTGGACGAACGATCGGCGATCGTTCGTAGCAGTGCGCCTGCACAGGCGCGCGTCGCACAACACGTCGGGAGCTGGACGCCGGTAGGCGGACTGAGGGTGGTCAAGCGAAGCGAGGGGAAGCCCAAAAGGACTGCCTACCGATACCCGTCCCAGATCGGCGAGGGGAACAGCACTCGTTCGGCGCGACTCCACAGGTCGAGCATCGTTTCGTCGGGGTTGGTCAGGGACTGCTCCTGCACACCGTCCATGGCAAAGAACACCGTGACGAAGAGATCATGCATGGCTTCGGGATCCCGATACTGCGGCGGCAGGTTCCAAGGCTTGCCCATCATGTCGGCCAACACCTTGCGGTGCCGCCGAGCGTACAGATCATGCGCGGGATGGTTCGGATCGGCCGCCTCGATGGACAGCCGCATGAACAGGTTCACCATCTGTGGACGACGAGCGTTGCTTTCCACAAGACGACGCATCGAGGCCGGATAGTTCAGCAGACCTTCGACATCCGATCGGACGTCGCTTTCATCATCGGAAGCCGCCCGCCACCTCCCCCGATCCGCGGAATCCGTCCGCTCGGCGATGACGTATTCGGGGACGATCCCCGAGGCATCGTAATACCGCTCGATCACCAGGGTCAGCAGTTCCTCGCGGGATCTGACGTAGTGGGCGAGACCGGGAACGGTCAGCCCCACGGCGTCGGCCAGCGTCTGCATCGAGAATCCGTAGGACCCGTATCGGGAGATCAGATCGGCCGCGGCCTCGGCGATCTGGGCCCGTCGGGCTTCCGGGGAGAGACGCCGACGCCGGTTGATCGGCCGAAATCCCGATTGCTCATCTACCATGACTCTCCCCCTGTCCGTCGTTTCTTCCCAGAAGACTAACACCGTCGTCCGGTTCGCCAAGACACGCCGTGTTCTTATTTTATATTTTTAAGATATAAGATAAGAGCCACGAAAAGCCACGGCGAGCTTTTCACCCCACGAGGTCGCGACCGCCCCTTCCTTCCGCAGCCGCCGACCGACGACTCCGACCGCGCAATGCCGCGCGGCCGTGGTAATGACAGAGAGAACACAAGGAGATCACCATGTCTCAGGCCCAGCCGGCCGCTCCCGCAACGGCACTTTCCAAGATCCACAAGATGCGCTTCTGCATCGCGTTCTTCATCTTCTCGTTCTGCTGGATGCTCGCACTGCAGGTCGTCGCCGCGGTCCTGCTCCCCCAGCGACTCACCGACATCGCCCCCGACAGCAAGGAAGCCATCTTCGGCGTGCTCAACTCCGCCACCGCACTGGCCTCGCTGATCTCCAACCTCATCGTCGGCAACCTCTCCGACCGCACCCGCTCGATCTTCGGCCGCCGCACCCCGTGGATCGCCTCCGGCGGCATCATCGCCGGCATCTCCCTGTTCCTCATCGGCATCCTGCCCGACGGCACCACCATCGGCATCAGCTACTGCGTCTCCATGGTCGGCCTGAACATGATGATCGCCCCGATCATCGCCTCCCTCTCCGACCGCGTGCCCGAAGACATGCGCGGCACCATGAGCGCGTTCATCTCCGCCGGCACCCTGTTCGGCTCCGCCCTCGGCCAGATCGTCGGCGCCCAGTTCATCACCATGCAGCTGCCCGGCTTCATCGTCTCCGGCGTCGTCATGGGCATCTCCGGCATCGCCGCCGTGATCTGCTGGCCGAAGGAGCAGTCCAGCAAGGACATGCCGGCCGTCCAGGCCGACTTCGGCAGCCTGATCGCCTCCTTCCGCCCGCCGATCAAGGGCGCCCGCGACTTCTGGCTCGCGTTCGTCGGCCGCTCTCTGCTGCTGTTCAGCTACTACATGATCCTCAACTACCAGCTGTACATCCTGCAGGACTACATCGGCCAGTCCACCAAGGACTCCGCCGTCACCATCTCCACCATGAGCATCGTGCTGATGGTCGTCTCCCTGATCTCCGCGCTCTCCGCCGGCCCGATCTCCGACAAGATCGGCCGCCGCAAGGTGCCCGTGGTCATCGCCAGCCTGCTGCTCGCCGTCGGCTACGCCCTGCCGTGGCTCATGCACAGCCCGATGGGCATGATCCTCTTCTCCGCGATCGGCGGCTTCGGCTACGGCATGTACGGCTCGGTCGACCAGGCCCTCAACGTCGACGTGCTGCCCAACGAGGAGGAGGCCGGCAAGGACCTCGGCATCCTGAACATCGCCACCACCCTCGGCCAGATGGTCGGCCCGATCGTCACCTCCGCCATCGTGGTCAACACCGGCTCCTACGGCATGGTGTTCCCCACCGCCATCGTGATGGTCGTGATCGCCTGCATCTTCATCATGCTGATCAAGAAGGTCAAGTAACCGGCAATAGCCGATCAAGTAAGGAACACGTCATGAGCATCGTCATTGATCCGAATCGCGAAATCGGACGCATCGACCCCAAGCTGCACGGACAGTTCATCGAATTCCTCGGCGAGTGCATCGACGAGGGACTGTGGGTCGGCGAGGACTCCCCCATCGAGAACGAGGACGGCTACCGCAAGGCCACGCTCGACGCGCTGCGTGCGCTGGAGCCGCCGCTGATCCGCTGGCCGGGCGGCTGCTACGCCGACACCTACCACTGGCGTGACGGCGTGGGACCGCAGTCCGAGCGCAGGACCACATTCAACGAGAACTTCGCCACCTACGAGCTCGACGACCACAGCTTCGGCACCGACGAGTTCCTGCGGCTGTGCGAAATGCTCGGCGCCGAACCGTGGATCAACATCAACATGCTCTCCGGCACCGTGACCGAGATGAAGGACTGGATGGAGTACTGCAACCGCGAGCAGCCCACCGATCTGGTCCGCGAACGCGCGGCGAACGGCCATGAGAGGCCCTACGGCGTGAAGTACTGGGGCATCGGCAACGAGGTGTGGGCCGGCGGCGGCACGATGACCCCGTCCACCTACATGGACGAGTACCGTCGTTTCGCCTCGGCCATGCCGAAGTTCACCACCGACGTGTTCGAGCCCTCGCCGATGTATGCGATTGCCTGCGGACCGGACGGCAACAAGCCGCGCGAGCGCGTGGCATGGACCGAAGAGTTCTTCCGTCGTCTGGCCGAGTACCGTCAGCCGCCGATCAACGGCTACGATCTGCACTTCTACAACTGGAACGTGGACAACGACGCCGACACCCCCACCGAGTTCGATGAGGCGGGATGGAAGACGGTGATCGAGGGATGCCTCGAGCTGGAGGACATTCTGCGTGATCAGTGGCGGCTCATGAACAACGGCCTGGCGCTGATCCATGAGCCGGAGGTGGCCATGGACTCCAAGCTGGAGCATGTGGATCTCATCATCGGCGAGTGGGGCAACTGGCACAAGCCCGCGTTCTTCGCCCGGCCGGCGCTGAAGCAGCAGGTGACCATGCGCGACGCGATCACCACCGCGCTCACGCTCGACCTGCTGCAGCGCAACTGTGACAAGGTCTCCATGGCCTGCAACGCGCAGACGATCAACGTGCTCAATTCGCTGGTGCTCACCTTCGGGGAGCACACCGTGCTCACGCCGAACTACGACGTGTTCATGATGTACAAGGCGCATCGCGACGCCGTGGCGTTGGATGTGCCACGTCAGGATTCCGCGGATGGGCAGGTGTACGTGTTCGCGTCGAAGTCCGGCGCGGATGCCGGTAACGTCGGTGGCACCGACGAGACCGGTGGAGCCAGCAGGACGATCACCGTGAATCTGACCAACGCGCATATGCACGACGCCGCCGACGTGTCGCTGCTGCTGCCGGCCACGGCCCGGGTGACGTCGATGACCACGCTGGCCGCCGATGATCCGCACGACGTCAACACCGCCGAGCAGCCGGATCTCGTCCGCTCCCGCAAGGTGGACGTCGATGCCGCGGTCCGCACCTCAGGCTCCGGTGAGATCACGGTGAACCTGCCCGCCGCCTCGGTCAGCACCCTCATGATCGCTTACTAGGGCGTATTGAGGAGCGATAAACCCCCGTTTGTCTTCGAACATGGCGGACTCGACCACCCCCAGTCGGCTCTGCCGACAGCCCCCGCCGGCGGGGGCACAACATCATGCTCCCACCGGGCGAAGCGCACGGGCTTCCCCTAGCAGGGGAAGCTGTCGAGCGCAGCGAGACTGATGAGGTGGATCCAACGCACCATCGTCCATGCCACCTCATCCGACCGGCTTCGCCGGCCACCTTCCCCTCAAGGGGAAGGCAAGGCCAAGTACGTGCTCCCGCTGGACGAACGATCGGCGATCGTTCGTAGCAGTGCGCCTGCACAGGCGCGCGTCGCACAACACGTCGGGAGCTGGACGCCGGCAGGCGGACTGAGGGTGGTCAAGCGAAGCGAGGGGAAGCCCGAAAGGACTGCCTACCGATACCCGTCCCAAACCGGCGAGGGGAACAGGACGTGTTCGAAGGCGAGCCATTCGTCGTAGTAGTCGATGGGCGGCAGTCTCAGCCACCGCAGCTGGATGCCGTCCATCGCCTCGGTCACCATGCGTACGACGGCCTGCATGTGCACATCCCATTCCACGCCGGGCGGCAGCTTCCACGGATATTTCGAATAATGCTCCCAGACCTCCATCGGCCGGTTCAGGAAGTAGTCGTTCAGCGGATGATCGGGATTGAACGCCTCGGCCTCCAGCACCATGTACAGCTGCACCATCTGCCGCCGCTGGGCGTTATGTCGCACGAGAAACCGCAGATATGCGGGGAACAGCGGTCCTTCCGGGTCGCTGCCCGGCAGTCCGGATTCGAGGAAATCGTCCGGAGTGCCGCTGGTGTCGTAGATGTCGGTGATCAGCAGCGAGAGCAGACCGTCCTTGTTGCCGATGTAGTGCAGCAGACCGGGCTGGCTCATCCCGACCTCGTCGGCCACGTCCTTGAGTGAAATGCCGTTGAACCCTCGTTCGCTGATCAGCCGCGCCGCCGTCTCGGTGATCTCCCGCCTACGCTCGTCGGGCGTCTTGCGGATCTTCTTTTTCCCCGTTCCTGCCATACGCTCCATTGTATATATACCGATCGTTCCGTAATCACCATTCCGGTAACGGCTGATACCCGTCTGATATATCCGCCCGAATAGCAGCAATCACACGGGATCGGTCCGGCGATCAGTTGCGGAAATACGGCTCCTGAGCATGGTAGATACGGTCGTATCCTTCGCGCGTGTTGCGCAGATGGGTCATGATGGCCTCGGTGCCGGCCTGCAGATCGCCGGCCAGCGCCGCGTCGATGATCGCCACATGCTCGCGATACGCTTCGATCAGCCGCTGCGGTGCGACCGCGGCGAAGAATCGGATGCGCTGGCTCTGCGTCATCAGCGTGGACATCATCGAAATCAGATACCGTCCGCCGGCCTTCTCTGCGAAGTACATGTGGAACCGGTAGTCGAAATCGTCGTCCACGGAATCCGACTCCACCTGCGGGTTCTCGATGCGCTCGGTCATGACGTCGCGGAATCCGCGCAGATCCTCCGCCACCAGATTCGGCAGGGACTTGTGCAGCAGATACGGTTCCACGAGCATGCGGATGTCGAGCATCTCCTGAAAAACCGGAATGGAGATCTGATTGACGATCACGCCGCGGGAGGGGAACACGCTCACCAGATGCTCTTCGGCGAGCCGGTTCACCGCCTCCCGCACGGGCATCCGACTGAATCCCAGTTCCTGTGCCGCCAGCTTCTCATCCAGGGGCTCCCCCGGCTTGATGCGGCACAGTACGATCTGCCGGCGCAGATACTCGTACGCCTGATCCCGTTTGCTTCCTGCCATTGTCTTCCTTCGCACTGTTCAACCACACTGTTCCATCGACAGCCGATCGGGGTCGATCGGCAAATCGATCAGTAGTCGATCACGCCAGTGTAGTCCACTCCCAACCGATCGCAGATACGGCGCAGTTCCACGATGGTCTTGTGGTACATCGGCACGCCGTTGGCGATGCGATCCTCATACGCCTCGGCCTCCTTGTCGCCGTGGACGTAGATGCGCCGGCCCGGCACCGCGTGCAGGTGACGGATTTCGTCGAGGTAGTCGGAGAAGTTGCGCATGATCGTATCCGCGTCGCCGAAGATCCGCGGATCGATCGCCATGAACCCGTGGCTGATGCCCTCGACCGGATCACCCATGGCCGTGCGATCGGTGGTCGCGCCCTGGGAGACGATGCCGGAGAAGAACTCGACCAATACCGAGAATCCGTAGCCCTTGTGGCCGCCGGTGAGTTCGCTGTTGCCGCCTGTGGCGAGCAGACCGGCTTCGTTGTCGTAGCGCATCAGCCGGCCGAGCGCGTCGGTGGAGTCGAGGATCGGATCATTGTTCGGGTCGACCACCCATGCGGCGGGGGTGTTCTTTCGCTGCTTGGAGTAGAGCTCGACCTTGCCGTATGCCACGACGGAGGTGCTGGCGTCGAAGTAGAACGTGTGCGGGCGGGTGGGGATGGCGCAGGCGATCGGATTGGTGCCCAGCCATACGTCGTTGGCGTACAGGGGGTATACGGCAGGCTCGGTATTGGTTACGGAGAAGCCGATCAGCCCCTGTTCGGCGGCCATGTTGGCGTAGTAGCCGGCGGCGCCGTAGTGGCAGGAATGACGGACCGCGGCGATGGCCATGCCGGTCGCCTTGGCCTTGTCGATGGTCATCGTCATCGCATCGTAGCCGTTGAGCTGCCCCATGCGCCCATGCCCGTCAATGATCGTGCTGACGGGGGTGTCGACCACCACTTCGGCCTTGCCGTTCGGGTCGATCTTATTGCCCATCTGCGCGTCGTAGAGCTGGAATCGCTGGGCACCGTGGGAGTCGATGCCGTGCAGATCGGCGAAGGAGAGCACGTCGGCCACGATGTCGCCGTCCCGTTTGCTCAGACCGTATCCCTGCACGATCCGGCTGAGCAGATCATGCACCTTGGCGGCGTCGTATCGATGTCGATCGGCCGCGGCCTCGGCGGGTCCTTCGTTGATGTCGGACTGGATGGTGACGTTCGCCTTCGGACGGGCGGAGCCGGGTCGCGTGGTGCTTTCGGCGGGCTGGGTGTCCGATACGGGTTGGGCGGCCTGGTTGTCCGGTGCGAGCTGGGCGGCCTGGTTGTCCGGTGCGAGCTGAGTCGGCGTGGTGCTCTCGCTCATGGTCTTTCCTCCTTGAAAGTCCTGATTCGCTTTGAGATATCTAACCGGTATATTGGTTGGATATAGGATATGGCGATCTTGCAAAACCACGCCGTTTTGTTGCCATCAGTTTGCCCGATATCACCCCGCACGCCTTCGGCAACCGGGCGCAGGCTGCATTACGACGATCGGTTTGCCATGCATTGCGCTCTATACATATAAGAGTGTTACGATTACCTTAATCTTGATTAAGGTAATCGTAACACTCTTAATGATTGACTATCGGTAACTCCTATTAACCAGATGAAAAGCGGAGGCAGATCATGTTTGTAGCCCGAGAGCATGAACTCAAGACACTGGAGCGTCTGTACTCCAGCGATTCATTCGAAATGGTGGTGTTGTACGGACGACGCCGTGTCGGGAAGACTGCCCTGATCGACGAGTTCGTCAAGGACAAGCAGGCGCTGTACTTCACCGCCATCCAGCAGAGCGCCAAAATGAATCTCGAGGATTTCTCCCGTGCCGTGATGGAATTCTTCGGCATGCCCGCATCAACGCCACCGTTCGGAGGATGGAGAGAGGCACTGTCGTTCGTCGCGGAACAGACCGAGAAAAGCGACAAACGCATAGTCTTCGTATTCGATGAATTTCCGTACGCCGCCACTGCGGAACCAGCGCTGCCATCCATTCTGCAGATTGCGATCGATCATGGTTTCCTCAAGACCAACATGACAATGATCCTGTCCGGCAGTAACGAAGGGTTCATGGAGAACAACGTACTGGGACGAAAAAGCCCGCTATACGGTCGCCGTACCGCGCAGATCCGTCTGTTGCCGTTCGACTATGCTGACGCGGCGAAATTCCTTCCGAACACGCCCGCTCAGGAACGAATCCTCTTTTATGCCGCGTTCGGCGGAACACCCTACTATCTCGCACGATTACGAGAACGGGACGGATTCGAAGCCAATGTGCTGCGACTGATGTTCGACAGCCTCGGTGTATTAAGAGAGGAACCGATGATGCTTCTTCGCGAGGAGCTGCGCGAACCGGCATCCTATTATTCGATTCTTCTGGCCATTGCGGGAGGCAAGGCCACGCCGAAGCTCATCGCCGAACATGCCGGTGTTGACGCCGATTCCATCGGAGCCTATCTGAAAACGTTGGTGGGACTGCGACTGATCGACCGCAAAGTACCGTTCGGCGACGATCCAAGTAAATCCAGAAAAGGCATGTACGTCGTCTCGGACCCGTTCTTCGCCTATTGGTTCAGGTTCGTCGGCCGCAATATGAGCGTTTTGGAGGGCAACATCGGCGAGATCGTGGCGAGGAAGCTCGCGTTCGGCCCGGCATTCGATACTTATGTGGGACAACAATTCGAAACGGTATGCCAACAGTGGCTGATTCGCCGCAACGCTGCCGGAGAATTGCCGTTCATCGCCACGCAGTTCGGCAAATGGTGGGGGAATGACCCCATAGCACGCGAACAGACGGACATCGATGTCATTGCCGCCGATCCCTCGGCCAAAGCCATATTGTTCGGCGAATGCAAATGGCGTAATTCATTCAACGAATCCGAAGCCATCGCACGACTTCACCGACGAGCCGGTCTCATAAAGGGATACCACACCGACGATGCATGGATGACATTGTTCACGAAGAATTCCGTTGCCGAATCCACGAGAAATCGGCATGCAGGTGACAAACGGATGTCGTTTGTCACCGCGGAAGATCTCTACGAGGAATAAGCTTCCATATACAACAACGCCGTCGGCATCCGATGTGGGATTGGATGCCGACGGCGTTGCGGGGATCGCGATCGAAGATCGACGATCATGTGATCGGCCGACCACCGAAGGCCGCCCGATCCGAAAAATCACATGCTCATGCGGGCGGAGAGGCCGGTGATCTCGGCGTCGACCGGAGACTCATCCATGCCTTCCATCGTCCACATGCGCTTCAGGGCCTTGACGAACTTGTTCTGAGACTTCATAATGCCACACTTCCTCTAGGTTGCTTGGAGCGGTCCCCCCGTTCCGATCACACATGATATGCATGTGATATTTCACTGTCAATCGCCCGGGCAACAATTTGACAACAGTTGCCCTCCGAAAACGACAAAACGGCCCCGGAACCCAAAGGGAGGAAAGGTTCCGTGGCCGAAAATACGATGACGGTATTTTGTGTCAGGAGAAATTGAGGAGTAGGGGAGTGGCGCACGGTTTTCCAAGCCGGTCGACTCAGCCAAAATAACCAAAACAGCCGAATCGGCCGACCCGGAAATCCGTTATGCGTCGGTATTTGCCAGAACTCGTCAGGCGAATCAGAGCTGAATCAGAACTTGTGGGCGTTCACGTAGTCCCAGTTCACCTCGAGGCCGTGGCCCGGAGCGGTCGGCGGGGTCCAGTAGCCGTTCTTGATGTTGTCGGACGGCTTGAAGATGCCCAGCGCAGTCCAGGTGCCGCCGTCGGTCATCTCGGAGGCGTAGATGTTCGGGATGCAGGAGAGCAGGGATGCGCTCAGCTCCATCACGAAGTGCGGGGTCATCGGCAGGTTGTGCGCACGGGCGGCCGCGGCGATGTCGAGGTAGCCGGTGATGCCGCCGACGCGGCCCAGATCGGCCTGCACGTAGTCGCAGGAGCCCTGCTCGAAGTGCTGGTTGAACTGGTTGAGGGTGTAGGTGTTCTCACCGAGGGCGATCGGGGTGTTCACACGCTCGCGCAGCACCTTGTGGCCGACGATGTCGTCGCTCGGCAGCGGCTCCTCGATCCACAGCAGGTCGAGGTGGTCGAACTTCTTGAACGCGCGCAGTGCGGCCGGCAGCGTCCAGCCCTGGTTGGCGTCCACGGCCAGCGGGAATCCGGGCACGGCCTCCTGAATCTTGGTCAGACGCTCGACGTCCTCCTCGATGTCGGGCTTGCCGACCTTCACCTTGGCGCAGATGTAGCCTTCGGCCTTCCAGCGCTTGACCTGCTCCACGACCTCCTCGATGCTCAGGTTCAGGTTGATGCCGGAGCCGTACAGCGGGACGCGGTCGCGCACCTTGCCCAGCAGGTCGTACAGCGAGACGTCGAGCGACTTGGCGAGCAGGTCCCAGTACGCGATGTCGAGCGCGGAGAGGGCGTGGGTGGTGACGCCGGCGCCGCCGACATCGTGGATGTACTTGTAGGAGCGACGCCAGAGTCCCTGCGGCGAGACCTTCAGTCCGATGACGTCGGGGATGATCTCCTCGTCCAGCTGCGCGATGGTGGCGCCGCACCAGCCGGAGGTGTGGCTGAAGCCCACGCCGGTCAGGCCGTTGGAGCCGGTGACCTCGGCGATCACGACCTCGATGTTCTCCACGTGGTGGATCTGATCGCCCCACGGGCCTTCCGGCAGCGGGACGCGGGTCGGGGTCAGCTTGATGCTTTCAATGGTAGGGATCTCACTCATTTTGATGTTCGCTCCTTTGCAGAACTGTGATGTTGGTTGCCGTAACGGGTTGGCGTGACGACTGTTGGTTGGTTGCTTACGGCGACGATGCTGTCGCCATGGTTGCCGGTCGGTCAGGCTGGGATCGGCCGTGACCGGTCGTGCCGCGGAAGGAAAGGCAAGCGGCACGACCGACGGTCGATGGCAGCTGACCATGGCCGACCGGAAATGTTCGGTGATCGGTTTCGGGCTGATTCGGGTCCGATCCGGGCCGATCCGCCGTCTGGCAAATGAATCGGATCGGCCGGGATGGGAACGTCAGTCCTTGAGCTCTCCTCCCTTCTTGAGGGATTCGGCGGAAACCGCGTGGTCGAAGACCTCAGGCAGGATGAAGGTTGCGGCCAGGAAGGCGATGACCGGGAAGATCACCACGATCAGATCGGCCTTGACGACGCCAAGGTTCTCGAACAGGGTGGGGAAGACCCACAGCGTGACGAACGAGGCGAGCTTGACGAAGGTGTAGGCGATGCCGGAGGCGGCACCACGGTAGGCCGGCTTGGCGACCAGGGAGGCGACCGTCTGGCCGGACTCGGAGGACCAGTAGTGGCCCCACAGCATCACGCCGGAGCCGGCGATGATGATGAGCATGTTGTTGGTGGAGATGCCGACGACGGAGATCACGATGCCGACGGCGACCAGACCGAAGCCCCACTGGCTCAGGCCCTTGTGGCCGATCTTCTTCAGCAGCAGCGGGCCGACGAAGGCGGAGACGGAGGCCAGGCAGTAGACGGCGAACATGGCGAGGTTGTTCTGCACCAGGGTCGCGATGCCGAGGCCGGCGAGGATGGTCGGCAGGTAGAAGGAGAAGGAGTAGTTCTCAAGCGCCTGCACGAAGTTCGAGATCCAGGCGAAGATGGTGCTGCGACGGGTGAACGGGTCGGCGAACAGATCCTTGACGGCTTCGCCCCAGGTGACGCGCGGCAGCTGCATGTCGTGGTCCGGCACGACGTCGGCCAGGCAGTCGGTGCCGTAGTAGTCGGCGGCGACCTTGCGGGCCTCGACGAAGCGACCGTGCTCGACGTACCAGGTCGGGGTCTCGGGGAGGTTGTGACGGGCGAGGAGCAGGAGCACTGCGGGGATGGCCGGGATGGCGAGGATGATACGCCAGGTCACGTTCGGGTGCATGGAGCCGAGCTCGAAGGCGGTGACAAGGCAGATGGCGCACAGGATGCCCAGCGAGAACATGAACTGCCACCTGTTGGCCATGACCTCACGCTTGCCCTTCGGCATGATCTCCATCATGTAGGTGAAGCCGTTGGCGACGTCGGCGCCGACCGGGATGCCGGCGATGCATCGGATGACGGCCAGCACTTCCATGCTGGGTGCGCAGCCCTGAGCCACGGCGCAGACGGCGAACATGGTCATCGACGCCATGAAGATGTTGCGGCGGCCGAACTTATCGGTGAGCCAGCCACCGAGGATGGCGCCCACGATGGCGCCAAGCTGGGTGCCGGCGGAGGTAAAGCCCAGCAGGCCGGCGCTCGGATGGAACACGTCCTTCAGGTGGGTCATGATGAAGGACATCGAGTAGATATCCCAGGACTCGATCAGCAGGGCGGTGACCATCAGCCAGCCGGCCTTGGAGGCGTGCGGGGCCTCCTGGCGGTCAAGCACGGCCTTGGCGTGCTCGATCGTGTCGTATATCGCAAGATTCTTCTCAGACATACACACTCCTTTGTGAAGTTACATCTTCTCTTCCGAATGTCTTTACATCTTTTGCGAATGCCAATGGATATCGGGGAGAGGGGAGAGCAACCATCGTCGGTTTCTCCGACCTCCTGATATATCAAATGATATTCGTGTGATATATTAGATACGGATGCAGGAAATTGTCAACTCGAACGGCACGGACACCGCACCGAAGCGATGAACAGGCAATGAGCCGCATCCGTTGAAAACCAAAGCCAAACCGGCGGATCTGGCAGCGTGGTTCCTCCCCAACGAAGGGC
Source organism: Bifidobacterium simiarum (assembly GCF_002802905.1). GTDB lineage: Bacteria > Actinomycetota > Actinomycetes > Actinomycetales > Bifidobacteriaceae > Galliscardovia > Galliscardovia simiarum. The sequence goes on from NZ_PEBK01000012.1 coordinate 41,613, forward strand.
GAGACACGCCGAACCTCACCGTTGGTTCCACCCGGAAGGAAGTTAGAATCCATGGCCGAATTCACTTGGTCGCAGTTGGATGACCGCGCAGTAAAGATGGCGAAGACGCTTTCCGCCGACGCGGTCGAGCACGCAGGACACGGCCACCCCGGTTCGGCGGTCTCGCTCGCCCCGATCGCTTACACCCTCTACCAGCACTTCATGAAGCATGATCCGGCCGATCCGAAGTGGCCCGGCCGCGACCGCTTCATCCTCTCCGGCGGCCACGCCTCGCTCACCCAGTACGTACAGCTCTACTACGCCGGATACCTCACCCTCGACGACATCAAGTACTTCCGCGGCGGCGCCGACACCCGCACCCCGGGCCACCCCGAATACGGTCTGACCCCCGGACTGGAGATCACCACCGGCCCGCTCGGCCAAGGCGTGGCCTCCGCCGTCGGATTCGCCTACGGCCAGCGCTACCAGCGCGGACTGCTCGACCCCGACGCCCCCGCCGGCGAGTCGCCGTTCGACCACAACATCTGGGTGATCTGCGGCGAAGGCGACGTCGAGGAAGGCGTCTCCGGCGAAGCCAGCTCACTCGCGGGCAACCAGAAGCTCGGCAACCTCACCGTGATCTTCGACGCCAACCACATCCAGATCGAAGGCGAAACGCAGATCGCCTTCGCCGAGGACGTGCTCAAGCGCTACGAAGCCTACGGCTGGTACACCGACGAAGTGAGCTTCATCCAGCCCGACGGCTCCTACAAGGAGGACGTCGAGGCGCTGGCCGCCGCCCTGCACAAGGCCGAGCAGGTCACCGACCGCCCGAAGTTCATCAAGGTCGACACGCTGATCGCATGGCCGACCCCCGGCAAGACCAACGACCCCTCCTCCCACGGCGCGCTGCTCGGCGCCGAAGCCATCGCCGGACTGAAGAAGATCCTCGGCTTCGACCCGAACAAGACCTTCGAAGTGGACGAGGAGGCGCTGGCCCACGCCCGCAAGGTCGCCGAGCGAGGCAAGGCCGCCCATGAGGCCTGGAACGTCAAGTACGAAGCCTGGCGCAAGGCCAACCCCGACAAGGCCGCGCTGTACGACCGCATCAAGGCCGGCAAGCTGCCCGAAGGCTTCGACAAGGCCATCGACGATCTCGAAGCCACCTACAAGGTCGGATCCGAAGTCGCCACCCGCGCCGCATCCGGCAAGGTGCTCAACGCCATCGCCCCCGTCATGCCCGAACTGTGGGGCGGCTCCGCCGATCTGGGCGGCGCCAACCTCACCGACATCGACGGCGCCACGTCGTTCGCCCCCGAAGAATACGCCACCACGCAGCATCCGAAGGTCAGCCCCTACGGCCGTCAGCTGCACTTCGGCGTCCGCGAATTCGCCATGGGCGCGATCACCAACGGCATCCTGCTCGACTCCGACACCCGTCCGTTCGGTGGCACGTTCTTCCAGTTCGCCGACTATGAGCGCGGCGCGGTCCGCCTCGCGGCCCTGATGAAGATCCCGAACCTGTACGTGTGGACCCACGATTCCGTCGGCCTCGGCCAGGACGGCCCGACCCACCAGCCCGTGGAGCATCTCGCCGCCTACCGCGCCATCCCGCAGCTCGAAGTCGTGCGCCCCGCCGACGAATACGAAACCGCCGAAGCCTACCGCTACTTCTTCGAGAAGGACAACACGCTGCCCACCGCCATGGTGCTGAGCCGTCAGGTGCTGCCCGTGCTGCCCGAAACCGCCGAAAAGGCGCGCGAAGGCGTCAAGCACGGCGCCTACGTGCTCGAAGACGTCGAAGGCACGCCCGACGTGATCCTCATGGGAACCGGCTCCGAAGTGCAGGTCGCCCTGGCCGCCGCCAAGACCCTCGCTGAGGAAGGCATCAAGGCCCGCGTCGTCTCCGTGCCGTCGATGGAATGGTTCGAGGACCAGAGCCCCGAATACCACGAAAGCGTGCTGCCCTCCGACGTGTACGCCCGAGTCTCCGTCGAAGCCGGACTCGCCCAGCCCTGGTACAAGTACCTCGGCACCTTCGGCAAGGCCGTCTCCGTGGAACAGTTCGGTCTGCAGGGCGAAGGCCTGCAGAACCTCAAGGATCTCGGCATCACGCCCGAACACGTCGTGGAATCCGCCAAGGAATCCATCGCCGCGGTCAAGGCCGTCATCAAGTAACCGTCAACCCATCACAGATATCGCCAAGCATTAGCAGAAAGAAGGAACCATGACAGAAGGATTCTCCATGGGCAGCTTCTCGCTCGAAGGCAAGGTCGCCCTCGTGACCGGCGCCTCCTACGGCATCGGCTTCGCCATCGCCTCGGCATTCGCCGAAGCCGGCGCGAAGATCGCCTTCAACGACCGCACGCAGGAAGCCGTCGACCGAGGCCTCGCCTCCTACAAGGAAGCCGGCATCGACGCCCACGGCTACGTGGCCGACGTCACCGACGAGACCGCAGTCAACCAGCTCGTCGCCGACATCGAACGTGACTTCGGCACCACGCCCGACATCCTCGTCAACAACGCGGGCATCATCAAGCGCATCCCGATGACCGAGATGAGCGCCGCCGACTTCCGACAGGTCGTCGACATCGACCTCAACGGACCCTTCATCGTGTCCAAGGCCGTGATCCCGGGCATGATCGCCAAGGGCCACGGCAAGATCATCAACATCTGCTCGATGATGAGCGAGCTGGGCCGCGAGACCGTCTCCGCGTACGCCGCGGCCAAGGGCGGCCTGAAGATGCTCACGCGCAACATCTGCGCCGAGTACGGCGAGCACAACATCCAGTGCAACGGCATCGGACCCGGCTACATCGCCACCCCGCAGACCGCGCCCCTCAGGGAGCGCCAGGCGGACGGATCACGCCACCCGTTCGACCAGTTCATCATCGCCAAGACCCCGGCCGCCCGCTGGGGCACGCCGGACGACCTGAAGGGCCCGGCCGTGTTCCTCGCCTCCGACGCGAGCGACTTCGTCAACGGGCACGTGCTGTACGTTGACGGCGGAATCCTGGCCTACATCGGCAAGCAGCCGTGATGGGATTGCGGGGATGGAGCGCCTTCCGTCTTACGGCGGGCTCGACGTACCTTCGTACGCCTTCGCCCGGCGACGACGGAATTCGCACGCATCCCCGCAATCCCATGGCCCCAGGCCGCACGCATCCCCGGCGGGGCGCCCGTGATTCCTCGGCTCCCCTCTGGAGGGCTGAGACCGTGAAGGAAACGCCGGCGGCGTTTCCAGGTCTCAGGCGAGCCGACAGGCGAGCCAGCAGGACGCCGGCCGCAAGGCCGTCCGCTCTTGCGGGAAGCTGTCGGCACAGCCGACTGAGGGGAGGACGAACGACGCGCCACGGCCGATCCCCATGCCCAGGACGTTCCTGTAATCCCTTGGCTTCCCTCCCCACACAGGGGAGGGAAGCTGTCGGCCGCATGGCCGACTGATGAGAGGGGCCCGGACGACACGCCACGGCCGGCCCCACAGGCGCCGCGCCCCACGGGCATCCCCCACGGGCGCCCCACACGTAAACCCACACTTAGAAAGGAAACACGCACATCATGCGCATCGCACTGATCAACGAGAACAGCCAGGCCGCGAAGAACGGCCTCATCTACACGGCCCTCAAGGCCGTGGCCGACGAGAAGGGCTTCCAGGTCGACAACTACGGCATGTACGCCGCCGACGACAAGGCCCAGCTGACCTACGTGCAGAACGGCATCCTCGCCGCCGCCCTGCTCAACACCGGGGCCGCGGACTTCGTGGTCACCGGCTGCGGCACCGGCGAGGGCGCCATGCTCGCCCTCAACAGCTTCCCCGGCGTGATCTGCGGCCACGTCGAGGACCCGCTCGACGCGTACACGTTCGCCCAGATCAACGACGGCAACGCCATGGCCGTCCCCTTCGCCCTGAAGAACGGATGGGGCCAGGAACTGCAGCTCAAGTACATCTTCGAGCAGATGTGGCTCGAGGAGCCCGGCAGCGGCTACCCCAAGGAGAGGGTCGTGCCCGAGCAGCGCAACAAGCGCATCCTCGACCGGGTGCGCGAGGCCGCCTACCGACCCCTCATCGACATCTACCGCGACCTCGACCCCGAACTCGTCAAGGGAGCCTTCGCCGGCGAACACTTCAGGGAACTGTTCGAGGCGCACGCCCAGCCCGGCGAGATCAGGGACTACGTCCTCAGCCTCACCGACTAGCACACGCTGGTGGCCCCGCCGGCACCCCCGGCGGGGCCATGTCATGTCCAAACCAGTTCACTCTTTTCCGACCGCCCCAAAGAGTGAACTGAATGTTGTCCGTTATTCATGAGCGGTGTTCGATTCGCCGCGCACGGGGCGTCTTCGCGTTCGATGTTGTTCGCTTCCGATTCACTCTTTGCCGAGGCGCCCCAAAGAGTGAACCCAAAATCCCCATTTCGCGGCAATTCTTGGCTCATTAGTGGAGATTTTCACCCCGTTAGGGGTATTAAAGTCATATATCATGCGAATATGAGTAGGCCATCTCTCCATGGGGGGGGGGTAGCCAAAACGCTCAGTTCACACTGCATCTTTGAGAAAGGGAGACCGATGAGTGAAAGCAAGCGGGATCTTGCGTACAACTACCTGCGCAAGCAGATCGTCTTCTGCGAGCTGAAGCCCGGCGACCTCATCGACGAAAAGCAGATTACCGAGCGTCTCGGCTTCAGCCGCACCCCGGTTCGCGAGGCCATCAACAAGCTCGCCGAAGAGGACATGCTACGCATCTTCCCGCGCAAGGGCATCGTGGTCAGCCAGATCTCGCTGAAGAACCTGCAGGACATGATCGACAGCCGTCTGCTCATCGAGCCGTATCTCATCCATCAGGCGTTCCCGACCCTCGATCGCGATTCGCTGCTCCACTTCCGCGAAGCACTGCAGAATACCGGCACCGATAGCGGCACCATGCAGGATTCCATCGAGGACGACTTCGACTTCAAATTCCACATGTACTTCGCCCAGAAGGCGAACAACAAGTATCTGGAGAATCTCATGTCCACGCTGCTGGCGCTCAGCCAGCGCACGCGTGTCTTCCTGCCGTGGTCGTCGGAGCGCATTTCCGAATCACTCGACGAGCATCTCAGCATCATCGACTGCGCGCTGGAGGGCGACGAGGAGGGCACCGTGAACGCGGTTCGCCGGCATCTGCAGCACTCCCGTGAGGGGTATCTGCACGTCTTCCAGTCGCACAACGACTTCTTCGTCTGACCTCAATCACACGGCCGCATCAACCCCCGACCAACACACCCCCCTAATCACCCCGCCATCAGCGGAGCAACACCCCCGTTCACACGCCACCCCGCGGCCGTGCGACGCGGTCCAGCGCGGTCTTGAGCTCGGCCCGGTTGAGCACGTACGTGCTGTCCAACGGCGACGACCACGCGAACCGGTCCGCCCACAGCGCCACCGACGCGAAATAGTGCCGCCGCTGCTCGGGCTTCGACATCGACAGGTCGTGTATGCCGCCGACGATGGTTTCGATGGTGACGAAATCGCCGAGATTCAGCGCGTTCTGCCGTATGGCCGTCACATCAAGCACGGTGTCGGCCTCGCGCATGGCCTCATCCCATCGGGAGAGGATCATCGAACGGTCCGACGTACACACCAGCACCGGCACGTCGATGTGCAGCCCGCGCGTGACCTCCTCCTGACCGTTGAAGATGGCGTTCATCCATCCGGCCCGGCTGAGGAACTGCCGATCCTCCGGCACCGGCGAGGAGTCCTGATACGTCCATTCGCCACCCTGATCCGACCACAGCACACGCCCGTAGAACCCCGGATCGGGGATCGGGATCACCGTCTTGCCGCCGGTCAGACCGAAGCCCTTCACCACCGGCGTGGTCATCATGCGCGTGAACCGATTGCCCTGCAGCTCCAGCCACGGCGAATTCAGCGCCAGCGCCGTCACATGGTCCGGCCGCTCGTTGGCCATCCACAGCGACGCGATGAGCCCGCCCGTGGAGTGCGCCAGCGTGAGGATGCGTACGTCGTCGCCCATCTCGTTGACGATCACGTCCCGCAGCGCATTGAGCTCGGCGAAGTATTCGTGCAGATCGGTGATGTATCCCGGCGTCTGACCGGCATGCAGCGACCGCCCGTATTTGCGCAGATCGACGGCATAGAAGGCCACGCCCAGCGCCTCCCAGAATTCGGAGGCGTGCTTGCGGTAGAAGTAGTCGTTCCAGCCGTGCACGTACAGGATCGCGGCGGGGCAGTGCCGCCAGTGGGTGTTGCACCATCGCCGCCAGCGCATGCGCCACGTCAGGGTCTGCGGATCCTTGCGCACGAAGGTGGCGGTCAGCTCGCCCTCGTCGTCGAATCCCAGATGCAGGGTCCGCTGCTGATAGCCGTCCAGCACGGTGTCCGGAACCCAGTCGTCCAGATCAAGATGACCGACCGGGGACTGAGACGAGGTGTCGAGGGGAGTGCCCGTCCCCTCGGACGGCGTCACCGGTTCGTCCGCGTGATCGACCGCCGGCGACCCCACCGTCTCGGTCACCGATTGCTCCGCGGTTTCGGTCATGACGATCACCTCCCATTGCCATCATCAAGGGTAGGCGTTTGCGCACCGGATCGTCTACCGACGATTCCCGGCACAATGTTGAATACGGGTTCGACCACCCCCCAGTCAGCCATGCAGCCCCCGATGGCGGGGCGGATATCCCGGGCTTTCAGACCCCTCATCAGTCAGCCTGCGGCTGACAGCTTCCCCCCAAGGGGAAGCCAGGGACTGATCGAGATGATCGTTCGGGCCACATAACGAAAAGGCGTCTCCCGAAGGAGACGCCTTGCGAATCGTGGATGGCGGATGATCGGCGGACCAGCCGTCAGCAATCAGCCGCCGGCAGATCAGTCGTCGCCGAGGGTGACGTGGACGCCGCCGACCAGCGCGCTGGTGAGGTTGTAGATGAACGCGCCGATGGTGGCCAGCACCGTGACCAGCACGATCTCGAAGATCGAGAAGATCGTGGTGGCGCTCAGCACCTTGCCGATGCCCAGGATGCTGGCGACGTCGAAGCCGCCGGAATCCTTCAGACCGGTGGAGTCGACCAGCTGCGTGATGTTGTCGAACAGGCCGATCGCGTTCAGCAGCGCCCAGATCAGCGCCACGGCGACGATCTGGATGATCGCGCCGGCGATGGACAGCAGGAACGACACCTTGGTGACCGACCACGGATCGACCTTGGTCAGCGACAGCTTCATGCGGCGGGCGCGCGGCACGTTGGACTTGCGCTCGGACGGCTTGGAGACCCTGCTGGCCGGCTTGAACGACGCCGGTGCGGGCTCGGCGGCCTGAGCGGGCGAATCCTCGGCAATCAGCGGCTTCGGGGAGGACGCTGCGGAACGGGACGTACGGCCCTTGCCGGCGGTCTCCTCCGGAAACTCCATGCCCTCTTCGTTAGGCAGTGACTGTTCGCTCATCAGCTCTCCTTCAGATTTCACCATCGCTCAGCACTCACTCGGCGCTGTCAACTTCACTGAGATTATCAGCCTTTTCGGACGTGCCGTCCTGCGCGGACTGCGCTTCCACCGTTTCACCATCGTTGCCCGAGGCACCCGACTCGGCACCGGACGCAACGGCTTCGGACGCGGTATCGTCCTCATCGTCGTCCTTCTCCTCGTTGCGGGCGATGGAGATGATCTCGTCGCCCTTGTCGGGCTTGGCGAGCGTGACGCCCTGGGTGTTGCGGCCGGTGCGCTTGACCTCGGCCACGTCGGAGCGGATCACCTTGCCGGACTTCATGATGGCCATGATCTGGTCGTCCTCGGCGACGATCACGGCACCGACCAGCGAGCCGCGGCCCTCGGCCAGCTGCACGGCCTTGACGCCGTAGCCGTTGCGACCCTGCAGACGGTACTCCGAGATCGCGGTGCGCTTGGCGAAGCCCTCGTCGGTGACCACGAGCAGATCCTTGTCGCTGTCGCCCCAGACCACGTCCATGGCGAGCAGCTCGTCGCCCTCGCGGAACTTCATGCCCTGCACGCCGGCGGTCTGGCGGCCCATCGGTCGCAGCTGCTCGTCGTCGGCCCGGAACTTCAGGCTCATGCCCTTGCGGCTCACGAGGATGATGTCGTCGGTGGAGTTGCACAGCGAGGCGCCCACCACCTCGTCGGTGACGCCGTCCTCGGATTCCATGAGCCGGATGGCGATCAGGCCGCCCTGACGCGGGGAATCGTAGTCGGCCAGACGGGTCTTCTTCACCTTGCCGCTGCGCGTGGCGAGCACCAGATAGTCGGCCACCTCGTAGTTCGGGATCGACAGCACCTGCTGGATCTTCTCGTCGGGTGCGAGCTGCAGCAGGTTCGCCACATGCTGGCCCTTGGAGTCGCGCGCGCCCTCGGGGATCTCGTAGCCCTTGATGCGATACACGCGGCCCGCGTTGGTGAAGAACAGCAGCCAGTTGTGGGTGCTGGTGAGGAAGAAGTGGTCGACCACGTCGTTCTCGCGCAGCTTGGCGCCCTTGATGCCCTTGCCGCCGCGGTGCTGGGCGCGGTACTCGTCGGCCTTGGTGCGCTTGATGTACCCGGAGTGCGTGACGGTGACCACCACGTTCTCCTCGGCGATCAGGTCCTCCATGTTCATCTCGCCGCTGAACGGCAGGATCTGGGTGCGACGGTCGTCGCCGTACTTGGCGACGATCTCGTCCAGTTCGTCGCCGACGATCTTGCGCTGGCGTTCCGGCTTGGCGAGGATGTCCTCGTAGTCGGCGATGCGGCGCATGAGCTCCTCGTGCTCGTCGAGGATCTTCTGGCGTTCCAGTGCGGCCAGTCGGCGCAGCTGCATGGCGAGGATCGCGTCGGCCTGCACCTGGTCGACGTCCAGCAGCTCCATAAGGCCGCTGCGGGCGGCGTCCACGTCGGGGGAGCGGCGGATCAGGGCGATGACCTCGTCGATCAGATCGAGGGCCTTGAGGTAGCCCTGCAGGATGTGGTCGCGCTCCTCGGCCTCGCGCTTGAGGTAGCGGGTGCGGCGCTCGACCACGTCGAGCTGGTGGCCGATCCAGTGGCGGATGAACGCGTCGAGCGACAGGGTGCGCGGCACGCCGTCGACCAGCGCCAGCATGTTCGCGCCGAACGTCTGCTGCAGCTGGGAGTGCTTGTACAGGTTGTTGAGCACGACCTTCGGCACGGCGTCGCGCTTGAGCACGAGCACGAGTCGCTGGCCGGTGCGGCCGGAGGTCTCGTCGCGCATGTCGGCGATGCCCTGGATCTTGCCGTCGCGCACGCCCTCGCGGATCGAGGCGACCAGACGGTCCGGGTTGACCTGATACGGCAGTTCGGTGACCACCAGGCACATGCGGCCCTTGATCTCCTCGGTGTTCACCACGGCACGCATGGTGATCAGTCCGCGGCCGGTGCGGTACGCCTGCTCGATGCCCTTGCGGCCGAGGATCGTGGCGCCGGTGGGGAAGTCCGGTCCCTTGATGATGCCGATCAGCGCGTTGAGCAACTCCTCGCGGCTCACGTCAGGGTGATCGAGCGCCCAGTGCACGCCGTCGGCCACCTCGCGCATGTTGTGCGGGGGAATGTTGGTGGCCATGCCGACGGCGATGCCGGCGGAGCCGTTGACCAGCAGGTTCGGGAAGCGGGCGGGCAGCACCTTCGGCTCCTGGGTCTTGCCGTCGTAGTTCGGGGCGAAGTCGACGGTGTCCTTGTCGATGTCGCGGACCATCTCCATGGCCAGCGGCGCCATACGGCACTCGGTGTATCGCATGGCCGCGGCCGGGTCGTCGCCGGGGGAGCCGAAGTTGCCCTGACCGTCCACGAGCAGGTAGCGCATCGACCACGGCTGGGCCATACGGACCAGGGTGTCGTAGATCGCGGAGTCGCCGTGCGGATGGTACTTACCCATCACCTCGCCGACCACGCGGGCGCACTTGCTGTAGCCGCGGTCGGGACGGTAGCCGCCGTCGTACATCGCGTAGATCACGCGGCGGTGCACGGGCTTCATGCCGTCGCGCACGTCCGGCAGGGCGCGGTCCACGATCACGCTCATGGCGTATGCCAGATACGATTCGCGCATCTCCTGCTGCAGGTCGCGCTTCTGGACGCGCTCACCGGTCATCAGGCCGTAGTCGGTGTTGTCGGCCTCCTGCGGGCTGAGCGGTTCCATGGAACCGTCAGGCACCGGCTGGCCCGGCTGAGCCTGATCTGATTGGCCCTGGCCCGGCTGATCGGGCTGGGCGCTCTCGTTGTTGGGAGTATCGTTGCCGACGCCCTCGTTGTTGTTCTCGTCTGCCACTGTGTTTCCTTTAGTCGGTTATCAAGTCGTATCGCGGTAGGGGGTCTGTCCGACTACCCTCAGTCACGCTGAGCGCTAGGCATCAGGCGCTAGGCGTCAGGCGCTAGGCGTCGATCCAGCTGACGTTGCGGGCGTTGCGCTGGATGAACAGACGTCGGGGCTCCACCTCGTCGCCCATCAGCATCGTGAACGTCTCGTCGGCGGCGGCCGCGTCCTCGATCTGCACCTGCTTGAGGATGCGGTGCTCGGGGTCCATGGTCGTCTCCCACAGCTCCTGATAGCTCATCTCGCCCAGACCCTTGTAGCGCTGGATGCCCTCGCCCTTGGGCAGCTGACGGCCGTTGGCCTTGCCCTCGGCGAGCACGCGGTCGCGCTCGGCGTCGGTGTAGACGAAGTCGTGCGGGCCCTTGGTCCACTTGAGGCGGTACAGCGGCGGCATGGCCACGTACACGTACCCGGCGGTGATCATCGGCCGCATGTAGCGGAAGAACAGCGTGAGGTTCAGCGTGGCGATGTGCGCGCCGTCCACATCGGCATCGGCCATGATGATGACCTTGTGGTAGCGCACCTTGTTCAGGTCGAAGTCCTCGCCGTAGCCGCCGCCGACCGCGGTGATCAGCGACTCGATGGTATCGGACTTCATCATGCGGTCGAGGCTGGCGCGCTCGGTGTTGAGGATCTTGCCCCTCAGCGGCAGGATCGCCTGGGTGATCGGGTTGCGTCCCTGGATCGCGGAGCCGCCTGCGGAATCGCCCTCGACGATGAACAGCTCGCACTCCTCCGGATTGCTCGACTGGCAGTCCTTGAGCTTGTCGGGCATGCCGGCGGATTCGAAGATCGACTTGCGGCGGGTGCTTTCGCGGGCCTTCTTGGCGGCGATGCGGGCGCGGCTCGCCTCGATGCCCTTCTGGATGATCAGCTTCGCGGAGTTCGGGTTCGCGTCGAACCAGTCGCCCAGCTTCTCGGTCATCACGCGCTGCACGAAGGTCTTGGCCTCGGAGTTACCGAGCTTGGTCTTGGTCTGGCCTTCGAACTGCGGGGTGGTGAGCTTCACCGACACCACGGCGGTCAGGCCTTCGCGCACGTCGTCGCCGGAAAGGTTCTCGTCCTTGTCCTTGAGGATGTTCTTCTCGCGGGCGTAGCGGTTGACCAGCGAGGTGAGCGCCGCACGGAAGCCCTCCTCGTGCGTGCCTCCCTCGGTGGTGGAGATCGTGTTCGCGAAGGTGTGCACCGACTCGGAGTAGGCGGTCGTCCACTGCATGGCGATCTCGGCGGAGATGCCGATCTTCAGGTCCTCGGCGGCGAAGTCGATGACCTCGTCGACCACGGGGGCGGCCTTCTTGGACTTGACCATGTAGTCGACGTAGTCCTTGATGCCGTTCGGGTACCGGTAGGTGACGGTGCGGTGCAGCTCCTCGGTCACGTTGTCGCCGTCGCCGGCCACCTCGTCACCGGCCTGATCGACCTCGCGCAGATCGGTGAGGGTGATCTTCAGGCCCTTGTTGAGGAACGCCATCTGCTGGAAGCGGCTGCGCAGCGTCTCGAAGTCGTAGGTGGTGGTTTCGAAGATCGCCGGATCGGCCCAGAACGTCACCGAGGTGCCGGTGTGCTCGTCGGGGCCCATCGGGGCGCCCTGAGCCAGCCGGGCCTGCGGCTTCTGGTCGATGTAGGTCTGGGTCCAGTGGAATCCCTGACGGCGCACCTCGACGTCCACACGAGTGGACAGGGCGTTGACCACGGAGATGCCCACGCCGTGCAGGCCGCCGGAGACCGCGTATCCGCCGCCGCCGAACTTGCCGCCGGCGTGCAGCTTGGTCATCACGGTCTCGACGCCGGAGATGCCCTCGCCGGGCACGATGTCGACGGGGATGCCTCGTCCGTCGTCCACCACGCGGATGCCGTTGTCGGGCAGGATCGTCACCTCGATGTGGCTGGCGTAGCCGGCGAGCGCCTCGTCGACGGAGTTGTCGACGATCTCGTACACCAGATGGTGCAGGCCGCGCGGGCCGGTGGAGCCGATGTACATGCCCGGTCGGATGCGCACGGCCTCGAGGCCTTCCAGCACCTTGAGGTCGCTGGCGTCGTAGTGCTCGGGGGCCATGGTGCCGTCGAGCTGGCCGTCCTGGAGATCCTGGGCCGGGTCCTGCGCGGCCCCTGCGGGCTTCGTACCTTTGGATTGTTCGTTGTGTGCTGCTTCTTCGTTGAGATCGGGCGAATCCTGGGTCTGGTCTGCCACCAACCTGTCCTTTCCTACTAGCCCTTACATCAGGCGGTTAGGTCGGCGCTGGCCGGTCGAATCCGAGACGCTTTCGTGGGTCTTACGCTCAAAAACGCGAAATATGGGGCTGTGCGCACGCTAACCATTCTGGGAATAGGGTACTAGGCAATAGGGACTTTATGCGCTTACAGCGGCATCTTTCGCAGTATCGACGCATAGGGGGCGATCCGGTGGGGGATTGCGGCGGGATCCGGCGGAATCGGCGTACCGACTACGTAGCGGATACGCGATACGACGATCAGCGATCCAATCAGACGATCTGCCGGTCAGCTGATTGATCTGCTGATTGGCTGATTGATCTGCCGATCAGCCCGACCAGCCGATCAGAACCGGCCGCGGGGACGCCACTGCCCGGTGGACCGGTCGTTGCCGCCGTGCTTGAAGGTGTCGGTGCGCGGGCCGGTGACGATGATCCGGTCCAGCGGCATGCCGGGCAGACGGTCGGCGATCTTCGCCTGCAGCTGGGGGATCATGTAGGTCAGCTGGGTGGCCCATACCGGCGATTCGGCGCGGATGGTCAGCACGCCGTTCGCGTACGAGGCGACGCGGGAGTGCCGGGCGATGTTCCGTCCCACCACCTGATCCCAGTGACGGCCGAGCTGGGCGACCAGCAGATGGGGCCGCCAGTTACCGTTGGCGGCGAGACCGTCGAGCACGGAGCCCAGGGTGTGGGGATCCCGGCCCGGCTTGCCGAAGTTCAGCCACGCCTGTTCGGCCCGGGCCCGGCGCTTGGCGATCCCGGCCGCGCGGTTGGTGTACCGCTCGAAGACGGTAGCCTCCAGCTTGCGCGGGTCAAGCCGCAGCGTCTCGGCGATCGGCGGCGTGGGCCCCGGTCTGCGGGGCGCGGCGGCCGCGGGGGAGTGCGGGGTCATGCCTGGGCCTCCTGCGACTTCTGTGCCTCCTGCGCATACTGGGCCTCCTGGGCGTCCTGCGCGGCGACGATATCGGCCACGTCGATGCGATGGGCGTCGAGCCCCTGCGGCATATCGCTTTCGGCGGCCATGGTGATCAGCACCTGGCTCTGCCGGGAGGCGAAGTCCACGATCTGCCGACGGCGGGATTCGTCCAGCTGGGCGAACACGTCGTCGAGGATCAGGATCGGATCGTCGCCCCGCTCGGCCTTGATCACCTCGAACAGGGCCATCTTCATGGCCAGCGCCAGCGTCCACATCTCACCGTTCGAGGCATAGTCCCGGGCGTTCATGCCGTTGAGCCGGACGATCACGTCGTCCCGGTGGGGGCCGATGAGATTGCGGGCCTGCGCCACCTCGCCGGGGTAGATGCGCTGGAAGTGCCGGCTGATCGCCATGCGGATCTGATCGTCGGGGGAGTCCGTCACCAAGTCCGAGCAATCACCATCCCCCCGTTGTGACTGCGGATCGTAGGCCAGTAACCCCCCTTCGCCGTCTTCGTGGCCGTCATGGTCCCCATAGGCCGTCACCTCGTCGAAGCTCGGCGCATACACCAGTTCCGCATGATGGCGCGGCCCCGCCAGCTCCCGGTAGATCCGCGCGAACGGGCCGTTGAGCATGTCGATGAAGCGCTGGCGCAGACGGGTCAGCTCCACACCGGCCTCGATGAACTGCCCGGTCCAGACCTCCAGACCGCTCAGCGCGGCCGCCATGGGGTCGTAGGCGGGCAATCCGATGTCGGTCGGGGTATCGGCGGAGGAAAGGCCCGACGAGCCGGCAGAGGTCGGAAACGAGGCCGCTGAGACGTCGGATCCCATACGGGCGTCGGATCCCACGCGCTGCTGCTGGATCTGCTTGAGCAGGGCCGCCCGCTGCCGGCCGGTCTGGTTGAAGCGTTGCAGGACGTCGTAGTAGCCGAGAATGAGCTGGGAGGCCGACTGGTTCACGAATCCGCGTCGTGCGGCCGGTTCCGCGGCGATCAGACGCTGATCCTCGGGGGCGAACACCACCGTGGGCACGCGCCCCACGACGTCGCGCATGTACAGCGACTTGCCGGAGTTGATGCGCGCGCGATTGGCGCCGCGCACGGGGATGGAGACCTCGTAGGTGGTGACGGACCCGTCGTCGTCCACGTTCGCCCGCACGGTGGCCTTTCTGGCGCCGGCACGGACCAATGGGGCGGAGGAGCTCGTCCGGTGGCTGCCGCCGGTGGAGAGCACCTCGAGGGCCTCCACGATATTCGTCTTGCCGAGGCCGTTGGCTCCGAACAGGAGGTTCAGCCCGGGCACGAAATCGATCACCATCTGCTGCCAGGAGCGGAAGTCATCCAACGCCAGCCGAGAAACGAACATGGATTTTGTTACCTTTTGCTGTCAATATCAGGCCCGAACCAACCAAACCGTTGTGAGATCGCACATCGGGATCGTCGGCCCGGGCACGGTGAAGTCGATCGATGCGATCAGTCGGTGAACCGCATCGGCACCAGCAGGTACCGGTAGTCGAGCGATTCCTCGGAATCGGCCTCCTGCTGGCCGTTGAATTCCACCGCCTTGACGGCGGTGGTCATCTTCATGCGGACGAACGGTTCGGAAATGGCGGAAAGACCGTCGATCAGGTAGGCGGGATTGAAGGCGACGGTGATGTCCTCGCCGTCCATGTCGACCGCGATCGATTCGGTGGCCTGCGATTCGTCGGCGGCGCCGGCGGACAGCACCACCTCGTCGCCGGAGAAGGCCATGCGGATCGGGGCGTTGCGCTCGGTGACTAGGGCCATGCGTCGGATCGAATCGAGCAGCAGCTGTCGGTCAAGCACGGCGTGGATCGGGTATTCGTCGGCGAACAGGCGGTCCACCGCAGGGAATTCGCCGTCGATCAGCTGGGCGGTGGAGACGCGGCCGGCGTTCTCGAAGCCCATCAGTGCGGCCTTGTCGCTGTCGAAATCGAGGATCACGTTCTGATTGGTGTCGAGGGAACGGGCGACATCGCGCAGCAGGGATCCGCGGACCAGGGCGACGGTATCGAGATCGGGATTCTCCGGGCTCCAGGTGAAGCTGGCGCGGGACAGACGGAAGCGATCGGTCGCGGTCATCACGACCTTGTCGCCGGTGAACGCCATCTTCACGCCGGTGAGCACGGGGCGATTCTCCTCGCGGGACACGGCGACCGAGGCCTGAGTGATGGCGTGGGAGAAGGTGTCGGCGTCGACTTGGCCGAGCTTGGTGGGCACGATGGGGAGATCCGGGTATTCGGTTTCCGGCATCAGCTGCAGGGAGAACGAGGACTTGCCGGACGTCACGGTGAGTTTCGACCCCTCGGTGCTCAGGTAGGCCTTCTCTGCCGGCAGGGATTTGGCGATGTCCGCGAGCAGCTTGCCGAGGACGACCGCCGTTCCCGGCTCGTCCACGCCGGCCTCGATGTGGTGACGGGCCGAGACCTCGTAGTCGAATGCGGAAAGCTGAAGAGTTCCGTCGATGGCCTCCAGCTTGACTCCGGAAAGGATGGGTGTCGCCGGACGGACCGGGATCACGCGTGAGGTCCATGCCACTGCATCGGCCAGAGCCTGAGAGTTGATTTCTGCCTTCATTGCTTGTTTGTTCCTTGAATCGAGTGGTTTCAGTGCATTTCCTATGCCGCTGGAAGTATTTTATCCATGGCTGATCGGCTATCCCCAAAGTTATGCGCCGTGCATGAGGGTGATGATCCTGAAACTATATAGGTAAACGAGTAGTCATAACAATAAGCGTTGTGGACATTGTGGATAAGTCCGGGGAGCGGCGGAATGTCGCGGCTCGTGCTGAATGCACCATTGTGGATAACTTTGGCATGGGATGTGGATAACTTCCCGGCTTTTCCACAGCTGCTCGAAGCCCTTGATTTTTCCCCAAAAATCGCCGGTTTATCAACGACTTACCCACGGCTTTTCCACCGAAAATCGGGTGTTATCCACGGGATTATCCCCGGAATGTGGAAAACCATGTGGATAACTTTTCTGATTTTTGCGCACGCCTTCGGCGTGTTTCATGAGGGAAGAGGGCCGACCCGGTTTCGTAGTTTTCCACCGAAATCGGCGATCCCGGATAACCGGGACGGTCCGGATCAGTCGGCCTTGTGCCGCTTGATCCGGCTGGTGAGCTCGTTCACGTAGTTGTACACGTCGCGCTTCTGCGCCATGCCCGACTGGATCTTCTTGTAGGCGTGCATCACCGTGGAATGGTCGCGGCCGCCGAAGATCTCGCCGATGTCCACCAGCGACAGACTGGTCATCTCGCGGGTCATGTACATGGCGATCTGCCGCGCCAGAGCCACGTTCTTCGCGCGCCAGGGACCAACGAGATCGTCGAAGGTGAGCTGGAAATACTGCGCCACCTGGGTGATGATGTCGGTGGGCTTGATCTCCACATCAGCGGTGAAGAAGTCCTGCATGGTCTGTTCGGCCAGCATCCGGGTGACCGGCTGATCGTTCAGCGAGGCCATGGCGGTGACTCGGGTCAGAGCACCCTCAAGCTCGCGGATGTTGTCCGTCACCTGCTCGGCGATCAGATCAAGCACGTCATTGGGGATATTCAACCCCCCTATTTCCGCCTTCATCCTCAGGATCGCGACACGGGTCTCACGGTCCGGCGGCTTGACGTCCACGGAGAGTCCGGAATCGAATCGCGAGATCAGGCGGGCCTCGAATCCCTTGAGGTTCTTGGGGGCCACATCGGAGGCGATCACGATCTGCTTGTTGGCGTCGTGCAAGGCGTTGAACGTATGGAAGAACTGCTCCAGCGTCGCTTCCTTGCCGCCGAGGAACTGGATGTCGTCGATCAGCAGCACATCCACCTCGCGGTAGCGGCGGTTGAACTCGGCGATCAGGCCGTTGGCCTGCGCCTCGCCCTGCAGCGACTCGATGAATTCGTTGGTGAACTCCTCGGAGTTCACGTACCTCACTTTGAGCGAGGGGTCCTCGCTCAGCGCGTAGTTGCCGATGGCGTTGAGCAGATGGGTCTTGCCCAGACCGGAGCCGCCGTAGATACACAGCGGGTTGAACGCGCGGCCCGGTGCCTCGGCCACCGCCAGTGCGACCTGGCGGGCGAAGCGGTTGGAATCGCCCGGCACGAACGTGCCGAACGTGGCGTTGCGATTGAGATGGGTCTCCTCGTCGCGGGCGACTTTCGGGCCGCCGGTGGGCACGCCCGGTACCGCGATGACCGGAGCCGGCTCGCGCTGGGCGTCGAGGATCGTGGGCTGCGTGAACTCGCCGGTGGCGGCGAATCCGTCCGACACCGGCACGTCGATCGGCAGGGTGTCCTGACTGTGCTGACTGCGGCCCGACTGCTGCGGCCGGGGTCCCTGCCCGCGTCCGCCACGGTCTCGTGAAGGGGGTTGCGTCGGGGGTTGGGATGAGGTTCGTCCCTGCGTGCGACCCTGCGCGTTCCTGCTGGGGGACGACGTCTGGGTCTGCTGCTTCGACGGCTTGTTCTGCGGTGTGATCTTGATCAGAGGAGTGAGTGGCTGACCCCCGTTTGCCAACTGGAGGGCACGCTGCACCACTTCCTTGTTCTCGATGGTGTGCCGCGTATGCTCGTTGGATGCGTTCAGCACGATCATCGAATCGAACAGGCTCTCGGCCTCGATGTCGTCCACGCAGCTGAGGTCCCGCGGACTCAGCGACTGGTCATGACGAAGCAGGTCGCGGGCTACGGCCCAGATGCGACGTGCATCTTCGGCTGGTGATCCGGCTTCCTGAGCCATGCGGTTCCCTCCTTGTCATGATTGCCGCAAGGTCACACCCTGACCTTTTCCGAAATGAATACAGATCACCATTTATACGCCCTTCGGTACGAGTTATCCACAACGTCGCGTGTTGAAAACATTGGATTTTGAATGACAATCATGTAGTTTGTGGATAACATGGGTGCAATTTGTGGATAACTTAAATCGCATAATCGTTGGAATTGCAATGATTTTCGACTATTCCCAAAGTTATCCACAATCGGCGATGTGGAAAAATGTGGATAACGTGAATAACTTGGCGGATTACCGGTACAATGCTGCGGTTTGACTCGTTCGCACGGTGTGTGTACATTAGAAAAGCTTGACTCATGAGGAGCCGTGCCTTGGCATGGCCAAAAACACCGGGAGCATAACTATGAAGAGGACATTCCAGCCCAACAACCGTCGTCGTCACATGAAGCACGGCTTCCGTGCTCGTATGCGCACTCGTTCCGGCCGCGCGCTGATCAACCGTCGCCGCGCCAAGGGCCGCAAGGTTCTTTCCGCCTGAGAACGACCCGACGACAATACAGACGGTAATCCGGTCTTCCAGTGGAACGGCTGAAAAGCCACCGCGACTTCGTCACGGTGCTCAGAAAACGGACCAAAGCATCCAGTAAGGATCTTGTGGTCCATTTTCATGTTCGCCCCGAAAACGACGATCCCGCCGCGCATGACGGCGCGCGGGACGTTCCGGGCGCCGCACGCCGACTGGGACTGGCCGTTTCCAAGAACGTCGGCCATGCCGTCACCCGCAACTCGGTGAAGCGCAGATTCCGTGTCCTTGCACGGCAATACGAACATCTGCTTCCCCCGAACTGCGATGTGGTGATGCGCGCGAAGCCGTCCGCGGCCAAGGCGGAATTCAGCGCTCTCGATGATCAGGTCCGTCAGACCTTCACCCGCGTCGCCGACAAGGCGGCACGATACGCGCTCAAGGCCCGCGAGGTCAGGCTCACCCAGCCGCCTCGAACCGACGTTCCCGGCCCCGACCGGATCCCGTCTGTCGATCCTTCCCAGCCCTCGGCCGATCATGCCCGGGGGAATGCCTATTCGTCGTCGGCATCCGACGACACGGGACGCTGATCTGAGATGGGCGTCGTCGCACGCGGGATGACCGGGGCGATCCGCTGGTACCAGCGTCGCATCTCCCCGCTGTTCGGTCCCCGCTGCCGGTATTATCCGACCTGTTCTCACTACGCCTATACCGCGGTCACCCGATTCGGTGCGTTTCGGGGCGGACTGCTGGCGGTGCTGCGCCTGATGCGCTGCCGCCCATGGAATCGTGGCGGCATCGACGACGTTCCCCAGCGATTCTCCGTGTTCTACCGCTTTTCCTGGTCGAAGGCCCACGAGGAGCCTCGGCTCACCCCATTACCATCCGAATCATCCACTTCCCAACCATCTGAGGAGAATTGACATGCCACAGATGAATGATCAGGTGTTCTACCTGGATCAGGCGAGCTTCTTCGCGTGGGTCTACAAGATTCTGTATCCGGTCGAATGGCTGATGACGCAGATCGTGTTCTACTTCCACAAGGCGCTCACCTTCATCGGCTTCCAGGACGGCCCCGGCATCGCATGGGTCCTGTCGATCATGCTGCTGGTGATCTTCGTGCGTCTGTGCATCCTGCCGCTGTTCATCAAGCAGATGCACTCCATGCGCAAGATGCAGGCCCTCCAGCCCAAGATGCAGCACATCCAGGCCAAGTACAAGGGCAAGACCGACCCGGCCAGCCGCGAGGCGATGAACCGCGAGACCATGAAGCTCTATCAGGACACGGGCGCCAACCCGATGGGCTCCTGCGTGCCCGCCCTGATTCAGGGCCCCGTGTTCATGGCCATGTTCTACACCCTGACCGCGGCCCGCTACATCGCCCTCGACAACGGCTCCAAGGAGGCGTTCGGCGCGTTCAGCATCGACGTCGCCCGGCAGATCGAAGGCACCCATCTGTTCGGCGTCTCGCTGGCCGACATGTTCCCCTCGGCCGACACGCACGGCAAGGTGATCATCGGCATCTTCATCGCCCTGATGTGCTTCACCATGTTCCTGTCGCAGTACTACAACCTGCGCCGCAACCTGCCGCGCGCCTCCATGGAGGGCCCGCAGTACAACATGCAGCGGTCCATGGCGTTCGTCTTCCCGGTGATGTACATCTTCTCCGGCGTGATGTTCCCCTCCGCCGTGCTCGTCTACTGGCTGACCAACAACCTGTGGACGCTGGGCCAGGTGATCTGGCAGGTGCATCACATGCCGACCCCCGGCTCGCCCGCGCACGAGGCCAAGGAGATCCGCGACCGCAAGAAGGAAGAGGAGCGTCGCGAGCGTCAGGGCCTGCCCTCCATCGAGGAGGAGGCGCTGGCCAAGGCCAAGGCCGCACAGGCCGAGAGGGCCGAGAAGGGCCATCAGCGTCAGCAGCCCAAGCGCAACCGCAACAAGCCGAAGAGCAAGCGGTAGCGTTCATGGACGTCAACGGGACCGGGTCGTCGCCCGCACGAGGCCGAATGGAAGGCCTGCGCAGCGGACGGGCCCGGTCCCGCGTTTTTCCGACACCCGGTGACACCCGGTATGTGGCCGGCGGTGCCGACTACGTACCTTTATCCGTGTAAGGTAAGTCAATAGTGTGTAAGTACTGAAGGAGTTTCCCATGTCTCAGGCTGATGAGAAGACGTTCGATCAGCTCAATGATGAAGCTGACATCGCCGCCGATTATCTCGAGGGGTTGCTGGACATCGTCGATTATGAGGGCGACATCGAGATGGGCGTGCGCAACAATCGCCCGGTGGTGCAGATCGTCGCCGACGACAACACCGACATCAAGCATCTGATCGGCCGTCACGGCGAAGTGGTCGATGCGCTGCAGCAGCTGACCCGTCTGGCCGTCCAGCAGAAGACCGGCGAGCGTTCCCACCTGATCGTGGATGTGGACGGCTACCTCAAGCGCAAGCGCCAGCGCCTGCGCGATATGGCGCTGGATGCCATCGACGAGGTGCGCGAGACCGGTGAGCCGGTATCGCTTGATCCGATGAACTCCTTCGAGCGCAAGATCGTGCACGACGTGGTCCGCGAGGAGGGCATGAAGTCCCGTTCCCACGGCGAGGAGCCGAAGCGGTACGTGACGATCTACCGCAAGGCCAACCAGACCGAGGATGCCGACGACGCGGCCGCTGCGGCCGAGCCGGTCGAGACCGAGGCGATCGCCCCCGACGAGGAGTAGTCAGGGGAAGTAAGCCTGCCGCGTGACGGGCGGATGGACGATAATCGACACACTCAGGGCCGTTCGGCCCCGGAGCCAGCGAGCTGGCTCCTAGCTTACGGTCGCTCATCGTCCATCAGCCCGTCTTTCTTTATGCCTTTTGCTCTTTGTATGCCTTCCTTGGCTTGGGGCAGTGGATGCGTTGTTTGACCACCCTCAGTCCGCCTGTCGGCGTCCAGCTCCCGCCGGCGGGAGCGGTTTTTCTTGGCTTCCCTGCGTGCTGAACCCGTTAAGCAAACGGCAGAGCCGTTTGTAGGGTTCATGCGAGCCGACAGGCGAGTGGTCCTACTGTCACCTCATCCGACCGGCTTCGCCGGCCACCTTCCCCTCGGAGGGGAAGGCACAGAGGCAGTCGATTGCCGCCGGCCACCTTCCTGATCGTTCTGCCGAACGATTCGTCGCGTCCCTTGGCGGGACGCTCCCCTCGCCTAACGACAGTCCACCGGACTGTCGGCTGGGTTTTGCACCCCCGTTGTGGCAGCCGTCATCAACCCCCGTTGTGATACCCGGTGGGGGTATGGTTGCGTCGTGGAGGCAGGGGGTGTCGG
>NZ_PEBK01000013.1 GCF_002802905.1 Bifidobacterium simiarum
CCCGGAAGCTAAGGCCTGGCACGGCGATGGTACTGCACTCGATAGGGTGTGGGAGAGTAGCACACCGCCGCTTTATTTCTTGTGTGGGAACGCCCCGATGGCTTAGGCCTCGGGGCGTTTTCGTGTTTCCGGGGGTTTGTTTTTCCTGGCCCCTCATCCGGCCGTCTTCGACGGCCACCTTCCCTCGCCGGGGGAAGGCCCCGCAGGGGCGTGCTTCGTCCGGTACGGGCTTCCCCTTGAGGGGAAGCTGGCAGCCGCAGGGCTGACTGATGAGGTGACCCGATGGCGAAGCCGCGACGAAACGGCTCCAACCCCCGTCAGCGGTCTCGCAGGGCCGCGATCAGGTCGTTTGCGAACGTCGGTCCCTGATACGGGACGTTGAAATAGTCGGAGTACAGGGTCAGCAGTGCCGCACAGGTTGGGGTGGGGACGTTGATCAGTCGGCCCAATGAGACCAGCGGGGCGATGCCATAGGGGATGTCTTCCTGAATGAATCGGTGCGTGGTCGAATCCGGGCCCATCACTTCACGGTATACGGGGTTGTTGCGGAACAGTTCGGTCAGTGTGGGGTAATCGCTATCCCAGAATCCGTTGAGCTGCTTGACGATCGGGATATACGGTACGTCGAGGGCCTCGGCCAGCGCATGACGTTCCCCGTCGATATGGGCGATCAGTCGCTCCGCGTGCTCGCTGAATCCGTCCGTCAGCATGTGGAACGGCTTGCCCTGCTCAATCTGGGTCATGTTGAGCAGACACATCGGCGCGTGGATAATCGGATTCGGTGCGCACAACGAGGTTTCGAACACCGACGATGCGTATTCCACCTGATCATACAGATCGGTGATCAGATCATCGACGGGGGCTGAATCTTTCCCATCCCGGGAACCGGACGTTTCATTTGACGCGGACGACGTGGAGGTTATCGACGCTACGGTGATCGTGGTCTTCACCGCCGTGACATGCAATATCGGCGGGGTCTGCGTCGACCAGGTTCCTTCCAGATGAGCCACATACGGCATGCCAGTGCTCTCGGTGATGCTGCCCACCTTCGCGATCATGGGGGCCGCGATCGTGGTGGCTGCGATCGTGCGGGCGGGGACGGTCTGGCTGCCGTCTGCTGTTCCGGCTGATTCGTCTGACTCGGGGATATGGTTTGCTGCGGTGGTGCGGGCTGCTGCGGTTGTCGCACGCCAGGCGGCGAAGGCCTCGACGGCACCCCAATTGCCGTTGAGCACCAGAACGTGCAGCGGCCGTCCCTCCGCTGCGGCGTACAGCCGGTCGAACACTTCTCGGTGGGCGTTGGCCCAGGTGCAGATGACGATCACCTCGCCGTATCGCGCGGCCTCGCTGAGATCGGTGGTCGCGGGGATTACGGACGTATCGGAGAATCGGCCGGTCACGGTCAGCCCCCGTTCCGTCAGTAATCGAGCCTTGGCTTCACTGCGCGTATACACCAATGGCGCATGGCCGCTGGCCAGCAGATGCACTGCCAGCGCGAGTCCTGTATTGCCTGCCCCGATGATCGAAACCTTCACCGTCGCACCCCCTCTGGTTCGGTGATTACGATCCGTTGATCGTGCGTTATCGCGGCGTTACGCCCGCGTTTTGCCTATTAGCCCGATCCTAGGCCGTATGCCCCGGGATGGGGCGGTTGCGTCCATCGGGCGGATTCGGGGAGAGTCGGGGCGGAACTGATGTGGGCGGATGGGAGCGGTGCGTCACGGATACGGATGGGCTCGGGCGGATTCGGGCGGAACTGATGGATGGGGTCGGAACCGAAACAGGGCAGAAGACCGTATGATGCACGGTCTTCCGCCCTGATACGAGTCGGAGTGGTGTTACGGGCCGAGAGCTCAGATCGGGAGCGCGGATCGGGATCGCTGATCAGGAGCGACGTGCGATGGCTTCGATCTCGATGGCGGCACCGGCGGCGAGGGCTCCGACCTCCATGGCGCTGCGGGCAGGATACGGTTCGCCGAAGAAGCCGGCGTATGCGGCGTTCATGGCCGGGAATTCGGCGAAATCGGTCATGAACACGGTGGTCTTCACGATGTCGTCCTTGGTCAGGCCGGCGCTGATCACCGCGGCCTCGAGATTGCGCAGCGCCACGAGAGTCTGCGCCTCGATGCCTTCCGGCGTGGCACCCGTCTCCGGGTCGATCGGCAGCTGCCCCGACACGAACACCAGATCCCCCGCCTCGCGAACAACGGAATACGGTCCAGCCATAGTGTCTCCTTTGAGTATGTGGTGTGTGATTACTGAGCCAACGATGTCTGATGTGACTCATCAGACTGGCTGATGATGAGCAAAATAAGCAATATAGTGCTCCCTCCCCGTAACCGAAGAGGGAGCACTGATGATGCGATTGCCGGAAAGATCAGGCGGAGATTTCCTTCTGCTGCTCTTCCTTTTCGAGTTCGGCGAGCATTTCCTTCTGCTCTTCCGGGGTGAGCTTGGTGATACCGATGCCGGTGAAGCCCCAGATCGTAGCGAAGATGACGCCGGTCCAACACAGGGTGGCCCAAGGCATGTAGCTCAGCGTGGCAACGCCCAGCGTGGAAGCGCAGTAGGCGCCGGCGGCGGTCCACGGCAGAATCGGTTCGAAGATCGTGCCGGAATCCTCGATGCTTCGAGAGAGGTTGCATGGATGCAGTCCGCGCTTGATATAAGCCGGTCGCAGCAGTTCGCCGGGCAGTACCAGAGACACCTGGCCGTTGCAGGTGGTGGCGATGGTCAGCACGCCGGTAACCAGCGTGACCACGATCAGCGAGCCGGTGCTCTTGGCGACCTTCAGCAGGTTGTTGACGATGGTATCCAGTGCGCCGGAGCAGGAGAGAATGCCGGCGAACGACAGAGCACAGAACGCGATCAGCAGGGTGCTCATCATGGCGGACATGCCGCCACGGTTCAGCAGGCTGGAGATGTCTTCGGCGGCGGGACCGAGATCATAGTTCTCACCGAGGAACGTGGTGGTGTCGAAACCTGAGACCACGGCGTTGAAGGCGCTCGCCACGGAGAAATGCTGGATGACAACCGTGTTGAACATGGCCACGGCGGACGACAGCAGCATAACGGGGATCGTGGGCTTGCGCAGCATCGATCCCACCAGAATGATGAGCACCGGGATGAGCAGCATGATGACGTTCATGTCGTAGATCGAGGAGAGCGTGCCGTTGATCTGCTCGATCTTGGCAATGGATCCGCTGGAGACGTGGACGGTCTGGCCCGCGAAGAACATGACGATGGCGGCGACGATCAGCGAGGAGAGCGTGGTCCACAGCAGGTGGGCCATGTGCTTGAACAGATCGACGCGGGTGATGGCGGCGGCGAGGTTGGTATCACCGGAAAGAGGGGAGAGCTTGTCGCCGAAGTAGGCGCCGGAGACCACGGCACCGCAGACGATCGCTGGGTTGACGCCGTCCATGCCGAGGGCCACTCCCATGAACGCCACGCCGATGGTACCCATGGAGCCCCAGGAAGTACCGGTGCAGACGGAGACGATGGCGGTGACGAGCAGGGCCGTGATGTACAGGTACTGCGGGGACACGATCTTCAGACCGTAGTAGACCAGCATCGGAATGGTGCCGCCGGACATCCACGAACCGATCAGTGCGCCCACGGTGATCAGGATCAGCAGGGCGGGCATGACACTGGCGATCTTCTCCGCAATGGTGTGGATCATGTCGTTGAAGCTATGGCCCAGACGCCATGCGATGATGCCCGCAACCACTGCGGTGAGGATCATCATCGGCTCGGAGGGCAGGCCCATGGCCACATATCCGACGCCCATGAAGATACACATGAAGAATATGGGGATCAAAGCCACAAACAGCGAAGGCTGCTTGACCTCCCTCTTCTTGACTTCCTTCTTTTCCATTGCTATTCCTTTCTCCCTACAGTGAGAACACTGAGAAAAACTAATGATGACGGCGACCGGAACTAGGCAAGGGCCTGTTCCAGTCGATTCAGCGCCTGTTCGAACAGAGGCGTGGGGACGGCAAGGTTCATGCGCATGAAACCGCTGCCGCCATTGCCGAATTCGACACCCGGCGTGAGAATGAGTCCGTGTTCTTGCAAGTGTGATTCCAGCTGCTCATCATCGAGCCCCGTGCCTCGAAGATCGATCCACGCGAGATAGGTACCTTCCGGCGGGATCAATGATGCGCCGTTGATTTCGGCAAGTGTCTGAGCCAGCAGCTGCGCGTGATGATCGACCAAGGCCAGCAGTTCATCAAGCCATTCCGCGGAATGCTCGTAGCCGGCAATGGTGGCGGCCTGCGCGAAGAAACGCGGGTTGTGACAGCCGGCGTCATCAATGGCCTTGCGCACCTTGTCTCGCAAGATGGGATCGGGGACGATGATGTTCGCGGTTTCAAGACCGGCGATGTTGAAGGTCTTGCCCGGCGCGGTGAACGACATGGCCTGGTCTCCGGGCTCGACACAGGAGAGATAAGGGCAGAACCGGTGTCCGGGATGCAGAAGATCCATGTGGAATTCGTCGGAAATGACCAAGGTTCTGGTTTCGCGGGCAATCTGGGCAATCTTGCGCAATTCGTCTTCGGTCCATACGCGGCCGGTGGGGTTGTGTGGATTGGTGATGACGAGCGCGTCAGCGTCTTTGAGCAGGAAACGCAGCGATTCGAAATCGTATTCGTAATGGCTGCCGTTGAGCTTGAGATTCCAAGGAATGACGTGGCATCCTGCGGCACGGATGGCGGCAGGAGTGGGGGAGTAAGCGGGGTAGGGCACTACGACGCAGGCGCCTTCGCCTACGGTTTCTCTCAATACTGCTGGAGTGGATTCGACCATGCGGCCCACGGCCACGATTTCTTCCGGCTGTATCTTCCAGTCATGACGGACGTTCAGCCAGTTGACGACTGAACGGTAGTAGTCGTCGTCGAGATACGTGTAGCAGTAGTTGCCGATGGCTGCGCGCTTGGTGACGGCCTCTACGATCGGTTTCGGCGCTTCGAAGTCCATATCGGCCACGGACAGTGCGATGACATCGTCTCCGCACTGTTTGATGGCCTCGTCCCATCGAATGCTATGGACGTTTCGGTATTGTGCGGGCGTGAGCAGGGACATTGTTGCCTCCGATGCTGTTGGAATTTGGGTATGGCTGACGCTGGGTATGCGCAAAAGATTGCGAAAAACGACAACAAAGCGGTTGCGGAAAGGGGTTCCGTTTATGGCTTGAGGCCGTGATACGTCTCGGATGTGATGTGATGAGACGGGTGATTCAGACTATTTGGGAGATGACCGGCGTCCAGTGTGCAGGACATCTCCCGTCTGTCAATCTAGGAAGTCGATTGATCTTGTGTTTCGGCGGCTTCGTCGAGCTCCTTGAGATAGTTGTAGACGGTGAACCGTGATACGTGAAGCCGTTCCGCCACGGTGTCCGCCGCATCTCGCAGTAAGAACATGCCATTGTCCCGAGCGATTTGCAAGGCTCTGAGCTTGTGCTCCTTCTTCATCAGTTCGACGGGTACGTTCTGTGCCTCGATGGCTTTGTCGAGAATGAGGTCCGCCAGTTCGTTGACATTCTGCACGAAGTTTTCCTTGGGCTGGGGCTCCGGCGCGGCTCCTGCCATCATTTCTGCGATGTCGGAGATCTGATGCCAGACGGAGACCTCGCTGTTGATGCAGAGTGTCGCGAATACGTCACCGTTGCTGTCGGGTATGGCAATGGTGGTGGAGCGTAGCTCGCGGCCATCGGGAAGCTTGGTGTGATAGTTCATTTGCGTGCGTACTCGGCCATTGGCTGCCTCGGTGAGAAGCATATCGGTGGCCGGGGAGCCTTCTTCTCGACCGGTTACATTGCCGCTGATGGCTACGATCGAATTCGGCAGTTTGCTGAGGTCGTGAATGGCGACTTCGGTTTGCGGCATGACCTTTGACAATGGTTCCGCCAGTTGCTTCAATGCGTTGAAGATGGCTTTTCGTTCCTCGGCAATGGTCAATGTCGTATCCGGCTGAGCGTTGTGTTGGTTGTTGTTAGCCACTGATGTCACCTCCCTTCGGCTTCTCCGCTGAAACCAAGTACTGTATCTATGGGATTATCGTATCAAACATTTTGTCACGACTCTCTATATTTTGTTGAATTCTTCAATCAATATTGTGGAACTCAAACTTTTTGTGTACCTGATTGCGGGATGATCATAAAGTGCTGTGTTAACGGCGAGGTTACGATCTGCTTTCAAGCGTGTCAGTTCGTACCGCTCTTCCCGCGCTCGCCACAACGCAATAAGCCTTCGCCGTGTTGTGTGGCGAAGGCTTATTGCGTGTGATCGTTGGGTTCGTCTGTCTGGAGCCGTGCCGATTTGGCTCGTTGGTCTGGTCAATCGTGTGGCCAACTGATCAGCCGGACGGACGGGACGGTTGGCCCGGTCGGTCGATCAGTGGAATTGCATGCCGCCATCGACTTCGATGGTCTGTCCGGTGATGTAGTCGGAATCCGGTCCCGCCAGGAACGACACGGCCGCGGCCACGTCCTCGGGCTCGGAAAGGCGCCCCAGCGCGATGTCCTTCGAGAAGGTCTGCATGCCCCACTCGTCGCTCTTACCGGCGTTTTTGCCTACCTGATGGGCGATGTCGAACATCATCGGAGTCTTCACGATGCCGGGCGCGTAGGCGTTCACCGTAATGCCCTCCGGGGCGAGATCGCGGGCCGTCACCTGCGTGATGCCGCGCACGGCGAACTTCGTGCCCGAGTACAGCGCGAGATTTGGGTTGCCGACCACGCCGGCCTGCGACGTGGCGTTGATGATCTTGCCCTTGATCTCGTCGTCGGTCTTCTTGGCGCGGAAGTGCTTGATCGCGGCCTGAATACCCCAGATGTCGCCGGCCACGTTCACGTGGTACACCTTGTCGAACTGTTCCGGGGTGATCGTATCGATCGGAGTGGTGGGGCCGAGACCGGCGTTGTTCACCAGCACGTCCAGCGTGCCTAGCTTCTCAACGGCCTCGTCCACCGCGCGGAAGTAATCATCGCGATCGGCCACGTTCACCTTCACCGCAATGGCCTTGCCGCCCTTGGCGTTAAGCTCGTCGGCCACTTTCTGCGCGCCGTCCAGATTCAGATCGGCCACGGCGATGGCGAATCCATCCGATGACAGGCGGGTGACGATGGCCTTGCCGATGCCCTGTGCGCCACCGGTGACGAATGCAACCTTCTGTGTCATAGTGATCTCCTTTGATAAACGTCCGATGCCCCACATCTCATCGGAACGGTTCATGCTCAAATCTAGAAGACGAATCTCGGGAAGTACAGAGGCCGGCGGCAATGTTCACCTGCCGTTAAGCCGGTTCGCGCGCGATTTCTTCCGTCGCTCGTGACCTATCTCCATTTTGAGGGCAGATTTTGGGGTCCTGCAAACACCTATCTCCATTTTGTGGGGCGGACTCATGACGATATGCACAGTATGAGCGTTGCAATATCAACGATGATACTTCGGATATCGCGTCTGAATGACCCGCAGAATGCAGTTAGGTGTCTGCAAGGCCTGTGAAAGTGCTCTCAGAATGGAGATAGCTCCCCCGGAGGCCGATCGAATTCCCTAGGGTCTGGTGCGAGAGGTCTGCATGCCCGCAGCGTGACACCGCTGAAGGCGTAAATCGGGGAAAAGGTATAGAGTGCATTCGTCGGTCAAACGGTGACCGACTGCGAACACCAGATCATACGAAATGGGCGCCGACCGATGACGACCAAGCCGGCCAAGGAAACACGTGGCGACTGCCACCAAGGGCTACCAAGGGCCGCCAAGACGATTCGGCGGAATCTGGCATATTCGCTGCGGCAGAGGATGAGTAATGAAACAGGTGAAGCATGGCGGAATCACGGTCCGATAAACGATACGACGATCAGAACGACGAGGAACGGTCCTCGCAATCCACAACCCCGGTGAACAACCCGAACAAGTCTGGGGATAACCCGGCACCCGCCAAACACAGGCCGGTCGGCCCAAAAACCAAAACCCTGGTCCGCAGCGAAGCCTACGTGAACGGCAAACTCAGCCGGCCCGCGTTCATCTCGCTGACGATCCTCACCTTCATCACGTTCGTCGGCAACTTCACCCAGCTGCAGCTCAGCTCCGCGCTGCCGGCCATCGTCGACGAATTCCACATCTCCGTGACCATCGGTCAATGGCTTACCTCGGTCTTCCAGCTGGTGATGGGCGTGATGGTGCCGCTCACCGCATTCATGACCCGCCGCTTCTCCACCAGGCAGATCGTCATCACCTCGATGCTGGTCTTCACCGCCGGCTCGGCCCTCTCGTGGCTCGCTCCCAACTTCGTGCTGGTGCTTGCCGGACGTCTGCTCGAAGCCATCGGCACGGGCGTGATGTGGCCGGTCCTGCAAATCACGGTGTTCTCCATCTACCCGCTCGACCGGCGCGGCATGGCTATGGGCACGGTCGGTCTGGCGATGAGCGTCGCACCGGCGATCGGCCCCACGCTCGGCGGTCTGCAGACCGATCTGAGCGGATGGCGATCGATGTTCCTCACCCTCACCATCATTGGCGTGGTCAGCGTCATCGCGGCCGTCGTGGGACTGCGCAACTTCGGCGAAAACGATCCGAACGCGCAGGCCGACTTCTTCTCGGTCGTCCTCTCCATCTTCGGATTCGGCGGACTGATGTTCGGCTTCACCAACATCCAGAGCTTCCCGCTGATCCACCCGATGACCGGTCTGCCGATGCTGATCGGCGTGCTGGGCATCATCTGGTTCGTCATGCGGCAGGTACGCCGCCAGCGGGCTCGTGAGGCCGGTACCGGCACCAAGGAGCCGCTGCTGAACCTGCATGTGCTCGCCAACCGCGGATTCACCGTCGGCACCTGCACGGCGTCGATCGCGTTCTTCGCCTTCAGCTCGATCCTCGTGGTCATGCCGCTGTACATTCAGAACGACCGCGGCTATTCGGCCACGATGAGCGGTCTGATCATGCTGCCCGGCGCGCTGGGCATGGCGATCGCGCAGTTCTTCGGCGGCAAGATGCTTGATCGGTTCGGTGCACGGCCGGTGGCGATCCTCGGCAGTTCGGTGCTTACGATCGGCACGTTCGGCATGAGCCTGATTTCGGCGACGTCATGGATCTGGTGGGTTTCGATCTGCCAGTTCGTCCGTCAGATCGGCATGGGATTCGTGCTGATGCCGATCACCACCTGGTCGCTCAACTGCCTGGAGGAGGACGAGGTTTCCGCCGGTTCCGCGGTGACGAACACGGCCCGTCAGATCGCGGGCGCGATGGGCGCGCCGGTGCTGGTGATCCTTATGGAGACATTCACCGCCATGCGCCATGCCGCGCTCGGCGGAGGGGCCGAGACGGCGGCGCTGGCGAACATCTTCGGCATCCAGTGGGTGCTGCGCGTCAGCGGTCTGCTGTGCCTGCTGATGGTGGTGATCGTGGTGATCGGCGTGCGCGGACAGGGTGCCGGCACGGCCCATGCGATCGGTCGCGGTGCGCTGAGGAAGATCCGCAGCCTGTCGAAGTAGGGTGCTGGGTGAGTGTTGAATAATCTGAATAATCCCCATAGTTATGCCCGTCTGTGGATGACTATGGGGATTATTCGTATGGCCGCCGGTGTGGCGTCTGGGGGAGTGGTTTCGTCTGGTGTGGGGGCAAGAGAAAAGCCCCGGCGTTGCGGTCCGCCGGGGCTTGTGAGAGGAAGAGAGAAGAAGAGAGGTTCAGTTATCGGACCTTGCGGAGTTGATGCCGCTGGTCTGGCCTGCGTTCCGCGCGGTTCGGCTTTTCCGGGGCCTTGCCGTGCTTTCCGTTGACATGTCTTATATAACCCGCTGTTCCTTGGCGCAACGATGCGTTTGGCTTGGAGTCTTGGCCGGTTTCTCTGATGAATGCCTGAGTGCGGTGTGCTGGAGCTGTATTCCTCGGACGGTCTTATGGTCTAGGAATCGTGTATAAATCACCATACTTATGGTCTAGGAATCGTGTATAAATCCAAGATCTATACCCTAGGAATCGTGACGGTCTGATCGTTGAAACGTTGTGATTTCAATGGTGAAGGGGAATGATCATGTTCAGGCGAAAAAATGTATGAAGTAACGCATCAGGGGAATGCCTTCGGTCGCGGAGAGACATTCAATCTGGAACGATTCGTCCGGCGTGGGGTTATCGGTGTCCGGAGCGTGCGGGCACGGTGCTCCGGTGGATAAGAAAAGCCCCGGCGTTGCGGTCCGCCGGGGCTTGTGAGAGGAAGAGAGAAGAAGAGAGGTTCAGTTATCGGACCTGGGGACTGGCGTTGCGGTCGCGTTGGCGTCCGTCGGTCTGGCCTGCGTTCCGCGCGGTTCGGCTTTTCCGGGGCCTTGCCGTGCTTTCCGTTGACATGTCCTATATAACCCGGTGTTGCTTGGCGTAACGATGTGTTTGGCTTGGAGTCCCTGTCGGTTTTTCTGGTGATTGCCTGAGTGCGGTGTGCGATAAGTGTGCGGACGACGCTGATTGTGAAGTGTCCGACCGGCGATCGGTCTTCGTTGGATGATGTTCCTGCTCTGTGCGGTCTGTGTGCTGGATCTTCGTGCGTCTCTTGCACCGTCTGTGCACCGTTAGTTTTCGGATCCGCCTTGTACGTCGGGATTCCTGTGGAACAGTCCTCGTCCTGATTTTCGGTGATTTTCGTGCAACATACGTGTAATAGGGCATTCTTCGTGCACCCCCCGTGCACCTCATATGCGCCACATACGCGCCATATATGCGTCACATTACGCGATAAAAGGGCCTAAAACGGCCTAGATTTGCCTTTTGGCAGATAAAACGAAAACCCTCGGAATCGTTGCAATTCCAAGGGTTTCAGTAGTGGAGCTAGCCGGGTTCGAACCGGCGACCCTCTGCTTGCAAAGCAGATGCGCTACCAACTGCGCTATAGCCCCGAACACCATTCATTGTACCGGCTCTGACGAGTCGAACCGAATCGATGTGATGAGAAAAAAAGAGCGGCCTGTAAGCCGCTTCTTTCTTCATCGTGGGCCCGGGAGGACTTGAACCTCCGACCTCATCCTTATCAGGGATGCGCTCTAACCACCTGAGCTACGGGCCCGATCCTTTGGTGCGGTCTTGAAATCGCACAAGTAGATATAATAGCGAACGACCTTGAATCTGTCTATTGTCGGCGTGTCGCGCTTATTTCCGCGGATTTCGTTTCCGACGCCGGTCCGCCTCAGCTTGCCGATTCCAGCACATCCTGGGAGATCTTCGCGCCCTGCGCCACGCTTGCGTCCGGCACTACGGTCGTCTCCTTCACCGCGACCGAGTCCCTTGCCGCAGCCGCATTCCGCTCCGCCGCCATCATCTCTCGCGCGCCCTGCATCATCGCCTCAGGGCTCCGACCTATCATCATCTCTTTCGCCATCCTCACGATGTACGGGGTCGCGTGGCTGAAGAACCGATAGAATCCGCGGCACAGATAGTTCACCGGGAATCGTTCTCCTTCGACGTGCGTCAAACGGTCCTTCGGGCATCCTCCGTTGCATGCCCACCGCATCGGGCAGCTCAGGCATCGCTGGGGCAGCGTCCCGGATTTGCGTGAGCCGAACGCCTGCTGCTGTGCCGACCCCACCAGATCCGCGAATCCGACCCCGGGATCGGTGATATTGCCCAACCGATACCCCGGCTCCACGAAATGATCGCAGCTGTATACGTCGCCGTTGTGCAGCACGGCTAAGGCATCACCGCAGGTGCGCGAATGGGTGCACAGCGTAGGTCGTCCGAAGTAGTTCGCCAGCATCGAATCGACCTGCTGAATGTACACGCGCCCTACGTCATGCGTGGCCCATTCGTCGAAGATGGTGGTCATGAACGTGCCGTAGTCGTCGGGGCGTACGGTACGGGATGTGACCTCGTCGCCCTGCTGTCGGTAGAGGATCCGCTCACCGCTGGTCTTGATCCACCCGTGTTCGGCCTCCCGACGGTATTGCCGCGGCACACGCTCCACGATCGGAATGAACTGGATGAAATCAGCTCCGAGGTCGTCGCGGAAGAATCGATAGACCTCCGTCGGATGCTTGGCGTTGTTGCTGTTCACCGTGCATAGCAGACTCGTCTCCACGCCGTACTGTTTCAGCAGTCGCCATCCGCGTTCCGTCAGATCGAAGGTTCCCCGGCCGGCCTTGTTCACCCGGTATCGGTCATGGATTTCCTTCGGGCCGTCAATACTCACGCCAACAAGGAAATTCTCCCGACGAAGCAGTTCGCACCATCGTTCGTTGATCAGCGTGGCGTTGGTCTGGATCGACTGTCGCACACGCTGCCCCGGGCGTGCGTATCGGCGGATCAGTTCGGATGTGCGTTCGAAGAACTCGACCCCGCGCAGCGTGGGCTCGCCGCCCTGCCAAGGCGCCTCCACGGGCCCGTCCAGCTGGGCGGACAGGTATTCGCGGATGTACGTCTCCAGCGTTTCGTCGCTCATACGCTGGCCGCGCTCGTCGAACAGCAGATCCTTGGAGAGGAAGAAGCAGTATTCGCAGTTGATGTTGCAGGCTGCGCCGGCCGGCTTGCACACGGCGGAGAAGGGGATGTTGCGACGGTCGGCGGCGAGCATGATGTGATCCTTTCAGATCGGGGTGGACGATGGTGATGAGATGGTTTTCGGTGGCTGTGGTGAATCGGTAAGACTGGGCAAAAGTCTGGGTAGGGGGCGGTCAGTTGGGTGCGAACGCTGAAACGAGCGATGAGATGACCGACGGACCGGCCGACGGTACGAACAGTGCAAGCAGTAGACAGATGACGGAGCAGATACTGATTCCCGCTGCGATGGCCAGCAGTCCACTCCCATCCGATCCGAGACGTTCCCGGGTGGGCAGGGTGATCGCCCGTACTGGATCATCATCGGGTTTTGACGCGGTTTTGCGGATTGCGTCCACGTGAACGAACCAGACCGTGTAGAACGAGGATCTGCGGCGGTATTCCATGCAGGCGATTGCGGTGATCGCCACGCCGATCACACCGACGATCAGCCCCCATGTCGCATAGCACATCGGCAGAATGCGCAATGCCAGAATCGAGAAGACGGTCATATTGAGCACGGTGCGTTTCCAAGACAGTCTGGTCCGCTCGATCTGCAGGCCCTTGTCGACCACGTCGCCGCGGCGAACCCCGTCATTCCCTACCATGCCATCACCATGCCAATCAGTACGGCCACGGAGCAGACGGTGACACCGACGGCCAGCAGCAGTTGTGCCAGAGAGCTGGGCAGTGGCGAAGAGACACGCATCGCCCGTTCGTTATGCGCCCAGTCACGCCATGCGGCGGCTGGCAGCGCGATGCCCATCAGCATCACCGTGATCACCACGGCGAGCTTGACGGTCGGGTCGATGCGCACCGAAAGATTGTCGAGTGCCACGGCGATGGAGATCAGAGCCAACGACGTGCGACACCATGCCAGAAACGTTCGCTCGTTGGCCAGCGTAAACCGGGGGTCCGGCTCGGAACCGTGGTCGTAGACACTGCCTGGGAATCGCTTCATCGGGAAACTCCAATCTCCATGCCGAGGTGTTGTCGTGCCATGGTGGACGGTCGGCGGTGATCGATAGGGGCCGATCGCCGCCGACCGGAGATGCTATGCGCGCTCGGCCTCCAGCGCCATCTCCACACGGCGTACGTCCTTCGGATACGTCTTGTACAGACCGGCCAGCAGGATCGCGTTCAGCACCAGCAGGCCGACGGTGATGTACAGGAACACCTTCTGGATGCTCCAGAAGTCGGCGAGCTGACCGCAGGCCACCGAGAAGATCGCCCAGGCGATGGTCTCGAAGATGGTCAACCAGATCGCGTACGCCTGACCGCGCAGGCGCGGATGGACCACCGAGGCGACGATGGGTCGGTTGACCGGCGGATTCAAGCCCTGCGAAAGACCCATGAGGAACCAGAAGACGCCGTAGATCGTGATGCCGTCATACGAGAACTGGGTGCCGAGGAACGCGCCGAGAGCGAAGAACAGCTGGGCGAACTGAATGAACACGATACGTCCATAATGCTGGAAATGCACGTCCAGCCATTTGACGATCCATCCGCCGCCCACATTGCCGATGATCGCACCGATGCCGAACGGCAGCAGCACCATCGAGGCGACCGCGTTGGTGAACCCGCGTTCCACCACCAGGAACTGGATGCCGAAGATCGGAATCAGCAGATGGCCGGACAGGAACCGGGAGATCATCATGATGTCATAGGACGGGATCTTGAACAGGCCAAGGATCTCCTTCATCGTCGGCTTCTCATCCACGGACTTGGCGCTCGCGCCGGAGACCTGAATGTCCGAAGCGCCCACGCCCGGATCCTTGAACGCGAAGATCACAATGAACGAGGCCAGCACCATGATGCCGGACAGTGTCCACATCGCATACCGCCAGCCATTGGAGTCAATTCCGGTGAACTGGGCGAGCAGCGGGCCGACCAGTGCGGCCAGACCATTGATGCAGCCGTACAGGATGCCGGACGCCTTGCCGCGCTCCTTGTCGTCGAAGCTGTCGGCGATCACCGCGTTGACGATCGGCTGCGCGCCGATCACCGAAGCGCTCATCAGCGCCACCGAGATCAGCAGCATCGTCCAGCCGTTCGCAAAGCCGGCCATCGCGCCGAACACCGCACCGCAAAGACCGGTGAGCACCAGTGTGGCCTTACGGCCGATTTTGTCGGAGATCTTCACCCAGATCGGGCCGAACGGAGCGGACAGCACCTTGCCCGCGGCGGTCATGATACCGAGGTGGCCACTGTCGAGGTGCAGCGAGCTGGCGATGGCGGGGAAGATCGAGTTGGTGGCGCTCGCCTCCGTGTTGTCTACCACCATCACGCCGGTAAGGGTGGCGAGATTGCGCCAGCGGTGGGGCACCTTCGCCTCTCCCGCAGTGCCGGCAACATTGGCGGCAGGGCCTTGTGTCTTGGATGTCACGTCCTCTACCATGAGAATGACCTTTCTGATATGTGGCAAATAGGGGGAGTGGGGTGTGATTGGCAGTCGGTCCCCGCTCCCCGGTGTCGGCTGTCGGAGGGGTTACTTCCCGCTGGCGTTCCTGACGTCTTCGCAAATGGCCTGAAGGACGTCAACGGGGATAATTGCGGTCTTGACCAGATCAAGCAGACTCAGCTGTGGAGGTACGGCAACCAGCTCGGTGTGGGTCCACGAGGGGATGTAGTGCTCGATGATCGGGCGGGTGACCAGATCGTCCTCCAGCTCCGCAAGCGGCTTATGCACCAACGGCTCCTTGTTGATGTCAAGAGGAATCGGTTCGGCGATCTCCTCGGCACGTTCGGCCTGCTCTCGAACCAGCAGATGCTCTTCGCCGATCTCTCCTTCGAACGGAATGCCCAGACGCTGGAACAGGCTCTCCGGCGCGTCGCCTTCGTGCATGAGCTTCGCCATCAGCCTTAGCATCCGCAGTTCGACCTTCGGATCATCGATGGGATGATGCTGGCCGGGGTCGGTTTCCAGATCGTACAACAGCGTGCCGTAACGCCATGGATTCATCCAGATGCTCTGCGTCGGAATGCGCATCACGCGGGTGTCCTTGGTGAAGCTGAACGGTTCCGCCGGCTCCCAGTTCGCCAGTTCCTGAGGGCTGAACCGCATGCGCATGTGCGTGGGCATAAGCGTGAACTCGTCCAGAGGCAGGTTCGAGGGGTCCTTGGCCGCGCGCATGTACACGTACCGTCCGTCGGTCACGTTCACATGTCCGCCGTGGATGCCGAACAGGGCTCCTTCATGGAGTTGGTGGATGTCGTTCGATGCGTCATCGCTTGCGCTCGCTTCCGACTCCGGCTCCGACTTGACCGACTGCGCCAGATCGTGACCTTCCATGTCCTTCGTGGGCTCAAGACCGAAGTATCGAAGCATGGTCGGGGCGATGTCGATGGTCTGGGCGAGAGTGCCGCGACGAGTGTCATGCTCGCCGGTGCGAGGATCCCACATGAACAACGGCAAATGCACCAGCTCGTTGAACCATGGCTGTACCGACTTGGCCCACCAGCCGTGCTCGCCGAGCAGGAAGCCGTGATCGGTGTTGACGAAGAGGAGAGTGTCCTTCCACATGTCGTGCTCGTCCATGAAGTCGAGCACTCGGCCGAGCGAATGATCACACATCGAGACCAGTGCGGCGTACTGCAGTCGGACGCTTTCCACCAATTCCTTGGATTCATTCACCTTTTCGTACGGAGGCCAGTCCATTTGGTCGTCATTGGGCTCCTGTCCGTACAGATCGCGATACGCCTGCGGCACGAAGAACGGCTCATGGGGGTCGAACAGCTCCAGCTGGAGCATCCAGTTGTCCTCGTTGACGTTCGTCTCCAGGAACTCCATGCCCGCGTCGACGGTACGGGTCTGCGCGTGGTCGGCTTCGGTAGGCATGTAGGTGCGGTTTACGGCGTCATGCTTGACGATCGGAATGCCGTTATTCGGGCCGTCCTCCTGCTGGCGGAACAGGCCGATGTTGGCTTTCCACGGGTCGCCTTCCTGCCCACGGAAGAACTCCCATGAGGAGTAGCGGGTGTGGAAGGTGGCGCCGCCATCCTCCCAGTAGTGAGGATGATCGGAGACCAGATGGGTGTAGATGCCGTGGTCCTTGAGGATCTGAGGCATGGAATCATCGAATGGCTCCAGTGGACCCCAGGAACGGTGCATGAAGTTGTAGCGGCCGGTATGCAGTTCGCGTCGGGCGGGGATGCAGGGCATGGAGCCTGCATAGAAGTTGTCGAAGGTCACGGCTTTGGCGGCAAGGCGAGCGAAGTTCGGTGCGTTCACCACCGTATCTCCGTAAGGGGGTAGCATATGCCGATTCAGGCTGTCGTACATCAGGATGATAGCTCTCTTCATTGAGGGTTCCTTTCTGTTGTTGGGTGGAGTTTGATGAGTTTTGGGCGCAGTCGGGCTGCTTTTTGGGTGTAGTCGGGTAAGGCTGATTAGTCGGTTGCGTCTGCCGGTATGCCGGCGGCCGATCGGGGGAATGCTCCTATATTGGGCGAATAGGGTCGCCGTGCCGAATATAGGGGGTGTTGGAGGATGAGTGGTGTTCGGTTGGGTTATTCCTCGCGACGCTTCTGCAGGGCGATCAGTTCGGCTTTCAGTGCCTTGACTTGCCGAATGTGATGGTCCATTTCCTCGCTGTTGGTCTGATGGCTCCATTCGGCAAGTATGGTCTTGAGCTCCTGATCGCAATCCGTGTTGTCGGTGGGCAGAGACCTGTCGCGGTTGCGATATTTGCGGACTTGGCTTTCTCGGACCGTGATTTCCGTGTCGAGCAGGGAGATCATCTGGTCTATGGAAAGGAATCCTCCAAAGGCGATACGGACTTCGAAGTCGGGGTCCTGAAAACGCGATGGTGGTTCATATGGGCTGGCGAGCCAGTCCATAAATACGGTGAATCCGCTTTCGGTGATCGAGTATTCGCGGGCTTTTCGGGGGTTGTCTCCATCGAGGAGTCGGGAGCTCACCCAGTTGTCGCTTTCCATGCGGCTCAGGGTGCGATAGATCTGACTCATCTGGGTGTTGGATCGCTGAAACCGTCCGAAGGTGTCGAAGTACTTCTTCAGGCCGTATCCGGTCTGGGGCTTCAGGGCGAGAACGCCGAGCAGCAGATAGTCCAGTTTCAGCATGAGTCGGTCCTTCGATGGTTCGTTGCCGGGTTGGCGGCGTCGGTGCGGTTCCTTGGCTATGGTCATTGTGTGACGCTGGTTGACGGGCGTGCGCTTTGGTGTGGCGCGTGCGGCGTCGAACCCCATCCTACTGCTCCGTAGTGGTGGGCTTCATAACGCTAATATAACACAAAGCATATATCACAAGTGACATATGGCGTGTTGTGGTCAATCATGATAACGATCATGCGATATGAAATATCCGACATGTGGTTGGCGACCGGGATGTGGAAGATGTTTTTGAGGATTCGCGGGAATGTGGTACAGTCGTCCTTTGTCGTCAGACGACACCTGTCCGGGTGGCGGAATGGTAGACGCGCTAGCTTGAGGTGCTAGTGCCTATTTTATACAGGCGTGTGGGTTCAACTCCCATCCCGGACACGAGCAAGGCCCCGCGAACTGCGGGGCTTTTTCGTATCTCCGTATCTCGCATGTTCCGCGCACCTTACCGCGCGTTCGGCGGGCAAGGAGCGGGCAGTCAACGCATTAGGCAGGCAGCGCATTAGGCAGTCGGCGCATTGGGCCGCCAGTGCATTAGGCGGGTAATCAGAGGCGGGTAACCATGGTCAGCAGGACGATCTCAGTGGAGATTCTGGAAGTGCAGGGGCTCCGGGTGAAGGTGACGCGCAAGACGGTGAAGAACATGTATCTACGCGTCAAACCGCCGGACGGGCGTGTGGAGGTCACCGCTCCGGCACGGATCGGGCTGGAATCGGTCGTACGGTTCGTGGCGTCCCGACGTCCGTGGATCGAGCGGATGCGGGCACGTCTTGTCCAAGCCCAGAATGAGCCCGCAACGAGGGTGGGGCAGCCGTGGAGCGAGGATCGCAAAAGCGAGGCGAAGGCGTTGCTCAACCGTCGATTGCCCGATCTGCTGGCGCATTGGACGCCGATCGTCGGTCGCGCCCCGACGAACATCTCATTGCGGCGCATGACCTCCCGATGGGGATCGTGCACGCCTGCGACCGGCCGGATCCGCCTGAACCTCGAACTGGCGTATCTGCCGCCGCAGTATCTGGAGTATGTGCTGGTGCACGAGCTCACCCACCTGTGGGAACGCGGCCACGGTGCTGGATTCCAGCGTCGCATGGACCGATATCTGCCGGATTGGCGGCGTCTGCGTCGAGAATTGAACCGTATGTCATAGCGTTATGCCATAGAAAAACCGAGTTGTGAGGCTTTGTTTTGGAAGAGCCGTATTCTCTTGATTCAACATCCGCGGAATTGCAATGGTTCCAAGACCGCGACGAGTCGGGAATAGCGCTCTTTCGCCAGGCAAAGCCTCACAACTCGATTTTGGGGCCGGTGGCCACTGTGGCCACTAATCGTTACGCGATTCGCTACGCGATGTGGCTGCGCAGGAACCACTGGAACAGCTCCAGCGCCTGCACATGGTCCTGAATGATGTTGGAGCTGACGACATCGAGCTCATCCAGTTCCGCGATGGCCTTGCGGTCGTCGGTGATGAACACATCGTAGTAGTCGATCAGCGCGTTGATGTAGTCCTCGGTGGAGGCGCGACCCTTGAGATCCAGCCCCTTCCAAGAGCGGTTACGCACGATGGCGTCCGGGGTGCCGTCGGGGGAGCCGCCCAGCGTGGCGATGCGCTCGGCGGTTTCGTCGGCCTGCGCGAGCACGACCTCGACCTGCGGGTCGAGCATCTCGTGCACGGCGATGAAGTTCGGGCCCTGCACGTTCCAGTGGGCGTGCTTGAGCACGAGGGCCGCCTCCTGCTCCTGGCTGAGACGGTTCTGCAGAATGGCGATGGTCTTTTCGGCCTGTTCCTCGCTGAGTCCGGGAACGGTGAATTTCAGAGTCATGATAGTCACACTTTCTGTGTTGGTGTGGTTGATCATCAGTTGATCATCAATCGGTCGTCATACAGACGATGGTTCCATTTTCCCTTTCACGCTCGACAGACCGCCCGGCGTTACGATTCGGGTTTTGACGCGTCGTCGGCAAGTCCCCTACTCTAAGACGTGGAAGACGCAAGGAGCTGATATGTCCGACATGTACACGTTGAGCGAGCTGTCCCGGATGACCGGAATCTCGCAGGCGGCCCTGAGCAAGAGAATTCTCCGGGGGAAGCTGGCCGCCCAGAAGGACGACAAAGGCCATTGGGTGGTGGCTGCGGAGGATGTTGACCGGCTGCGTCAGGGCAGGCGCGGACGGACGGTCTCCCCGTCATCGCCGGAATCCCCGGAACGTTCCGCCGTGCAGGGTGCGGAGGATCGGACCGCGGAATCCGTGACCGTGGAATCCACGTCCGTAGATCCCGCGACTTCCGCCAGTTCCACGAATGCCGTCAGTTCCGGGGCGACGGTCACCGCCGCCGAGATTGATGCTCTGAAGAGCCGTCTTGCCCGCAAGCGCGCCGAGATCGGTCGGATGGAGGCTTCGCTGGCCGGTCTGAAGGAATCGGCGTCGTTGCTGGAACAGCTGCTGGCCGCCAAGATCGAACTGATGGATAGGCAGCGTCGCGCATAGACAGCGTGTCCGTGGATGTACATGGGTGCGTGACGTTGTCTGACTGTTGTCGTAGTCGAATGTAGGACAATTAAGACAGTGACGTTGTCTTGACTGCTTGTGTCTTCGTGATATTTGTCCGGGTTGGACATGTCGTACGATGTCCGTTTGGGACCCTTTCCCGCTTCCGGGATGAGACCGTGATGGGGACGGTAGTTCCCCGCAATAGCAGAGATTGCTGGGTGGCTCGTACGCACTCCTCAGGTGTTGGCACGTTATGTCGCGCGCAGATATGGTAGGACATACGACGTCGTCCTATATGAGACTAAGACATAGTGTCTTATCTGTCTTTGTCTTAACCTTTGTCTTAGTCGTTGTCCTAGTGTCGACAGGTGTCGTATTGTCCTAGCTGTCCTGTCTTGGTTATGTCGGTCCTTGTGGCAGGGAATGCCGAATATGGTGTTGTTCGCGTTCCGTGGCACGATGCGCATCTATACAAAAACGAGGACCGTTGGCATTGCAACGGTCCTCGTGTGATATATGGGTGTTGTCGTGTCAGGGAATGGTGATTGCGGCGATTCCGGCGTTCCGTGACGTGAAATCATGGCACGGAACATGCGGAATCAGTCGAATCGGATTCCGTGACGGAGCCAGCGTCCTCCCGGGCGTACTGCCTACTTCCGCTCGGCCGTATCATCCTCGGCAACGCCGGCGACGCCACCGTCCGCGCCGCTCTCGTCCTCGGCGTCGCCCTCCGCCGGCGGATTCGCGCCGCTCTTGCGCACTTCGATGGTCTGGATGCGGCGGCCGTCCACTTCGGTGATCACCATGTCATAGCCGTCGTCGGAGTGCAGCACGGCGCCCACCTTGCCCATCTCGCCGGTCTTGGCGAGGAAGTAGCCCGCCACGGTCTCGTACGGACCATCCTCCAGCTCGATGCCGGTGAGCTCGTCGAAGTCCTCGATGGTCATGCCGCCGTCGATGCGGGCCACGCCGCCGACGAACGCCGATCCGGGCTTGCGCCCGCCCGCCTCGCTGGGCAGATCGTATTCGTCGCGGATATCGCCCACCAGCTCCTCGGTCATGTCCTCCAGGGTCACGATGCCGTCGGTGCCGCCGTATTCGTCGATCACGATGGCCAGGTGAATGCCGCGGCGTCGCAGCAGCGACAGGCTCGGCAGCAGCTTCGAGGTGCCGGGCAGCGAAATGCCCTCGCGGGTCACGTCGGCCACGGTCTTCGCCTGCGTATTGCGGATGTCGAGCAGGTCGCGCACATGCACGAAGCCGAGCACGTCGTCGAAGTCTTTGCCGATCACCGGGTAGCGCGAATACGGCTTGTCGCGCACGAAATCGGCGGCCTCACGGATCGGCATGTCGCCGTCGATGAACACCACGTCGGCGCGCGGGCGCATCACCTCCGCCACGATCGTCTCCGAGGCGTCGAACACGTCGTCGAGGATCACGCGCTCGTCCTTGCTGAGGTTCGTGTTGGAGGAGACCAGCACGCGCAGCTCATCGTCGCTCACCTCGCTTTCGGTCTCGTTCGGGTCGAAGCCGAGAATGCGCACGATGCCGTTGGTGTTCTTGCCGATCAGCCAGATGATCGGGCGGCAGATCGTGGCGAACACGTCGATCGCCGGCACCACCGCGCGGGCGATTGCCTCCGTCTTCTGCATGGCGATGCGCTTCGGCACCATTTCCGAGATCACAATCGAGCAGTAGGAGATCACCAGCGTCAGACCGATGGTGATAAGCGGATTGGCCACGAACGTCGGCACGCCCCAGCTTTCGACCAGCGGGATGAGGAACGGGGCGATCGAGGAGGCGCCGAACGAGGCGGAAAGGAAGCCGGAGAGGGTCACGCCGATCTGCACGGTGGACAGGAACGTGTTCGGGTCGCGGGCGATTTTCGCCACTCGCGCGCCGCGGGCGTCCTCCTGTTCCATCTGCTCGATCTGCGAGCCGCGCAGACTCACCAGTGCCAGTTCGGTGCCGGAGAACATGGCGCCGATGATGAGAAACACGAAAATCAGGAGGATATTCAAGCCAAGTGACATGTCTTCAATGTAATCAATGGCCTGACCAAGGAAGCGTTCGCAGACCAGTCCGCCCCCGCACCGGCCCGTGAGATCTGAACGAATAATGAACATTGTCTGGCATGTGAGAAACGTCACAGCGGCCCGACGCGTATCCTCGGACGACCGGCCGACACGGTGGTCTATGATGGCAAGTACGAGCAAGCCGGCTCCGGCGGAGTAGAGGATCGATCGCCGTCAGTCCCGCGTGCCATGCGCCACGGCGGATGTCCGGCAGGAAAGGAACCATCATGACGATGCTGCAGCACGAAATCTGCGATTTCAAGGCCCAGGCCTTCCAGAACAACGAATTCCACGAGGTCACCAAGGCCGACCTTCTCGGCCACTGGTCGGTGCTTTTCTTCTACCCGGCCGACTTCACCTTCGTCTGCCCCACCGAGCTGGAGGATCTGGCCGCCGCCTACCCGGAGTTCCAGAAGGCCGGCTGTGAGATCTACTCCGTCTCCTGCGACACCCACTTCG
The DNA here is from genome assembly GCF_002802905.1 of Bifidobacterium simiarum. GTDB lineage: Bacteria > Actinomycetota > Actinomycetes > Actinomycetales > Bifidobacteriaceae > Galliscardovia > Galliscardovia simiarum. The sequence goes on from NZ_PEBK01000013.1 coordinate 22,661, forward strand.
TGCACAAGGCCTGGCACGACGCCAACGAGAAGATCGCGAAGATCGCCTACCCGATGCTGGCCGATCCCACCGCTCAGCTGGCCAAGGACCTCGACACCTACAACGAGGCCGACGGTCTGGCCGAGCGCGGCACGTTCATCCTGAACCCCGAAGGCAAGGTCGTGGCCTACGAGGTCATCTCCTCCAACGTCGGTCGTAACGCCGACGAGCTGCTGCGCCGCGTGCAGGCCTCCCAGTTCGTCTACGAGCACGGTGATCAGGTCTGCCCGTCCAAGTGGCAGCCCGGCGAGGAGACCATCGAGCCGAGCCTCGACCTCGTCGGCCAGCTCTGATCCGATCGGTTCCGATCGACGGATCGCGCGGATCGGCCGTTCATGATCAATCGTTCATGAACGTGCGCCGATCCCATCGATCCCACTGATCCCATGACCACCACTCCCGCTGAACGCCGCCAAACTGCATGGCACAGCGGGAGATTTTCTATATCAGACGGTCTGCCGGCATGAATTCGGCACAAAACCGGTGCGGAAAACCACATAGGCAAGGCCACCACCCGAGTTTTGTGGTTTAATTTCCGGATCCTCGGCAGACTTGTGGACCTTCATCCTTACAGGAGAAGCGAATGAGCGGCAATACTGACAGCAAAACCAATGGTGAAACCACAAAACTCGACACCTCGAATGTTGATACCAAGAATCTGTACGACGTCGTCGTGATCGGCGGCGGTCCCGCCGGCCTCACCGCCGGCCTGTACCTCGCCCGCGCGCGATACCGCGTGCTGATCCTCGAAAAGGACGATTTCGGCGGGCAGATCACCATCACCAACGAGGTGGTGAACTATCCGGGCGTCGGCACCACCACCGGCAAGGCGCTCACCGCGACGATGCGGCAGCAGGCGCAGGATTTCGGCGCGGAATTCCTCAGCGCCGAAGCCACCGGACTCGACGTGTCGGGCGACGTGAAGACCGTGCACACCACGCGCGGCGATCTGCACGCCTTCGGCATTCTGATCGCCACCGGTGCCGCCCCGCGCAAGCTGGGATTTGCCGGCGAGGCCGAGTATGCGGGCCGCGGCGTGGCCTACTGCGCCACCTGTGACGGCGAATTCTTCACCGGCAAGGAGGTACTGGTGATCGGCGGCGGATTCGCGGCCGCCGAGGAAAGCGTGTTCCTCACCAAGTACGCCAGCAAGGTGACCATGCTGATCCGCGAGGAGGACTTCACCTGCGACGCCTCCGTGGCCGATGAGGCGAAGCGCAACCCGAAGATCGAGATCCGCTACCAGACCGTGCTCGACGGCGTGACCGCCGGTCAGGGCGGTCTGCGCGAGGCCACGATCCGATCCGTGGCCACCGGCGAGACCGAGACGTGGAAGCCTCAGGACGAAGGCACGTTCGGCGTGTTCGTGTTCGCCGGGTACGTGCCCGCCACCGGTCTGGTGAAGGGCATCGTGGATCTGGACGATCACGGATACGTGGTGACGCACGGATATCTGGAGACTTCGGTGCCGGGCGTGTACGCGGCCGGCGACCTGCGGGTGAAGAACCTGCGTCAGGTGGTCACCGCCACGGCCGACGGCGCGATCGCCGCGGTCGAACTGGAACGGTACGCCTCCGATCTGTCGGCGAAGACCGGACTGATCCCGCCGCGACCGACCGACACCGCGTACGATCGGGCCGAGGCCAAGACCGCGGCCGCCGCGCAGGCGGGGACGACTCCCGCTCCCGCGCCGGCCAAGCGCAGCGCCGACGCCGCGTCCGCGTCCAAGGCCGCCGCCAAGCCGGGCGAACTGTTCTCGGACGCGATCAAGGCCCAGCTGAAGATGGTGTTCTCCAAGATGACCCGGCCGGTCACGCTGGCCCTGGAACTGGACGATACGCCGCTGTCGACCGAACTCGAGGCGTTCGTCGGCGAGATGGTGAAGCTTTCCGACGGCAAGCTGACCAGTATGGTCGGACTGCCGGATTCCGGTGCGGACGGTTCTGGCACGGACAGTGCCGGTGCGGGGGAGGGGACGACCGGCGTCGACCTCGACGCCAACGGTCGTGCGGTGTTCGACCCCGCCGCGGTGCTGCCCCACGCCCGTCCGTGCGTGCGCATCTACGCCGCTGCAGATGACGCTGCGGGTGCCGACGGTGCCGCTGCGGCGGACGGCGGCCTGCGATTCACCGGACTGGCCTTCCACGGCGTGCCGAGCGGCCACGAATTCAACTCGTTCGTGCTGGGCATCTACAACGCGGCCGGCCCCGGTCAGCCGCTGGGCGACGATTTCAAGGCGCGGATCGCGGCCATCGACGAGCCGGTGAACGTGACGCTGCTGGTGTCGCTCACCTGCACGATGTGCCCGGAGACCGTGCTGTCCGCGCAGCGCGTCGCCTCGCTCAACCCGAACGTGCGGGCCGAAGCGTACGATGTCTCGCACTTCCCGGAGCTCAAGGACCAGTACGGCGTGATGAGCGTGCCGTGCATCGTCGTCGATCACGCCGACGGATCGCAGAAGGTGGAGTTCGGCAAGAAGAACATCCCGCAGATGCTCGACCTGCTCGCCGCCTGACCACTTCCGCCCCCTCCGCCCCCTCCGCCCCCTCTGGAGGGGGCTGTCAGCTTCGCTGACTGGAGGAGGTCGAGCGCGGTCTGCGTTTGACCACCCTCAGTCTCGCTGTGCGAGACAGCTCCCGCCGGCGGGAGCGGGGATTCATACGAAGCGGGATTCCGCAGGCCACGCAGGCCTCGCAGACCTCAGAAGGAGAGCACCTCCACCTTGCCCGTGTCGAGCCGGTAGCGTGCGCCCACCAGCGACACCTCGCCGGCCCGCACGGCATTGCGGATCACCGCGGAATCCATGACCAGCGCCTCCAGCGTCTGCGCCACATGAATGCGCTCCACATCCTCGGCGGTGTCGAGATCGGAGTCGAACGCCAGACGGACCGAGGCTCCCACCTCGCGCATCAGAATCGATCGGAATCCTTCGTCCTCGGTGTTTTCGTCGCCCTGGATCACCTTCATCGCCGCGGCCACGGCACCGCAGTTCTGATGGCCCATCACCACGATCAGGCAGACGTGAAGGTGCTGGACCGCATACTCCAGTGATTCGAGCACCGCGTCATCCACCACCTCGCCGGCCGTGCGGATCGTGAACAGATCGCCGAGACCCTGATCGAAGATGATCTCCGGGGGCACGCGCGAATCCGAACAGCTAAGTACCGCGGCGTCCGGCGTCTGCTCCTCGATCAGCCGTTCGCGGGTCTCCCGATCCTGCCACGGATGCTCCGCCTCTCCTTCCGAAAACCGACGGTTGCCTTCGACCAGTCGACTCCAGGCACCATCCGCCCGGGTCCGTGCGTCCAACGTCATGGCCAGCTCCTTCGCCTTGTCGATGCCGCATATGCGGCATATATCGTCCTCAGCATATCCCTGACGTCATATCCCCGCGCGTCCCGAAACGGGGAAGGCCCCGATCCGCAGGTGATGAACCATTCGGATCGGGGCCTTCCGGAATATGCGGGAGCCGGTCGAAAATCAGCCCGTGTTCTGCAGGCCTGCGGCGACGCCGGAAACCGTGCAGAGGATCAGATAGATGAAGTCCGCGGTCTGAGACTTGCTCAGCTCGTTCTTCTCGTCGCGACGACGGACCGAACGCAGCGCACGCACCTGAAGCACCGACAGGGCGTTCACGTACGGCGAGCGGATGCGGATGGCCTGACCGAGCACGTGACGGTGCTGCAGCGGCCACTCGTCGGCCACGATCTTCAGCACCCACTTGCGGGTGAGCTCCATCTCCTCGAGCACCTTGGTGTTGAGATCCTCGCGGTCTCCCAGCGCCAGATACAGCTTGGCGATGCGCTCGTCGGTCTTGGCCAGTGACATCTCGATGTTGTCGATGAACGTCGAGAACAGCGGCCACTCCTCGTACGCCTTGCGCAGCGTCTCGAGATCGCCGAACTTCTCGCAGGCGGTGCCGAGACCGTACCAGGCGGCGAGGTTGATTCGCGCCTGAGCCCAGGAGAACACCCACGGGATCGTACGCAGATCGTCGAGCGACTTGGCGCCCAGACCACGCTTCGCCGGGCGGGAGCCGATCGGCAGCAGACCGACCTCGGTCAGCGGGGTGACGATCGAGAACCACGGGGCGAAGTCCGGCGTGCTCAGCAGATCGAGGAAGCGCTCATGCGAGGCGTCGTCGAGCTGACGGGTCATGTCGGCATACTTCGCGGTCATCTCGGTGTTGGTCTTCTCAACGCTCGGAGCGGACTGCAGCAGCGTCGCCGAAGCCACGGACTCGATGTGGCGCACGGCCAGCGTCGGGTTGCCGTAGCGGGCGAAGATGACCTCGCCCTGCTCGGTGAGCTTGAAGCGGCAGTTCACGGAGCCCCTCGGCTGGGCGAGCACCGCACGGTTGGCGGGGCCGCCACCACGACCGACCGCGCCGCCACGACCGTGGAACAGCGTCAGATCGATGTCGTTGGCCTCCGCCCACTTCACGATGCGGGCCTCGGCGGAATGCAGGGCCAGCGTTGCGGTGGTCGGACCGGCGTCCTTCGAGGAGTCGGAGTAGCCGAGCATGACCTCGAGCTTGCGGCCGGTGGCCTTCAGGCGGGCCTGCACCTCGGGGATCTTGAGCATGGCGTCGAGCACGTCCACGCAGTTCTGCAGATCCTCAAGCTGCTCGAACAGCGGGATCACGTCGATGGTCGGCACATCCTCGGGATGCGCGAACGCCAGACGGTTCAGCTCGTACACGTCCTTGATGTTCTGGGCGGACTTGGTGAACGAGATGATGTAGCGGCGGGCGGCCTTCTTGCCATTGCGACGCTGGATCGAACCGAGGGCGCGGAAGGTGTCGAGCACCTCGCGGGTCATCGGCTGCAGTTCGCCGCGCTCACCGTGCAGACCGTGCTCGCGGATGTCCTCCAGAGCGCGGGAGTGCACGACGGAGTGCTGACGGAACTCCATCTCGACCATGTGGAAGCCGAAGGTCTCGGCCTGCCAGATCAGGGTCTGCAGCGGGCCGTACGCGGAACGCGGGGCGCCGGCGTCGGCCAGCGACTTCTGCACCGTCTTCAGATCGGCGATGTAGTCCTCGCAGGAGTGGTACATCAGATCGGTGTCGCGGTCGATGGTCGCGCGCAGACGGTCGGCGATCACCAGCATCACCGCGCGGTGCGGCTCCTTGGTGGAGATCAGCTCGGCCTTCTCGGTCAGACGCTCGCTCATCTCACGCTGGTGGCTCCACAGGCTCAGCAGGCCGGCGCACGGCTTGGTGTCCTTGGATTCCAGCGTCAGGTTGCGGCCCACCTCACGAGTGGCCTCCTCAAGCTTGGCGATCACATGATCGGAGAACTTGCGGGCCACCTGGCGGCTGACGCGTGCGGTGACATTCGGGTTGCCGTCGCGGTCGGAGCCGATCCAGCTGCCCGGGTGGAAGAACGCGGGGCAGATCGGGGCGACCTTGCCGGCCTTGTCTCCCAGCACCCAGTCGTCGAAACGGCGGTAGACCTTCGGGACGGTGTCAAAAAGCGTGTTGTCGAAGATGTCGATGATGGTATCGGCCTCTTCCACGGGGGTCGGCTTCTTCAGCGCGATCGGCGACGTGCGGAACATCGCGTCGATCTCGTTGAGCATCATGCGCTCGTTCTCGGCCAGATCGGAACCGCCCAGACGCGGACGTTCGGCCAGCAGATCGGCGATGCGGCGGATCTTGCCTTCGATGGCCTTGCGGCGAGCCTCGGTCGGGTGCGCGGTGAACACCGGATGGAACTCCAGCTTCTCCAGCAGCTCCTTGGCACGAGCCGGTCCGCACTCCTTGATCATGCGCTGATACGCGCCGGTCATCTCGTTGATCGGATCGGTGGGCGAGTCGAGCGGCACCTGCTTTTCGCGGGCGTGCAGCACGTTGACGCGGTAGTTCTCCTCAGAAAGATTCGCCAGATGGAAGTAGGTGGCGAACGCACGAGCCAGCAGCGTGGCGTCGGCGACGGAAACCGAATCGATGAGCTTCACGGCCTTTTCGAAGCCGGCCTGTTCGGGATCGGGGTCACGGTAGCCAAGACCGGTGCCGCCGAACTCCTCGCTGGTCGCCTCATTGGCGTAATCCAGCAGGCTGTCGAACTTCTCGAGCAGATCCTCGTCGTATTCCTTCAGAGCGGTGCGCAGTAGACGTAGGAACAGGTCCATGTCCAAACGAAGATCGCTGGGGAGTCCCTGCTCCTCCGCAACCTTCGTGCCGGTGCCGGTGCTCACGATGCCGGCGTCGGCTGCTTTGATTGTTTCGTCTGTTGATGTCATCCAGACCTCCTTTTGCCCCTCACCGGTTGTTCGTCTATCGGCTTTCTGCGGCTCCTCCGCAGTTATTGCTGCCGACCGTTCCAAACCCAAAGCCGGTGAACAGACGCCCCACCATTTTAGGGCGGTGATTCGGCGTTTTATTACCAACAGTTTTCGTGATGTTCGATTTTGCCTTGGAAAATCAGGGAAAAATCATGTCGGTTCGGTGTCTGGTCCGTGGACACCCGGCGATATGACCGTGCCAATCATGGTGTCGCCGCAATCTGTGCGACTCGGTATCTCATTGTTGTGTTCACATAGTGGCATCGGTTTGCAGCCTCGTTGAATTCGCCGGACAGGCCCGAGTAAACATGGAGCTGTGATTTTTGGGAAGAAGAACAACGCGAACAAGCCCCACGTCGACGCAATTCCCGAAGGCGTGGAGAAAGTCACCAAATACCATACGCACTCCATTCCGCTCGACATGGAAGACATCGAGCGCGACCTCGACAAGCCCATCGTGGAAGCCGGCATCGCCGCGAAAACCAGCGTGATCGTCCGCGTCGGCATGCTCGACCTCGGCGCCGGCACCGGAAGCTTCCGCGTGCGGCAGATGATGCACCGCATCGCCTATCCGCTCGGCGTGCACGTCCGCGCCGACGTCAACCTCACCGATATCGAAGCCTCCTGCACCGACGGCAAGGACCGCGTCACCGAAGTGATCGACCTGCCCACCACCGGTGTCAACACCGAGCGCATCTGGCTGCTCGAACACTTCGCCGACTGGTTCAGCGTCAACCTCGGCCACTCCGCCGTCTACCACAACCGCGGCCTCGAAGTCTCCGACAAGCTCGTGGAGAACCTCGACGCCCGAGACGTGTCCCAGCTCTCCGCCAAGGCCGCCAAGGAACTCAAGGAAGCCGAAAAGCGCAGGAAGGCCGAACAGGCCGATCTTCCCGACGGCACCCCCATGCAGACCACCCGGGCATCCAGCCAGAGCGAACGCGTCGCGGAGATCAACCGGCAGCGCGAAATCGACGCCGACGATCCCGTCGTGCGGCAGATGCGCACCGAGGAAGCCGCCGCGGCCGACAAGGTCGCTGAGGCTCCCGAGGCCGGCAAGGCCGGCAAGGCCGCTAAGCCGGTCAAGGCCGCGAAGCAGCGCAACCATCAGCCCCCCAAAGGCCAGTACGCCCAGCACTTCGACCACGTCGGCCGTCTCGCCCCCAACGCCTCCGATCCCAACTTCAAGCCCATCACCGTCCGGGAAGCCCACAAACGACTCGACCTCATCGAGCACCGCAAACCCCTCTACTCGGCCGCCTTTGCAGGCCTCGCCTCCGCCATCGCCTGCGCATCCTTCGTCTTCCTCCTCGGCGGCGGCCTCTACGACATGGCGGGCGCCTTCGTCGGCGCCGGCATCGGCCACTGGCTGCGACGCAAACTCTTCGCCAAACACCTCAACCAGTTCTTCGTCACCTTCGTCGCCGTCTTCGTCGCCGCGCTCGCCTGCACCGGCACTCTGCGACTCATCGGCCTCTACGATCCCATCGCCCTCGCGCACGACACCGCCTACATCGGCGCCATGCTCTTCGTCATCCCCGGATTCCCCCTCATCACCGGCGGCCTCGACATCGCCAAAATCGACTTCCCCTCCGGCATCCAACGGCTCACCTACGCCGTCTCCATCATCCTCATGGCCACCCTCGCCGGCTGGGCCGTCGCCCGCATCGTCATGCTCAACCCCCAAGGCTTCGAACCCCAAGGGCTCGACCCCTGGCTGACCGGCGCCCTGCGCTTCGTCTTCGCCTTCATCGGCGTCTGGGGCTTCTCCGTCATGTTCAACTCCCCCCAGCGCATGTGCCTCGTCGCCGCCTCCATCGGCGCCGTCACCGACACCCTCCGCCTCGAAATCACCGATCTGCTGAACGTGCCCCCCGAAGCCGCCACCTTCATCGGCGCCTTCCTCGCCGGACTCCTCGCCGCCGCCTGGCGCACCTCCGTCCGCCGCGGCATCCTCCCCCCGCACCTCGGCTACCCCCGCATCTGCCTCACCGTCCCCTCCATCGTCATCATGGTCCCCGGCCTTTACATGTACCGCGCCATGTTCTACCTCGGCCAGTTCAACACCCTCAGCGCCCTCGACTGGGCCTTCCGCGCCTTCATGGTCATCATCTGCCTGCCCATCGGACTGGCCATGGCGCGAGTAGTGACAGACCGCTCCTGGCGCTACGACATCTGAATGATTTGAATGATGGAGCGTTAACTTCGTTGCTGCGAACTTCGACGTACCTTTGTACGCCTTCGTTCGCGCGCCTCGTTACCGCACGCATCATTCAAATCATTTCCAAAATCCCATGATGGAGTGTCCTCTGCGTTGCGGAAGACTCGACGTATTCTTATACGCCTTCGCCTTCCGCGCCTTGATGACACACGCATCATGGGATTTTCTGAAAATCAGGGTATGACGGAGCGTTCTCCGCGTTGCGGAACATTCGACGTACCTTCGTACGCCTTCATGTTCCGCGCCTTGAGGTCACACGCGTCATCCCCTGATTTTCATCTTGAGTTCTTTGATGGAGCGTCGGCGGCGTTGCTCCTCAGTCGACGTACCTTTGTACGCCTTCCTTCGGTGCGCCTTGCCGCCGCACCCATCGCCTCACGATTTTCCTACGACGGTTGAGCTATTTGCTTCGAGCTTCGACGTACCTGCGCTACGCGCCCTCGCAGTCTGTGGAGACTGCTCGCATCGGCTACGGACAGCCCACTGGACTGTCCGCTTGACGCCTCAGCGCCTTCGTTCGTGCGTCTTGTGCGCTTGGCGATTTTCATCTTGGGGTTTGGGGCTTCCCCCTCGGGGGAAGCTGTCGAGCGTAGCGAGACTGATGAGGGGCAGACTGCGAGGAACACGTCGAATACGGACTGATACGATGCGATCGGTCCGGTGACGCAGCGGCAAATAACAAGACGGCACGGAACGCTGCCCGCGCCAATATCCGCCATTCCGTGCCACGATTTTCCGTCACGGAATGGCATCCATGGCCAAATCTTGATTCCGTGGCAGATCAATCGGTCGTTGAATTGGCTCGATCCTTGATTTTCCAATGATCTGCTCACTCTAATACCGTTGTTTTCTGTCACGGAATCGAGAATGCCGCGAAGAATGCGTTCCCTGTCGTGATTCCGTGGCAGAGAACATCGCTCGGCATGATTATCGCGTTCCGTGCCGGTCCTATCAGACACGGAACGCGATATACAGCAATCATGGCGTTCCATGCCAGACTGTGCCAGCCCTACCTCATGCCAGCCCGTGCCGCGCGGACTACTTCCCCAGCGCGATCTCGTCGATGCGGCGCAGCTCATCCTCCGAGAAATCGGTGTTCTTCAGCGCGCCGATGTTGTCGAGGATCTGCTGCGGCTTCGAAGCGCCGATCAGCACCGTCGTCACTGCCGGATGATGCAGCAGCCACGCCACCGACATCTCGGCCAGCGTCTGCCCGCGCTCGGCCGCCAGATCGTTCAGCGCGCGAATCTGCTCCAGACGCTCCGGGGTCAGCGCATCCGCGTGGAGGAACCGTCCGTCCGCCTTGATGCGGCTGTCCTCCGGCACCCCGTTGAGATACCGGTTCGTCAGCAGACCCTGCGCCAGCGGGCTGAACGTGATCACGCCCTTGCCGAGCTTCAGCGCCGAATCCAGCAGACCGTTCTCCGCCGGCTTGCGGTCGAAGATGTTCAGACGGTTCTGATTGATGATGAACGGCACATGCAGTTCCTTCAGGATCGCCGCCGCCTTTTCCATCGTCGGGCCATCATAGTTGGACAGTCCCACGTACAGCGCCTTGCCGCTGTGCACCGCCGTCGCCAGCGCGCCCATCGTCTCCTCCAGCGGCGTCTCCGGATCCGGACGGTGATGGTAGAAGATGTCCACGTAATCCAGACCCAGACGCTGCAGGCTCTGATCGAGGCTTGCCAGCAGGTACTTGCGGCTGCCCCAATCGCCGTACGGTCCCTGCCACATCTCATAGCCGGCCTTCGTGCTGATGATCAGCTCGTCGCGATGCGCGCCGAAATACTGGTGCAGCAGACGACCGCAGTTCTTCTCCGCCGCGCCCGGCTCCGGCCCGTAGTTGTTCGCCAGATCGAAATGCGTGATTCCGTGGTCGAACGCCGTGAACACCAGCTGCTTCATATGCTCGTACGGCGTGATATCGCCGAAGTTATGCCAGAAGCCCAGCGACAGCGCCGGCAGCTTCAGTCCGGAATTGCCGCAGCGGTTATAGACCATGTCGTCGTAGCGGGTGGGGGAGGGGATATAAGGGATCGTCGGTTCGAACATGATGCTCCTTCATCGGATCGATAGCGGACTGATTCGGGCGGTGCCCCGGGCTTCCGGCGGTCATCCGCTTCTGATGCCCATCCGGTGCCCAACGCATCGTGCTGCCCCCATGCTCGCACTTCAAGTAAGCTTGAATGCAAATCGAACAATGTCGATGGCTCCGGGGAGCGGAAGGAACGATGATCGTCATGACGGTAGCGGCAGCAGCGACGGCGGAATTGTTGCGCAGTGAGGAATCGACAGCGGAAGCAGAGTCGGCAGTGACCTCTGAATCGCCCGACGACCGGGACGACCGCACTTACACCATCCGCGAAGTGGCGACGATGTTCCACATGCAGACTTCCGCATTGCGGTATTACGAGGACGCCGGCATTCTCACCGACGTCGGACGGGATGCGAAGGGTCAGCGCGTCTACCGGCAGTGCCATATCAACCGCATGCGCACGATCTGCTGCTTCAAGCACGCCGGCATGAGCATCGATGAGCTGCGGCGGTTCTTCGACTATGAGGACGATGAGCCCGGTCATATCGACGAGATCATGGCATTGCTGGGGGAGCGCCGTGACGCGTTGGAGGAGCAGCGGAAGGCCCTTGATGAGGCGTACGCGCATATTCTGCGCAAGCTGCATTACTACGGCGACATCCAGAAGGCCGTGCGCAACGGCACCGCGTTGCCTGATTGGCGCGACTACCGTTGCGAGACTCCGGCATTGCACGACTGACGGAGCCGAAAAGTCGAGTTGTGAGGCTTGTGTTTTCGAAACCCGATCTAGGCGATTTCGACGGTGTTGGAATTTCAACGTTTTCAAACTCTGAATTTGCTCGAATATGCCATTCGAGCAAACCAAAGCCTCACAACTCGGTTTTTCTCAAGTATCGGCAAGGGCGCTTGCTTTTCTGCCCTCATCAGTCGGCTCCCGCCGACAGCTTCCCCCAGAGGGGGAAGCCCAATGCCGTTATGTCTGCACAGCAATGTGCGCTTCGCGTTGTCCTATCGTCCTAATCCGAGTTTTGTGGCAACGCGTGCGGTATCAAGGCGCGGAAGACGAAGGCGTATCAAGGTGCGTCGAGTCTTCCGTAACGCCGACGACGCTCCATTACCTTGTGGCGTGATTGTTGTGGAATGCGTGTGGCTTCAAGGCGCAGGAGGTGAAGGCGTATTGGCATACGTCGAACCCTTGTAGACGTGGGCCCTCACCTCTAATCCGAGTTTTGTGGTAACGCGTGTGTCGTCAAGGCGCGGAAGACGAAGGCGTACAAAGGTACGTCGAACTCTCCGCAACGCGGATAACGCTCCGTTACCACAAAACTCAGTACTTCATGCCCATGGCGGAGCGCACTTCATCCAGCGTCTCCTCCGCGATGGCGTTGGCGCGCTTGTTGCCGTCGTGGAGCACGTCGCGGATGTAGTCCATGTCCTTGGCGAGTTCGGCGCGGCGCTCGCGGTGCGGGGCGAGGAATTCGTTGACGGATTCGGTGACGAGCTTCTTGAGGGCGCCGGCTCCGGAGTCGCCGATCTCTTCGGCGATCTCCTGCGGATCGCGGCCGGTGACGAGGCCGGCGGTGGTGAGGAGGGCGGAGACCTGGGGACGGTTGACCGGGTCGAAGGTGATGCGGCGCTCGGAGTCGGTGGGGCTCTTCTTGATGAGCTTGGCGGTTTCTTCGGCGGTGGCGCCGAGCATGATGGAGTTGCCGTAGGACTTGCTCATCTTGCGTCCGTCGAGGCCGGGGATTTCCGGTGCATCGGAGAGGATGGCGGCCGGCTCGGGGAACACGTGGTGCTTCTTGGCAAAGCGCTCGTTGAAGCGGCGGGCGATGGTGCGGGTGATTTCGATGTGCGGCAGGTTGTCCTTGCCGATCGGCACGACGTTGGCCTTGCAGAACAGGATGTCGCAGGCCTGGTGCACGGGGTAGGTGAGCAGCAGGCCGGTCAGGGCGTGGCCGGAGGCTTCCATTTCGGACTTCACGGTGGGGTTGCGGTGCAGTTCGGCTTCGGTGACGAGCGAGAGGAACGGCAGCAGCAGCTGGTTTTCGGCCGGGACGGCGGAGTGGGTGAAGATCATGGTCTTCTTGGGGTCGATGCCGGCGGCCATGTAGTCGAGGACGAGGTTGAGCACGTTGTCTTCGATGTGCTCGGTGGTGTCGCGGTCGGTGATGACCTGGTAGTCCGCGATGATGATGTTGGTGTTGACGCCGCGGTTCTGCATGGCGACGCGCTCCTTGATGGAGCCGAAGTAGTGGCCGAGGTGGAGGCGTCCGGTCGGACGGTCGCCGGTGAGCATGGTGAATTTGCTGGGATCGGCTTCGAGCTTGGCCAGCGTGGCGTCCGAGCGCTTTTTCGCCGCGAGGAAGCTCGCGCTCATTTCGTTTCCTGCTGCCGTCAACTGCTGTTCTTCAGCCATCACGCACCAACCCATTTATGTTGAGGTATTGAAAAATAACGCTCTAATCGTAAAAGCGCGAGCCGACAACACTTAATAAGTGGTACTCTCTTATGTGATGAATTAGCACACGAGTTGCCATAGGCACAATGAACTGGCGAAGGGGGTCAGATGGGCCGCGGACGTCAGAAGGCTAAGCAGACGCGAATTGCCCGTAAGCTCAAGTACCTCACTACTGATACCGATTACGATGAGCTTGCCAAGGAACTGTCGAGTCAGGATGAGGTGACTCCTTCCGCAGCTGATCCGTTTGCTTCTATCGAATCCCGGTTGCATGGTGATGATCATGCGACTTCGATGGCCGATACTGCATCCAGTGAAGATCTTGACGAGTACGCGCAGTGGGCTGCGGAGGCGGCGAAGAAGGCCGAGGAGCAGCCGGTGGTGAAGGCGCCGGTGAGGCGCAAGCCGATTCCGATGCCGATGCCGAGCGCGTTGAAGAAGCCGATGCCGAAGCCGGCGCCGTCCGTTGCGGCGAAGTCCGACGAGGATCATTCCGCCGAATCCACGGATGAGACCGAGGCGGCCAAGCCGGCGAAGAAGACCGTCAGGCGTTCGTCTGCTTCTGGTAAGACCGCGGCAGGCAAGACGACAGCTAAGACGACTGCCGGTAAGACCGCGCCCCGTAAGACCGCGGCGAAGAAGAAGTCTTCCGCAGCCAAGTCTGAGTAGAAGACTCCGAGTAGAAGACAACGATACGTCAGTCAGCCCGCCGCGCATTGCGACGGGCTGACGTCGTTGTGGGAAGATCGCCGGTCACGCGATCAGCCGATCACATACCTGATCACACCAATGGCAGCAGATCAGACAGATCGTCGCGCTCGCCGACGGCGGTGATGTGTCCGGCGGCTTTTTCCTCGGCCCATGTGGTCAGTCCGCAGACCAGATTCAGCCACACGTCCGGTTCCAGTTCGATCACGTCGGGCGGGGTGAGATTATGCGGATCGGAGGCCGGTCCGTCAAGGATCTTGATCGCTCCCCACGGGGCCACGCGTACTTCCACGCCCTCGCCGGGGGCCTTGTGCTCCATGAGGAACAGCGAATACCGGACGGCCATCGCCCAGACCCGGCGGGGCAGCGCGTCCGGGGATGCGGCGTCATCGGCGTGGCCGCCGGCATTGTTGCCAGCATTGCCGCCGCTGACCTTGCCGTCGGCAGCCTGCAGCGCGGTGGCCTTCCACTGGTCCAGAGCCCGTTTGCCTTCGGGCAGGTCCTTTTTCAATATCGATGCCATACGCCACATCTTCGCACAATTTCCCGCACGCCCCTTGACGTGATGTTCCCGTTCGATCCGGTGGGCGCCGGCGACGCCGTCCGATCGCCGTGGTCATGTGGGGCGGACGCCGAAAGAGGCCGACGGTTTGCGCCGGCTCCGACGGGAACACGCCGGGCGGACGGTTTGCGCCAGCGTTTGCGCCACTGAAAAAACTACGATTTGCACGTTCTAGGTGTACTATTGGGTATTGTTGGTCTCAGAAGGATGAAACCGTAATCCAGAATTCATCCGGAAGCTAGGCAGAGTCGCCTTTCGGGACGCATAATGTCTAGCGGGAGATAATCTCACGAGAAAGAGTGCTTATGACCGAGCAAACCGCACCGAAGTCCCCGGTGACTACCGAACAGTTCACCGATGAAATCAAGGAACAGCTGAAGTACGCTCAGGGAGTGACCGTCGAGCAGGCCACCGACGCCGACATCTACGTCGCCGCATCTCTGGCGGTCCGCCGACACCTCGTGGATTCCTGGGCCACCACGCAGAAGGACATGGTCAATGGCAACACCAAGGCCGTGGGCTACCTGTCCGCCGAATTCCTCATGGGCAAGCAGCTGCGCAACGCCCTGCTGAATCTCGGCATGCTCAACGAATTCGACGACGCGGTCAAGGCCCTCGGCCACGATCCGCAGCTGGTTGTCGACTCCGAATACGAGCCGGGCCTCGGCAACGGCGGTCTCGGCCGTCTCGCCGCCTGCTTCATCGACTCCCTCGCCTCGCTGGGTGTGCCCGCCTTCGGCTATGGCATTCAGTACAAGTACGGCATCTTCAAGCAGGAGTTCGACGCCGAAGGCAAGCAGGTCGAGCGCCCCGACTACTGGCTCGCCAACGAGGAGCCGTGGGGCCACATCGACTACAACCGCTCCCAGAAGGTCAGCTTCGGCGGCGAAGTCGTCGAAGAGAACGGCAAGAAGGTGTGGAAGCCGGCATGGTCCGTGCGCGCCGTCCCCGTCGACTACATGGTCCCCGGATACCAGTCCGGCCGCGTGAACACGCTGCGCCTGTGGAGCGCCAAGTCCTACGACGAGTTCGATCTGCTCACCTTCAACAAGAGCGACTACCTCAACGCCGTCAAGCCGCAGGTCGAGGCCGAGAACATCTCCAAGATCCTCTACCCGGAAGACTCCACCCCGCAGGGCAAGCAGCTGCGCCTCGAGCAGCAGTACTTCTTCGTGGCCGCGTCCATCCACGACGCCATCCGCGTGTTCTACCCGGGTCAGGACAAGCCGGATCTGACCACCTTCCCGAACAAGATCACGTTCCAGCTCAACGACACCCACCCGGTCATCGGCATCCCCGAGCTCATGCGCGTCCTCATCGACGAATACGGCTACGACTGGGATACCGCCTGGGACATCACCACCAAGACCTTCAACTACACTTGCCACACGCTGCTGCCAGAAGCCCTGGAAGTCTGGCCGGCCCGCCTCATCGGCGAACTGCTGCCGCGTCACCTCGAAATCATCAACGAGATCAACGACCACTTCCTCGAGGAGCTCAAGGGCCTCACCCGCGACAAGGAGCGCATCAACCGCATGCGCATCGTCACCGAAGGCAACGACCCGCAGGTGCGCATGGCCTACCTGGCCACCGCCGGCGGCTCTCACGTCAACGGCGTCGCCGAGCTGCACTCCCAGCTGCTCAAGGACGTCACCCTCCGTGACTTCTCCGACCTCTTCCCGAAGAAGTTCACCAACGTCACCAACGGCGTCACCCCGCGTCGCTTCATCCGCCTCGCCAACCCGCGCCTCTCGGCCCTCATCACCGAAGGCCTCGGCACCGACAAGTGGCTGAGCGACCTCGACCTGCTTCAGGGCCTCGTCCCCCTGGCCGACGACCCCGAGTTCGTCAAGAAGTTCGCCGAAGTCAAGCACGCCAACAAGGTCGCCTTCGCCAACTTCGCCAAGGACCGCTACGGCTTCGAGGCCAACCCCGACACCATGTTCAACACCATGGTCAAGCGCCTCCACGAGTACAAGCGCCAGTCCCTGAAGATCCTCGCCCTCATCGCCCGCTACGCCGCCATCAAGAACGGCACCATCAACGTGGACGACGTCCTGCCCCGCACCGTCTTCTTCGGCGCCAAGGCAGCCCCGGGCTACTACATGGCCAAGCTCACCATCCAGCTCATCAACAACGTCGCCCGCGTCGTCAACAACGACCCCGACGTCAAGGGCAAGCTGGCCGTGCACTTCCCCGCCAACTACAACGTCCGTCTCGCCCAGCACCTCATCCCCGCCACCGAGCTTGACGAACAGATCTCCCAGGCCGGCAAGGAAGCCTCCGGCACCGGCAACATGAAGTTCGCCCTCAACGGCGCCCTCACCGTCGGCACCCTCGACGGCGCCAACGTCGAGATCCGCGAAAAAGTCGGCGCCGACAACTTCTTCCTCTTCGGCCTCACCGTCGACGAGGTCGAAGACCTCTACGAGAAGGGCTACGATCCGGCCAAGTACTACGAAGCCGATCCCCGCCTCAAGATGGCCATCGACATGATCTCCGCCGGTACCTTCTCCGACGGCGACCGTAACACCTACGCGCCGCTCGTCGCCGACTGGCTCACCAAGGACTACTTCATGACCCTCGCCGACTTCACCGCCTACGCCGACATCCAGTACCAGATCGAAGACCTCTACCGCGATCAGGACGCCTGGAACCGCAAGGCCATCCTCAACGTGGCCAACACCGGTTACTTCAGCTCCGATCGTTCGATCGAAGATTATTTGGAACGCATCTGGCACACTGGTCCGTTGGCCTGATGATGGAGTGTCCTCGTCGTTGCAGGAGGCTCGACGTACCTTTGTACGCCTTCGTCTCCTGCGCCTAGAGGACACACGCATCATCAGCCCAGCTAGCTTGCTCCGCTCACTTCGGTGAGCGGAGTTTTTTATGCCCTCAGGGGGAAAAGAACTTGGCCCCCGCCAGCGGGGGCTGGCTACCGAAGGCAGACTGGGGGTGGTCGAACGCTGTCTGCCTTGACCACCCTCAGTCATGCGGTGCATGACAGCTCCCGCCGGCGGGAGCATAAACGGCCCGGCACCCAAAAGCAAAAAAGCCGGTACGCAACCAAGCGGCTGCGTACCGGTTTTCGTATACGCCGTTATACGGCGGTGGGGGGAAGTCCTCTCAGGCGGCTTCGGGAGCGGGCGCTTCGGCGGCTTCGCCGGCGTCGGCCTCGGGAGCGTCGTCGGCGGGCTCCTCGGAAGCCTGCTTCTTGGCGATGCCGAGATCAACCGGGGACGAGCTGTTCTCCCACGGCTCCTCCCAAGGATCGTATTCCGGATTCTGCTGCTTGTAGATGTACAGCGCGGCCAGACCAGCCAGCAGTCCACCGAACAGAAGCGCGAAGAACTTCCACCCGTTCGACGACCTGTTCTCCATATTGGCTCCTTTCACAAAAGCTACGGTCTGCCCATTCAGACCATTTACCCACCATCCTAGCCGTTGCGATGTGGCGATGGTGTAATTGACGCTCCTGTTACAGTGGAGCCATGAGTTTCCGTCTGTTTCCCAACTCCCCGAACGCGCACGACCTTCTGGGTCAGAGCACCGCTCACCGGATCCGCTACCAATGGCGCGTAGGCGGCCCGGTCATCTGCCAGGCGATCATGGTGATCTGCGTGATCGTGTGGCTGGTCGAGATCCTCACCAAGCTCCTCTTCCCCTCGCTGTTCGCCATCATCCTCAGCTACGGCATGTTCACCCCGGCGTGGGCGCACGCCGCCCCGTGGACGTTCATCACCTCGATGTTCATGCACGAGCCGGGCCTCTTCCATATCCTGTTCAACATGCTCACCCTGTGGGCCGTGGGACCGGTCCTCGAACGCATGCTCGGCCACTGGCGCTTCCTCGGCATGTACCTGCTGTCCGGCATCGGCGGCAACGCGGCGGTGCTGCTCTACGCCCGCATCGTCGGTGGCGGCGGCCTCGGCGGCAACGGCTGGATGACCTCGGTCTACGGTGCATCGGGCGCATTGTTCGGCCTGTTCGCGGCCCTGCTGATCGTCTACCGTCGCATCGGCGCCGACATCACCTCCATGCTGATCTGGATGGCGATCAACTTCGCCATGCCGTTCCTGTACCCCGGCATCGCATGGCAGGCACACGTCGGCGGCTTCATCATCGGCGGCGCATACGCGGCCCTGCTCACCAGCAGCATCCCGATCACCCGCGGCAAAAGCCTCACCTTCCGCTCGCTGTTCTACGGCATCCCGCTGCTGATCGTGATCGCGGCCGTCAGCGTATGGGCCATGATCCCCGTCCTCACCATGTGACCACAGGCTGATCGGCACATATCGATCAACACCGATCGGCCAACACGGTCCGGTCAACACGGATCTCCCCATATACGACAATGGCTCCCGACGAGATCTCCGTCGGGAGCCATTCGCGTATCTACCGCGTATTTACCGCCACCACATCGTCATCAGGAATCCGACGAGCATGATGCCGAAACCGACGAGCAGGTTCCACTGGCCGATGGCCGGGATCGGCCACTTCGACGTCAGATAGAACACCACGACCCACACCAGACCGAGGATCAGCAGGGCGCAGAACAGCGGGACGAACCAACCCGGATTCGACTTCGTACCCTTGATGGACTCCTCCACACGCTTGGTGTTCTCCTGCTGGCGGGCGAACATCTTCTTCATCTGCGGGGTCATCGAAGCATCGTCGGCGGAGGCCCTGTTCAGCACCGCCTCCACCTTGTCCATCGAGACGCCGAAGTCATCGTCGGCGCCGGCCTGATCGGCCTTCGCGGCGGTGTCGTTCGCGGTCTTTCCGGCACCGGTCTTGTCGGTTTCGTCGAGCTTGAGCTCGTCCTGTTCAGCCATAAGGGGACTCTCCTTTACCGTAAGCTACTAGTCATAGTAGTGACTAGAGTGGAAACCGTCGAAAAGACGGATTCTATAGTAAGGCGGACATGGGAAAGCACGGGGGTAGGCACGTCGCGAAGCGGTCCATCTGGGGCGGCCTCGCGGTGTTCGTCATTCTCGCTCTGGTCGGGGTGCTGTTCAGCACCAACGTGCGCGTGAACCGTACGGTGGTCGTCACCTCCGACACCGCCCAGCTGATCAACGAGCGCGCCCGCCGGGTCGACGAACTGCAGAACGACATCAACTCCCTGAGTACGAAGATCGATTCGCTCAAGGCCCTGACCACCGACGCGAAGACCCCCACCGGCGAGGAGGCGGGATCGGGCACCAAACTGCCCGCGGTCGAAGGGCCCGGCGTCACGGTAATCCTCAACGATTCCCCGCTGTGGGAGCAGAAGGTGGGCGACTCCGGATCCACCGCCGACATCAACGATTACGTGGTCCACCAGCAGGACATCGAAGCCGTCGTCAACGCCCTGTGGGCTGGGGGCGCGGAATCCATGATGATCGAAAACCAGCGCGTGCTCTCCGACACCGCCGTACGCTGCGTGGGCAACGTGCTGCTGCTGCACGGCAAGCAGTACGCGCCCCCATACCACATTTCCGCGATCGGCCCGACCGAACGTATGATCACCGCGCTCGACGATTCGCCCACCATCCAGATCTACCAGCAATACGTGGCCTCCATCGGTCTGGGCTGGCAGGTGGAACGCAAGGACCGGCTCAAGTTCCCCGAAGCCACCTCGTCGCTGCAGACGCTGAAATACGCGAAGACGGACGAACAGGCGGAGAAGAAGTAACGGGACGACGGCACCGCCCACGGCATACGAGCGTAAGACGAGCGAAGAAGAAGGACGATCATGACTCGAACGACCACACGCGCAGGCAGAAGCGTCGCCGGACGCCCCCGCGGCGGATCGGCGGCCTCGACCGCACTGGGCATCATCGCGGAGATCCTGATCACCATGGCCGCGGTCCTCGCCCTGTACATCGTCTGGCAGCTGTGGTGGACGGGAGCGGAAGCCGAAGCCGCCCAGACCGACCAGCGCAACGCCACCTCCTGGGTCGACCCCGCCAAGAACGGCAACGGCTACCGGATCGCCCCGAAACAGACCTCAGCCCCGCCCGTCCAGCCGCAGTCCGCCCAGACCGGTGAGCTGATCGCCCAGCTGTATGTGCCCCGATTCGGACAGACCTGGCACCGCAATGTGGTCGAAGGCATCGACGCCTACCAGCTCTCCCGACACGGACTGGGCCACTACCCCCAGTCACAGATGCCCGGACAGCTCGGCAACGTGGCCATCGCCGGCCACCGATCCGGATACGGCGAACCGCTCGCCCACGTCGACACCCTGCAAGCCGGCGACAAGATCATCATCCGTACCAAGGACTACTGGTACGTCTACAGCTACACCGACTACACAATCGTCACCCCGGACCACACCGAAGTCGTCGCCGCCGTACCGAACGAACCCGGCGCCACCCCTACCGAACGGTACGTGACGCTCACCACCTGCGAACCGCGATACACCACCGCCACCCACCGATGGATCTCCTACGGCAAATTCGACTACTGGGCCAAGGTCTCCGACGGCATCCCCAGCGAACTCGCCACCACCGGCGCCTCCGGATCCGTGCAGTTCACGCAGAACGCCGACGCCTCGCTCGAATCACGGATCGCCGCCTCCCTCGTCAACATCATCGTGGCGCTCGCCATCGCCTACGTGGTGGTCTACTGCTCCGCCCTGCTCGCATGGCGGTACCCGGCGCTGCGGGCCATCCGACTCGGCCACCGCCGCCCCTCCGGCAGCCTGTACGGCTGGATGTACCGTCTGCAGCCCGGTCCCGCCGCAATCCGCTGGGCACTCATGCTGATCGTGGCCGTCACCATCGTCGGCTGCCTGTTCGAATGGGCGTTCCCCTGGGCCGCGTCGAACATCCCGTACCTCAAGGTCACCTCGAACTTCGTGTCCGTGGAGTAGGGATGCCGGTGCATCTCGTGTCCGTGGAGTAGACGCGTCCGGCGTCACGCAACCGGCATACAGTAGGCTGTAACGTCAAACCGTCGCAAACCCGCCGATCCCGGGCATTGCGGCGGAGGGATACGCAATGCTCACGGGAGGGGCCATGACTGATTCGGCACGCATACTGGTCGTCGATAACTACGATTCGTTCGTCTACACCATCGTCGGATACCTCGAAACACTGGGCGCCACGCTCACCGTGGTCCGCAACGACGCCATCACCGCCGACCAGCCCGGACTGCTCGACGACTACGACGGCGTGCTGATCTCCCCCGGACCGGGCGCGCCCGCCGACTCCGGCGTCAGCGAAGATATGATCCGACTGTGCGCCAAGGAAAACAAGCCGATGTTCGGCGTCTGCCTCGGCATGCAGGCGCTCGCCGAAGTGTACGGCGCCACCGTCAGCCACGCGCCGACCATCATGCACGGCAAGACCAGTCTGATCGAACATGTGGCCGACGGCGTCTTCGAAGGCGTGCCGAATCCGATGACCGCCACCCGCTACCATTCGCTGGCCGTCGAACCGGAATCATTGAAGGACCCGCTGGAGCTGATCGCCTGGACCAAGGACGATCACATCGTGCAGGGCCTGCACGTCAAGGGCAAGCCGATGTACGCCGTGCAGTTCCACCCCGAATCCGTGATGACCGAAGGCGGCTACCGTCTGCTGGCCAACTGGCTGGCCGTCTGCGGGCAGACCAACGCCGTTGAGAAGTCGGTTGGACTCAAGCCAAAGGTGTCCCGCGAAGCCTGAGTCCGTCGTGCAATGTGGTCGACTGGGAGGTGTGGCGTCCGACACACTCAAGGCCGTTCGGCCAAGCCTACGGTCGGACACCACACCTCCCAGTCTCCGGCCCGGCGACTCGGTTTCGGGTTGGAGCGAAGAGGGGGCTTCCCCCTAGGGCTGAGTCCGTTAAAGAAACACCGGAGGTGTTTCTAGGACTCAGACTCGCCGACAGGCGAGTGGGAAGAGCGCGACCGCTAGGTCGTCCGTTCCTGCGGCTGAAGCTGTCGGCTGCGCCGACTGATGAGGGCATGTAAACGGTCCTTCACCCGTCGCAATATGACTGTGGGGCCCGGAGAATCACTCTCCGGGCCCCACAGCCATTGTCGGTGAGCCGAGCGCGGCGATCACTCTACGATCAATCGATCGCCTACTCCACGGTGACCACCAAGGTGTTGCCGTTCTTCGTGACCGACTTCACCTTGGCGTTGTCGTCGCCGGTTCCGCTGATCGTGTACGTGACGCTGTTCGAGTTGAGGATCTGCTTCGCCTCGGCCTGCGTCTTGCCCACGATGCCGTACTGGTCGTCGCTGCTGCTGTTCGAGCTGTCGCTGCTGCTGGAGCTGCTGTTGCTGGAGCTCGGGCTGGGCGAGCTGCTCGACGAAGCCTGCGTCGTCAGCGTGATCGTCGAACCCTTGTCGACCTGACCGTTGGACGGGCTCTGCGCGGTCACCTTGGCGTTGTCGTCCGAGGATCCGCTCACCTTCACGCTGAAGTCGCCCAGTGCGGCCTTCGCCTCGGCAAGAGTCTTGCCCACCACGTTCGGTACGGAGGTCTTCTCGGCGCCGGAGGAGACGTACAGCGTGACCGTGGAGCCCTGATCCACCTTCATACCCTCACCGGGGTCGGTGCGGGTCACGGAACCACTGGGCACCGAGGAGGAGTTCTCCTGCTGTACCGTGGCCGAAAGACCGGCGTCCTCGAGCTTCTTCGTGGCCGCGCTTTCGTCGGTGCCGACCAGTCCTTCGGGCACGGAGGTCATGCCGGAGGAGATGTAGATCATGATGGTCGTACCCTTCGGCTGCGTGGTGCCGGAAGCCGGGTTGGTACGGGTCACATGGTCCTTCTCCACGTCGGCGCTGTCCTCGGTGGTGGCGGTGCTGCTCACGGTGAAGCCGAGCTTCTCAAGCTGGGTCTTGGCTTCCTCCTGCGTATCGCCCTTCAGATCCGGCACGGCCACCTGACCGGGGCCGGTGGAGTACCACAGCGTCACCGCGGTACCCTTCTCGGCCTTTTCGCCGCCGGCCGGGCTCTGCTTGGTGAAGGTGCCCTTCTCCTTCGAGGAGTTGTCGTCGTCCTTGGTCTGGCAGGTGAAGCCAGCGTCCTTGACCTTTTCGCAGGCCAGTTCCTTCGACATCGCCTCGCTGATCGTCGGCACAGTGCCCATGTCGGCCTGACCGCCCTTGAACATGAACCATGCGCCGGCAGCCACGGCCGCCACCACGAGCAGGCCGATGATCGTGCCGATGATGGCCTTCTTCCGTCGCTTGGCCTTGGCCGCCGCCGCTCGCTGATCGGAACGGGACCCCGATCCGGACGTGGGCGGCGTCTGCGGCGGATCGTTCAGCGGGTTGAACGCCACGGTCTCACCACCGCCGTTACCGTTGCCTCCCGGAGTAGCGGTCGGCGGCGTCAGCACCTGGGTCGCGCCGATGTCCTTGCGGCCCTTGGCGTTGGCCAGATCGGTCAGCGGGTTGAACGCGGCCGCCACCGGGGTGCCGCCGTTCATCAGGGCGAGGATGTCGCCGCGGAACTCGGTGGCTGTGGTGTAGCGGTTCTGACGGTCCTTGGCCATGGCCTTGGCGCAGATCGAATCCCACAGCTTCGGCAGACCGGGCACGATCGCGCTCGGGGGAGTGGCGACCTCGGAAACGTGCTGGAAGGCGATGGCCACGGCGGAGTCGCCGGTGAACGGTGGCCGGCCGGTCAGCATTTCGTACAGCACGCAGCCTGCCGAGTACAGGTCGGAGCGCATGTCCACGTTCTCGCCGCGGGCCTGCTCCGGGCTCAGGTACTGCGCGGTGCCGACCACGCCCTGCGACTGGGTCATGGTGGCGGAGGAGTCGTCGAGCGCGCGGGCGATGCCGAAGTCCATCACCTTGACCACACCCTGATCACTGATCATGATGTTGCCGGGCTTGATGTCACGGTGGATGATGCCCATGCGGTGCGAGTACTCCAGGGCGCCGAGCACGCCGAGCATCACCTGTTCGGCGTCGCGCTGGCTGAGCGCGCCGTTGGCCTTGAGGATGTCGCGCAGCGTCTGGCCCTGCACGTACTCCATGACCAGATACGGCACGCTGACGTCGCGGCCGGCATCGTCCTTGATGTCCTCTTCGCCGGAATCGTAGATCGAGACGATGTTCGGATTGTTCAGCGAAGCCACCGAATGCGCCTCGCGGCGGAACCGTTCGATGAAGATCGGGTCACTGGCCAGATCCGCACGCATGATTTTGATGGCGACGGTACGGCCCAGACGCGTGTCGGTGCCGACATGCACCTCGGCCATGCCTCCATGTCCGACGAGGTTGCCGACGGTGTATCTGCCCCCGGCCAATGATGCAGGGATGTACATGCTCATCGGGACCCTCCCCTCTCTGTGCTCTCGTTGTTGTTCAAGTCGTTGTTGATTACTGCTCGCGGCGTGTCCGTGGTCTGCTCGACTGAGCCGCCCGATGCGTTGCCGCCCGATATGTCGCCTATGTCGCCGCCGGATACGTCGCCGCCGGAGACCTCAGGTGCCGGGCCGTTCGGCGTCTCTCCCGCCTTCGGCTCGGTCTCCGGGGGATTGCCTCCCGGAGGATTGCCGCCCAGCGGATCCGCGACCGGCAGGGTATCCACCATGGGATCCGGCGCGACGCTTACGGTCGGAATGTCCGATGTGGCCAGCAGGCCGTTCCCGTCGGCGCCGTCGTGCCGGCCCATCTGCGAGATCTGCTCGGCCTGCGTCTCCAGCGCCTCCAGCTGGGCCATCAGCTTCGCCTCACGCCGCTGCTCCGGCGTGGAGGGGACGGCCACATGCTGGGTGCCGGCCGGCGCATAGCCCGGCGGAGTCTGGGATCGTCCGTCCGGATCCCCCGGCGTCGTGGAGACGGGATCCGGACCGTTCGATGCTCCGGCTGCTCCGGCTGTTCCCTGCGCGGCGTCGGGCCTGATCTTCGACGCCCAGTCCGCCGCGGAGAAGAACTGCAGTGGGCGGTGGGGCCGACTGGCGATCTTGCGGGTGGAGGCGCCGTGCGGATTGTTCAGCGCCGCCGCCTTCAGGGTCTGCTGGTCCAGCAGACGACGTTCGATCTTCGCCAGGGTGCGCGAGACCACCAGCGCGTTTGCCGGACGGTCCTGCGGCTCCTTGGCCAGCATGGTCATCACGAATTCGCGCAGCTGCCAGTCGAGGTTCTCGGGCAGCGGCGGCACCGGATCGTTCACATGGGCGGCCGCGATGTCCACCGGGGTCGCGCCGGTGAACGGGCGGTGGCCGCACAAGCCCTCATAGGCCACCACGCCCAGCGAATAGATGTCGGACTGCGGCGTGGCATGCTCGCCCTGAGCCTGCTCGGGGGAGATGTACTGGGCGGTGCCCACCACCATGCCGTCCTGCGTGATCTGCGCCTGATTGGTGGAGTACGAGACGCCGAAGTCGGTGATCTTCACCTCGCCGGATTCCGACACCATGATGTTCGCCGGCTTCACGTCGCGGTGGATCACGCCATGCGAATGCGCCACATACAGGCCGCGGGCGGTCTGGATCAGGATCGGCAGCAGCTCGGTGGCCTCCAGCGGCGCGCGCTGCTTGTAGATCTCGGCCAGCGACTGGTTCGGCACGTATTCCATGATCAGGAATCCGATGCGGTCGTGCTCGTAGTATTCGAACAGCGCCGCGATGTTCGGGTGCGCGAGGTTCGCGGAGTTATGCGCCTCGGTACGAAGCCTCCTGAGCTTGGCCTCCTCGTCGGGCAGATCGCCGCGCAGCGCCTTGATCGCCACCGGGCGTTCCAGCTCGATGTCGTAGCCCTTCCACACTTCGCCCATACCGCCCTGAGCCAGTCGTTGGTCCAGACGGTATCGCCGGTGGATCAGTTGTCCCTCTACCAGTCTCATTGCTTCAAGGCCTCCTGCATGATCTGCTGCATAATAGGTCCTGCCGCTTCGGAACCGAAGGCGTTGACGTTGTGCACCACCACGGCCACGGCGATCTTGGGGTCGTCGGCGGGCGCGAAACCGGTGATCCAGGAATCGTTGGCGCTGTTGTTGCCGATCTGTGCGGTGCCGGTCTTCGCCGCCACCTTGGTGCCGTCGATCTGCAGCTGGGGGTCCTCCTTCGTGATCACCGCCTGCATCATCGTGTTGAGCTTCGATGCGGTCTCCTTGGAGAACGCTTGCGAGAACTTCGACGGGGCGTTTTCGCTCACCACGGTCAGGTCGCTCGAGCGCACGCGGTCCACCAGCGTGGGCTGCATCATCGTGCCGTCGTTCGCCACCGCGGAGGCGATCATGGCGTTGAGCAGCGGGGTCTCCAGCGTGTCTCCCTGGCCGATCGAGGCCAGTGCCAGACGATCGGCCGAGGTCGCGGTGGGGAACTTCGAGGCGGTGGCCTTCATGGTCAGGCCGGAGGAGCTCGTGCCGTCCACGGTGATCGAGGTGCCGAAGCCCATCTTCTTGGCCTGCTCGGCCACGGTGTCCTGACCGAGGGTGACGCCGAGCTGGGCGAACGCCGTGTTGGAGGAGTAGGCGAAGGCGTCGAGCAGCGGCATCTTGCCGTTGCTGCCGTTCGCCGCGGACGACGTGTTGGTCAGTGCGGTCACCGTGCCGGGCAGCGTGTACGAGGCGCCGGACGGCACCGAGGTGTTGGTGTCGTACTTGCCGCTTTCGAGCGCGGCGGCGGCGACCACGATCTTGAACGTGGATCCCGGCGGGTACAGCTCGCTGGTGGCCCGGTTGAGCATCGGATTGCTCTGGTCGGTGATCAGCGAGGAGTAGGCCTTGTTCACCTGAGTGGTGTTGTGGCTGGCCAGCGAGTTCGGGTCATAGCTCGGCGTGCTCACCATGGCCAGAATGCGGCCGGTGTCGGGTTCCATGGCCACCACGGCCCCCTGCTGGTCGCCGAGGAGCTGATAGGCCAGCTTCTGCAGCTTCGGGTCGATGGAGGTCTCGATGGTGGCGCCCTTGTTTTCGGCCCCGGTGAACAGTGCCTTGAACTTCGCCAGCCACAGCTGGCTGTTCTCGCCGTTCAGCAGGGTGTTGCGGGAGGCCTCGATGCCGCGGTCGGCTCGGGTGGTCACCGAGAAGTAGCCGGTGACGGGCGCGTATACCGGACCGTTGGAGTAGGAACGCTGGTAGGCGAAGGCGTCGTCGCTTTTCTCCGATTTGGCGAGCACCGTGCCGTCGGAGGCGATGATCGAACCGCGCGGGCTGCCGTATTCGTGATACAGGGCACGCACGTTGCGCGGATCGGCATTGAGCGTATTCGCCTTGATCGCCATGATGATCGTGGTGGAAAGGCCGAGAATCGTGAACAGCGCGATCACCATGGTGAAGAGCTGACGCAGTGACTTGTTCATTCAGCCCTCCCTTCGGCGGAACGCGGTGCTGGCGGAGTCTGGGGTGCCGGCGGAGTCGTGGTGTTGCGGGCACTGCGCGGCTGCGATCCGGCACTGCGCGATTCGGCACTGCGCGGCTGCGATTCGGCCGTACGGGCCGTATGCGATCCGGCGGAACGGGCCGTATGCGAAGTGCGCAACTGGACCTGACGGAACGCTTCGGTGGAGCCGTCGTGGGGTTGGGTTTCGTAGGGCTGCTGGATCTGAGACTGAGGCCGGACGATCTGGGTTTCCTGCGCATCTTCGGCCGGGTCGCCCCAGAGCTGTGCCGACTGTGCTGCATGGGCCGCGCGGGCCTTTTCAGCATGGACCTCCGACGCGCTGTGGCGGGCGTGGGAGTGCGCTCCTCGCGGCGCCGGCGGTTCGGGGACGGTACGGTTTGCGCTACCGGTGACGATGGCCATGGTTTCGGCCTCGCGCGCCTGACGGAGTTCCTGCTCCTGACGGGCCTGCTCCTGTGCCGCCTGTGCTGCCTGTGCCGTTCGGGCCTGTGCCTGCTCCTGCGCCGCCCGCGCCTGAGCCTCCATCTCATGGGCCTCGGCGTCCGCTTCGGACTGCAGCTGCGCCTGCAGCGTGGCCTGCTTCTCCTTTTCGCGGATCGCCATCAGCGCCTCGTACTGGAAGGTGTCGCTGGACAGATCCTCCTCCGGCTTGTTCGCGGCGTTGGAGATCACCATGAGCAGCGAGGCGAGGATGCAGTTCGCGATCAGACTGGAACCGCCGGCCGCCATGTACGGCAGGGTCAGACCGGTCAGCGGGATCACCAGCGTGATGCCGCCGACCACGGTGAACACCTGGAACGCCATGGTGAACACCAGACCGGAGGCGAGCAGCTTGCCAAAGCCGTCCTTGATCTTCATGGCGGTGACCATGCCGGCGCTGATGATGATCAGATACAGGGCCAGAATCGCGAACAGACCGGTCATGCCGAGTTCCTCGCCCAGCGAGGAGTAGATGAAGTCCGACCAGCTCAGCGGCGTGGAGGTGGGGTGTCCCTGACCGAGTCCGACGCCCATCAGACCGCCGGTGGCCAGACCGAAGATGCCCTGCACCAGCTGCTGGGATCCGCCGATGGCCAGATACACCTTGGAGTCGAACGGGTGCAGCCAGGCGTTGACGCGGTTGCCCACATGGGAGAACAGCGACGCGGCCAGCACCGCACCGATCACGAAGGCCGCGAGACCGATGACGATCCAGCTTTTGCGGCCGGTGGCCACGTACAACATGGAGACGAACATGGCGAAGAACATCAGCGAGGTGCCCAGATCGTGCTGCATGACGAGCACGCCCATGCACACGGCCCACACCACGAGGATCGGGCCGAGGTCCTTGATGCGCGGCAGCTGGAAGCCCATGACCTTCTTGCCGCCGACGGCCAGCTGGTCACGGTGATCGAACAGGTAGGCCGCGAAGAAGAACGCGAGGAACAGCTTGGCGAATTCGGCCGGCTGCAGACTGTGCGAGCCGATGCCGATCCAGATTCGGGCGCCCTGGATCTCCATGCCGAGACCGGGGATCATGGGGGAGAGCAGCAGCGCCAGACCGACGACCATGCTCACGTACGAGAACCGGCGCAGGATGCGGTAGTCGCGCAGGAACGCCACGAGGACGGTACAGAGCACCAGCGCCACGCACAGCCATATCAGCTGATTGGGCGCAAGATTGCTGGATTTCGCGCCGAGCAGCACGCGCTGGTTGTCGATGCGGGCGATCATCAGGATGCCGATGCCGCACAGCAGCAGCACGCAGGGAAGGATGGTCTCCGCGGAATACGGCTGCAGCTTGGACAGCACGCCCCAGAACACCGCGAACAGCAGGCCGGTGACGGCGAGCAGGGTGATGTACCGGGTCGGGATGCCGTTCTGCACGCGCATGAACATCTGGAAGAAGCCCAGCAGTACGATGGCGGCCGAGAGGATCAGCAGCGAGGCTTGACGAAGACGACGGATGATCATTGGTTCGCCGCCCCCGAGGCCTTTGCCGAGGCTGTTGCCGACGGGGTCGACGATGGTGTCGCCGAGGCCGACGGCGATGCGCTCTGTTCCTGTCCGCCGAATTTCTGTCCGCTTGGTGTCTTCTGCGCCAGCTTGAGATCCTCCACCTGCTGTCGGATCACCGCGGCATGGTTCTCCGCGGCGTCATAGGAGCTATACGTCGTGTTGCTCAGCTGTTCCCGCCAGTTGTTCGGCAGGGAGTCGATGGTGATGTCGGTCTGTGCCACCGGATGCGACAGCGACAGTCCGAACAGGTTCGTGGGCACGCCCTGATAGATCGCGACGGAGCCGTTCGCCTCGCCGAGGTAGTACTGCGATTGCGACCAGCGCCAGGCGCCGAAGCCGCAGCCGGCCAGCGCCACAAGGACGACCACGATGATCGTGATGATACTCACGCGCTTGCGGGTGTGATGCTTGCGGGCTTTGACCACCTGCTCCCGCTGCTGGGTCTTGATGGCCCGGGCCACTTCGGGATCGTGCGGATCGGCGGTGAGGTTGCCGTCCTTCTTCTGGACC
The DNA here is from genome assembly GCF_002802905.1 of Bifidobacterium simiarum. GTDB lineage: Bacteria > Actinomycetota > Actinomycetes > Actinomycetales > Bifidobacteriaceae > Galliscardovia > Galliscardovia simiarum. Next base: position 52,767 of record NZ_PEBK01000013.1, read on the forward strand.
ACCGGGATCTCGCCGGTGGTGGGCATGGTGAGTTCCTCGTCCACACCCTGTTCGCGCTGGGACGACGGCTGCGCCACCCTGGGGGCCGCCACGTCGTCGGGCTCGGAATGCTCCTTCTGCGCGAGGGCCGCCGCACGCTGCGCCGGGCTGCCCTCATCGGCCTCCAGGGCCGGGGCGGTGGCCACGGGCTCGTCGATGATGTCGGCGAGGTTCTCCAGGCTCGAGCTCACCGCGCCGCCGGCCAGCGGCACGGGCGTATGCGCGTTCTGCGAAGTGTCGAGCGGCACGGTGGCGTCGGCGATCACGGCGGTCACGTTGTCGGTGCTGCCCGCTTTCAGGGCCATCGCCACCAGCTTCTGGGCGCAGTCCTCCGGATCGGTGATGGTGCTCAGCACCTCCTGCAGGGTGGAGTCCTCCAGCACGCCGCACAGACCGTCGGAGCACAGCAGCCAGCGGTCGCCGGGCATGGCGACGCGGATCGAGATGTCCGGGCGCGGATCGATGTCGAAATCGCCCAGCACGCGCATGACCACGTTGCGCTGGGGATGGTTCTTCGCCTCGGTTTCGGTGATGCGGCCGGTGTCGATGAGGTGCTGGACGTAGCTGTGGTCCTTGGTGACGCGGATCAGTCGCCCGCCGCGCAGCAGATAGGCGCGCGAATCGCCGATGTGGGCGAGGATCCAATGGTTCTGCACCAGACTGACGGCCGTCACCGTCGTGCCCATGCCGGACAGGCTGCGTTCGTGCTTGGCCTTGCCCACGATGGCGTCGTGCGCGGCCAGCACGGAGCTTTCCATCATGGTCGCCACGGTTTCGATGTCGTCGACGGTGTCGTCATGTTCGATATGGGCCAGCGAGCGGATCGCGATGGTCGAGGCGGTATCGCCGCCCGCATGACCGCCCATGCCGTCGCAGATCGCGGCCAGATGACGGCCCGCGAACGAGGAGTCCTGATTGTTGCTGCGGACGTATCCCACGTCGGAGACGGTGGTGGAGTACAGCGTCAGGGCGCTTGATGATTGGTTCGTTAGGGTTTCAGCCATGGCGTCACCTCAGCTCGAAGGTAGTCGCGCCGATGCGCACGGGCATGCGGGCCGGTAGCAGTGACGCTCCGGTGAGCTTCTGTCCGTTGACCACGGTGCCGTTGGTGCTGCCGAGATCCTCGATGGCCCAGCGTCCGCTCGCGGGATCCTCGAATACGCGGGCGTGATGCGAGGAGACGAATTCGTCGTCGAGAACCACGGTGTTGCTGGCGGCTCGTCCCAGAGTGATCGGATTGTTGGTCAGCGGCACGGTGGTGCCGGCAAGGGGACCGTCGATGACCACCAGAATGGTGGGCTGGGCGACGCCCTGTCCGGCCGAGGACGCGGAGGTTCTCGGCGCGGCGGGTGCGGGAGCGGGATTTGCGGCGGGTGCCGGAGCGCTGTTGGCGGTCTGACGGGCCGCCTGACGCCTGCGACGATGCTTCTTTGGCGTCTTCGGGCTGAACGACGACACATCCTGATGCAGGGAGCGTACGGCAAGCCACACGAACACCCAGAGCAGTGCAAGGAATCCGTACTTCAGAATGGCAAAGGTCAGTTCAGTCATGGCGGCTCGTTCGTAAGAATGCGATTACTACTATTCCTGAGGCTCGGAGGAGGAGGCCCAGTACAGGATTCGCGTGCGACCGATGGTGATGGTGTTGCCGTCCATCAGGGTCGCCGCAGGTACCTGATGGCCTTCCACGTACGTGCCGTTGGTGGAGCCCAGATCGCGCGCGATCACGCCGTTGTCGGTGATGTCGATTTCGAGATGGCTGCGGGAGATGCCGGCGTCGTCGATCACGATGTCGCAGTTGGAGCCGCGGCCGATCACGGTCTTCGGCGCGGTGAGCAGGTACTGGCGACCGTTGATCTCCAGCACCGGGCAGTCCTTGGTCTCGCTCTGCGTGGTGACGGGAGCGGCGTTGCCCTGCACCGATTCGGAGCGCAGTCGCAGCTCGCCCTTGGCCAGTTCGAGATCCTCCTCGAAGATCACGACCACCGGGCCGACGAAGGCGTAGTGCTGGCTTTCGGCGTACTTGGTGAGATTGTCGGCCAGTTCGTTGGCCAGCGTCTCGCTGCCCCACTGTTCGATGCGATCGAAATCGGGGGTGGAAAGGGTGAATCGGTATTCGTTGGGGGCCACGGTGCGGTCGCGTCCCACGGGCATGGCCTGTGAGTCGATTTCGCGCTCAAGGGCGCTGGAGAGATCGACTGGCTGAAGGTCTTTGGAACCGAATTTGCTGAAAACGCCGTTGACGGCCCCTTCAACGCTTTTCTCAAAACGGTCGAGAACGCTCATGTACATCCCTTTCTCGCAATCTCTCCTATCCTACGCAGTGGGCTTCCCCTGTGCACATATTCGTAGGGTATTCATTGCAAAGTCTTCATTGCACTATGCCACCGGACCTGCGATTTTACGGCAAATGTCCCATGGATTCGGGCCTGTCGCCCCACTTGGCCTCAGGATCGGGCCTCCTTGTGGCCTTTTTGCCGATCCTCCTCCGAACCTGCCGAGCCTTCCGAACTTTCCGGGTTCAGCAGACGGCGCAGGGCCTCGTGCTTCAGGGCGATCGTGGCGTTGGACGAGACGATGCCGGCGTCGTTCAGCTCCCGCCAGCTCACCCAGGCGCTGGCCACGTGCTCGTCCTTGTCGAAGTGTCGCTCCCCGGTGTGCCAGTGCTTCAGATGGATCACCATGATGTTCGCCAGCTCGTCGGTCATGCCCTCCGAGGAGTAGCACTGCGCCACATGGTCGATGACGATGGCGGGATCGGCGTTCGCTGCGGGGTCGGCGTCCGCGGTTCCGTTCGCGTCGGCCGCGGTGTCGGGGACCACGCCGGTCTCCTCGTGCAGCTCCCGCAGTGCCGCCTCGTCCGGGGTCTCGCCCTCGTCCATCAGTCCGGCCGGTACGCCGAAGGCGTAGAGGTTCGGCCCCACCCGGTATTCGCGTTCCAGCAGATACCGGTCGGTGGCGCAGTCGTGGACCAGCATCACCACGCAGGGGGCGTGTCGCATGACCTGCCGGCGGATCCGCACGGCCCCGCCGTCATGCGTGGTCAGTCGGATCACCTGATCGTCCACGTGGAAGATCGCGCCGGTGTACTTCGTCTCGCTGGACTCCACCACGGGAGCCACGGTCATGTCGATCTCGTCGCTGGCGTCCAGTCGCCGTTCCACGCCGCTCATATCCCTATCGCTCATGACTCCAGTCTGACACGCGGTCTGTCACGTCCGCATGAACGGTCGGCATGGGCATCTTCTTCGCCGTCGACTAGGCGCTGAACATCGAGGTGCTGCCCAACGCCGAGAACGCGGCCAAGGACCTCGGCATCCTCAACCTCGCCAAAACCAACCTCAGACATCCAATTCATATACAGGCTCTCATCCATATACAGAACAGGAGCAATCCCATGGTCACTTGGATCGAAACCACCGAGGATACCCGCTGGCAGACCAAGCCGGCACCCGAAACCGGCGTCGCCTCGATCAACGGCGTCCGCCTCACCGGCGTCGGCTACCAGTGGGAGGGCCGCGACTGCATCGAACGCACGCACAAGGCATGGCCGGAGCTCAAGCTCATGCAGACCGAATCCGAATGCGGCATGGCGACAACTCCTGGGAGTACGCGGAATACATCTTCCACCTCGTCAACCACTACCTGACCCACGGCGCGCTGGGCTACACCTACCGGAACATGGTGCTCGCCGGCACCGAAAGCACCTGGGGATGGCACCAGAACTCGCTGTTCTCCGTGGACACCGAGGCGAAGACCTTCACGCGCAACCCCGAATACTACGTGCTGCGCCACTATTCGCATTTCGTGCGTCCGGGCGCTCGCGTGCTTGAGGTGGAGGGCCGGTTCTCCCTGATCTCACCGCCCTGTATGGCTTTTTACGGTATCGTCGCGTAATCGCCCGTACAGGGCTTTCTCCATCGTCGGTGTTCGTACGGTCCGCGACAATCCGGACCGATCGTGATCCGGACCGATCGTGGACGGGGTACGTACGGATAAGACAATCTCGGATGAGATAAGCGAGGACGGGGCTGGTGGCGGAGACGACGGTGAGAATGACGAAGAAGGCGCAGGCCGCTCTGGATCGGCGCAGAAGCATGCTCGACACCACCGCCCGGTTTATTGCCCAGCACGGGTTCTGGGGACTTCGGCTGCGGGAGATCGCCATCGAACAGCACATGACCGAAGCCGGTCTGCTCTACCACTTCAAATCCAAGGAGGGGCTGCTGATCGCCCTGCTGGACTACCGCGATCGCGAGGACCGCAGGGCTCTGTACTCCCGGCTTGGCATCGAGCTGCCCGAATCCGGTGAGATCGCCGAGACCATGCCCGTGGGATTGCGCGAGCTGACCATCGCCACGGCCGAGCGCAACGCGGATCAGCCGGAGATGGTGCGACTCTACACCGTGCTGCAGGCCGAGGCGCTGAGTGGTGCGCACCCCGCCTACGACTATTTCCGTGACCGCGAACAGTGGGTGCTGCGCGAATACGTCAGCGCCGCCGAGCATGACGGCGTCGCCGATCCGCGGCGCGTGGCGATGGACGCGCTGGCCGCCATGGACGGTCTCCAGCTGCGGTGGCTGCATGACGTCGAGCACATCGATCTGGTGGCGGAGTGGACCCATCTGATCGATGTGATCCTAGCGCAGTGATGTCTGAGTGAGGTCTGACGGTCAGTCTTCCTTGGCTGCGGCGATGGTTTCGGCGACCAGCTTCGGCAGGGCGTCCTGAATCGGTTCGCGGATCAGCCTCGTGGCGATGCCGTCATACTGCGTGCTTCCCATATTCATGATGGTGAGCGGAATGTGGTGCTGCACCGCGAACGGCGCGAGGGATGCCGCCGGGAACACTTCGAGCGTGGAGCCGATCACCCAGAACTCGTCCGCTTCGGTGATGCGCTGCATCGACTTCTCCATCGCGCCCTCGGGCAATGCTTCGCCAAAATACACGACGTCGGTTTTGATCATGCCATTGCAGGGCATGTTGCCGCTGTATGGCAGCTTGCGATGGCAGCGGGGATCGGGCTCCTCGTCCAGCCGGTCCATGATCTCGGCGGTGTCGTATTTGGCATGGCACTTCATGCAATGGCTGGTGCCGATGGTGCCGTGCAGATTCACGATGACGTCGGAGGAATTGCCCGCCTTCTCGTGCAGGGCGTCGAAGTTCTGCGTGGCGAGCAGATTCAGCAGTCCGGCCTTCTCCAGATCCACCAGCGCCTTATGGGCCACGCCCGGCTTCGCGCCCCAGACCGGTGACTCCTTCTGCCAGCGCCAGGAGTATTCGCGGTCCTCCTTGCTCATCATGAACGCGTCGATGTCGTAGACGTTCATCTGCTCCGGATGCTTGGTCCATACGCCGTCCGGGCCGCGGAAATCAGGGATGCCGGCGCTGGTCGAGATGCCGGCGCCCGTCAATACTGCAATGGTTTTCTTCATACCTCCTTTCTTACTCCTCGAATATGAATCCCGCGCGGGGTGAACGTTGCGTTACGACATGCCCAAACCTGTCGTTGATGTGGTTCGTCCGGGTTCGGAGCGGTGTAGCCTTGGTGGTGAACGCGGGAAGTGCCGTGGTGAGGGTCTTCTGCGCTTTTTTCGACACGCCGAGGGAACGTTGTGGTTTCAGTGTTTTCGGCGGGTTCCGTCGTGCCCGGTTTGCGTTGTGGCGTGGGTTCGTGTAAGTTTTTCATTCGCTGCCCGGCACGGCCGGATCGGTCCGGTTGGTACTGGTCTTGTTTGCTGGTGTGGTGGTGGTTTGAGAACTCAAGAGCGTGTTTTGTACTACTTTTTGATGATTGCCAGTCCGGTTCCGCCCGGCC
>NZ_PEBK01000014.1 GCF_002802905.1 Bifidobacterium simiarum
TCAGGGACTACGTCCTCAGCCTCACCGACTAGCACACGCTGGTGGCCCCGCCGGCACCCCCGGCGGGGCCATGTCATACCCAAACCAGTTCACTCTTTTCCGGCCGCCCCAAAGAGTGAACCGATTGTTGTCCGTTATTCATGAGCGGTGTTCGATTCGCCGCTCACGGGGCGTCTTCGCGTTCGATGTTGTTCGCTTCCGATTCACTCTTTGCCGAGGCACCCCAAAGAGTGAACTCAAGAATGCAGGTCCCGGCCTATTCCCCAAGTCTGCGCAGAATCTTCCGCTCATCGTAGAACGCGAAGATGATGCCTCCCAGTCCGCACAATGCCGCCGCGCAGAACGCCGACAGCCGGTATCCCGTCCCCGATCCGCTTGCCGCGCCGATCGTTGCCAATCCGGTGAACAGCAGCATCGACACGCTCTGCCCCATCTTCATGGCGAACGTGCGCGCCGCATAGAACATGCCTTCGCGATTCTCCCCGGTCTCCGCCGCACTCGCCCCGGCGATGTTCGCCACCACCGCCTGCGGCAGGATGCCGAAGATGGCCATGGGAATCGCCGCCACCACGGCCAGCGCCAGTCCCTGCACCATCGGCGGCAGTACACCGATCAGGGGAGAGCCCAGCAATCCCGCATAGGCGTACGAGCAGGTGAAGATGACGAAGCCGATCAGCATCAGCCGTTTCTTGCCGAGACGCCCGGCGAGCCGGTTGACCGGCAGATAGAAGCACACCGACACCACGGTCATCAGCACGAAATAGATGGTCGTGGTGGTTTCGGGCAGGCCGAGCAGACTCGTCACGAAGAACGGCAGTCCAGTCTGGAACATGGTCACCGCCACCCAGTACACGATGTCGGACCCGACGAACTTGCGGAACTCGCCGTTGCGGAAGGTCTGCGCAAGCGAACGCAGGGCGGACTCATCGGTGGGGTGGGAGTCGACGTAATCCCGTTCCCGGATCGAGAACGTCGGCACCAGCATGCAGACGAAGGCCACGGCGGCGATGATGGTGAACGTGACGCGAATGGCATTGACGCGACCCATCGCCGGCAGGAACAGGTTCCAGATCACCGGCGCCACGTAGGCGATCGCGGTGCCGGCCACCCAGGTGAACGAGATCGCCGTCGAGATGGTCAGCTGCTGCTTCGAATCGTGCCCGAGCTCGGCGATCAGCGCGTTGTACGGCGTGCAGTAGAACGTGAGCGCCACGTAATAGCCCATCACCATGAGGAACAGGAACGCGGCGTTGACCCAGCTCGTGCCGTTGATCGGGCTCCAGAACACCAGTACGGTGACCGCGGCGAGCGGCAGAGCCGCGAATCGCAGGAAGGGGATGCGTCGGCCGGCCTTGGAGCGGCAGCGGTCCGACAGGCTCGCCACGGCCGGATCCACGAAGGCGTCGAAGAATCGGGCGAACGCCGTGATCGCGCCGATGACGGTGAACAGTCCGATCAGCACCAGTCCCTGCGGCACGAAGACGGTCTGTCCCTGAGAGATGGATTCGCGATCCGGCTGATAGAAGTACACCAGCCAGTTGGAGATCAGTCCGGACAGCATGGCCCAGCCGAACTGTCCGATGGCGAAATGCCACACCTTAGCGATCGGCAGGTCCTTCGGACGGCGTTCGGCTTGTTTCCCCGGCGTGCGGTTCATGTCGGTGAAGTCTTCGGACTGCCGGTCCGTGGTGTGCGCTGCGGTCATATGAACCTCCCCGTAAGACGCCGATGTCGTCACCATGGTATGTCACGGGCAGGCTGGTATACTGTGTTCTCGTTGTTTTTGGCCCCGTAGCTCAGCTGGATAGAGCATGTGACTTCTAATCTCAAGGTCGCCGGTTCGAGCCCGGCCGGGGTCACGTCCAATCCCTTGAAATCGTTAGGATTCCAAGGGATTTTTGCTTTGGCCGCCGGTCATTCCGGACACGATGGGACCCGATGGCAGTGGTTTCGTCCGTGATGGTCCCTGATGAATTTGCCGGTTCGCATGCGGAGGGGCTTCCCCTGGCAGGGGAAGCTGTCAGCGGAGCTGACTGATGAGGTGAAGGTGGCCCATGGCCTCGATTTGGATGTTCGGCGGCCGTGCTTTGTCATCGTCACCTCATCCGTCCGACTTCGTCGGCCACCTTCCCCTCGGAGGGGAAGGCAAATCGGAGGGAAGGTGAGGATGGGCGGACTATCGTCATCCCGTTCTTAGTTCTTGTCGGCCACTTTCCCCCTCGGAGGGGAAGGCGAGTCGGAGGAGAAGGCGAGGGCTTCCGCCCGGCCGTCAGACCGATGGGGATGCCACGGTGGTGACGGGCAGGGTGATCCATTGGCTGGCGGCGTAGGGGTCGCCGGTCTTGTCGTCGCCGCGCGAGCGGATCTGGTCGAGCAGATTGCGTGCCGCCTGCCGTCCCAGCAGCTGCGGATCCTGTTCCAGCAGGTAGATGCCGTCCTGCACGTACTGCGACCAGCGCCAGTCGTCGAAGCTCACCAGGCCGATGTCCTGCGGATACCGGATGCCCAGCGTCCGAAGCACGGCGAGCACATCGAACAGCAGCGGGCCCATCAGTGAGATCAGCGCGGTCCGGCCGTTCAGATGATCCAGCGTGGTGCCGATCTCCCGTTGCAGCCAGTCGCCGTCGTGGGAATCCGCCTCGATGGTGAGCATCAGCATGTGCCGTTCCTCGGCGGCCCTGCGCAGTCCGGCGATACGGAGGGCCTGGGCGGAGACCTCGCTGCGCGTGCGGCTGACCACCACGAGGTTCTCGTACCCGAGGTCGGCGAGGGTCTCGCCCAGACGGCGGCAGGAGTCCTCGTTGTCGCTCACCACCTTGGAAACGGTTTCGGGCTGGTCGGTGGTTTCGCGGTCGACCATGACCAGCGGCGTGCGGGAGGAGATGATGGGTTCGTAGGTGGCGAACCGGCGGGAGTTCGGCTGGATGATCAGGCCGTCGACCTCCTGGGAGAGCAGCCGGTCGATCTCCCCGTGCTCCTGTTCGATCGCATTGTTGGAGTTCATGAGCATGACGTCGTATCCCGCGGGTTGCAGTTCCGCGTAGATGCCGTTGAACAGCAGCGAGGAGAAGACGTTGGAGATGTCGGCGACGATCACGCCGACTACATGGGTCGACTGCTGGCGCATGCGTCGGGCCGAGGCGCTCGGCCGGTATTCGAGCCGGTCCACGGTCTGCTGAATCCGGTCTCTGGTGGTCTGGCTCATCTTGCCGTAGTTGCCGTTGATGAACCGGGAGACCGTGGTCACGGAAACCTGCGCCTCGCGCGCGATGTCCGCGATGGTCACCTTGGCCATGTCGTCGCCTCCGTCGATGTCGTCTTCGTCCTCGTCTTCGTATCGGCCGCCCGTCCCGGTCTCCCGTGGCCGCCTGATACGGGTCACCAGTCTAGAACGGTTTCGCGCCGGCCGGACCATATGGCCGGATCCGGGGGAGAGGCGGGTTTCCGAAAGCCGTTGCAAACCGTGGCAACACGCCGTCGGTTGACGGTTTTTCCGACTCGGGTATATCTTTGGGGTATCGATACACCAAAACAAAACACAGCAGTTTTCCGGTATTGAAAATATCGATAACCTATACCGGTTACTATGCCTTACCCACCATCAAAGGAGATATGGATACCATGGCGGAGTTTTCCATCAACAGCTTCGAACTCACCGACAAGGTGGTGCTGATCACCGGTGGTGCCAGCGGACTGGGCCGGTACTACACGCAGGCTGTGAGCCGGGTCGGCGCCGACGTGTTCGTCGTGTCCTATGACGACAAGGGCTGGGACGAGACCCGCGCCGACGTGGAGGCCAACGGCCGCCGGGTCGTCTTCCTCAAGCAGGACATCACCGAACCCGGCGCCGCCAAGGTGATCGTGGAGAAGGCCCTAGAGGCGTTCGGCCGCATCGACGTGCTCATCAACAACGCCGGCATGCAGCGCAGGCACGATCTCGTGGACTTCCCCGACGAGGACTGGAAGGCCGTGATCGACCTCAACCTCAACGCCCTGTACTACCTCTCCCACGAGGTCGCCAAGGTGATGATCAAGCAGAACAGCGGCAAGATCGTGAACATCGGATCCATGCAGTCGTACCGCGCCGGCAAGTTCATCTACCCCTACGCGGCCAGCAAGCACGCGGTGATGGGCCTCACCCGCGCCTACGCGGACGCGCTCGCCCCGCACAACATCCAGGTCAACGGTCTGGCCCCCGGATACATCAACACCCCGATGACCAAGGCCCTGCAGGAGGATCCCGTCCGCAGCGTGGAGATCCGCGAGCACATCCCCGCCGGCCACTGGGGAGAGCCCAAGGAGCTCATGGGCGCCATGGTGTTCCTCTGCTCGGCGGCCTCCGACTACGTCACCGGCGTCATGCTCCCCGTCGACGGCGGCTACCTGCTGCGCTAGTCGGCATCCTCGGCCGGCATCCCCGGCCGGCCGATCTCGTCCCCGTCCCGATTCCCCAATCTTTCAACCGACAGTCATCCAACCCATAATCAAAGGAGATTATGATGACATCCGCAGTCAACCCGGCCTCCTCGCAGATGAGCGAGGCCGAATACGCCGATCAGCTCAAGCGGGCCACACTGGCCTCCAGCCTCGGCAGCGCCCTCGAATACTTCGACTTCGCGCTGTATGGCCTGTGCACCGCACTGATCTTCAACACCCTGTTCTTCCCGCAGGACAATCCGGCCATGGCCACGGTCGCCTCGTTCGCCACCTTCGGCGTCGGCTTCATCGCCCGTCCGTTCGGCGGTCTGATCTTCGGCCGTCTCGGCGACAAGATCGGCCGCAAATGGGTGCTGGTCGTCACCATCATCCTCATGGGCGGCTCCTCCACGGCCATCGGCTTCCTGCCCACCTACGAATCGGTCGGCATGGCCGCGCCGATCATGCTGGTGATCGCCCGACTGCTGCAGGGCTTCGGCGCCGGCGCCGAGCAGACCGGCTCCTCGGTGCTCATGGCCGAATACGCGCCCGTCAAGCAGCGCGGATTCTTCGCCGCCCTGCCGTACATCGGCATTCAGGCCGGCAGCCTCATGGCCTCCGTCGCCTTCTTCCTGCTCACCCTGATGCCCGAGCAGCAGCTCATGGCCTGGGGCTGGCGCATCCCGTTCCTCGCCTCGTTCCTGCTGATCCTGCTCGCCCTGTTCATTCGTATGCACCTGCGTGAATCGCCGACCTTCGTGGAGCTCAAGGCCGCCGATCAGGTCTCCGAGCACCCGCTGCGCGAGCTGTTCACCAGCGGCACCCCCGGCGTCGTGGCCGCGTTCGGCATGCGTATGGCCGAAAACGGCGGCAGCTACATGCTGCAGACCCTGTCGATGTCGTACTTCGTGGCCGTGGTCGGTTCCACCGCCGACAAGGGCATCCTCTCCTGGGGCGTGGCCCTCGGCGCGCTGATCGGCCTGTTCACCGTGCCGTTCTCCGGCGCCCTCTCCGACAAGTACGGCCGCCGCGCCGTCTACCGCTTCGGCTCCGTGTTCCTGCTGGTCTTCGCCTTCCCGGCATGGTGGCTGCTCTCGCTGGGCAACCACTTCATCGCCGTGGCCGTGGTCGCCCTCGGCGTCGGTTTCGGCGTGAACTTCATGCTCGGCCCGCAGTGCGCCATGTTCCCCGAACTCTTCGGCGCCCGCCACCGCTACCTTGGCGTGGCCATGGCCCGCGAGCTCTCCGCCGTGGTCGCCGGTGGTCTGGCCGGCGTGCTCGGCTCCTACATCATCGCGGTCAGCAACGCGAACTGGGTGCTCATGGCCGTGTACATGACGGTGCTCGCCGCCATCACCACGCTCTCCACGTTCATGGTTCCGGAAACTGCCGGCCGTGACCTGACCCGTCTGGACGACGCCGTGAAGATTTCCCAGCACGAGCGGTCCTCCGCGAGCGACCCGGTCGTCGTGCCCGAAGCCATCGCCACGCCGCTCGCCTCGGTGGCCTGATCAATCCGTGGCCTGAACGACCCAGTGGCCTGAACAACCCGGTGATCTGATCGCCTCGGTGGTTTGATCCGCCAGGCGATCCGATCCGTCCGGCAACCCGAACCATATTGATTGCAATGAAAGGAACCTCATTCATGACAACCGCAACCCCCAACGCCTCCACCGCACCCGTCGCCAACGCCTCGGCGACCTCGGCGTCCGACCGCCGACTGCGCGTCGTGGTGGCCGTGCCGCTGAACGAGCGACTCTGCCAGCTGGTCGAAACCCTGGAGCCCCGCATCGATCTTATCCGCGACCACACGCTGCTCAAGCCGATGCGCGGCCCCGCCGACTGGTCCGGCGACCCCGACTTCCACCGCACCCCCGAGCAGCAGCAGGCCTTCGATGACCTGGTCGACTCGGCCGACGTGCTGTTCGGCATCCCCGACGTCGAACCCGAGGCGCTCGCCCGCACGGTCAAGGCCAACCCCGATCTCAAATGGGTGATGACCACCGCGGCCGGCGGCGGCAGCCAGATCAAGGACGCGAACCTGAGCCGCGAGGACCTCGACCGCATCGTCTTCACCACCAGCGCAGGCGTGCACGGCGGCCCGCTGGCCGAATTCGCCGTCTTCGGCGTGCTGGCCGGCGCCAAGAACCTGCCGCGACTGCTCGCCGACAAGGGCACGAAGACCTGGCCCGACCGTTGGGAGATGCGTCAGGTGGACGAGATGACCGTGCTGGTGATGGGCCTCGGCGGCATCGGCTCCGAATGCGTGCGCCGTCTCAACGCGCTCGGCGCCCGCGTGATCGGCGTGGCCGAAGGCAATCCGCAGGTCGAGGGCGTCGACAGGGTGGTCTCCGCCGCCCAGCTGCCGGACGTCGTCGGCGAGGTGGACGCCATCATCAACACCCTGCCCGGCACCGACCAGACGTACCACATGCTTGGCAAGGACGTCTTCGCCAACATGAAGCCCGGCACGATCATCTCCAGCGTCGGCCGCGGTACCGTGATCGACGAAACCGAACTGCTCAAGGCTCTGGACGACGGACGCGTGGCCTTCGCCGCCATGGACGTGTTCGAGCAGGAGCCGCTGCCGGCCGACTCGCCGTTCTGGACCCACCCGCAGGTCGTGGTCAGCCCCCACACCGCCGCGCTGAGCAGCAAGGAGGAGGAGCGCATCGCCCGCAGGTTCGCGCAGGACGCCACGGCGTTCCTCGACGGCAAGCCGATGCGGGCCGTGGTCAACACCGTCGAATTCTACTGACGGATCCCCGTTGCCGACGGATGGTCTGACGGATTATCGATCCGACGGACCATCCGGCCAACCGATATGACGGACTGACCAACCGATCCGATGAATCATCGTTTCAGCCGGCTGATGGCCTATCGCCTCAGCCGGCTTTTTGCCGTATCCGGCGTCCTGATCGTCATCGGCTGTTTACTGGCTTATCGACTTACTGGCTTATCGGCCCAGCCGGTCCAGCACCCGTTCGCCGATCCGATCGGCAGTCAGACCGTACCGTTCGCGCAGCATGGTCATGGGGACCTTGTCGGTGACCTCCTTGGCCGCCCCGACGTTCAGCACCTGCATGGGGGAGCGGCCGGTCGTATGATCCGTATGGTCCGCGGTGTGGTTTGCGTAGAACGCGGTGATCTTCTCGCCCCAGCCGCCGTCAAGCTGACCGTCCTCGATGGTGACGACCATCCGGTGATCGGCCTGCAATCCGAGCAGCGTCTGCTCGTCCAGCGTGGAATACTGACGGGGGTTGATCACCGTGGCGTCGATGCCGTGGCCGGCCAGCGTCCGCGCGGTGGATTCGGCCAGCGGATACGCATTGCCCAGTCCGATCAGGGCGACCTCATGCCCGCGGTGGGTGATGCGGTATCGGTGATAATCGTCAGCCGTCGGAGTGCAGGACGTCGTATCGGATGCCGACGGATATGCCGGATACCCACCCGCCCGTTCCGCGGCGAGCACCGCCTCGCCGGGTACGCGGATCGCCACCGGATGCTTCGCCGGGCCGGTCGCCCAGGCGAGCATGTCGAGGAATTCGTCTCCCGAGGTCGGTGCCAGACAGGTCAGGCCCGGGATGTTGCCGAACATCACCACGTCGGTCGCGCCGGAATGGGTGTTGTCGGTCCCCGAGACCCCGCCGCCGAAGATCAGCAGCGTCCCCGGCACCCGGTTGAGTGCGAACTCCTGATGGATCTGATCGTAGGCCCGCTGGAAGAACGTGGCCGACGTCGCCAGCACGGGGGTTCCGCCGGCCCTGCCGATGCCCGCCGCCAAAGCGACCGCATGCTCCTCGGTGATGCCGGTATCGAGGTAATGCCGACCCGCCGCCGCCCGGAATTCGCGGGTGATGCCGTTCGACCCCGGCGTGGCGGGGGAGATCACGATCAGACCGGGTTCGGCGTCGAAGCGGTCGGCCAGCGCATCCATCGCCCGCATGCCGTAGACCTTGCGCGCGCCGAGCGGCCGGCCGGCGGCGCTCACGGCATTGTGCCAGTGGTTGCTCTCCACCCGTCCCTCCTCGGACGGGCTCAGGCCCAACCCCTTCGTCGTATGAATATGGACGACCACCGGATGATCGAGGTCCTTCACCTCGCGGAACGCTCGGACCAGTTCGGCCACGTCGTTGCCCCGCTCCACATACCGGTAGTCCAATCCGAAATCACGGAACAGATTATGTTCCGCGGTGCCGTTGCTGGCCCGCAGCCCGGCCAGATTCGCGTACATGCCACCATGGTTTTCGGCGATCGACATCTCGTTGTCGTTGACCACGATCAGCAGGCCGCTGCCCAGCTCGCCGGCCTCGTTCAGTCCCTCGAACGCCACCGCGCTGGAGAGCGAGCCGTCGCCGATCACCGCGACCACATGGTTGGTTCCGCCGAGCAGATCGCGCGTGCGGGCCATGCCGCAGGCCAGTGAGATCGACGTGCCGGTGTGGCCGAGCACGAACGGATCGTCCGCGCTTTCCAGCGGATTCGTGAAGCCGGTCACCGTGCCATATCGGTCCGGATCGGTGAATGCCCGACGGCGTCCGGTGAGCATCTTGTGCGTATAGCTCTGATGGGAGACATCGAAGATGATGTGGTCCTCGGGCGAATCGAAGACGTAGTGCAGGGCGATGGTGGCCTCCACCACGCCGAGATTCGACCCCACATGGCCGCCGCACGCCGCGCAGTAGTCAAGCAGGGTATGGCGCACCTCGTCGGCGAGATCGGGCAACTGATCGATGCCAAGACGCTTGAGGTCCTCGGTGCCGTCGATGTGTGCCAGATAATCGCTCATCCAATGCTCTCCTTGGTGTGGCTCTCCCTGTGATGTCCGCCGTGGCGTCCGCGGGCGGACGGCTGCCACCGTGTCCACGCGTTCCGGCAACCGATTGTAACCGGGCAGCACGTCATGCGTCCCCCGTTGTCGGAACATTCTCACCATCTACCGATTTCGCGGTAGCGGTTTTCGCGGTGGCGGTGCCGCTTGCGGTGTGGCGGTGCCGCGAGGGAGCCGCCGGCCAGACGATAATGAAAGCAGACCGGAAGAAAGGAACGCCGATGAAAGCCGTATACGCCGCCGATGTGAACCCCGAGAACCCGCTCGCCGCGCTGGGCGTGGGCGACCAGTCCGAGCCGCAGCCGCGCGAATACTGGTCCACGATCACGGTGAAGGCCGCGACCGTGAACCACCATGATCTATGGAGTCTGCAGGGCGTGGGACTCTCCGCCAAGCAGACCCCGATGATCCTCGGCACCGACGCCGCGGGCATCCTCGACGAGGACGTCCCCGTGCGCAAGGGGCTCAAGGCCGGCAGCGAAGTGGTGCTGTACACCTTCGTCGGTACCGACGGCAACGGCGTGGCGCCGGGGGAGCGGCGCAGCATCCTGTCCGAGCGGTATCCCGGCACCTTGGCCGAACGGACGGCCGTGCCGAGTGCCAACGTGTTCGCCAAGCCCGCGAACCTTGACTTCGGCGAGGCCGCGGCGCTGGGCACCAGCTGGCTGACCGCCTACTCGCTGGTGTTCTCCGCGGCCAACGTGAAGCCGGGCGACACGATCCTGGTGCAGGGCGCCGGCGGCGGCGTGTCTACCGCGGCGATCCAGCTGGCCCACGCGGCCGGCCTCGAGGTGTTCGTCACCTCGCGCAGCGAAGCCAAGCGGGCCAAGGCCCTGAAGCTGGGCGCCGACATGGCGTTCGAACCGGGCGAGCGGCTGCCGCGCAAGGTGGACGCCGTCATCGAATCGGTGGGCGCGGCGACGTGGAGCCACTCCGTCAAATCCGTGCGCCCCGGCGGCGTCATCGCCATCTGCGGCGCCACCACCGGCGACCAGCCGGGAGCCGAACTCACCCGCGTGTTCTTCCAGGACATCCGCGTGCAGGGCGTCACCATGGGCACCCGGGACGACTTCGGCCGACTGCTGCGATTCGTGGAGCACGCCGATCTGCATCCCGTCATCGACGGCGTCTACGGGATCGATCAGGCTCCCGAGGCGTTCGCCAAAGTGCAGTCCGGCGACGTGTTCGGCAAGGTCGTGATCACCCTGTGACGACTCTGTGATCACCCGGTGGCCGGCCGATCGCCCGGTGACTGGACCGTGATCACCCGGTGGCCGGGCCGTGACCGCGCGGGCATGGCCCGACCATCGGCGTGCCGGGTGGCGGGTATGACGATTATTTGATACCGGCATACAGACGTCGCTTATATCCGACGGTGCCGGACCTGACGAAACCCTTGTCGTTCCAGTGATTTTCCAGCATCGGTCGATCCGACGTCCAGCGTTTTGCCGGCAACACTCCCTAGCGTGTGGCTGGAAACGATCGACAAACTGCAATACCATCGCAGACAGTGCATAGTGAGCGGAAGTGTGCGATGAAAGGGGGACTGCCTTGGCCGATTCGATAGTGATCCGTGACGTGACGAAGACGGTACTCACCCCGGACGGACCGAAATCCCTGCTGAAGGGCGTGGACCTGCATCTGGAACAGGGTCGCATCTACGGGGTGATCGGTCTTGGCGGTGCGGGCAAGAGCACGCTGCTCAAGCTCATCGCCGGGGAGATCCGGCCCACCTCCGGCACCGTGGAACTGTTCGGACGTTCGATCCGGGAGCTCGACGACGCCGATCGCACCGAACTGCTCGCCAACGTGGCGAAGGTCGGCGTGACCCCGGATCTGGCGCCGGACCAGACCATCATCGAATCCGTCGCCGAGGTCGCCCAGCATGCGCAGGAGAGGCGGGACCGTCTCGGCGAAGACAAGGACAAGCCGCGGCTGGAACCCTCCGAGATCGCACTGCACCTGCTGCGCGCCCTCGGACTGCGTGCCCTGCGGAACCTGTATCCCGCACAGCTGTCCGGCGGCGAACTGCAGCGGGCCTCCGTGGCCCGGGCGCTCGCGGACGAACCGCGGATCCTTCTGCTCGACGAGGTCACCGGCGCGCTCGACCATCTTGAAAGCCGGGAGATCCTGCGGCTGATCCGCCAGCTGGTGAAGGAACGCAACATCACCGTCGTGCTCGCCACCCACGAGATCTCCGCGATCAAGGAGATCTGCGACAACGTGATCGTGCTCGACCGGGGACTGGTCGTGGAGGAGGGGCCGGCCCACGCGGTGATCGCCGATCCGCAGGCCGACCGGACCCGCGCGTTCGTGCAGTCCGCGTCGAGTCTCGGCAAGGTCTCCGATCTGCTCGCCGGACCGGATCCGGTGGTGGATCTGCGCCCCGGGCAGAAGCTGATCTCCCTGCGGTACGTGAGCGAGGACGTCTCCGAACCGCTGGTTTCGCTGGTCACCCGCAAGTTCGGCATCGACGTGAACATCATGCTCGCCGACATCCAGATCGTCGGCAAGTATCCGATCGGCGGGATCGTCGGCATCTTCGAGGGGCCGGAGCGCAACATCCGCGACGCGATCATCTTCCTGCGCGGCAAGAAGGTGCGCGTGGAGGTCATCGCCGAAAACTGATCTTCGGAACATGGCTGCCCGGTGCGGGTCGAGGGGATTCGGTTGCCGGGCCCGGCCGATGTCTTATGGCCTTCCGGATTTGCCGGCGGTTGTTGGACGTCGGTTGTTGGATTTGTGCCGAGCAGTGCGTACAGTGGTGCGTGTTCCACGAACGGAGGTTGAGTCATGGCCGAAAACACGCCACTTGTCGCTGTCGTAATGGGGTCTGCCAGTGATTGGGAGACGATGAAGCATGCCTGCGAGATGCTCGATCAATTCGAGGTCCCGTATTCCAAGCAGGTGGTGTCCGCGCACCGCACGCCCGAACTGATGGCCGATTTCGCGCATTCCGCCCGTGAAAAGGGCATTCATGTGATCATCGCGGGCGCCGGCGGTGCCGCACACCTGCCCGGCATGGTGGCCGCCCAGACCACGCTGCCGGTGATCGGCGTGCCGGTGCGCTCGCATGCGCTGTCCGGCTGGGATTCGCTGCTGTCGATCGTGCAGATGCCCGGCGGCATCCCCGTGGCCACCACGGCCGTGGGCAACTCCGGCGCCACGAACGCCGGTCTGCTGGCCGTGAGCATCCTCTCCACCACGGACGAGCGTCTCGCCAAGGCCCTGCAGGAGTACCGCGAAGGTCTGAAGAAGAAGGTGGAGGAATCCAATGCCCAGCTTGTCTGAGGAGACGAACGGCAAGGTGACGATGCTTGAGCCCGGTGCCACGATCGGCATCGTCGGCGGCGGTCAACTCGGCCGCATGATGGCGCTGTCCGCCAAATACATGGGCTTCCGCATCGGCGTGCTCGACCCGACCCCGGACTGCCCGGTGGCCCAGGTGGGCGACTTCCAGGTGGTGGCCGACTATGACGACAAGCAGGCCATCCGCGAGCTCGCCGAGAAAAGTGATGTGCTCACCTACGAATTCGAGAACGTGGACGCCGACGCGCTGGACGAGGTGCGTGGGCAGGTGGCCGTGCCGCAGGGCACCGACCTGCTGCGCGTGACGCAGAACCGCATCGCCGAGAAGAGCTTCATCAACAGGCACGGCATCGAGACCGCGCCGTGGCGTGCGGTGAACAACCGCGCCGATCTGGACGCCGCGCTGGCCGAACTCGGCTACCCGGCCGTGCTCAAGACCTGCGAGGGCGGCTACGACGGCCACGGACAGATCGTGCTGCACGACGCCTCCGATCTGGAGCGGGTGTGGCCCGACGACGACTTCCCGCCGGCGATCCTCGAAGGCTTCGTGGACTTCGACTTCGAGGCGTCGATCATGGTGTCGGGCGACGGCGAGCATTACGTGACGTTCCCGATCGTGCGCAACATCCACAAGAACAACATCCTGCATGTGACGCTGGCCCCCGCTTCGGTGGCGCCGGCGGTGGAGGCCCGCGCCCACGAGCTGGCCAAGACCCTGGCAGGCGGCTTCAAGCTGGCCGGTACGCTCGGCATCGAACTGTTCGTCACCAAGGACGGTCGCGTGCTGGTGAACGAGCTGGCGCCGCGTCCGCACAACTCCGCGCACTACACCATCGAGGCGTGCTCGATCGACCAGTTCGACGCGCACATCCGCGGCATCGCCGGATGGCCGATCCCTCAGCCGAAGCTGCTCAGCCCGGCGGTGATGTTCAACCTGCTCGGCCAGCATCTCGGACCGGCCCGCGCGCAGATTCCGACGCATCCCGAATGGAACGTGCATGACTACGGCAAGGCCGTGGCCAAGCACAACCGCAAGATGGGTCATGTGACGGTGCTCACCGACGATCCCGAACGCACGATGGCCGAGATGGAGGCCACCGGGGTGTGGGACGATCTGAAGTGATTGGATGATCTGCCGGTCGGTGATATGTCAATCGATGATATCTTGACCGGTGGGTGATGCGATCAGTGTCAAGCCGTTTCGATTACGGAACCGAATCCGGTGCCTGTGATCGGGACGGCTTTTCTGTACATATGAAAAAGGCGGCCCTTGGCCGCATCGTTATGCAGATCTGATGATTATGAAGATCTGATGGTTCCGCAAACTTGGTATGCGGACGCCGTTGTCCGTACGCCTTGTCTGTGTATTTTGTCTGTGTGTTGCAGTTGTTGCAGTTGCTGCGCTGTCGCTATCGCCGCGTTCAGCGGGCGATGCCGCGACGCTGGGCCTCGGCCATCTTCTCCTGAGCGATGGCTGCGGGCATCAGGTTCTCGGCGCAGTAGTTGATGAAGCTGCCGAAAATGCTCTTGTTGGCCATGATCCTTACCTTACCTTTCGTATGGTGTTGTTCTTGGCTGATATTGTCGGTCGCTTGCTATCGGCGGTATGCCGAACGGGTTCAGCGCTCGTTGGCGATGTCGAGGATGGTCTCGGCAACCTGCTTGTTGGAGGCAACGCCGGTCATGGTGGAGGCGCCGTACATAGCGAAACCGTGGAGGATGCTCTTCTTGAAGTCCATGATGGTCTCCTTCTTGTCGATCCGTTTTCGGATCATCGGATGTCTGTTTGATCGTCGGCCTGTTTGGCTGACATGACTTACGATAGTCACCTTGCCTCGTTGTGCAAGCGCTGGCGCAAAATGCCTACCGGTTGGTAGGTTTTAAGCCGTTCTCTCGGCGTGTCGAATATGGGGTGAGATGACGTAAGGTCTTCTCTTTATTGGGAAATGTTATGGTTTGGTTATCTATGAATAGGTGAAATGAACATGCGTAATGTGCGGTTGCGCTTGTGGTAACGTGGGGGGGTGGGGATGGTGGCATGTGAGGGATGGGTTGGCGGCGTGCCGGTGATATGAGGTGGCGGCAGGCTGAGGTGCGTCGGCGGTGCGTTGATGGCGACGCTACGATGGGCGTGCGGCGGGGATGAGGTCCGTGGATCCTGCCGTGTGCCTCCGGAGGCGATGACCGTAGAATGGGAGACGATGATGACCGATAACGGTTTGCGATATCGGTGACAGTGCCGCCGCTGATACGGAATCGGCGGCGATGATGACGTCGGCGGCTATGCCGGCGGGGGAGTGATGTCATGGCCGAGCATGTGACGAGACGGACCGCGCAGAAGGAAGCGGTGCGTGAGGCGTTGCGGGAAACCCGGAACTTCGTGTCCGCGCAGGGTCTGCACCGGCGATTGGTCGACGCGGGTTCCAGGATCGGTCTGGCTACGGTGTACCGTCAGCTGAACAATCTGGCCGCCGAAGGCGAGGCCGACACGATCCGTATGGGCGGCGAGCAGCTGTTCCGCGACTGCGGGGAGGACTCCTCGCATCACCATCATCATCTGGTATGCGAGCGGTGCGGCAAGACCGTGGACATCGAGCCGCCGAGCGAAACCTGGTTCCGCCGCGTGGCGCAGGAGAACGGCTTCACCGTCAACAGCCACATCCTCGAGGTCTTCGGCACCTGCGCCGACTGCCGCGACCGCGACGAACGCGAGGATGCGGCGCCTCCCCGCACGGAGGGGCAGGGCTGGGCGGAGTGATCCCGGGCGTTCCGCGCTGATCCCTCCCTGTTCCCATCCCCTCATCAGACGGCTTCGCCGCCAGCTTCCCCAGAGCGGGAAGCCTGAAATCGTACGTTGGTTTTCCTTTTTGATGACGGGGGCGAACGATACGGTATTTATACATACGTTCATACATGTTGCGGCGTATTCAGGAGGGCAATCATGAACAGATTACAAGGATTGGGTGGCCTGAGTTTCGCGCTGTTGGCCGCCGCGTGCGCGATGAATGGCGTGGCGGGGTGGATTACGGCGCTGTTTGCCATCGCGGCCGGAATCAACTGTCTCACTCTCGGACTGTTTGGAGGTCGCAATGACTGAGCATTACCTTGGCGTCAAGCAGGTCGCCGAACGTCTCGGCATCACGCAGGGGGCATTGCTCAGTCTCAAGCTGCCCGAACCGGACGCGATGATCGGCCGTACACGAGGCTGGTCGGCCGAGACGATCGATGAATGGAACCGCAATAGGCCCGGCCGCGGCGTGGGAGGTGGACGACCGCGCAAGCATCCCAAGGATGAAGAGCAGGCGACATGAGCGATATGGATGCCGATATGAGCGTTCCACTGTACGACGGCGGCTCGTTCCGTCTGTACGGCAACCGAATCGAAAAGGACAAGGGACTGTTCTTCAAGAGCACCGAGGTGACGTACTACGACGATGTCGTCTCGGCCCGGCTCGCAGGCAGGACACTGACCATCGCCCGAACCGGGTGGAAGCCCAGCATCATGCTTGACTTCCGCCGCAAAGAGCATGCCAGAGTCGCGTTGGACATCATCAATCTCTGCAAATCATGACACCGGGGTCATGTGTGGCCCTGCAGAACGGCAATATCAAAGGAGTGCTTTATGGTCGATCGGCAGAACGATCCGTGGGCTGCGCGGCTCAAGGCGGCCGTGTATGGCGAGGCGGTGGGGGACGCGCTTGGCGTGCCCTACGAATTCCGGGAGCGGGACACCTTCCGGTGCGAGACCATGACGGGCGGCGGCGCGCATCGACGCCCGGCCGGCACGTTCTCCGACGACACGTCGATGATGCTCGCCACCTTGGATTCCTTCGGCCATTGCGGAGGCCGGGTCAACCCCGACGATCTGCGCGAACGGTTCCGCGCATGGCGCTACGACGGCGACTACACGGCCGACGGCATCGTCTTCGACGTCGGTATCGCCACCGACCGGGCCCTCGAAACCGGCCGCGGCATGACCGGCGAATACGACAACGGCAACGGTTCGCTGATGCGCTCCATTCCGCTCGCGTTCTTCCCCGTCTCCGACGACGAAATCCGCGAATCCAGCGCGATCACCCACGCCCACCGAATCAGCACCGACGCCTGCGTGGCCTACGTGCATGCGGCCCGAATGCTCATCGACGGCCGGACCGCACGGGAAGCGGCCGCCGCCATCGGCTTCGACCGGCTCTGGGAAACCCCGCGCGAGGAGATCGAATCCACCGGGTTCGTCCGTCACACGCTACGGGCCGCATTCTGGTGCCTGACCGTCACGGACTCCTACGCCGACTGCGTGCGCACCGCCGTGAACCTAGGTCTCGACACCGACACCACGGCCGCGGTCGTCGGTGCGCTCGCCGGCATCGTCTACGGATTCGGCGGGCGGACCGGCATCCCGGACGAATGGGTGAACGTCCTGCGAGGCCGGGACGTGATCGACCGGATCCTTGACGGCGCGGTCGATAACGCGTACGGCGGCGGGAGTGAGGTGTGACATGCGACTGACGATGATCTCCGACATCGATTTCGGCCATGATGGTATTGATGGTCCGGACGGTACCGGTGATTCGGATGGTGCCGCTGACCTGTATGTGATGTTCCACGGATACGGCAACGACGAGCAGGAGATGATCCGCATCATCAAGGCGATCGACCCGGAAGCCGACTATATGACCGTGCGCGGTCCGATCGGCCGGCGATACCTCGGCGGATACGCGTGGTACGACAGTGTCGGATGGGATGACGCGCGGATTCAGTCGCAGTGCTCAGCGATCGGCGACAGGATCGTGACCCTATTGGATGCGAACGGATTGCGGCGGAGACGGATCGTGCTCGTCGGATTCTCCCAGGGCGGGTATCTGTCCTACCGGTTGCTCGCCGATCACCCGGACGTCTTCGACGCCGCGGTGTTGCTCGCCCCCTCGTTCCATGATGACCGGACCGTGACGCCTGACCTTGGCGGCGCGGGGCTTGGTGGTGATGGCGATGCCCGTGGTGATGGTCTTGGTGGCGGTGGGCGACCGGCCGTGTTCCTCGGATACGGCACTCTCGACCGACAGATTCCCGATCGGCAGAAGGAGGCGATACGCAAGGCGCTCGCCGGTTTCGCCCGGGTGGAGGAGCGGACCTACGAGGGAATGCGGCATGATGTGTGCGAGCGGGAATTCGAGGATATCCGTGAGTTTCTGCGGCGGTGACAGGTGCTGGGGCGCGCTGCTGAGACGGTAACGTGCATTGCCGGAGAGTCGCTGAGGTGATTGCGGGGTGGCGATGGAGCTTGCGCCACGCCGAGGATTTGCGGGACGACGATGATGTGATATTCTGTTTTCTCGTTGCGCTTAGCAGCATCGGACCGTAGCGCAGTTTGGTAGCGCACTTGACTGGGGGTCAAGGGGTCGCGGGTTCAAATCCCGCCGGTCCGACCAGAATGGCGGAGTCCCAACGTTTTCAGGACGTGGGATTCCGCCTTTTTGCGTCGTAGGGGACATTCAGGGGACATTGCTGGGCTTGGAACGGCCTATCCGAGCGGTCGGACGGTCCGCTGGTCGATCCATCGGTCGAGGTCCCCGCGCCGGTATCTGACGACCCTGCCGACCTTCACGTATGGCAGTTCGCGTCGTTCGCTGCGCCATCGGGCCAGCGTGCTTGTGGGAATGCCGAGGATGCGTGCGGCCTGTGCCGGGGTGAGCAGGACGCCGGTCTCCGTCACGGCCGATGCTGATTGGTGTTGCGTGGTGTTCATGCCCGTGGCTATGCGTCGCGTGGCACTGCCGGACGCATAGGGATCATCATGGCACGAGCATGGATCGAGGACCGGTGGCTGAAACCGGCGGAGAAACGACTTTCGGATGGCGGCGTGGTACGGGTGGATCCCCCCGCGTCGGTGAAACGCAGCCTGTCGATGCGCATGGATGATCCCGGGCGGGCCGCGGTGCCCGAGGAGTTTCGGACCGCGGCGTATGGCAGGGGTTCGCGTTGGGCGGTGTACTGGCGTGCGGACGGGAAGCGGCGTCGGCGCAGCTTCCGTGACTACCGGGATGCGGAGGCGTTCATGGCCGGTCTGGAGGACGACATCCGTTCCGACCGGTATGTCAGCCCCGATGATATGGAACGTTCGTTCGGCGAGGTGGCACGCCTGTGGGAGGCCACGCTGTCGGGCGGCGTCAAGGGCAGTACCGAGGCGAGGTATAGGCGCGAATTGCGCGTGTGGGTGCTGCCCCGCTGGGGATCGGTGCCTTTGGGGCGGATCACCACGGGCGCGTTGCAGGCGTGGGTGGCGCAGCTGGTGCGCGGCGAGGCCCCTCGCGACGGCAGGATCGGACAGGCCCGTCCCCTGGCGGCGAAATCGATCCGCTCGATCGTCTCGATCGTGACCGGCGCCGTGTTCTCCCATGCCATGAGCGAGGGCTGGGTGCTCCGGAATCCCGTGAAGGGCGTGAAGGTCCCCCGGCAGGTGCCCCGGGTACCGCGCGTGTACCTGACGCCGGAGGAGATCCGGGCCATCGCCGGTCAGATGAGGCCAGCCGACGCGGCGTGCGTGTACCTGCTGGCCTACACGGGCATCCGCATCGGCGAGATGATGGCGTTGCGGTGCGGGGACGTGGATTTCGACCGTCATACGATCGCGGTGGACCGCACCCAATCCGTTGACGCCGACGATCGGATCGTCGAGACCCTGCCCAAGGGAAATCGCACCCGGCGTGTACCGGTCCCGGGTAGCCTGACGCCCCTGCTGGCCGGTCTCGCGGACGGTCACGGGGACGACGAGTATCTGGTCCGCGCTCCCCGCGGCGGGCGGCAGACCACGAACAATTGGCGGAATCGGGTCTGGGCTCCCGCGTTGCGGGCGGCGGGCATGGACGGGATCGAGGGGCTCGTGATCCATTCCCTGCGCCACTCGTACGCGTCGATCGCGATCCGCAACGGGTGCGACGTGAAGACCCTGCAGTCGGTGATGGGGCATGCGTCGGCCGCGGAGACCCTCGACACGTACGCGGACCTGTGGCCCGACCGGGCGGGCGAGGTCGCGGAGGCGATCGACGGCGACATCCTCATGTAGGGTCCCCGCCACGGCGGGGGTTCTGGGGACTGCGGGGGAGCGATCTCCCTGTCCTTCTTTTTCTTCCCTGCTCCTCCCATTAATCCATGCAGGGGGAAGAGAGAAAAGCCCCCGGAGTCCCCGGTCTCCCCCGAAGCGGTGTTTACGGGCGCGGGCATCGTCGCTCCGCCTCGTCGTTCCCGTCGTCCGTCTTCCCGTCCCGTTCGTGGGCGATGAGGCGGATGATGTCGAGCGCGATGGGGACCTCCCCGGTCTCGGTGCGCGAGCACAGGTGCGCCAGGAGCGTGGGGCTTCGTCTGAGCCTGCGCCATGTGCGCGGGGCAATGGGGTACAGGCGCATGCCCGGGATCGTGTCGTCGATGATCTGCCGGTCGCTGGCCTCCCGTCCTCCCACGAGGCTGCTTCTCAGATGCCGACTCCAGGTGATCGAGCGTCGTCGCTGGGTGGATTCCACGTATTCGATCCACAGGCTCCTCGCCCGCCATTCGCCCAGTCGTCGGATCACGGGCGGGTCGAGCAGCTGGAACGGCGTGAGGGAGTCGTGGCCGCGCCCCTGCTTGCGGTCCATGCGGGTGATCTCGCTGCCGATCCGGTCGGGCGGCTTGCTCAGGTAGGAGGCCGCTCCTTCGGGTGTGGTCTCCACGTTCTCGCACAGGACCCCGTGGCGTTTCGACGGCCTGCGGGAACCGAGATGCTCGAGCGCCCGGCCCCACATGTCGCACAGTTCGTCCTGCAGCCTCTTGCGGTCCACGGGCGCGTCGGCGAACAGGAGCGCGTGGACGTGGGCGTGCCAGCCGTGGCCGGGGCTCCAGGTGATCTCCACGCTTCTGGCGTGGTGGCGGATCCCGAGATCGTTCCTGAGTTTGCGCCATCGCTGGCTGCCGGTCATGTCCGACCATGCGCGGGCGACGAGGTCGAGGCCGTCGGCAAGGGGCTCGCTCTTGGTGTGGGGGCGGGTGAGCGTGACGAACACGAGCGCGTGGCCCTCCCCGGTCCACCGGTCCGCGGCCCGCTGGAGGTCCCGGGCCCTGCGGGCGCGGATCACGGGCGTGCATACGGGGCATGCCCACGGGCTGGCGCAGTGCTCGAGGCCGGTGGCGTACGCGCGTCCGTCGATCAGGGTCATGTCCACGCGTCCCAGGGGCCAGCCGCATCTCGCGGGCCGCATGGGCAGTGCGAAGCCGCGCAGCCGGTCGGTCCGGGTGGCGTGTTCGATGGCATGGTCGATGAGCCATGAGGCGGACCGGTTGCGTCGCCGCCACATGTCGATGCGCAGGTTGCGGCGTTCCTCGAGGCGTTGCATCGGGGTCCTCCCGCCGCCGGCGTCGGATGCCGCCCTTCGGGGCTTGTCCCCGCCCGTCGTGTTCTGGTTCATGGGGTTTGGCTATGCGCATAGTCATGGGTGCGTGGGGATGGTCCCCATGCGACCGGAACGAAGGGAGATTCATCATGAATCGCATACCGGTGGATTGCGCCGCCCTGGGGGACATGAGGTTCCTCTCGGCCGAGGCGCGCATGGACCAGGACGGCAAGCCCGTGCTGCGTGACGGGGTGCCCGTGCAGCGGGTGAGCGTGCTGGTACGGCCCGCGGACGGCCGACAGGAGGTGATCGAGATCAACGTGGCACGTGTGGAACCGGTCCGTATGGCCGATCTGGCCCGCGTGCGGATCACGGACCTCACGGCCCGTCCGTGGGTGATCGACGGACGTGACGGGATCAGCTGGAACGCCGACGATGTCACGCCGCTGGGAGGCCCCCAGAACGACAACAAGTAGTGCGATGCTGGTCGGTGCGCCGACTGATCGCATGAGGAAGACCCGGAGTCGTCCACTCCCCGCAATGGGTTCGGACGAGGCCCCGGGCCTTTTCGTATGTGGACTACGGCTTTTCTCTTTCGTGCCGGCGGTCTAGGCGAGCCGGTCCCAGCGTACCCACTGGCCGCCGTCGCCCGTGTCGATGATGGACAGGCCGCGCCACCGGTCGCGTTCCACTCCGGTGAAGCTCATGCCTTCGATCTGTTCGTTGGTCCACCCGAGGACCGCCTGCGTCTTGGACCGTTCGCCGGACCAGAACGCGATGCGGGCGAGCTGGCTGCGCACCGCGGTGTCGATCACGTCGCCGGTCCAGTCCTGCGAGATCAGGATCGTGATCCATCCCGCGGACGCGCCGGCGCGGATGAGGGTGAGCAGGTCGCCCCGGATGGCCTGCAGCGTCTCCGCCTTCCCGCGGTCCCGGGTCTTGGCCCATAGCTGCTGGCATTCGTCCACGACCACGAGGCGCACGGGATCGGCTTCGGTGACCGTGTGATCCCAGTAGGCGGGACGGTAGCGTCGCTGTCGTTCGCGCATGTCCCTGACCTCATGGTCGAGCGCATCCCTGACCCGGTTCAGGCTCTCCGGACTGCCGTCGTCGGCGATCACGGTCGCGCCCATGCTCAGGACCGAGCCCGTGTCACGGCCGAGCGGCGACTCGTAGTCGGATCCGGCCTTGCAGTCGATGACCAGCGCCCTCGCGTAGCCCGCGTGCAGGAGACCGGCCAGCAGGAGCGTGACCGCGCGGGTCTTGCCCGATCTCGAGGCCCCTCCCACGCACAGGCCCGGCAGGTTGCGCAGCTGGAGCACATGGGGCGTGCGGTGTTCGCCCATGCCGATCTCGAGCGCCAGCCCGTGCCCGTCGTTCGACACGTACGGCAGCCGGTCGAGCGTGCGCGGCGGGTCGAGTTCGACGTACCGGGGATGCTCGTGGAACTCGACCATGCAGCGGACGCCGTCCACATGGGTCACGCGGGCGTCGACCATGTCGATGCACGGGGCCGCCGTTTTCATGACCGTCCCCAGCCGGTCGGGCGCCAGTCCCGCGCCCAGTCCCTCGCCGATCCCGAGCGTGTGCGTCCTCTCGTTCCACGCCACGTCGTAGTCGCGGGCGGGCGTGTCCTTCGCGTCACGTACGACGCCGAGCTCGCGCAGGATCCGGTTGCCTCGGCGTCGCCTGATGCGTTGCCGCCACCGACGGGCGTCCTCCACGGGCGAGAGACGGGCCAGCTGTGTCATTCCCATGTCCCCGGCCCACTCGTCGGCCCTGACCACGCCGTCCCCCGAGGGGATCGGGACCGGCAGGGCGATGACGGACACGGCCAGCATCATGGCCAGCACGGCGGGCGACCACCAGTCGGGTATGGGCGTGATCCACGGGACCAGTATCAGCGTCAGCCATACGGGGGTCCTCCACGAGTCGCCTACGGACTGCCACACGCGTCCCGCCCTGCCGGGCTGACGGGGTTTTGCCACACGATGATGATAGTCGAGCATCTGTCTCCTCCTTCGGATGGGTTTCGTGTGAACACCGGAGGCTATACGGGGGTGAAGTGCATCAATCCGGGGACGCATAATAGGGGGTGACGGACGATCCTGGGTATTACGCTGGGATCGGACAACGATTCAAAGAAGAGGAAAAGAGGTTCGCATATGAGTGGATTGTCAAGACGACTGGCCCGAACGGGGGCGGTGATCGCCTCCATGCTGGCAATGGTCCTCACCGTGGCCATGGCCCCGGCCGTGGGCGCCTCGGCCGCCGAAGGATGGTCTGCGGGGCTGACCGACCAGCAGATTCACTCATCCTACGGGTTCATCAAATGGATGACGGTCAACGGGGATTCGGCGGACCAGAGAGCGGATGCACGAAGGGCCCTATATAATCTCGAAGATGCCATGACGAACAAGGAGTTTCCCACCTATACGCATCTGGGGCAGGTGAGCGATGCGACGTCATTGGACAACACCCGCAAGGCACTACGAGAAGATATCCGTTCCAACCAGTTCCGCACCGGTCTGAAAAACGAGCCATGCCGCATGGATCTTCCCGAAGGCAAGGGGCGTCGCTGCGACGACCCAAACAAACGACTTCAGGTCCAGCGGATGAATCTCCAGCTTCTCGTTATCGCTCAGTCCGCCGCCAATTATACATACGCCACTGGCGACCATTATCATGGCGGCAGCGCCGAGAATATCGGCGGTATCGAAAACTTCTACAATGAGAAGAGCGAATACGACCGAGATATGACGGACGGCAGGATCGACGGCAAGGCCGCCGATGGTAGCGTGGCCTACAATTCCGGTCATTACGTGAACTATGTGAATGACAAATACGTGTACGCATCTGGCGGCATGTACGGCAATGGCACCACCGAAGGCAATGGCTTCGTACAGGAGTATTATCTTGCTGAGGGAAAGGGTCCTATTACTAAACCATATGTGCCCGGATTTGGATTCCCGAATGATATCGTCCCCGAGGATTCAGATTATGTAACCAATCAGGGCATGACCCTCCCCCAGAACCTTCTGGCGAAGTTCGACCAGTACACGGCCATGCTGGATGCCAACACCACGTACACGGTGTCCTTCGATTCCGCAGGCGGCAGTACAGTGGCCTCGCAGACCGTGAGGAAGAACGCCAAGGCCACGCAGCCAGCCAACCCCACCCGCTCTGGCTACTCGTTCGCCGGATGGTATAGCGGCAGCGCCAAATGGGACTTCAGCAAGCCCGTGACCGGCAATCTGACCCTGACCGCCAAGTGGACCCGCAACGCCACTCCGTCCAAGCCCACGGACCCGTCGAAGCCGAGCTCGAAGAAGGTGCCCGTGTACCGCGTATACAACCGCAATTCCGGTCTGCATCACTACACGACCAGCAAGGCCGAGAACGACATGCTCGTGAGGCTCGGCTGGCGTGACGAGAACCACGGCAAATCCAGCTTCATCACCGTGAGCAAGGACACTCCCGGCGCCAGGCCCGTGTACCGCGAGTACAACCGCCGCTCGGGCAACCATAACTGGACGCTGAACAAGGCGGAGCACGACATGCTCGTGCGCCTTGGCTGGAAGGACGAGGGCATCGCCTGGTACACCAGTCCCACCGGACAGAACGTGTACCGCCTGTACAACCCCAAGCCCTATCACAAGCCGAAGAACGGGCGCGGCAACGGCGGCGGCGAGCATGTGTACACCACCAGCTACGCGGAGTACCTGGCCGTCATCAGGGCAGGCTGGCGCGGCGAGGGCGTGGCGTGGAAGTCACTGTAAGTCGGTAGGCGCCCCCCCAGATAGGCCCCTTGGGAAGATCCATGACAGGCTTCCCAAGAGGCCTTTTATTGTCTCATTGCCCTATCGGCCTATTTTGGAGGACCTTTTTCCATCCGTTACAGTCGAACCACCTTGACAACACCCCCTATATATGTGTGCCATCAGGGTCATTACCGTTGCCGCGGCAGGAGCTAGAATAATAGCCACCCGGTCTTCTGCCCCCTGTATCTCGATGGAAAACAGGGGACATTTAGGGGACATGGCTATGACAAGTACCGTAAAACGGCGTAAATCGACGCGATGCAAGAAAAGGTGAAAAACGTTGAAATTGCAACGAAAACAAGTGTTATGCATAGCGGTGCAAAACAGCGTAAAAAACGTTGGATCTAACAAGGGGTCGCGGGTTCAAATCCCGCCGGTCCGACCACATAGCCCGGAATCGTTGAGGTTCCGGGTTTTGTTTTCCACGATTCTTGTCGGGGCGTGCGAACTTTGTTGCAGTCATCCTAAGATGAGAGTATGTCAACCACAATTCATGTGTATCCAACGACGGATTATCTTCCTCTTGTTGAGGAAACAAGGCTGCGGACACAGGAATTGTTCCAATGGTTTCTGCACAAGCAGAATATTGGCGGGACTTTGGAAGTGCAGGCGTTTTATCAGGGGAAAAGGCGCTGTCGGGTGGAGTCTTCTGTTCGGTGGCAAGTGGGAATGGATCTGGGGTTCGCCTATCTGATCGATGGCGAATGGCGTGGTGGCTCATGGCCTGAATTATGGGAACGAGACCGAATCGATCAGTGGTGGGTCGATGACTATGAGAAGTCAGATGGAAAGTTCGGTTTTCCCTCCTCTATGTTGGGACAGATTGTTCCCTTGGATAACGATGATTTTGCGGGAAATCTTTCTGAAGAGGAATTGCGGGTGGTAAATTCCTTCGACTATTTCTGGGATGAGTATCGCAATGCCGGCGCTCCTGCAGTGACTTCTGTGGGGTACGGCTTTGCTGCGGCGGCATTGGCTGAGGAAACAAACGGTAGGCTGGTGTCGTTTGATGGCGCGTTCGATGATATTGGTCACAATGGGGAATTCGCCGATCAATTCCTTTCGTGGTGGGGAGATGCGCAGATGAAATTCTATGGTGTGGATGCTTTTCGATGGTGAGGGATTGATGATGGATGTCGATGCAGCTGAAAAACTGGTGAAAGAAGCCTATGAGAGATTCAAGAAGCTGTAAGCGGTTTCATTGGTCTCATTGAGTGGTCTCATGCATGTTATTACATGTCTGAATTCGACGAGATTGGCATTCCTGCGATTTTGGGTTTTCCGTTTCAGTGATGACTGCAGCTTTGGTTTTTAGCGGATGGTCTGTGGGTCTCATTATTCGTCCGATTTTGTCGGTCGTCTTTCGATTGAAAAAGAGGATGATCATACCGGGGCCGGAGACGGTCTTTCTTGGCTTCCCCTTAGAGGGGAAGCTGGCAGCCGTGAGGCTGACTGATGAGGTGTCGGGTGGAGTCACCATGCCGGCTGTTTCGGCCTCGAGGGTCGCATCGCCGTTTATCCGGAATATGTTCTTTTTTTTTGGGGGGGGGCTTCGCTTATTTGTTCTCGCTACGATGCCGTGGTGAGGGGTGCTGTTCGCGTTGCCTGACCGAGTAGATGTCCTGATTGTAGTAGGCCGCTTGTTCCTCGACCCGTTTGCGGGCTTCCTCGTCCTTGCCCCACCAGATACTGAACCTTCCCGGCCGCGGCCGGTCCTGTCCTTCGTCTCTCGCCATGCAGCGTAGCGCCTTCGGGTCGAACACCTTCCTGGCGCGGAAATTCGTCAGACGGTCACGTCGGATGTAGACGATGGCGAGCCTCCATTGCTTGCGTGGTTTGCCGATGACGCGCAGCACGCCGCCATGGTCGAATGAACTGTCACGCCAGATAGACGACACGTACACCTTCGTGCCGGGGCTGAAGATCTTCGTTCCGTTCTCGATGTGATGGTCCTGTCCGACCTCGTGTTCGTCCACGACGTTCGCGACCAAGCACCACGAGAACAGTTCGCCACGCTGCCGCTGCTTCGTTTCTTCCATACTCCTATGGTGGCATGGAATGCGGTATTGCGTTGATTGTTGGTTCCGTGGCGGGATTCTGGAACTCTGCGTTATTGGGATCGTGGCGATTTCAAGGGTTTGGTGTTTCTGAAGGGAATGAAATCTGGCAGGGAAGGGAGAAAGTGAGAGCATTCACGTTCCGTGCCGGGAAATTGTGGTAGAGAACGTCGAATATGGGGAATAGGTCGTTCCGTGCCGGGGGATCGTGGCAGGGAGCGGGTCAAGTGCAGGATATAACGCCCTGTGCCATAAGTTGACATCAGAGAATGCTGAAAGTGCGAAATTTGGCATTCTGTGGCCAGCATGTGATGGGTCATGATTACGGCTATTCCATTTATTGCGGCCGAGGCGCAGTGGTGCGTCGCTCGGTTGTTGTCATCGGATCAGATGTCGATAAACTTCGCCCATGCGAGCGTTCTTCGTAATTCATGCCGATTCGGATATCTGCCGACGACGTGGGCGGCGATGGAGCGCGCTTTGTCCATGCCGAGGATCGCTGCATAGTTGTTGAGAACCTTGATGATATGCCCATAGGCGTCGTTGTTGTCGGCAAGCAGTAAAGGTCCTGACAATGTTCCTCGGGGCAGGGGACCGAGCAGGATGGTATCTGTTTCCTGCGGATGGGATATCGCCATGATCCGGTAGATCGGATACGAAGGGCATGTCGTGTAATCAAAGTAGCGCAGTGCCATATTCGAAAGACGTTCTTTGACGATAAGGCGCTCGAGTGCAGGATTGCGTAGTGAGTTTTTCGACTCGGCTAGGGTTTTCCTGCGTTTCAGTTCGGAGAAGGATTCGTTGCAAATGCGTGGGATGAGATCGGTCCATTCCGTTGGCGTGCATATGCTGCGCAGATAAAAGACATAGTCGATATCTTCGTTGCGTCGGGCATGGGTGATTCGCTGCACCAGCCCTTCCATGGCGCGGTTGTGCATGGGCGTTGCTGTGCCGGCGCGTCTGAACAGATATGTTGTGTCGTATGCGCAATCCTGCCAGCACCGATGCGTTCCGGTAATGTCTTCGATGAGTGAATCATGCATGATGTGGCGTATAAGCATGATTCCATTATGTGGGCGGAAACGGTCTTTCATGTCGGTGGCAGCATGACCATCACGGATAGGGCTAACTGAGTCGCAATGGATTCCATACCTGCACTACGTCATCAGGTTCGATCCACCAGAACACAGCTTGTACGTAACGATTCGGCAAGATCATGAGGTCATCGGTTGAATCGATGGTTCGTGCGGCATCGCCATCGCTTCCATGACAATTGTTCAGATCGCATCCGATGGGTTCATGTCCGGTGGGGATGAGCACATGTTGGCGCCATTGTTGGCGTTTCGTCTCGATGGGATCGTCCCAGTGCTCTTCCAGCCATGTGCTCAACCTCGCGTTATCCCAGCATGAGGACTCGTTGGGCGGTATGGGCCAACGATTCAGTACGTTGTGCCAGCTGTCCAGATCAGAGAGCAACACGCGACGAGATGGGATGCGAAGATGAATCAGGTGGTCTTGCCTGTTGTCAGGAGAACGGAATTCGTGGTATCTGCGGTCGGGTCTGGATCTCGGCCTGTCATGATTGTCGGTCCAGCGAGCATATGCCCAGATCGCTGTGAGATCATCGGGAACAGTGATCGTCGTTCGAGTGATCATACGATTGCGGATTTTCATGGTTTCGGGGAACGGTGTGATTCCGGCATGTAGCATTTCATTTTCAATCCACCGGTAGGCGTCGGCGAATGTGCCATCCTCATCGTTTCGTAGACATCCGGCTTGGCGTGCGTCGGCTACCGTCGCATGATAAACCGATCCGTTTGCGAAGGCACGCTCAATGGCTTCGAATGGTTGAAATGTGTATAGGTCGAGCAGATGATCAGGGGAGACATTGCTGTCTGTCTGTTCGCTATGTTTCAGGATTTTCCGGTTATTCATTATCGAATTCTGTTCATCAATATACAAGTTCGTCCTACCGATCGTAGACAACAGATACAGCATATCGTTGCGATGTCCTACGGAGTTAGGTGGGAAGATGATGGCACGGAGTGCGGTATGTTGCGGATTGTTGATTCCGTGGCGGAAAATGAGGATTCGTCGATTTCGGGATCGTTGCGATTTCAAGGGTTTGGTGTTGCGGGAGGGGAAGGAATCTGGCAGGGAACGGCGGATACGGGGATATGTGCGTTCCGTGCCGGGAAAACGCGGCAGGGGGCACGGGATATGGGGATACGCGCGTTCCATGACAAGAACTCGTGGCAGGGAATGCAGGATGGGGAACGGACGACCTTCCGTGACATGGCCTTGTGGCAGAGAACGACGGGAGTGCGACCTATGGCGTTCCGTGACGAGGCTGTGCGTCAGGGAATGAAGACGCGGGGAGCATACGCGTTCCGTGCCATGCGGGCCCGTCGAAACGGTACGTTCCTCCGTCCCCGGACGGGTGTTATCATGGTGGGCGGTGAGCATTGATCCGTCATCAGCGGGGAGCTTCCGGAAGAACGGCCGACATCCGTCGCGCGGCATGGCGCATGCGGAACATCGCATGCGGAACATCGCGCGGTGGCAACGGCTTATTAGACCCGGCGGGTAGGCCCGAGACAGCCGAATTCAAGCGGTCGCATCGCCGTCCCAAGGCAGTTCGGGGCATGATGCGGCAAGCGAGGTGGTACCGCGGTTCGCCGCGCATCGAACGACCCGCGCCGCACGTGGCGCGCAACCGATGCCGTGCGATTCGTCCTCGTGGCAGTAGTAATGACGAAACTGTGCATGAGGAGATAGCGGTGAGCAACAAGTTCCCCAAGGCCGCAGCCGACTCCAGCATGGAGCATGTGGCACCGAACCCGAGTTTCCCCGATCTTGAGGTGAAGACCCTCGACTATTGGGACAAGGACGACACCTTCCAGAAGTCCGTCGAACGCAATCCTTCCGGCGATCACAGCCAGAACGAGTTCGTGTTCTTCGACGGCCCGCCCTTCGCCAACGGTCTGCCGCACTACGGCCACCTGCTGACCGGCTACGCCAAGGACGTGATCCCGCGCTACCAGACCATGAAGGGCCGCAAGGTCAACCGCGTGTTCGGCTGGGACACCCACGGCCTGCCCGCCGAGCTCGAAGCGCAGAAGGAGCTCGGCATCGACTCGGTCGACCAGATCGAGAAGATGGGCATCGACAAGTTCAACGACGCCTGCCGCGCCTCCGTGCTCAAGTACACGAACGAGTGGCAGGACTACGTGCACCGTCAGGCCCGCTGGGTGGATTTCGAGCACGGCTACAAGACCCTGAACATCCCGTACATGGAGTCGGTGATGTGGGCCTTCAAGCAGCTGTACGACAAGGGCCTGGCCTACCAGGGCTACCGCGTGCTGCCGTACTGCCCGAAGGACCGCACCCCGCTGTCCGCCCACGAGCTGCGCATGGACGCCGACGTGTACCAGGACCGTCAGGACACCACCGTCTCCGTGGCCGTGAAGCTTCGCGACGAGGAGGACGCCTACGCCGTGTTCTGGACGACCACGCCGTGGACCGTCCCCACCAACTTCGCCATCGTCGTCGGCGCCGACATCGACTACGTCGAGGTCAGGCCCACCGAAGGCAAGTACGCCGGCAAGAAGTTCTACTTCGGCAAGCCGCTGCTCGCCAAGTACGAGAAGGAACTCGGCGAGAACTACGAGATCGTGCGCGAGCTCAAGGGCTCCGAGATGGAAGGCTGGCGCTACTGGCCGGTGTTCCCGTACTTCGCGGGCGACGAGGCCGAGTCCGAGGGCCACGTTCCCGGACCGCAGGGCTACCAGATCTTCACCGCCGACTACGTCGACACCGTCGAGGGTACCGGCCTCGTGCATCAGGCCCCCTACGGCGAGGACGATATGAACACGCTCAACGCCAAGGGCATCAAGAGCACCGACGTGCTCGACGCCGGCTGCCGCTTCACCGCGCAGTGCCCCGAATACGAGGGCATGTACGTGTTCGACGCCAACAAGCCGATCCTGCGCAACCTGCGCAACGGCGACGGCCCGCTCGCCGAGATCCCGGAGGATCGTCGCGCCATCCTGCTGCAGGAGAAGAGCTACGTGCACTCCTACCCGCACTGCTGGCGCTGCGCCACCCCGCTGATCTACAAGCCGGTGAGCTCCTGGTTCGTCTCCGTCACCAAGATCAAGCCGCGTCTGCTCGAGCTCAACCAGCAGATCAACTGGATCCCCGAGAACGTCAAGGACGGCCAGTTCGGCAAGTGGCTCGCCAACGCCCGCGACTGGTCCATCTCCCGCAACCGCTTCTGGGGCTCCCCGATCCCGGTGTGGGTCTCCGACGATCCGAAGTACCCGCGCGTCGACGTCTACGGTTCGCTTGAGGAGCTCAAGCGCGACTTCGGCGACTACCCGCGCGACCGTGACGGCAACGTCAACATGCACCGTCCGTGGATCGACAACCTCACCCGTCCGAACCCGGACGACCCGACCGGCAAGTCCACGATGCACCGCATCTCCGACGTGCTCGACTGCTGGTTCGAATCCGGCTCCATGTCGTTCGCGCAGTTCCACTACCCGTTCGAGAACAAGGAGAAGTTCGAGCAGCACTTCCCGGCCGACTACATCGTCGAATACATCGGTCAGACCCGCGGCTGGTTCTACCTGCTGCACGTCATGGCCACCGCCCTGTTCGACCGCCCGGCCTTCAAGAACGTGATCTGCCACGGCATCGTGCTCGGCTCCGACGGTCAGAAGATGTCGAAGCACCTGCGCAACTACCCGGACGTCAACGGCGTGTTCGACAAGTACGGTTCCGACGCCATGCGCTGGTTCCTCATGTCGTCCCCGATCCTTCGCGGCGGCAACCTCATCGTCACCTCCGAAGGCATCCGCGACACCGTGCGTCAGGTCATGCTGCCGCTGTGGAGCTCCTACTACTTCTTCACCCTGTACGCCAACGCGGCCAACAAGGGCGAGGGCTTCGACGCCCGTCTGCTCAAGGCCGACGAGGTGGCGGGCCTGCCCGAGATGGACCGCTACCTGCTGGCCCGCCTGCGCAAGCTCGTGGCCGGCGTGCAGAAGGACCTCGACGAATTCGCCATCTCCGACGCCTGCGACGAGGTGAGCGACTTCATCGACATGCTCACCAACTGGTACATCCGCAACACGCGCGACCGCTTCTGGAACGAGGACGCCAACGCCTTCAACACGCTGTACACCGCGCTCGAGGTGCTGTGCCGCGTGATGGCCCCGCTCGCCCCGATGGAGACCGAAACCATCTGGCGCGGCCTGACCGGCGGCGAATCCGTGCATCTGGCCGACTGGCCGTTCCTCGCCGACGAGAAGACCGGCGAAGCCACCGAGCTCGGCAAGGTGCTCGTGGCCGACGACGAGCTCGTCGCCGCGATGGAGAAGGTGCGCGAGGTCGTCTCCGGCACGCTCTCGCTGCGCAAGGCCCAGCAGATCCGCGTGCGCCAGCCGCTCGCCAAGCTCACCGTGGTCGCCGAGGACGTGGCCGCCGTCGAGCCCTACACCGACATCCTCAAGTCGGAGCTCAACGTCAAGGACATCGAGTTCTGCACCATGGAGGACGCCGCCACGCAGGGCCTGAAGATCGTGCACGAGCTGCGTGTCAACGCCCGCGTGGCCGGCAAGCGCCTGCGCAAGGACGTCCAGCTGGCCATCAAGGCCTCCAAGACCGGCGCCTGGCACGTCGGCGCGGACGGCGCCCCCGTGGTTGAGACCCCGAACGGCGAGATCGCGCTGGTCGAGGGCGAGTACGAGCTGATCAACCGTGTGGAGGAGGAGAACGCCCATGAGGCGGCCAACTCCGTCTCCGCCGCGCTGCCGACCGGCGGCTTCGTGATCCTCGACACCGAGCTCAACGACGATCTGATCGCCGAAGGCTATGCCCGCGACGTGATCCGCGCCGTGCAGGACGCCCGTAAGGAGGCCGATCTCGACATCGCCGACCGCATCAGCCTCAAGCTGACCCTGCCCGCCGCCGACGCGGCGAAGGCCGAGCAGTTCAAGGATCTGATCGCCCACGAGACCCTGGCCGAAGGCGGCGTGGAGATCACCGCCGCCGACGACGCCAAGGAGATCGGCGTCGAGGTCGCCCGTATCTGACCGGAACGCAATGATCCGATCGGAATGATCTGACCGATTACGGAGGCCGGAACCGTTGTCCATCGACGGTTCCGGCCTCTTTCGTATCCCGTTTCGCATCCCGGCACACCGATCGTCTTCCGGCCGCT
Organism: Bifidobacterium simiarum; assembly: GCF_002802905.1. GTDB lineage: Bacteria > Actinomycetota > Actinomycetes > Actinomycetales > Bifidobacteriaceae > Galliscardovia > Galliscardovia simiarum. The sequence continues at coordinate 33,021 of NZ_PEBK01000014.1, forward strand.
AATACGCCGGGCCGCGCTTGTCAAGACTTGACCGAGCAAACGCGGCAAAGATTGGCAACATTTTCATCGTCGCGGTCGACTCCTCCCTACTCTGGGAACCAGATACCGAAGCTTCCGGTACGAAGCGGTAAACGGCGTTTCGGTTTCGGTATGGCTGTATTCACTCCCAAACAAGGAAAGAGGAGCACCATGGCACAGAACGATCTTCCGGTCCTCAACGAAGAGGTCGCACTTGAGAAGGGATTGACCACCGAGGAGGCGCGCAAGCGTCCGGTCAAGATCATTCAGTTCGGCGAAGGCAACTTCCTGCGCGCATTCGTCGACTGGATCGTGCAGCAGATGAACAACAACGGTCTGTTCAACGGCAACGTCGCGGTCGTCCAGCCGATCGCCCAGGGCCGTGCCAAGGAGATCGAGGCGCAGGACGACCTGTACACCGTGATCCTCGAAGGCCTGAAGAACGGCGAGCAGGTGCAGAGCCGCGAGGTCATCGACTCCATCGCCAAGACACTGAGCGCCGTGGCCGACTGGGATGAGTTCCTCGCCCTGGCCGACGACCCCGACACCGAGATCATCATCTCCAACACCACCGAGGCCGGCATCGCCCTCGACGACGCCGACTCCTCCGCCGACATCGTGCCGCCGAAGAGCTACCCGGCCAAGCTCGTCCAGCTGCTCAAGCGTCGCTTCGACAAGGGCCTGCCCGGATTCCTGATCATCCCGTGCGAGCTGATCGCCGACAACGGCACCACGCTGAAGGCCGATCTGATCGAACAGGCGAAGCGCTACGGCTACGGCGAGGACTTCGTCGAGTGGATCGACTCCGCGAACAAGTTCTGCAACACGCTGGTCGACCGCATCGTCCCCGGCTACCCGCGCGACCGCGCCGAGGAGCTGTGGAACGAACTGGGCTACGTGGACAACAACATGGTCAAGGCCGAGCCGTTCCTGCTGTGGGTCGTCTCCGGCGACACCGAGGCCATCGACAAGGCCCTGCCGGCCAAGCAGCTCGGCATTGATCTGGTGACCCCCGAATCCGTGGTGCCCTACCGCGAACGCAAGGTGTTCCTGCTCAACTGCCCGCACACCACGCTCGCCTCCGTGGCCCGTCTGGCCGGCGTCGCCACCGTCGGCGAGGCCATGAACGACGAGGACGTGCGTCCGTTCATCGAGAAGGAGATGGCCGAGGAGATCATCCCGGTGCTGTCCCTGCCCGAGGACGAGCTCAAGGCGTTCGCCGCCGCCGTGCTGGAACGCTACGCCAACCCGTTCGTCAAGCACGCGCTCGACTCCATCGCCCTGAACTCCGCCTCCAAGTACGTCACCCGCTGCCTGCCGGTGCTGCTGGGCAACACCAAGGAGGGCCGTCTGCCCAAGCGTCTGGTGCTCGCCTTGTCCGGCCTGCTCTACACCTACGGCGGATTCGCCGAAGGCAAGGTCGCCATCACCGACAACCCCGACACGCTCGCCAAGTTCGAGGCGGCCGCCAAGTCCGACGACTACGTGGCCACCATCCTCGCCGACGCCTCCGTGTGGGGTCAGGACCTCACCGAGGTCGAGGGACTGGTCGATGCGGTGAAGGCCAACATCGAGTCCATCAAGGCCGACGGCATCCGTCCGCTCATCAAGGCGCTCGCCTGAGCCGACTCCATCAATCGCGTTTCATGGGCTTCCCGAGTGCGGTCCGTGCGGCCAGTGACCGTGCGAACCGCATCGGGAGGCCCCGATCCATGTTCACCGTAAGGTTTAGGAAGGGCTTTCATCATGGATACGATTCATCTCGATCCGCATGACAAGGTCGCCGTCGCCGCCCGCGATCTGAAGAAGGGCGAGGCGGTCAAGGTCGAGGGACTGGCCGAACCGGTCATCGCCCTCGAGGACGTCGGCCGCGGTCACAAGATCGCCATCGAGGACATCCCCGAAGGCGAGCAGATCATCAAGTACGGCTATTCGATCGGCCACGCCAGGTGCGACATCGCCAAGGGCTCGTGGGTGCATACGCATAACACGAAGTCGAACCTCGGCCCGGATCTGCAGTACACGTACGATCCGGTGCCGGACGTCGTCAAGCCGGGCAGCAAGCCCAGCGACCTGACGTTCCAGGGCTACCGCCGCGCCACCGGCAAGGTGGGCATCCGCAATGACCTGTACATCGTGCCGGCCGTCGGCTGCATCAACTCGCTGTGCGACAACATCGCCAAGCAGTTCGAGGCCCTGCACCCCGATCGCGGCGCCTTCGACTCCATCATCATCGCCCATCATCCGTACGGCTGCTCCCAGCTGGGCGGCGACCACGAGATGACCAAGCGCATCCTGCAGGACATCGCCATGCACCCGAACGCCGGCGGCGTGCTCGTCGTGGGTCTCGGCTGCGAGAACAACCAGATCCCGCAGTTCAAGTCCGAGATGACCCCGCTCATGGGCTGCTGCGGCACGGACGCCGAGCCGAGCGACGCCGTCGTCAAGGATCTGCAGGACGGGCTCGTCTATGACCCGCACCGCGTGAAGTTCATGATCTGCCAGCTTGAGGACGACGAATACGAAACCGCCGGCAAGCTGCTCGAGGAGCTCAACGAGGCGGCTCTGAACGACCACCGTGAGCCCATCCCGATCAGCGAGCTGACCGTGGGCGTCAAGTGCGGCGGCTCCGACGGCCTGTCCGGCGTGACCGCCAACCCGCTCGTCGGCAAGTTCGCCGAATGGCTGGCCGCGCAGGGCGGCAAGGTCGTGCTCACCGAGGTGCCCGAAATGTTCGGCGCCGAGCAGGTGCTCATGAGCCAGGCCAAGGACGAGGAGACCTTCGAGGACATCGTCCACCTGATCAAAAACTTCAAGGACTACTTCCGCAAGTACCACCAGCCGATCGGCGAGAACCCGTCGCCGGGCAACAAGGCCGGCGGCATCACCACCCTCGAGGACAAGTCGCTCGGCTGCATCCGTAAGGGCGGCAAGTGCGAGGTCACCGACGTGATCGCCTACGGCCATCAGGCCGAGAAGCCGGGACTGACCCTGCTGCAGGCGCCCGGCAACGATCTGGTCTCCTCGTCCGCGCTGGCCAGCGCCGGCTGCAACCTCGTGCTGTTCACCACCGGCCGCGGCAACCCGTATGGTACCTACGTGCCCACGTTCAAGGTCGCCACGAACGTGCCGCTCGCCACCAAGCATTCGCGCTGGATCGACTTCAACGCCGGCCGTCTGCTCAGCGAGCACATGGAGGACGTGCTGCCCGACTTCATCGCCAGCGTGATGGCCACCGTCAACGGTGAGCGCAGCACGCGCAACGAGGAGTACGGTATGCACGAGATCGCCATCTTCAAGGACGGCATCACCGAGTAGTCGCCCGGTCGACCGTCTCCCGTCTACCCAAGGTCCGTTTCCGCCGCGATCGCGGGGACGGGCCTTTTCGTCGTCGAAGTTCGGCGTGTCTCGTCAATCGCCCCTCATCAGTCTCGCTGCGCTCGCCAGCTTCCCCCGAGGGGGAAGCCCGGAAGGCGGGCGTTTGACCCTTAGGCTTCCCCTTGAGGGGAAGCTGTCGGCAAAGCCGACTGATGAGGTGACATGTTGAGGTCATGGTGAACTGTGCTTCGGCGTGTCAGACGGGGCGTCCGGTGTGTGGCGGTCGGGGAATGCGCCTGCGGTTGTCTACACTGGGAACCGTTGCTGTGACTTCAAAGGAGTGTCATGAAGAAGGTCACCATTCGCGATGTTGCGAAAGCCGCGGGCGTCTCGCCATCCACCGTGTCAAGGGCGTTCTCGATGCCGGGCAGGGTCAGTCCGGAGACCACCAAACGCATCTTCGCGGTGGCCGACGAACTCGGCTACCATGAGATCCCCATCGAATCACGGCCCAGCAGCGGGCATCGCGGGCTGATCGCCATCATCGTGCCCGACATGGCCAATCAGTTCTTCACCGACATCGTGCGCAGCGTGCAGCAGGAGTGCGCCCGTCAGGACGTAGGCCTGCTGGTGTGCGAGTCGCGCGAATCCGCCTCCCAGGAGCGCAAGGCCTTCGATCGGGCCGTCTACTACGCGGACGGGGTGATTCTCGCCTCCAGCCGCATGCCCGATTCCATGATCCGCAAATGCGCGCAGGTCAAGCCCGTGGTGGTGACCAACCACATCATCCGCGGCGTGCCCAGCGTGGTGAGCGACATCTCCGACGGCATGCGGCAGTCGGTGCAGCATTTCAAGTCGCTCGGCTTCGACCGCGTCACCTATCTCGACGGCCCGGCCCACTCATGGTCGGCCGGCGTGTGCTGGAACGAACTGACCCGGGCCTGCGCCGACGAGGGCCTGCGCATCAAGCGCCACTGGCCCGGCTGGCCCACCTACGAGGGCGGATACGCGCTGGTGCGGGATTATCTGCGCAGTCCCACCGGCGCCGTGCTCGCCTACAACGACATGATGGCATTGGGATTCATCGCCGGCATGCGCAAGAACGGGTACGAATGCCCGGATGCGTATTCGATCATCGGCATCGATGACGACATCGTCGGCAAACTGGCCTGGCCGGCGCTCTCCTCCATCTGCCGGTCCACGCGCATGCTGGGGGCCAAGGCCGCCCAGATGCTGCTGAGCCGATATACGGGAGGGGCCGTGGAGGCCACGTTGCAGAGCGTGCCGACCCGACTGGTGGTGCGCGACAGCACCGGCCCCCGGTCGCAGCGGGTGCCGAAGGGACGGGGCGTGGTATAACCGTTGAGGTTACCGGCCACATCGCACCGATAGCGAGCGATAGAGCCGCATCGATAGAGCAGTACAGAGCAGATAGAGAAAGGGGATGCCATGCCGCTTCCCAAGCCGCCGGAGGATTCCGGCTACAGTCCCGTCCACGCCGATGAACTCGCCCGGGCCCACGGGGCCACCGAGGCCGATCTGGCCGAGGCCAAGGCATTCGGCGAGGAGCTGACCAAGCATCACGCGTGGGGACTGCCGTTCAACGGATACGCCAACGCCGCGGGATACGGCTACGTGCAGGAGCCCACGCTGGCCGTGGCGCAGGACGGATGGGACTCCCACGAGGCCTTCGAGCGGCTGAGCGTCGGCGCCCAGATCGCCGTGGTGTACCACAGCCTCGAACGCGGCCACGACATCGATCGCGAGTCCGCCCGCAACTTCCTCAAGCACGAGCACGGCATCATCATCCACGGCAACCAGCCGTACTAAAGCGCGGTCACGGTCGTCCGAACGGACACGGCAAAGGGCGGGAATCCGGCAAATGGAACCGGATCCCCGCCCTTTGCCGTGTCCGACGGTCACCATCCGGCGATCATCGGACACCCGGACTCATCGGTAATCGGCCGAGTTCAGCGTACGGATGCCGCTGACCACCACCTTGGTGTCCTCCGAACCGAGTCTGGTGCCGTCCTTCGCATGGAACACCGAACCCTCGTCCAGCACGCGCACGCTGAGCTGATAGTCGCCGGTCTCCAGCAGCGGGCCGATGAACATCGCGCCGTTGTAGCGCGTGGGCGCATAGAACGTGAACGGCTGCGACAGCACCGGAATGCCCCGGCTGTCGGTGATCTCCACGTTCGCGTAGCCGCCGTGGCAGGATGCGGAACCGAGGATCACCACACGGCCCTCGCCGTCGATGTCGAACGGCAGACGGATCTCCTCGCCCACATGGTTCGAATTCAGCTTCGCCGGAATCAGATGGCCGCTGAGCAGCACCTGCGTGGCCGAACGAGGATCCCACGCCGGCCAGTACTCGGGAATCGACAGGGTCGTGCCCTTCGCGGCCATCGGCAGCATGACCAGCGAGGCGGCGGACGCCTGATGCGGGTACGACCAGCGGTCGCCGATGTACACCGGCACCGTGGAGCCGTCGGCCATCCTCAGCGGGAACACGTAAGCGCACTGGGAGTTCCAGGTGCGCGTGCCCTCCGGGGCGAACGTGCCCTGGGCCGTCCACGGTCCGTCGATGGACGTGGCGCTGTAATAGTAGTTCTCATTGCTGTCCCACGCGGTCTTGCCCGAGAACAGCGCGAAATACGTGTCGTCGATCTTGGTGAGCACGGGGGAGGAGCTGCCCGGAGCCATGCCCTTGACCACCAGCTCGGCGGCCGACGTGTAGTCGTCGGACAGGCGATAGATATCACCCTCGCAGAACACCGCGTAGGCGGTGCCGTCCTCCTCCTGGAACAGACCGAGATCGCCCTTGCGCAGCGGCGCCTCCTCATACTCGAACGCGCCCAGCAGCTTGTACTCGCCGTTGACCGAATCGCTCACCGCCACGCAGGTGATCGGATCGGTGTGCTTCTTGTTGTCGGTGCGGGCCAGCAGCACGTACTTGCCGGTCTTCGGATTCCTCAGCACCTTCGCGCGCGAACCGATGCGACGCGGGCCGAGCAGGGAGGTCTCCTCGGTCTGCGGGGCGAGGATGATGCGCTCGAAATGCCAGTGGGCCAGATCATCGGATGAATAGCAGGCGAACCCGCCGAAGCCGTTTCCGTCGTCGGTCTTGCGCTCGCCGATGAGCCAGTAGCGTCCCCCGTCCTCGATGATGGAGGCGCCGTGTGCGTTTACCGTGTGCCGTTCGTCGTCGAACCAAGGCACACCATTGAAAATAATTGGTGTTTCCATACTCCCTACTCTAGAGCCGCGTGCGGATCGCCGTGTGATTTACACGTCGGAAAATAGGCAACAACGTTCGGAGAGCTTGCCGTTCGTGCGCGGATCCTGCCGAACCGTGGCGAAAACGGCAACGATCCGGCGCGATATCGGTCGTCTGAGTATTCTTATCCGGGTGAACGAGAGAGCGACGAGGAAGATCAATCTGGCCAATGCCGTCGGATACGGCATCGCCGACTGCTACGGCGGCGGGGGACCGACCCTCACCGGCACGTATCTGGCCGTGTTCTGGACCCACTTCTGCGGATTCGACATCAGCACGGCGCAGGGGATCATCGGCGGGGCCGCGGTGGCCAGCGCGGTGTGCGCGATCCTGTTCGGCCTGCTGTCCGAACGGTTCTACCTGTTCCGGCTGGGACGACGGTTCGGTCGCCGGCGCTTCTTCATCATGCTGTGCTCGCCGCTGGTGCTGGTCACCCTGCTCATGTGGGTGCCGGGCCTGCCCAAGCCGGTCTATTTCGCCATGTACGTGCTGTACATCGTGCTGCTGCAGATGTTCGGCGTCTGCTATGCGGCACTGCCCGGCGAGATGACCCGCGACTTCGCCGGCCGGTCCATGCTCTCCACCGTGCGTCTGCTGCTCAGCGGCATCTCCACCGCCGTCATTCCGATGTTCGCCAGCTGGGTGCTCACCCGGTTCGGCGAAAGCCACGCCTACTCGTATCAGCTCTTCGCCACGGTGGTGACGCTGTGCTTCTCCGTCGTGGCGTTCATCAGCTCCCGCGTCACCTGGGAGCTGACCCCCGAGGAGGCCGGATACGGCGAGGAGGAGCTGGCCCGTCGGCGTGCCGCGGCCCACCGTCGCACGCCGCGCGAACTCATGCAGGCGTTCGGCCGCGTGATCCGCGAATACGCCTCCACGTTCCGCATTGCCACGTTCCGCGTGCACATCACCCTGTACCTGATCTGCCTGACCCTGCAGGACATGTTCACGCAGACCTTCGTGTTCTTCGTGCTCTACGACTGGAACCGCACGGCCGCCTACGCCTCGCTGCTGCTGTCGCTGGCCGTGGTCGCCGAGGTGTTCAAGCCGCTGTGGGGCTGGCTGTTCATCCACATCGGCCCGAAGAACCTGTATGCGCTGTGCTACTGCGGCGCGCTGATCGGACTTGGCCTGCTGTTCCTCACCTGGCGTCTGGTCGGTGTGCTGCCGGACGGATGGTGGGTGGCGCTGTCGGTGGCGTCGTATCTGGTGTGGTGCGTGTTCCGCTCGCTGTCCGGCACCTTGCCGTGGCTGATCTTCCCGTTCATTCCCGACGTGGACATGATCGTGACCAAACGCAACCGCGCGTCGATCTTCTCCGGACTCACTACATTCCTGCGCTTCATCTGCACCGGCGTGGCGTCCATCGCCTGTGGATCGTTCCTTGCGATGACCGGCTTCGAGCCCAATCACTCGGGCGGCCAGAGCACGAGCGCGCAGATGGGCATCGCCTTCGTCTGCCTGGGATGGCTGGCCATCGGCTTTCTGGTGGCTCTGATCATCTCCCGGCGGTTCGCTCTCGACCAGCGTGGCGATCTGATCGTGCTCGGTGAGATCGACCGGCTGAAGAACGGCGGCGACAAGGCCGACGTGGATCCGCAGACCCGCGAGGTCGTCGAACGGCTTACCGGCGTGCCGTACGAGCAGTGCTGGCGGTGAGTGGACGACTGGGCTGGCTGATCGGCTGGGGCTGATATGCCGGGGCTGAATGACCGACGGGGCGGGCTGGGCTGTCGGGCTGAGCCGATCGGCCGTCAGTCCAGATGGAAGACCTCGCGCAGATCCTCGCATACCGGGGAATTGTCGGGATTCGTCTCCATCACCGGAGCCATGAAATCCCACCACTTGCGGTTGATCGGGGTGTCGGCCGACTGCGCCCAGCGATCCTCGCTCTCCACCTCGATGTAGCCGAACAGCGTGTTCGTCTCGGCGTCGAAGGCGATCGTGTAGTTGCGGCCGCCGTATTCGTGGATCATCGCCTTCATCTCGGGCCACAGTTCGTGGTGCCGCCGGGCGTACTCCTCCACCATGCCGGGGTACAGGTGCATCTTGAAGGTCTTGCGGATCATGGTTCCTCCTTTGGAATCCCTGGGATCTGGCTCGATCGGCTGACGTTGCCGTCGGGCTGACGTTGCCGTCTACCGGAATCGTAGGCGGGGCGATCCTGTGCGTTCGGGAGGAAACATGCCGGGGATTGACCGCCGGCTATCCGATGTTGCGATCCGATACCATTCCGGGGGTGCGGCTACTCGTGCGGGGCGAAATGCACCACGCCGGCGTTGTCGCTTTCCCGGAGGAACTCCTTGGTCGTCATATGGAACTCCTGCTTGAAGCAGCGCAGGAAATGCGTGTACGAGGAGAATCCGCACTGCTTGTAGATGTTCTGCGCGCTGCCGTAGGAGCGCAGCAGCTCCTTGGACTTCAGCAGACGCTTCTTGACGATGAACTCGTGCAGGTTGAGGCCGGTGCTCTTCTTGAACTGGCGGGAAAGATAGTACTTGTTGATGAAGAAGCGGTCGGCGATCGCGTCGAGGGACAGGTCGTCGTTGAGATGCTCGGAGATGTACTCCATCACGTTGGTGATGAGCGCCGACATCGGCTTGGAATGCGGGACCACGTCGGTGCCGCCGTCGGCCACGGCGCGGTTGAGATCCACCATGAAGTCCAGGAACTTGCGCTCGTACTCCAGATCGGAGCCGTAGGAGTCGTCCGGCTCCTGATCGAGCAGATCGATGTGACGGCGCAGATCCGCCGGATCCATCTTGATGACGCGGCTGGTGGGCTTGCCGTTGCTTTCGAAGCAGGCGTTGAGGTTGGTGTGCGGCGTGGAGCGCGACTTGAGGAACTGCTCGCGCACGTAGATGTACGCGCGCTCGTAATACTGGCTGGACTGGCGCACGATGTTGTGCAGGTCGTTGCTGTGGGCGAACGTCACCGTGCCCGCTTCGGTGGTGTATTCGCTGCCGCCCAGATGGAACAGGCCGGTGCCCTGCAGCACGAGATTGATCTCATGGAAGTCGTGGTAGTGCAGCTGCGCATGTTCGATGACCTGCGAGTCGACGTGATAGATCTCGAACCGGTCGGAGATCATCTCATTGACGATGACCGCGCGTTGCGGCCGATCCTCCCGTACCTGATGCAGCTGCTGGGTCTGCTGGATCGATGTCATGATACCCCCCGATCGCTGGAAGCCACCCTGCCGACGTCGTCGTCCAACGGTGCGATTCCATTTCTATCTCACCTTCTCAGTGTAGTGGAGAGGGAGCAAAAAAACGAAGATAATGTGCAAAAACTGTTGGTAAAGACTGTTTGTTCTTGGGGTGTTTCTGCCTATGGTTGCGATGACGATGCGAGACGATCGAAAGGCGGTGCGGCATGATCAACTTCGGAGCGCGAGGTCATGACGTGACTTGGGCGGATACTCCTGAACTGCTGGCGCAGGGGCTGGACGGATACGGCGTGCATAACGTGCAGCTGGCGTTGCCGAGGCAGTTCCCGGACCTCGCCGACCGGATCAATCCCGGCATGGGCATGTACTTCCGTCGCGTGCTGGGGGAGCGGGGCGTGGACATCGCCGTGCTGGGATGCTATATCAATATGACGCATCCTGATCCGGACTCGCGCGAAGCCGCGCTGCGCCGGTTCGAGGCGTATCTGGCCAATGCGCGGTTCTTCGGCGCCCCGGTGGTGGCCAGCGAGACCGGCTCCGTGGACGCCGCTCCGGGACGGTTCACCGAGGAGAACTTCACCGAGGCGATGTATCAGGAATCGCTGGCCTCGGTGCGACGTCTGGTGGACTTCGGTGCCCGGTTCGGCACCATCGTGGGCGTGGAGCCGGGGGCGAACCATCCGATCTACGACATCGCCACCACCGAGCGTCTGCTGGCCGACGTGGACTCGCCGTATCTGGGCATCGTCTTCGATCCGACCGCATACACGGCGCCGGACGGGCGCACCGTGCATGACGGGGATCAGGTGGAGATCACGCATAAGGCGCTTAAGGCCTTCGGCGAGCGGATCGTCGCCGTGCACATCGACGACTTCACCGTGGGTGAGGACGGGCTGCATCGCTGCAATGTGGATGAAGGCGTGATGGACGTGCGCGGCGTGCTGGAGGCCGTGAGCGCCGCCCTGCCGTATGTGCCGGTCATTCTCGAGGAGACCCGGGATGAGGCCATCGCCCGGACCGTGCGTCGGTATGGTGCGTTGTAAGCGGAGCGGATGTGATCGGATTGATGGCGGAGTGTGTGCGGGCGGTATGCCGTCGTTTGGTGCGAAGGTGTGAATAAGACCGTTATTGTCCACAATCGGGGATGTGAGGACGGAGTTATCCACACTGGTCGGACGAGAACAGTCCGTTCGCGCACATACTGCGATATCGCTTCATCTTCAGTGCTATGCGTCGTATGGTCGCCATATGGAAATGTCACAGGATATGAAAGCAGGGCGGATTCCGGCGACGCCATACATGGAAGTGGTGTTGGCGGAGCGACGTAGGGAAGCCATTCGGTCATGCACGGAGGTCGCCCGACGGGTTGGGGCCGGGGTGCTGTTCGGCATGCAGACGGCATTGATGCTGCAATCGATTCCGCTTCCTGAACATTGCGATCTGGATGATTCGGTTCTGCATACCGTAGTGGGGGCGGGTGGGAAACGAGTACGTGGGCGAGGTGTGCAGGCGCATGTCTGGAAAGGGTATGAGCGTGGTGCCTTCGTTCGCGTCAATCAGTATGTGTACGCGCTGAATGCCATGCACGCGTGGGCACAGCTCGCCCCTCATATCGCATTCGATGAGTTGGTTGTGCTGGCGAATTCGGTCATCACCGCGCTTTCCGAGAAGAATTCGGGGAATGCGGGGGCAGGGGGACGGAATGTCGTGCAGGGGTCTGTCTTGGATCATGATGGTCCAGCGAAATCGGTATATGGGGAATTCTGCGAGTTTCTGGATCGTCGCGAGCGTTTTGCCGGAGTGAGGAATTGCCGTCTGGCGCTGAGATTGTGTCGTGGTGGTGTCCGTTCTCCGATGGAATCTCGGACGTATCTTTCGCTGATGAGCCATGGCGTGCCTGTTCCGCAGATCAACTTCATCGTTCCTGGGATGACGTTTCGTTCGAAGGTGCCGATGACCGTGGATCTGGCGTGGCCGGAGCTGAAGGTGGCGGTCGAATATGACGGCGACCAGCATCGGACAGACAAGGCGCAGTGGCGGCGTGATCAGGAGAAGCGGGAGCTGCTCAGAAGCCGTGGATGGATCGTGGTCATCGTCACCGCTGATGATCTGCGTGATGACGATGCCCGCGCCGCGTTGGCGTTTCGGGTGAGTCGATATCTCGTCAAACGTGGGGCGAAGTTCGAATTTTCCGTGACCGCCGTGCCTTTGCTCGAGCTGGCGAAGAGAACTGCCGCGATACGGTGATGGCTGGTGTGTGGTTTGGTGGGGTGCGGAATGGGGATGATCGCGGAATACCGGGATCGGCGGTGATTGGGTATTCCGTGGCGGGAGCCATGTCAGGGAGGGTGGAGATCAGGGAAGATCAATGTTCCCTGTCGGGTGGTCGTGGCAGGGAATGGGAATACCGGCCGGGACCGTGTTCCCCGACACGATCCCGTGGCAGGGAACACGGCCTGCCGGGGAAACGGCGATCCCGTGCCGGGAATCGCCGGCATGACGATCGACGGACCGTTGGGATTCCAACGGTCCGGCGTGACATGGAGCGTCATGGTCATGGCACGGAACGAGACCATGCGACGTCGGTCCATCGCCTGCCATGGAAACGTGGCACGGAACGACGGGGACCGGCGGTGTTGACGTTCCGTGGCGGTCAGGTGCGGCAGGGGACACCGTGATCGCGGGAACCTGTGTTCAGTGACAGGGGGCGTGCGGCAGGGAGTAAAAATGACCTATGAGGATCGTGTTCCCGGCCAGTGACATGGCACGAACAAGTGCTTCGCATGCTTTGGGGTGAATATCGAATATGACAACACCCCGTCGGAGGAGAGACGACGGGGTGCGAGAGCCGGAAAGCACGGTCTTCGCCGAATCCGGATTGTTGATCGGCGAGGACCATGGTGGGAAATTGCTGTGGTGCGGGGCCTGTTGTTTGTTCGGGTGCTAGTCGGTGAGGCTGAGGACGTAGTCCCTGATCTCGCCGGGCCGGGCGTGCGCCTCGAACAGCTCGCGGAAAC
>NZ_PEBK01000015.1 GCF_002802905.1 Bifidobacterium simiarum
CATGCGACGCAATCCAACCGAATACATACGGACTCCAATCCGGACGCCGAAGCGTCCAACATTTCGTCCGCACCTCCTTTCTTGCTGCGAAATCGTCAATATCGTCTGCCATTGCGTCAGCCGGTGATTGCGGTGTTTGGCGGGGTCACCAATTGGGGTTGACGATCTGCATGGCGACGCCGTTCTCCATGATGCGGAAGCCGTGCGGTTCATAGAATGAGGCGTTCTTGCGCTCCTCGGGCATGACTTCGATGTAGAAGTAGTCGCGGTACTTGTCCTTGATCATCTCGATCATGTGGCCGGCGATGCCCTGACCCTGATACTCCGGGTCGACCAGCACGTAGTGCACGTAGGCGAGCATGGCACCGTCGTCCAGTGCACGGACAAGGCCGACCAGACGATCGTCGTCCCACGCGGAAATGACGGTGGACGATCCCATCAACGCCTGATGCAGACGCTCGGGATACTCGCCGGACACCCACCCGACCGAACGGAACAGACGCTGCGTCTGCTCCTTGGTGAACCGTCGTTCCTCGGTGTATGCAATGGCCATGACCCCTCCATTCATGGTTCGTTATTCGAATACGTCTGCCCAAGCCTAGCTCACGGGTCCGTTCTTCGGGCGGCCGTTCTCAATTTCGGGACGCCTCTAGACGGAAGCTTCTAGACTGTGGTCCAAACCATGGCGTTCATCCCGGCGGTTTCGCGCTCGGCGATGGGGGAGAGGACGTCATGTACTCTGGAAAGGTTGAATCCTCGCGGCCGCGGTTGGCGGCCGACTCCATTCACATCAAGCAGTTGTTAGGAGCAATCACATGACATCAAGCCCCCAGATCCACGAGGGCATTCTCGAACCCGGCGTCGTCAAGGTCCACAGGGGGAAGCGGCGCCTCATCGAATTCACGCATTCATCCACCAAGGCGACCCTGCTCATGGTGTTCGCCGCGCTGGCCGCGTTCGCCATCGAAAACACGCCGGCCCTGCCGTACTTCAACGAATTCTGGCAGTCCGTACACCTCGAGTTCTCGGTCGGCTCGTTCCACGCGAACATCAGTCTGGAACACTTCATCAACGATTTCCTCATGGCGTTGTTCTTCCTCATGGTCGGCCTCGAAATCAAGCATGAGATGCGGGCCGGCGAACTCACCGAACCGCGCAAGGCCGTGTTGCCCATCGTCGCGGCCGCGGGCGGCGCATTGCTGCCGGCCCTGATCTATCTGGCGGTCAACTTCGGCGGACAGTACGCCGGCGGCTGGGGCGTGCCCATGGCCAACGACATCGCCTTCTGCCTGGGCCTGCTCGCCCTGCTCGGCCGCCGTGTCCCCTCCGGACTGCGCGCCTACCTGTCCACACTCACCATCGCCGACGACATGATCGCCATCGGCGTGATCGCCCTGTTCTACACGTCGGATCTCAGCCTGCCGTGGCTGATTGCCGCCCTCGCCGCGTTCGCCCTGCTGATCGTGTTCAACCGATGCCATATCTACGATCTGCTGCCGTATCTGGCGGTCGGCTTCGTCCTGTGGGTCTGCATGCTGTTCTCCGGCGTGCACGCCACCCTTGCCGGCGTGATGCTGGCCCTCGCCGTGCCGGCCCGATCCGAAATCAAGCTCGACCGGGTGGGCGGGTGGTTCGCCCACCGTGCACGGACGGCCGAGAACCGGTACGATCCGGGCGAGCCGGACGTGGCGCAGCGCGAATACCTGCGTGAGGTGTATTCGATCCGCCGCGTCTCGCATGCCTCGATCCCGCCGACGATCCGTCTCGAGAAGCGTCTGCACACCTTCGTGTACTTCTTCGTCCTGCCGCTGTTCGCGTTCTCGAACGCCGGCGTGGTGCTTGGCGGCATGTCGTTCACCCAGATCGTGACCAGTCCGGTGGCGATCGGCGTGTTTCTGGGTCTTCTGGTGGGCAAGCCGCTCGGCATCTTCCTCTCCACATGGGTCACGGTGAAGCTGGGCGTCTCGCAGCTGCCGAAGGGCGTGCAATGGGGTCATATCGCAGGCGTATCCGCACTCGGCGGCGTGGGCTTCACCATGGCGATCTTCGTGACGAACCTCTCGTTCGCGGACCCGCAGATCGCGGCCATCGCCAAGACCGCCATTCTCGCGGCGTCCATCGTGGCCGGCGCCATCGGCTTCCTGATCCTGCGTCACGAGGCGCTGAACGCCGAACGAGACGCGTGACCGTCTCATCGTCGGGCACCCCGCTTGTCACCTTGTCACCTCATCCGTCCGGCTTCGTCGTCCACCTTCAGGCAAGAGCGGACGTCCCCATGGCCCGCGGCCCTAACTCGCCTGTCGGCTCGTCTGAGCCCTGCGAACGCCTTCGACGTCCGCATACCGGGCTCAGCCTAAGAGGAAGGCAAACATCCCGAACCCCCCGAACCCCGAAACTGTACTGCGGTACGGAACGGGGTTTGGACTTTACCATGTGAGATCACATTCACCCTGAATTGGGCTCTGCCGTCACAGTCGTTATAGTGAGGTCTCGCCGCCGAGCGAACGAACGCAGCAAGCCACAAAACACGGCACATGCGAATCGGCGGCGAATCACAATCGAACGGCACGAAAAGCAAGTGGGGGAAGGCGTTCATGCGTACGAGCGACATCTGGGTGTTCCTGGCCATGGTCCTGTATTTTGTGGCCATGCTGTCGGTGGGATTCTTCTATTCGAAACGGTCCAACTCGTCGGCCTCGCAGTATTTCGCAGGCGGCCGCGGCGTCGGTCCCTGGCTCACCGCGCTGAGCGCCGAAGCCTCCGACATGTCCGGCTGGCTGCTCATGGGACTGCCCGGCCTCGCCTACTTCACCGGCATCGCCGACGCCGGCTGGACAGCCCTCGGCCTCGCCATCGGCACCTACCTCAACTGGCGGATCGTGGCCAAGCGCCTGCGCCGCTACTCGGTGGCCGCGGGCAACGCCATCACCCTGCCCGACTTCTTCTCCAAGCGCTTCGGCGACACCCGCAACATCCTCTCCACGCTGTCGGCACTGATCATCATCGTGTTCTTCGCCGTCTACGTGGGCAGCTGCTTCGTCACCGTCGGCAAGCTGTTCGACACCCTCTTCGGCTTCGACTACCACCTGATGATGGTGCTCGGCGCGATCGTCGTGTTCCTCTACACGGTCATCGGCGGCTATCTCTCCGTTGTCGTCACCGACTTCATCCAGGGCATGCTTATGTTCTTCGCCCTCGCCGTCGTGTGCGGCGGCACGGTGATCAACGCCGGCGGCATCGATCATGTGGCCGCGTTCCTCGCCGACATCCCCGGCTATCTCAGCGCGAACCACACCGCCTCGCCGACCATCGACCCGGCCACGGGCATGCAGGCCATCCAGCACGGCGCCCCGCTGTTCGGCAGTCCCGCCGACTTCGACGTCATCACCATCGTCTCCCTGCTCGCATGGGGTCTGGGCTACTTCGGCATGCCGCAGGTGCTGGTGCGGTTCCTCTCCATCCGAGACGCCGAGGAGATCCGCCAGTCGCGCATCATCGCCACCGTGTGGGTGGTCATCTCCCTCGGCTGCGCCATCGCCATCGGCCTGTTCGGCCGCGCCATGCTGCCCGCGCAGTTCGGCACCCAGGCGGCGGCGGAAAGCGTGTTCATCGTGCTCAGCCAGATGCTGCTGCCGAGCTTCGTGTGCGGCGTGGTGGTCTCCGGCATCTTCGCCGCGTCGATGAGCTCCTCGTCCAGCTACATGATCATCGCCGGTTCCGCGGTGGCCGAGAACATCTACCGCGGCATCTTCCGCCGCAACGCCACCGACCGTCAGGTCATGTGGGTGGCGCGCGCCACCATCCTCGTGGTCTTCGTGTTCGGATGCCTCGTGGCGGCCGACCAGAACTCCTCGATCTTCCAGGTCGTCTCCTACGCGTGGGCCGGTCTGGGCGCTTCGTTCGGTCCGCTCATGCTGTTCAGCCTCTACTGGCGTCGCACCAACCGGCAGGGCGCGGTGGCCGGCATGGTCGTCGGAGCGCTCACCGTGTTCGCGTGGAACCTGTTCGTCAAGCCGCTGGGCGGCATCTTCGGCATCTACGAGCTTTTGCCCGCGTTCATCGTCTCCTCGCTCGCCATCGTGGTCGTCTCGCTGCTCACCGAGGCCCCGGCCAAGGAGATCACCGACACTTTCGATCATTACATGGATGAGGACACGAACGTGGGGGAGCTGCTCGAGGAGCACGCGATCCGCGCATAGTCGTCCGAGTCCGGGCCTCGGACTTCGCGTCCCGGCTGGCCCGGTTCGCACTGACCGACCGAGAGCTGACCGGTCCGTACCCGACGGGACTCCGGCCCGAACCCGGCAGACCCGGTCTCGTAACCGGTCTGCGCCCTTCCCGCACCCGGTTGACCCGCCCGGATGGTAGATTCGTATACTCGGTTTTCAAACGAATATCGCAAACGGATGTTTTCAACGGGCCGGCCGCCGTGTGATCGCGGTCCGGCCGTCGACGGGACGGGGAACGCGAATGATGATGAACGACGAGCCGGAAGTGATCCGACGCAGCGCCGACGAACTGCTCGCCGGACTGAACGAGCAGCAGACCGAGGCGGTGAAGTACTACGGTCCGGCCCTGCTGATCGCGGCCGGCGCCGGTTCGGGCAAGACCCGCGTGCTCACGCGCCGCATCGCCTACATCATGGGCGTGGGCGGCGTATGGCCCAGCCAGATCCTGGCCATCACCTTCACCAACAAGGCCGCCGCGGAGATGAAGCAGCGTCTGGAGACCCTGATCGGCCCGGTGGCGCAGCGCATGTGGGTCTCCACGTTCCATTCCGCCTGCGTGCGCATCCTGCGGCGCGACGGCGACAGGATCGGCCTCAAGTCCGGCTTCTCGATCTACGACACCGCCGACCAGCAGCGGCTCGTCAAGATCATCTGCACCGAGATGAACATCGACGTCAAGCGCTATACGCCGCGTTCGATCCTCGCGCGCATCTCCGACTACAAGAACAACCTGCAGGACTGGCGCACCCAGCTCAAGGAGTACGCCCCGCAGTTCAAGCCCGGCCAGCGCAATCTGAAGATGGGCAGCTTCGGCAACGTGGAGGAGCTGTACGCGTGCGTGTACGCCGAATACCAGTACCGTCTGGCCACCGCCAACGCCGTGGACTTCGACGACCTGATCATGCGTACCGTGGAGCTGCTGCACGACCATCCCGACGTGGCCGCCTACTACCATCACCGCTTCCGCTACATTCTGGTCGACGAGTATCAGGACACCAACCACGCCCAGTACGTGCTGGTGCGCGAGCTCGCCGGCGTGGACGACAAACTCACCCCGGAACCGGGCGCGGTGGGCGCGGGAAAGAACGGTCCGGCGTGGATCACCGTGGTGGGCGATTCCGACCAGTCGATCTACGCGTTCCGCGGCGCGGACATCCGCAACATCCAGGAGTTCGAGAAGGATTTCCCCAACGCCAAGACCATCATGCTGGAGCAGAACTACCGTTCCACGCAGACCATCCTCGACGCGGCCAACAAGGTGATCTCGCTCAATCCCGGCCGCAAGCCGAAGAAGCTGTGGACGGCGCTCGGCCAGGGCGACAAGATCATCGGCTACGCGGCCGACAACGCGCAGCAGGAGGCCTCGTGGATTGCCACGGAGATCGCCCGTCTGGCCGGCGAGGAGGGGTTCTCCTACGCGGACATCGCCATCATGTACCGTGCCAACGCGCAGTCGCGGTCGCTGGAGGAGGCGATGATCAACGCCGGCATCCCGTACCAGCTCGTCGGCGGCACACGGTTCTACGAGCGCCGCGAGGTCAAGGACGCGATGGCCTACCTGCAGGCGCTGGCCAATCCGGACGACGACGTGAACCTGCGCCGCATCCTCAACGTGCCCAAGCGCGGTCTGGGTGCCCGTGCGGAGGCCGTGCTCACCGACTACGCGGGCACGCACCAGACCAGCGCATGGGAGGCACTGACCCATCTGGACGCCATCGAAGGCGTGCCCACGCGCACCGCCAAGCTGCTCGGCCAGTTCCGCGACCTCATGATCGGATTGCGCGAGTTCGCGACGAACAACGACGCCAAGCCGTCCGAGATCGTGGCCGAGGTGCTCGACAAGTCCGGACTGCTCGCCGAACTGCAGCAGTCCACCGACCCGCAGGACCAGACCCGCGTCGAGAACCTCTCCCAGCTGCAGTCCACCGCGGCCGAGTTCGAACAGAACACGCCCGACGCCACGCTCAACGGGTTCCTGGAGACCACCGCGCTGGTGGCCGACAGCGATCAGCTGCCCGACGAGGGCGAGGACACCGGCAAGGTCACGCTGATGACCCTGCACACCGCCAAGGGCCTCGAATACCCGGTCGTGTTTCTCACCGGCATGGAGCAGGGCACCTTCCCGCATTCCCGTTCGATCGACAACGAAAGCGAACTGGAGGAGGAGCGCCGACTCGCCTACGTGGGCATTACGCGCGCCCGGCAGATCCTCTACGTCACGCGCGCCGCGGTCCGTTCGCAGTGGGGCCAGGCCGCCGAGATGATGCCCAGCCAGTTCCTCGACGACATCCCAGCCGACCTGATCGACTGGAAGCGCAAGGAGACCAGCACCGAGAAGATGCGCGGCGGATGGGGCGATTTCGACGATGACGACGAGTTCTCCGGATTCGAGGACTTCGGCGGATCGTCGTACGGGTCGAAGTCGTACGGTTCCGGATCGGGATGGGGGAGCGGTTCGTCGTACGGGTCGGGATCCTCCTACGGTTCCGGCTCATACGGATCGAAGTCGTACGGTTCCTCCCGCGGATCGCGGTCCTACGGATCCGATTACGGGTCGAAGTCGTATGGTTCGAAGTCGTACGGTTCCGGATCGTCCGGATCGGGCCGCAACGGCAAGGTGACCACCAAGCGGATGAAGAAGCAGCTGCTCGACTCCCTGACCTCGGCGAAGAAGAAGGCGTCGGCGACGGGATCGGCCTCCGCTGCGGAATCGTCGTCCGCCGGCGGCAACGGGCTGAACGTCGCGGACTTCCACGAAGGCGATCGCATCAGCCATGATCAGTATGGTCTGGGCAAGGTCGTCGGCGTACAGGACAAGGGCCGCAATTCGGTGATCACCGTGGACTTCGGCTCCGAAGGCGTCAAGCGACTGCTGCTGCGGGTCGCGCCGATTGAGAAGCTCTGACGTGCTGGCGGGCGCATTATATAGGACCGGGCGGGGAAGATCAAGGGTTGATTTTCCCCGCCCGTCTGTTCATAATCTCTTGCGTTTTGCCAAACGAAAGAGAGAGACCATTGAAGAACCGTATCCTCGGCGGCATCGTGCCCATCGTTCTCGGCGCCCTGATCGCCGTCGGCCCGCAGACCTTCGCCCATGTGTGCGAGGTGCATGAGGGCAAGATGCCCATGGCCTGCCATTACACCGCGCAAGCCGCGCTCGGCATCGGCATCGTCATCGCCGTGCTGGGACTGATCGCCCTGTTCGTGGACGGCCGGATTCGCGCCGGCATCAACATCGCCGTCGCCCTGCTCGGTGCGCTCGTCATCGCCGTGCCCACCGTGCTGATCGGCGTGTGCAAGGGCGCCATGATGCACTGCCATATGGTCACGCTGCCCACCCTGATCGTGCTCGGCGTGCTGACCATCGTGTTCGCCGCCATTGACGTGGCGCTGGACGCCCGCCACGCGAAGTGACGATCGGGCCCTCCGGACAATCGAAGACGGGACATCGATATGAGTGACTCACCCGCCCGACGCCGCATCACGCCGGCGTCGCTGCCGATCGAGAACCTGCGTCGGCGGCCGTTCCGAACCACTGCGCTCACCGTCGTCGTGACGATCCTGTCCGTCGCGTTCTTCGGCGGCTCCATGCTCACCCTGAACCTGAAGGAGGGTCTCGCCAGCATGGAAAGGCGTCTCGGCGCCGACCTCATGGTGGTGCCGCAGGCCACGTCATCCAAGGCCGAGGCGCTGCTGACGAACGGCAACCCCAGCACCTTCTACTTCACCAGGGACGTGGCCGGTCAGGTGTCCAAGGCCGACGGCATCGCCGAAGCCACCTCGCAGACCTACATCGCTTCGCTGGCGGCCGCCTGCTGCGACGAGAAGCTGCAGATCATCGGATTCAACCCGTCCACCGACTTCGTCATCGAACCATGGGTGGCCTCCCAGTACGACAAGACCCTGCAGCGGGGCGAGATGATCGTCGGCGCCTCGGTCAACGTGTCGGTGGACGGCACCGTCGAGCTGTACGGCCGCACCTGGCCGGTCGTCGCCCAGCTCGCCAACACCGGTACCAGCCTCGACAATTCCGCGTTCATCAGCAACGACACTGTGCCCCAGATGGTGGAGGCCAGCGCCAGGGTGTCCCATCGGGCCATGCCGAAGGAGTACGCCGACACGGCCGTCTCCTCGGTGCTGATCAAGGTGAAGGAAGGCTACGACGCGCAGACCGTGGCCGAGAACATCAAGCGGCTCAACCCCGAGTTCGCCAGCCTCGGATTCGTGTATCCCGGCGGCGTCACCGCCTCCACCAAGACCTCGCTGGACACGCTGACGGGCTATCTCGCCGTATTCATCACGGCGCTGTGGATCATGGGACTCATCGTGCTGCTCGCCGTGTTCGGCTCCTCCGTCAACGAGCGCAAGAAGGAGTTCGCCTCCCTGCGCATCATGGGCGCGACCCGCGGCATGCTGGTCGGCATCATCATCCGCGAGTCCGCGATGATCGGCCTGTTCGGCGGCGTCATCGGCGTGCTGGCCTCGTCACTGTTCATCTTCCCGTTCAGCGGATACATCGGCAACCGGCTGCAGCTGCCGTATCTGCAGGTCGGTCTGCCGGCGATCCTTGCCATGATGGCGATCACCATCGTTCTGGCCACGCTCGTCGGCATGGCGGCCTCGGTGCTGTGCGTCGTGCGGCTGGGACGCCCCGAAGCCTATCTCACGCTCAGGGAGGGGGAGTGACATGCTGCTTGACGTCAACGATCTGACCCGGGAATTCATCCGCCGCGGCAAGACGTTCGCCGCGGTCGACCACGTCAGTCTGACTCTGGATTCCGGTCAGCTCCTCGCCATCGTCGGCCGATCCGGCAACGGCAAGAGCACGCTGCTCAACATGATCTGCGGTCTGCTCCGGCCGACGTCGGGCACGGTGACGATCGACGGCGTGCGGGTCGATGTCCTGAACGACCGGGAACTGTCGCGCCTGCGCAACCGGACCATCGGCTTCGTCACGCAGGGCCAGACCCTGCTCGCCAATCTTACGGTGATCGACAATGTGATGCTGCCCGCCACGTTCTTCCCTGCGGATCCGGCATCGCATACGATATTGGATCCGCGGCCGGCGTCCACGTCCGACGATCCGATCAGGGTCCGGGCGATGGCGTTGCTCGAATCGCTCGGCGTCGCCGATCTGGCCGAAAGCTATCCGCGCGAGCTCTCCGGCGGCGAGATGCGTCGTGTCTCCATCGCCCGTGCGCTGATCAACGAGCCGAAGCTGGTGATCGCCGACGAGCCGACCGGCGATCTCGACGCGCAAAGCACCGAGATCGTCATGCGGCTGCTGCGCCGCGTGGCCGACGACGGCGCGGCCGTGCTCATGGTGACCCATGACGCCGACGCCCTGCCATACGCCGATCGCGTGTACACGATGGACGCAGGACGGCTCGCCGAACGCGACACCGCGAATCATGGTGTATGATATTGATTTTGGTGTCTGCCATCAGGCAGTCGCCGATCTGGAGCCTTAGCCCATCAATGGGTCGGCGGGATCCCTGATCCCGTTCGCGACAGGATCGCGGTCAAGCATTGGAAGAGGCCGGCTCAGCATGGAATCGACGATTCCGTGTTCCGTTCAGATAACGACAGAAAAGGAAAGAACATGACTAACGTTCAGCGTTCTCGCCGTCAGGTGCGCCTGTCCCGCGCCCTCGGCATCGCCCTGACCCCGAAGGCCCAGCGCATCTTCGAGAAGCGTCCGTACGCTCCCGGTGAGCACGGCCGCACCCGCCGCCGCACCGAGTCCGATTACGCCGTGCGTCTGCGCGAGAAGCAGCGTCTGCGCGCCCAGTACGGCATCTCTGAGAAGCAGCTGCGCGCCGCCTACGAGAAGGGCACCCACGAGGCCGGCCAGACCGGTAACGCCATGCTGCGTGACCTCGAGTCCCGTCTCGACGCCCTGGTGCTGCGCTCCGGCTTCGCCCGTACCACCGCTCAGGCCCGTCAGTTCGTCGTCCACGGCCACATTCTGGTCGACGGCAACAAGGTCGATCGTCCGAGCTACCACGTCAAGCCCGGCCAGACCATTCAGGTTCGTCCGAAGAGCCAGACCATGGTTCCGTTCCAGATCGCCGCTGAAGGCGTGCACCGCGATGTGCTGCCCGCCGTTCCGGGCTACCTGGACGTTGACCTGGCCTCGCTGAAGGCCACCCTCACCCGCAAGCCGGAGGTCGAGGAGATCCCGGTGCAGGTGAACATCCAGTACGTGGTCGAGTTCTACGCTCGCTGATCCCACGGGATTCACTGGCTTTTGCCGACCCCGCGACAATGGCGTTCCGCCGTGTCGCGGGGTTTTCGTTTGAGAGAAGCATTCTTTCCTGTTGTTCCCGGCTTCCCTCCGATCATGCCGAACAGCAGGACCATGACTCCCCGGCGCACGTACGCCGCGCTTCCGACGCGGCCGTGCGCCAGATGAACCAGAGAGGCATCATCCATGACATCGGCAGCATACGATCGCAATCAGAACAGAAACAACATCACCCTCCGTCTCGTGGGGTCCATCGTCGCCACCGGCGCACTGGCCTTCGTCGGCATCCTCACCGAAACGATGATGAACGTCATCTTCCCCCACCTGATGAGGGAATTCTCCATCGACGCGGCCACCGTGCAGTGGGTCACGACCGCGTACCTGCTCGTCGTGGCGGCCACCATCCCGCTCTCCGCGTTCCTCAAGCGTCGGTTCACCTACAAGGCCGTGTTCTCCGCGGCCTGCGTGCTCGCCATCATCGGCTCCCTGCTGGCCTTCTGGTCGCCCAACTTCGCCGTACTCATCGTCGCGCGCGTCGTGCAGGGCGTCGCCACCGGCACCGGCATGCCGCTGATGTTCAACGTGATCCTCGAACAGTCCCCGCGCACCAAGATCGGCATGCTCATGGGCTACGGCAATCTCGTCGTGGCGCTGGCCCCGGCCCTCGGCCCCTCGTTCGGCGGCATCGTCACCACGTTCATGCCGTGGCGCGAATCCTTCCTCATCATCATCGCCCTGCTCGTGCTGATCTTCATCCTCGGCGTCGTCTCCCTGCGCCAGTTCGTGCCCACCGAGAAGACGTCGCTCAACCCCGGCCACGTCGTGCTCATCGCCCTCGGCTTCACCGGTCTGCTCTACGGCGTCGAACAGGCCGGTCTGGTCGTCCAGCATGTCTTCGCCGGCACCGCCGTCGGCCTCACACCCGTCATCGCCATCGTCTCCCTGGCGGTGGGCGTCGTCTGCGTGCTGGCCTTCTACTGGCGTCAGCGTCGCTCCGAACGACCCCTGATGAACCTCACGGTGCTCGCCGACCCGTCGCTGCGCTGGCATCTGGTCTCCCTGGTGCTGCTGCAGTTCGTCATGCTGGGCATCTCCTTCACCGTGCCGAACTTCGTGCAGATGGGTCTCGGCGCCACGTCGATGATCGCCGGATTCGTGATCCTGCCCGGCGCGCTGCTCGGTGCGTTCTGCGCCCCGGCCGGCGGTACGCTGCTCGACCGCAAGGGCGCCCGTCTGCCGGTGACCATCGGACTGTCCTTCGCGTTCCTCGGCCTGCTGCTGCAGGGCCTGTTCGCCCACCATCTCACCCCGTTGGCGGTGGCCTGCCTGCATGTGGTGTACGTGTTCGGCTACAGCTTCACCTACTCCAACGTGTTCACCGACGGCCTGAAGAACGTCGCGCCGCAGCTCAAGGCCGACGGCAACGCCGTGTTCAACACCTGCCAGCAGTTCGGATGCGCCCTCGGCACCGCGGTGCTCGCCACGGTGATGTCGGTCTACCAGCATCTGGGCATGAACGCCGGACTGAGCGAGGCCGTGTCGACGTCCAACGGCGCGCAGACCGGATACTTCGTCATGGCCGCCGCGATCGCGATCACCGCGCTGTGCAT
The DNA here is from genome assembly GCF_002802905.1 of Bifidobacterium simiarum. Lineage (GTDB taxonomy): Bacteria > Actinomycetota > Actinomycetes > Actinomycetales > Bifidobacteriaceae > Galliscardovia > Galliscardovia simiarum. Next base: position 12,087 of record NZ_PEBK01000015.1, read on the forward strand.
GGCACGCGCGTTCGCCCTCGACGCGCTCGACGCGAGGGGAGTCGCTTCGGGCACGCCGGCTGATCCACGAAACTAGAGGATCCGGTACATGTCGCCGCGCTGGGTGATGAACATGCCCGCGCGGCGCAGCTTCCTCGTCAGGTGGTACATCGTCGATTCCATGGCGTCCCGCTGCTCGAACACGCCGCGGCCGAACACCGATTCCAGCAGCTCGTCGAACGAGAGGAACCGTCCGTTCGCCCGGATCAGCGTCTCCAGCGTGGCGTATTCGCGGGGGGAGAGGGGGATCGGGTCCTTGCCGTCGCCGTAGAACGCCTGCCGCTTCGCCAGATTGAGCGTCAGGTTGCCGTGGCTGATCAGCGTCGAGGAACGCTGCCCGTCCGCCCCGCACAGCAGGGCGATGTGCGAAAGCAGCTGGGCTTTCGAGAATGGCTTTGGCAGCACCGCGTGGATGTCGTGCCGACGGGCCATCTGCGTGACCAGCGCCTCGCTGGCCGTCCATCGCGCGCCGGGCGCGGCGGGGGTCTTCTCCTCTGGCTGCTCGCTCTTGCGGAACGACGGGGTGGTCAGATACAGCACCTTCGTATGACCGTCGAGGCGCTGGAGCATGCTCGTCAGTTCGGTGGAGGAGAGTCCCCGCAATTCGTCGTCGAGAATCACCAGATCGAAGGGGTGGGCCTGAATCGCCTTCCTGACGTCATCATGGGTGGGAGAAACGGCCACCTCATGCCCTTCGCCGTCAAGCGTTCGTTCGAGCACCCGCGCCATCGTCGCGTTCGGCACGGCCAGCAGAATCCTCATATCATCTCCCATCTCGGGTTCAGGTCAAGGATAGTCCTTCGCTAAGATGTGTAGCGGAAAACGATCGGTTTCACATTGCAGGGGAGCATCGATGATCAACGAAGTGGTGATGGTACGTCACGGCCGCACATCCTACAATCTGGCCAGACGGCTTCAGGGCCAGATCGACGTGCCGCTCGACATCGTCGGTCAGTGGCAGGCCGACCAGACCGGCTACGAACTGGCCTCCCGCTACTACTGGGCCAAGGTGAGCCACATCGCCGCGAATCCGGAGCTGCTGGCCCAGCCCGGTCCCAGTGCGGCCAAGCGCAGCGACATCGAGGAGTACCGCAACGCGCCGGCCGCCGGCCGCCGTCTGCTGGTGATGTCGTCCGACCTGTTCCGCGCGCAGCAGACCGCCCACGCCTTCGCCGACCTGCTCGGCCTGCCCGTCACGCTTGACGAGCGTCTGCGCGAACGCAGCTTCGGCCGCTGGGAGGGCCTGACCCGCCCCGAGGTGTGCGCGATGGATGCCGAGGCCTACGCCTCGTGGAGGGCCCACACCGGCGGCGAGCTCAAGTACGGCGTGGAAAGCCGCGAGGCATGCGGCCGTCGCGGAGCCGACGCGCTGAACGACATCCTTGCGGGGCAGCGCGGCGACGACATCGACACCACGCTGGTGATCGTCAGCCACGGATCCTGGATCGTGGCCACCATCGCCACGCTGCTCGGCATCGATCCGGACGGGCTGAGCGGACTGGGCGCCATGCGCAACGCCTTCTGGTCGCGCCTGACCCCGACCCCGCGCGAGGACGGCACGGTGACCTGGATGCTCGACGAATACGACACCGGTCCCCGCGTCGCCGGGGTCATGGACTGGGAGAACGGCCCGGCGGAACTGCGGGCCGAGGGCATGCCGAAGTGGAAGCCGATCCCCGACGTCAAGGCGCCGTCGTCCATGTAGTTCCATCAACGTTCCATCAATGTTCCATCAACCCGTGGTGCCATAATCGGGAGATATGACGCTACATCTGCATCTCGTCCGCCACGGGCAGACCTATTTCAACCGCTACAACCGTCTGCAGGGATGGTCGAACTCCCCGCTGACCGAATCCGGCATCGCCGACGCCGTCAAGGCCGGTCACAAGCTCGAATCCCTCGACTTCGCCGCCGCCTACTGCTCGGACACCACCCGCGCCGAACAGACCGCGCATACGGTGCTCGACATCAACGAGGCCGCGGGCCACGCCCGTCCGTCCCTGACGGTGGACATGCACTTCCGCGAGCAGTTCTACGGCTACTACGAGGGCCTCGACATGGCGATGGCTTGGTACGCGGCCGGCGCCCCGCACGGCGCGAAGACCTACAACGAGATCGTCAGCCGTTTCGGCCTCGCCGCCACCAAGGATTTCCTCAAGCAGGCCGACCCGTTCCACGACGCCGAAAGCGAGGAGGAGTACTGGACCCGCGTGGAGGGAGGCTTCCGCATCATCGCCGACGACGATCGGCTCAAGGACGGCGACGATGTGCTGGTGATCTCGCATGGCAACACCCTGCTGAGCCTGATGCACCGGTTCGCTCCCGAAGGCTACGACCTGAGCGAGCGTCCGGCCAACGGCAGCGTGACCGTACTGGACTACGATCCCTCCAGGCCTCTTGACGACGGTGGAATCACCATCGTTTCCTACAACCGGTGACACGGTGCTGTGGTAGCCTAAGAGGTTGTATTGCGTCCGGGAATGGTGACGCCGTAGCAGGCGCCGCCGGAAAAGAGGTATCACAATGGATATCGGGCAGATCGCCGGCCTGATCGCGGCCATTGCGTTCGCGATTCTCGCGGGATTCATGATTTATCCGCTCATCCGGCTCGGCAAGCTGTTCGACCAGATCGCCGAAACCGTGAAGGATACCGGCGACCACGCCATTCCCGCGCTCGACGAGGGCGTGTCCACCGTGCAGAAGGTGAACCAGTCGCTCGACGACGTCAACGCCATCTCCGACGCCGCCCAGCGCTCCGCTACGAACATCGGCGCGCTGACTGACCTGTACGGATCGTTCGTCGGCAAGCCAGTGATCAAGGCCGCATCCGCCGTATGGGCGGTGAAGGCCACGGCGCAGGACTTCCTGAACAAGCGGGCCGCCGGATCATCCGACACATTCGCGGATGCGGATGCCTCCGTGCCCGCGGCCGGCGTGACCAGGGCGGATGCGGCGAAGGGCGCGGACGCTCCGAAGACCGCGAAGACCGCCAAGACCGCGACGAAGGGACGGTGACATGTTCAAACGACTGCTCTGGATCTCCGTCGGCGTCGGCATCGGCGTGATGGCGGTGACGAAGGCCCAGGCCTACGTGAAGGCCCACACCCCCGAACCGGCACGACAGTTCGTGTTCGGCCCCGACGAGGAGCAGCCGCCGATCACCCTGCAGACCGTGCAGGCGCTGTTCGACGACTTCCAGCGCCATCGTCGCGCCCGCGAGGCCGAGCTCAACGACCAGTACCTCGACAGCACCGCCCGATAACGGGCGTTCGGCGCCGGTGACGCCACCGTCCTACGGGACCATCACCGCCCCAGGGCCGTCACCGGCCAATACCGACCAGCACTGACCCTCACATCAGTTTTCCAGTTTTCCACGTTTCCACGTCACAGGAAGCGACAGCAGAGAAATTCCAAAGGAGCCGCACTCTCATGCGCACATCGGAAATCGCGAAGCGATACCTCGATTACTTCAAGGCCCACGACCACATGGTCGTGCCTTCGGCATCGCTGATCTCGCCGAACCCCACCACCCTGTTCACCATCGCCGGCATGGTGCCGTTCATCCCGTACCTCATGGGTGAGCAGACCGCGCCCCACCCGCGCATGGCCAGCAACCAGAAGTGCGTGCGCACCCTCGACATCGACGAGGTCGGCAAGACCACCCGCCACGGCACCTTCTTCCAGATGCTGGGCAACTTCTCCTTCGGCGACTACTTCAAGGAGGAGGCCATCCACTACGCCTACGAGCTGCTGACCAGCCCGCAGAGCAAGGGCGGCTACGGCTTCGACCCGGAGAAGCTGTGGATGACCACCTTCACCGACGACGAGGAAGCCCGTTCGATGTGGAAGAACGAGGGCGTGGACCCCGAGCACATCCAGATCATGGGCATGGAGGACAACTTTTGGACCACCGGTGGCCCCGGGCCCGGCGGCCCCTGCTCCGAGATCTACGTGGACCGCGGCCCCGAGTTCGGCGTCGAGGGCGGCCCGATCGCCGATGAGAACCGTTACATCGAGATCTGGGACCTCGTGTTCGAGAACTACGAGGTCGACAACGTCAAGTCCAAGACCGACCTGCACATCGTCGGCGAGCTCGAGAACAAGAACATCGATACCGGTGCCGGCCTCGAGCGTCTGGCCTACCTGATGCAGGGCAAGAACAACATCTACGAGACCGACGAGGTGTACCCGGTCATCGAGGCCGCCGAGAAGCTTTCCGGCCGCAAGTACGGCGAGGACGCCGCCGCCGACGTGAAGTTCCGCGTGGTGGCCGACCACGTGCGCTCCGCCCTGATGATCATGAGCGACGGCGTGCGCCCCAGCAACAACGGCCGCGGCTACGTGCTGCGCCGCCTGCTGCGCCGCACCGTGCAGGCCATGCGCGTGCTCGGCGTGAACGATCCGGTGCTGCCCACCCTGTTCCCCACCTCCAAGACCGCCATGGAGGCCACCTACCCGGAGCTCAACAAGACGTTCCACGAGGTCTCCGAATCCGCGTACGGCGAGGAGGACGCCTTCCGCCGCACCTTGGAGAACGGCATCGCGATCCTCGACGTGGCCGTGAACAAGGCCAAGAAGAGCGGCAGCGAATCCGTGTCCGGCGAGGACGCGTTCACCCTGCACGACACCTACGGCTTCCCGATCGAGCTGACCCTCGAAATGGCCGCCGACCAGGGCGTGAAGGTCGATGAGAACAAGTTCCGCGAGCTGATGGCCGAGCAGAAGTCCCGCGCCCGTGCGGACGCGCTGAAGAAGCGCCACAACGTCGATCTTTCCGTGTACGACGACTTCAAGAAGACGCTGGCCAAGCCCATCGACTTCCTCGGTTACACCGACTACTCCAGCCGCTCCAAGGTGATCGGCATCATGCAGGAGGGCAAGGGCTCCGTGCCCGCCGTCACCGCCCCCGCCACGGTGGAGGTGATCCTCGACCGCACCCCGTTCTACGCGGAGGCCGGCGGCCAGCTCGCCGATCAGGGCGAGATCCTCTCCGACGACGGCGCGGTGCTCGAGGTCGACGACGTGCAGAAGCCGATCAAGGACCTCATCGTGCACCAGTGCCGCCTGACCGAGGGCACGCTGGTCGTGGGCGCCGAGGCGAACGCCAGCATCGACCTGAAGCGCCGCGGCGCCATCGCCCGCTCGCACACCGCCACGCACATGGTGCACAAGGCGCTGCGCGAGGAGCTCGGCCCGCAGGCCACCCAGCGCGGTTCCGAGGACGCCCCGAACCGTCTGCGCTTCGACTTCCAGTGGTCCAGCGCGCCCAGCAAGGACGTGATGAACGTGGTCGAGGCCCGCGTGAACGACCGTCTGCGCGACAACCTCGCCGTGACCACCCAGGAGATGAAGTTCGACGACGCCATCGCGCTCGGCGCCATGCACCTGTTCGGCGAGAAGTACGGCGACATCGTGCGCGTGGTCTCCATCGGCGAGGACGGCTGGAGCCGCGAGCTGTGCGGCGGCACCCACGTCGACCACGTCGGCAAGATCGGCGCGGTGTCGATCATGTCCGAAGCCTCCATCGGCTCCGGCGTGCGACGCGTCGACGCCGTCGTCGGTCAGGGCGCCTACGAGTACAACGCCCGTGAGCACGCGCTGGTCTCCCAGCTGTCCGACAAGCTCAACGCCCGTCCCGACGAGCTGGCCGAGCGCGTCAACGCGCTGCTCGCCAAGCTCAAGGAGTCCGACCGCCGTCTGGCTTCCATGTACGAAGGCAACCTCACCGCGCAGGTGCCGCAGATCGTCGAGCAGGCCAAGGCCAGCACCGACGACGTGGCGGTGGCCTCCAAGAACGTCGGCCGCTTCGGCAGCGTCGACGCGCTGCGCAAGTCGGTGATGGACATCCGCTCTCGTCTCGGCGAATCCCGACCCGTGGTCGTGGCCCTCGCCGGCGAAGGCGAGAACGGCAACCCCGTGATCATCGTGGCAGCCAATGGTGCCGCGCGCGACAAGGGCCTCAAGGCCGGCGACCTCGTGCGCACCGCGTCCAAGGTGCTCGGCGGTGGCGGCGGTGGCAAGCCCGACTTCGCCCAGGGCGGCGGTCAGGACGCCGCCAAGATCGACGAGGCGCTGTCCGGCCTGAAAGCCCAGGTGCTGGGACGCTGAGCGACACCGACCGAACCTGAAAGGGGAAAGTATTGTCCCACTGGCTAGGTGTGGATCTTGGCAATGCCCGGGTCGGACTGGCGATGTCCGACCCGGAGCTCACCTTCGCGCATCCCGAAGGCAACGTCGTGGTGCGCGGGGATTACTTCCAGGCGCTGTACGAGGTATCCGACTTCATCGAGGACCATGACGTGGACCACGTGGTGGTCGGATACCCGTTGCTGCTCGACGGCACCGAGGGCAAAAGCGCGAAGAAGGCCCGTCGATGGGCCAAGGCGCTGTCCCGGCAGCTCGACTCGAGGCAATTGGCCGTCACGGTAGAATTGTTGGACGAGCGCATGACCACGGTTTCGGCGCATCGGCAGCTGTCCGAGGCGGGGCTGTCCATGAGGTCGCATCGACCGAACGTGGATCAGCAGTCCGCGGTGGTGCTGCTGCAGGCGGCACTGGACGCCGCGGCGTGCAAGAAGACGGCTTCCGTTGGGTTGGAGGGCTGATGGCCGACGATATGCAGGAGTTTTTCGCGGACAACGCGCAGTGGGTCGGTCAGGGGGAGTCCACTCCCGTGCTGGATCCGAACCGTCCGCCGCGTCCGCCGAGGTCCCGCAAGGACATGCGTCGCTCCCGCCGCAAGAAGCAGTGGGCCCGCAGGATGCGGGTGATCGTCGCCGTCGTGCTGCTGGCGATCGTCGCGTTCGGCGGCTGGTTCGCCTATTCGAAGATCAGCGGCATCCGCGGCGCCGTGCAGCAGCAGCGCGTTCAGGCGGCGGACTACCCGGGTCCCGGCACCGGCGACGTGCAGTTCACCGTGGAAACGGGTGACGACAGCGTGCACATCGGCGACAACCTCGAGAAGGCCGGCATCGTGAAGTCCTCCGAGGCCTTCCAGCAGGCGGTGGTGAACGCCGGACTCGAGAGCCAGCTGCAGCCGGGAACCTTCGAGCTGAAGTACCGCATGAACGCCGAGGCGGTGGTGAAGATCCTCACCGACTCCACCAAGGCCGGCGGGTTCCTCGTGGTCAATCCGGGGGAGCGGGCCAGTGCCGTGATCAACCAGGCCGCCGAGATCTCCGGCATCGACAAGTCGGAATTCCAGAAGATCGTCAATGCCAAGGGGCAGGGCATCCTGCCCGCGGAGGCGAACGGCAACTTCGAGGGATGGCTGGAACCCGGCAACTACAACGTCAAGGGGAAGAAGTCGGCTTCGGCGATCCTCAAGGACATGGTGGACAAGCGCATCGAGAAGCTCGACTCGCTCGGCGTGCCCACGGGCAGCCAGCGCGAGCGGGTGCTGATCATCGCCTCCATCGTGGAGGGCGAGGTGAACCGCGACGAATACTACGCCAAGGTGTCACGCGTCATCGAGAACCGACTGGCGAAGAACATGACCCTGGGCATGGACTCCACCGTGGCGTATGGCGCCAACGTGGCGCCGCGCGCCCTGACGAACGCGATGCTGAACAATGCTTCGAACAAGTACAACACGCGCATCAACAAGGGTCTGCCGCCGACGCCGATCAACCAGCCGGGCGACTCCGCCATCACGGCGGCGATGAACCCGGAACCGGGGGACTGGCTGTACTTCGTGACGGTGAATCTCGACACCGGCGAGACGAAGTTCGCCACGACCGCGGCCGAGCACGAGCAGTACAAGAAGGAGTACGAGCAGTGGGAGGCCTCCCACTGACATCGGGTCTGCTGACGGCATCCACGGTCGGCTGACTCGGCTACAGCGCCAACGCCTGCAATGCCATGGCCAGCAGACCGCCGGCCACGATCGCCGGGGCGAAGGGAATCGAATCCCCGCCCCGGCGTTTGCATATCCACAGCATGCCGAGGCCGATCATCCCCATCAGCAGCCACCAGACGGCCACGGTCTGCACGCCGAAGGATCCGACCGCCAGACCGACGAGCAGCGTGCACGTCACGTCGCCGAACCCCAGATGACCAGGCTTGAGCAGTCCCAGCGCCAGTTGAATCGCCGCGCACAGCAACGCCAGTCCGACCGACATGGCGAGCACCGTCCACCGACCGGTCCGCATGCACCAGATCGCGGTGGCGATCAGCTGGGCCGCGGACCCGACCGCCACCACCGTCACCGGCACCCGGCGTGTCCATATATCGGTACACGCCACCACCAATCCCGCGACTACGCTAGGAATAAGAAAAAGATACGGCATACCCGTACAATGTATTCCGTTTTTTGGGAACGACAGGCCGGTTTCGGCCGAACAGACGAAGGAGCAGGCGATGTTGCGCTGGCAGACCGCAGGAGAATCTCATGGTGAAGCCCTGGTGGCGATGATCGAAGGACTGCCGGCCGGGGTGGAGATCACCTCGCAGGACGTCCGTGACGCGCTGGCCCGCCGCCGTCTGGGATACGGCCGCGGCGCCCGCATGAAGTTCGAGGAGGACAAGGTCCGTCTGCTCACCGGCGTGCGCCACGGCTCCACGCTCGGCTCCCCGGTCGCCATCGAGATCGCCAACACCGAATGGCCGAAGTGGACCGAGGTCATGAGCGCCGATCCGCTCGACCACGAGATCGCCCGCGAGGGCCGCAACGCCCCGCTGAGCCGTCCCCGTCCCGGCCACGCCGACCTAACCGGCATGCGCAAGTACGGCTTCGACGACGCCCGCCCCGTGCTCGAGCGTTCAAGCGCCCGTGAGACGGCATCCCGCGTGGCGCTCGGATCCGTCGCCGCGAAGTTCCTCGAGCAGTCGCTCGGCATCCGCACCGTCTCCCACGTGATCTCCATCGGCGGCGCCTCGGTGGACGAGAACGCCCCGCTGCCCACGCCCGACGACGTCGCCGCACTGGACGCCTCGCCGGTGCGCACCCTCGACAAGGAGGGCGAGAAGCGCATGATGGCACGAATCGACGAGATCAAGAAGACCGCGGACACGGTCGGCGGTGTGATCGAGGTCATCGCTTACGGCGTGCCGGCAGGTCTCGGCACGTACGTGGAGTCCGACCGCAGGCTGGACGCCGCGCTGGCCGGCGCCGTGATGGGCATTCAGGCCATCAAGGGCGTGGAGATCGGCGACGGGTTCAAGGAGGCCGTCCGTCCGGGCTCGCAGGCCCATGACGAGATCGTGGTGAACGCCGACGGGCGCATCGACCGACTGTCGAACCGTGCCGGCGGCATCGAAGGCGGCATGTCCGACGGGCAGCCGATTCGCGTGCGCGCCGCGATGAAGCCGATCCCGTCCATTCCCCGCGCGCTGCGCACGGTGGACGTGCTCACCGGTGAGGCGGCCCAGGCCATCAACCAGCGTTCCGACACCACCGCCGTCCCTGCGGCCTCCGTCGTGGCCGAAGCCATGGTGCGTCTGACGCTCGCCAAGTTCGTGCTCGAGAAGTTCGGCGGCGACTCCGTGGCCGAGGTGCGTCGCAACGCCGAAGCGTATCTGGCGTCCTGGCCGGAGCACATGCGCTGAGCCGATTCCGGACAAGTCCGGACAAGCATCGGACCATCGGATATGCGGGGGATGACCCCGGAGGATACCCCCGCATGAGAGAGAAGAGAGAGACCGTATGAGACCCAAGGCCGTGCTGATCGGCATGCCCGGATCGGGCAAGACCCGCATCGGCGGTGACGTGGCCACGCTGCTGGACGTGGAATTCCGCGACTCCGACATCGACATCGAAGACAGGGAGGGCATGAAGATCCCCCGCATCTTCGAGGAGCGGGGGGAGGCGGAGTTCCGCCGCATCGAAGCCGACGTCATCATCGAGGCCCTGCACGGCTTCGACGGCGTGCTGTCCCTCGGCGGGGGAGCGCCCATGACCGTGCGGACGCGTGATGAGCTGAAACGCTACATCGATGCCGGCGGCACCGTGGTGTATCTGGACGCCGACCCCAACGAGGCCATCGCCCGGGCGTCCCGTTCCGGCAACCGTCCGCTGCTGGCCGACGGCGCCGCGAAGAAGTGGCGGCGACTGTACGCCGAACGGCACGACATCTACGTCGATCTCGCGAATCTCATCGCGCATACGAAAGGAAAGACCCCCATGCAGGCAGCACAACAGATAGCGGACACCGTCAACGAACGGGTCGTGCACATCGATGGGCTTGACCCCTATGACGTGCGCATCGGCTCCCATGTGGTCAATCATCTGGCCGACGTGCTCGGCGAGGCCCCGGTGCGTATCGCACTGATTCACACCACGCCGGTGCAGCGTCACTCCGACCGCGTGCGCGCCCTGCTGCGCCGGGCCGGATACGAGGTCTCCGACATCACCATCCCCGACGCCGAGGCGGGCAAGACCGTCGAGGTGGCGAACGGCATCTGGAAGCGTCTGGGCGACGAGGGCTTCACCCGCTCCGACGCCGTGGTCGGCCTGGGCGGCGGCGCGGCCACCGATCTGGCCGGCTTCGTGGCCGCCACGTGGATGCGCGGCATTGCCTACGTCAACTGCCCGACGTCGCTGCTCGCCATGGTCGACGCCTCCACCGGCGGCAAGACCGGCATCAACACCGAGGCCGGCAAGAACCTGGTCGGTTCGTTCTACACGCCCAAGGGCGTGCTCGCCGACCTGACCACGCTCGGCTCTCTGCCCAACGACATCTTCGTCGAAGGCCTCGGCGAGGTCGCCAAGTCCGGCTTCATCGAGGACACCGAGATCCTGCGCGTGCTCGAGGAGCATGCCGATCAGCTGCGCACGTTCGACCCGAATACGATCACGCCGGAACTCGAAGCGGTGATCGCCGAACTCATCGAACGCACCGTGACGGTGAAAGCGCATCACGTCTCCACCGATCTCAAGGAGAAGGGCAAGCGCGAGTTCCTCAACTACGGTCACACCATGGGCCACGCCGTCGAAAAGCTGGAGCACTTCCGCTGGCGGCACGGCAACGCCGTGGCCGTCGGCATGGTGTACGCCGCCGAACTGGCGAACATCCTCGGCTACATCGACCGCGATCTCGTCGAATACCATCGTTCGCTGCTGTCTTCGCTCGGCCTGCCGACCAGCTGGAACGACGGCAGTTTCGAGGACGTGCTCGCCCTGATGCACAAGGACAAGAAGGCCCGCGGCAACATGCTGCGGTTCGTGGTGCTCGACCGTCCCGGCCACGTCGTGCATCTGGAGAACCCGCCGGCCGATGCGGTCGAGGAGGCCTTCCGCCGCGTCCAGCAGTGAAATGGCGAAGCCGCGTCCAGCGGTCTCGTTCAGAATCGCGTTCAGAAACAAGGAGTAATCATGACCAAAGTGATCGTCGTCAACGGACCGAACCTCGGCCGCCTCGGCGTGCGCGAACCCGACGTGTACGGCCATCAGGATCTCGAGACCCTGCGCCGCGACTGCACCGCATGGGGCAGGGAGCTCGGCCTTGAGGTCGAGGTGCGGCAGACCGACGATGAGGCCGAGATCATCGGCTGGATGCACCGCGCGGTCGACGAGAAGACCCCGGTGGTGATGAACCCGGCCGCGTTCACCCACTACAGCTACGGCCTGTCCGACGCTGCCCACATGGTCACCGACGCCGGCCTGCCCCTCATGGAGGTGCACATCTCCAACCCGGCCGCACGCGACGCCTTCCGCCGCTACAGCGTGATCTCCCCGGTGGCCACCGGCACCATCACCGGCATGGGCTTCTACGGCTACAGGCTCGCCCTCGAAGCCGTCGCCCACCTGCTGGAGGGCTGACGGGGCGGCCGCATCATGGTTCGACGAGAATCGCGCACGATTCGTCGATGAGCTATGCGACCTCATCCGGTATCCGTCGGTCGCCGACGAATCCGATCCGTCACCCAGACCGGGGGCGCCGTACGGCCACGAGGTGCGTATCGTCAACGACGACATCGTCATCGGCCGTGGCGCCCTGGACGACAAGGGCGTTTCCCTAGTGAACTACAGTCTGCTGCGGTTCTTCGCCGAGCGAGGACAGTGTTTCCGGCATCGCGTACGCATGCTGTTCGGCGGCTCCGAGGAGCCGGCGCTGAATGACATCAAGTGGTTCGTGCGCCACGTCGGTGCACCGCATCAGGCCATCGTCACCGACGGTCCGTTCCCCGTGAACAACATCCAGAAGGGACTGCTCGACGTCGACGTGGCATTGCCCGTCGGCGAACGGCTGAGTGGATGGCACGCCGGCTCCTCGGCCAACACCGTTCCCGCTGTCGCCTCCATCGACCTCGCCGGCATGGACGTCGACGAGATCCGTGGATCAATCGATCATGCAGGATTGGACGCCGATACGCGCCGTCGCATCACGGTTACGCCGTCCGACCTCGCCGGCGCCGGGACGGTGACGATCGCCGCCCACGGCATATCCGGTCACGCATCCAAACCCGGTGGCACCATCAACGCCATCGCATTGCTCGCGTCCGTCCTTACCCGGTCCAGCCTGCTCGAGGGCCGAGATGCTGCCGTGGCGTCCGCTATCGCTCAATGGGCCGGCGACCCCTACGCCGGCACGCTCGGATTTGCGTTCAACAATGCGGAAAGCGGTCCGACGACCAGCAACCTCGGTATCATCCTGCCCGGTGCCGAATTCGGCGTGGACCATGAAGGCGATCGGGTGCCATCCGACGCCATCGTCATGCACCTCGACATCCGTTACGCCGTAGGACAGACGGCCGAGAGCATCCTTGCCGCGATTCGACGGCATGTGGAACCGCTCGGCGGACGACTGGTCAACATGCTGAACGATGATCCGTACTATGTGCCCGCCGACGACCCACGAGTCGAACTCCTGACCGACACCTACAACGACGTCGTCAACGATGCGGCTGCGAACACGGCGCCGGCCCGGCCCGTTGCCATGGGCGGCAGCACCCACGCCCGGTTCATCCCCGACGCATTGAACTTCGGTCCGGAATTCCACGCCGAATACGTGCCCTCCGTCGACGGCATCGTCATGGATTCGCCGGACTGCATCGCCCCCGGCACCGGCTCCGCCCACGGCGTAGACGAATGGGTGTCCATCCGCAACCTCAGGGCCGCGTTCGTCATGTACGCACTGGGCCTCATCCGTCTGGACCGGCATCTGGACGGCAGGGGATGGGGACTTTTTCGCATTTTGGTGTGTCAGGGACGTGCGGTTTCATTCGGCGTGTGATTGAAAAAACGAAAGAAACCGCGTGTCTTGGTAACGAGTTCCAGCGCATTTGATAGCCGGATCCTGCTCGGTCTGGACAGGCTGAGTCTGAATCCCGTCTCGCAGAGACATGTGACTGTGGACTCTCGTGCCGGTGTGTGGCTGATCGACTGCGAGCCGGCAGCCGAGACCGTCTGCTATTGCCGCGGATGTGTCGCCATGGGGATGGGTGGGTTCCTCGTGATGACGCCGGCTCTCGCACGCTCTTATCCAGATGATCAGCGACTACTATGCGCAGGAGGACCGCAGGAAAGCATAATGGCTGAACTCAGCGAATCCCTCTCCGCCAGAGGAGCCCCGCCCGAATGCCCAACTCACCACGCTTGGTCGTACCCTCAAGCGTCGCATGACGGACGTCCTCGCGTTCTTCGACCACCCCACGAAGCGAACGGGCCGACCGATGCCATTAACGGCTTGATCAGGTACTCTTAATAAGCTACGTCCGACAATTGGAACGCAACTCAGTAGTCATTATGTGGTGTCGCACCTTATGTGGTATGCCCTGATAATCGTTATTTTCGTTGTTACTGTTATTTCCGATATTATCGGAATATATGGTTGTCTAGTCCTGCATGGGGGTGCCGTCATGAATCAGTCGCAGGAGCAATCGGTTCTGAAGACGGAGCTGTTGCGGATTTTCGGCATGAAAGCCGTGCCACAGGAGGAGATGCCCGCGGACTCCATATGCCTGACGATCGGCGACGGACGTGTCATCCCCCTGACCAAGGACCAAGTCAGCCGGGTGATGGAGGCGCTCATGGTCGACGACGAGACGGACCTGATCCCTACCGGCCAAGTGGCTAGGATGCTGGGCGTTACCCCGGTGACGGTGCGACGGCTGTTGGACTCGGGTGCGATCCCGTACGTCCGCTACGTGGACGGAGGCAAGCGCATGGTCTCTCGCAGGGATGTGATCGAATTCATGGGTAGACGGTCCGTCTCTGATCAGCGCTGATATACCACGGCTACATGTCACGGCTTTGGGATGGGTGGATGTTCGACTCCCGATACGGCCTCGGATGAGTTGCCGCGTATGTGTCCGTGTGATCCGCCTCGGGTATGATTTTGCAGTACCATTTGTCCCATTTGTTCCGCGTTCCAACCAATGAATATTGTTGTTGTTCAAAATGGTGATGCATTCCCCAAAAGTAATTTCCAACTTAGCCTTTTATGCACCCCCAAGAGCCAGAAAACTTCTCAAGAACAAGAAGAAAGAAATGGTAAACATCACCGACTGGGATGCCAGTGAATATATAGCAACGGAAAAGGATATTATCCTTTACCTCAAAGCGGTCGCTGAGCTTGACGACCCAGAACTGTTGCAGGCAGCACTCGGCGACGTGTCAAAAGTCCGTAGCCGAAATCAATCGTCGACGAAGCATACGGTCAATCGCAAATTAAACGATGAACTCCGACATTGAATGGGCGGGACGAAGCTGAACTCGTTGAGTCTGGTCGCATCGCCCTTGCCGATGACGGAGTGACCGTCGAACTTCGTGTTGGCGTCCACGTCCTTCTGATCCCAGTTGCCGACGAGACCGTTAACGGCCTGAGAGGTGACGGACGCGGTCATGGAACGGGCCTGACCGGCCGGCCAGGATTCCTTGCCGTCGTCATGGCCGGGCACGTTCTGATCGCTCAGCACGTACTTGCCCTGCTTCGCCACGCTCAGGTCCCACCAGTAGAAGCCGGCGACCCACTTGTCGCACACACCGAGATCGGTCGGGGTGACGGCTGGCGAGGTGACGGTCGCGTTGGGGACTGTCCCAAGAAGTGTGTAACTGGCTTTGATCGCCGGTCGTGGGACCGGCGGGAAAGGGGCCTGTGATGAGCATGCCGACTGAGACAATGGAAACCATGAC
>NZ_PEBK01000016.1 GCF_002802905.1 Bifidobacterium simiarum
ATGGTGGGAACTCACGGGGGACCGCCGGGGTTAACTCGGAGGAAGGTGGGGATGACGTCAGATCATCATGCCCCTTACGTCCAGGGCTTCACGCATGCTACAATGGCCGGTACAGCGGGATGCGATGCGGTGACGCGGAGCGGATCCCTGAAAACCGGTCTCAGTTCGGATCGGAGCCTGCAACTCGGCTCCGTGAAGGTGGAGTCGCTAGTAATCGCGGATCAGCAACGCCGCGGTGAATGCGTTCCCGGGCCTTGTACACACCGCCCGTCAAGTCATGAAAGTGGGTAGCACCCGAAGCCGGTGGCCTAACCCTTGTGGGGGGAGCCGTCTAAGGTGAGACTCGTGATTGGGACTAAGTCGTAACAAGGTAGCCGTACCGGAAGGTGCGGCTGGATCACCTCCTTTCTACGGAGATTTCTTTTCGGCCCCGGTTCTGGGGTCGGTTCAGCCCCCGTGTGTTTCCGGGCCGTCCGGCCTGGGGGTGGGGGCAGCTGGTGTGGTTACTGTCATCAATGCTGGTGGTATGGGGCATGCTTTTGGGTTCCCGGACCGTCACCTCCCGTGGGGTTGTCTCCCCGTGGGTCGGGCGTGGTCCGTCGCCCTTCCGTGTGGCCGTCCTCCGTTCGTGGGGGTTGGTCGTGTGGTGGGTGCGTGTGGCTGGTTGAGAACTGGATAGTGGACGCGAGCGGAGGCGCCGCCCTTTGTGGTGGTGTTTCTGCTGTTGATTTCGCCGGGACCGTCCGGATCCTTGTTGTGGTCCGGTTGGTTTCGGTGTGCTGATCGTTTTGTTGATCGTTAGTGTGATGATGTGTTGTCCGGTAATTCGCTGGATTGGCCTGGTGCCGTGGGATGCCCGGTTGTGGGTGTTGCCCGGTATGGGCGTGTGGTGGATGCCTTGGCACATGGGACCGATGAAGGACGCGTGGGGCCGCGATAGTCCTCGGGGAGCCGCCGACAGGGCTTTGATCCGAGGGTTTCCGAATGGGGTAACCCGGCACCCGTCATGGGGTGTCACCGCATTTTGTGCGGGGGGTACGCAGGGAAGTGAAACATCTCAGTACCTGCAGGAGAGGATATTCCGTGAGTAGTGGCGAGCGAAAGCGGATGATGGCTAAACCGTGGTCGTGTGATACCCGTCGGGGGTTGCGGCCGCGGTGTCGTGGGAAGGCCTGTGCCGGTTCCGACGGACCGGCCGGCAGTGATAAAGCGTCGTGCGAGACGAACGGGATTGAATTCCCGGCCGTAGAGGGTGATGGCCCCGTAGTCGGTAGCGCGATGCCTGTCGATGGCTTCTCCCGAGTAGCACGGGACTCGTGGAATCCCGTGTGAATCCGCCCTGACCGTGGGGTAAGCCTGAATATTCCCGTGTGACCGATAGCGTACGAGTACCGTGAGGGAAAGGTGAAAAGCACCCCGGGAGGGGAGTGAAATAGTTTCTGAAACCGCGCGCCTGCGATCCGTCGGAGCCTTTCGGGGTGACGGCGTGCCTATCGAAAAATGAGTCTGCGAGTCAGTGGTGCGTGGCGAGCATAAGCCGTGTGGTGTATGCGTAGCGAAGGCGAGTCTTAAAAGGCGTTTGAGTCGCGTGCCCTGGACCCGAAGCGGGATGATCTAGCCCTGAGCAGGCTGAAGCGCGGGTAAGACCGCGTGGAGGGCCGAACCCACCTAGGTTGAAAACTGGGGGGATGACTTGGGGTTAGGGGTGAAAGGCCAATCAAATTCCGTGATAGCTGGTTCTCTCCGAAATGCATTTAGGTGCAGCGTCGGTTGATTGGATCCGGGGGGTAGAGCTACTGGATGCTTGAGGGCCCGTACAGGGTACCGACAGCAGCCAAACTCCGAATACCCGTGACCTGTATTCCGGCAGTGACCCGGCGGGGGATAAGCTTCGTCGTGGAGAGGGAGACAGCCCAGATCGTCGTCTAAGGTCCCCAAGCGCGTGCTAAGTGGGAAAGGATGTGGGGTCGCATAGACAGCCAGGAGGTTGGCTCAGAAGCAGCCATCCTTGAAAGAGTGCGTAACAGCTCACTGGTCTAGTGGTCCTGCGCCGACAATGTAGCGGGGCTCAAGCACGCCACCGAAGACGCGGCAGTCGCCTTGTGCGGCTGGGTAGGAGAGCGTCCCATGATGGGGTGAAGCCGCGGCGTAAGCCTGTGGTGGACTTCATGGGAGTGAGAATGCAGACATGAGTAGCGAGACGGGGGTGACAATCCCCCGCGCTGGATGACCAAGGGTTCCAGGGCCACGTTCATCGTCCCTGGGTGAGTCGGGTCCTAAGGCGAGGCCGACAGGCGTAGTCGAATGGATGAACGGGTTGATATTCCCGTACCGGCATGGAGCCGCCAGGACCGAGGCGGGGGGTGCTAACCTCCGGTCCGCTGGATCGTTCCCTTCGGGGTTCGTGACGGCGGGCTGTTGGGACCGACCCCTGTAGTAGGTGAGCGCGGGAGTGACGCAGGATGGTAGCCGGCCGCGGCGGTGGTTGTCCGTGGTCAAGCGTG
>NZ_PEBK01000017.1 GCF_002802905.1 Bifidobacterium simiarum
TAAGGCCTGGCACGGCGATGGTACTGCACTCGATAGGGTGTGGGAGAGTAGCACACCGCCGCTTTACACGTCTGAAGGACCCCTTGGTGGAGGAAACCCCACCAAGGGGTCCTTTGTTTTTCCGGGCAAATAGCACCGGGGCATAACAGAACATCACGCGTGTTTCACAACAGTGTTTCACGTGAAACAATTTGGCGGACGCCTGACTCGCCGCAATCCGTAGATGTCAGGCCACGGAAAGGAATCGGTCGGGAACGGCCGAACGGACATGGAACAGCATTCCTCCGAACATGTCTCCACGAATCTTCTGCTCGCTATTCTGGCTACGGGCATCATGGCTTTCATCGGCATTCTTACCGAAACGATGATGAACGTCCTGTTTCCCGAACTGATGACCGAATTCCATATCGACACGTCCACCGTGCAATGGCTGACCACCGGTTATCTGCTGGTAGTTTCGTTGGTGACACCGTTGTCTTCCTATTTGAAGCGCAAACTGCCATTGCGTCGCATTTTCCTTATTGCGATTTCCCTGTGTGTCGTCGGTTGCGTTATGGCCGCGTGGTCGTTGAATTTCCCGATGCTTCTTTTGGCTCGCATTCTGCAGGGAGCTGGGACCGGCGTGGCGCTGCCGCTGATGTTCAACATCATTCTCGAGCAATCCCCGAAGTCCAAGATCGGTACGCTGATGGGTGTCGGTAATCTCGTCTGTGCTGTGGCTCCCGCTCTCGGCCCCACGGTCGGTGGTATCGTCGGTACCTTCATGCCGTGGCGATGGATCTTCGTGCTCCTGTTGATGTTCCTGATCGCCTCGGGTCTTCTCGGCATGAAAACCATACGTCAGGCTACACCCAACGTGGATGCCCATCTCAATCCGCTGCACGTACTCTGTCTTATCGTCGCATTCATTTCGTTCATCTTCGCCCTGGAACAGGGAGGCGCGGCCATTACTGCTATCAGCAAGAACCTGCCAGGTGCCATGTCGCAGCTGACCAGACCAATTGCTCTGCTGGTCGTTTCCGTTGTCGCGCTTATCGTATTCGCCCGATGGAGTAGCCGATCGTTCTCGCCTTTGGTCCGTCTCGGTGTATTGCGTAGCACGACGTTCCGATGGCATTTGCTTGCTTATGTGCTGCTGCAGTCGGTGACCATCGGCTTCGGATACATGATTCCGAATTCCTGCCAACTTGGGTATGGAACGACCCCGCTGCTTGCCGGAGTACTGGTGCTGCCCGGCGCTCTACTGGGTGCTGCGGTCGCTCCGATTTCCGGATCGCTGCTGGATCGGTACGGAGCTATGCGACCGATCTCCATCGCCATGGTGATTGCACCGCTCGGTACCGTGTTGATGGCGACGCTGGTCGGACCAACGACCGGCGTTGTGTTGATTAGCGGCTGTTACTTTCTCTACATGCTCGGTTTTTCGATGTGTTTCGCCAATACGATGACATCCGGGCTTTCCGGTATTGCGCCGCAGCTCAGGGCTGACGGCAATGCGCTGTTCAGTACGTTCCAGCAGCTCTCTGGTGCCGTAGGCACCACGGTGATGTCGGTGTTCCTCGGTGTGGCGCAGGCTGGTTCCGACGAGACCGGTACTTCCAGTTTTGCCGCGGCCACACTGAAGGGTGCTCATTGGGGCTACGTGGCGCTGATGATCGTGGTCATTGCGGCGATGCTGGCCAACATCCGGGCATTCGTTGCCGCTCACAAGGAAAACCGAGCATAACGACGCATCCGGGGAATAAATTGCTGTGTTTTGGGACAACCATGCGCTGACCATTCGGGTTTCGTGCCCCGGAATGTTGGGGGAGGGGATTCCATGGCGCAGATAGATACATAATGTACATTATCGGCATATGTCATTGTGGGATTGCCGTCTGGGATGATCGAGGTGAGGGTGCCTGGAATACGTGAGTGAACGCGGGTTGAATTGTGCTCGGCGTGCCGGTGACGGTTCGGTCGGGGAAACGCACGGGTAATTTTTTCTGGTTTATGCTGGTGATGGTTGCCGGATCTGCCGTGGTTGGCGTCGTGGCATGGCCGATTGCGCCCTTTTTCGACACGCCGATGGAGGCGTTGATTTTCTTGGGGTTTGACGGTGTCTGAAATATCCCGGTTTGCGTTGTGGCGTGGGTTCGTGTAAGTTTTTCATTCGCTGCCCGGCACGGCCGGATCGGTCCGGTTGGTA
>NZ_PEBK01000018.1 GCF_002802905.1 Bifidobacterium simiarum
GGGGGTGCGGATGTTTTTTTGGATGGCTAGGCGGCCAGTCCAAGGTGTTTGCGGTATTGCACCGGACTCATCCAGCCCAGTGACTTCTTGATACGGGTCTCATTGTAATGGGTCAGGTAGGCCGCGAGACGCTCGCGGAACTCCTCGTAGCCGACGCCCGTCCAGTCGCGCCCGTGGAAGAACTCGTTCTTGAGTCTGCCGAAGAAGCCTTCGGCGGCCGCGTTGTCGGGGGAACAGCCCTTCGCGCTCATCGAACGGACCAGCCCGTTCTCCTCGCAGATGCGGATCCATTCGGGCCATCGGTAGTGCACGCCGCGGTCCGAATGGATGACGGGCCTCTCGTCGTTCCCGAGTGTGGCGACGGCGTCCAGGAGCATCCGGTTCGCCATGCGCGCGTTCGGCGATCGCGACAACGTCCAGGAGACGACCATCCCGTCGAAGCAGTCGACCACCGGGGAGAGCCAGCACTTGTACCCGTCCATGGTGAACTGGGTGACGTCCGTGACCCACAGCCGATTCGGCGCGTCGGCGTGGAAATCACGCTTCACGAGGTTCGCGGGCGCCTCGCTCACCTCGCCGGCGTAGGAGCTCCACCGCTTCGCACGCTTCAGGTACACGGGCCTGAGGTTCTCCTCGCGCATGATCCGGCGCACGACCTTCTCCGAGACGACGAGCGGATCGTCCGCGTCCAGGCGCAGCATCCGATGGATGCGCCGATAGCCCCACACACGGCCGCCGGCCTCGAACAGGCCGGTGACGCGGGCCCGCAGCACGGCGTATCTGTCGCCCGCGGCGATCACGCCGCGCTCATAGTAGTACGTGCTGCGCTTCAGCCCCATGGCGTCCAGCGCGCTGGCCAGACCGAACTCACCCCTGATCGCGTCGACGACCCGCGCCCTCTCCCCGTTCGTCGGCATGGACGGGTCGAGGCGCGGGTCGTCGGCTTTTAAAACCCTGATCGTCTCCCGCATCACCGCGTTCTCCAACCGCAGGGCCTCCACCTGCCGGCGAAGGGCCTCCACGTCCCCGGCATCCCGCGCGTCGCCGTCCGCGACCCCCGGGGCAGGGGGCTTCACATCGTCGCGTCCCGTGGCCAATCCCATGCCGCCCTCCTCGCGATACCTGCGGGCCCACGCATACACGCTCTGGACGGTGCAGCCCACCGATCCGGCGGCCTTCCTCGCGTCACCGGTCCGCAGGAACATGCGCACGGCACCCAATCTGGCCTCAAGCGTATACGACGTCCCCTGGCGGCCCGCCGGACCATGGCGTGGATCCATACGGATCCACTCGCGCATCGTTCCACGCGAGGGCGCCTCGTCCCCGAGCTCGCCCTCGACGAACTCCGCGATACGCGACCGGGACACCCCCGTCCTCATGGAACAGATCGACCACCATGCGACGCAATCCAACCGAATACATACGGACTCCAATCCGGACGCCGAAGCGTCCAACATTTCGTCCGCACCTCC
>NZ_PEBK01000019.1 GCF_002802905.1 Bifidobacterium simiarum
CTTTGATCGCCGGTCGTGGGACCGGCGGGAAAGGGGCCTGTGATGAGCATGCCGACTGAGACAATGGAAACCATGACGGCAAGGACGGCCGCCGGCAAGGAAGCCGGGGCGAGGACAAAAGGACGCAGGGAGTCGCGGACGCCCACGGTCGAGCGCGAGCTCGCGTTGGAGATGATCCGCCGGGCCAGGGAGCAGGGCCTGGAGCTGACCGGCCCGGACGGCCTGCTGAAGCAGTTCACCAGGACCGTGCTGGAGACCGCGCTGGACGAGGAGATGACCGAGCACCTCGGGCGCGCCAGACACGAGAAAAGCGCGAGTGGACGGTCCGCGAACACGCGCAACGGCACCGGCGTGAAGACCGTCGTGACCGACGCGGTCGGCCCCGTCACCATCGAGGTGCCGCGCGACCGTGACGGCTCGTTCGAGCCCGTCATCGTCAGGAAGCGGCAGCGCCGCCTGAACGACGTGGACGAGGTCGTGCTCTCCCTGTACGCCAAGGGACTGACCACCGGAGAGATCAGCGCCCATTTCAGCCAGATCTACGGCGCGTCCGTCTCCCGGGAGACCGTCAGCCGGATCACCGAGAGGGTGGTCGCGGAGACGGACGAGTGGTCGACGCGCCCCCTGGACCGGGTGTACGCGGCCGTGTTCATCGACGCGATCCACGTCAAGGTGCGTGACGGGCAGGTCGCCAACCGCGCGTTCTACGCCGCGATCGGCGTGGACCTGGAGGGCGACAGGGACGTGCTGGGCATCTGGGGCTCGCCCGCCGCCGAGGGCGCGAGGCACTGGCTCTCGGTGCTCACCGAGCTGAAGAACCGCGGGGTGGAGGACGTGTTCTTCCTGGTCTGCGACGGGCTGAGGGGCCTGCCCGACGCCGTGGGCGTGGTCTGGTCGAGGGCGGTGGTGCAGACCTGCATCATCCACCTGCTGCGCAACACGTACCGGTACGCGTCGAAGAACGACTGGAGGGCCATCGGACGCGACCTCGTCCCGATCTACACGGCCGTCAACGAGACGGCGGCCGTGGCCGCGCGTGACGAGATGCCGGCAGATGGGCCGAGAAGTATCCCGCGATCCGCGGCCTGTGGTCGGACGCGTGGGACCGGTTCGTACCGTTCCTCGACTACGACGTCGAGATCCGCCGTGTCATCTGCTCGACGAACGCGATCGAGAGCCCCGACGCGAGATTCCGCCGCTCGGTCAGGGCGCGCGGCCATTTCCCCGACGAGCGGGCCGCCCTGAAGTGTCTGTACCTGACCGTCAGGTCATTGGACCCGACCGGCAGGGGTCAGGTACGATGGACGGCAAGGTGGAAACCCGCGTTGAACGCATTCGCCATCACCTTCGCCGACCGCTGGCCGGATGACAGGAACTGACAAACGAAAAACCACCAGTTACACACTTAAAGAGACAGTCCC
>NZ_PEBK01000001.1 GCF_002802905.1 Bifidobacterium simiarum
CTGGGGGATCGGTTGGTTGGGGGATGGTGATTGGCCGGTGATGGGGGCGGTGATCGGCGGGTGGGTTTCCGGCTGATTGTCGGGTTCGTTAATCGTTGGGTTTGCCGATCGATCGTGGTCTTGGTCCGTGCCGATGTGCCGATCGCGGTCTCTGTCTTTGCCGATCGTGGTCTCTGCCCGTGCCGACTGTTCCCCGGTGTCGGACGGTACTTTTGAAAAGGTCTTTTATAAAAGATCGGTCGCGGTTTTGCCAAGACTTGCCTTCTGCGTTATTGTGATCAAGGTCACATCAACAACGATGCGTCTAGCAACAGGAATCCGGGTCGTGAGCGAGGAGCGCTTCGCGACCGAGCCAGATAGATTTTGGACCGATCCCAAGGAGGACACTGTGGTCGCAGCTAAGAAGCAGGCGGAGGAGAAGGCTCCCGTGGAGCCCGTGGTTCCCGAGGTGAGCCCCGCCGAGCAGGAAGTCGACAATCTGGTCAAGAAGGCTCTGGTCGCCCTCGACGAATTCGAGAAGCTCAACCAGGAGCAGGTCGACCACATCGTGGCCAAGGCCTCCGTCGCCGCACTGAACAAGCACCTCGTGCTCGCCAAGCTGGCCGTCGAGGAAACCGGCCGTGGTCTCGTGGAGGACAAGGCCACCAAGAACATCTTCGCGTGTGAGCACATCACCAACCACCTCGCCAAGCAGCGCACGGTGGGCATCATCCACGAGGACGACGTCGAAGGCATCACCGAGATCGCCGAGCCCGTCGGCGTGGTCGCCGGCGTCACCCCCGTCACCAACCCCACCTCCACTGCCATCTTCAAGTCGCTGATCGCCCTGAAGACCCGTTGCCCGATCGTCTTCGGCTTCCACCCCGGCGCCCAGAAGTGCTCCGTCGAAGCCGCTCGCATCGTGCGTGACGCCGCCATCAAGGCCGGCGCCCCCGCCAACTGCATCCAGTGGATCGAGCACCCCTCCATCGAGGCCACCGGCGCCCTGATGAAGCACCCCGGCGTGGCCACCATCCTCGCCACCGGCGGCCCCGGCATGGTCAAGGCCGCCTACACCTCCGGCAAGCCCGCCCTCGGCGTGGGCGCCGGCAACGCCCCGGCCTACGTGGCCCCCGACGCCGACATCGTGCGCACCGCCAACGATCTGGTGCTCTCCAAGCACTTCGATTACGGCATGATCTGCGCCACCGAGCAGGCCGTCATCGCCGACAAGGCCGTCTACGCCCCGCTGATCGCCGAGATGAAGAAGCGTAAGGCCTACTTCGTCAACGCCGAGGAGAAGGCCAAGCTCGAGCAGTACATGTTCGGCGTCACCGCCTACGACCACGAGGGCCAGAAGACCAAGCTCAACTCCGTGGTGCCGGGCAAGTCCCCGCAGTTCCTCGCCAAGGCCGCCGGCTTCGAGATCCCCGAGGACGCCACCATCCTCGCCGCCGAGTGCAAGGAAGTCGGCGAAATGGAGCCGCTGACCATGGAGAAGCTCGCCCCGGTGCAGGCCTTCCTCAAGGCCGACAACCAGGAGCAGGCCTTCGAGATGTGCGAGAAGATGCTGCTGCACGGCGCCGGCCACACCGCCGCCATCCACACCAACGACGAGGATCTGGTCGACGAGTACGGCACCCGCATGCACGCCTGCCGCATCATCTGGAACCAGCCGAGCTCCCTCGGCGGCATCGGCGACATCTACAACGCCATCGCCCCGTCGCTCACCCTGGGCTGCGGCTCCTACGGCGGCAACTCGGTCTCCGGCAACGTTCAGGCCGTCAACCTCATCAACATCAAGCGCGTTGCCCGGAGGAACAACAACATGCAGTGGTTCAAGATTCCTGCCAAGACCTACTTCGAGCCGAACGCCATCAAGTACCTGCGCGACATGGCCGGCGTCAACCGCGTCGTGTTCGTGTGCGACAAGGTGATGCTCGACCTCGGCATCGTGGAGAAGGCCATCCAGCAGCTGCGCCTGCGCCCGAACCACGTCGACTACCGCATCATCGACTACGTGGAGCCGGAGCCCTCGGTCGAGACCGTGCAGCGCGGCGCCGCCATGATGCGCGACGAGTTCCAGCCCGACACCATCATCGCCATCGGCGGCGGCTCCCCGATGGACGCCGCGAAGATCATGTGGCTGCTCTACGAGCACCCGGAAATCGAGTTCTCCGACATCCGCGAGAAGTTCTTCGACATCCGCAAGCGCGCGTTCAAGCTGCCCGCCCTCGGCAAGAAGGCCCACCTCGTGTGCGTGCCTACCTCCTCGGGCACCGGCTCCGAAGTCACGCCGTTCGCCGTGATCACCGACCACAAGACCGGCTACAAGTACCCGATCACCGACTATGCGCTGACCCCGTCCGTGGCCATCGTCGACCCGGTGCTCGCCCGCACCCAGCCGCGCAAGCTGGCCTCCGACTCCGGCTTCGACGCCCTGACCCACTCCTTCGAGGCCTACGTCTCGGTGTACGCCAACGACTTCACCGACGGCATGGCGCTGCACGCGGCCAAGCTGATCTGGGAGAACCTCGAGACCTCCGTGAAGGAAGGCGCAGCCAACCCGCAGGCCCAGGAGAAGATGCACAACGCCGCCACCATGGCCGGCATGGCCTTCGGCTCCGCGTTCCTCGGCATGTGCCACGGCATGGCCCACACCATCGGCGCCCTGTGCCACATCGCCCACGGCCGCACCAACTCCATCCTGCTGCCGTACGTGATCCGCTACAACGGTCAGCTCCCGGACGAGCCGACCAGCTGGCCGAAGTACAACAAGTACGTGGCCCCGCAGCGCTACCAGGACATCGCCCGCAACCTGGGCATCGATCCCGGCCGCACCCCGGAGGAGGGCGTCGAGAACCTGGCCCGCGCCGTCGAGGACTACCGCGACAACAAGCTCGGCATGGACAAGTCCTTCCAGGCCGCCGGCGTTGACGAGGACTACTTCTGGAGCGTGCTCGAGCAGATCGGCATGCGCGCCTACGAGGACCAGTGCACCCCCGCCAACCCGCGCATCCCGATGATCGAGGACATGAAGGACATCGCCATCGCCGCCTACTACGGTGTCTCGCAGGCCGAAGGCCACGCCCGCCGTGTGGCCCGCGAAGGTGCCAACGCCGTCGAGGAAGCCTCCCAGCGCTGATCTCGGAATCCGTTCCCGATCTGACTGACCGACCGATGCCCCGCCCAACCCGGCGGGGCATCGTCATATTCGGGGCTCATTTTCTTCGGTTCTTGGCAAATCCAAGCTTGAGCGGCCGGTTTTCGGTCTCCTCAAGCTTGGATTTGCCAAAAACCATGTTCGATGGTTCCTCTGGCTATCAGAAGTAGGCCCGTACGTCGTTGTCAAGGAAGATCTGACGATAGTCGAGCAGATCCTCCTCGTGCAGTGCGTCCACCCCGGACATGGCGTAGGTCCGTCCAAGCATCTCGTACTTGCGTTCGCCGAACTGATGGAACGGTAGCAGCTGTACGGCGCTGATCTGCATCGATCGGAGCAGATTCGAGAAGGCGCGGGCGTCCTTCAGGGTGTTGTTCACTCCGGGGATCACGGGGATGCGCACGCAGATCTCCATCCCTCGTTCGACGGCACTGGCGAGGTTTCGCAACGGCAGATCGTTGTAGCCGCCGACCCACCGTTTATGCGCATCCCGGTCATGATGCTTGACATCGATGAGCAGATAGTCGAGCTCGTCCAACGCCCGGTTGAAGATGGGCGGAGCCACATGACCGGTCGTCTCCATGGCCGTGGCGATGCCGCGTCGTCTCAACTCCCGCAACAGAGGAATGGAGAACCGATGCTGCATGAGAGCCTCGCCGCCCGACAGGGTCACTCCGCCGCCCGATTCCTCGTAGAAGTCCCTGTCCTGTTCGCAGATGTCCGCGACCTCATTGATTGTGTAGTATTTTCCCTCGGTGGTGATTTCGCCGGTTCTGGGGTCGGTCAGTGTCTCGATGCGAGGACTGATGGATTCCGGGTTGGCGCACCACGGGCAGTGTAATGGACATCCCTTGAAGAACACGGTGGTCCGTATTCCCGGGCCGTCGTTGGTCGAGAATTTCTGGATGTTGAAAATGAGCCCGGTGTTGTCTTTCCGGTCCGTGCATGGGCGGAAGACCGTCGCGGCATTCGATGTGGGAGTCGTTTTCAGAGGATTCGTCATTGTGGTGGTCATCATTGAAGCCTTTCTTTACCTTGATCATAACTAATGAACGAAAGTAAATCAACTTACGAATGAAAAAATAAGGATGGCATGCTGTGTTTTGGGCGAGTGCAAAAGGGCCTGCGAGGGGCTGGGGTGCAGACGCTTGTGTTCGTAGAATGTTTGGGTTTCGTATATCGCCTTTATGTTAGGGTTGCGAAAGGCTTATTCATGGTGTTGGGAGATGGCATGGCGACGATGAAGCGGGAGAATCGCATTCTTGAACTGTTGACCGAGCGCAAACGCATCGAAGTCGTTCGACTCGCCGAGGAACTGGGGGTCTCGCAGGTCACCGTCCGCAAGGATCTCAGTGATTTGGAGCGGCGTGGCATCATCAGCCGTGAGCATGGGTATGCGATGCTGAGGAGCGCCGATGACGTGGAGGGGCACCTCGCCTACCATTACGAGGAGAAGCGCAAGATCGCCAAGCGCGCTGCGGAATGCGTGTCCGATGGCGATGTGGTGATGATTGAAAGTGGCAGCTGCTGCGCGTTGCTGGCGGCCGAACTCGCCGAGACGAAGAAGGACCTCACCATCATCACCAACAGCGCGTTCATCGCCGGGTATATTCGTGGCAAATCGAATGTGAGGATCATTCTGCTTGGTGGCATATATCAGCAGGATTCGCAGGTGATGGTGGGGCCGATGCTGGAGCAGTGCATGAAGGGGCTGTATGTGGATGTGCTGTTCGTAGGCGCGGACGGATACAGCCCGCAGTCCGGATTCTCCAATCGTGATCATATGCGTGCGCAGGCCGTTCATGATATGGCCGCGCACGCCGGCAGGGTTGCCGTGGTGACGGAAAGCGAGAAGTTTTCCAAGCGTTCGACGGTTCCTTTGGATTTCAACGGGCTTGACTGCATGGTCGTCACCGACGCGAGCGTCGGTGTGAAAGTCGCCGGTTCGCTTGCCGACGCGGGGATCGCCCTGGTCACCGTCTGACGTGACCTGGGACTGACATGGCCGGGTTTTCCGCCCCGGCCTTTTTTCATATGCGGTGGCCGCCGACACGCCGGCCGATCGGTCTGTCGCTGCGGTGGTCGAGTGGGGGAATTCGTTGCTTTTGTTGGCTTTTAGATCATTTAAATTCTTTTTTACTTTCGAATGAAAGTAAAAGTTATTACGAAAATTGACAATCAAAATTTGTTTCGATATATTGATGATTGTCAAAGCCGCACGGCATAGATGACGACCAACGATAACGATGTCGCCGAGTGCATCCCAATGCAGTGAAGTAAACGGCAATTAGAAAGGACGGACGGTCATGAACGAAGAACACTTCGGCAGACTTACCCCGCGAATGAACTCGCTACGCGACCAGCTTCTCGACGCCGAGCCTCAGGTCGACGTCGAGCGTGCGATGATCACCACCGAGGTCTACCGCGACAATGCCGACCAGCCGCTCGCGCTGAAGCGTGCGATCATGCTCAAGCGTGTGCTTGAGGAGATGACCATCTTCATCGAGCCCGAAACGCTGATCGCCGGAAATCAGGCGTCCACCAACCGTGGCGCCCCGATCTTCCCCGAATACGCCATGAGCTGGGTGATCGACGAACTCGACAAGTTCGACAAGCGTGACGGCGACCGGTTCACCATCACCGAGGAGAACAAGGAGAAGCTTCGTTCCATCGCGCCGTTCTGGGAGCACAACACGCTGCTCGATCGCGGCCTGGCGGCATTTCCTCCGCATTCCAAGCTGTTCTATGATCTCGGCATCATCAAGTCCGAGGGCAACATCACTTCGGGAGATGCCCACTGTGCCGTGAACTACGCCGGCGTGCTGTCGCAGGGTCTCAAAGGATACGCGATGCGGGCGAAGCGCAAGCTCGACGAACTCGACCTCACAGACTACCGCAACATCCACAAGAGCTACTTCTACCGTGCGATTCTCATGGTGGTCGATGCCATGCGTACGTTTGCCGGACGGTACGCCGCACTGGCCCGGCAGCAGGCGGCAACCGCCTCGCCGGATCGTGCCCGCGAGCTCGAACAAATGGCCGCGGCACTCGACCGCGTGCCCTATGAGCCGGCGCGCACCCTGCGAGAGGCGGTACAGTCCGTATGGCTGGTGCATCTCGTGCTGCAGATCGAATCCAACGGCCATAGCCTATCGTACGGCCGTATGGACCAGTACCTCGATCCGTTCTACGAGGCCGATCTCAAAGCCGGTCGCATCACCGAGGATGAAGCTGCCGAACTCATGAGCAACCTGTGGCTCAAGACCTACACCATCAACAAGATCCGCTCTTGGAGCCACACGCAGTTCTCCGCAGGCTCCCCGCTTTACCAGAACGTCACCGTCGGCGGTCAGAAGCTCGTGGACGGCGATCCCGTGGATGCCACGAACCCAATGAGCTGGCTGATCCTCAAGACCGTGGCGCAATGCCACCTGACTCAGCCGAACCTCACCGTCCGCTACCATGCGAATCTTCCCGACGACTTCATGAACGAATGCATCGAGGTCGTGCGTTGCGGGTTCGGCATGCCGGCGTTCAACGACGACGAGGTCATCATCCCCAGCTTCATCAGCAAGGGTGTGAAGCGGGAGGACGCCTATAACTACAGTGCCATCGGATGCGTGGAGACCGCGGTCCCCGGCAAGTGGGGCTACCGGTGCACGGGCATGAGCTTCCTGAACTTCCCGAAGGCGCTGCTCATCGCCATGAATGACGGCGTCGACCCCGCAAGCGGCACCAAGCTCGTGGAAGGCATCGGACACTTCCGTGACTTCACCAGCTTCGAACAGGTCATGGCCTGCTGGGACAAGGTCATCCGTGAAATGGCACGCCAGTGCGTGATCATCGACGCCACCTGCGACATGGTGCTCGAACAGGACACCGCCGACATCCTCTGCTCCGCCCTGACCGACGACTGCATCGAACGCGGCCTCAATATGAAGGAGGGTGGTTCGGTCTACGATTTCATCTCGGATCTGCAGGTGGGCATCGCCAATCTGGCCGACAGTCTCGCTGCGATGAAGAAGGTGGTCTTCGAGGACAGGGCCGTGACTCCCGCTGAACTCTGGGATGCGCTTGAGGCGAACTTCGAAGGGTCGACCAACGAGAGGATTCGCCAACTGCTGCAGCAAGCCCCGAAATACGGCAATGACGACGACTACGTCGACTCGCTGATCCGGCAGGCATACGACATCTACATCGATGAGATGAAGAAGTATCACAACACCCGATACGGCCGCGGTCCTATCGGCGGTGTGTACTATGCGGGCACCAGCTCCATCTCCGCCAACGTGCCGCAAGGCGCCGGCACCCTCGCCACTCCCGATGGCCGTAAGGCGGGGGAGGCGCTGGCCGAGGGGTGCAGCCCCTCGCATGGTGCGGATCTGTATGGTCCCACCGCCGTGTTCAAGAGCGTTTCCAAACTGCCGACGGAGGACATCACCGGTGGCGTGCTGCTCAACCAGAAGATGACGCCGCAGGTGCTCGCCAAGCCGGAGAACAGGAGGAAGCTTGCCTTCGCCACCCGCACGTTCTTCGACCGTCTGCATGGCTATCACGTGCAGTACAACGTGGTTTCCCGCGATACGCTGATCGACGCGCAGAAGCATCCCGAACGTCATCGTGATCTCATCGTTCGCGTCGCCGGATACAGCGCGTTCTTCACCGTACTCTCCCGAGCCACGCAGAACGACATCATCGAACGTACCGAGCAGACGCTCTGAGGCAGACGCTCTGAGCGTCGGCATAACCGATACGCCATTCATC
The DNA here is from genome assembly GCF_002802905.1 of Bifidobacterium simiarum. GTDB lineage: Bacteria > Actinomycetota > Actinomycetes > Actinomycetales > Bifidobacteriaceae > Galliscardovia > Galliscardovia simiarum. The sequence goes on from NZ_PEBK01000001.1 coordinate 7,907, forward strand.
AAGGTCCATCAAACCAGCAGTAATGAAAGGAAATACCATGAAGCTGCTTATCGATGACGCCGATGTGGACGCCATCACCCGTCTGGTCGACTACTATCCCATCGACGGCGTGACCACCAATCCCTCAATCCTGGCGAAGTCCGGGCGTCAGCCGTTCGACGCGCTCAGGGAGATTCGCTCCATCATCGGTTCCGGTGCCGAACTTCACGCCCAGGTCGTCGCCCGCGACGCCGCCGGCATGATCGAGGATGCCAAACGCATCGTCGGCGAGCTCGGTCCGAATACCTTCGCCAAGGTCCCCAGCGTTCCCGAAGGCTTCAAAGCCATGAAGACGCTGTCCTCCGCTGGCGTGCCCATCACCGCCACGGCCGTTTACACACCATTGCAGGCGTTCATCGCCGCCAAGTCAGGAGCCTCATATGCTGCCCCCTACATCAATCGCATCGACAATATGGGATATGACGGCGTGGCCGTCGCCTGTTCCATTCATGACATCTTCCGGGCCAATGGTCTCGACTGCAACGTGCTCGCGGCCAGCTTCAAGAACTCCCAGCAGGTGCTTGAACTTGCCAGACATGGCGTAGGCGCCTCCACCGTGGCCTCCTCGGTGATCGACGGACTGGTGAAGAACGCCGCCATCGATGCGGCGGTCGACGCCTTCACCGCCGATTTCGAAGGCCTTGCCGGCGCGGGCAAGACCATGGCCACCTGCTGATGGCATTCGAATCGCGAATGCCATGACAACCCAGCCGGCCGCAGCGTGGCGGCCGGACATGCCATCGATGTTGAGACCGGACCATCATGGATTCCTTTCTTCCATCGTGATGATCGGCCGGCATCGATGGCTTCTCTCTATGAACCATAATGCAAAGGAGCATTATCATGAACGTTCTTACCATCGATATCGGCGGCACCTTCATCAAATATGCCACCATGAGCGACGACGGCATCATTCTTTCCCGAGGAAAGATCGAGACGCCGCAAAACAGTCGTAACGAGCTTATCGAGAAGCTCGCGGATCTCTATCGACAAGAAGGAGAGCACTTCAATCTCGACGGCATGGCCATTTCCCTTCCCGGCATCATCGACTCCGAAAACGGCTACGTCGTCATGGGCGGTGCCCTGCGGTACAACGACGACTTCTACCTGCGACACGCGCTGTATCAGCGTTGCCCGGTACGCATCGTGCTGGAGAACGACGCCAAATGCGCGGTCATGGCCGAAGCGACCGTCGGCAGCCTCAAGGATGTGCGCAACGGATTCGCGCTGATCTTCGGCACCATGGTCGGCGGCGGATTCGTCAAGGACCGTGAACTGTACCGTGGTAAGCATTTCTCCGCCGGCGAGGTAAGCTACATCATCACGTCACGCAGCGTCGACCCCAGCATCGAAGGCGTATGGGGCAATCAGTGCAGCACCCTCAGCCTGTGCGATCGCTATGCGAAGATCAAGGGGCTGCCGGTCGAACAGGTCGACGGCATCCGATTCTTCCAGGCAGTGGAGGACGGCGATCCCGATGCGCGCTCATGTCTCGACAAATTCGCCCATGAAGTGGCCATTCAGATCTTCAACATCCAGAATGTGCTCGATCCCGACCGATTCGCCATCGGAGGGGGAATCTCCGCGCAGCCGACGCTGATCGATGCCATCCGCACCAATCTCAACCGACTGTATGCCTACTGCCCGTATCATGTCGCGCAGGCCGAGGTCGTCACCTGCAAGTTCCAGAACGATGCCAACCTTGTCGGTGCGTTGCAATGCTATCTTGCCGATGCGAAGAACACCGAGGTCACTGAGACCTTCGATACCGTGCGAGAGGTCGTGCCGGCATGAGCGCCGCGATCGACCTGCATTCCGCCGAATCCGCGGATTCGGCCTCCGCGGGCATTTCCGAAGTCGTAGGGGCGAAGACCGACGGGCGCAAGGGGCTGCTCGCCGTCATCATCGACGGCATATCGGGTATCTTCCTGCCCATCGTAAACCTGCTGTCCGCCGCCGGAATCATGAAGGGACTGCTGGTCATCCTCAGCGGTACGGGATTGCTGGAGCAGGCAAGCGGAACCTATCTGGTCTGTGACGCCATGGCCTCGAGCCTGTTCACCTTCCTTCCCGTGTTCCTGGCGTATACGGCGGCCAAACAGTTCGGGGCCAACCCGTTCACCGCGGTCGTCGTGGCCGGAGTGATGCTGTATCCGAATCTGGTGGCAGTGCAGTCGGCGGGAACGACGGTGACTTTTCTGGGGCTTCCGATTCTCGGCGTGAAATACCAGTCGAGCGTCATTCCCATCATCATGGCCGTGGGATTGCTGGTGTTCGTCGAACGTGGACTGGACCGCATCCTGCCGGCGATGGTGCGCGGATTCCTCACCCCGATGATCGCGATCGTCGTCGTGAGCATGGTGACGCTGTTCGCGTTCGGACCGTTCGGCAAGGTCGTAGGCGATGGGCTGGCAGCAGGGTACGAATGGGTGTATGCGCTGTCTCCCATAGTGGCCGGACTGTTGCTCGGCGGAGCGGTACAGCCCATGGTGATCTTCGGATTCCACTGGAGCCTGATTCTCATCGGCATGAACAATATCGCGGTCTCCGGGCATGATACCGTGCTCGCTCTCATGGGACCGGCGGTATTCGCCCAGGCAGGCGCCGCACTCGCCGTCATGGTGAAAAGCCATGACGCGGCATTCCGCTCCACCTGTGCCTCCGCCGGACTGTCGGCGTTGTTCGGCATTACCGAGCCCGCCATGTTCGGCGTGAATCTTCCCCGGAAGAAGCCGATGATCGCGGTGTGTGCAGGTGGCGCGATCGGTGGCGCGCTCGCCGGATTTTCCGGAGCGCAGGCCTCGGCCTTCGCGTTCCCGAGTCTCGCGGCCCTGCCGATTTTCGTCGGTGATGGATTCGTCGTGTATCTGATTTCCTGTCTGTTGGGTCTGGCCGTTGCTTTCAGCCTCGCCCTCATACTGAAATTTGAGGTCGATATCAACTGATGATTCGTTTTCTTGGCAAATCCAAGCTTGAACGGCCGTTTTCAGGTCTCCTCAAGCTTGGATTTGCCAAAAACCGGGAGTCGGACCTCTATGGAGATCGGAAATCGGTCGTACGGGGGACTCCGGCCCATTCCAGTTTCCGGATCAATGGGGTCCGCCGGTATGCCTCGGCGAACGAGAACCGGACGAATCCGTCGACCTCCATTCGTATCCGCTCCTCCCGTTCCTTTTCCGCGATGATCGTCTCCGGTAGGCTGCCGTTCACGTACATCGAAGCGTCTCGATACTTGATCCTGCCGTCAAGCTCGGCGACGATGATCCGACCGTCAGGTGTCTTCCAGAGAAAATCGACGCGGTCATGATTGCCGTATTCGTTATGGCAGGGCATGACCACCTGCAGCTGCGGCTGCATGAACCTCTCCTCGAGGATTACCCCATAGGAAAAGGACTCGCCGCCGTTGTCGGTTCGTCCGGTGGCCCAGTTCAGGACGTGCAGAGCACGGTTCCGGTATTTGCCATTGGTCAGTCGGAACGATCGGTCCAACTGCGATTTGGTCCGCAGCCGTTGCCGCAATATCGAGTCGATGATGGCGATCGCATCGGGGAAGCCGAGCCACCGGGCGCAGTCAAACGCGGTTCTGTCCAACGGAGTGACCCGGGCGCCATCGATAATGATCGGAGCCGTCTCCTCGATGTAATGGTTGACGATGATGCCGGTACTTCGGGGCACTCGGTTGCCGTCGATAACACGATGGAGTTTGCGCATGTGTCGGGTCGAGTCGCAGATGTTCAGCAGGGTCGCCGCAGTGGATCCGCCGAACACCCATTTCGGATGCATGAGGGTCAGTGACCGGGTGAGGTGTCTGAGCCGGTCCTCGGCCGAAAGCGCCTGCCAATATGATGTTCGCGCATAGCATTGCGCTCCGACCGCCGTCAGCTCGCCGATGGTGACCCGGCGACGCAGGATCTGACGTTGGACTTCGGTTCCGCTCCACAGGCAAAGACCGTTGGCCTCCGCCGTATCCAGCATGGCGTCAAGGGTGCTGTTCCGTCTCATGACCCGACGATACGGTGATGGCCCGTTCGGTGTCCATCGTTCCTGGGGTATGTGCATGAACGTGCCGTTATCCACATCGAATCCGGGGAGGTATGGAGGTCGGAGGTTGTTGGAGGAGGAAATCGGTTTCTTGGCAAATCCAAGCTTGAACAGCCGGTTTTCGGGTTCCTCAAGCTTGGATTTGCCAAAAACCGTCGTATGGGGCCTCCGAAGGAGAGAACTCGGGTGGGATCTGTCGGGGATACGGTACACTGATGGTCGATCAATCAGTTTAGATCGTTCAAAATAGGGGAGAGAACAACCATGGACCTGATACTGGCCGCCACGCCTTCGTTGCTCTGGGGCATCTACGCCCTGATCCTGCCGGTGATCGGAGGCTCGTCACGGCGTCAGATTCTCGGCGTCACCGCGGGATGTCTGGTATTCGCGGCGGCGGCCTTCCCGTTCGTGCCGCATTCCTACACCTGGCTGACGGTCCTGATCAGCTTCCTGTCCGGAATCCTGTGGACCATCGGCTGCTACGGGCAGATCTGCGGATTCAAGGAGATCGGCGTTTCCAGCACCATGCCCATCTCCACCGGCGAGCAGCTGGTCGGCACCGGTCTGGTCGGCGTGCTGTTCCTCGGCGACTGGGCGTCCACGCCGGCGAAAACCGTGGGATTCTCCGCGATCGCGCTGTTCATCATCGGCGTGGCGTTCACCTCATATGTGGAGCGGAAAGGCGTCGAGGGCGGCGTCGATGACGGCGACACGAAGGCGAACAGCATGATCACGGGCCTGACCGTCATCACGATCTCGTCGATCGGCTACGTCGGCTATGTGGCGATCATCCAGATCTTCGCGATCAACTCGTTCGATGCCATGCTGCCGCAGGCGGTCGGCATGTTCGTCGGCGGTCTGGTGATCGGCGGCCGCGAACCGAACAAGCTCACCCGTCAGACCGCGCTGCTGCTGATCCCTGGCGTGCTCTGGGGCATCGGCAACCTCATCCTCATGATCTCCGACGCCCGGCTCGGCGTGGCCATCGCCTTCCCGATGTCGCAGATGGGACTGATCATCTCGACGATCGGCGGCATGGTGTTCCTCCACGAGAGCAAGACGCGCAAGGAGAAGATCTCCGTATCGGTCGGCCTGACCTTGGTGGTCATCGGCATTCTGCTGATCGCCCTGACCAAGACCCTGTGACGGCTTGGATCAAGACGGTTCCGGCCAAGACGGTTCCGACTAAAACGGTTCCGGCCAAGACCCTGTGATCTGCCCGGACCCTGTGATCGAGACCCCGGTCACCGGCGGCGTCGGGCGAGCAGCCAGGCGATTGCGGCGAGTGGCACCGAACAGGCGGTGGCGACGAAGGGAATCCACATGCCGGCATGGGTGCCGAACGAGTCGAGCACCACGCCGGCGACCGACGAACCGAGGGAGACGCCGATCGAATTGCCGGTGCCCAGCCATGAGAGTCCCTCGGTAAGCGATTCGTCGGGAACGATGTTCTTCACGATGAGATTGCCCGTGGCGAACGACGGGGCCACGAACATGCCGGCGAACACCTCGAGCACGCCCAGCAGGACGAGATTGTCGGCGCTCAGACGGAATCCGACGTACCAGAGCGAAAGCGCGGCGAGCAGGATCACCATATGGCTCCAATGCGAGCCCTTGAGCCTGATCGAGCCGAAGATCAGCGCGCCGATGAGCGAGCCGACCGCGAACAGCGCCAGCTGCAGGCCGACGATCCTCTCCAGCCCCATCGACTTGGTGATGGCGGTCACCGACACGTCGAAGGCGGAGAAGCTCATGTTGAACGCGACGAACACCAGAACCAGCAGGGCGATGCCGGGGTACGTCAATGCGCTTCGGACGTGGCGACGGGTGCTGATCTTGCGCGAGCCCTCGCCGGCGCGCACGTTGCCGCCCCGGCCCACCACGCTGCCTGAGCCGTCGGTCCCGGCGGCGGCCTCGACATCGGTAAGCGTGGCGACCACCGGCGGCTGGGTGGATTTCAGCGAGAAGAACACCATGCCGCCGACCAGTGCGCACAGGGCCGGCACGACCAGCTGGGAGACCGGGTGCACCGAGGTGGCGAGGAACGCGGCGAGAATCGGGCCGAGGATGAACACCGTCTCGTCGATCGCGGATTCGAAGGCGTAGGCGGTGTTCAGTAGCGTGTCGTCCTTTTCGCCGCGCAGCGCCCACGCCCAGCGGGTGCGCACCAGCGCGCCGAACGCGAACTGGGTGACGCCCATGAGCGCGGCCAGTACGAACAGCGCGGAGATGGGGATGCGCAACAGGGCCCCCAGCGCAAACGTCAGCATGGCGATGACCTGCAGGATCAGCGCCACGCGGCCGACCTTGCGCTGGCCGAACCGGTCGAACAGGCGGGCGTAGAACGGGGTGACCACGGCGGCGGCGAACACGTAGACCGCGCTCATGGTGCCGGCCACGGTCCAATTGTCGTAGATGTTGTTCAGGGCCAGCACGATGCCGAGACCCATCATCGAAATGGGCAGTCTGGCCACGGCAGCCGCCGCCGAGAATGCCTTGGCACCGGGCGTCCGGAAGATCAGGACGTACGGTGAGTGGGCTCGTTTCCGGGGATCGGTGGTCTGGGGGTCGGTGCGATTCGTGTTCGGCGTCTTCCGAATGGTCTGATGCTGCACACTCTTCATGTCGTTCACTTCTCGATATCTGTCGCGCGGATAGGTTCACCATCGGACCTATGGACCTACGGACCCGGATCTACGGACCCGGACCTATGGACCCGGACCTATGGAACCCGTGGGCCGGATCGGTGGGCTCGGATCGGTGGGCCGGTCGGACCTGCTGGACCCGGACCTATGGACCTGCCTGCCGGCATTCCATCCGATGGGCAAGTTTTCCACGATCGGACTTCCGGACTTCCCTCATCGTCCGTCGCAGGCGGCTTAGCTTTCGCGTCAGCTAGACCCTAACCGATACCCCTCGACTCGGCAACCCGCCGGCGAGTTCGTACGGTGATTGAGGCGGTTGCGGCGGTTTTTGGTCATTCCAAGCTTGAACGGCCGGTTTTCGGGCTCCTCAAGCTTGGATTTGCCAAAAACCGGGGGCCGACCGTGACCGACTGTGGGGCGACCGGGGTCGGAACTCTCATTCGGCCTTGGCGATGGCCTCGGCGATCGGATCGTTCGAAAAATCGTGGCTGCGGTATTCGGGGTTGTCGACCGGCAGATGCTGCACCAGCGTGTCGAACACCTGACTCAGGATGTCGCCGCGCTCCAATACCGCGTCGAGCACATGGCCGCCGATCGAACGGTCGTCGGCAAGGAAATGCTCATGGAACCCGGCCACCGCCGCGCCGTTGAACATCAGCGGGGAGAAGTAGCCGAGCATCGTGCCCTTCACGTCATGGCCGAGGAACATGGCCTGTTGGTCGGCCACCTGCTCCAGCGTGGGATAAGGCGCCTGCTGCTTGATGACCGCGCGGGTCTTGATGAAACTGAACGTACCGCGCATGATCACCGCGAAGAACGTATTCGCCCGGCCGTTGGCCTCCACGATCTTCCTGTTGAGATCCTCCAGACCGATGTCGGCGCGCTCGCACTGATACTGGAACGCGGCGCGGTGCACGCTGGCGAACGGGACGGTGAAATCGTCGGGCAGGATCTCGGCCACGCCGGACTGGCCGATCTTGTAGGCCACGCCATCGAGGATGATCAGTTCGCCGTCCAGTCCTTCGCCCGTGCCGATGCCGGTGTCGCCGTGCGTGAGCAGATCGCCGATGGTGGTGGTGCCCTCGAGCAGTCCGGGCACCAGCTGGGCGAGCGTGCCATGCTGGTAAAGCACATTGGCCCCGTGCTCGTGGATCGGTCGGATGTTCGCGGCAGCGGATTTCGTCATGATTTCACGATAGGCCGAGCGGCGCCACGCTTCAACCACAAGATTATCCACTGATCTGATCAGGCGGAAAGCCGTACGGTCTGTCGGGACGGGAGGCCGGACGATCTGTCCACGCAGAAGACCATTTCCCCGGTCAAGGCACGGCGTGCGGTAGGTTGGAAGACAGACCGTATCGGATATTCAGATAACAAAGACAGTAAGGAGCGGATATGGCGAACGAGACAGGACGGATCAGGGTATCGGTGGTCGGTGCCAAAGGACGCATGGGCGCCAACGTCGTGAAAGCCGTAACCGACGCGGCCGACACCGAACTCGCGTTGACGCTGGACGCCGGCAACGACCTGACCGAGATCAGCCCCGACAACACCGACGTCGTCGTGGAATTCACCGTACCGAGCGTCTCCCTCAGCAACGTACTGACCCTGATCTCCCAAGGCGTCGACGTGGTCGTCGGCACCACCGGCTGGACCGACGACAAACTCGACCAGGTACGCGCCGCTCTCGCCAACGCCCCGCGCGCCGACCAAGCCGTCTTCATCGCCCCGAACTTCGCGATCTCCGCCGTCCTAGCCGACTACTTCGCCGGACTCGCCGCCAAATACTTCGAATCCGCCGAAGTCGTCGAACTGCACCACCCGAACAAAGTCGACGCCCCCAGCGGCACTGCCATCCACACCGCCCACACCATCGCCGACGCCCGTCGTGCCGCCGGCCTCGGCCCCGTCCCCGACGCCACCGAAACCGACGGCGGCTCCCGCGGCCAGGTCGTCGACGGCATCCACGTCCACGCCGTCCGCCTCCGCGGCCTCAACGCCCACGAAGAAGTCCTCCTCGGCAACCCCGGCGAACAGCTCTCCATCCGCTCCGACTGCTTCGACCGCGGATCCTTCATGCCCGGCGTGCTGCTCGCCGTCCGCAAGGTCAGCGGGCATGCGGGGCTTACTATCGGCCTCGACACCTTCCTCGATTTGTAGTCGGAGCATAACGGAGCGTCGTCTGCGTTGCGGCAGACTCGACGTATGAGATACGCCTTCGCCTGCCGCGCCTTGACGCCGCACGCGTTATGCTCCGACTACCTATGACCGTGGGGTTATGGGGAGCGTCGTCTGCGTTGCGGCAGACTCGACGTATGGAATACGCCTTCGCCTGCCGCGCCTTGACGCCGCACGCGTTATGCTCCGACTACCTACGACCGTAGGGTTTATGGGGAGCGTCGTCTGCGTTGCAGGGAACTCGACGTATTGGAATACGCCTTCGTTCCCTGCGCCTTGACGCCGCACGCGTTATGCTCCGACTACGGATGAGGTTGGGGATTTGGACACCCTGTGATTTTGGCCACCCTCAGTCCGGCATGGCCGGACAGCTCCCGCCGGCGGGAGCAAGGTCGTGAACGCAAGGTCTTGTCTTGGCCTCCGCGGGACGAACAGTCCGGTGGACTGTTCGTAGCAGTACGCCCCTACGGGCGTACGTCGTACAAGATGTCGGGGCAAATCCTTCGCTCCCGCCGGCGGGAGCTGTCATGCGGAGCATGACTGAGGGTGGTCGAACCCCTACCCGCTGAAGCGTCCCGCCATATGAGCCCAAGGAGTGCTGGGCCCAACATGCGGGCCCAAGGATGAGGCATGCGCCGCTCAAGCGTAGGCAACGGAGGCGTCTGCTAGGCTTGCCGTGCAGACGCCGGAGTGAGGCCGAACGGCCCTGAGTGTCTTGAGCGGCGCATGCCTCATCCTCCTCAGACCGTGAAGCAGCCATGCCGTCGACGTCAAGACCCGCAATGGCAATACCTCATCCGCCTCCGGTCGCGAAGCATGCGTGTCTCCATCCATCCGCCGTGTTCGCCATTCGGAAGGAATCGGCGGACCGTCTTCCGCTCGTCTGCGGCGGTAGCTAAGTTGAACACTATGAGTGACGGTGAAATGCATCTTCTTGATCCTGCCCCGTTCGGGCGTATCCTTCCCGCTATGGTCACCCCGATGACCGCCGACGGCCACGTGGATTACGAGGCCGCGCAGACGCTGGCCAAGCATCTGGTGGCCGACGGTGCGGACGGACTGGTCGTCAACGGCACCACGGGCGAATCCCCGGTGACCCACATGGACGAGAAGGTGGCGCTGGTCAAGGCTGTCAAGGAGGCCGTGGACGTGCCGGTGATCTCCGGCGCCGGCTCCAACGACACCGCCCACACCGTGCGCATGGTCGAGCAGACCCAGGAGGCGGGCGCCGACGCGGTGCTCGTCGTCATGCCGTACTATTCCCGTCCGAGCCAGGAAGGCATCGTCGGCCACTACAAGGCCGTGAACGAAGTGGCCGAGAAGCCGATCATCGTCTACGATGTGCCGGGCCGTACCGGACTGAAGGTGAAGATCGAAACTTATGATCGTCTCGCCGAGCTCGATCACGTCAAGGCCGTCAAGGACGCCACCGGCGATCTCGCCGCGGCCGTCGAAAAGCAGCAGCGCACCGGTCTCGCCTGGTACTCCGGCGACGACGGCCTGTTCCTGCCGTTCCTCTCCATCGGCGCCGTGGGCATCATCTCGGTGATCGCCCATGTGGCCAGCTCCCCGATGCGTCAGCTGGTCGAGGCGTTCAACACCGGCGACATCGCCACCGCCCGCCGTCTCGCCAACCAGCTCGCGCCGCTGGTGCACTCCCTCAATGGCGACGGCTATCAGGCCGTAATGGCCAAGGCCGCCTGCAAGGTCAAGGGCTACATTCCCGACACCACGATGCGTCTGCCCAACATCGGGCCGAACGCCGAGCAGCTCGCCAAGGCCGAAGCCGGCATGCGCGCCGCGGGACTGCTCTGACGGGATCCTCCGACCGGGAACCCCGCGAACGCCGGGAGCTCCCGAACCATCGTCGCCTCCGCAAAGGCGGGGGCACAGAAATAAGAAACAACGAAAAGAATGGCTACTGAAAAGAAGAACAACAGCAAACGCAATACACGAAACTCCCGCGGCGGCCGTCGAGGCGGCCAGCGCCGCAACCCCAACGCCGCCCAGAACACCAGCACCGAGAAGCGTCTCGTAACGCCTCCGAAGTACCGCAAGGGCTCGATGCGCATCACCCCGCTGGGCGGTCTCGGCGAGATCGGCCGCAACATGAACGTGATCGAATACAACGGTCACCTGCTGCTCATCGACTGCGGCGTGCTCTTCCCCGAGGAGGAGCAGCCGGGCGTCGACCTGATCCTGCCTGACTTCAACTACATCAAGGACCGTCTCGACAAGGTCGAGGCGCTGGTGCTCACCCACGGCCACGAGGACCACATCGGCGGCGTGCCGTACCTGCTCAAGCTGCGTCCGGACATCCCGCTCATCGGCTCCAAACTCACGCTCGGTTTCGTGGACGCCAAGTGCAAGGAACACCACATCAACCCCACCAAGGTGCAGGTCGAAGGCCGTGACAAGCTCAAGGTCGGCCCGTTCAACCTCGAGTTCGTCACCGTCACCCACTCGATCCCCGACGCCCTCGCCGTGTTCGTGCAGACCCCGGCCGGCAGCCTGATCGACACCGGCGACATCAAGCTCGACCAGCTGCCGCTCGACCACAAGATCACCGATCTCGTCGAATTCGGCAAGCTCGGCGAGCGCGGCGTGGACCTGCTGATGATGGACTCCACCAACGCCGAGGTGCCCGGCTTCGTCAAGCCCGAAACCTCGATCGGCCCGGCGCTCGACCGCGTGTTCGCCGAAGCCAGCCGCAAGATCATCGTCGCCAGCTTCTCCAGCCACGTGCACCGCGTGCAGCAGGTCGTGGACGCCGCCCACAAGTATGGCCGCAAGGTCGTGTTCGTCGGCCGTTCCATGGTGCGCAACATGGGCATCGCCTCCGATCTGGGATACCTCCACATTCCGGAGGACACCGTGATCGACATGAAGCAGGCCGACGACGTGCAGGACGACAAGCTCGTGTTCATGTGCACCGGCTCCCAGGGCGAGCCGATGGCCGCGCTCGGCCGCATCGCCGACGGCAACCACCCGTACATCAAGATCAACGAGTTCGACACCGTGATCCTCGCCAGCTCCCTGATCCCGGGCAACGAGCACGGCGTATACAAGGTGATCAACAAGCTCGTGCAGCTCGGCGCCCGCGTGGTCAACCGCGACAACGCGGCCGTGCACGTCTCCGGACACTGCAACGAGGGCGAGCTGCTGTACATGTACAACATCGTCAAGCCCAAGTGCGCCATGCCGATCCACGGCGAGAACCGTCACCTCGTGGCCAACGGCCTGCTGGCCGTGAAGACCGGCGTGGACCCGCAGAACGTGGTGCTAGCCGAAGACGGCGACGTGGTCGACCTCTACCACGGTCAGGCCGCGATCGTCGGTTCCGTGCCCTGCAACTACGTGTACGTGGACGGCGACTCGGTCGGCGAGCTGACCGACGAGGAGCTCGAGAAGCGCCGCATCCTCGGCACCGAGGGCTTCGTCTCCAGCTTCGTCGTGGTCGACACCGAAACCTCCGAAGTCGTTTCCGGACCGAAGATCTACCTCAACGCGGTGGCCGAGGACGAAAGCGAATTCGAGCAGGTGCACTCGCAGATCGTGGAGAACCTCGAGGACGCCATGATCCGCGGCACCAAGAACACCCACCAGCTGCAGCAGATCATGCGCCGCACGCTGGGCAGCTGGGTGTCCCGCAAGCTGCACCGCCGTCCGATGATCGTGCCCGTCGTGGCCGACATCGCCCAGGACGTCGAAAACTGATCCAGTACATCCGTGACTCAGTAATTTAGGCCCCCGCTGGCGGGGGCTGGCACGGCGAATGCCGTGACTGGGGGTGGTCGAATCCCTAGGAAGTCCGACCACCCCCAGTCTGCCTGATGGCAGACAGCACCCGCCGGCGGGGGCGATATCATACCGCACACCAAAACAGAGGGGGAGTACATCATGCCGGGAGCCAATCTTACGAGGACGGAGGCCGAGGAGCGGTCCGCGATCGTCTCCGACGCCGCCTATACGATCGATCTCGATCTGACCCGGGGGGCGAAGACCTTCGGATCCGTTACCGAGATCACCTTCGACGCCGAGGCGGGATCCTCGACGTTCCTTGATCTCATCGCCGATACCGTGTCGTCCGTCACGCTCAACGGGCGCGAACTGCCCGCCGACGTGGTGGCCGACTCCCGCATCGCCCTTGACGATCTGGCCGATCACAACACCGTGACCGTGAAGGCCGACTGCCTGTACTCCACCACCGGAGAGGGTCTGCACCGCAGCGTCGACCCCTCCGACGGCAACGTGTACCTCTACACCCAGTTCGAGGTGCCGGACGCCCGCCGCGTGTTCGCCGTGTTCGACCAGCCCGACATCAAGGCCACCTTCGACTTCCGCGTCACCGCGCCGCAGTCATGGGACGTGATCTCCAACGGCGTGGTCGAGTCCGTGGAACACGTCGACCGACTCACCGACGCCGGCACGCTGGGCGACCACGAACCCGAAACCGCCAAGCGCTGGACCTTCGCCACCACCCCGCGCATGAGCTCCTACCTCACCGCGCTCGTCGCCGGTCCCTACGCCAGCTGGCACACCGAATACGCCAACGAGGACGGCCGCACCGTGCCGATGGGCATCTACTGCCGTCAGGCCCTCAAGGACGCCATGGCCAAGGACGTCGACTACCTGTTCGACATCACCAAGAAGGGCTTCGCCTTCTACAACGCGCAGTGGGACGTGCCCTACCCGTACAGCAAGTACGACCAGCTGTTCGTGCCCGAATACAATGCCGGCGCCATGGAGAACATCGGCACCGTGACGATCCGCGACTCCTACGTGTTCGAATCCAAAGTGACTGACGCGCTCGCCAACCGCCGCGTGGAAACCGTGTTGCACGAGCTCGCCCACATGTGGTTCGGCGACCTCGTGACCATGAAGTGGTGGAACGACCTGTGGCTCAACGAGTCGTTCGCCGAGTTCATGTCCACGCTCGCCACCGCCGAAGCCACCGACTGGTCGAACGACTGGGCCACGTTCTGCGCCGGCGAGAAAAGCTGGGCCCTGCGTCAGGACCAGCTGCCCACCACGCACCCGATCGTCGCGCCGATTAACGACCTCAACGACACCTACGTGAACTTCGACGGCATCACCTACGCCAAGGGCGCCTCCGTGCTGAAGCAGCTCGTGTTCTACGTGGGCCGCGAACAGTTCTTCCAGGGCATCCACAACTACCTCACCTCCCACGCGTACGGCAACGCCACGCTCGCCGACCTGCTCGGCGAACTGGAGAAGACCAGCGGCCGCGACCTCAAGGCGTGGAGCCGACAGTGGCTCGAATCCGCCGGCATCAACACCATCGCCACCGAGCTCGACACCGCCGCCTCCGGGGATGACGGCGACGGCACTGACGCCACTGACGACACCATCGAACGCCTCGCCCTGCGCCAGAGCGCCCCGGCCGAGCATGACGTGCTGCGCGTGCACCGCCTCGCCGTCGGCTTCTACGACCTCGACGATGCCGGCAAGGTCGTGCGCACCAAGCGCTTCGAACTCGACGTCGACGGCGAACTCACCGAAATCGCCGAAGCCAAGGGCCTCAAGCGTCCCGCGTTCATCATGGTGAACGACGACGACCTGACCTACACCAAGCTGCGCCTCGACGCCGCCTCGCTCGACTTCGCGCTGAACCACCTGCCCGACTTCACCGACGCGCTCACCCGCGCCACGGTGTGGCTGAGCCTGTGGGACATGACCCGCGACGGCGAACTGCCCGCCAAGGACTTCATCGACGTGAGCCTCAGGGCCCTCGCCACCGAAACCGAATCCACCACGTTCCGCTACGCCCTCGCCCAGATGAGCACCACCGCGCACCACTACGTGGCCGCCGCGCACCGCGCCGACGTGCTCAAGCAGGTCTCCGAAGGCCTGTGGACGCTCGCGAACGAGGCCGCGGCCGGCTCCGACAACCAGTTCCAGCTGCTCAAGGCCTACCTCGGCTACGGTCACGACGCCGACTTCGAAGCCCACGTGCGCGGTCTGCTCGACGGCTCCATCGCCCTGCCGGGACTGGCGATCGACAACAACCTGCGCTGGTCGCTCGTCCACGCGCTCGCCGATCAGGGGCTGATCGACGCCGAAGGCATCAACGCCGAGCTCGCCCGCCGCGACACCACCGAGAACCGTGAGTTCGCGTTCGGCGCCAAGGCCGCGATCAACACCGTCGACGCCAAGCGCTGGGCGTGGGATCAGGCCCTGCACAACGACGAGCTGACCAACTCGCAGCTGGAGGCCGTGGCCTACGCGTTCTCCGGCACCGACAGCCGCGAGCTCGCCGACCCGTACGTGGCCGAATACTTCACGGCCGTGGACTGGGTGTGGAAGCACAAGACCTACCACATGGCGGAAACGCTGCTCAACGGCCTGTACCCGGGCTACGCCGACCCGGCCGCGCTGGTGAAGGCCGGCGACGAGTGGCTGGCCGCGCACGAGGACGCCGACCGGGCGCTCAAGCGTCTGGTCGTGGAGAACCTCGCCGGTTCCCGCCGTACCCTCGCCGTGCTGAACTACAACGAGTCGCTGGCGTCGGCCGAGCAGGGCCGCTGACCCGCATACGACGTACACGACGATGATCCGTACACGACGATGATCCGCATACGATGAGCACCACCTTCACCCGCAACGACGACCCCGCCGAAGGCATCACGCTGGAGCAGCTGCTGGCCGATCCGGCGCTCAAGCTGCGTCTGGTATGCCCGGGAGCCGAAGGCGCGCTGAAACGCCGCATCTCCTGGGTCCACCCGGCGGAGATCCTCGACATCGCCATGTGGAGCGAACCGGGTGAGGTGCTGCTCACCACCGGCGCGAACTTCCCCACGGAGGGTATGGACGCCGAAGACGATCACGCCCTGCTGGTCAACGCGCGCAAGGCGGTGGGACTGCCGGCCCGATTCTCATCGGCGTCGGCGGCCTACCGTCAGTGGTGCGACACCTACGTGGCCCAGCTGGCCCAGGCCGGCGTGGTGGCCATCGGATTCGGCGTGGCGGTCAAGCACCCGACCACGCCGATGGCCCTGATCGACGCGGCCAACCGGGCCGGTCTGCCTCTCTTCGAGATCCCGCTGGAGATCCCGTTCACCCCGATCTCCAAAGCGGTCTCCCGGGCCCTGACCGACCGTCATGACGACGTAATGCGCCAGTCGTCGCTGCTGCAGCGTCAGGTGCTCAAGGCGGCGGCCGGCGGCGACTCCGTCCACGACGTGATCGCGATCACCGCCAAACTGGTCTCCGGATGGGCCGCATACGTGGACGCAAGCGGCACGGTGATCGACATCTCCAACCGCACGTTCGGCAAGCAGGCGCAGGACTGGGCCATGAAACTGGCCGCCAAGGCCGCGGAGGCACAGTCCAACCCCGGCATGACCACGCTGTTCGGTTCCGAAGCCGGCCGCGACTACTGCGCCAGCGTGGTACGCGACTCCAACGGCTCGCATGGCCGTCTGGTCGGTATCGTCGTGGCATCGGCCGCGCAGACCGATCAGATCGACATGTTGCTGAGATCGGTGACCATGGTCGCCGCCGACGTGATGTCGGTGGTGGTGCCGCAGCTCAAGGTGAGCGAACGGCATATCCGGCGTCTGCGGTCCGCATGCATCGGCGCGTTCGCCCAAGGCAACGGCAACGCGATGCTGCCGATGGCCGATGAACTGTGGCCCGACATTCCCCAGCCGCCGCTGCGACTGATCTGCGTGGACGGCGAGACCCTGGCCGTGGACCGGCTGTACACGGCATTGGACGCCGATCCGCAGTCCGCGGTCGGTGCGCGGCGCATCCTGTTCGGCGAATACGATCATCGCCTGTGGCTGGTGGTCGGCGCGGACGCGGCCGAAGCCGCGGAAGGCACGCTGCTGACCATGGAGGACATCGACTTCGGCGCCTGCGACTGCTCGTCGTGGCAGTCGATGGAATACCGGTTCCCCGAAGCCGTGCAGGACCTGCATCTACGGCGTCTCAACGACTCCGACCGGTCGTTCTCCGACATGTCGGTGCACGAGCTGATCCGACCCGACCTCGCCGTGGTCTATTCGCGCGAGCTGCTCAGGCCCCTCTACCGGCTGCCGAAGCAGGAGACCGAGGCGCTGCTAGCCACCATGCGCGAGCTCTTGGCCACGTCGTTCAACGTCGGTGCCACCGCCAAACGCCTCGACGTGCACCGGCACACCGTGGAGAACCGTCTGAACAAGATCGAACGCCTGCTCGGCCTCGACCTCGGCAACGAAGCCTCCCGCGTCCGCCTCTGGATCGCCTGCTCCTTCCTACGGCAGTAGGGTGGCCCGCGGGTTGGCGTGCATGGTGTGGTTGCGTGGGCCGGCTGTTCCCGGGACGGGGCTTCCCCTTGGAGGGAAGCTGGCCGCCGCAGGCGGTCTGATGAGGTATCCGACGAAGCGTTGGCCGAAAGGGCTTTTCTTCGGGGTGTGGTCGACCGGGCGGTGCGGCGTCCGACACACTCAAGGCCGTTCGGCCCCGCGTCCGGCAAGCCGGCCGCTAGCCTACGGTCGGACACCGCACCTCCCGGTCTCCGGCCCGACGGCTGTGTGACGTGGGCGACTGACGTGGGCGGCTGTTCCCGGGACGGGGCGGGCGGTTGCGTGACGTGGGCGTCTGTTCCCGGGACGGGGCTTCCCCTTGGAGGGGAAGCTGGCCGCCGCAGGCGGTCTGATGAGGTATCCGACGAAGCGTTGGCCGAGAGTGCTTTCTCCCGGTCTCCGCCCGACGGCTTGGTGTCGAGGCTAGAGTGAAAACGCTTCGACATGTGACGCTGCCGGAATGGACGATGTGCGACACACTCAAGGCCGTTCGGCCCCGCGTCCGGCAAGCCGGCCGCTAGCCTACGGTCGCACATCGTCCATCCCACCCGCTCGTGCTTTACTCAACCACCCCACCCCCAGTCAGCTCCGCTGACAGCCCCCCGCCGGCGGGAGCGTGATTTGGTCATGTGCCCGGTTTCCGTTTGATGCTGATGGATTGGAGTGCAAAAAGCCCGTTTTCACGGTCGGATCCATCGATATCAGCCGATATTCGATGGATCGGAGTGCAAAAACGCCGATATGCAGCCCAATCCATCGAAATCCGATTGCCGTGATTTCCGGATTGTTGGAATCATGCGGTTTTCAGGTGCCTCGATTTTTCCCGGCGATGGATTGGAGTGCGGAATCCGGGATTTGGCGGTCCAATCCATCGGAATCAGCCGATATTCGATGGATTGGAGTGCAAAAATGCCCGATATGCGTCGCAATCCATCGTGCCGGAGGAAAGAGCGTGTGTGGTCGGTTGCGCGGGCGGCTGTTCCCGGGACGGGGCTTCCCCTTGGAGGGGAAGCTGGCCGCCGATTAGGCGGACTGAGGGTGGTCAAACGCCGCAACGGCAATTACCGTATCAACCGTGCTTTGCTCAACCACCCCCAGTCAGCTCTGCTGACAGCCCCCGCCGGCGGGGGCGTGACGGATCTGCCCCAAACGGAACTAGCCAAACGGACTGACAGCCCCCGCCGGCGGGGGCGTGACCTGGGCGTGCGTCGCACGGGATGGCGGGAGCTGGCCGCCGTATGCGGTCTGGGGGTGGTTGAGCTGCCGTTCTCGCGCAGAATGCGGAACCTGATTTGTAAATTTCGCGTTAGGTTCTGTTACCGCTTGTGTATGTCGAATGTTACGAACCCATCGGTTCCTCCTATGGGGAAAACAGGGGGATTCGTTGGATTTCCAACGAAGTTGAACCATCAAACCGCAATCGTCCCTTGGTTCGTTACACCAAGTCGTCTGTGGACAATCCGTCCAATCAAAAATATTGAGTGGCTGAATTATCCATTGTTTGCGGCGCATATTGCGAGAAAACTCCCTACGTAGACGAGCGAAGGGCCAAGTCCGGGAGACAATCCCGAGCCCGGGGAGCCATCCCAGATCAGGGAACCATCCCAGATCAGGGAGACAATCCCAAGTCCGGGAAACGATCCCCGATCCGGAAGACCATTCCTGATCCGGGTGAAATCCCGTGCCGGCCCGCACACTCAGGCGAGAGGGAGGTTACGACGCTATGGGCGATTCGAAATGGCTGTACATTCTCAAGCGGCTGCTGCTGCTGATCCCGACGGTATGGGGGTGCGCCACGCTCACCTTCTTCCTGCTCAAGCTCACGCCGGGCGATCCGGCCGTGCAAGCGCTCGGTCCCAAGGCCAGCAAGCAGGCACTCGCCGCGCTGCGTGAATCCTGGGGCCTCAACGATCCGCTGTGGCAGCAGTACCTGCGCTTCCTCGGCGACCTGTGCACCGGCAATCTCGGCACCTCGTACTCGGCCAAGGCCCCGGTGGCCGAACTCATCGCCACCCGCCTGCCCGTCACTCTGATCATCATGGTGCTGGCCGCCCTGTTCGCCGTGCTCATCGCCCTGCCGCTGAGCATCTGGGTCGCCACCAGCGGCTCGCGCTGGGTGGGCGAGTTCGTGCGCATCCTCAACGCCGTCGCCCAGGGCTTCCCCACGTTCTTCCTCGGCGCGCTGCTGCTCCAGTTCTTCGCCATCCAGCTGGGCTGGTTCCCCATCGGCTCCGTCTCCGGGGGCGTGGACGTGGCCGCGCTGGTCCTGCCGTCCATCGCCGTGGCCGTCGCCATCGCCCCGATCCTGATCCGCAGCCTCACCCAGTCCCTGAAGGACTCCGTCTCCTCCGAATACGTGAACTTCGGCAAGGCCAAGGGCCTGAGCTACGCCAAGGTGCTGTTCGGCTACGCCCTGCGCAACGGCTCGATGTCCGCCGTCTCCGTGCTGGGCATCCAGGTCGGCTTCCTCGTCGGCGGCACGCTGGTCGTGGAGAACGTGTTCGCCGTCCCCGGTCTCGGCCAGCTGCTCATGGACTCCGTGATGAAGCGCGACTTCCCGGTGGTGCAGAGCCTCACCGTGATCTTCGGCATCATCGTCGTACTGGTCTACCTGATCACCGATCTCGCCTACGGTGCGCTCGATCCGCGCGCGGCGAAGCGCGGATGAGTCGAACGGCCAAGAGAGAAAGGAACGTCATGCCTGAAAGCAAGCAGATTCCCGTCGCGCAGGCCAGCAAGGACTACGCCAAGATCAAGCTCACCGGCTCCAAGCCCCGCAAGCGCATCCACGCCAACGTCGAAATCGTCATCGGCTGCGTGCTGCTCGGCATCATCGCGCTGATGATCATCGCGGCCCCGCTGCTCACCCCCTACGATCCCACCCACCAGAGCCTGCGCGAGGCCATGCTCGGCTTCTCCTCCGACCACCCGCTCGGCACCGACCAGTTCGGCCGCGACATCTGGGCCCGACTGCTCTACGGCGGCCGCATTGACCTGTTCGTCGCTGTGATGGCCGTGTTCACCCCGCTGGTCATCGGCACGATCCTCGGCGCCATCGCCGGCTACTTCGACGGCCCGGTCCCGGTGGTCATCATGCGACTGGCCGATCTGGTCTCCTCCTTCCCGTTCTACGTGCTGGTGATCGTGCTGGTGTTCGTGCTCGGCAACGGCGGCACCTCCATCTTCATCGCCATCTCCGCGGTCTCCTGGGTGCCGTACACCCGAATCTCCCGCGGTGAGACGCTGGTGCTGCGCGACCGCGAATTCATCGCCAGCTGCAAGACCAGCGGCTTCTCCGACGGCTGGGTGCTGTTCCGCCACGTGATCCCGAACATCGCCTCGCAGGGCATCGTCTACGCGATGAGCGACATCGTGATCAACCTCGGCATCATCGTCACGCTGAGCTACTTCGGCCTCGGCATCGTGCCGCCCACACCCGACTGGGGACAGATGATGAACGACGGCCAGCAGTTCCTCTCCGCAGGCATCTACAGCCTCACCGTCATCCCCACCATCGTCATCGTGCTGATCTCCCTGGCCCTCTCGTTCATCGGCGACGGCCTGGCGAACGTGCTGAAAGTGAGGCGCTAATCATGACCACCGCAGCAAATACCGCGAACACCGCAACCGCAACCCCCGCGGCAACCGCAAACCCCGAAACCCCCGAAACCCGGTCCGACCCCGAATACGCCCTCGAGATCGTCGACCTGTGCATCGACGTCGACAAGCACGGCGAGCGCGTGCCGGCCGTCAAGAACCTGACCATCCGCGTCAAGGCCGGCGAATCGCACGGTCTGGTCGGCGAGTCCGGCTCCGGCAAGAGCCTCACCCTGCGCGCGGTGATGGGTCTGTTCGCCAAGGGCGCCTACTACCGTTCCGGCTACATCCGCATCTGCGGGCACGAGGTGCTCGGCCCCGACACCCCCGACTACGATCCGTCCATGCGCGGCAAGGGCGTGTCGATGGTGTTCCAGGAGCCGGCCGTGGCGCTCAACCCGATCATGAAGGTCGGCTGGCAGATCGTCGACGCGGTGCGCGAGCAGGAGCATCTGAGCCGCGCCGAGGCGAAGGCCCGCGCCATCGAGCTGATGACCAGCGTGGGCATCACGAACCCCGAGGACCGTTTCGACGCCTACCCGTTCGAACTGTCCGGCGGCATGCGCCAGCGCGTGATGATCGCCGCGGCCATCGCCTGCAAACCGAAGGTGCTGCTGTGCGACGAGCCGACCACCGCCCTCGACGTGACCATTCAGGAGCAGATCCTCGAGATCTTCCGCGACATCGCGAAGTCCGGCACCGCGCTGCTGTACGTCACGCACGATCTGGCGGTCGTCTCCCAGCTGTGCGAGACGCTGAGCGTGATCTACCACGGCGCGATCGTGGAGGAGGGCACGCTGCGGCGGGTGTTCGACGATCCGCAGGACGACTACACCCGGCAGCTCTTAAGCTCCACGCCGTATCTCAAGGGCAGCATGAAGGCCGCGAAGGCGTCCACGAAGCAGGCGGCGGGTAACGGCCGCGCAACGGCCCAGTCGGAAACGGCCCGGTCGCAGACCGCCCAGTCGGAAACGGCCCAGTCGGAAGCAAAGGGGGAGTGACCCATGGCCACATGGAACGAGATGATCGACACCGCTGAGACCAAGGCCGAGAAAAGCGGCGAGGAGGGGCGCATCGTCAACCCCTTCGGCGAGGACTCCAAGCCCGAGGTGCATCGCACCCGACTGCTTGACGTGCAGGACCTCAATATCGAATTCACCACCAAGGTGCATGGTCGGAAGACGAAGTTCAAGGCCGTCAAGGACGCGAACCTGCACGTCGACTTCGCCGAGATCGTCGGTCTGGTCGGCGAGTCCGGCTCCGGCAAATCCACGATCTCCCGCGCGGTCGTCGGCCTCAACGACCACTACAGCGGCCGGATCGTGTTCGATGGCAAGGAGCTGGGCCGCAAGCGCTCCCGCGAACAGTGGCGCGAGATCCAGATGGTGTTCCAGGATCCGTACGCCTCGCTCGACCCGCGACTGACCGTGCGCAAGATGCTGCGCGAGGTGATCCTGTACCACAACGTGGTCATGGTCACGCAGGCCGACGCCTACTGCGAATACCTGATGAACCTCGTCGAGCTGCCGGTCGAGCTGCTGGAGGCCCTGCCGGCCGAGATGTCCGGCGGTCAGCGTCAGCGCGTGGCCATCGCCCGCGCACTCGCCGTCCGTCCGTGGCTGCTCATCGCCGACGAGCCGACCGCCGCGCTCGACGTCTCCGTGCAGGCCGGCATCATCAACCTGCTCATGGACCTCAACAAGCGGCTTGATCTGTCGATCCTGTTCATCTCCCACGACCTGAACATCGTGCGGTCGATCTGCGAGCGCACGTACGTGATCTACCACGGCGATCTGGTGGAGGAGGGCCCCACCGAGCAGGTGTTCAGCCACCCGGCGAACGATTACACCCGCCGGCTGATCAACGCGATCCCGAAGCTGTCCAGCAAGTACGTGGAGCGGCTGGCCGCCGGGGAGACCGGCGTGGCCGAAACGGCCGAGACCGGTGAGAAGACCGCAGCCGAGAGCGAGAACGAGAAGACCGAGGAGCAGGCATGATGAAGACGTTCAGGAAGATCGCGGCCGTGGCCGTGGCCGCGGTGATGACCCTGTCGATGGCGGCGTGCGGCGGATCGCGGTCCACCGCGGCCGATACGCAGGATCTGGTGGTGGCCCGTTCGCTGGAGACCACCGATATGCTGCCGCAGACCGGATTCAGCAACGGTGACATCTGGGCGATCCAGCAGGTGTATCAGACGCTGACGCGCAACAAGACCGATGGATCGGGGGTCGAGCCGGGACTGGCGACCTCGTGGAAGCAGTCGTCGGACGGACTGTCGTGGACGTTCAAGCTGCGTCACGGCGTGAAGTTCCACAACGGCAAGACCATGACCGCCAAGGACGTGAAGTTCTCTCTCGACTTCGCCCGCACCGCCCGCGACGACAAGCCGTGGCAGTTCCTGTTCACCGCGATCAAGAACGTGGCGATCGTGGACGACTACACCGTGCGGCTCGACCTGACCGAGCCGTGGGCGCCGCTGCCGTCCGACCTGTCGATGTCGGCCTCGGCGATCATGCCGGCGGATTTCGGTGGCAAGACCGAGACACAGTTCCGCAACAACCCGGTGGGCACCGGCCCGTACAAGCTGGGCGAGTGGAAGAAGGGCGACTACATCAAGTTCGTGAAGAACCCCGACTACTGGGAGAAGGGCAAGCCAAAGCTCAACTCCGTGACGTTCAAGTACGTTTCCGACGCCAACACCCGTTCGCAGATGGTGCAGTCCGGTCAGGCGCAGATCGATGAGTTCCCGACGGCCGTCTCCGTGTCGTCACTGAAGAAGACGAAGAACGTGCATGTGGAGTCGTTCCCCTCCACGTCGCTGATCTGGGTGAACCTCAACAACCGCAAGAAGCCGCTCAACGACGTGCATGTGCGCCGTGCCATGGCCTACGCCATCGACAAGACCGCCATTGTGCGCGCGATCTACTACGGTCAGGCGGAAAGCGCGAACTCCATGCTCTCGAAGAACCTCATGGGATACTCGAAGGACGTGAAGGACCTCGAGTACAGCATGAAGAAGGCCAAGGAGGAGCTGGCCAAGTCCAGCGCCCCGAAGCATTTCTCGCTCACCATTCAGGTGCAGTCCGGCGACCCGGAGAAGTCGATGCTCGCGCAGATCCTGCAGGAGTCGTGGAAGGAGCTCGGCATCGACGTACAGCTGCAGACGCTCGACTCCACCACCGTGTACTCGAACCGTACGGCCGGCGACTTCGACGTGGCGATGTTCGAGATGACCAACGACATCTCCGATCCGGACGAGTGGATGCAGTACATGTTCTCGTCCACCGCCAACGTGAACTCCGGATACAAGAACGAGAAGGTGGATTCGCTGATCAAGCGGGCCGCGGCCGACAGCAACCAGGCCAATCGTCTGAAGGACTACGCCGAGGTGCAGCAGATCATCGCCGACGAGGCGCCGGAGATCCCGCTGGTGTACAAGCCGGGCCTGTTCGCGGTGCGTGACCAGGTGAAGAACTTCACGGTCACCACGCTGGGCGAGTATAAGCTCGCCGACACCACCATCGCTCAGGAGCAGTGATTTCAGGGCAGTGATTCCGGAGCGGTGATCGGGGGCAGGTGGTTTATCTGCCCCTCATCAGTCAGCCTCCGGCTGCCAGCTTCCCCCGAGGGGGAAGCCTGATGGTCCCCCTTGCCTTCTGCCGTCCACTCTTGCCTTCCCTTTTTCAAAGGGGAAGGTGGCCGGCACATGCCGGTCGGATGAGGTTGGATTGGGTTCCCTGTGCGGTGGGCCGTTGGCTCCTCTCACTTGGGCCGCTCATTCGCCGGTCGGTCAATTGCGAGGAAAACGGGAGGGAATTTCGCGCGATCGGCGCTGTGCCGGACGGTCTTGAGTACCATGGTTGACGGTAATGGCGTCTTTGAGATAGCGAGGATGAAAGCTCATGCCACGTATGTTCGGAACCGATGGTGTTCGTGGATTGGCAAACCGGGATCTGACCGCACAGCTCGCCCTTGATCTGGGCGATGCCGCGGTCCGCGCGCTGGGGGACGACCAGAGCGAGGGGCGTCGTCGCGCGCTGGTGGGCCGCGACACCCGCGTCTCCGGCGACTTTCTGGCAGCCGCGCTGTCGTCCGGCATGAGCGCCGGCGGCTTCGACGTGATCGACGCCGGCATCATCCCCACTCCCGGCGTGGCCTACCTGACCTCCGTGCTCAACGTCGAGATGGGCGCGGTGATCTCCGCGTCGCACAACCCGATGCCCGACAACGGCATCAAGTTCTTCGCCCGCGGAGGCTTCAAGCTGCCCGATGCCAAGGAGGACGAGATCGAGTCGCTGCTCGGCCAGGACTGGGAGCGTCCGACTGGCGCTGGCGTGGGCCGCATCTCGCATGACACCGCCACCGCCACGAAGCTGTACATCGACCATCTGGTCTCCTCGATCGCCCCGGTGGAATCCGGCAAGCCGCAGCCCAAGCCGCTCAAGGGCCTGCGCATCGTGGCCGACTGCGCCAACGGCGCCACTTCGGTGGTGGCCCCCGAGGCCCTGCGCCGTGCTGGCGCCGACGTGGTGGTGATCAACGCCTCCCCGGACGGCTACAACATCAACAAGCATGCCGGCTCGACCCACCCCGAGCAGCTGCAGGCCATGGTCAAGGCCTCCGACGCGGTGATGGGCGTGGCCTTCGACGGCGACGCCGACCGCTGTCTCGCCGTGGACGAGGACGGCAACATGGTCAACGGCGATCAGATCATGGGCATTCTCGCCCGCGCCAAGAAGCGCGAGGGCAAGCTCAACCACGACACCCTCGTCGTGACCGTGATGAGCAACCTCGGCCTCAAGCTCGCCCTGCGCGACATGGGCATCACCACCGTGCAGACCAACGTCGGCGACCGCTACGTGCTGGAGGAGATGCTGCGCGGCGACTACTCGCTCGGCGGCGAGCAGTCCGGCCACGTCATCAACCGCGAGTTCGCCACCACCGGCGACGGCACGCTCACCGCGCTGACCCTGGCCAACGAGGTGGTGAAGTCCGGCAGGAGCCTCAAGGAGCTGGCCGCCGACTTCCCGCAGCTGCCGCAGCAGCTCATTAACGTGCCGAACGTCGACAAGATGGCCGCGCCCACCAACGCCAAGGTGCAGGCCGCCGTGGAGCGCGAGGAGAAGCTGCTGGGCGACACCGGCCGCGTGCTGCTGCGCCCCTCCGGCACCGAGCCGCTGGTGCGCGTGATGGCCGAGGCCGCCACGCAGGAGCAGGCCGACGAGGTGTGCGAGCGTCTGGCGAAGGTCGTCGCCGACGAGCTCGCGCTCTAGTCGCTTCAGGCTTCGGATTCGGCAATCCATACACACGTACGGGGATACGGAGGAAGACGAGGAAGACGATGTTCGGAACCAGCAAGTCCACGAAGATCAACATGGAGCTCAACCGCGAGGTGGAGCTCATGCTCAAGGAGGCCCGCACCGAGAACGACGGGCTGCTGCCCATCGTGCAGGCCGGCGAGCCGGTGCTGCGGCAGAAGACGGCGAAATATCAGGGCCAGCTCACCAAGGCCACGTTCAGGAAGCTCATCGAAACGATGCGCCACACCATGATCGAGGCCCCCGGCGTCGGTCTTGCCGCCACGCAGATCGGTCTTTCGCTGGCGTTCGCCGTCATGGAGGACCACGTCGGCGCCGAGGACGACAACGATCCGCGCGAGGCTGCCGAACTGCCGTTCCGCGTGATCGTCAACCCCGTGTACACGCCGGTGGGGGAGGAGACCCGCAGCTTCTACGAGGGCTGCCTGAGCTTCGACGGCTATCAGGCGGTGCGCCGCCGCTGGCTCGACATCGACGCCGAATGGGACGACGAGACCGGCATGCACCACAAGGAGCGCATGCACGGCTGGCCGGCGCGCATCTTCCAGCACGAGACCGACCACCTCTCCGGCGAGCTGTACATCGACAAGGCGGAGATCCGCAGCCTGACGACGTACGACAACCTCGAGGACTACTGGTGCGACGATCCGGTCCCCACCCTCGCCGCCAAGGAGCTGGGCTTCGAGCTATAGACCGTAGACGGATTCCGACGGATCATGTCGGATGCTGACGGATTCTGACACAGGACCGGATGGGCGTGTTGCTTGTCCGGCCCTGTTGTATCATGGATACTTGTGTGTGCCATTGACGCGGCATATGTGATCGGCTGCGTCTGAATGGGACATCCCGAATTCCAACGATCCGGGCCGGCAACGGCCATGGTGAGGATGCAGGGCCATCGGGCCGGTGGACTGTGGCTGATGCGCTTCCGATTCGAAGCAGCGTCCTGTGAAGCCGCAGTGTGGCGGCTCCACGAGGAACAGCAACTATGTGAATCGGAGAATTCCATTGCCTACTATTGAGCAGCTCGTCCGCAAGGGACGTAAGCCGAAGCCGAAGAAGTCGAAGACTTTGGCTCTGAAGGGCAGCCCGCTGCGTCGCGGCGTGTGCACCCGTGTCTACACCACCACCCCGAAGAAGCCGAACTCGGCTCTGCGTAAGGTCGCCCGTGTGCGCCTGTCCTCGGGCATTGAAGTCACCGCCTACATTCCGGGCGAAGGCCACAACCTGCAGGAGCACTCCATCGTGCTCGTGCGCGGCGGCCGTGTGAAGGATCTTCCTGGTGTGCGTTACCACATCGTGCGTGGCGCGCTCGATACCCAGGGTGTCAAGGACCGCAAGCAGGGTCGTTCCCTGTACGGAGCAAAGAAGGCGAAGTAAGAGAAATGTCACGTAAAGGACCCGCTAAGAAGCACCAGCTCCTGCCCGATCCGATCTACGGCTCGACGGTGGTTGCCCAGCTCATCAACAAGATTCTGCTCGACGGCAAGAAGTCGATCGCCGAGGACATCGTCTACTCCGCTCTCGACATCGTCAAGGAGAAGACCGACCAGGAGCCCGTTTCCGTGCTGAAGCGCGCTCTGGACAACATCCGTCCGTCCCTCGAGGTCCGCTCCCGCCGTGTCGGTGGCGCCACCTACCAGGTGCCGGTCGAGGTCAAGCCGAACCGCGCCAACACCCTGTCCCTGCGCTGGCTGACCGACTTCTCCCGCGCCCGTCGTGAGAAGACCATGGCCGAGCGTCTGGCCAACGAAATCCTCGATGCCTCCAACGGCCTCGGCGCTTCTGTCAAGCGTCGCGAGGATACTCATAAGATGGCAGAGGCCAACAAGGCCTTCGCTCATTACCGCTGGTAATTTCGTTCGGATAGAGAGTTAAGGAATACCAATGGCACAAGACGTGCTTTCGGACCTGAACAAGGTTCGCAACATCGGCATCATGGCTCACATCGATGCCGGTAAGACCACTACGACGGAGCGTATCCTCTACTACACCGGCGTGAACTACAAGATCGGTGAGGTGCACGACGGCGCCGCGACCATGGACTTCATGGCGCAGGAGCAGGAGCGTGGTATCACCATCCAGTCCGCGGCAACCACCTGCTTCTGGAGCCGTCAGACCCACGACACCAAGGACAAGTTCCAGATCAACATCATCGACACCCCCGGCCACGTGGACTTCACGGCCGAGGTGGAGCGCTCCCTGCGCGTGCTCGATGGCGCCGTTGCCGTGTTCGACGGCAAGGAAGGTGTGGAGCCCCAGTCCGAGACCGTGTGGCGTCAGGCCGACAAGTACTCCGTCCCGCGTATCTGCTTCATCAACAAGATGGATAAGCTGGGCGCGAACTTCTACTACTCGGTCGACACCATCAAGGACAAGCTGGGTGCCAACCCGCTCGTGATGCAGCTGCCGATCGGCGCCGAGAACGACTTCGCCGGCGTGGTGGACCTGGTCGAGATGAAGGCCTACGTCTGGAACGGCACCGAGGGCCTCGGCGCCAAGTACGAGACCACCGATATTCCTGAGGACCTCAAGGACAAGGCCGAGGAGTACCACACCGCCCTGATCGAGGCCGTGGCCGAGACCGACGACGCGCTGATGGAGAAGTACTTCGGTGGCGAGGAGCTCACCAAGGACGAGATCCGTGCCGCCGTGCGCAAGCTCACCATCAACCGCGAGGCCTTCCCGGTCTTCTGCGGCTCCGCCTTCAAGGACAAGGGTGTGCAGCCGATGCTGGACGCCGTCGTCGATTACCTGCCGTCCCCCGAGGACGTGCCGGCCATCAAGGGCTTCAAGCCCGGCGACGAGTCCGTCGAGATCGACCGCAAGCCCACCAAGAGCGATCCGTTCTCCGCTCTGGTCTTCAAGATCTCCACCCACCCGTTCTACGGCAAGCTCGTGTTCGTGCGCGTCTACTCCGGTGAGGTCAAGCAGGGCGATTCCGTGCTCGACTCCACCCGCGAGAAGAAGGAGCGCATCGGCAAGATCTTCCAGATGCACGCCGACAAGGAGAATCCGATGGATTCCGCCTCCGCCGGTAACATCTACACCTTCGTTGGCCTGAAGAATGTCACCACCGGCGACACCCTGTGCGCCCTCGACGCTCCGATCACCCTCGATTCCATGACCTTCCCCGATCCGGTGATCGAGGTGGCCGTGGAGCCGAAGACCAAGGCCGACCAGGAGAAGATGGGCATCGCCCTCGCCAAGCTCTCCGAAGAGGATCCGACCTTCCAGGTCAAGACCGACGAAGAGTCCGGCCAGACCCTGATCTCCGGCATGGGCGAGCTCCAGCTCGACATCATCGTCGACCGTATGCGTCGCGAGTTCAAGGTGGAGTGCAACCAGGGCAAGCCGCAGGTGGCCTACCGCGAGACCATCCGCAAGGCCGTCATGAACCAGGAATACACCCACAAGAAGCAGACCGGTGGTTCCGGCCAGTTCGCAAAGGTCCTGATGAACTTCGAGCCGCTCGACACCGAGGCCGGCGAGACCTTCGAGTTCGAGAACACCGTCACCGGCGGCCACATCTCGGGCGAGTTCATCAAGCCGATTGAGGACGGCGTCAAGGAAGCCATGGAATCCGGCGTGCTCGCCGGCTTCCCGGTCGTGGGCGTCAAGGCCACCGTCACCGACGGTGCCATGCACCCGGTCGATTCCTCCGAAATGGCCTTCAAGATCGCCGGCTCCATGGCCTTCAAGGAGGCCGCCCCGAAGGCGAAGCCCGTCATCCTCGAGCCGATCATGGCCGTCGAGGTCCGTACTCCTGAGGAGTACATGGGCGACGTCATCGGCGATCTGAACCAGCGTCGTGGCAACATCCAGTCCATGACCGACGCCACCGGCGTCAAGGTCATCGACGCCAAGGTGCCGCTGAGCGAAATGTTCGGCTACATCGGCGACCTGCGTTCCAAGACCCAGGGCCGCGCCATGTTCACCATGCAGATGGATTCCTACGCCGAGGTGCCGAAGAGCGTCTCCGACGAGATCATCAAGGCCCAGCGCGGCGAGTGAGCCACGCTTTGATCCGTGCGCGGCCGTCGGTTTCGGCCGGCGCCGCGCACGGATCCGCCACCAAGCGGGTGTCGTGTCTGCCTCGGACACTATGATTTCAGGTGTTCGCTGGCGATGGGGCACGCGCGGAAGTGGCGAATATCCCCAATACCCAGTAAAATGTAGCGAGTGTCTTGTGCGTGGTTCGCACAGGCAAACTACGAGACGTCCAGGAGGACAAAACACATGGCAAAGGAAAAGTACGAGCGTACTAAGCCGCACGTTAACATCGGTACCATCGGCCACGTCGATCACGGCAAGACGACCCTGACCGCAGCCATCTCCAAGGTGCTGCACGAGGAGTTCCCGGACGTGAACCCGGAGTACGACTTCAACCAGATCGACTCCGCTCCGGAAGAGGCCGCCCGCGGTATCACCATCAACATCGCCCACATCGAGTACCAGACCGCCAAGCGTCACTACGCTCACGTGGACTGCCCCGGCCACGCCGACTTCGTGAAGAACATGATCACCGGTGCTGCCCAGATGGATGGCGCCATCCTCGTTGTGGCCGCCACCGACGGCCCGATGGCCCAGACCCGCGAGCACGTGCTGCTCGCCCGTCAGGTCGGCGTCCCGAAGATCCTGGTCGCCCTGAACAAGTGCGATATGGTCGACGACGACGAGCTCATCGAGCTCGTTGAGGAAGAGGTCCGTGACCTCCTCGACGAGAACGGCTTCGACCGTGACTGCCCGGTCATCCGCGTGTCCGCCTACGGCGCTCTGCACGATGACGCTCCGGACCACGAGAAGTGGGTTGAGCAGATCAAGAAGCTCATGGACGCCGTCGACGAGTACATCCCGACCCCGGTCCACGACCTCGACAAGCCGTTCCTGATGCCGATCGAGGACGTCTTCACCATCTCCGGTCGTGGTACCGTCGTCACCGGCCGTGTCGAGCGTGGCCAGCTGGCCGTCAACTCCCCGGTCGAGATCGTCGGCATCCGCCCGACCCAGAACACCACCGTCACCTCCATCGAGACCTTCCACAAGACGATGGACGCCTGCGAGGCCGGCGACAACACCGGTCTGCTGCTCCGTGGTCTGGGCCGTACCGATGTCGAGCGTGGCCAGGTTGTGGCCGCTCCGGGCTCCGTCACCCCGCACACCAAGTTCGAGGGTGAGGTCTACGTGCTGACCAAGGATGAGGGTGGCCGTCACTCGCCGTTCTTCTCCAACTACCGTCCGCAGTTCTACTTCCGTACCACCGACGTCACCGGCGTGATCACCCTGCCGGAAGGCGTTGAGATGGTCCAGCCTGGCGACCACGCCACCTTCACCGTCGAGCTGATCCAGCCCGTCGCCATGGAGGAAGGCCTGACCTTCGCTGTTCGTGAAGGCGGCCACACCGTGGGTTCAGGTCGAGTCACCAAGATCCTCGGCTGATTTCATTAGCCCCGAGATCAAGGCGCTTGAACTAGCGACTTAACAAAAGCCCCGAGCCATCAGGCTCGGGGCTTTTTCATATCCACCCCATCCTTCGCCGGCGGGAGCCCGTACTTTGCCCCCGCTGGACGAACGATCGGTGATCATTCGTAGCAGTGCGCCTGAAGGCGCACGTCGCACAAGATGTCGTGACTATAATCTTGCCCCCGCCGGCGGGGGCTGTCAGCGGAGCTGACTGGGGGTGGTCAAACGACGCTTGCTCAAGCAACGAAGCCTCTGATACGCTCAAAGGGATGATGGTGAGACTGCGGATGTCCATGCTCAGAAAGGCATCGTTATGCTTCCTTACAACAAGGCCAACGTTCTTCTTGCCAGACAACTTCGTGCTCAAGCCACGCCGTGGGAGCGCAGGCTATGGCGGCATTTCCTCCAGTCCCATCATGTTCGTTGGCAACGGCAAAAACCCATTCTTGATTACATCGTTGATTTTTATTGTGACAAAGCGAAGCTCATTGTCGAGCTTGATGGCGGCGGCCATTATACGAAGGAGCAACGGGTTGCGGATGAACGTCGTACCCGGGATCTTCAACGACTCGGCCTGACCGTGCTTCGCTATGCGAATTCGGATGTCGATGTCCATTTCGAGGCCGTGTGCGCAAGCATCGAGGCTGAGGTCAAACGACGGCTAGGCCGTAGCAATTGATGTGTCGTTCAACCACCCTCAGTCCGCCTAATCGGCGTCCAGCTCCCGCCAGCGGGAGCGTCATAAATTGGGCCCCCGCCGGCGGGGGCTGTCAGCGGAGCTGACTGGGGGTGGTTGAACGTGGCTTGTACGGATAGTTATGCGGTGTTGTGTCGTTTGACCACCCTCAGTCCGCCTAATCGGCGTCCAGCTCCCGACGTTTTGTGCGACGTACGCCCGTAGGGGCGTACTGCCACGAACAGTCCACTGGACTGTTCGTCCAGCGGGAGCATGTGTTGCACTCGTCGACATCTGATCGCCGTCCAGCTCCCGACGCTTTGTGCGACGTACGCCCGTAGGGGCGTACTGCTACGAACAGTCCACCGGACTGTTCGTCCGGCGGGAGCCTATACTGTGCTCGCCGCAGTGGGGCGAAAATCATCGAGAAGCGCCGGGGCTCGCGCTGTAGGGACGGTATGGCATAATATACAAGGCTAATTTTGAGCTTCGCCGAATTGAAATCATGAAAAGGTGAGTAAACGTGGCACAGACTACCAATGACATCAAGAACGGTTCCGTCCTGAACCTCGACGGCCAGCTGTGGACCGTGATCAAGTTCCAGCACGTCAAGCCGGGCAAGGGCCCCGCCTTCGTGCGCACCACCATCAAGAACGTCCTGTCGGGCAAGATCGTCGACAAGACCTTCAACGCCGGCATGAAGATGGAGTTCGAGACCGTCGACAACCGCACCCTGCAGTACTCCTACGAGGACGGCGACAACTTCGTGTTCATGGACATGACCACCTACGACCAGATCTACATCCCGAAGTCCCTGGTCGGCGATGACGCCAAGTTCCTGCTCGAAGGCACCGACTGCATCGTCTCCTTCCACGACGGCACTCCGCTGTCCGTCGAGCTGCCCGCCTCCGTGATCCTGACGATCACCCACACCGAGCCCGGCCTGCAGGGCAACCGCTCCAACGCCGGCACCAAGCCCGCCACCGTGGAGACCGGCGCCGAGATCCAGGTCCCGCTGTTCATCAACGAGGGCGAGAAGGTCAAGGTCGACACCCGCGACGGCTCCTACCTCGGCCGCGAGAACTGAGAACCGAGAGAGGCGCGAAACCTTCACTATGGCACGATCCACCGCCCGCAAGAGGGCTCTGAATACGCTGTATGAAGCCGACGAGAAGGGACAGGACATCCTGTCCCTTCTTGCTGAGCGAATCGACCACCCCGGTGCGCAGACCCCGCTGCCCGACTACGCCATCGACATCGTCCGCGGCGTGGCCGAGCATCGCAAGCACATCGATCGCATGATCGCCGAAAGCTCCACCAGCTGGGCCGTTTCCCGCATGCCGGTGGTCGATCGCAATATCATGCGCATCGCCGTGTGGGAGATCGTCTACAACGACGAGATCCCCACCCCGGTGGCCATCGACGAGGCGCTGGCACAGGCAAAGACGTTGTGCGACGCCGAATCCCCGAGCTTCATCCACGGTCTGCTGACCGGTGTGGCCGAAAAGAACGAGGCCCGTCTGGCAGCCGACGCCGAATTTGCCGCATCCAAGGAATCCGAACAGGCCGAGGAATCTGAACATTCCGAGGAATCCGAGACCGCCGACGAGCAGTCCGGAGCCGATTCGGAAAACACCGCGGACGGCACTGAAAACACTGAACAAGCCAACAATTAATCGTGATCTGTTATCCAAGCCGGTAGGTATGGTGACAGAAAGAATGATCCGCTGCTAAGGGGGATTGAGTGAGCCTGAACGAGTCCGAGTCCACTGAGGTGGGCAGCTATTCCGTCAATGATGCAGTTCTCGTGTTGGAGGACGGTCAGGTTTATATTGGTGAGCCGTACGGCTCCGTGGGCGAGACATTCGGAGAGATCGTGTTCGCCACCGGTATGACCGGATATCAGGAGACGCTGACCGACCCGAGCTACGATCGGCAGATCGTCGTTCAGACCTTCCCGCACATCGGCGATACCGGTGTGAACCGTGAGGATCCCGAGTCCTCCCGTATCTGGGTGGCCGGATACGTGGTTCGCGATCCCAGCCCCGTGGTGAGCAACTGGCGCGCCACCGGCAGCCTGGACGACGAGCTCGAAGGCCAGTCCATCGTCGGCATCTGCGACATCGACACCCGCAAGCTGGTGCGCCACCTGCGTTCCGCGGGCGTGATGCGCGCTGGCATCTTCTCCGGCGACGCCCTGACCCATGACGACGGTTCCCTGGTGAGCGTGGGCGAACTGCTCGCCAAGGTCCAGGACAGCCCGAAGATGAGCGGCGCCAACCTCGGTCCCGAGGTGAGCACCAAGGAGACCTACGTCGTCGAGCCGTGCGGTGAATTCGAGGGCAAGGATCCGATCGCCACCGTCGTGGCCGTGGATCTGGGCATCAAGGCCATGACCCCGCACCGTCTCGCCGAGCGCGGCTGCCGCGTGTACGTGGTGCCGATGACGATCTCCTTCGAGGAGATCGAGAAGATCAACCCCACCGGCGTGTTCTTCTCCAACGGTCCGGGCGACCCGGGCACCGCCGACGACACCGTGGCGCTGCTGCGTCGCGTGCTCGACGCCGGCTTCCCGTTCTTCGGCATCTGCTTCGGCAACCAGATCCTCGGCCGTGCGCTCGGCTTCGGCACCTACAAGCTGAAGTTCGGCCACCGCGGCATCAACCAGCCGGTCAAGGACCTGACCACCGGCAAGGTGGAGGTCACCGCGCACAACCACGGCTTCGCCGTGGACGCGCCCATCGGCCAGACCATCGAAACCCCGTACGACAACGGTCACTACGGCAAGGCCCGCGTCAGCCACGTCGATCTCAACGACGACGTGGTCGAAGGCCTCGAATGCCTCGACATCCCGGCCTTCTCCGTGCAGTACCATCCGGAGGCCGCGGCCGGTCCGCACGACGCCTCCTACCTGTTCGACCGTTTCGTCAACCTCATGCTCAACCACAAGGATTCCAAGGAAGGTAGTGTCAATGCCTAAGCGCACCGATATTCACTCCGTTATGGTCATCGGTTCCGGCCCGATCGTCATCGGCCAGGCCGCGGAGTTCGATTATTCCGGAACGCAGGCATGCCGAGTGCTTCGCGAAGAGGGAATCCGAGTCATCCTCGTCAACTCCAACCCGGCCACGATCATGACCGACCCGGAGATGGCCGACGCCACGTACATCGAGCCGATCTCCGTGCCGATCCTTGAGAAGATCATCGCCAAGGAGCGTCCCGACGCCCTGCTGCCGACGCTGGGTGGCCAGACCGCGCTGAACGCGGCCATGGCGCTGGGCGAGGCCGGCGTGCTCAAGAAGTACAACGTCGAGCTGATCGGCGCCTCCCTTGAGGCCATCGACCGCGGCGAGGACCGCGAGCTGTTCAAGAAGGTCGTGGACGAGGCCGGCGCCGAATCCGCCCGATCCTTCATCGCCCACTCCATGGAGGAAGTGGACAAGATCGTCGAGGAGATCGGCTATCCGCTGGTCGTGCGCCCGAGCTTCACCATGGGCGGCCTCGGCTCCGGCATCGCGCACAACGAGGAGGAGCTGCACCGCATCGCCGGCGCCGGCCTGCACTACTCGCCGACCGACGAGGTGCTGCTCGAGGAGGGCATCGAGGGCTGGAAGGAATTCGAGCTCGAGCTCATGCGCGACCGCAACGACAACGTCGTGGTCGTCTGCCCGATCGAGAACGTGGACCCCGTGGGCGTGCACACCGGTGACTCGATCACCGTGGCCCCCTGCTTCACGCTGACCGACCGCGAGTACCAGAAGCTGCGTGACATCGGCATCGCCATCATCCGCGGCGTGGGCGTCGACACCGGCGGCTGCAACATCCAGTTCGCCGTGCACCCCGAGACCGGCCGTATCATCGTCATCGAGATGAACCCGCGAGTCTCCCGTTCCTCCGCCTTGGCCTCCAAGGCCACCGGCTTCCCGATCGCCAAGATCGCCACGAAGCTGGCCCTCGGCTACACGCTGGACGAGATCCGCAACGACATCACCCAGTCCACGCCGGCCAGCTTCGAGCCGACCATCGACTACGTGGTCACCAAGGTGCCGCGCTTCGCGTTCGAGAAGTTCCCGGGCGCCGACCACCGTCTGACCACCTCCATGAAGTCCGTCGGCGAGGCCATGGCCCTTGGCGGCAACTTCCAGGAGTCGCTGGGCAAGGCCATGCGCTCCATCGACAAGCGTCACATGGGATTCAGCTGGGACGGCGAGAAGCCCGACGCCGATGAGGTGGCCGATCTGCTCGAGCAGATCAAGGTGCCCACCGAGCATCGCTACCAGCAGATCCAGCGCGCCATCTGGGGCGGCGCCACCGCCGAGCAGATCTTCAACGCCACGAAGATCGACCCGTGGTTCATCGAGCAGCT
Source organism: Bifidobacterium simiarum (assembly GCF_002802905.1). GTDB lineage: Bacteria > Actinomycetota > Actinomycetes > Actinomycetales > Bifidobacteriaceae > Galliscardovia > Galliscardovia simiarum. Next base: position 44,539 of record NZ_PEBK01000001.1, read on the forward strand.
GCTGCTGATCGACAAGACCGCGCTTGAGGTGAAGGCCGCCAAGACGCTCACCCCGAAGCTGCTGAAGAAGGCCAAGAAGGCCGGCCTGTCCGACGTGCAGATCGCGCATCTGCGCGGACTGGGCGACGAGGGTGAGAACACGATCCGCGAGCTTCGCTGGACCTACGGCCTGCGCCCGGTGTACAAGACCGTCGACACCTGCGCCGCCGAGTTCGACGCCGTCACGCCCTACTACTACAGCTGCTACGCCGACGAGTCCGAGCTGCGCCCGCGTGAGCGCGAGGCCGTGATCATCCTCGGTTCCGGCCCGAACCGCATCGGTCAGGGCATCGAGTTCGACTACACCTGCGTGCACGCCGTGCAGGAGCTCGGCAAGGATTACGACACCATCATGGTGAACTGCAATCCCGAGACCGTCTCCACCGATTACGACATGTCGGATCGCCTGTACTTCGAGCCGCTGACGTTCGAGGACGTGCTGGAGATCTACGAGGCCGAGAAGGAGATGGGCCCGGTCAAGGGCGTCATCGTCCAGCTCGGCGGCCAGACCCCGCTGTCGCTCGCCGCCCGTCTGAAGGCCGCCGGCGTGCCGATTCTCGGCACCACCCCGGAGGCCATCGATCTGGCCGAGAACCGCGAGCTGTTCGGCGAGGTGCTGCGCAAGGAGAAGCTCAACGCCCCGCGCTACGGCACCGCGCTGTCGCTGGAGGAGGCCCAGGAGGCCGCCCACCGCATCGGCTACCCGGTGCTGGTGCGTCCGAGCTACGTGCTCGGCGGCCGCGGCATGGAGATCGTGTACGACGACGCCCAGCTTGAGAAGTACGTGGGCCGTGCCCTCGACGAGGCCAAGGCCGACATGGTCGTCTCCGGACGTCTGCCTTCCCCGCTGCTGATCGACAAGTTCCTGTCCGACGCCATCGAGATCGACGTCGACGCCCTGTTCGACGGCGAGGAGCTGTACATCGGCGGCATCATGGAGCATGTGGAGGAAGCCGGCGTGCATTCCGGCGACGCCGCCTGCACCCTGCCCCCGAGCACCCTCTCGGACGACCAGATCCGCCGCCTGCGCGAGGCCACGCTGGCCATCGCCAAGGGCTGCGACGTGCGAGGCCTGATCAACGTGCAGTACGCGTTCATGTCGAACACGCTGTACGTGATCGAAGCCAACCCGCGCGCCTCCCGTACCGTGCCGTTCGCCTCCAAGGCCACCGGCACCCCGCTGGCCAAGGCCGCCGCCCGCATCATGGCGGGGGAGACCATCGCCGACCAGCGCGCCAACGGCCTGCTGCTGCCCCACGGCGACGGCGGTGACGTGCGTCGCGGCCAGCCGGTCGCCGTCAAGGAGTCCGTGCTGCCGTTCAAGCGCTTCCGCACCCCGGTGGGCAAGACCGTCGACATCCTGCTCGGACCGGAAATGCGCTCCACCGGCGAGGTCATGGGCTTCGACCGTGACTTCCCGCACGCCTTCGCCAAGAGCCAGCTCGCCGCCTACGAAGGCGGTCTGCCGACCAGCGGTAACGTCTTCATCTCCGTCAACGACACCGACAAGCGCCAGCTGCCCCTGATGGCCGTGCGCCTCGAAGAGCTCGGATTCAAGATCTGGGCCACCGAAGGCACCGCCTCCGTGCTGCGCCGCTACGGCATCGAATCCACCGTGGTGGACAAGATCACCGGACGCGTCGATCTCGATGACTCCCAGGCCGAAGTGCGCCATGCCGAAGGAAGCATCGGCAAGAACGTCGTTCAGCTCATCGAAGAGGGCAAGATCGACATGGTGCTCAATACGCCGAATTCTCGTGGCTCCCGTTCGGACGGATACTCCATCCGCGCGGCCGCCATTGCGGCCGATCTGCCGCAGTTCACCACGATGACCGAGTTCTCCGCGGTGCTGCTGGCCATTGAAGCCGTCAAGAAGCAGGACTATCAGATTCTGAGCATTCAGGAACATGCTCAGCAGCTGTTTGAACTGGAAGGGCGTGAATTGCGATGAACACCAGCACAGAGGCTCAGACCAACAACATCCAACGATCTGAATTCGGTAAACGACTCAAGGCATCAATGGATCAGTATGGGCCTCTGTGCGTAGGCATCGACCCCCATCGCAAGATCCTCGCCAACTGGGGCTACAACGTCGACGCCCAGGGCGCCGAACTGTTCGCCATGCGCATGCTGCAGGCCGCACAGGGCCGGGCGGCTGCGGTCAAGTTCCAGATGCCCATGTTCGAGCGCTACGGATCCAAGGGATTCGCGGCGCTCGAGCGGGCGCTGTACGCCGCCCGTCAGATGGGCGTCATCACCATCGTCGACTGCCTGCGAGGCGGCCTGCCCACCACGGTCTCCGCTCTCGCCGACGCATATCTCAAGCCGGATTCGCCGATGCTGGCCGACGCCATCACCCTGCTGCCGTACTACGGCTTCCGTTCGCTGACCAATCTGGTCGGCGAGGCCTTGGAGAACGGCCGCGGCGTATTCATCGCCTCCGTCACCTCCAACACCGAAGGCATCTCCCTGCAGTCCGCCATCCGACAACGCGGCGACTTCCCCGGCCAGACCGTGGCCTACGGCATCGCCCACGCCGCCCAGAACTTCAACGAAGGCGTCGACGGCATGGGATCCGTCGGTCTGATCATCGGCGCCACCATCGGCCAGTGGATGAAGACCAGCGGCGTCGACCCCTCCGTGTTCACCGGACCGATCCTCTCCCCGGGATACGGCTGGCAGGGTGCCGAATCCAAGGATCTGCAAACCGTGTTCAAGGGCACGCGCGGCAACGTGCTGGTCACCGTCTCCCGATCCATCTCCACCAAGGGACCGCAGATCGCCGATCTGTCCGCCGCCACCGAGGAGATTGCCTTCGACGTGCGCGAGGCGCTTACCCACGCGATGGACGAGAACGACCGGGAGAACGCGGCGAAGTACGTGCCCGACACCAGCGGCCTCGACCCGGCCCTGTCCGCCGCGAATCTGGCCGACGGCCGTCCCCACATGAACATCTGACACCATATCGACTCCGCAACCGAAGAGTCCGTACCCGACATAAGAGGTTTCCGCCCATGACCGCCGAAACGCAGCATTCCGCATCCGCATCGACCCGACGCCTGATCGTCCTGTCCGGCCCCACCGCCGTCGGCAAGGGTACCGTGGAAAAGAAACTGCTCGCGGACCACCCCCAGATCTGGATCTCCGTCTCCGCCACCACCCGCGCCCCCCGGCCCGGCGAAGTGGACGGCGTCAACTACCACTTCATGACCGAAGACGAGTTCGTGGCCAAGGAAGCCGCCGGCGAATTCCTCGAAACCGCCGTCGTCCACGGCATGGCCCACTACGGCACCCCTCTGAAGCCGGTGCAGGAGCATCTGGCCAAGAACATCCCCACCATCCTCGAAATCGATCTTCAGGGCGCCCGGCGAGTCCGCCAGCGCGCCGCCGAACTCGGTCTCGACGTCCTCACCGTCTTCATCGCCCCGCCCACCTTCGACGATCTCGCCAAGCGACTCGCCTCCCGCGGCACCGAAACCGAGGAGCAGCGCGTCCGCCGTCTGGAGACCGCCAAGGTCGAACTGGCCGCCGAAAGCGAATTCGACGTCGTCATCGTCAACGACACCGTCGAGCGCGCGGCGGAGAAACTGTGGCAGGTCATCAAGAAGGAATTCGAGATCGACAGGTAATGGAGCGTCATCGGCCCGGCTGAAGACTCGACGTATGTGAATACGCCTTCGTCTTCCGCCGAACCGATGCCGCACGCATTACCTGCCGATCAGGTAGGGAGTCATCGGCCCGGCTGAAGACTTAGCCGATCCGAATGCGACCATGGCCCGCACATCATAATGGCCCGCACACCATGTGATGTGCGGGCCATTAGTCGTTTATGGACGGGCTGTCGATCAGGCGAGACCGGAGAGCTTGTTGATCAGCTCCGGATCCCTGGTCGCGCCCTTGTCGGCGCTGCGGGCGAAGGCGGCGTAGGCCTTCAGGGCCTGCGAAACCTTGCGGTCGCGGTGGGCCACGTAGCCGTCGCCGGCCTCCAGTTCGGCGCGGCGCTGGGCCAGCTCCTCATCGGAGAGTTCCACGTTCACGGCGCGGTTCTCGATGTCGATGTTGATGATGTCGCCGTTCTTGATCAGGGCGATCGGCCCCTTGTTCGCCGCCTCGGGGGCGATGTGGCCGATGGCCAGACCCGAGGAACCGCCGGAGTAGCGGCCGTCGGTGAGCATGGCCACCTGCTTGCCGATGCCCTTGCCCTTGACGAACGACGTCGGGTACAGCATCTCCTGCATGCCCGGGCCGCCCTTCGGACCCTCGTAGCGGATCACCAGCGCCATGCCCGGCTTGAGCGTGTCGTTGAGAATCACCTCGATGGCCTGCTCCTGGGATTCGACCACCAGAGCCGGTCCGCGGAACTTCCAGATCTCCTCCGGCACGCCGGCGGTCTTCACCACGCAGCCGTCGGGGGCGAGGTTGCCGCGCAGCACAGCGAGGCCGCCCTCATGGATCTCCGGGTGGTTGATGTCGTGGATGGCGCCGTTGACGCGATCGGTGTCGAGCGAGTCGAACAGCGTCTCATGGGTCCACGGTTCGGGGGAGATGATGTGGCCCGGAGCCGCGTGGAACAGGGTCTTGGCCTCTTCGGTGCAGGTGGGGCGCATGATGTCCCAGGCGTCGAGCTTGGCTTCGAGCGACGGGTAGTCGACGGAGTGCACGTCGCGGTGCAGCTTGCCGGCGCGGTCCAGCTCGCCGAGGATGCCGGTGATGCCGCCGGCGCGGTGCACGTCGGAGATCTCCCACTTGCCGGACGGGCTGGCCTTGCAGATGCACGGCACGGTGTGGCTGATGCGTTCGATGTCGTCCAGCGTGAAGTCCACGTCGGCGGACTGGGCCATGGCGAGGATGTGCAGCACGGTGTTGGTGGAGCCACCCATGGCCACATCCATGGTCATGGCGTTCTCGAAGGCGTGCTTGGTGGCGATGGAGCGCGGCAGCACCGAATCGTCGTCCTCGTGGTAGTAGCGGTTGGCGATGTGCACGATCTCGCGCGCGGCCTTGCGGAACAGCTCCTTGCGGAAGCCGTGCGAGGCGAGGATGGTGCCGTTGCCGGGCAGGGCCAGACCGATGGCCTCGGTGAGGCAGTTCATCGAGTTGGCGGTGAACATGCCGGCGCAGGAGCCGCAGGTGGGGCAGACGGTCTTCTCGTAGTTGAGCAGATCCTCTTCGGTCACGTTGTCGTCGGCGGAGGCGTACATCACCGAGATCAGATCGGTGTTCTTCTTCACGGTGCCGTCGGCGAGGGTCGTGGTGCCGGCCTCCATCGGGCCGCCGGAGACGAAGATCGTCGGGATGTTCAGTCGCAGGGCGGCCATCAGCATGCCGGGGACGACCTTGTCGCAGTTCGGGATGCAGATCAGGGCGTCGGCGCAGTGCGCGTTGACCTGGTATTCGACGGTGTCGGCGATGATGTCGCGGGAGGGCAGGGAGTACAGCATGCCGGTGTGGCCCATGGCGATGCCGTCGTCCACGGCCATCGTGTTGAACTCGCGCGGGATGCCGCCGGCTTCCTTGATGGCCTCGGAGACGATGCGGCCGACCTTGTTGAGGTGGACGTGGCCGGGGAGGAATTCGTCGAAGGAGTTGGCAATGGCGATGATCGGCTTGCCGAAGTCCTTGCCGTCGACGCCGGCGGCTCGGTACAGTGCTCGCGCGCCTGCGAAGACGCGACCGTTCATGAGTTTTGCAGATCGCATTTCAGTCATGGCTCTATTCAATCCCTTGCGTAGGACACGAGATTTGTCAATAGCCGAATAGTGGAATTTCCGCTTTGTTTACATTTCCGGTGGTAGGGAGGCGTCGGGAAGGACGGTCGTCAGGCGCTCGATCCCAAGCAATCACAGGGATTCGCGCATGTCGATCGTCGTGCGCGATGCCCGGGCGTCCGAAAGTGTCCGAACATGTGACTACACTTACTTCGGATTGAAGGAATTCCTTAACTCACAGTCTTACATGTTGGGAGAACATTACCATGGCACTTGGCACCAGCCCCGAACCTCAGGGACTCGCTAATCCTCCTATCGACGACCTCATGCACCACGCGGACTCCAAGTACGCGCTCGCCATCTTCGCCGCCAAGCGCGCCCGCCAGATCAACTCCTACTTCACCCAGCTCAACGAGGGCCTGCTGCAGAACGTCGGCCCGCTGGTGGAGTACCAGAATCAGGAGAAGCCGCTGTCCATCGCGTTCCGCGAGATCAACGAGGGCCTGCTCGAGGAGACCCTCGGCGAGGACGACGTCAACGAAGGCAACTGATCCCGGCCGATTGGTCACTTTCCGATCCGGCTGACTCCGATCCGATCGATACTCTCCGATCCGGCCGAGCATCCGATGCGATCAAATCGTTATCGAATCGTGTCGCCGTGAGCGAAACACGCATTGAATGCTCGGGCCCGATCGGATACAACTAGACCCAGTACGAAAGGCTCGCACCATACCGAACCGGTTGGCGGCGGGCCTTTCCTACATGTGCCCACGGAACTTCCTCACGAGACTTCCCCCATGGAACTTCCCACAGGTCGTCCGCGGGCATGACCCCATAACTGAATCCAATCAAGCAATCTCTTCGACCACAGGGCCTGACACCTGATAGGGCGCTGGTCTGAAGACCAACACAAGCAACCAGAAGAGGTATGTCATGAGTGAACCGCGTCTCATCACCGCGGAATCGGTGACCGAAGGCCACCCCGACAAAGTCTGCGACCAGATCTCCGACGCCGTGCTGGACGACATGCTCGCCCAGGATCCGCACTCCCACGTCGCCGTGGAGACCAGCGCCACCAAGGGCCAGTTCTTCGTCTTCGGCGAAGTCTCCAGCAACGGGTACGTCGACATCCAGCGCGTGGTGCGCGATACCCTGCACCGCATCGGCTACACCAGCTCCAAGATCGGCCTCGACGCCGATTCCTGCGGCGTGCTCGTCTCCATCGGCGAGCAGAGCGCCGAGATCAACCAGGGCGTCTCCCGCCTCAACGCCGAACAGGAGTCCGAGGCCTCCCGCGAGGAGCGCTACGAGGCGCAGGGCGCCGGCGATCAGGGCGTGATGTTCGGTTACGCCTCCGACGAGACCGACGTGCTCATGCCGTTGCCGATCACGCTGGCCCACCGTCTGGCCTACCGCCTGACCGAGGTGCGCAAGAGCGGCGAGGTGCCGCATCTGCGCCCGGACGGCAAGACCCAGGTCACCATCGAATACGACGACAAGCGCAACCCGCTGCGCGTGGACACCGTGCTCGTCTCCACCCAGCACGATCCCGAGGTCGATCAGGCGTGGCTCAAGGAGCACCTGACCGAGCACGTGATCAAGCCGGTGCTCGACGCCGAACTGCCCGAAGGCGTCAAGCACGACGACTTCCGCGTGCTCGTGAACCCCACCGGCTCGTTCATCCTCGGCGGTCCGGCCGCCGACGCCGGCCTCACCGGCCGCAAGATCATCGTCGACACCTACGGTGGCGCTGCCCACCACGGCGGCGGCGCGTTCTCCGGCAAGGATCCGTCGAAGGTCGACCGTTCCGCCGCCTACGCGGCTCGCTGGGTGGCCAAGAACGTGGTGGCCGCCGGCCTCGCGCACCGCATCGAGGTGCAGGTGGCGTACGCCATCGGCGTGGCCGACCCGGTGAGCATCAACGTGGAGACCTTCAACTCCGAGATCGGCGTGACCCGCGACCAGATCGTCGCCGCGGTGCGCAAGGTGTTCGACCTGCGCCCGGCCGCCATCATCGACGAGCTCGACCTGCTGCGCCCGATCTATGAGAAGACCGCCGCCTACGGCCACTTCGGCCGTAAGGACGTCGAGTTCCCGTGGGAGCGGACGAACAAGGTCGACGAGCTCAAGCAGGCGATCGCCGGCTGACCACGGCCGATCGCGACTGATTGCGGCTGATTGCGCATGAGCGGAAGCGGGACGCATGCCGAGCAACCGGCGCTTGACGGGCTGGCCCCGCGCAAGCGCCGCCGTCGTGCGCCCGCGGAGAAGACCCCGGCCGAGCACCTGCCCATCGCCCGCGTGATGATCGACGTGCAGGCCACCCATCTGGGACGCACCTTCGACTATCTCGTCGACGAGCGGTCCAGTAAGGACGCGCAGCCCGGCGTGCGGGTGCGCGTCCGGTTCGGCCACAAGCTGCTCGACGGGTTCGTCTGGCAGCGGGCCGATCGCAGCGACACCCCCTCCTCCTCGCTGCGCTTCCTCGAACGGGTGATCTCGCCGCGCGTCGTGCTCTCCGAGCAGATGCGCCGGGACGTCACCCGCATCGCCGACACGTTTGGCGGCACCGTGGCGAACATCCTGCGCGTCGCCGTCCCCCCGCGAAGCGCCAAGGTGGATCGGGAGTACACGGCGGGGGACAGGGCCGTGCGCCGTCGGGCCGACGAGCTCGCGGCCATGCTCGCCGACCCGGATCTCAAGGGATTCGCCCGCATCGAATCCAGCTACTCGGGCGCGCGCGACCTTCGTGACGCCCTGAACGCCCGGACCGGCTCCACCGTGATCTGGGATGATCTTCCCGGCCCGAGACTGTGGGCCAAGGACCTCGCCTGGGCGGTGGCCCATACGCTGATGATCGGCCGATCCGCGGTCGTGGTCCTGCCCGACATGCGCCACGTCGCCGACATGGCTCGCTCGCTCGCCGCCTACGGACTCAAGCCGTACAAGCCGTCCGACAACGGGGTGTGGTCGGGCGACGTGGCCGCCCTCGAAGCCTCGATGGCCCCGGAACTGCGATACCGTTCGTACATGGCCGTGGCCACCGGGGCCGTGCGATGCGTGATCGGCGTACGGGCCGCCATGTATGCGCCGGTGGAGGGGCCAGCCCTGTTCGCCATCGTCGACGACGCCGCCTATCAGAACGCCGACGGGCTGATGCCCTACGCGAACGCGAGGGACGTGCTCGAACTGCGGGCCCGCGAACACGGCGGCGTGTTCATCGCCGCCGGACACGCCCGCAGCCCCCTAAGCCAATGGCAGGCCGATCACGGCCGCCACGTCGTCCAACTGCACGCCCTGCCGTCGGTCGCCAAGGACGCCACGCCGTGGATCCGGTGGCTCAACCGCGAGGAACTCGCCCGACTGGCCGACCCGGCGATCGGCGCGAGGGTGCCGCACACGGCGGTGAGCGTGATCAACCGCGCCCTGAAGACCGGACCGGTGCTGCTGTCCGTTCCGTATCGCGGTGCCGGCACCGTATTGGCCTGCGCCCGATGCCATCGGCAGGCGCGATGCCCGAAATGCGCCGGACCGCTCACCGCCATGCCCGACGCCGCCGCGCAATGCCGGTGGTGCGGCGCGGCCGCCGTGGACTGGACCTGCCGCGAATGCGGCGGCGACCGGATGCGCGCGGTGCGGATCGGCGCCGAAGGCACGATGCAGGAGCTGAGGGGTCTGTTCCGCGGCGTGCCGATCATGGTGTCCACACCGAATCAGCCCCGCGGCATCATCGAGGACGTGGTCGGCAAACCGCAGATCGTGATCGCCACGCCGGGCGCCGAGCCGCGCGTCGTGCCCATGCGGCCCGGCCCGTCAGGCGAATCCGCCGGGGCAGCCGGCACCGCCACGTCCAGCGCGTATCAGGCGGTGGTGATCCTCGACGCGTGGACCAGCCTGTACGCGCCGGGCATCGACGCGCGTGTGGACGCGCTGACCGCATGGATGCGCGCCGCCGCCCTGTGCGCGCCGAGGACCAGAGGTGGACAGGTGCTGCTGGTCGGCGAGGCCGATCCGGCGCTCGCCCACTCGCTGGTGGTCTGGGATCCGCGGATTCTGGCGTCTAGGGAGCTTGCGGAGCGCGAGGAGACCGTACTGCCGCCGGTCGTGGCCGCGGCCGCGGTGTGGGGCGACCTCAAGGCGGTGATGACCGCGCTCGACCGGATCGGTGCGCTCACCGGAGACATGGCGGTGATGACGGTCAGCGACGGGAACCCCGGCATCATGCCCGGTGCCGATCCCGGTACGGTCGATATGGACGATACGGGCGATCCGGACGCCGATACGGACACTGATTTGGACACTGATTTGGATATGGAGTGGCCCGCCGTGCTCGGTCCGGTGCCCATCGCCCCCGAACCGGGGCCGGGCCGGACGCTGGACGGCTCGCAGGACCGAGTGCGCGCCATCGTGCGAGTGCGGCGGGAGCGCTCGGAGGAGCTGGCGAAGCGGCTGCGTATCGCGGTCTCGACGCATGTGGCCGGACGGGAGCCGGGGGAGCTGCGGTTCAAGATCAATCCCAAGGACGTGCTGTAGCGTTTCGCCCGAATCATGCGGTTCGTCCGGATTGCGTGTTTCGATGGAGACGGTAGTTGGATCGTGCGAACGGAAGGAACCACCATGCAGGGTTGGCCGGATCAGCCGGAAATGGAACAGGACGTCATCATCGCCGACGGTGAGGCGGCATCGGCCGCGGGCAAGCCGATCGACAACGTGATCTTCGACTTCGGCAACGTGCTCGTGTACTGGCATCCGGAGGACGCGCTGATCAGCCGGTATTCGCAGAAGACCATCGACGAGTTCCTCGACAACGAGCAGTCCGGCTTCTACGACGTATGCAACCTCACCGACGGCGGCGCGAGCATCGAGGAGGCGGTGGCCTGGGCCCGCGAGCACCACGGCGAGCGCTGGGCCGAGGTGTTCCGCTACTACTTCGAGAACTTCCAGGATTCGCTGGCCGGCGTGGTGCCCGGCGCGCGCAAGCTGGTCGCCGATCTCAAGCAGGCCGGCGTCGGCGTATGGGGCCTGTCGAACTGGTCGGGCGAGCTGTTCCCCGCCGCCTACGATCAGTTCCGGATCCTGCACATGCTCGACGGCAAGGTGATCTCCGGCCCGATCGGCATGCGCAAGCCCCACGCCGACATCTTCGAGCACGCGCTGCACGAGTTCGGCATCACGGCCGACACCGCGCTGTTCGTGGACGACAAGTCCGAGAACGTGGCCGGCGGCAACGCCGTGGGCATCCGCGGCGTGCAGTTCACCAGTCCGACCGCGCTGCGTCAGCTGCTCATCGACGCCGGCGTGAACATCCCCGCCGCACAGCAGTAAGGCGGTGACAGACCGACGATCCGCCGGCCTCCGACGGACCCTGCGGTCACCGGACCGGCGGACCGCAGGCGACCGCCCGGATCGCTACCGGATTATCCAGACCATCAGACCATTCAGCCCGTAGATCAATCGGATCATTCAGATCACAGACCATTCAGACCATCAGGAAAGGCGTTCAACCCCATGCGCATGCTGTTTGCCGGAACACCCGACGTGGCCGTCCCCTCGCTGAGGGCACTGGCCTCGACCGAAGGATTGGAGGTGGCGGCCGTGCTCACCCGTCCCGACGCGCCGAAGGGCCGCGGCCGCAGGCTCGCCCCCAGCCCGGTGAAGGTGGCGGCCGGCGAACTCGGCATCGAGGTGATCGACGACGATCCCCGTTCCCCGGGATTCATCGACCGGCTGAAGGCCCTGGACGTCGAGGCCGCCGCCGTGGTGGCCTACGGTCGGATCCTTTCCGTCGACGTGCTCGACGCCCTGCCGAAGGGCTGGTACAACCTGCATTTCTCCCGCCTGCCGCAGTGGCGTGGCGCCGCGCCCGCCCAGCGCGCGGTCTGGGCCGGACAGCGCGAGACCGGATCCACGGTGTTCCGCATCACCCGCGGCATGGACGAGGGCCCGATCCTGCTGCAGTCGACCAACGAGATCGGCGAGCACGAGACCTCCGGCGAACTGCTGAACCGCATGGCCGAACTCGGCGCGCCCCTGCTGGTCGAGGCCATGCTCGCCGTGGCCGACGGCACCGCCGAACCGGTCGCCCAGCCGGCCGAAGGCGTGACCATCGCCGACAAGATCCGCACCGACGACGCCCACGTCGACTTCCATGCGCCGCTCGAGGCCGTGGACCGTCAGATCCGTGCCTGCACCCCCGAACCGGGAGCCTGGGCCGAACTGTACGTCGCCGAGGATGACGCCCAGCCGACCGTGCTGCACATCCTGCAGGCGGCGCCCGCCCCCGCCGACGACCCGCGCGTACCCGAAACGCTGGCAGCCGGAGCGCTGCTCGCCGGCAAGAAGAACGTCTGGGCCGGCACCGGAACCGGCGTGCTGGAACTCACGCAGGTCAAGGCGCAGGGCAAGAAGGCCATGAGGGCCGCCGACTGGGCCCGTGGTGCACGACTCGGTGAGGGGGCGCATCTTGCCTAACGGCAAATCCAGCCCCAAGGGACGCAACCGCGCGGCCCAGGGACGCGAGCCCAAAAACCATCACGGCGCCTCCGGCCGCAAACGGACGAACAGCGCTAGCCTGCGTCACGCGAATCCTCGACGCCTTGCCTACGAGGTGACCATGCGAGTCGAGGAGCAGGACGGCTTCACCAACCTGCTGCTGCCCAAGGCATTGGCGGCCGCACAGCTGAGCGGCTCCGACGCAGGATTCGTCACCGAACTGGTGTACGGCACCCAGCGTTGGCGCGGCCTGCTCGACGCCGTCGTCGCGGCCGCCGCGCGACGCCGCATCGAGGACATCGACCCCGGTCTGCTCGTCGTGCTGCGGCTCGGCGTCTATCAGACGCTGTTCATGGACGTGCCTGCCCACGCGGCCGTCGACGAGACCGTGGAACTGGCCCGCCGCCTGTACGGGCGGGGCCGGGCCGGATTCGTCAACGCGGCCATGCACAAGGTCGCCGACCGCGACCGTCACGAATGGGAGTCGCTGGTCGTCTCCCGCGTACCCAAGGACCGTCCGCACGCCCGATTGGCCGTGCGGTACTCCCACCCCGAGTGGATCGTGGACGAACTGGACGCGGCATGGCGTGCGGCCGGCTACGCCGACGATCCCGCCGCCCTGCCCGACATGCTCGCCGCGGACAACGCGACCCCGCCGGTCACCCTCGTGGCCCGTCCCGGACTGATCGCCATGGACGAGCTGATCGACCAGCTGCCGGACCACGCCGAATATCGGATGGGCCTGTGGAGTCCGTACGCGCTGCGCGTGCACGGCGTCAACCCCGATCTGCTGCCGGCCGTCCACGCCGGTCAGGTCGGTGTGGAGGACGAAGGCAGTCAGCTGGCCGCGTTGGCCCTCGCCCACGCCCCGCTGGCAGGGGCCGTGCCCGATGCCGTCGAGAACGCCGCCGCCGAGAATGCCACTGACGATCGTCGTTGGCTGGACATGTGCGCTGGACCGGGCGGCAAGACCGCGCTGCTGGGCGCGCTCGCCGCCTCACGCGGCGCGACGCTCACCGCGAACGAGCCGAGCCATCATCGTGCCGAACTGGTGCGGCGGAACGTGTCCGGGCTCGCCAAAGGCACGGTCGATGAGGTGCTCGAAGTCGACGGACGCGAACTGGGGGAGCGCTTCCCCGGCCGGTTCGACCGCATTCTGGTGGACGCCCCCTGCTCCGGCTTGGGATCGCTGCGTCGCCGTCCCGAGGCCCGGTGGCGCAAGCGGGCCGAGGATCTCACCGCACTGGCCGACATCCAGCGCGGACTGCTCGACAGTGCATTGAACGCCGTGCGATCCGGAGGCGTGGTCGCCTACGTCACCTGCTCGCCGGCCCTCGCCGAAACCCGAGCGATCGTGGATGCGGCGCTCGCCGGCCGGCAGGACGTGGAACGGCTGGACGCCGCGGCGGTGCTGCGCGGGATCAACCCCGATCTGCCGCTGCCGGCGACCGGCGACGTGCAGCTGTTCGAGCAGCTGCACGACACCGACCAGATGTTCATGGCGCTGCTGCGGCGTCGGTAGTCTGCGACGGCGGTAGGCTATCAGGAACCTGTGCGAACCGCTTAGCCGGTAGGAATCAGCCGACGAGAATATGCTCCGAGGGGTAGCGGAACGCCTGCGGCTGCTGGGGCCGGGAGATCGCATACGCGACGGTCATCGGTCCCAGACGGCCGATGATCATCAGCGCGGCGAGGATGTACAGCGTGCCGGGATTGTTCGGGTCGGCCACGCCGAGCGTGTAGCCGCCCAGACCGAACGCCGAGCACACCTCGAACATCACGTCGGTGAGCGAACGGTTCGTGATGCACAGCAGGGCCAGCGACGAGACGTACACCAGTCCGGTGCAGATGCCGGTGATCGTGATCGCCTGGATCACGGTCTGGGTGTGCAGGCGCTTGCCGAAGATCGAATCGTCCCTGCGGCCCACCAGCGCGCCACGGCAGACGATCAGCAGTACGGCGAACGTGGTGACGCGGATGCCGCCGGCGGTGGAGGCGCTGCCGCCGCCGATGAACATGATCAGCGTCATGAACAGCTTGGTCTGCTCGCTCACATGTGGCATCCAGGAGATGTCGAATCCGGCGGAACGGGGCATCACCGCGGCCACCAGCGCATGGCGGATCTTCGAGGCGAGATCGTCGGAGGGGAACAGCTCGGTGTTGTTCCATTCCATGGTGCAGAACCAGATCAGCGACAGGCACACGAGGCACATCGTGGTGACGATCGTGAGCTTGCTGTGCAGGCTCCAGGACCGCGGCCCCTTGCGTTTGCAGGCGCAACGGAACACGTTGAGGATCACCGGGAAGCCCAGCGTGCCGATGAACGCGGACAGCATGATCGGGATGCCGATGCCCCAGTCGTGGATGTACAGGCCGGCGGTGTCGGGCGTGAAGCCGGTGTTGTTGTACGAGGTGACGGCGAAGAACAGCGCCTCGAACAGCGCGTGGCCGACATTGTAGGGGTTCTGCCGCATCAGCGGGGTGAGCAGCAGGATGAACGCGATGATCTCCACCGAGAACGTGCAGATCAGCACGACCGCGATGACGGAGCGCACCTCGTTGAGTTTCTCGGCGCCCAGCTCGTTGGCCGTGCGGATCTTCTGCGAGACGCGGATGCGCCGGGTGATCGACATCGACAGCAGCGAGGCGAAGGTCATCACGCCGAGGCCGCCGAACTGGATGGCCAGCAGGATCACCACCTGCCCGAACATCGTCCAGTAGGCGTTGGTGCTCACGATCGCGATGCCGCAGGTCGACAGCGCGGAGGCCGCGGTGAAGAACGCGGTGTGGAAGCTGGTCGCCTCACCGGAACGGGCCGCGACCGGCAGGGACAGCAGCATGGTGACCAGAATCAGCATGACGCCGAAGTAGGCGATCGACAGTCGTCCCGGGTGGGAGACGATGCGTTCGCTTAACGGGCGTTTTCTGGAAGGGGAGTTGCGCGGTGCGGTGATCGAGCCGAACCGTCGATGCAGGGCCCTCCGCCACGTACTTCGATCTTTGCCAAGCACTCAGGACACGCTAATGCGTGGCGTCGATGATGTCAAATGCCTTCATCAGATCACGTTCGTTGAGCACGTACGGCGCGGCCTTCTGGGTCATCGGCTTGGCGCAGAACGCGATGCCGATGCCGGCGGCCTGAATCATCGGGATGTCGTTCGCCCCGTCGCCGATGGCCACGGTGAGCGCCATCGGGATGCCGATCGCGTCGGCCCAGCTACGCAGCGCCTCCAGCTTGCTTTCCTTGGTGACGATGTCGCCGGAGAGCCGACCGGTGAGCTTGCCGTCGCGGATCTCCAGGGAGTTGGCCAGACAGTAGTCGATGCCGGCGTCGCGCACCAGCAGGTCGGCGATCTCATGGAATCCGCCGGAGACCACGCCCACCTTCCAGCCGCGTTCGTGCGCGACCCGGACGAGCTCCAGCGCGCCCTTGGTGAAATGGGTCTGGTGGTAGATGTCGTTGAGCACGGAGGCGTCCATGCCGGCAAGCAGGGAGACGCGCTTGGTCAGGGCCTCATGGAAGTCCAGTTCGCCGCGCATCGCCTGCTCGGTGATCTCGCTCACCTGCTCGCCGATGCCGGCGGCCTCACCGAGCATGTCGATGACCTCCTCATCGATCAGCGTGGAATCCACATCCATCACGATCAGTCTGGTGATCGAGGATTCACCGGTCACCAGCTTCGGCATCGTCAACGAAGGCATGACGAACTGCTGGGATCGCAGCTCGGACTGAGACGTCTCTTCGTGGGAGGCTGGGAAAGATTGTGCACACATTCTTCTTATTGTCGGAAAGCGCTGGGACAATTTGCACTATGTCAATCGTTACTTACACGGCAATGGCAGCCGCCACCCCGGTGTGCGAAACGGGGGAATCGGGGCTGATCGGCGCGATCACCGACTGGCTGGTGGCCCTGATGAGCCAGCTCGGGGGATTCGGCGTCGGCGCCGCCATCGCGCTGGAGTCCGTATTTCCGCCGATTCCGAGCGAGGTCATCCTGCCATTGGCCGGATTCACCGCCTCCACCGGCCGGCTCTCCGTCATCGAGGCGGTGATCTGGGCCACCGTGGGATCGCTGGTGGGCGCGTGGACGCTCTACGGCGTGTCACGGTGGATCGGACTGGACCGTCTGATGGTCATCGCCGACCACATCCCCGGGGTGAGCCGCGACGACCTGAACAAGGCCGACCGCTGGTTCGCCCGGTTCGGCACCTGGTCGGTGCTCATCGGCCGCGTGATCCCCGTGGTCCGGTCCCTGATCTCCATCCCCGCCGGATTCAACGCCATGGATTTCAAGCGGTTCACCGGCTGGACGCTGCTGGGATCGGCCGTATGGAACACGATCCTGATCGGCGCGGGATACGCGCTGGGGGAGAACTGGTGTTCGATCCTCGGCGCGCTCGGCGTCTTCGAGGACGTGATCATCGGCGTGGTCGTGGTACTGGCGGTGCTGCTCATCGGCCGATGGGTGCGTAATCTGGTGGTGGACGGCAAGGGCGGACGGCGGTCCGCCGAAAGCGAGGTTGACGAGGTTGACGGTGAGTGAACGACCCGAGGGCGGGATGGAACACGAGACGAAGGACGTCGTAACGAAGAATGATACGACCGGTCCGGTCGACTGGGAGCATAAGTACGAGGAGATGGCCCGCCACGCCGACGTGCTGCAATCCAAGAACCATGCGCTCGCCGCGGCGCTCAACCGGGCCGGCAAGGAGCTGCGTCAGGCGAAGTCGCAGATGGCGTCGCTCGGCCAGCCTCCCGCGAACTTCGCGATCTTCATGCGGATGGACTCCTCCCATGTGGACGAGGACGGCGTGCGGCACGCCGCCGCCGAGGTGCTGATGGGATCGCGCCGCATGGTCGTGCCGGTCTCCTCGCTGGTGAACCCGGACCGGCTCGCCTGCGGCCAGACCGTCCTGCTCAACGAGAACATGGTGGTCGTCTCCGCGCGCGACCTGCCGATCACCGGCACCGTGCGCGACGTGGTGCAGTCCCTGCCCACCGGCCGTCTGCTGGTGGCCGACCAGTCCGGCCAGACGTCGGTGGTGGAACGGGCCTCGGCGCTCGCGAACCGGCAATTCGACCGCGGCGACCGCGTGATGGTCGAATCCGCCGGCATCCTGGCCGTGGAGGCACTGCCCAAGGAGGACGAGGAGGATCTGGTGCTGGAGGAGGTGCCCGACGTCGATTTCGACGACATCGGCGGCCTTTCCGCCCAGATCGATCAGATCCGCGACGCGGTGGAACTGCCGTTCCTGCACCGCGACCTGTTCGCCCGCTACAATCTCAAGCCCCCGCGCGGCGTCCTGCTCTACGGCCCGCCCGGCAACGGCAAGACGCTGATCGCCAAGGCCGTGGCCCACGCGCTGGCCGCCGGATCCGGATCGGACGGGACCGCCGGATCGGCAAAGGCCGCCGGATCGGCAAAGACCAACGGCGTGTTCCTTTCGGTCAAGGGCCCGGAGATCCTGAGCAAGTTCGTCGGCGAATCCGAACGCATCATCCGCTCCATCTTCGATCGGGCCCGCAAACGGGCAGAAGGCGGCAAACCGGTGATCGTGTTCATCGACGAAATGGACTCGCTGCTGCGCACCCGCGGCTCCGGCGTGTCCTCCGACGTGGAGACCACGATCGTGCCGCAGTTCCTCGCCGAACTCGACGGCATCGAATCGCTGGGCAACGTGATCGTGATCGGCGCTTCCAACCGCGTGGACATGATCGACCCGGCCGTGCTCCGTCCCGGCCGTCTGGACGTGAAGATCCGCATCGACCGGCCCGGCCGCGACCAGGCCGCCGACATCCTGCGGCATTACCTCACCGACGATCTGCCGTTGGCCGACGGGATGACCGCCGACGCGCTGATCGACGTGATGGTCGGCGAGATCTTCCGCCGCGACGACACCCGTCACGTCTGCGACATCCGCGACGAGCGGGGAGACTGGACGAGCGTCTACTTCGGCGGGCTGATCTCCGGCGCCATGCTGCGCAACATCGTGGACCGGGCCAAGACCGCCGCCGTCAAGCAGTCGATCGTCTCCGGAACCGAGGCGCGGCTCGACGCCCGCCTGCTGGGCCGGGCCGTCGAGGAGGAGTACCGCGAGGCGGTGGATGCCATCACCGGCGCCAACCCGCAGCAGTGGACGCGCCTCAACGGCATCGACGTCAACCGTGCGGTGGAGCTGATCCCCGCGAAACCGACTGATCGAACCGACGATCGGAGGAACTGACATGTCCGTATTGCGCCCGATGGGCACCGAAACCGAATACGCGGTGGTCGACAAGGCCGATCCGCGAGCCAACCCGGTGCGGCTGAGCTTCGACGTGATCGCCGGGGCGTCCGACCCCGTCACCGACCACATCCGATGGGACTACCGGGGCGAGGACCCGGTCAACGACGCGCGCGGATACCGTCTGGAACGCGCCTCGGCCCGGCCCGAGATGCTCACCGACTCGCCGCAGCTGCAGCTGACCAACGCCGTGGCACCCAACGGCGGGCGCATCTACGTCGACCACGCGCACCCGGAGTATTCCGCGCCGGAGACGCTCGACCCGTTCGAGGCGGTGCGCTACGACCACGCCGGCGACCTGCTGATGCTCGCCGCGGCGCGCAGGGCCTCGTCCGCGGACGGCCGGCGCATCGAACTGTACCGCAACAACGTGGACGGCAAGGGTGCCAGCTGGGGCTCCCACGAAAGCTACCAGATCAGCCGGTCGGTGCCGTTCGACGATCTGGAATACCTGATGATGCTGCACTTCGTCACCCGGCAGATCTACTGCGGATCCGGCCGCGTGGGGCTGGGCGAGCACAGCGAGGGCGAGGGATTCCAGCTGTCGCAGCGGGCCGACTACATGCATGCGAAGGTGGGCCTGCAGACCACGTTCGACCGGCCGATCGTCAACACCCGCGACGAATCGCACAGCACCGACGACTACCGCCGTCTGCATGTGATCGTCGGCGACGCGAACTGCATGGACGTGCCCGACGCCCTCAAGCTCGGCACGACCAGCATGGTCGCGTGGCTGGCCGAGGAGGCGGTGCGCCGCGGAGAATCGGTGCGTGACCTGCTCGGCGGGATCGAGCTGGCCGACCCGGTGGCCGCGATCCACACGGTGTCGCATGATCTGAGTCTGAAGGCCGTGCTGCCGGTGGATTCCGGGGAGGCGACCGAGGCTGTGTCCGGGGTGCCGGCGGGTGCGGCTGAGTCCGGGGATCCGACCGGCGTGACCGCATGGCAGATTCAGGTGCGGCTGCGTTCCGCCGTCTACCGCATGGCGGCGGCCGTCCACGGCACCGACATCATGGGCGAGCCGCTGTGGCCCGACGAGCCGACCAAGCGGATCATGGCCATGTGGGGAACCGCCCTCGAGGATCTGGCGCGGCTGGCCCACGCCGACGACGACGAGCGACTGGCCATGGCCAGTGCGGCCGGGCGGATCGAATGGCTGCTCAAATGGCAGCTGATGGAGAAGCTGCGCCGTCGCCGGGGAACCGGATGGTCCGACCCGCGGCTGCGCGCCATGGACATCGCCTGGGCCTCGCTGGAGCCGAAGCAGTCGATCTTCCGGGCCGTGCGGGCGAACGCCGTCACGCTGGACGACGACCGGCAGCTTGCCGCGGCGTCGACCGAACCGCCCGAGGACACGCGGGCATGGCTGCGATCCGCTATAGTGAAGCATTTCCCCGCCGACGTGGTGGCGGTCTCGTGGCGCAGCATCACCGTGCGCGGCTCGGACGGTGCGCTGCACGACATCGACATCGCCGACCCGCGCGGCCACGACGCCAAGGCCTGCCGGGCGGCGCTCGACTCGGCGGCCGACGTGGACCAGTTCCTCGCCGCGCTGGGCTGAACGACCAACGACAACAACGGTAACGACAAGGCAACAAAGGCAACCCGACAGGGCAACCAAGGGAAGGACGAACGCATGGATTTGCGCGAACTGGCCGTGAAAGTGGCCGATGTGGCCGAACAGGCCGGCCTGCATGCACTGCAGGATCAGCTCAAGCCCCATGATTTCACCACCGAACTGGATGCGGCGAGCAAGCACCACAAGTTCTCGTCGGAGATCGACGAGCGGCTGGTGCGCTACTGCCACGAACGCATCAACGCCATCGAACCGCACGAATGCTGGGAGGAGGTCGGCTCCGACGTGAAGCCCGGCGGCCTGTACTGGTGCATCGGGCACATCGACGGCGCGATCAACTTCGTACGCGACATGCACGAATGGACGGTGACCGTCTCGCTGATGCGCGTGGACGAGGAGGGGCGTAGCAAGCCGATCCTCGGCGTCGTGCATGCGCCGGCGCTGCGCCGCACCTACCTGGCCGCGGAAGGTGCCGGGGCGATCCGCATCCGCTCCACCGAACAGGGCAAGAAGCGCGAGAAGATCATGCCCTCCACCACGCCCACGCTCAAGGGGGCCGTGGTGAGCTTCGGCATGTCGTACTTCCCCGAGGAGTCGAAGCGCGCCCTGCACACCGTGGCCTCGCTGGCCGGCAAGCCCGCCGACGTCAAGCGCGTGGGACCGGTCTCCATGGACCTGTGCAAGGTGGCCGACGGCAGCTACGACGCCTACTTCGAACCCTCGCTGCATTCGTGGGACGTTCCGGGCGTATCCGCCGGCGCCGTCGTAGTGTGGGAGGCTCAGGGACAGATCGGCCGCTGGGACGGCAGCGACATCGACTGGGGCGCCAACAACGACATCGTCGCCACCAACGGATTGATCATCGACGACCTCAAGCAGTACCTGCAGTAGCGGCCGGCAACAGACGAAAGGAACATCATGCCACAGGAATTCGAATCACAGCAGACCTCGGCCTCGGCCCAGACCGCCGGCCAGCACGACGAGCAGACGGTCGAGCGCAAGGAAAGCGGACTGGCCGAACAGGCGTCCGGCCTCGACTCGCTGCTGGACGACATCGAATCGACGTTGGAGACCAACGCCGAGGAATACGTCTCCAGCTTCGTGCAGAAGGGCGGCGAGTGAGCCGTGCCGCAACTGCGTGACAGCAGCAACACGCTGAACGGAAGCGCCGCCGGCCGCCCGACAGCCCACGTCGGCGCCGAACACGCCGACGGATTCGCCCGCATCTTCGGCGTGGAAACCGAATACGGGGTCTCCGTCACCGGGGCCAAGCACCCCGTGGACCCGGGTCAGGTGGCGATGACCATGTTCCGGCCGGTGGTGTCACGCTCCCGATCCACGAACACCTACCTCGTCAACGGATCCCGCCTGTACCTCGACGTGGGCAGCCACCCCGAATACGCCACCGCCGAGGCCGTGAACCCCATGGATGCACTGGCGCAGGACCTCGCCGGAGAGCATGTGATGCGGCGTTTGGGGCTTGAAGCGCAGGCCCGACTGCGCGAATCGACGGGGGAGGGCACCCACGTCCATCTGTTCAAGAACAACGTGGACTCCGCCGGCCACTCCTTCGGCTGCCACGAAAACTATCTGCTGCGACGGCAGGTGCCGCTCAGCGCCATCGAAACCGAACTGATCCCGTTCCTCGTCACCCGCGTGCTGTTCACCGGCGCCGGACGGTTCACCGGCGAGGACGGCGTGCCCGACGGCTTCGAGATCACCCAGCGCGCCGATTTCCTCGACGACGCGATCTCCAGCTCCACCACGCGCTCGCGGCCCATGGTCAACACGCGCGACGAGCCGCACGCCGACTCCGACCTGTTCCGTCGTCTGCATGTGATCGTCGGCGACTCCAACCGGTCGCAGACCGCCACATGGATGAAGCTCGCCGTCACGCACCTCGTACTGTGCGCGATCGAGGAGGCCTACCGGGCCGGAGCGCCCTCCGGATTCGAGGAATTCGCGCTCGCCGACCCGAGCGAGGCGATTCGCACCGTGAGCCGGGACCGCACCGGACGGGCGCGGTTCGCGCTGGCTTCGGGGGAGACGAGCTGTGCGCTGGACGTGCAGCGGCGGTATCTCGCGTTGGTCAGCGCGTTCGTGGCCGAGCATGATGAGCTGTTTGCGGATGCGGGGTTGCCCGGTTCGGAGTCGGCTGAGGGTTTGCGGTCGGCTGGTGCGGCTGAGACCGAAGCAGGGGAGGCCGTGGCATATCCGGCTGGACTGTCGCGGCAGGACGTTTCCCGGGCGCTGACGTTGTGGGCCGAGGCGTTGGACGCCGTGGAATCCGGGGAGTGGCGAAAGCTGGCCTCCTGGGTGGACTGGGCGGCCAAACTGCAGCTGATCGAGGCGCTGCGGCGGCGTGACCCGTCCGTGGATGATGCGCGACTGCGGCAGATCGACATGGACTACCACGACATCGTCAACGGCACGGTATACGAGCGTCTGGTGCGGGCCGGCATGATGCAGACGATGATCGACGAGGCCGGTGTGCGGCATGCCGTCGAACACGCTCCCGCGAACACGCGCGCGGCATTGCGCGGCGAATTCGTGCGGCGGGTGCTGGAGGGCGACTACCAGTGGTCGTGCGATTGGACCCATGTGGCCGTCACCAGCCCGGTGCGCCTCGAAGCCGAACTCCTTGACCCCTTCAGCTCCACCCCCACCCCCGCCTACACCACCGTCCTCAAAGCGCTATAGGCAGGCGGATACGAGTGAAGGCTGAGGGGCTGAAGCGTTTAAACCAGCCTTCCCCTGTGAGGGGAAGGTGGCCGGCGGATGCCGGCCGGATGAGCTGACAAGCGAGGGTCCGAAAGACGTGGGCTTCCCCTTGAGGGGAAGCTGGCAGCCGGAGGCTGACTGATGAGGTGGCAAGCGAAGTCGTGATTCAGCCCCTGCTCCCGCTGGATGGACAGTCCGGTGGACTGTCCATAGCAGCATGGCCGCTAAGGGCCATGCGTCGCACAATACGTCGGGAGCTGTCCGGCTGCGCCGGACTGAGGGTGGTCAAGTCCCAACGCATGGCAACTCGACCACCCCCCAGTCTGCCTACGACAGCCAGCCCCCGACATCTTATGCGAAGTGCGCCTTCGTGGCAGCGGAGCAGGCGAAGCACCTAGGCTTCCCCCTCTGGGGGAAGCTGTCGAGCGCAGCGAGACTGATGAGGGCATGCAGGCGAGGCAACAAACCAAGTCGCGCCCCGTCCGTCACCTCATCCGACCGGACAAGCCGGTCACCTTCCCCTCAAGGGGAAGGCAAGGTGTGTCATCACAGCGATGTCCACGCGACGCCCTCGCCGCGCCAGCCGGCGCGCTGCACGGCGACGTACTCGCCGTAGCTCATCGTGTACACGTGCTCACCACTGTTGCGGTTGTACAGGCGGTACACGTTCTTGCCGCTGGACGGCGAGTACCAGGCGACGCCCTCGTTCTTCCATCCGAGGCGCACGAGCATGTCGTGCTCCGCCTTGTTCAGCGTCCAGTTGTGGTTGCCGGTCCTGCGGTTGTACTCGCGGTACACGGGCTTCGCGCCGGGAGTGTCCTTGCTCACGGTGATGAACGAGGCGGCCTTGCGGCTCTCGTCCCTCCAGCCGAGACGCACGAGCATGTCCTTCTCCGCCTTGTTCGTCGTGTAATGATGCAGACCCGAACGACGGTTGTACACGCGGTACACGGGCACCTGCTTCACCTGAGGCTTCGACGGCTCGGACGGCTTCGACGGGGTCGCGTTCTTCGTCCACTTGGCCGTCAGCGTGATGTTCGCCGTCACCCCGCGGTTGAAGTCCCACTTCGCGTTGCCGTAGTACCAGCCCGCGAACGCGTAGCCGCTACGGGTCGGATTCTTCGGCTGCTTGACCTTGCCGCCGTTCGCGACCTTCTGGGAGGCGACCTTCGAACCACCATTCGAATTGAACGACACCGTACGGTACACCACCGGCGCGGGCGCGCCCTTCATGGTGAAGCTCACACTGGCATGCAACGTACCCGCCTTGCCGGCCGCGTAGTCATATGTCACCACGGCACCGGCCTTCGCCCCGGCAGCGGGGGCGATCACGCCGCTGCGGGAGATCGTACCGCCCCTGACGTTCGACACCTTCGACACATCGAACCACGGGATCAGCTGCCTGAGATTCAGCGAACGTCCATCCACGGGGTACGCGCGCTGTGTATCAATACGCACGTCCTGACGGTGGGTAGATACGCGATAGGCAAGCAGACGATTGTTCCCCGCAGTAGACGAAATCAGCTGAGAAAAACCAGTAAGCTGAGTGTTGCTGACGTCAAGCGCGTGCAGCTCGTTCCCATAGGCGTCCATCAGTTGCAGCTTAGTGTTCTTGGAAAGATCGATAGTCGTCAGCCTGTTAGCCCTGATCTCAAGATTTTCCAGCTTCAAATTGTGCGACACGTCCAACCCGGTCAACCGATTCTGCGATGCGGAGAGATCCGTGAGTGCGGTATTCCGAGACACATTCAGCTTGGATAGCGTGTTACCAGTAACACCCAAAAGCCGTAGTCGCGTGTTGTGCGACACATCCAGCGAAGTCAACCGATTACCCGATGCCGAGAGTGATGTCAGCGCGATATTCCGAGACACATCCAACCCTGTCAACCGGTTATTATCTACGGAAAGGGTGTCCAGTGCGGTATTCCGAGACACATCAAGTCTGGATAACGCGTTATCAGTGACAACCAACCTTCGTAGTTTCGGGTTGTGTGACACATTAAGTGAAGTCAATCGGCTTCCCGAGCCAAGATATAGTCCCTCCAGTTTTTGGTTATGCGTCACGTCCAGAGAGGTGAGGCGTCCTTGAATCGTGAGAGCTAGAGTCGTGAGATTGGGGAAGAACTGTATGCCTTTCACCGAGGTAACAGGATTGGTCAGATAATTCTCTGGAGCAATTCCATTAGTGCCGAAATCTCCAATCTGAGTGACGCGATTTCGCTCGGCAACGCTGAGCATGCCATCATGATTCCTGTCGATGACCGAGGACACATACTTGCGGAAGTTACCGTCCGGGAAATTCGTGGCGTTGATGGCGATATTGCCGCTGGCTGCCGAAGCATCGCCGTTGGTGTCGGCTTCGTATATTGAGGCCGGGGCTGATGACGTCGGGACAGTGGAAGATGCCGCAGCGCCCTCTTCCGCGGCGTTGGCCACGGCTCCCATCGGCAGCAGTATTGCTATCGAAGCGACCGCGCCGATACCCAGTTTCCATAGCTTGCTTGGATGTGCAGGGGTTCCTGTACTCATGGTCGAACCTTCCTTTCAGGATGTTCCTCTTCGATGCCCATGACGCAGGCCGAATCCACGGGTTGATTCCGTAAGGTGAATCCACGGTCTCATCGTCATGGGATGCTGCCGGACCGTCTTCTTCGGCATCCTCGCCGAAGGCAGCGTCACTGTCGATCCAAACGAGCCATGCCGTGCAAACAGTCAGACAACACCCCCTATGCTGTCACCCCCCCCCCGACGGATTTTGCAGTGAAACGGATTGTAGAGACGCTCGCAGACGAAAGACGAATTGATAAACGAACGAAGGGCATGGTCATCAAGGTCATGCGTTGCATGATGCGTCGGGGACGGTCGACATATCCGACTGGGGGCGGTCAAACATGGCCTGTCTGGATAGATGGTTAATGTGGCGTCGTTCGACCACCCTCAGTCAGGCTACCGCCTGACAGCTCCCGCCGGCGGGAGCGTGATGCAGCTCGTATCCAGCTCCTCGACGTGTTGTGCGGCGTACGTCCGTAAGGGGCGTACTGCTACGAACGGCCCAACGGACTGTCCCTCCGACGGGAGTCTGACCCTGCCCCCGCTGGAGGGGCTGTCGGCTATGCCAGCCGGGGTGATTGAGCTTGCTCTTATGGCAGTTCCGTCCACCTCATCGGTCAGCTTCTAGCTGCCGACTTCAATCGCAAGAACGGAACGGCCTGATGACCGCGCCTTATCATCTCGTATGGCGACGAGCGGAGTCGTGTTTGAGATCATAGCTGCTCTCGTTCCTGCGGCGTATGTGACCGATGATCAATCCCTTATTGATCGCTGAGCTAGAGGTTAGGATGGGCGGCGTCCGACCGTAGGGTAGGAGCCGGCTTGCTGGCTCCGGGGCCGAACGGCCTTGAGTGTGTCGGACGCCGCCCATCCCAACCGACGTTCATTCACCTCATCGGACCGCCTATTTTTTACCGGACTCAGCCTAAGGGGAAGCTTAGGGGATTCCGAAGTCTCGTTCTTCCACCAGCACGATGGATTGGGCTGCATATCGGCGTTTTTGCGGTCCGATCCATCGGATATCGGTGAATCTTGATGGATTGCGTCGCGAAACCGGGCTTTTTGCGGTCCGATCCATCGGCCGGCTCCGCCACGGGATCGAGAAACCGCATGATTTCAACGATCTGAAAATCGCGGTCATCGGATTTCGATGGATTGGGCTGCATATCGGCGTTTTTGCGTTCCGATCCATCAAATATCGGCGGATCGTGATGGAGCGTAGCAGGAAACCGGCCTTTGGACGCTCGAATCCATCAACTATCGGCGTATTTCGATGGAGCGCAGCGCGAAACCGGCCTTTTGACGCTCCAATCCATCAACACCGGACGCAGCCGCCCGCCGCATACGGTAAAGCCCCCTGCGGGATATCCGGCAGGGGGCTTACAAGTCTTGGTGCGCAGGCCGCCAATCAACCGATCAATCAATCGAATCAGCGATCAGCATGCAGGCGGGCGATGCGGCTCACGCGTCGATCATCGATGACGCGGAGGTCAAGATCACTCGGCGACGGCCTTCTTCAGCAGGGAGCCGGCGGAGAGCTTCACGCCGTAGCCCGCGGGGATCTTGATGGTTTCGCCGGTGCGGGGGTTGCGACCGGTGCGGGCGGCACGCTTCACGCGCTCGGCGGAGAACACGCCGGTGAGCTTCAGGCCTTCGCCGGACTTCAGGGACTCGACGAGCACTTCCTGGAAGGCGTTGACAGCGGCTTCGGACTGGGCCTTGGTCAGGTTGGACTTCTGAGCGATCTTGGACACCAGGTCAGACTTGTTGTATGCCATAATGCTTAGTTTCCTTCTTATCAGTGGCCCGCCCCTCTGCAAAGCGGGGCAAACCTTGGAACACCACCGATTGTAACGTATCCGAATGGTGTTTAGGGGATTAAACGGCGAAAAATCAGCGTTTTTGACGCTTCTCACACGTTTTTCCGCGCGATTTTCCATGGCGGTCCGCTCTCCGGAGAGAAAAGCGAACCGCCATAGCGTATCACAGCAGGCGATAGCGTAGCACAGCGCACGCCGCCGCATACCGCACTACAGCAGATCGTGCGCGGTCATCCACTTCATGGCCAGACCGCCGATCGGCAGTCGCAGCCAGTAGGTGAGCAGTCGGAACAGCAGCGTGGACGAAAGCGCCACCGCGGAGGGGATGCCCACCGACGTGAAGCCCAGGGTCAATGCCGCCTCGATCGCGCCCAGACCGCCCGGCGTGGGCACGGCCGCGGCGATCGTGTTGGTGAGCACGTAGATGAACACGGTCTCCAGCGGGTTGGTGACCTGTCCGAACGCCATCAGCGACGCCCAGAAGCTCATGCCCAGCATCGCGGTCTGGAACAGCCATCCGGCCGTGGCGATGACGAGCCGGCGCGGCTGCGAGAGCAGGTCGATGAGCTGGCGGGCGTAGGTGAGCACCACCGGCAGCGCCTTGTCGATCACCAGACGCCGGGTCGGCGGGATGATCATGATCAGCGAGATCACCGCGGCGGCCAGACCGATCACCGTGACCAGCGTGTTGGTGGGGATCATGCCGGACAGCGTGTTGCGTCCGGTGAAGATGCCGATCACCAGCAGCAGGGAGGTGATGGCCAGCGCCTGGATCACGATGATCGCGCTGGTCACGGCCGTCGCCGCGGAATTGCGGTAGCCGCTTTTGCGCAGGAACTGCAGGGTCACCACGGCGGGGCCCACGCCGGCCGGCATGGAGATGGTGGTGAAACCGGACGCCGCCTGCACGGCCAGAATGCCGGCGGGATGACGCTTGTCCGGATCGACGTACACGTACAGCGCCACCGCGGATCCGACCCACGAGAGCAGGCCGAACAGGTAGCCGAGCGCGGCCATCCACGGGTTCGCCTTGGAGACGGCGTTGATCACCTCGTGCATGTTGAGCTGGGTGAACACCACGACCACGGCCACGATCAGCAGGGCGATCATCAGCACCGATTTGAGGCTGAACCGGGAGAGCGAGACCTGCGGCAGGGCTTCGGTCTCCTCGGCGGGGGCCAGCGCGGTCAGTCCGGCGCGCAGTTCGCGCATGGTCTGCCGCGACCAGAAGTCATCGAACTTCGTCTCCCGCGGTATGGCTACGTTCTGCACGAACGGCACGAGCGAGACCAACGTGTCCCGACCCCAGCAGCGTTCGGCGCAGGCGATCACGCGGGCCACGCTCATCCGGCAGCTCAGCGCGGTGAGCAGCTGGATGCGGTCGATCGCCACGTTCGCCGCGGTACTCGCATCGTCGCCGTTCTGCCATCCGGCCAGCACGAGGTGCCCGGAGGCGGACCGGGCGAACGAGGCGGGGGTGATGGCCCGGTGGGTCACGCCGCGGTCGTTGGCGGTGCGCAGGTAGCGCATCACGTCGGTCAGGTCGGCATCGCTCACGTCGTTCCAGTCGACCGGCTCGTATGCGGCCGGACCAGCGAACACGACGATGGAGGATTCGCCGCTTTCCGCGCGTCCGTAGACGTCCGGGGTCTCCAGACCGATGTTGCGCAGGGTGAGCAGCAGATCGACGTGGTGGTGCGTGGTGGAGCTCATCGACCGGTCGGTGCGCAGGTCGACGCCGCCGGCCATGCGCAGCCACTGCCACAGCTGTGACAGGTAGCCGACGGTACGGGTCTGCTCGTCGCGCACGGAGACGATGTAGCGCTCCCCGTCGCGCGTTTCGGCCGTGTAGATGCGGGAGAACGGGGCCAGATCGTCGGTAAGCACCGGACGCTTGTCGTTCGCCGGGCCGTGGATGCCTTCCTGACGGGTGAGGGCGACGACGTCGAGGCCGATGGAGGCGAGCGCCTGCACCAGCTGCATGCCCCACGCGCCCTTGTTCTGCGTGCCCATGGCGAAGCGGATCACCAGACCGATCAGGCGTCCGGCGGCCATGGCCACCACGACGCCGGCGATCGGGTAGACCGAGATGATCACCAGCAGGGCGGCGAGGAACACGATGGTGTTCCAGCCCCATTTGACGGTGCCGCGCAGCCGGTGCGGGCCGGCGGCGGTGAGGAATGCGGCGAGTCCGGCGAAGATGTCGGGCAGCAGGGGGCCGGATCCCAGCACGGCGGTGGAGTCGAGCGCGAGGACGAGCTGATGCGGGCCCACGGCGGCGACGATCATGCTGAGGATGCCGGCCGTGCCGTAGCCGAGGAACATCGAGATGGTCGAGATGATGGCCTGGATCCATTCGCGGCCCACGAGCAGCTGCACGAGTACGGAGACGACCACGAGGACGGTGATGACCTGCTGGAGCAGGGACAGCGGCAGTTCGACCAGCCATCCCACCGCGCTGCCCGCATGATGGACGTCGGATTCCACGCCGCTGGAGATGCCGGTGAGGTACACGGAGGCGAGCATCACCAGCACAGCGATGACGACCGCGGCGACCGCCCCCACCAGATCGGAGAAGTCGTGGACCCGGGTCGGCGGGATGTCAGAAACGGAGACGTCGCCCCCCGTGCCGTCTGCGGCGGCGTTGATCGGGATGGCGACGTCTTTGGCGTTGTCGGCGTTGTGATCGGCCAAGACGGGCATCAGTCGAAGTCGACCAGCTTGCTGGCGATGCCGGTGTAGGTGGCCGGGGTGAGCTCGGTCAGGCGCTTGGCGGTGGCCTCGTCGAAGTCGAGCGTGGCGATGAAGCTTTCGACGTCCTGCTTGGAGATCGAGTGGCCGCGCATGAGCTCCTTGACCTTCTCGTACGGCTTGTCCATGCCCTTGCGGCCCTCGAGGGCGGCGGCGCGCATGGCGGTCTGGATCGGCTCGCCCAGCACCTCCCAGTTCTCGTCGAGCTCGCGGGAGATGACGATGTCGTTCGGGTGGATGGAGTTGAGACCGCCCATGAGGTTGTTCAGCGCCAGCAGCGAGTAGCCAAGGCCGACGCCGATGTTGCGCTGGGTGGTGGAGTCGGTCAGGTCGCGCTGCCAGCGGCTTTCGACCAGCGTGGCGGCGAGGGTCTCGAGCAGCGAGCAGGAGATCTCGAAGTTGGCTTCGGCGTTCTCGAAGCGGATCGGGTTCACCTTGTGCGGCATGGTGGAGGAGCCGGTGGCGCCCTTGACCGGCACCTGGGCGAACACGCCGCGGGAGATGTACATCCACACGTCCACGCACAGGTTGTGCAGGATGCGGTTCACATGGCTGATCGTCGAGTAGAGCTCGGCCTGCCAGTCGTGGCTTTCGATCTGCGTGGTCAGCGGGTTCCAGGTCAGGCCCATGCGGGTTTCGACGAACTCGCGGCTCACGGCGATCCAGTCCACGTCCGGGTAGGCGGCCAGATGGGCGCCGAAGGTGCCGGTGGCGCCGTTGATCTTGCCCAGGTACTCCTGGTCGGCGATCTTCTTGAGCTGGCGGCGCAGACGGTACACGTACACCGACAGCTCCTTGCCGAGCGTGGTGGGGGTGGCGGGCTGGCCGTGGGTGAGGCTCAGCATGGCCTTGTCCTTGTACTGCTCGGCCTTCTCGGCGAGGTGGTTCACGATCTGCTCGGCGGCCGGGGTCCACACGTTCTCCACGGCCTGCTTGATGCACAGGGCGTAGGAGAGGTTGTTGATGTCCTCGGAGGTGCAGGCGAAGTGCACGAGCTGCTTGATGTGCGGCAGCTGGGTGTCGGCGCCGAGGGTCTCGGGCGCCTTGTCGAGCAGGTCGTCGATGTAGTATTCCACGGCCTTGACGTCGTGGTGGGTCACGGCTTCGTGCGCGGCCATCTGGGCGATGCCTTCGGCGCCGAAGTTCTCGGGGATCGCGCGCAGGTATTCGATCTCCTCGTCGGTGAACGGCTTGACGCCGCCGACGATCGGACCGTTGCCCATGCCGTTGGCCAGCAGGATCATCCACTCGACCTCGACGTGCAGGCGTTCGCGGTTCAGCGCCGGCTCGCTCATGTACTCGGTGAGTTCAGCGGTCTGCTTGTGGTAGCGCCCGTCCAGCGGGCTCAGGGCGATTGCGGGGGAGATGTCAGTCAACTTCATGCACAACACCATACGTGAAGCCGTGTACCCGTAAGCGTGGCGGGCTGCGGGATCGGCCCGCCTGGTCCGTATTACGGTGGCGAGTCCGGTCCGGTGCGCGAGATGCGGCCGTGATAGTAGCGGGTGGAGACGAGCGTGCCGTTGATGGTCCGGCCGAAATGCTCCTCATGGCTTTTCAGCGCCGGAGAGCCCAGCGACTGGGCGTCCTTCCACGCGGCCTTCATGTAGTTCATGTCGTGGGTGATGAACTTGCGCCCGTCGGTGTTCTCCACCGCCGTGCCGGCAGCCGAGCCCATCGGCTGGCTGGTGCCGCGGACGGTGAGCCAGCCGGGGGAGACCGGGTTGCGCGAGCCGTCGAGGTTCGAGACCAGCTCGTCGTTCATCTCCACGCTGGTCACCCACGTCCCGCCCACCGGGTGGTTGGCGACCGGCGACCCGGCCGTGACGATGTGCTGCACGTTGTACCGCTGCTTGCGGTCCGAAGCGATGACCGCCGCCACGATCCCGCCCTGCGAATGACCGACGATGGCCACCGGATCGTTCGGCCTGATGCCGGCCTGCCGCATGGCCTCATCCACCATGCGGGCACTGTCCGCGGCCATGCGCTGCCGGGCATCCGAACTCATCAGCTCCACGTTGGTCTGCCAGCTGAACGGCGAATCGAGGTGGCCGTCCGTGCCGGGGACGGTCACCATCCACGCGGTCTTGCCGTCCTCGCGCCGGTATTGCTGGATGGCGATCGACCCGTAATCCACCTTGTTCAGCCGCATGTCGTGCACGTTGGTCAGGGTGTCCGCGATCGTCGCCGTGCCGCCGATCCCCTTGGCCGGGTGGATCTCCCTCACCTCGAGCCGGTCGCCGAACAGCAGATTGTTCGCCGGGGCGGAGACGCCGGATATCCTGCCGGCGGCGTCGTTGACCTCGTCGGTGGCCAATACGCCCCTGAGGATCCCCGCCCGTCCGGTCTTCCCGGTCATTCGCGCCCCGAGACCGGCGAGCAGTCCCTCCTGCGCCCACCAGGTGCCGGTGATCGCATAGATCGGGTTGAACCGGCCCTCCTTGGCCGAACCGGCGACGACGCTGCCGGAGGCGAGCAGCGCCAGTCCGGCCGCGGCCCACTCGGGCTTGGCCACGGCCACGGTCTGCAGGGTCTCGCCCAGAATCCGCGCCGCGGCATGTTCGGCCTGAGAGTAGAGCGAATAGGCCCGGATGATCCGATCGGCCAGCGACGTAAGCCGTTCGGCGAGTCGGTCGGCCTCGTCGGCGCGGGCGATGATCTGGGCGCTGACCCGCGGATAGTCAAGCGAGACATGCACGACGGTGGCGGCGAACGGTCCGGCACCGGCCAGACCGGCGCTCGCCAGCCCGACCCCGGCGGTCGGCGAGAGGGGCGTGCCGCCGAGCCGGGGACAGAACGGGGCGCGGGTCTTCAGCTGCTGCAGGCGGATCGTCGTGGCACGCCATTCGGCCGACAGACGGCTGAGCGCCGTCGCCGCGCCGTTCAGCGTCGAGGCCGCGGCGGAGAACCGGTCCAGATCGACGGTGGTCGGCGTGCCGCCGCCGTAGATCCGGGATTGCACGTGAGCCTGAGCCGAGGCCTGAGCCGGGGCTTGAGCCGAACCACTCGCGGACATGGTCTGGCCGCTCATGACAGGGCTCCCGCTCCGGCGATGAGCGCCGCCGTCTCATGGGCTCCGCGCTCGGCTTCCGTGGCCAGCACGGCCGCACGGTCCACGTCCCGGCGGAACAGGTCGCCGGCGGTGCCCTCCCACGTCAGCGAGGAGGCCGAACGGAGCGCATCCGACGCATCACGGGCGATGGCCGCGGCCGAGGCGGACAGCGAGGCGAGCATGGACCGTGATTCGGCGAGCACCATGCCGCAGGGGCAGGAGGACATCACCCCTGCCATTCCCGCGGATGCGACGACATTGGGGGAGGTGACGGCACTGGGTGAGTCGCCACCGTGGGAGACGCCACCGTGAACCGCCTGATACAGCGGCGTGCTGGGGATCGGGCCGGACGGGGAGGCCCAGGCCGGCCCGGATGAGGATGCTGCGAAAACGTTCATGCGCCGATTGAACCACCATCGGCGATCCGATCGGCGCGAATCCGACCCATGTGGTCGAACGTGGCCGACACGCCGAGCGCCTGTGGATAACCCGGGCCCTCAGACGTGCCGTTGTGGATGAATCACCAGGGTTTCACCGTCTTGTTGTCGGAACCTGTCGAGCTGCTGGGGGAGCTGCTGGGCGAGGCGCTCGGCACGGTGCTCGGATCGACCTTGCTGCCGGCGTCGTTCTGGTTGAGCAGCTGATCGAGCTTCTTATCGTCCTGCGCATCGGACTTCGAGTCATTCGCCGAACCGGTCTTGCCGGACTTGAGCTCGCCCGAGGAGCCGTCGGTCTTCGAACCGTTGGCGTCGGCGTTGATCCGGTCGGTCAGCCGCTTGGATTCGGCGGCGTTGGCGCCGATCGTGGACCGCACCGACGGCATCAGCATCCACGACGGCGACTGGGCGTCGCGGAACTGCGCGTCGGTGGCCTGCTGGGCGTTCTTCAGCTTGTCGAGGTCGGGAGACGCCTTGGCGTATTCGGCGATCGAGGCGTTCAGCGACGCCACGGCCGCGTTGTTCACCGACAATGCCCGCCAGTTCATGCCGGCCACCACGGCGGCGGCCAGCAGCACGACGGCCGCCACGATCAGCGCCACCCGCACCTTCATCGAGGCACGGGCAGTCCTGACGGTGCCAGCGGTCCTGTCGGTGGCCGTGGCCCTGCCCGTACCAGCGGTCCTGCCCGCAGCGGTGCCGGTGGCCCGCACGTCAGCCCTGCCGCCACGCCGGTTGCTTCGCTTGCTCACAGCAGCCTCCTCGACTTCGCCATCCAGTCCAATGCCTCCCATGCCAGCAGCACGCACAGCGCGATGGCCAGCGGCCACACCACGGGAACCGTATGCTCCCGGGCCTTGTGGGTCTGCGTCATGCGGAAGTTCTTCGACACGGCCTGCATGTCCTGCTCGCCGATGGTCCGGTCGACGTCCACATGCACGTAGGTGCCGCTCATCTCGTCGGCGATGGCCTTGAGGTTCTTCTCGTCCATCTTCGAGACGCCGGGCTTGCCGGTGGACGGATCGTTGACGTACTGCCCCTCGCTGACCGTGCCGTCGTCGCCGATCTTCGGGATGTTGCCTCCCGCGGTCGAGCCCACACCCACGCTGATGCCGGTGTCGGCGTAGGCGCGCAGCGACGAGAACGTGCGCCGGGTCTCGGTGGTGTTCTGCTCGCCGTCGGAGATGTAGACCACGATGATCGTGTCGTCGGGATGCTGCTGCCGGACGGTCTTCATCGCGGGCAGCAGCGCGTCCACGGCCTTGTCGAGGTTCGAGCCGGACGACGTGGACGTCGGCTCCGCCCTCAGCGTGCGGGCCCAGTTGTCGATCGCCCTCGCATCCGGGGTGAGCGGCACGTCCAGCGTGGCCGACGTGCCGAATCCGATGGCCGCGAAACTCGCGTCCGGATACCGGTCGGTCACGGCGGAGACGACCTTGCCTGCCGCGGCCAGACGGGTGATCGCCTCGCCGCTGCCATAGTGGGCGTCCTTCACGGCCATCGAACCGGTGACGTCCACGGCGATGAACACGTCGGTCGCGTTGATCGCCCGGCTTTCCGTACGCACCACCGTGCTGGGGGTGAGCAGCATTATGGCGATCGTCACGGCGATGAGCACGCGGCGGATCCATCCGAGCACGGTCGCATCGGTGTCGGGCCGCAGACGCATGGCGTGGACCATGCCCGCGACGGCCAGCGCCACGACGGCGATGGCGAGGACGGGGGAGACGATCCACCCGAACATCGGGGACAGGGTCAGGGAGGAAAGGGTCAGTCCGTTCATCGCTGCAACCTCCAGGCCACGATCAGGAAGCCGATGTACAGCGCCACCAGCGCGGGCACCCAGTACTGCGGGGCGTCCACCAGATTCGACTGGTTGCCGCTTTCGTTGGTGCGCGTGCGCTGGGAGTCGATCTGCCGCACCAGCTGCCCGACCGTGGAGCCGGACGACTGGGTGAGGAAGATGCCGCCGTGCGATTCGATCTGCGTCTTCATCTGCTGCGTGGTCGCCTCGCCGTTCGTCTCCTTCGCCCCCGAATACAGGCCGTCCACGGTGATCGAGGATCGGCTGGTCAGGTCGAGCGCCTGATCGAGGCGGTAGATCGGCGTGCCGGACAGCACGTTGTCGGTGGCCAGCACGATCGAGGCCTTGCGCGTCGGCGTCGACTGGGCCGATCCGCTGTCGTTGCCTGTGCCGGAACCGCTGTTGGTGCCGGCAGTCGAGAACTCCGGCAGCATGGCCGCGCAGCTGACCAGACCGTCGCCGATCAGCGAGGTGACGTCGGTGCGGTTCTGCGTGCCCTCCAGCCAGTCGGAGACCTGCTGGTACTGCTTGTCGCTCATCTTGTCGATGCTGTCCTGATTGATCACGCCGGTGAGGATCTTGTCGGCGTAGGCGAGCTGCCGTTCGACCAGATCATAGTCGTCGGTCAGCGGGAACACCGTGCGCGACGTGGAGTTGAAGATGCTCAGGCCGATGCGCTCGCCCTGGAAGTGCTTCACCAGCTCGCGGTAGGTGGCGATCACCTCGCGGTCGTACGGCAGGGTCGAGCCGGAGACGTCGAGGCACAGGATGATGTCCCTCGTCGACGTGGTGCTCGACTCGGCGTCGATGCGCGAGGGCCGGGCCAGCAGCGCGAATCCGATGATCAGGCACAGTGCGAGCAGTCCGACGGCCACGCGGTTGAGCGTCTTCCATTGCTTCCACAAGGTCTGCGCGTGCTCGGTGGCCATGTCCTGTGTCAGATTCCATACGGTCGCGGAGTCGGGATCCTCGAGTCGTCGGGCCACCGTCTCGGGTTTTGCCGTATGTCGGGCGAGCGCACGCCGGACCAGCAGGACGATCAGCGCCAGTACGGCCAGGGCGACGAAGGCCCACGGCCAGCGGAACGTGATCCAATTCGTCATGTCCGTCATGCCCGCCACCTTTCCACCAGATTGGCGACCCAGCCGGCCGCGGTGTCCACCGAGGCCTCGCGCACCCGGACGTTGGTCAGCGAGTCGGCGAACTGCGGCGGATACAGGGCCGCGATGGTCTGCCGCAGCAGATCGATGCCCTTCGCCGTGTTGCCGGATCGCGGCATACGGCTGAGCTCGGCCAGCGTGTGATTGGTCACGTCGCGTCCCAGACGGACGCTGGCGAAGCGTCGGGCCACGGCGGCCAGTTCGTCGAACGCCTCGTCATCGGTGATCTTTCCGGCGTGATACCGGCGTCGGACGTCGTCTATGAGGCGGAGCCACTCGTTCTTGCCGGAACCGGTCTTATGCGCTCCGGCGACCGGGACGGTCCGGCGTTTCGGCGTGGACAGCACGCCCGCGACGATCAGCAGGATCGCCGCAAGGGCCGCCAGCACGGCCACGGCGGCGACGAAGCCGGTGACGTCGGAGGCGGCGAGCGGACGGAAGTCGTCGGCGGCCATCGTGACCGTGGCCGTCAGGGTTGCGGTCGTTGCGGTCGTCATGATCATCGCAGACCTCCGATCGGCATGGCGGATCCCCTCGCGAGCGTGGAGGAGACCAGCGACACGAATTCGCCGAACATCTGATCGCTCGACCCGCCACGGATCATCGTGGCCCGCGCCCGGGCCAGCTCATGCTCCAGCGCCGTGGAGACGAACTCGCGGTGCGTGGCCACTTCGCGGGCGGTGCGCTCCCGGCGCATGAACGCCGGCAGACGGCGGCCGCTGTGGGCGTCGATCACATGGTCGAAGCGTTCGCTCAGCTCGAAGGGGTTGAGCACGGAGACGCTGACCACCACCAGCGGATGGGTCTGGCAGATCGTACGCAGCGCCGCGAGCTGGTCGCTCGACCACGCCGTCTCGTCCGTGGCCAGCACCACCATCGCCCGGCGGTTGCGGATCCGGCTCGCATAGTCGATCAGCGCGCCGAAGTCCCGCGGACGGTTCAGCTCCCGGTCCAGCAGACCGTCGAAGACATGCTCGAACCGGGCGAAGCCGCCGTTGAACGGCACGCGCGTGATATGCGCCGAATCCCCCGTGACGATCGACAGGTCGTCGCTGCGGCGCAGGGACAGCATCGCGAACATGCGCAGCGCGTTGGCCGCCACGTCCACGGCCCGCTCGCCGTTCGCGCACAGGCCGTTCATCTCCCGGCCCACGTCCATCATCAGCCAGATGTTGCCGGTGCTTTCGCGCTCCTTGTCCACGATCATCGGACGTGCGCTGCGGGCGGACGCCTTCCAGTCGATCAGACGGGCCTCCTCGCCCGGTTCGTACGGGCGGATGTCGAGATAGTCGTATCCCGAGCCGCGGCGGGACGACGGATGTTCGCCCTCCAGCATGCCCAGCGCGCGGACCACGGTGGGCAGCGAAAGGCGGGTTCCCAGGGATTCGATCTTGCGACGGATCGAATCGGTGGGGGTCTCGGCCTCGATCATGGTACGGGAACCGCCTCGATCATCGAATCGATCACCTGATCGACGCCCACGCCCTCGGCCAGCGCCTCGAAGGTGAGCAGGATGCGGTGACGCAGCACCTCATGGGCGAACGCCTTGACGTCCTCGGGAATCACGTAGTCACGGCCGGCCAGCAGCGCGTTGGCCTGACCGATGCGCACCAGCGCGATCGAGGCGCGGGGGCTGGCGCCGAGCCGCACCAGATTCGCGAGCCCCTTGATCGGACGGGGGCCGCCGCCGCGGCTGGTCTGCGCCAGCTGCACCGCGTAGCGCATGATCGGCTGCGAGACATGCACCTTGCGCGCACTGGCGCGCAGGAACTCCACGTCGCCGATCGTGATGGCGTTGGGCGCCACCGTCATGGTCTGCTGGTCGGTTCCGCGGCTGGTGAGCAGCTGCAGCATCGAGATCTCGTCGGCCTCGGACGGATACGTCATCACCGTCTTCATGAAGAAACGGTCCATCTGGGCCTCGGGCAGGTTGTACGTGCCCTCCTCCTCGACCGGGTTCTGCGTGGCGATCACCATGAACGGCTTCGGCAGGCTCACGCGCTCGCCGCCGATGGTGGTGGCGCCCTCGGCCATGGCCTCCAGCATCGCGGACTGGGTCTTGGCGGAGGAGCGGTTGATCTCGTCGAGCAGGACGAAGTTGGCGTGGATCGGACCGATCTGCGTGCTCATCTTCTGCGTGGCGAAATCGAAGATCTGCGTGCCGACCAGATCGGCGGGCATGAGGTCCGGCGTGCACTGGATGCGCTTGAACGTGCCGGAGACCGAGGTGGCGAGAATCTGCGCGGCGGTGGTCTTGGCCAGGCCGGGCACCGATTCGATCAGGATGTGGCCGCCCGCCACCAGCGTGACGATCAGCGATTCGCGCAGCTTGCTCTGCGCCACCAGACCCTGGGCGAAGTGGGCCCGGATGCGGTCGGTGAGCTCGTGGGCGCGCTGGATGTCGTCCCGGCTCACCGTGCTGACTGACGCGGTGCTGACGGGTACGGCGGTGGGGATCGACGCCATCGCGTCGGTCGGTTGCACAGGACGTGGGGGGAATAAAGCCATGGTCTCCACTGTAACGTGTCCCATGACAGCCCCGGGCGGACTCAGGTGACCGTTCGGTGAAGCCGTCCGTCCGGCGGAATCCGGCTACAGGCTCGCTACAGGCTCCAGTCCACCGGCTGCGCGCCCATCCGCTCCAGGGCGGCGTTGGCCTTGGAGAACGGCTTGGAGCCGAAGAATCCGTAGCGGGCGGACAGCGGGCTGGGATGCGGCGACTTGATGATGAACGCGTGGCGCAGCAGCGGTTCCAGCGTCTGGGCCTTGCGACCCCACAGGATCGCGACCAGCGGCACCGGATTGCCGTCGGCGTCGGTGCGGGCGTCCAGTGCGGCGATGGCGGCGTCGGTCACCTGCTCCCAACCCTTGCCCTGATGGCTGCCGGGACGACCCACCTCCACGGTCAGGCACCTGTTGAGCAGCATCACGCCGCGTTTCGTCCACGGCGTAAGATCGCCGTTCGGCGGCTGGGGGACCTGCATGTCGTCCATCAGCTCCGTATAGATGTTGCGCAATGATCCGGGAAGCGGGCTGACCCGCGGATCCACCGAGAAGCTCAGGCCCACCGGATGGCCCGGGGTGGGGTAGGGGTCCTGCCCCACGATCAGCACCCTGATCGAATCGAAGGGGATAGTGAATGCGCGCAGGATGTTGTGGCTGGCGGGCAGATAGTGCCGGCCGGCGGCCAGTTCGGCGCGCAGGAAATCACCCATGTGGTGGATCTGCGGCTCCACGTCCTTCAGCGCCTCGGCCCAGCCGGGCTCCACCAGTTCGTCAAGATTCTTGATCGGCATGGTCCCCACTGTAAACGGGATGCACGTCATCGCCGACCCGCGCCATGCGTACGGGCGTGTACGCAGTGGATATCGGCAGAGGATATCGACAGTGGGTATCGGCAGTGGGCATCGGTGTGCGCACGGATATCGTCAGTGGGTATCGGCGTCCTCGTAGCGGATATCGGCCGGGGTGGCGGCGTGGGCCCCGGTGTGTACACAATGGGTGCAAATCGCGTGGGCGCTTTGGGCGTGTGCCCCTGTGCGGCTACACTCGGCTGTGGAAAGTGAGGAGCTCCCATGAACGAAAAGCAGCCCGTGGCATATCCGACCGACGAGTTCGATAACCCGCCACAGGGTCCGGTCGGACTGCACCGCGGCCCCCGCAGCTTCGGTGCGCGCGCACTGCCGTATCTGGTGGTGGCCGCGGTCGCCGTGATCTGCGGACTGATCATCTTCTTCTGGGCCTCCGGCACGTTCGCCGGCTCCTCGTCATCGGCCTCATCGGCCACCCAGACGCAGACGGCCAGCGCCAAGGCTTCCGAGTCCGCCTCGAAGTCCTCGGCCGCCGCATCGGCCAGCGTCTCCGCATCCTCGCCGGCGGCAAGCCAGAGCGCCTCGGCCTCGGCCAGCCAGTCGGCCTCCGCATCCGCGTCCGATTCGGCCTCCGCCAGCGCCTCGCCCAGCCAGTCGCAGTCCTCTTCCCCTGCGGCCGACGTGAACCGCAGCTCGTCGGTGGTGGTGTACAACGGCACCCGACGCACCGGCTACGCCGCCCAGCAGGTGGCGGTGCTCCAACAGGCCGGATACACGTCGGTGACCCCGTCCAATCCGCGCAACCGCAGCAGCCTGCCGCAGAACAGCACCGTGTGGTACCAGAGCGAATCCGATCTGGCCACCGCGCAGGACGTGGCCGCCAAGCTCGGCATTTCCCAGGTGGTGCAGGTCAGCTCGCTGGGCACGCCCGTGGCCGTCGTCCTCATGCAGTGACGTCACGTCCGCGACGTCGGACGAGGCGGCCCGTATGCCGGGACGAGTATCACCTCTGATATCACTGGTATATCGTTTGACTGGACTTGTTGTCATAGCAC
Source organism: Bifidobacterium simiarum (assembly GCF_002802905.1). Classification (GTDB taxonomy): domain Bacteria; phylum Actinomycetota; class Actinomycetes; order Actinomycetales; family Bifidobacteriaceae; genus Galliscardovia; species Galliscardovia simiarum. Next base: position 85,300 of record NZ_PEBK01000001.1, read on the forward strand.
CGTTTAAAATGACTCGTTAGCGTGCGCTGATGTGCGTGAGCCGTCAGCGTTCATGTCGATACGTTCATATGTTCCGGGGGATGTGTCCATAGTGAACGTGGCGGCGCTATAACTTAAATAAGGGAAGTTGTTATGGCAACGGGTACTGTAAAGTTCTTCAACGCTACGAAAGGGTATGGTTTCATCACTCCGGAGGATGGCGGTGAAGACGTCTTTGTTCACTATTCGGCCATCAACGCCCAGGGATATCGTTCTCTGGACGAAGGGGACAAGGTCGAATACGAGGCCGAGAAGGGACCTAAAGGAATGCAGGCCACCACGGTGACCAAGTTGTAACTCTTTTACCCCGGTTTCGGTATGGCCCCGGCGTGATACAGCGCCGGGGCCTTTTCGTATCCTCCTGCGTTCCCGCCCCTGCCATTCCCGCTCTTGCCCAGAGCGTATTCACGCCGCGATGTTGGCACTCGACGCCCGAGAGTGCTAATGTGCCAATTAGCACTCGAAGCGTGAGAGTGATAACGCCGGGCAGCTGACGGCCGGGCCCGCTCGCACGTGGACGGTGAATACGTACCACCAGCCATTTGGAGGAAAACAACCATGGCAAAGATTATTTCTTACGACGAGGAAGCCCGCTCCGGCATGCTGGCCGGTCTGGACAAGCTGGCCAACACCGTGAAGGTCACGCTGGGTCCGAAGGGCCGCAACGTCGTGCTCGATAAGACCTACGGCGCCCCGACCATCACCAACGACGGTGTGTCCATCGCCAAGGAGATCGAACTCGAGGATCCGTTCGAGCGCATCGGCGCCGAGCTGGTCAAGGAAGTCGCCAAGAAGACCGACGACGTCGCCGGTGATGGCACCACCACCGCCACCGTGCTGGCCCAGTCCGTGGTCCACGAAGGCCTGAAGAACGTGGTCGCCGGCTCCAACCCGATCGCCCTGCGTCGCGGCATCGAGAAGGCCACCGACGCCATCGTCAAGGAACTCGTCGCCGCCGCCAAGGACGTCGAGACCAAGGACCAGATCGCCGCCACCGCCACGATCTCCGCCGCCGATCCCGAGGTCGGCGAGAAGATCGCCGAGGCTCTGGACAAGGTCGGCCAGGACGGCGTCGTGACCGTCGAGGACAACAACCGCTTCGGTCTGGATCTGGAGTTCACCGAGGGCATGCGCTTCGACAAGGGCTACATCGCCCCGTACTTCGTCACCAACGCCGACGACCAGACCGCCGTGCTGGAGAACCCGTACATCCTCCTGACCTCCGGCAAGGTCTCCTCCCAGCAGGACGTCATCCACATCGCCGATCTGGTGATGAAGTCCGGCAAGCCGCTGCTGATCATCGCCGAGGACGTTGACGGCGAGGCTCTGCCGACCCTGATCCTGAACAAGATCCGTGGCACCTTCAACTCCTGCGCCGTCAAGGCTCCGGGCTTCGGCGACCGCCGCAAGGCCATGCTGCAGGATATGGCCATCCTGACCGGTGCCCAGGTGGTCTCCGATGAGCTGGGCCTCAAGCTCGACTCCATCGACGCCACCGTGCTCGGCTCCGCCGCCAAGGTCATCGTCTCCAAGGACGAGACCACCATCGTCTCCGGTGCCGGCTCCAAGGAGGACGTGGCCGCCCGCGTCGCCCAGATCCGCGCCGAGATCGAAGCCACCGACTCCGATTACGATCGTGAGAAGCTGCAGGAGCGTCTGGCCAAGCTGGCCGGCGGCGTGGCCGTCATCAAGGTCGGTGCCGCCACCGAGGTCGAGGCCAAGGAGCGCAAGCACCGCATCGAGGACGCCGTGCGCAACGCCAAGGCCGCCATTGAGGAAGGCCTGCTGCCCGGTGGTGGCGTGGCCCTGATCCAGGCCGCCGCCAAGGCCGAGAGCGACGTCAAGCTCGAAGGCGACGAGGCCACCGGTGCCGCCATCGTCTTCCGCGCCATCGAGGCCCCGATCAAGCAGATCGCCGAGAACGCCGGCCTCTCCGGTGACGTGGTGATCAACAAGGTTCGCTCCCTGCCTGACGGTCAGGGCCTGAACGCCGCCACCAACGAGTACGAGGACCTGCTGGCCGCCGGCGTCGCCGACCCGGTGAAGGTGACCCGTTCCGCTCTGCAGAACGCCGCCTCCATCGCCGGCCTGTTCCTCACCACCGAAGCCGTGGTGGCCAACAAGCCGGAACCGGCTCCGGCCGCTCCGGCCGCCGGCGCCGACATGGGCTACTGATCCGAAGGGATCCGCACCCAAGCCAGTCGGGCTTACCCTGATCGGGCCGTGATCTGAGATTCCGGTCCGATCGGTCCGATACCTCGATCAGTTCGAATACGCAGACGCCCCGATCCGCCATGCATACGCGGATCGGGGCGTTTCGTCGTTTCCGGGGAATCTTCCCGGGGATGGTCTATCCGGTCCGTCCGGTCCGTTCGACCTGTCCGGTCCGTCCGGGCTAGCTGGCGAAGAGGCGCGACGCCTGCGTCTCGGCATCCGAATAGACCATGGACGCCTGCGAGAGCGCGTTCTGGATGGATTCCAGCGAGGCCTCCATCTGCTGCTGGGCCGCGCGCCACTGGGCCGCCACGGAGGCGAACTGCGAGGCCGCGCCTCCCCGCCAGACGCTCTGCAGCTGGTTGAGGTTGGCGTACATGCCGTTCACCGCCTGCCGGATCTGGCTTACCGAGGCCGAAACCGCGGCGGATGACGACTGAATCTGTTCCGAATCGACTTGAAACTGTGGCATGGCTGTGTCCTTTCGCTGTGTGGCAGATTTTGCCGGGCTACGGCCCGATATGCCGTCGAGCCGTTAGAGTTGAGACTATGATCAGCTCATCATTGGAAGCAACGCGTACGGAACATGTGGTCGAACGTGCCCCGAAGGGCCCGTCGATGTGGATAACTTCACTGGCGAACACGCGATTGGGGATGATCGCGTCGTTGTTCACCGTGCTGTGCCTGATTCTTGCCTGCATGGCGTCGCCGCAGGCCGCATGGGCCGCCGACCCGAAATCCACGCCGTCGGCCAGCTCGAGCGCTTCGGCAGGCTCCTCGGCGAGCCCCTCGTCGGGATCCTCGGCCACCGAGAAGATGACGATCACCGAGGACATCACCGACACCGAGAACCTGCTCGGCGACAACCTCGGCAAGGTCATGGACGCCATCAAGACGACCAAGTCCGAAACCGGCGTGCGGGTCAAGCTGCTGTTCATCCCGAACTTCATCGAGGGGGAGGACCCGCAGAAATGGGCCGCCAGGGTGCTCAAGTCCACCGACCCCGACCCCAATACGGTGATGCTGGCCGTCGCGTCGGAACAGGGCAATCTCGTCGTGGCGGTCTCCTCGAACTCCGACGAATGGCTCAGCAGCCAGAAGACCGTGGACGAACTCTCCTCGGCCGCGCTCTCCCCGCTGACGGAAAACGACACCCCGGACTGGTCCGGCTCCGCCATCGCGATGATGGACCAGATCAAGACCCTGAAGAAGACGTCCACCTCGTCGTCGGTCACCAGCCTCGGCGTGTGGATCTTCGTCGGCTGCCTCGTGCTGCTGGCCGTCGCGGCCGTGGCGTTCCGCCTGATCAAGGGTCGCGGCCAGCACGCCCACGCCGACCGTCAGCTGGCCCGTCGCCAGCGTCGTCGCGCCCGCAAGCAGGACGACGGGAACGGATCGGCCGGCAATGACGACTCGGCCGGCAATGACGGCGACAAGGCCGAAGATGGCGACAAGGCCGAGGACGGCGCCGCCGCCGACGATCATGCCACTGACGATCATTCCGCCGCCGACCACAGTGCCGACGACCACAGTGCCGACGATCATGATGCCGACGGCTTGCCGAAGTCCGGCTCCGGCAACGAGGGCCGCTCCATCTTCATGCCTCCGGCCCCGCCCGCGAAGTAGCCGGCCGCGGATGCGGTCGCAGCGGATGATTACGGATGATTCAGCCGACATTCAGGAAACACCCAGCACAACGCGCGAAGGTTGACCTATGAGCAAATCCATTGAAGCATCGATTGTCGTCGTTGACGACGAGCCCTCCATCAGGGAGCTCCTGGTGGCCTCGCTGCACTTCTCCGGTTTCGAAGTCAATACCGCCGCATCGGGATCGGAGGCCATCGAAGTCATCGAGAAATGCAATCCCGACCTCATCGTGCTTGATGTCATGCTGCCTGACATCGACGGATTCACCGTGACCCGTCGCATCCGGCAGGAGGGCATCGACGCCCCCGTGCTGTTCCTCACCGCCAGGGACGACACCCAGGACAAGGTGATGGGCCTGACCGTCGGCGGCGACGACTACGTGACCAAGCCGTTCAGCCTCGAGGAGGTCGTGGCCCGCATCCGCGCGATCCTGCGCCGCACCCGCGAGCAGACCGAGGATGATCCGATCATCCGCGTGGCCGATCTGGAGATCAACGAGGATTCGCATGATGTGACCCGCCACGGTCAGGTGATCGAGCTGAGCCCCACCGAATACAAGCTGCTGCGCTACCTCATGGACAACGAGGGCCGTGTGCTCTCCAAGGCGCAGATCCTCGACCACGTCTGGCAGTACGACTGGGGCGGCGACGCCGCGATCGTGGAATCGTACATCTCCTACCTGCGCAAGAAGGTGGACGGCATCAAGTACACCGACGAGGACGGCGAGGAACGGAAGGTCGATCCGCTGATCCAGACCAAGCGCGGCATCGGCTACATGATCCGCGCGCCGAAGTCCGCTCCGGGAGCCTGATCCCGTGGTTCGCAAACAGTCCGGACCGAAGCCGGACAAGCGATCCGGCAAGGCGGCGGGCAAGGGCAGGAAGGACGGGAAGAGATCCTGTCCGCCGTCCGGAACCGCCAGCGGCCGTCGCGAGAACTCGCTGCTCAGGTGGCTGGACGCCGTGTCGCTGTCCACCAAGGTGGTGGCGATCATCCTGATCCTGCTGCTGTGCAGCTACGGCGTGATCGCCTTCGCGGTGCGTCAGCTGGTCGGTGCCTACATCGTGGACAAGACCGACACCCAGCTGCAGCGTCAGGCGAAGCTGGTGCTCAACAACATCTCCACGCTCCAGCAGTCCGACCACACCGATTCGCTGGGCCTCATCGACTACTACGTGCAGATCCGCGACGACGGCTACCACATCCAGTCCACCCCCGTGGTGCCCGTCCTGCCCGACAACGTGGTCTCCACGCCGAGCCTGCCGGCTTCGGGCACGCTCGGCGACGTGAAGATCGGCGAACCGTTCACCACCACCGCCAACGTGCAGATCGAAGGCTCCAACGCGAGCCGCAGTTCGGTGAACACGGCGATGGCGCCCTGGCGGGTGATCGCCGTGCCCTGGACCATGAGCGCGGTGAGGGACTCGGACGGCAACGTGATCTCCGGCCCCAGCCACGGCGTCGCGTTCATCGGCCTGTCTCTGCACGACATGAACGATACGCTGCAGATTATCAGCAAATACTTCCTCGTGGTGGCGGCGGCGACCGCGGTGTTCGCCACGATCATGGCCACCATCGCCATCGACCGGACGCTGCTGCCGCTCAAACGCATCGAGAAGACGGCGGCCAAGATCGCGGCCGGCGACCTCTCCCAGCGTGTGCCCAGCGCACCGGAGAACACCGAGGTGGGATCGCTGTCCGCATCCCTGAACACCATGCTCTCGCGCATCGAACGCAGCTTCCGCGAGCAGGAGTCCACCACCAACAAGATGAAGCGCTTCGTCTCCGACGCCAGCCATGAGCTGCGCACGCCGCTGGCCGCCATTCACGGCTACGCGGAACTGTACAAGATGCAGCGCGACTACCCCGGGGCGCTGGAACGGGCCGATCAGGCCATCGACCACATCGAGAAGTCCAGCACCCGCATGGCCGCGCTCGTCGAGGACCTGCTGTCGCTGGCCCGCATGGACGAAGGCCGCGGCGTGGACATCAACCAGAAAGCGCACTTGAGCGAGATCCTCGCCGAATCCTCGGAGGATCTGCACGCCCTCGATCCCGCCCGCACGATCACCTGCGGCGGCGTGTCGATCACCGGCGGGGACGCGCCCCTCATGCCGGCCAAGGGCCAGCGGCCCGAACCGGCCGAACCCTCCGGCGTGCGGTTCGTCCCAGGCGGCGTGCCGGACGTCACGATCAAGGGCGACCCGGCCCGACTGCGGCAGGTCATCACGAACATCGTCGGCAACATCCACCGCTACACGCCGTCCGACTCCCCGGTGGAAATGGGCGTCTCGGTGATCCGGGCCTCCCTGCCCGGCGTGGATCTGGGCACCATGGCCTCCACCGACGTCTCCCTCGACCACTTCGTGCAGGCCGCGCAGGTCGCCGCCTCCACCGGTTCCGGCCGTGACTTCGCGGTGGTGCAGGTCATCGATCACGGTCCCGGCATGCCGGCGCAGGCGCGTTCGATGATCTTCGAACGCTTCTACACCGCCGACCCCTCCCGCGCCCGTCAGAAGGGCGGCACGGGTCTGGGCATGGCCATCGCCCAGTCCGCGGTCAAGGCGCATCACGGCCTCATCTGCGCCGGCGACACGTTCGGCGGCGGACTGACGTTCACCGTGATCATTCCGGTGGACCACACGCCCGCGCCGACGGCTGCCACGCCCCACGGCGCCCCCTCGACGAAGGCGTAAGGTACAATGGTTGGTTGGCTTTACGGCCATAAGCCCCAGGCCGGTACGTGTAGCGATGTGCGAGTTGATCAGTAGTGAGGTGTGATTGATATGCCCAGTGGTAAGGTTCGTTGGTTCGACGCGAAAAAAGGCTATGGTTTCATCACCGCCGACAACGGGCAGGACGTGTTCCTCCCCTCGACCGCACTGCCGCAGGGCACCGCGCCTCGCAAGGGGACCAAGGTCGAGTTCTCCGTGGTCGACGGGCGCAAGGGCCCGCAGGCCATGGGCGTGACGCTGGTCGGGCCCATGCTCTCGATGGTCAAGGCCGCCCGACCCAAGCCGGACGACATGGCCGCCATCGTGGAGGACCTGATCAAGCTGCTCGATTCCGCGGGCGGCACGCTGCGCCGCCACCGGTACCCCTCGAACGCCGACTCCAAGAAGCTCGCCACGCTGCTGCGCGCGGTGGCCGACAACTTCGACGTGCAGGACTGACGGCTCGACAGCGAAACAAGTCGAAACAAGCAGCGAAACAAGCGATCAAGCGATAAGGACTGTTCCATGACCTCAACCACTCCGGATCCCCGATCCATCGCCCAGGCCGTGGCCTTCGAGGTGGCGGACGAGGCATCCCAGGTCGGCGAATTCCTGGGAGTCACCGAGCTGGAGGACGGCGTCAGCGACTTCCGGTTCGCCGCCAACGTCGTCGGCTACGAAGGCTGGCAGTGGTCGGTGACCCTGTACCACGACGCCGAGCTGGATACGTGGACGGTGAACGAGTCGTCGCTGATCCCCGGCGAGAACTCCCTGCTGCCGCCCAAGTGGGTGCCGTGGAAGGATCGTCTGGAACCGAGCGATCTGGCCGTCACCGACGCCATCGGCACCGAAAAGGACGATGAGCGTCTGGAGGACGGATTCCGCCCGACCGGGCCGGTGAATCCGGAGAGGACCGAGGGATCCGAGGATGCGAAGGCCGGTGCGGCGGCTGGCAAGGCCGAAGCTGGAGAGACCGCGGAAGGTGCCTCAGACGGTGAGGCGGAGACTTCCGCTGATTCGGCAACGTCTGCTGATTCGGCAACGTCCGGCGAATCCGCGGATGATCAGGCCGCGGATGGCCAGACCGCGGACGATACCGAGATCTCTCCGGAGGAGCAGATCCGCCGCGACGAGGCCGAGGAGACGATGGAGATCGTCCACGAGTACGAGCTGTCCCGCCGTCGCGTGCTCACCCCGCTCGGCCGCGCGCAGGCGGCCCAGCGCTGGTACGCGGGCCCCCACGGGCCGAAGTCCCTGTCCACCAAGACCGCGGACGGTCTGGCCTGCGAGAACTGCGGATTCTTCGTGCCGCTGAAGGGCGAACTCAACCTGCTCTTCGGCGTGTGCGCCAACAAGTGGAGCCCCGACGACGGCCGCGTGGTCTCGCGAGACCACGGCTGCGGCCAGCATTCCGAAATGGCCCCGCCCGAGCCGAGCCGCCTGTGGGTGCAGTCGAAGCCGGCGTTCGACGACCTGCACATCGACATCGTGGCGCAGGCTCCGCGCGAGGAGCGCGGACAGATCGAGGCCCTCGAATCGGCCGACGACGACGCCGATGAGGCCACCGAGGAGGACATCGACCGCAACACCGTGGTCGACGACGAACTCGATGCGGAATCGGCCGACGCCGAGGAGACGAAGGACGAGCCGACGATCGAGAACACCGTCGACCTGACCGCCGTGGAGGAGCCGACCGAGTCGGACGACGCGGACGATGACGACGATACCGATTCGGATCATGCGGATTCGACCGATACGGATACGGACGACGCCGAGTCTGCCGAGTCTGAGGAGGATTCGGACAGCGCCGATGCAGTCGACGATGAGGACGATGAGTCGGACGGTACCGATTCGGCCGACAACGAGTCGGACGACAGCGACGAGTCGGCGTCCGAGGACACTCCGGCTGAGCCGACTGAGTAAAGAATTCTCTGACCCTCATCAGTCAGCCTACGGCTGCCAGCTTCCCCCAAAGGGGGAAGCCTGAAGGAACCTGCCTTCCCCTTAGGCTGAGCCCGTTACGCGGACGCGGAGGCGTTCGCAGGGCTCAGGCGAGCCGACAGGCGAGCTTGTGACGCGGTTCATTTCTGCCTTCCCCTCGAGGGGAAGGTGGCCGGCAAAGCCTGTCGGATGAGGTGACAAGCGCATCCACTCGCCTGTCACTCCATCCGCTCACCTGTCGTTCAGCATCTCAGTGCACCACGGTGACCGTGCATTCGGCGCCGTCCACGACCTGCCGGGACACCGATCCGAGGAAATGCGCGTCGAATCCGGAGAGCCCGCGAGATCCGATGATGACCCGGTTGGCGTACCGGGAGGCACTGATCATGCCCTTGCCGGCGGGGATATGGAAGGCATGGGCCTGCACGTCAAGACCGGCGGGGATATCCGCCGCGGCCACCGCGTCGCGGACCACCTGCTCGGCGTGGGCCTGTCCCTCCTTGACCGACGGCACCGTGGTCTCGTAGCCGGGCAGCTGACCGAGATCCTTCATCTGCCAGCAGAACAGCACCTGCAGCGGTCGGTCGTTCGTCACGGCCGCGCCAATCGCGAAGTCCAACGCGCGGCGGGAGCCCTTCGATCCGTCGATACCCACCACCACGGGAAGTCGGTGTTCGTCGTCGGGGGTGCTGACGGTCGTGGCCGCCGGGTCGGGGGAGTCGGGGTTCAGTGCCGCGGCGATGTCGCTTTCCACGCTCGCCGTGGCGGGATCGTTGCCGGGGCGTACCACCGTCACCGGAACCTTGGCCTCCTCGGCCAGCGAGGACGACACCGATCCGAGCAGCCAGCGCGCCACCCTGCCGAGCGAACGCCTGCCCACTACGATCTGCTGGGCACTGTCGCTCATCCGCAGCAACGCGGTCGATCCGGACGCCTTCACCGACGTGAGCTTGAGATTCGCCGGGTCGAAGTCAACCCCTTCCGAGGCCTGCTCCACCCATTCGCGCAGCGACCGGGAGATGTCGCCTCGCATCCGGGTCCACGCCTCCTCGCTGCTCGGCTCGTCGCCCATGTCCCACGAATGCGTCCATGCGAACACCACATTGACCTTCTGGCCGCTCCGCCCGGCCTCGGCCAGCGCCCACTTGAGCGCGGCGAAGGATTCGTCCGAGCCGTCCACGCCGACGACGATGTCACCCGGATAGGTGCCGGCGCCATTGCCCGCAACATGTTCCGTAGATTCAGTCATGATGACCTCCTGACCAAAGTCCCTTGCAGTTGCCTCCCAGCATAGTCGACGGTGCCGGTCCGGCCGTGGAGGACATCGCGGAAACCGGCGCGAAGGCCGGGGTTGAGGCGACTGTGGTTAAGTTCACAGCGCAATATGCGGGCGGCGGGGAATGTTCGTCACCGCGGATCGGTAGAGTAATACAGAGTTTTATTAGGGAGGACAAAGCATGTTCGAACGGTTTACCGACCGTGCCCGCCGCGTCATCGTACTCGCCCAGGAAGAGGCGAGGGCGCTGCAGCACAATTACATCGGTACGGAGCATCTGCTGCTTGGCCTGATTCGTGAGGGCGAGGGCGTGGCCGCCAAGGCTCTGGCTTCCAAGGGCGTCGAGCTCGACCCCACCCGTAAGCAGGTCGAGGAGATGATCGGCAAGGGCAATGCGGCTCCGAATGGGCACATCCCCTTCACTCCGCACGCCAAGCAGGTGCTGGAGCTGAGCCTGCGCGAGGCTCTGCAGCTGGGCCACAGCTACATCGGCACCGAGCACATCCTGCTCGGTCTGATTCGCGAGGGCGAAGGCGTGGGCACGCAGGTGCTCATCAAGATGGACGTCGATCTGGGTGATCTGCGCACCGCGGTGATCGATCTGATCCGCGGCGGCCAGAACGGTGGCGAGGAAGGCAAGGGCGATCTCGCCAACGCCGGTGGCGTGCAGAACAAGAACAGCCAGACCGGTTCCGCCATCCTCGACCAGTTCGGCCGCAATCTGACGGCCGAGGCGGCCGAAGGCAAGCTCGACCCGGTGATCGGCCGATCCCAGGAGATCGAGCGCGTGATGGTCGTACTGTCCCGTCGTACCAAGAACAACCCGGTGCTGATCGGCGAACCCGGCGTCGGCAAGACCGCCGTCGTGGAGGGTCTCGCCCAGAAGATCAACGCCGGCGACGTGCCGGAGACGCTGAAGGGCAAGCAGGTCTACTCGCTGGATCTGGGTTCCATGGTGGCCGGCTCGCGTTACCGTGGCGACTTCGAGGAGCGTCTGAAGAAGGTGCTCAAGGAGATCAAGACCCGCGGCGACATCGTGCTGTTCATTGACGAGATCCACACCATCGTCGGCGCGGGCTCCGCGGACGGCGCGCTGGGCGCCTCCGACATGCTCAAGCCGATGCTGGCCCGTGGCGAGCTCCAGACCATCGGTGCCACCACCACCGAGGAGTACCGCAAGTACATCGAGAAGGACGCGGCCCTCGAGCGTCGTTTCCAGCCGATCCAGGTGCACGAGCCCACGATCGCCGAGACCATCGAGATCCTCAAGGGTCTGCGCGAGCGCTACGAGAACCATCACCACGTGACGATCACCGACGGCGCGCTGCAGGCCGCCGCCGAGCTGTCCGCGCGCTACATCCAGGACCGCAACCTGCCGGACAAGGCGATCGATCTGGTCGATGAGGCCGGCGCCCGTCTGCGCATCAAGCGCCTGACCGCCCCGCCCGAGCTCAAGCAGCTCGACGCCAAGGTGGCCAAGGTGAGCGCCGACAAGGACAAGGCCATCAAGGACCAGGACTTTGAGAAGGCCGCCGAGCTGCGCGACCGTCAGGAGAAGCTGGAGTCCGAGCGCAAGGAGAAGGAGCAGTCCTGGCGCGAGGGCGAGTCCGACGTGTCGATGGTGGTGGACGAGGACGTGATCGCCCAGGTGATCAGCTCCTCCACCGGCATCCCCGTGTTCAAGCTCACGCAGGCCGAATCCAAGAAGCTGCTCAACATGGAGAAGGAGCTGCACAAGCGCATCATCGGTCAGGACGACGCGGTCTCCGCGCTGTCCCGTTCGATCCGCCGTGCGCGTGTGGGACTCAAGGATCCGAAGCGCCCCGCGGGTTCGTTCATCTTCGCCGGCCCCACCGGCGTGGGTAAGACCGAGCTAGCCAAGGCGCTGGCCGAGTTCCTGTTCGACGACGAGGATGCGCTGATCCGCGTGGACATGTCCGAATTCTCGGAGAAATACCAGTCCTCGCGTCTGTTCGGCGCCCCTCCGGGATACGTCGGCTACGAGGAGGGCGGCGAACTCACCGAGAAGGTGCGCCGCAAGCCGTTCTCCGTGGTGCTGTTCGATGAGATCGAGAAGGCTCACCCCGACATCTTCAACACGCTGCTGCAGGTGCTCGACGACGGCCATGTGACCGACGGTCAGGGACGCAAGGTGGACTTCAAGAACACCATCATCATCCTGACCACCAACCTCGGTTCCAAGGACATCGCCAAGTCCGCGAACACCGGCTTCTCGCTGGGCGCGAACACCGAGTCCAGCTACCAGCGCATGAAGGATCAGGTCAGCTCGGAGCTCAAGCAGCAGTTCCGTCCGGAGTTCCTCAACCGTCTGGACGACATCATCGTGTTCAAGCAGCTGACCGAGCCGCAGGTGCGTCAGATCGTCGACCTCGACGTCAGCAGGCTCAACGATCGTCTGTTCGAGCGTCACATGTCGCTGGAGCTGACCGACAAGGCCAAGGATCTGCTCGCGCAGAAGGGCTTCGACCCGCTGCTCGGCGCCCGTCCGCTGCGTCGTGTGATCCAGCGCGACATCGAGGACGCGATCTCCGAGAAGATCCTGCTCGGCGAACTCGGTGACAACGAGGCCGTGATGGTGGACGCGGAAGGCGAGGGCATCCTCGGCGAGTTCACCTTCAAGGGCAAGCCGATCATCGACGCCGAACCGGCCGAGCCGACCAAGGAGGGCGACGACGCCGAACACGCCGACGCCCAGCCCGAGCCGGTGTCCGCAGCCGCCGAAAGCGGCGAAGGCGAAACTTCGGCTTCCGAAGAGTGATCCGGAGTGATCCGAAGATATCGCCGGTACCGGTAAGGCATCACGACATCGGCAGGCATGACGAACGCCGATACATATGAGTGAAGGGTGGTGTTCCCGATAGGGGAGCACCACCCTTCACTCATATTCGTGCCATATGCGAAACGATCTGTTCGGTCTGCCGACGACCTGTGATCAATCCACCCGCGATCCGGCGTAGAAGCCTCGGGTCCGTCCGCCGATGATCGCATCGCCGTGGATGTCGAAGCTGCCGGTGAGTTCCGGACTCTGCGACGATCCTCCCACCATCACGTCGATCGCACCGTGCTCGATCTTCCATTGCCGGTCGACGGTGAGGAAGGCCAGCTGACTGGTCTTCAGTTCGAACGTGACCTTGCGGCGCTCTCCGGCGGCGATGGGCAGACGGCGGAAGCCGGCCAGCTCCATCACCGGCCGTGTCATGCTGGCGTACCGATCGCGCACATAGAGCTGCACGACCTCCTCGCCGTCGCGGTCGGAGACGTTCGCCACCGTGACCGAGATCGTCACGACGTCCCCGGCCCGCACGTCGGTGTTGTTGTCGATGGTCAGGTCCTCATAGGCGAACGTCGAATATGACAGACCGTGGCCGAAGGCGTATCGCGGCGTATGCGGGGAGTCCACGTATTCGGGGAATCCGACGCTGTCGCCCTGATGCCAGGCGGATCCGTTCGGATGGTTGTAGTACAGCGGGATCTGCCCGGCGGTGTACGGTACGGTGACCGGCAGACGACCGGCCGGATTGTAGTCGCCCGTCAGCGTGCGTGCGATGGCCTCGAATCCGGATTCGGCGGGGTTCCAGGCCTCGAGGATCGCGTTGGCATGTCGGTCGGCCGCGTCGCTGGAGATCGCACGGCCATTCATGTGCACCAGTACCATGGGCTTGCCGGTTTCGCCGAGCAGTTCGATGAACCGTTCCTGTGCGGGGGAGAGGTTGATGTTCGTGGCGTCCACGCCCTCGCCCATCGACGCGATCGACGAGGTGGCGTGCTTGCCGCCGACCGTGGCGATGACCAGATCGGCCTGCGCGGCCACCCGCAGTGCCTCATCGAATCCGGATTCGTCGGTGCCGGAATGATCGTAGCCGTGCGCGGTGATGACGGTGACGCCGGGCAGCAGATGGCGCAGTTCGTCCGCGAGCGTGGTGGCCTTCGGCTGCAGCCGGTGCAGGATCGCGTCGAACTGGGCGCCCTCCGGCCTCTGGATCGGGGTTCCGGGAAGGGTATCGAACGTGCCGGCACCGGAATCGTCGGCGGTGGTGATGCCGGCCATGGAGGTCATGGCTGCCAGAGCGCCTTCGGCCATCGACAGATGCGTGTATCCGCCGAACAGATACCGCGCGTTTTCGGCATGGGGGCCGATGACGGCGATCGTGCGCGTTTCGGAGGCGATGGGCAGCGTACCGTCGTTCTTCAGCAGGGTCATCGACTCCAGTGCAGCCCGCAGTGTGACGTCGGCGTCGTCGTCATGGAAGAACTCGCGCAGCAGCTCCTCGCCCTGCAGGGCGAAGGGGTGCTCGAACAGGCCCATGCGGAACTTGGCCTCCAGCACGCGATGCACCGCGCGGTCGAGTATGGCGATATCCGCCTTGCCGCTACGGAACCATTCGGCCAGTTCGTCGTTGAACGCGGAGCGGATGTGCAGCTCCTGGTCCATGCCTGCCTCCATGGCCCGCAGTCCGGCCTCGGCCAGACTTTCCGTGACCTTCTGCACCGTGTGGATGTTGGTGATCGCGCCGTAGTCGGAGACGACGAGACCATCGAATCCCATTTCGTTGCGCAACAGGTCGGTCAGCAGTCGCTTGGATCCCGACGCGGGTTCGTTGCGGATCGAGGCGTAGCAGGGCATGATGCCACGCAGATGCGCCTCGCTGATGGCCGCCTGGAACGGCTTGGCGTACTGTTCGCGCAGTTCGAGGTCGCTCAGCTCCACGTTCGCGCCGTGGATGCCGCCGAGCGCCGCATGGAAGCCCGTGAAGTGCTTGGCCACGGCCTCCGTGGTCAGACCGTCCGGGCGGCTGGACTGCACGCCGTCGGTGAACGCCGATCCCATCGCCGCCGTCAGAGTGGGGTCCTCGCCGTAGGTTTCGCCCTGACGACCCATGCGCGAGTCGCGGGAGATGTCCAGCACGGGGGCGAAGGTCTGGCTGATGCCGATGGCCCGCTCCTGCCGGCCGACGGCGGAGGCGATGCGGCGCTCGAGCTGCGGATCCCACGAGGCGCCACGGGCGATGCCGGACGGGAAGCTGGTCGCTCCGGGCGCGTAGGCGCCGCACAGGCCCTCCATGTGGAAGATGGCCGGGATGCGATGGGGACTGAGCTCCATGAACCGCTGCTGGATGGCCCGCTGCATGGTCGTCACCTGATCCAGCGTCTTCAGGTCGCGCATGGCCAGACAGCTGATCTGGCCGGTCCCGTATGCGTAGTCGGTGTCGGTCCTCGGCAGGTCGGCCGGGTCCATGGTGAAGTCCGGGACGAAGTAGCAGCTGACCTGGGCCATCTTCTCCTCGAGGCTCAGGCGGGCGAGCAGAGCGTCGGCACGCCGGCTCGGGGACAGTTCGGGATTGAGATAGTCGTTCATGATGGTTCCTTGGGATTGGTGGAGTTATTGGATTCCGGGTTGAGGGGTTGCCCGGGTTGATGTCGTTGGATTGCCCGGCCGCCTACAGCGCGCAGGACCATGCGTGCGAGCCGGCTTCGGTCCGGTGTTCCTCGCCGTTGGGCAGGATCACCGTGGCGTCGATGCCTTCGGGGATGCGGACCTCGATGATCACCGTGTCGCCGTCGATCCGCCAGCCCGACTCGAGGCGCCCGTGGGGACTGTCCAACGTGGCCTTGGCGTGGCCGAACGGCGGATACACGTACGGCCGTATGGTCAGGCTCCGGTAGCCGGGCGTGGTGGCCTTCAGTCCGGCGACGTATTCGTGCAGGAACGTGATGACCGCGCCCTTGGAGTAGTGGTTGAGCGAATCGGTCGGATGACCGTGCTCGTTCAGACCGTGCCAGTTCTCCCAGACGGTGGTGGCGCCGCGGTCGAGCATGACCATCCACCCCGGTTCGCCATGGCCGAGCAGCAGCCGGTATGCCAGATCGACGTAGCCGTAGTCGACGAGCGTCGGCAGCAGCATGCCGGTGGACAGGAATCCGGTGGCCAGTCTGCCGTCGTTGTCTTCCACGAGACGGGCGAGACGGGCCGCGGCGGCGGGACGCAGATCCTCGGGGATCAGGCCGAATCGCAGCGCTCGCACGTAGCTGGCCTGCGTGTCACGGGTCAGCGTGCCGTCGTCGTGCATGAATTCGGCCCGCCATGCCTGCCGGACGTGTTCCGCCAGCGTCGAGAAACGGCGTTCGTCATCGGCCATCCCGAGCACATGCGCGCTGCGGGCGAGAATCCCGGCGCTGCGGGCGAAGTACGCCGTGGCCACGATGCCCTGCTCCCAGAATCCCACGACGGCCGGGTCGAAGACCATGTCCGGCTCCAGCCATTCGCCCCACTGCCATCCGGTATCCCAGATGTAGCGTTCGTGCGGCGCCGGCACCGGTCTGGCGGCGATGCGCTCCGGATGCCGTGCGCCCGCGGCGGCACGCTCCTGGAACTCCACCCAGCGCTTCATCATCGGATAGCATTCCCTGAGCGCGTCCACGTCGCCGTACGCCCGGTACAGCTCCCACGGCACCACCGTGGCGGCGTCGCCCCAGCCGCCGGCGCCGTGGATGACGTCCTCCGGATCGCCGTTCGGATCGTTGCCGCAGTTCGGCGCCACATTCGTCACGCGGCCGTCGGACAGCTGGTCGTCGGCGAGGGAGGTCAGCCATGACCGGAGGAACATGTCGACGTCGTCGAGGAACGCCGCCGTATGAGCGAAGATCTGGATGTCGCCCGTGTACCCCGATCGTTCGCGCTGCGGGCAGTCGGTCGGCACGGCGCAGGAGTTCGCCCTCCAGCTGGCCACGGCGATGCGGTGCAGGGCGTTGACCTCCTCGTCGCCGCACTCGAAGTCGCCGATATGGTTAAGGTCGGTACGAACCTGGATCGCGGTGATGTCTCCGGACCTCAGGTCCTCGTCCAGTCCGTCCACGGCCGCGTATCGGAATCCGTGCGTGGTGTGCCGGGGTTCGAACATGTCGCCGGGCGCTCCCCGGGAGATCACATGATCGACCTGTCCGGCGTTCAGCGGCGTCATTTCGGGCCCCACCAGCGCGCGGAGATGATCGGTGGTCAGGTCGCCGGAATCATCCAGCGCCTCCCCGTGGGTGATGGTGAGGCGTGTACCCCAGGGGCCCAGTCGGGAGAGACGGACCCATCCGCTGATGTTCTGTCCGAAATCCACGATCTGCCGGCCGCCGGGCAGACGGGTGATGGAGACCGGTTCGTACCGTTCGCATCGGCGGACGGGCGGCGCGGAACTCACGCGGAACCGGCTCCGATCCCGCGTGAGCGGATCCGTGCTGATCCCGACCGGTTCCCAGCGTTCGGCACCGATGCGGGTGAAGTCGGTGGTCTGTCCGTCCATGAGATCGGCACGCGTCACCTCGCCGACGGCGACCTGCCAGGAACCGTCGGTGACGACGGACCGGGAACCGGATCCGTCGACGAAGGCCAGTGACGCGATGACGGCGATCTGCGTGCCGAAGCTGTCAGCGAAGCGCGAGTAGCCGCATCGGCCGCGGTACCAGCCGTCACTGACTCGGATCCGTAGTTCGTTGCCGCCGTCCCGCAGCAGATCGGCGACATCGTATTGCTGCACGTACAGCGTTCTGGCGTAGCTGGTGAATCCGGGCGTCAGCTCCTCGTCGCCGACGCGCTCGCCGTTAACGAACACCTCGTAGATGCCGTGCGCGGTCACGGTGATCCACGCCTCGGACGCGGCGCCTGTGACGTCGAAGACGGTGCGGAAGTCATAGGCGGGACGGACGCCGGCCGGCAGGTCGTCGGAGACGGTGATCCAACGGGCTTCGGCGAGCTGGTCGGCGGGACTGAACGATGATGATGCTTGGCTCATGGGATGGTCCTTGCGCGAAGAGAACGCGGGATGGTCATCGATGGCGGTCCCGCAGCGAATTTTTTTGTAGAACATTCTACAGCCAGCAACGATAACGCACCGACGTTGGCATTGTCAATCCGCATGGCCTGTGACGGCATGTTCGTCCATGGGGCCCGGCCGCGAGGCGCCTACCGTCGCTTCGCCGGCGGTGCCGAGGAGCCGCGGACCACCAGCTTGGGCGATTCGATGCGGCACACGACCTCGGTCCGCCCCTCGATGCGCTCCAGCAGCAGCTGCGCCGCGGTCCGGCCCATTCGATTGCTCGACTGGTCCACCGTGGTCAGATCCACGCCGTGCAGTCCGGAGGCGAACACGTTGTCGTAGCCGGTGACGGTGAGATCCTCGGGGATGCGCAGTCCTCGCTCGTAGGCGGCGCGCATGACGCCGAAGGCGGCGATGTCGGATCCGGCGAAGATGGCGGTGGGCGGCTCGTCGCCGTCCAGCAGCTCGCATCCGGCCCGGTATCCGCCGTCCTCGGTGTAGGCGGAGATCACCGTCCGCGGCTTGAGCCCGTGCATCTTCATGGCGTATTCGTAGCCGTCCTGACGGCTGGTGTGTGACAGCACGTAGGGGCGTTTCAGTCCGCCGTCGCCCATGGAAGTGTAGGCGATGCTGCGGTGGCCGAGTTCGACCAGATGGCTGACCATGGCCAGCGCCCCCTCGAAGGCGTTGTCGGTCACCGAATCGTAGTGCCGGCCGATGCCGTTGCGGGCCACCAGCACGGTGGGGATGCGCGTGGCGAGCCGCTCGACCCAGGCGATGTCCATCCAAGGGGAGATGAGGATGATGCCGTCGATCTGCCGGTCGATCAGCGCCTCGGCCGCCTCGATCTGCTCCTTCGCCATGCCGCTGCCGACGGTGATGATCGGCTGGTACGGCGTGGGCTTGAAGAAGTCGTTGATCTCCTCGGCGATCTGCGTGGGGAACGAGGAGGCGATGCCGGGCATCACCACGCCGATGGAGTAGGATCGCCCCCTCATCGAGCGGGCCGCAGTGCGGGGCCGGTAGTCAAGCTCCTTCACAGCGGCGTTGACCTTGTCTCGCATCTCGTCGCTCACGCCGTAGGCGTCGCGGAGCACCTTGGAAACCGCGGAGACGGAGACCCCGGCCTTGGCCGCGACATCCTTGATGGTCGGCTTGCCGTTCATGACACCCCCTGATTGTGTATGGCATACCGACATAGGTCATGTCGGCAATCGGAATCGTCTGTATGGGACCGGTCGCGTGCCTATGCGGAACCGTCCCGGTATGGAAAACACCATACACCGAATGCGGAAAATCGCCCATGTGTGAGGGGAATTGGGCTGTTGGTGGTGTCTGACACGCCGTGAAATCCTTGCAATGGCAGTGGTTGTTGACATGAGTGACGAAAAGGGGCTATGGTGTAGAACGTTATACAAATATCGTGATGAACGGCATGTAGAACAGCGATCGACGATGAGTGCTGATGCCGTCCGCCCCACGTTCCCATGCCGAGGAGAATCCCATGCAGTGCTACACCACGTTCGAACTGACCTTCCAAGGCGAGCGGCCCGTCGGCGACGAGGTCGCCGTGGACCTTTCGGCCACGTTCACCGTCGCCGGCGAAACGATCCGAGTCGAAGGATTCCACGCCGGCGACGGCGTGTACAAGGTCAGGTTCCTGCCTCGCCGTCCGGGAACGTACCGCTGGCGGGTGAGCGGCCTGTTCGACGCCGAGGGCCGGGAGGAATGCCTGCCCGCCCCGGTCGCCGACGCCGCAAACGGCACCGTCGACGTCGAGACCGGAACCGAAACACGCTGGCATGCCGATCTCAGCTTCCTGCACGGCATGGTGGTTCCGGCCGGCACGCGGTTCCGCTACGACGACGGCACGCCGTACCGTCCGTTCGGCACCACCGTCTACGCGCTGGTCCACCAGAGCGAGGAGCTCATCGACCGCACGATCAAGACCCTGTCGTCGTCCCCGTTCAACAAGGTGCGTCTGTGCGTGTTCCCCAAGCACTACTTCGCCAACACCGCCGACCCCGAATGGTTCCCCTTCGAGAAGACCGACGGCCGGTTCGACCCCCACCGTCCCTGCTACCGCTACTGGGACGAGCTGGAACGCCGCATCGGTCAGCTGCGGCGGATGGGCATCGAGGCCGACATCATCCTGTTCCATCCGTACGACCGATGGGGCTTCGCCGAAATGACCCACGAGGAGTGCCTGACCTACCTCGACTACGCGACGCGACGGCTCGCCGCCCTGCCCAACGTCTGGTGGTCCCTGGCCAACGAATACGACCTCATGACCAAGTTCGACGGCCGCTGGTGGTACGACTTCGCCGAGTTCATCGGCGAACACGACCCGTACCATCATCCGCTGAGCAACCACAACTTCGTCAACTACTGGGACTTCGACGAGCCGGACACCACGCACTGCTCGGTGCAGAACGGGCACACCAGACTGGTCCGCGACCTCATCGAACGGCACGGCAAGCCCGTGATCTTCGACGAGGTGGGCTACGAGGGCAACATCATGTACGACTGGGGCAATCTTTCCTCCTTCGAACTGGTCGACCGGTTCTGGATCGCGTTCACGCTCGGCGGCTACTGCACCCACGGCGAGACGTTCGAGGATCCCGACGACGTGCTGTGGTGGGCCCGAGGCGGCGAGCTGCACGGCGAAAGCCCTGCGCGCATCGCCTTCCTGCGCAAGATCATGGAATCGCTGCCGAACGATCTGGAGCCCGCGATCGGCGGCGCGTTCGGCATGCCGGTGGACGAACTGCTCGCCATGCACCAAAGCGGCGAGATCCCCGAAAACGCCAAGGGCACCATGGCTGAGGTGATCATGCGTCTCGACGAGAAGCGGTTCCTCGACCTCGTGCACGACCTGCGGCCGATTCAGGGTCGCAGCGGCGACGACGTGCTGGTGTGGTACCTCTCCCGCCAGTGCTGCGCCCATACCGAAATCGACCTACCCGACACCCGCTCGTACGACGTCGAAGTGATCGACGCCTGGGACATGACCCGCACCACCGTGCTCGAAGGAGTCCGCGGCAAGGTCACCATCCCCATGCTTGGAAAGGAGGGGCAGGCAATCATCGCGACCGCGCGCTAGCCGCTCCGGTCCCCGCACATCCACGCTTCCACATCCCGTTTCATAGGATTCAACAGGATTCAAAGGAGAATCACCAACCATGAACGCCATATTCAAGGCCTCGTACGACCCGGCCTCGGACACGCAGTACACCGACCCCTACATCGACATCGACGAATGGCGCGATCGCGAGGGCATCCGCTGCCGGTACGTCCACGGAGGATTCCGCGGCACCGACGCCCGGTTCTCGTTCTTCATGCCGGAGCCGGAACATTACGAAGGCCGGTTCTTCCACTTTGTGGCGCCGATGCAGAACCACGAGGATGCCTCCGACCCCCTGCGGGGCCTCATGGACCGCATCACCTTCGCACTTACCCACGGCGCCTACTTCGTGGAGACGAACATGGGCTTCACCACGCCGTTCGCCTCGTTCCCCGACCCGACCATGATGTACCGGGAAAGCGCCTGTGCCGCGGAGTTCTCGCGGAAGGTGGCCGCCGAGATGTACGGCCCGCACCGGCCGTACGGCTACGTGTACGGCGGATCCGGCGGCGGATACAAGGCGATCGCCTGCGTGCAGAACACCGCCACATGGGACGGCGCCGTGCCCTACATCATCGGCACTCCCACCTCGATCCCCAACACCCAGACCATCCGATCCCACGGCAAGCGCGTGCTGCGGCATTGCCTGGACTCGATCAACGACGCCCTGGAGCCGGGCGGCAGCGGGGACCCGTACCGTGGGCTGAACGACGAGGAGGCCGGCTTCCTGCACGAGATCACCGATTTCGGCTTCCCACTGCGGGCATGGTCGCTCAACGACCTGCTCGACGACGGCTCGCTGCCCGTGGTCCGTCCGCTGGTCGACTCCGACGACGCCTCATACTTCAACGACTTCTGGACCAAGCCCGGGTACCTCGGCTACGATCCGAACGGTTCGGCCGCCCGCGACCGCATCCGATACGACACCCGCGTGGTCCGCGTGCACGTGCCCGGCCGGGACACGGAGGGCATCGACACGCATGACACCGGCGCGAACTCCTCGTTCGAGCGCATGAACGGCACCAACGGCATGGACTCCAAGCCGTGGATCGAACTCGAATCGTTACCCGGCGGCGACCCCTATGTGTACTTCGCCACGCTGAAGGTGACCTCCGGCGCCTCGGAAGGCTTCGAAGTGCCGCTGGAAAGCCACGACGGCAACGTCGTCACGCTCGGCCCAGGATTTGGCATTACCGACATGGCCGAACGGCTCGCCGCGATCCGCCCCGGCGATACGGTGCGCATCGACAACTCCGACTACATCGCCATCCAGACCTACCACCGCCATCAGGTGCCGAGGCCGGGACAGGACGCGCCGAAGCAGTGGGACGTCTTCCGCGACGAGCACGGCGAACCGCTGTATCCGCGCCGCCGCAAGAACTACGGTCCGGGATTCGCGCAATCCGGATGCGGTTCCCTGCAGAACGGCCGGTTCAACGGCAGGATGATCGTCTGCCTGTCGCAGATGGACGAAAGCGCCTTCCCCGCACAGGCCGACTGGTACGTGAACAAGGTGCGCGAATGGGCGGGCGACGAGTTCGACGACCGGTTCCGCGTCTACGTAACCGACCACGCCATCCACGACGATGGCGAAGAAGTGCTCGACGACACCCGGCTGGTCACCTATCTCGGCACGCTGTACCAGGCCCTGCTGGACCTCGCCGCTTGGGTGGAACGCGGCGTGGAACCCAACTCTTCGACCCGATACGTCATCGACGGCGGGCAGATGCTCACTCCGGCCGATCCCAACGAACGCAAGGGTCTGCAGCCGACGGTGACCCTGCTGGCCGACGGGCTCGAGGCCGTGCATGCGCGGGTCGGGGAGCCGGTGAGGCTCGTCGCCGAGGCGCGGGTGCCTCACGGCACTGGCAAGGTCGTCACCGTGGCATGGAACTTCGGCGAAGGCGAAGGCTACGGCGAGCGCGGCGCCTTCGCTGAGATCGGGGACGACGGCGAGCGCGGCGTCGCCGAGACCGAGCATGTCTATGACCGTCCCGGCACGTACTTCCCGGTCGTCCGCGTGGCGGCGAACCGCCGCGGCGACCCCGACGATCGATTCGGTCAGATCCTCAACCTGTGCCGCGCGCGAGTCACCGTCGACGCGTGATCGGCCGGCCCGTACGGCGGCAACAACGAACGACGCCGATGGCAAACGACAAACGACCCGATAATCTAGGAGAAACAGGAGAACAACCATGGCAACTGCAACGACGGAGTCCGTGGTCGGCAACGATGCCGGCTCTGCAACGAAGAAGGACGCTTCCGACGTCCGCGCCGGCAAGGGAGGCAAGGGATCCAAGCCCCCTCAGGAGGGCAAGCGCACCATCAGCTTCGGCAAGATGCTGGTCTGGCAGTCGAGAGGCGTGTCGTACACCGTCGCCACGCTGATTCTTGGCTTCCTGACCATCTATTGCACCGACACCCTGCACATGCCGGCGGCCATCGTCGGCACGATCCTCATGGTGAGCAAGCTGTTCGACGGGGCGATCGACCTCATCGGCGGCTACGTGGTCGACCGGACCAACACCCGGTGGGGTCGCGGCCGCCCGTATGAGTGGTGCATCATCGGCGTGTGGCTGTTCACCTGGCTGATGTACTCCACGCCGGAAAGCTTCGCCCTGCCGGTGAAGGTGGGCTGGATCTTCGTGATGTACACGATGGTCAACTCCCTGTTCAACACCTTCCTCAACTGTGGCAATCTGGTGTACATGGTGCGCGCGTTCCCGCGCAAGGAGGACTACACGGCCATCAACACCTGGGGCGGCACGCTGCTCATGATCCCGGCGGTGGCGTTCAACATCGCGTTCCCGACGCTGATGGCGAAGTTCGCCACGTCCCCGCAGGGCTGGAGCTCGCTGGTGGGCATGTTCGCCCTGCCGCTGGCCGTGATCGGCATCCTGCGCTTCGTCTTCATCAAGGAGGTCACCGACGCCGACGTGCAGACCCACGGCGAGAAGACCAGCTTCCATGACGTGCTGCGCGTCCTGCGCCACAACGGCTACATCTACATCGTCGCCTTCTCGACCTTCGTGTTCAACGTGATCACCAACATGGGCGTGCAGGTGTACTACTTCAAGCACGTCGTCGGCGACCTGTCCGCCATGAGCGCGCTGATGGCCGCCATGATCGTCGGCATCCCGCTGGCCTTCCTCTACCCGGCCATCATCCGCCGCACCTCCACCA
The DNA here is from genome assembly GCF_002802905.1 of Bifidobacterium simiarum. Classification (GTDB taxonomy): domain Bacteria; phylum Actinomycetota; class Actinomycetes; order Actinomycetales; family Bifidobacteriaceae; genus Galliscardovia; species Galliscardovia simiarum. The sequence continues at coordinate 109,261 of NZ_PEBK01000001.1, forward strand.
CGAAGCTCATGATCGGCTTCCTGTTCATCAGCTGCATCGGCTACGGCATCAACTGGTTCGCCTACGACAACGTGCCGATGCTGATCGCCGGCGGCGTGCTCGCCTCCATCGGCTCCTCGCCGATCGCCATGGTGGTGGCGCTGCTGATCATCGACTGCGCCGACTACAACGAGTGGAAGGGCATGCCCCGCATGGAGGGCACGCTGAGCGCCATCAACAGCTTCGCCGCCAAGATCGGCTCCGGCCTCGGTGCCGGCCTGCTCGGCGTGCTGCTGGGTCTGGCCCACTACGACACCGCGAACGACACGCAGACCGTGCCCCAGTCCGGCCTTGACATGATCCGCCTGCTGTACACGCTCGTGCCGCTGGTGATGTTCGCGCTGGTCGCCGTGATCCTGTGCTTCTACAAGCTCGACCGTGAGATCGCCGTGATCCGTGCCGACAACGAGACCCGCCGCAAGGCCGTCGAGGCGGAGATGGTCCAGGAGGAGCAGTCCCAGACCGATCAGCCCCAGACGCCCCAGACGGTTCAGCAGACCGAGCCGGACGAACCGACTCCGGTGAAGGAACACGACCATGAATAGCCCCACCATCGTCTACGATCTCGCCTTCGAGCATCACGCCCCTGGCGACGTCCTCGGTATCGGCGTCCCCTCGCCCCGTCTGTCGTGGAGGATTCAGTCGGACGCCCCCTTCCGTCAGGGCATGTATCAGGTGGAGATCGTCCGTCCCTCGTCCGACCCGCAGACACGATCCTTCACCGTCGAGGGGGACCGGCAGGTGCTGGCCCCCTGGCCCGACGGGCCTCTGACCTCGCGCGAATGGGTTTCGGTGCGGGTGCGGGTCCGGGACGACCGCGGCGAATGGAGCCGCTGGAGCGAACCCGCCACGGTGGAGGCCGGACTGCTCGAACCGGAGGACTGGTCGGCCGCATTCGTCAGTCCTGACGGCATCGGCGGCCTCGACAGTCCCGTCCCCGAACTGCTGCATGACTTCCACGTCGACGGGCCGATCGTCTCCGCCAGACTCTACGTCACCGCCCACGGCGTGTTCCATGCGGCCATCAACGGCCGGCCGGTGGGCGACAGCGTGCTGGATCCGGACTGGACCTCCTATCCGCATCGTCTGCGATACCGCACCTTCGACGTCACCGACCTGATCGTCCCCGGCGAAAACACGGTCACCTCCCTGCTCGGCAACGGCTGGTACCGCGGATACCTCAAATGGGGCTACCAGCGGGCCCATTACGGCGATCGGCTGGCCCTGTGCGCGCAGCTGGAGATCACCGCGGCCGACGGCACGCGGACCGTGGTAGCGACCGACGACCGGTGGCGTGCGCGCAACAGCGGAATCCTCGCCGACGACCTGTACAACGGCACGACCATCGACTACCGTCCGACCGATCCCGAAACAGCGCCTACGGTGCCCGTGACCGTCGTGGAGTCCGGCACCGAGCGGCTGGTTGCCCCCGACGGCCCGGCCATCCGTCCGGTCGGCACCCTGCCGGCCCGACGCATCTGGCGATCCCCCTCGGGCAAGATCCTGATCGACTTCGGTCAGAACGCCGTCGGCTGGGTACGACTCCGCGTCCGCGGACACGCCCCCGGCCACACGGTGACCGTGCGCCACGCCGAGGTGCTGGAACACGGCGAACTGGGCACCCGCCCGCTTCGCGCCGCCAAGGCCACCGACACCTACGTGCTCGACGGGCCCGACGAGCGCACGCTCGAACCGATGTTCACCCTGCATGGGTTCCGGTACGCGGAGGTGACCGGCGTCGACGATCTGACGGTCAGCGACCTCGAATTCGTGACGGTCGGCACCGCCCTGGAACGCACCGGATGGTTCGACTGCTCGGACGAGAGGCTCAGCAGGCTGCACGAGAACGTGGTGTGGGGCACCCGATCCAACTTCATCGACATCCCCACCGACTGCCCGCAGCGTGACGAGCGACTGGGATGGACCGGCGACATCCAGGTGTTCGGTCCCACCGCGCTCTACCTGTTCGATGTTTCGGGACTGCTGACCGGCTGGCTCGCCGACCTCGCCGCCGAACAGTACGAGGACGGCGGCGTACCCCACGTCATCCCCAACCCCACCTTCCATGAGCATGACCCGGCGGCCTGCGCATGGGGAGACGCCGCGACGGTGGTGCCGTGGAACCTCTACCTGCGCACCGGCGACGACGGCATCCTGAAGCGGCAGCTGCCCAGCATGGCCGCGTGGGTGGACCGCATGGACGCGCTCGCCGGAAGCAACCATCTGTGGCAGGGCGGATTCCAGTTCGGCGACTGGCTCGACCCGACCGCCCCGCCGGACGAGCCGGGCAAGGCCAAGGCGAACCCCGACGTGGTGGCCACCGGCTGCTTCGCCCGATGCGCCCGGATCGTGGCCGACGCAGCCCAGGTCACCGGCGACATTGCCACCGCCGAACGCTACGGCACGCTCGCCGAACAGGTGCGGCAGGCGTTCGTCGACGCCTATGTGGACGACGACGGGCATATCCTCTCCGACGCGCAGACAGTGTACGCGCTCGCCTTGCAGTGGGGCATCCTCGTCGATCCCCGACAGCGCGAGGGAGCCGGACGCCGGCTGGCGGAACTCGTGGAGGACAGCGGATTCCACGTGGCCACCGGATTCATCGGTACCCCGCTGATCTGCGATGCGCTGACCGACGCCGGATATCCGCAGCTGGCCTGGCGACTGCTCAACCAGACCGAATGCCCCTCGTGGCTGTATCCGGTGACCATGGGAGCCACCACGATCTGGGAGCGCTGGGACTCCATGCTGCCGGACGGTTCGATCAACCCGGGGGAGATGACCTCCTTCAACCACTATTCGCTTGGCGCGGTCGCCGACTGGATGCACCGGGACATCGCCGGACTGGCCCCCGCGGCGCCCGGATACCAACGGATCCGGGTGGCGCCGCACTGCTTCGAAGGGCTGGACTACGCCTCGGCCCGCCACGACTGCCCGTACGGCAGGATCGCCGTGGAATGGCGACGCAGCGACGAGGGCATCGAACTGCGGGTCGGCATTCCGGTAGGCGTCACCGCGCAGGTATGGCTGCCGGGCGGCGACGAGGCGGCGGAACCGATCGTCGTGGGCCACGGCGAATGGGTCTGGCATACGGCGGCATGAGCCGGCAGGCCCGAGGCATGAGACGGCGCGGCCTCAATCCATGACGGATGACGGACGACGAAACGACAAGGAGTATATGATGACGAACATCGACGGAAGCGATATGCCTGCCGTACGGGATCTGACGCTCGAGGAGCGGGCCTCACTCACCTCCGGCGCCGATCCCTGGCACATGCAGGGGATCGAGGAGCGGAACATCCCCGAATGCATGATCACCGACGGACCGCACGGACTGCGCAAGGCCGTGGCCTCACGGTCGGGCGACATCAGCGAATCCGTGCCGGCGACCTGCTTTCCGCCCGCCGCGGGACTGTCCAGCGCATGGGACCCCGATCTGGTGCGCCGGGTGGGCGAGGCGCTCGGCGAGGAATGCATCCAGGAGAAGGTGGCCGTGCTGCTCGGCCCCGGCGTCAACATCAAGCGCAACCCGCTGGGCGGACGCTGCTTCGAATACTGGAGCGAGGACCCGTACCTCGCCGGCCATGAGGCCATCGGCATCGTCGAGGGCGTGCAGTCGAAGGGCGTGGGCACCTCGCTCAAGCACTTCGCCGTGAACAATCAGGAGACCGATCGTCTCAGGGTCAGCGCCAACGTCTCCGAGCGCGCACTGCGGGAGATCTACCTGCCGGCCTTCGAACACATCGTCACCAAGGGCCGGCCGTGGACGGTGATGTGCTCATACAACCGGATCAACGGCGTGTTCTCCTCGCAGAACCGGTGGCTGCTCACCGACCTGCTGCGCGGGGAATGGGGCTACGACGGCATCGTCATGAGCGACTGGGGCGCCTGCCATGACCGCGTAGCGGCGCTGGCCGCCGGGCAGAACCTCGAAATGCCGCCCACCGGCACCGACGGCGAGATCGTCGAGGCCGTGAACGCCGGCCGGCTCGACCCGGCGCAGCTCGACCGTATGGCCCAGGGCATCATCGATCTGGTGGACCGGACGGGGCCGGCCATGGCGATCGACGGATACCGGTACGACGTGGACGCCCATGACGCGCTGGCGCGGGAGGCGGCCGCCGAATCCATCGTGCTGCTGAAGAACGATCACGGCATCCTGCCGCTCGCCCCCGACGCCGACATCGCCGTGATCGGCGAATTCGCCCGCACACCGCGATATCAGGGCGGCGGATCCAGCCATCTGACGCCGAACCGGGTCACCAGTCTGCTCGACGCCATGCGCTCCCGCGGCTCGGCCATGACGTTCGCTCCCGGATTCACCCTCGACGACGATGCGCAGGATCCCGCGCTCGCCGAGCAGGCGGTGGCCGCGGCACGGGATGCGCAAACCGTCGTCCTATGCATGGGACTGCCCGAACAGGCGGAGATCGAAGGCCGGGACCGCACCGACTTCGCCCTGCCCGCCAAGCAGATCGCCGTGCTCGAGGCCGTCGCCGCAGTCAACCCGAACATCGTCGTGGTGCTGTCCAACGGCTCCGCGGTGGCCATGGACCCGTGGCGCGACAAGGCCGCCGCGATCCTCGAAGGCTGGCTGCTCGGTCAGGCCGGCGGTGCGGCGACCGCCGACGTGCTCTACGGCGACGTGAACCCCGGCGGCCGGCTCAGCCAGACGATTCCGTTGCGTATCGAGGACGATCCGAGCATGACCATCTGGCCGGGGGAGAACCGCCAGTCGGATTACGGCGAGGACATCTTCGTCGGCTACCGCTACTACGACACCTTCGACCGTCCGGTGGCCTACCCGTTCGGATTCGGCCTGTCCTACGCCTCGTTCGGCATCGACCGGGTCCGTGTCGAACGGACCGGCCCGCGATCGGTGAGGGTGAGCATGACGGTGACCAACGTCTCCGATCGTGACGGCGCCGAAACCGTGCAGATCTACGTGACGCCGGGCCCCTCCTCGGTGCGTCGTCCGGTGCACGAGCTCAGGGGATTCGCCAAGGTGAGGCTGGCGGCCGGCGAATCGCGGGAGATCGGCATCGATCTGGATTCCCGGGCCTTCGCCTACTGGTCGGTTCCGGCCGGCGGCTGGAAGGTGGAGGGTGGCGTCTATGGGATCGAAGTGGGCGTCTCCTCGCGTGACATCGTCGCACGGATCCCGGTCGAGATCGAGGACGACGGCGTCGCCGCCGCACTCGACGAATGGTCGACATACGGTGAATGGCGGGACGATCCGGTCGGCGGGCCGGTGCTCGACCGGGTGTTGGGCGAGGCCATGGCCGAGACGGGACGGTCCCTCGTCCCCACCGATGAGCACTCGGCCATGATGATCTTCCTGCGGCAGACCCCGGTGACGGGCATCGCCGGATACCTCGGCAAGAGGGGGCCGGGCTTCCTCGAGCGATTGATGCGTGAATACCGCGGAGTCCGGTCGTAGGGGAGACCCACGGCCGGACCCCGGCCGTGTCGGTCAGGCCGTGAAGTCGACCTCGCCGAGCTTTTCGATGAGCTTCATGTTCTCCGAATAGTCGACCGGGCAGGCGATGATGTCGATGCCGGAGCCGGAGCGCAGGGCCGCGCGCAGCGTCGGATACAGTTCGTCCGCCGAGGTGATCTCGTGGCCCTTCGCGCCGAAGCTGCGGCCGAGCTCCACCACATCCGGGTTGTTGAAGTCCACGTACTCGTGACTGCCGTCGTGGATGTCCATCTTCCATTTGATCAGACCGTAGGCCTCGTCCACCCACACGAGGATCACGATGCGCGCGCCCACGCGCACCGCCGTCTCGATCTCCTGCACGTTCATCATGAACGAGCCGTCGCCCATCACCGCGAGCACCGGGCGACCCGGGTTCTCCAGCGAGGCCGCCACCGCGCCGGGCAGCGTCCACGCCATCGTGGAGAGCGAATTGTCGATCACGCAGGTGTTCGACCGGTACGTGGGGTACAGGCGGGCCATCCACATCTTCAGCGCGCCCGTGTCCACCAGCGCGATGTCGGCGTCGTTCTCCATGGCCCGGCGCGTGTCGGCCACGATGCGCTGCGGCTTCATCGGGAACGAGTCGTCGTGCGCGAACGCCTCGTACTCGTCGGTCAGCAGTTCGTGGATCCTCGGATGCGAGATCCCGAACGTGACCCGCGAGGCCTTCAGCCCGGCGATCAGCGCCTTGAGCGTGGCGTCGATGTTGCCCATGATGTTCAGCGCCGTGGAGTAGTGCGCGTCGGTGTCCTCGATGAACGTGTTGATGTGGATGATGGTCTTGTCGTCGTTCGGGTTGATCTTCTTCGGATCGAACTGCTGGATCGAGAAGCCCACCGAGATGATGAGGTCCGCCTCGTCGAACGCGAAGTTCTCGTAGTCGTGCTGCATGAACCCGACCACGCCGAGCGCCAGCGGCACGCGGTCGGAGATCACGCCCTTGCCTTCGAACGTGGTGGCCACCGGCACGTTGAGCTGTTCGGCCAGCTCCAGCAGCCGGCGTTCCGCATGGCCTCGGGCCACGCCGTTGCCGGCGAGGATGATCGGATGCTTCGCGCCGCGGATCAGGCTCACGGCCCGTTCGATCGTCTCGTCGGTGGGGGCGAAGCTCATCGGGTCGGGCAGCGGCAGCGGATGGGCCCCGGCCGGCGCCGGCATTTCGGCCACGTCCTCCGGCAGGATCAGGCAGGTGGCGCCCGGACGGTTGCGCTGCGAGATCGAGAACGCCTTGCGCACCATCTCCGGCACCGACGCCGGTTCCATGACCATCGACGTCCACTGGGTGAGCGGCCGGAACACGCTCACCAGATCGATGATCTGATGCGACTCCTTGTATAGACGGGTCACGTTGCCCTGCGCGCAGATCGCGACCAGCGGCGTGGTGCCCGCATTCGCCTGGGCCACCGGCAGGGTGAGGTTCAGTGCGCCGGGGCCGAGCGTGGCCAGACACACGCCGGGCTTGCCGGTCAGATGCCCCTGCGTGGCGGCCATGAAGCCGGCGCCCTGCTCGTGGCGGGTCAGGACGAAGCGGATGCGCCCATCGCGTTCGATGGCCTCCATAAGCGGGATGTTTTCCTCGCCGGGGATGCCGTAGATGGTCTGCACGCCCTCGTTCACCAAACATTCGACGAACAGATCGGCCACGGTTTTCACATGGCCATGGTCGGCCTGTTCGTGGTCGTCATGCCCGTACTGCGGTAGTTGCTGTGATTGTTCCATGCCCCGAATTCTAATATCCCGCCCCTATGCCGCCGTCAGGGAGGAGGGGGGATTTGACCACCCCCAGTCACGCAAGCGTGACAGCCCCCGCTGGCGGGGGCTGGCAGCGTAGCTGACTGAGGGTGGTCAAACGAAGCCTATGGTCGAGCGAAGACTCACACGACGAACGGCAGAAGGGCGATCGCCGCCACATAGAGCACGCAGACCGCGGCGAGCGCGGCGTCGCGCCAGCCGACCGCCAGCCGATGCCAGTGCGTGCGATGCGCCCCGCCCTCGTACGACCGGGCGTCGAGCGCCAGGGAGAGGTTGTCGGCGTGGCGCAGCGTGCCGGCGAAGATCGGGATGATGATGGCGACCGCGGCCCTGAGGCGCTTCGCGGGCGAGCCGGTTTCGATCGACCCGCCGCGGGCCGACTGCGCGTCGATGATCGACCGGGTCTCCGCGGTGAGCGTGGGGATGAACCGCAGGGCCAGGCTCATCACCAGCGCCAGCTCGTCGGTGTGCATGCCGAACCGTTGCAGCGGCCGGAGCAGCGCCTCGAACGCGTCGGTCATGGCCGTGGGCGTGGTAGTGTGCAGGATCACCGCGCCCAGCACGATCACCAGCACCAGACGGCAGAAGTACAGGGTCGCGACCCACAGGCCGTCGTCGGTGATCGGCAGCGGGCCGATGGTCGCCAGCACGGTGCCCGACTGCGTGAAGCACAGGTTCAGCACCCACATGATCGCGAACAGGGCGAGGAACATGCGGATCGTATGCAGCAGCTTCACGGGGCTCAGCCGCGCCGCGGCGAGGATCGCCAGCACGATCGCGGCGGCGACGGCCAGCTGGGCGGGCGTGGTGATCGCGAATGCGGTGAACATCATGATGAGGAACGTCGTCATCTTCACGCGCGGGTCGAGCTTGGCGACGAACGACGAGCGCACCCGGCTCCTTCGCGGATGACGGTCGGATCGGTAGCGACGGTCGGACGGCTCTCCGCCGGACGGAAAGGCCTCCGACAGGTCGATGACCCGGTCGGCCAGTCGCATCTCGTCGGCATGATGCGTGATCAGCACCACGGTGACGCCCTGGCGTCGCAGGGTGCCGAGCAGTTCGTGGATCCGGGCGCTCGCCCGCTCGTCCAGACTGCTCGTCGGCTCGTCCATGATCAGGATCTTCGGCCGACAGGCGAGGATGCCGGCGATGGCCGCCAGACGCTGTTGGCCGCCGGACAGGGCGAACGGCGAACGGTCGGCCAGATGCTCGATGCCCAGCAGTCGCAGCGACTCGGTCACCCGGTCGGCCACATCGGCTTCCGACAGGCCCATGTTGCGCGGGCCGTACGCCACGTCCTCGCCCACCGTGTCGGCGAACAGCTGACGTTCGGGATGCTGCATCACATAGCCCACCGTGCGGCGCAGCCGGGCCAGATCGGCCCGTTTGGCCGCGCGTGAGATCCGATGCGGGCCGCGGGGGACCGCGACGGGGATCCCGTCGACGCTGATGCCGCCGTGGGCCGGAACGTCCAGCGCGCACAGCAGTCGGGCCAGCGTGGATTTGCCACAGCCGTTGCGGCCGACGATCGCGACTGTCTCGCCGCGGTTCACGGTCAGTGACCGGTCGCGGATCACCGGCGTGCCGTCCGGATAGGCGAAGGAGACATGGTCGACGGTGATGATCGGATCGGACGGGGTCTCGGCCTCGTCGACCCTGTCCGAATCGGACTGTGCTGAATCAGTCAGTGTTGAATCGGACTGTGCCGAATCAGTCCGGCTGGTATCGGCCCGATCAGTGTCATTGGTCCGATCGGTGTCATTGGTCCGATCGGTATCGATCAACCCGGCGCCGCGATGGCCCGATTCGATGCGGACGATCCGCCCCGCCTCCATGACGACGATGCGATCGGCCCGATCGGCCTCGTCCCGGCCGTGCGTGATATGCACCACGGTGGTGCCGGCGGCGTGGAGCCGGTCGATCACCGCCATCACCTCGGCCCGCGCCGCGACGTCCAGCATCGCGGTCGGCTCGTCCATCACCAGCATGCCCGGGCGCATGGCCAGCATGCCTGCGATCGCCACGCGCTGCTGCTGTCCGCCGGACATGCGCGTCGGATCGGCCTCGGCGGATCCGGCCATGTCGACCGCGGCCAGCGCCCGGTCGACGCGCTCGCCGATCCGTTCGCGCGGTACGCCGAGGTTCTCCGGTCCGAAGGCCACGTCGTCGGCCGTGACCGTGGTGACGATCTGGTCCTCCGGATTCTGGAACACCGCGCCGATCCCATGACGGGCGTGCCGGTACGCCTCGGCATCCGCGCGGGCGTCGGGGGAGTAGACGGTCTCGCCCATCAGCCGTACCGTGCCGGCGTCGGGGGCGGCGAGTCCGGCGATCAGCCGTCCCAGCGTGGACTTGCCCGATCCGTTCGCGCCCACGATCGCGACGTGTTCGCCCATGCGGATGTCGAGGTCGACGCCGTCGAGCGCCCAGCTGGCCCCGTCGTCGTAGCTGAACCGCACGTCATGCAGCTCGGCCGCGAACCGGTCGGCGGCGTCGGTGCGGTTGGTCGTGGTGACGGTGATGGGTGATGAATCGGTCATGGGAATGCGGGTGTCCATCCAGAGTGATTGCCGGAATAGGCGGTGATTGTCGGAATACGAGGTGGGGAACAGACGGATATGCGGAAGGCGAAAGGATCGGGCAGGTATGCGAATGCCGGGGACCGCAGGGCGACTGGCCCCGCCGTCTCCGGCATTCGGGATCATGCGGACTACTTCGCGGTCTTGCCGGTCTTGTCGAGCAGGTTGGAGATCGGCTTGTAGATCAGGAACGTCACCACGCCGTGGATCGCCATCTTGAGCACGTTGAACGGCAGCAGGATCGGCACGATCAGCGCGGCCACCTGGGCCACGGTCATATGCGCGTAGATCGGGGTGACCACCAGATTGCCCAGCAGCGCGATCGCGATCGCGCACACGGCGCCGACGAGAATGCCGATCGTCGCACCCTTGCGGGTGTGGACCTTACGGTAGATCAGCGATGCCGGCACGCTGAGCGCCAGCGCCACCAGCACGGCCATCAGCGAGCCCCACGGGTCGCCGAACACGTGCGGAATGAAGCCGAGCACGCTGACGATCGCCGCGGCCGCGGGGCCGAACGCGAAGCCGGCCACCAGGCACACGATGCCGGACGGATCGTACTTGAGCCACGGGGCGGCCGGGAAGATCGGCAGCTCGATGAAGCTGGTGACCATGGTCAGCGCCACGAACAGGGCGTAGACGGCGATGCGCTTGGTGGACCAGCGGCCGGAATCGGCCACACCGGTGGCATGAGCATTGGTGATATGCGAAGATTCGCTCATAGCGAGCACCTCGTTTCTTTCATCCGGACTTTGACCGTTGGCTTCGGATTCTCACCGGATCAGCCGCATGACGCGGGTCGCGGGCTTGCCGACCGACCGTTGGGAATCCCGGTCGCCGGTTTACCGCCAGTAAGGAATCGCACCTTCCCTGAAACTTGCATGGCTAATATAGCACGGCCGTGCGCTCGGGGTGTCGGGCGCCGCCCGCGGTGGACATCGCCGCGTTCGCCGTGGGTATCAGCCGCATTCGCGGTGGACACCTACAATAAGCACCATGCGTTTTTCCTCCCGAGTGGACGTCACCGATCCGAATGCCATATCGCTTGCCGAGGCCCGGGCGAAGGCCGACGGCATGGCCCTGATGAAGCTCAACGATTCCAACCCCACGCGCCATGGTCTGGCGCCGGCCGGGATCCCGAACGTCTACGAGGCGAATCCTCGCGGTCCGGTGGCGGCGCGCAGGGCCCTCGCTGACTTCCTCGGCCGGGACGGGAGCGGGAACCGGGACGGGGGTCCGGATGTGAACGGTCCGGTGGATCCCGACCGGCTGTATCTGCTCAGCTCGACCTCCCAGGCGTATTCGTGGCTGATCAAGCTGCTGTGCGATCCCGGCGACGTGGTGCTGGCCCCCAAGCCCGGGTATCCGCTGATCGAGTCGATCGCGAGGCTCGAGGCCGTGGACGTGGCCGAGTACCAGCTGCTCTACGACGGATCGTGGATGATCGACGTGGCTCGGATCGAGGAGCTGCTGGACGAGTACGGCGAGCGGGCCCGTGCGCTAGTGCTCATCAACCCGAACAACCCCACCGGCTCGTACGTGCACCCCGACGAGCGTGAGCGGCTCGTGCGGCTGTGTGCTGAACGGCAGGTGGCGATCATCGCCGACGAGGTGTTCTTCGACTATGCGCTCGACCCGCTGCCCGGCCGACGCCGGCTGGCCGGCGAGGGGGGCGTACTCACCTTCGCGCTGGACGGGTTCTCGAAGATGCTGGCCGCGCCCCACGCCAAGGTGGGGTGGATCGAGGTCTCCGGTCCGGACTCCGACGTCGCCGAGGCGATGCGCCGGCTCGACGTGATCGCCGACGACTTCCTGCCGATGAGCGACCTCATCGCCGATCGGATTCCCGAACTGCTGGACGCCGCACCCGCCCAGACCGAGCGGGTGCGCGAGCGGACCCGCGGCAATCTGGATCGTCTGCGCCGACTGCTGGCCGACGACGATCTGGGCATCACCGACGTGCTGCATGCGGAAGGGGGTTGGAACGTGCTGCTGCGGTTCCCTTCGGCGATCGACGAAAGCGAGCTGGTGCTCTCGCTGATCGACCGGTGGCGGGCCACCGCGCAGCCGGGGTTCTTCTTCGACATGACGTCGAACGGCTATGTGGCGGTGTCGCTGCTGCCCGAGCCGGCGGTGTTCGAGGACGGGGTGCGTCGTCTGCTCGCGGCCGTCGCCGCGGCGCTCGAGGCGTAGGGCGTAGGGTGCTTGGAGGGTGCGTCTTGCTGGCCGCGCGCGGTGCTTCGGACGCGTTGGGTTTGTTGGGTGAACGGCCGGTGACCGGCGTCATGCCGGACGGTGTCTTTCGGGTGCCGACGGTGTGATGTTCGAGTAAATTGTGAGTTTTTGCTCATTCGAACACAAGAACCGATAGAGAAGTGCACAACACGGAACGGAAAAATGATCTTCTGTAAGCGTGTCGTGCGGTTTTGTGTGTTTGCGTGTGACTTGTTGCGTTCTAATCGCACGAAAGCGCAAGGGAACGAGTGTGGATCCGTTACGCTTTTGTGCTGTTCGACCCCTGTGCGGAACTTATCGCCGAAGCCGGTTGCAATCGTTCATGCAAAGGTGCGACCATGGAGACTGTCGGACGGCGGATGATCGTTCGGCTCGGCGCCGCGCATGGCGTCGACGTCACCACACTTTGAGGGGATGGACATGACCGATACCGGCAACACCTTCACCATGACCAAGGCCGAAGTCAGGCAGCTGCTCGACGACGCCCACAACGGGGGGTTCGCGTATCCCGCGATCAACATCAGCAATCTCGACACCGCCATCGCGGCGATGGAGGGACTCGAGCAGGCTAACAGCGCAGGGTTCGTGCAGGTGAGCATCGGGGGCGCCAAGCAGGCCAGCCCGACGGGAGATCCGGTCGAAGGCTCCATCATCATCGGCCGCATGATGCGCGACCTGCGCAAGAGCCACCACGTGCCGATCATGCTGCACACCGACCACTGCCACGCCGACTACGTCGACACCTGGCTCAAGCCTCTGCTCGTCGAGCTCAAGAAGCTCAAGGACGCCGGCGAGGAGAAGATCTTCGACTCGTTCATGTTCGACGGCTCCCACGACGAGATCCACGACAACGCGGCCACCATCCGCGAGCTGCTGCCGATGGTCGAGGCCGTCGACGGCGTGCTCGAGGTCGAGGCCGGCGGCAAGTGGGGCGGCATGGAGGACGGCGTGGCCGACAAGGCCGTCTACAGCACCCCGGAGGACGTCGCCGTGATCCAGCAGGTGTTCAAGGACCTCGGTCTCGACGAGGACGACTACCTGCTCGCCGTGGCCTTCGGCAACGCGCACGGCACCGCCGTGATCCCCGACCTCAAGCCCGAACTGCTTTCCGAGATCGCCGAGAAGACCGGCGTGCGCAACATGTACGTGTTCCACGGCGGATCCGGCTCCTCCGACGAGGACGTGCGCGCCGCGGTGAAGGACGGCGTGGTGAAGATGAACGTTGACACCGACACCCAGTACGAGTTCACCAACGGCATCGATGCCTTCTTCGTCGCCGCCGACGGCAAGCAGCGCTCCCACCGCGTGGGCAAGAAGTATTTCGACCCGCGCAAGTGGAACGCCGCCGGCCGCAAGGCCATGACCGCCAAGGTGGCGCAGGTCGCCGAACTGCTCGGCAGCGCCGGCCACGCCCGCAAGGTGACCTACCGGTCGGTGCTCGAGCCGGTGGTCGCGCCGGCGGGGGAGTAGCCCCGGTCGACACGGCCTTGGCCGCCGCCGCAACCCGAACCCGCGCGAAGGCTGCGCGGGCGGGCGCGGCGGCCGGCCGATCCCATGAACGAGACGGATGCGCGCATGATGGGTGTTCGCGCATCCGCCACCACCATCCGCCATCAATAACCGTCGTGGCAGGACACGGCGATACGCCAACACAGCAGTACACAGTCGTACGGAAAGAGTGAACAACAACAATGAGCAAGGGCAACGTCTATCTTCTTCGTCATGGTCAGACCTACTGGGCCGTATCCGGTCAGCACACCGGCCGCACCGACGTGCCGCTGACTGAAACCGGCCGCCAGCAGGCCATCGACGCGGGCGAACGGCTGCGCGCCGACCACCCCGAACCGTTCGCCGCGGCGTTCTGCTCGCCGCTGGTGCGGGCCAGCGAAACCGCCAAGCTCGCCGGATTCGACGCCACGCCGTGCGACGACCTCATGGAATGGGACTACGGCCGCGCCGAAGGCCGCACCCGCGGCCAGATCGGCGAAGCCCTCGGCCGCACCTGGAACCTGTGGGTCGACGGACCGCAGGCCGTGCCCGAATCCCTCGGCGAGGAACGCGTCGAGACCCTGCCTGACGGCCATCAGGTCACCGTGCACCTCACCGAGGGCGAACTGCTCGACGAGGCCTTCGCCCGCGCCTCCCGCATCGCCGAAAAGGCCCGCGAATACGCCGACCGCGGCGAGGACGTGCTGCTCGTGGCCCACTCGCACATCCTGCGTCTGGTCACCTGCGCATGGGTGGACATGCCCGCCGCCGACGGACGCAAGTTCGAGCTCGGCACCGCACGCTACGTGGTGCTCGGCGACCACAAGGGACAGCCCGTCATCGAACGGTGGGGCGCCTGACCGGCGATGAACGATCCAGCAGAAAACGATCCAACGACCAACGGCAGTGAACAGAGGTAGATACAGTCGTGAAATACAATGACTCCGTGGTACGCACCCCGATGATCATCGGCAATTGGAAGATGAATCTCGACCACGTCCAGGCCGGGCAGTGGCTGCTGGAATACGCGGGATCCAACGAAGGATGGGTCAACCGCATGGAGGCGTCGAACACCATGGTGAACCGCACCGAGATCGGCGTGCTGCCGTCGTTCACCAGCCTGCTGGCCATCCGCGACATGGCCCGCAAGACCAGAATGACCTCCGAACTGTATTTCGGCGCCCAGAACGTGAGCGAACTGGACGCCGGTGCCTACACCGGCGACATCAGCGCGCAGATGCTCGCGGCCCTCGACTGCCGGTACGTGCTGGTCGGCCACTCCGAACAGCGCCGGTACCATCCCGAGGACGACGACACCATCGACCAGAAGGTGCGCGTGGTGCTCGACGCCGGCATGACCCCGATCATCTGCATCGGCGAGACCAAGCTCGGCCGCGACAACGGCATCGGCATCGACTACGCCCTCAACCAGCTGGTCGCCGCCGTGCGCCTGCTCTCCGCCGCCGACATGTGCAAGGTGATCGTGGCCTACGAGCCGGTGTGGTCGATCGGCACCGGCGCCACCCCTGAGCCGCCGGTCATCGAATCCGCGCTCGCCGACATCCGCGACTTCATCAACGCCACCTTCGGCGCCGACGTGGCCGAGAAGGTGCGGATCCTCTACGGCGGATCCGTCAAGCCCGACAACGCCTCCGCGATCATCCGTCGCTACGGCATCGACGGGTTCCTCGTGGGCGGGGCGAGCCTCGACCCCCGGCAGTTCGCCAAGATCTGCCATCGCGTGGCCGAGTCGAGTGTGGTCCGTTTGCGTCGCAGCGCCGAGACGATCTACCTGCCCGGCAAGGGCACGGTGCGGGAGTTCGCCGAGTCCACGCTGCAGGCGCCGCACCAGATCACCGCCGAGCAGGTGGCCACCAACCATCCCGACAACGCCTCCTGGCGGGCCGCCCTGGCGCTGGCCGCCTACCGCACCGTCGGTTTCAAATGGCTGGAGGAGCAGGCCGACATCGAGAACGAGGACGCCGCCGACGCCTCCGGCACCATGATGATGGTTGGGGATCCGGACGTGCTGCGCGACACGATCTGGGCGAATCGCCTGCGCATCATCGAATCGCTGATGAAGCTGATCGACGAGGGGCGCATCCGTGGCCTGTTCTCGATCCGGCAGTGGCTGATCGAGTGCGACGACTCCCTGGGCTATGAGGAGCGCTGCGACATGCTGGCCGAGGAGATGGCCAACGTCTCCTGCCTCAGGGCCTACGAGGAGCTCGGCCGCGACAAGATCGACTTCGAGGATTTCCGGGTCGCGTTCGTCTCCGGGTACCTGCTGTGCGACGTGGACACGCGCAACCGACTGTGGCGCATCCGCGGCATCGACCGCAAGAAGCACTCCCCGTGGAAGGAGCACAAGCTCTCGTTCTGAGATCTCGTTCCGTTCCATTCCGGTCGCCCGTTCCGTTCCATACGTCGGTAGGCGCTTGATCGGTGCCATGCCGATCAAGCGCCTACCGATCGGTTGGTTGTCGGCGTGTCGTACTGGAATCCCGCCTAGGCTGTTTCCTGACGTTGTTGTGCAAGCGTTTGCAATACCGTGGTTGCGTACGTCCCGATGACGATGATGCCGTACCGAGGACGTCGTGCCGATGCCTTCTCAGCGAGGCCACAGCAGCGTGACCGTTTTCCATACGATGCCAAAGGAACGTGCGATGGGCAATCTTCTTCTGGCGGTGATCTACGCCGCCTTCATCAGTCTCGGCCTGCCGGACGCCGTGCTCGGCTCCGCTTGGCCCGTCATGTATCAGCAGTTCGGCGTGCCGGTCTCGTACGCCGGCACCATCTCGATGATCATCAGCGCCGGCACCATCATCTCCGCGCTGATGAGCGACCGGCTCACTCTGAAACTCGGCGCCGGCAAGGTCACCGTCATCAGCGTGGCGATGACAGCGGTTGCGCTCGGCGGATTCTCGTTCTCCTCGACCTTCTGGATGCTGTGCCTGTGGGCCATTCCCTACGGTCTCGGCGCCGGCGGCGTGGACGCGGCACTGAACAACTACGTGGCCCTGCACTACGCCAGCCGGCATATGAGCTGGTTGCACTGCATGTGGGGTCTCGGCGCCAGCGCCGGACCGTACATCATGAGCTTCGCGCTGACCGGCGGATTCGGCTGGAACAGCGGCTACCGCTGGATCGCGATCCTGCAGGTGGGCCTCACCGCGCTGCTGATATTCAGCCTGCCGCTGTGGCGCACGCGATCCGGCGAGGCGGCGGTCGCGGGTCGGTCCTCCGAAGCCGAAACCGCAGGGGGTGCATCCGGAGTCGAATCCCCGGAGGACAAGGCCGAAGCCGAGTCGTCGTCCGAATCCTCGTCCGCATCGTCGCCGTCCGAACCCCGCAAGCCGCTCGGCCTGCTCGACGTGTTCGCCATCCGCGGCGCCAAATCCATCCTGATCATGTTCTTCTGCTACTCCGCGCTGGAGATGACCACCGGTCTGTGGGCCGCCAGCTACATGGTGCTCGACCACGGCGTGGACGCCAAGCAGGCCGCCGCGTGGGCGAGCCTGTTCTACGTGGGCATCACGGTCGGCCGGGCGGTCAGCGGCTTCCTCACCATGCGTTTTAACGACCCGACGATGATCCGTATCGGTCAGGTGCTGGTGGCCTGCGGCATCGTGCTCATGCTGCTGCCGATTCCCGGCGACCTCACCACGCTCGCCGGCCTGATCGTCGTGGGACTGGGCTGTGCCCCGATCTACCCGTGCGTGATCCACTCCACGCCCGCCTACTTCGGCGCCGACAAGTCGCAGGCGATCGTCGGCGTGCAGATGGCCTGCGCCTACGTGGGCAGCCTCTCAGCCCCGCCGGTGTTCGGCTGGATCGCCAACCACGTGACCATCGCCCTGTTCCCGTGGTTCCTCGTGGTGATCCTGCTGCTCATGGTGATCATGCACGAGAACCTGCGTCGCGTGCGCGGCGGCGCGGTCGCCTCAGGTGCGGACGAGCTGTCGGACGAACTGGCATAGGAGGAACCGTCCGCCACGCCGTCCGTGGGCCCTCGCCGGGCCGCGGACGGTTTCGTGGGTTACAATCGCCACATATCCCCAATAACTCGACGAGGAGAAGATCATGATTGAATCCGCACAGGCCTTCGGCATCGACATCGGCGGCTCCGGCATCAAGGGCGCCCCGGTGGACCTCGGCGAAGGCAAGTTCGCCTGCGAGCGACTGCGCATCCCCACTCCCGAGGAGGCCACCCCGAAGAATGTCGCCGCCGTGGTCAAGCAGATCCTCGACCACTACGAGGTGAACGACGGCACCCCCATCGGCATCGCGTTCCCCGCGCCGGTCAAGCCCGGCCGCGCACTGGGATTCATGGCCAACCTCGACCAGTCCTGGGTGGGCGTGGACGTCAACCAGCTGATGTGCGACGAAACCGGCCGTGAGGTGCACGTGGTCAATGACGCCGACGCCGCCGGCCTCGCCGAAGCCGCCTACGGTGCGGCCAAGGGCAACAAGGGCCTCGTCATCGCCACCACGCTGGGCACCGGCATCGGCACCGCGCTGATCATGAACGGCCAGCTCGTGCCCTGCACCGAGCTCGGTCACCTGCTCCTTGAGGGCAAGGGCGATGCCGAGAAGTACGCCGCCGACTCCGCTCGCACCCGCGACGAGCTGAGCTGGAAGAAGTGGGGCAAGCGCCTGACCAAGTACTACCGTCTGCTGGAGCACTACTTCAGCCCCGACGTGTTCGTCGTCGGCGGCGGCGTGAGCAAGAAGCACGAGAAGTTCTTCCCCTACATCCAGGTGGACACCCCGATCGTGCCGGCCGCGCTGCTCAACGATGCGGGCATCGTCGGCGCCGCCTACTACGCCACGCAGGCGATGCAGCGGCACGAGGCCTGATCTGAGCCATCGGAGCTTCGGCCCGATCACCGTGGTTAATTACTTCACTAACTAACCGACGGGCTGATAGACAAGCTGACCAACAGGCCTCTAACCCGCAGATCCGTACAAGCCTCCCGAAGAATATCCCGGGAGGCTTTTCCATGCCCTCTGCGGCCGGAATCCCGGCCGATCATCCTGATCGCGCCGCTCACTACAGCCACGAGAACCATGATTCGACCGTGTAGTACGCCGTCGGGTCGGACGCGCGCAACGGGGCGATCTTGCCGGTCATGAACGTGCACGCCACCGTCATAGCCAACGTGAGCAGCGTCAGCACGATCAGCATCGTCATCGCACCGCGGGTGCCAAGGACGGTCGGGACGCCGTGCGTGGCGGGCATGAACCGTCTCGTGGCGGCCCATTCGCCCAGCGAGGGCATGATCAGGATCGTGGCGAACACGAACAGCCACGCGAAATCGCCGACGTAGCGCCAGTCCATGCCGCCTTTGTAGCTGACGAAAACCAGCTCCAGCACGCCCAGCCCCAGCAGCGTGCAGGCCATGCCCCACATGCGGTGGCGTCCGAGCGTCCGGCGCATCCACGGCAGGGCGATCAGTAGCAGGCAGATCGGTGCGAACCACAGGAATCCGCACAGCAGACGCTCGTGATACTGCCACGAGTTCAATGGAGTGCTCGGCACGGCCAGCCACGGGAACCGGTCGATCAGTCGGGGCGGGATGAACAGGTAGTAGCTCACGATCTGCCCCAGCACGTCCAGCGGCTCGCGGTACTGGTTGAGATCGGTGACGGTCAGTTGCTTGTCGTTGCCGAAATCGAGGAACGAGCCGAACCGCCAGAAGTTGTAGGACAGCAGGGCGGCGAACACCGCGAAGGCCGGCAGCAGGGCGGCCAGATCGCGTTTCCAGCTGGCCAGCGGCCGAATCGGAGCCGCGGTCGGACCGTCGGTTTTCGCGCCCGACCCGCCACCCGCCGAACCCGACCGGCAGTCCTCCGCCTCGAACATCCGGCTTCGCCAGCGGTGGGGCAGCAGGGGCCTGATGAATCCCAGCACCAGTCCGGATCGGATCTCGTCGGCGAAGATCGGCAGGAACAGCAGCGCCACCGCGATGAACGTGGCGCGGCATCCCAGCGTGGCCGCCACGCACAGCGATCCGAAGGCGATATGCGGCAGCGAGAGCCGTATCCGCGTGGGATGCGGGGCCGCGGCCGGATCCTGCCGTCCGTCCTCCCCGTCCAGCCACACGTCGTCGGCGGTCCACATGCGCCAGCGTCCGCGGGTCTCGTCCCAGGTGCGGCGCGCGCCCAGCCACAGCCACAGGCCCAGCGTCGCCATCATCAGCGCCGCGGTGAGCGGCACCTCGTAGAACGTGCCGCGCAGGCACAGGAACCAGATGTCCGATCCGGTGAGGAACGCGATCAGGGCCAGTACGGTCATGCCCACGCTGGTATGGGGGAAGTTCCGTGCGAACAGGCGGATGACCAGCAGCGAACCGAACACCACGAAGCCGACGGAGAACAGCGCCGCCGCCACCGAGGCGGGCAGCCATGCGCCGCCGGGCACCCACAGCGAGGTGACGAGCTGATACGGCAGGAACACCAGCACCGCCGGCACCACGCCGAAGTACGAGTACCAGTGGCCGTTGAAGAACACATGATCCCAGTAGATGTCGCCCACGCCCTGCGAGAGCAGCTGGTTGCGGGTGTTCACGTCGTACGGATCGGCCGCCTCGGCCAGCTGCCTCGGCACCGGCAGATCAAGCCACGGCCGGCCGTGCAGCAGGGAGTCGGCCACCCGCGCGTACTGGTCGAAATCGTAGACGTAGTTGTACGGCTGATGGAACACCTGCGGCCCCTGCCACATCGCCTTCCAGATCGTATGGCCGAGGTAGACGGCCAGCGGGATGCAGGCCACGGCGAAGATGATCCGCTGCCGCCGGCTCGCCGTGTTCAGCGTCACGCGGTACAGGCGGGATCGCGGCCGCAGCACGAACAGCATCACGGCGACGATCGCCATCACCCCCACCCGCAGCCAGTCGATGCGGAACGGCACCGGAACGTTGATCGCCACGGAGTCGAAGGCGAACTGGGCGCCCGTGGTTTCCTGCACCCACAGGCGGATCGCGCTCACCTTGCCGCCGCCGTCATCGGTGTGGTTGCGCAGATACGCGGTGACGTCGGTCCACCGGTGCATGGCCTGTTCGGTTCCGGTGTGCCAGACCGCGTCGGCGCCGGACCCGGTACGGGTGTCGAGCCGCAGATGCAGCGTATTGAGGAACGGGTGCTTCTCACCCTGCAGCAGCGCATCCTTCTCGCTCGCCCCGCCGGGCAGCCACCGGACCGTCGAGACCGGGGCGTCGAGCCCGTCGATCTCGATATAGGCCTGCGTCGGATCGTCGATCAGCAGCACGCCGTCGCCGTTATGCTCCAGTCCCTTGCCGATCCGGGTCGTCGTGCGGGCCGCGGTCTGTGATTGGGGAGCGGATTGCGTCTGGGGAGCGGATTGCGTCTGGGATGCGGTCTGCGTCTGGGAGGCGGATTGCGGCATCCGCAGGGTCGACCAGAACGGCAGGTTGAACGGACCGATCTCCAGTAGCACGATGATCAGCGCGGCGATCCACAGGAAGGGGTACGGCACGTTCGGGATCACGCGTTTCCGGGTGGTCCCGCCGTCTGCCGGCGATGTACGGAGTCTCACCGTTTCATTGTAGGAGAACCGAAGGAATGACGGATTCTCGCCCCGGGTCCCGATTGTCGCCGATATGCGGTTCAATGAATGTCGATAATCGAATACGCATCTTCAGGGCAGGGTGAAATTCCCGATCGGCGGTATAGTCCGCGAGCATTCGAACGCACATCAGTGTCGACGAGAATGTGGGAGCGCAAGCGCTCGTGAACCGGTGTGACTCCGGTACCGACAGTTACAGTCTGGATGAAAGAAGCATGCGGCGGCGTAAGCATACCCGTCGTGGCCTTATGATCAGGACCCTGAATTCCTTATGGAGTTCGGGGTTGTTTCATATCGGGCCCATGACGAGGCAGGGCGCGCAGCACGGTGCGTTTGGCGCGTGGTGCGTGCGGTATGCGACGCGCAGCCACGAATCCCTGGACATGCTCTATCGCGTCGAAAGGGGAACCGTGGACGATAGGGAATACATGTCCGTGGCATTGGACCACGCGAAGCGAGGATTGGGCAAGGTCAACCCCAATCCGCTGGTGGGGGCCGTCATCGTTCGCGACGGTCGGATCATCGCCACCGGTCATCATGACCATTTCGGCGGCTGGCATGCCGAACGAGACGCACTGGAATCCGCGAAGCGACAAGGCATTTCGGTACGCGGGGCGACCATCTACGTCACATTGGAGCCATGCTGCCATCAGGGCAAGCAGCCGCCGTGCACGCAGGCGCTGATCGACGCGGGAATCGCAAGGGTAGTCGTCGGCTCCGCCGATCCGAATCCGCTGGTCGCCGGCAAGGGCATCCGACAGCTGAGACAGGCCGGCATCGCGGTGACCGAAAACGTGCTGCGTGACGAATGCGATGCGATGAACGAGATCTTCCTGCACTACATCGTCGGCAAAAAGCCGTTCGTTCTGCTGAAATACGCGATGACCTTGGACGGTAGGATCGCGACGAGAACCGGAGCGTCCCGCTGGATCACCGGCGAGCAGGCGCGACACCGGGTGCATGAGGACCGCAACCGGTTCGCCGCCATCATGGTCGGCGCAGGCACGGTGATCGCCGACGACCCGCGGCTCACCTGCCGGCTCGAGGACGGCCACGATCCCGTCCGCATCATCTGCGACGGGCGACTGCGCACGCCGTTGGATTCGACGGTGGTGGCCACGGCCCGTGAAACCCCTACGATCATCGTTACGCTGCCGGCCGATGGTCGGGACGACGCCGATGCCGCTGCCAAGGCTGCCGACAAAGTGCGCCACTACCGTGACGCCGGTTGCGAAGTGCTGACGGTGGAGCCGGACGACGCCGGCCATCCGAGTCTGCCCGCACTGATGACGACGCTCGGCGCCCGCGGCATCGACAGCGTGATGATCGAAGGCGGCGCCACGCTGGCATGGTCCGCACTGCACGCCCAGGTGGTCGACAAGGTCGACGCCTACATCGCACCGAAACTGTTCGGCGGCGTATCGGCGCCGTCGCCGGTCGGCGGCGAGGGAGTGAAAACGCCCGACGACTGTTTCCGAGTCGTCGATCCGAAGACGATCCGTCTGGGCGATGACGTGCTGGTCGAAGGAGAGGTGGCATATGTTCACCGGAATCGTTGAGGATCTCGGTACGGTGATGTCTCTGGTGAAGGGGGGCGACTTCGCTCGTCTCACAGTCGCATCCGACGTGGTGGTCACCGATCGCACCGTGCTCGGGGAGAGCATCGCGGTCAATGGCGTGTGCCTAACCGTCACCGGCGTCGACGGCTCCGAGTTCACCGCCGACGTGATGCACGAGACCCTGCGCCGATCGAGTCTGGGCACCCTGCATCGGGGCAGTCACGTTGATCTGGAACGGGCGATGAGCGCGGACGGCCGATTCTCGGGGCATATCGTCTCCGGCCATATTGACGGCACCGGCGAAATCGCCTCGATCAAGCGCGACGGCATCGCCATCGAATACACGATCCGCGCCCCACGCGACCTCATGCGGTTCATCGCGGAGAAGGGGTCGATTGCCGTCGAGGGGATCAGCCTGACGGTGACGTTCGCCGACGATCAAGGGTTCGGCGTGTCGATCATTCCCCACACCGCCGAGCACACCGTGCTTCCCGAACGCCGCGTGGGTGACCGCGTCAATCTTGAGATCGACCCCATCGCCAGATACGTGGCCCGGCTGATGGGCATGGACGGAGGGCATCCGGTCGGGGACGGTGGCCATTCCGCCGCCGGCGCCGGCGGTTCGCTGACACGGAACTTTCTGCTCGAACATGGTTTCTGACCCGTCGAGTGACCGGTTCCCGGAACATCCGGCTCATCCGGAACATATCGATATTGCAAGGCATACCAGATATAAGGACATGACAGACATGACAATCAACGACTCGAATACCATCTCCGTCTCCGAATCCGCGGCGTCCGTGGAGCGGGCCATCCGGGACATCGCCGCCGGGCGCATCGTGGTGGTGGCCGACGACGAAAGCCGCGAGAACGAGGGCGACCTCATCTGCGCCGCACGCTTCGCCACTCCGAAGAACATCGCGTTCATGGCCAGCGAGGGACGGGGCCTGATCTGCACCCCGATGAGCGCGAAACTGGCCGAACGGCTGAAGCTGCCGCCGATGTGCGCCACGAACACCGACAACCACCACACCGCGTTCACGGTGTCCATCGACCACATCGCCACATCCACCGGCATCAGCGCCCGCGACCGTTCCGTCACCGCCATGGCGTGCGTGGACCCGGAGGCCAAGCCCGAGGATTTCCGTCGCCCCGGCCACATGTTCCCGTTGGTGGCGCGCGACGGCGGCGTGCTCGAACGCAACGGGCACACCGAGGCCACCGTCGATCTGGCACGACTTGCCGGTCTTGAGCCGTGCGGCCTGTGCTGCGAGATGATGAAGCGGGACGGCACCATGATGCGCCGCGACGATCTGCGCGCCTTCGCCGAGGAACACGGTCTGACGTACATCACCATCGCCCAGTTGCAGGACTACCGCCGTACGCACGAGTTCCCCAGCGTCGTTCATCGCGTGGCGCAGGTGTCGCTGCCCAGCGAATACGGGCAATTCACCATGGTCGGCTATGAATCCGAAGACGGCGGCGAGCATGTGGCGCTGGTGATGGGGGACGATCTGCTGACCGCGATGAATGCAGCCACCGACGCCGCCACGGATGCCGGCAATACGATTCACGCCGACGGGACTCCCGCCGATCCGCGACCCGTGCTGTGCCGCGTGCACTCCCAGTGCCTCACCGGAGACGTGTTCGGGTCGTGTCGCTGCGACTGCGGCCCCCAGCTGCACGAGGCCATGCGGCGGATCGCCGAGCAGGGCCGCGGCGTGCTGCTGTATCTCAGTCAGGAGGGGCGTGGTATCGGATTGCTCAACAAACTGCGCACCTACGAGCTTCAGGAGCAGGGCTTCGACACCCTCGACGCCAATCTCAGACTCGGGTTCCCCGCCGACATGCGCGAATACCGCACGGCCGCGGCCATTCTACGCGACCTTGGCGTACGGTCCATCGACCTGATGACCAACAACCCCGACAAAATCGACCAGCTGCGGCAGGCCGGCATCACCGTGGCCAGCCGCGTGCCGATCGTCATCGCGCCGAACGAGTTCGACGCCCGATATCTGTCAACCAAACAACAACGCATGGGACACCTGCTGGGCGTTCCGGCAAAGGAGGAACGGTCATGACCGTATTCGAAGGAAAGCTCGTCGCCGAAAGCACGGCCGAAGGGCGAGAGCACCCGATCCGCGTGGGCATCGTGGTCGCACGCTTCAACGAATTCATCACGTCGAAGCTGCTTTCCGGCGCACAGGACGGCCTGCGTCGGCACGGCGTGTCCGATGACGACGTCGACGTGGCCTGGGTGCCCGGCTCGTTCGAGATTCCGATCGCAGCCAAGCGCATGACCGCCACCGGCCGATACGACGCGGTGATCTGCCTCGGCGCCATCATCCGCGGCAGCACCTCCCACTACGATCTGGTGTGCAACGAAACCGCCAAGGGCATCGCGCAGGTCTCCCTGAACTCCGACGTACCGGTGCTGTTCGGTGTGATCACCACCGAGAACATCGAGCAGGCGATCGAACGCGCCGGCACCAAGGCCGGCAACAAGGGCTTCGATTGCGCGCTCGGCGCGATCGAGATGATCAACGTACTGCGATCCATCAGCGCCGGACGGTGACGTCCCGGCCCTCGTCCACGGCGTTTCCTCGTGTTCTCTACGGGCATGTTCTCTATAGGCGAGGAAACGCTGAGGTTGTCTGAGTGGATTGTGACAATGAACGTTATGTCGAAGTCTCCCTCCAACCAGCGCCATGACGGCGAGCAGCGTCCCCATCGTTTCGATCGTCTGCAGGGGTTGGTGAGCGGACTGGCCGCCCGATTCGGCGGATCGGCACCGAAACCATCCGCCTCCGCAGACCCCTCCGGCACCGGCAGCGCGTTCGGCGACGCCATGCGTTCCGCGGCCGACGGCGAACGGGCCGTGATCGAGGCGCTGACCCGCAACGCCCGTCCGCTCGGCCCGCTGACCAAGAAGCACATCCTCGACGCCATGCCCGGCGTGCCCGAAGGACTGGCCGTCGGCTGGGCGCAGTTCCCCGAGACCCGCGGCCGCGGATTCACGCTCGGCGTGTTCCCGGACCGCCGACATTGCGCGCCGGTCGCGTTCGTGGACGACAAGGGCCGCGTCTTCGCCGGCGAGGAGATCGCCCCCGACGTGCAGGGCGCCGATCCGGTGTTCCTCTTCGCCAAGGAGGAGGAGATCCTCGTGATGAAGAGCCGGCTCGAAGGCCGGCGCGACGGCGGCGCCGAGGACGGCTACGAGCACGCCCTGCAGGGCGGCATCGTCGGCCGCGACGAGAACGACGAGATGATGTGGCTGGCCTCCTGGCTCAAGTCCGACAACCGCTACACGCTCGAACAGTTGCGGCCCGAACTGCCCGTGGGGCTGAGGGCCGGACTCGAATACCGTGACGCGATCGCCTCCGCGTTCTTCGCCACCTATCTGCTGCCGCGCTTCAACGGCGTGCTCATCGGCTTTGGCTCGGGCAACATCTTCCGCCGTCTGCGCGGCGAGGCCCCGATCGGCGCGATCCGACGCAGTGTGAAGGACACGCTGCGCGCCCGCGCCCACGGTCTGCGCGCCTCCGGACTGGAGGACCATTTCGCCGACCTGATGAACGAGGCCGGCGCTCTCGACAAGGCCGAGGGTCTGGAGGCCGTGCACGGCGCCGAACCGCTCAAGCTGTTCACCTCGCCGTTCTCCGGCGGCTACTTCTTCGGATGGGACTCCTCGCTGGAGTTCCGTCCCGCGCTGACCGCGCTGCGCATCGAAGGCAATCTCAACCGGTTCGCCGACGTGAGCCTGTGGCTCGAACGCAACGGCCGGATCGGCGCCAACCCCACCGAGGACAACGTGACCCACGCGCAGGCCGCCCAGCTGGACCGCGCCCTGCTGCTCAACCCGGCTCTGACCGCGCTGAAGCTCGAGGAGACCCCCGGCAAGAGCTTCGACCCGGTGCATGACGACGGCACCCCGGCACTGGCGGCCATGGTGAAGGTGGCCGGCGAGGCCGCGCAGCGCATCGCCGCCGAACACCCCGATCCGCTGGCAGCGGACGGTCCCGTGCGGGACGGAACCGCGCAGCCCGGAACCGCGCAGTCCGGCGACGGCGAGACCAGTTCGTATGCGGGCGGCTCGGAATGGGTGTACCGCCAGACCCTCTCCTCGCTGGTGCGCCGGCTACGGCTGCCCTACCGCTTCGACGCCGAATTCCGGTCCAATCTGGCCGACGGCAACGTGGCGATCGGCTTCACCACCGCCGGCACGTCGATGATGCCCTCCACCCGTTACGACGAGCACCAGCGCACGTGGGTGGACCTCTCCGACGCAGAACGCGCCTCGATGAGCACCGACTACAATCTGCGGGTCGGCCTGATGATGGCCGCGCTCGCCTTCGGCGTGGACGAGCATGTGCGCAAGGTGTCGCTGCATGTCGATTCCATCGGCCTCGAGGAGGCTGTGGACGAGCAGGATTCCGCGATCTCCGCGGCGATGGGCGAGGCCCTGAGCGCCTTCGAACGCATCCGCACCGGCCGGGACCTCAACACCGGCGGCGGCAAGGCCGATCCCAAGGACGGCGACGTGCACGGCAATCCGGCCGCACTGACCGCCGGGCCAGTCGAAGGTCCGATCGACGCCGGTGCCGCGGACGGGGCCGAGTCCGAATCCACGGACCCCAGGAACGGCAATGATTCCGGCGATTCCCAGAATGCGGATTCCCGGGATTCGGATTCTCAGGACTCCATGGACGAGACCTTCCGGGAGCTGATGAAGGGCGTCGATCTCGATGAGATGATGTTCGCCGATCCCGGCGCCGGCCCCGCCGTGACGGACGCCGACGCCGACGGTCTCGGCGGTGATGATCTCGGCGGTACCGATCTGGATGGTGCGGTGCCGTCCGGCGACGGCACCGGCGATATGGCTGCCGACATGGACGGCGACGATCCGCTCGCCGCCCTGCGCCGCAACCCCACGGTCCGCAATCTCGTCACCGTCACCTTCGAACGCGACCGGTTCCTGGAGATGATCAGGGTCTGCGGGCTGAACCGTCCCCAGCACATGTACCGCGCGTTCAACGCGGTGATGGACGTCGACGGCAATGGCGGGTTCAAGCCGATCACCGCCGACTTCGACATCCGCGACCACGCCTACTCGCCCCACGGCTCGCAGGAGGAGCCGGAACTGAGCGGACAGCGCTTCCCCGACGACGTGGCCCGCGTGCTGGGCGCCCGAGACGCCCTCGATCTGGCCATCCAACGCGCCGACGTGCTCCAGCGGGCGGTCAACGACTTCCACGCGCTCGCCGCCAACGACCGCGACCCGTCGCCGGTCCGGGCCGAGCGTGCGATGGACGTCATCCACCGCATCGCCGATCCGGAGCTCGACTCGATCTCCTCCGACGTCACCAGCGCGCTGATCGACGGCCGGGACACACCGGACGCGAAGTTCACCATGGGCGACCGACTCGACGAGCAGCGGCTCAAGGCCCGTGACATGCTGTTCTCCGGCCAGCCGGCCAAGGCGATCTCGATGGCCGAGGCGGCGGTGGCCGAAATGGACCGCATGTTCTCCGGCGTGAACGGCGTGCCGCGGTACTTCAACTCGTACGCCGAACGCGTGGTGTACAACCGCCTGTTCGCCACACCGGACGAACATACCGTGCTGATCCCCGACAACCTGTTCTACGCGCATATGGAACTGGCCGACGTGCTCGCCCAGATCGACAGCGCGAAGGCCGCGCTGCCGCACCTCAACGCCATGGTCGCCTACGCGCCCGCCTACCCGCTGTCGCATCTGAAGATGGCCATCGCCCTGGCCCGCACCGGCGACTGGGAGTCCGCCCGCGCGGCCTGCCTCAACGCGCTGCGCGTGGCGCTCGACCGCGACGACGCCTCGTTCGCCTACTACCGTCTGGCGTATTCGGCATGGATGCGCGACGAGTTCGCCGTGGCCGTCGCCGCATACATCATGAGCGACCAGATCAGCTCCGGCGGCATGGGGCAGGTGGAGTCCGAGCTGGCCGAACTCATGGCCCGAGCCCGCTCGCAGTGCATTGCGGTGCCGCAGACCGTAGAGGAGGCGCAGGCCGTGCTCGAGGAGCATGACCTGCCCGTATGGCCGAACACCGAGGTGGCGGGCATCGTGCGCGACGCGGCCCGCGTCTGCGTGGACAACGCGCTGTTCGTGCCCGCGCGCACGCTGTCGATGGCCGCGGCCCGCATGAAGGTCGACGGCGACGGGCTGGACGCCATCCAGATCCAGTTCCTGCGGTCCCTCAACGCCTAGCGTCCCGGAGATACCCCTACAATGTAGGCGGTATATGTAGGCGGTATCACGCAACAAGGGCATAAGGGAGACCACATATGGCATCGCAGTCACCGGACACCGAACAGCTCGCCTGGGATCTCGACGGCGACGGGCAGGTCGGCGCCGACGACACGCTCTCCCGCTTCGAGCCGGGGTCGGAAGGCTGGATCGCCGCGCTTTCCGCCACCGACGCCGACGCGATGAAGCTGGACGCGCTCGACGTCACCACGATGAGCACCGAAGCGGCCGCCCGCCTGTGGACCCGCGTGGCCGCATGGGTGGAATCCGATCAGATCGCCTACTACATCGACGACGCGCCCGTCTCCTCCGACGCCGCCTACGACGCCCGCCTGCGCTGCCTCGAACGGCTGGAGGCGGCGTTCCCCATGCTCGACACCCCGCAGTCGCCCACCCACCGCGTAGGCGGCACATTCTCCAACGACTTCGCGTCGGTGCGCCACCCCAGCCGCATGATGAGCCTCGACGACGTGTTCAGCATCGAAGAGCTGCGCGACTGGTACGATTCGGTGATCCGCGACCTCGACTGGCCCGAAGGCAAGCCGCTGCCCATGACCTGCGAGGTGAAGATCGACGGTCTGGCACTGAACCTGATCTACCGCAACGGCGTGCTCGAACAGGGCCTGACCCGCGGCGACGGCGTGACCGGCGAGGACATCACGCTCAACGCGCGCACGATCTCGAACATCCCGCAGAACCTCGAGGGCGATCCGGCCGACATCCCCGACATGGTGGAGGTACGCGGCGAGGTGTTCATGCGCTTCGACGACTTCCATGCGCTCAACGAGCGGGCCGAGGCCGAGGGCAAGACCCCGTTCGCCAACCCGCGCAACGCGGCCGCCGGGTCGCTCAGGCAGAAGGACCCGCGCATCACCGCCACGCGCCGGCTCACGTTCTACGCGCACGGCATCGGCACGCTCGACTGGGGCGCCGACCATCCGCGCGGCACCCACGACGCGGTGCACAACCAGTCCGAGGCGTACGCGCTGTATGCCAAATGGGGGGTGCCGGTCTCCCCGCACAACCGTGAGGTCACCTCGTTCGTCCAGATCATCGACATGATCGACTACTACGGCGAGCACCGGCAGGACATCGAGCACGCGCTCGACGGCATCGTCGTGAAGGTCGACGACCTCGGCTTGCAGCGGCGGCTCGGCGCCACGTCGCGCGCCCCGCGCTGGGCCATCGCCTACAAGTACCCGCCCGAAGAGGTGAACACCGAACTGCTCGACATCACCGTGCAGGTGGGCCGCACCGGCCGCGTGACCCCCGTGGCCGTGCTGAAGCCCGTGTACGTGGCCGGCTCCACCGTGGCCCGCACCACGCTGCACAACTCCTCCGAGGTCAAGCGCAAGGGGGTGCTGATCGGCGACACCGTGGTGGTGCGCAAGGCCGGCGACGTGATCCCCGAGCTCGTCGGCCCCGTGCTGGAACGGCGCAAGGGCCGCGAGGAGCGGCTGCGCGAGTTCGTGATGCCCGAACACTGCCCGAGCTGCGGGGCGAAACTGGCCCCCGCCAAGGAAGGCGACAAGGACATCCGCTGCCCCAACGTGGAAAGCTGCCCCGCCCAGCTGACCGAGCGGATCATCAACCTCGCCTCCCGCAAGGCCTTCGACATCGAGCATCTGGGCGATCAGAGCGCCATCGCGCTGACCAATCCCGAGGCCGACCGCCCCGATTCTGTGGACACCTACGATCCGACCCGGCATGAGATCATCGTCGGACCGGGGGAGGAGCCGCAGCCGTACGAGCCGCCGGCCGGACTGCTCCTGCCCGACCCGCAGACGCCGACGCTGACCAGCGAGGCCGGACTGTTCGACCTCGCCGTCGACCGGCTGCGCGACGTGTACGTATGGCGTGAGATCCCGATCATCGAAGTGCGCGAGGACGTGAACCCGAAGACCGGTAGGCCGCGAAAGAAGCGCAGGCGGGTCGGCGGATCCGGCCTGTGGTATCGCACGCCCGCGTTCTGGACGGCCCGCACCGACGCGAAGAAGATCACTGGCAAGACCCCGGCCGAGAACATCCGCGCCGACTATCCGGCGTACGAAGTGCCCGCCGACGCGGTGATCGTGGACCATGTGACCCGTCGTCTGCGCGGCGGGGATGTTGTGGAGCAGCCGGTGTACGTGAGGCCGGGGGAGAACACCCGCAAGATGCTCGACGAGATCGACAAGGCCCGGTCCGCGGATCTGTGGCGGGTACTCGTGGGGCTTTCCATCCGCCGTCTCGGTCCGCCCACCGCGCGCCTGATCGCCTCCCAGTTCGGCTCTTTGGAGGCGATCGAGCAGGCGGGTGTGGACGATCTGCTCGAGATCGACGGCATCGGACCGGAGATCGCCGAATCCGTGGTGCGGTGGTTCGAGGCCGCCCGCGACCCCGAGGACTGGCGCGGTCGTACGCTGGCCGCATGGCGTGCCGCCGGAGTCGGCTCGCATGTGGAGACGAACGACGACCCGCAGACACTGGAGGGCATGACCGTGGTGGTCACCGGCTCGTTGGAGGGCTTCAGCCGCGACGGCGCCAAGCAGGCCATCATCGACCACGGCGGCAAGGCCGCAGGATCGGTGAGCAAGAAGACCACGTACGTGGTGGTCGGTGCGAACGCCGGATCCAAGGCCGCGAAGGCCGAGGCGCTGGGTGTGCCCATGCTCGACGAGGCGCAGTTCGCGCGGCTGCTGGCCACCGGGGAGCCGGGTGAGCCTGCCGATTCGGCGGGTGCTGATTCGGCGGGTGCTGAGGAGGCCGATTCCTCCACAAGCTCTGCGGAATAACATCTGGAATGTTCGAACCGGTTCACGGTAGGGTGGAGGCTATGTCTGCAACGAATCGCGTGGGAATGACCGATGTCATCGAAAGAAACGTCCGTACTCGTCTCAGCCGGGTCATCGACCCGGAGCTGGGCAAGTCCATCACCGATCTGGGAATGATCACCGGCATCGAGGCGGTGCCGCGCGACGTCATCGACTCCGGACGGTCCGTGGTCGACGTGACGATCAAGGTGGAGCTCACCGTCGAAGGATGCCCGCTCACCCAGACGATCATCGACAAGATCAACGAGGCCGTCACCTCCTACCCGGCCGCCACGCTCGTGCCGCACATCGACGTGGCCTCGATGAGCCGCGAGAAGCTCACAGGCCTCGTCAACGATCTCAAGGCCCAGCGCAAGGAGAACCCGTTTACCAAGGCCGGCTCCAAGACCCGCATCTTCGCCATCGCCTCCGGCAAGGGCGGCGTCGGCAAGTCGTCGGTCACCGCGAACCTCGCCGCCACGTTCGCCGCGCTCGGCTACGACACCGCGGCCATCGACGCCGACATCTACGGCTTCTCCCTGCCCACCCTGTTCGGCACGCACAGCCAGCCCACCAATTTGAACGGCATGCTCATGCCCGTCACCGCATGGGGGGTCAAGCTCATCTCCATCGGCATGTTCGCCGGCGCCGACCGGGCGATCCTGTGGCGTGGGCCGCGCCTGCAGCGCTCGCTCGAGCAGTTCCTTTCCGACGTGTGGTGGGGTGAGCCCGACGTGCTGCTGCTCGATCTGGCGCCCGGCACCGGCGACATGGCGATCTCCGTGGCGCAGGCCCTGCCGAACGCCGAGCTCGTGGTGGTCACCACCCCGCAGCCCAGTGCCTCCGACGTGGCGGTGCGCGCCGGACTCGTGGCCCTGCAGGTGCCGATGCAGGTGCGCGGCGTGATCGAGAACATGAGCTACTACGAGCACCACGGCGAGAAGCTGCGCATCTTCGGCGAAGGCGGGGGAGCGCGCGTCTCCGAACAGCTCACCGAGGCACTGGGCCACGACGTGCCGCTGCTCGGGTCGCTGCCGCTGGAGCCCGAGGTGCGCATCGACGGCGAAGCCGGCCGCCCCGTGGTGCTGAACCCCGACGGCACCCTGGCCGACACTCCCCTCGCCGCCCAGTTCCGCGACATCGCCCAGCAGCTCATGGCCTAAGCGCAGGCAGTGCGTCGTTCGACCACCCCCAGTCTCGCTGCGGGAGCTGTCGGCTGAGCCGACTGGGGGTGGTCGAACGCAGTATCACCGGTCGGATGAGGTGTTTTGATGACGGTGGTCGTTCATTATGGCGTGACATGGTGCGGATACCGTCACCGGGTGCGTCCGCACCCTGTCACGCGGTTCGAAAACCGTTGCAATTCCAAGGGTTGTTATCGTGTGTCACCGGGTGCACCCGCACCCTGTGACACATCATGAACCCTGTCACGTGGTACCCGCGCCCGGTCACGGAGCGAGTGATCAAATATGCCTGGCGTGTCTGGCGAGGGTCCTCCACCCGTCATGGCGTTGCACGGGTCCGATTCAGGTCTCGGAAGTGTCGTCCATACTCGACATTTTTGGTGTTTACAGGGTGAAGTGTCGAGTATAGACGACATATGCGCTCATAAGTGAGATGCACATGATGCGGTGGAGGTCGGTGGTGACGGTGCGTTGCTCGGCCACCCCCAGTTCGCCTGCGGGTGCAAGGTCTATTTTGTCTTCCCTTGGGAAGGTGGCCGGCGAAGCCGGTCGGATTAGGTGACGAATAAAGCCGTGTTTCAGTTCATACTCCTGTCGAACGAACAGTCCAGTAGGAGTATTCGTGGCAGTGCGCCTTTACCGGGCGCACGTCGCATAAAACGTCGGGAGCTGTCGAGCGAAGCGAGACCGGGGTGGCCGAATCCCATCACACGGCGGTTCAATTACTCCGGGCTTCCCCCTTGGGGGAAGCTGTCGGCGAAGCCGACTGATGAGGGCGATGGACGAAGCAGTAAATTAAGTCACGCCTCGCTCGCCACCTCATCAGTCAGCCTGACGGCTGTCAGCTTCCCCTCGAGGGGAAGCTCAATAAACTAGAGCGACTTCCAGGCCACGCCTTCGCCGCGCCAGCCGGCACGCTGCACGGCGACATACTCGCCGTAGCTCATCGTGTATACGTGCTCGCCGGAATTCCTGTTGTACAGGCGGTACACGTTCTTGCCGCTCGACGGCGCGTACCAGGCGACGCCCTCGTTTTTCCAGCCGAGGCGCACGAGCATGTCGTGCTCCGCCTTGTTGAGGGTCCAGTTGTGGTTGCCGGTCCTGCGGTTGTACTCGCGGTACACCGGACGGGCGCCGGGCGTGTCCTTCGACACGGTGATGAACGAGGCGGCCTTGCGGCTCTCGTCACGCCAGCCCAAGCGCACGAGCATGTTCTTCTCCGCCTTGTTCGTCGTGTAGTGGTGCAGACCGGACCGACGGTTGTACACGCGGTACACGGGCACCTGCCTGACGGCCGGCTTCGACGGCGCGTTCTTCGTCCACCGGGCGGTCAGCGTGATGTTCGCCGTCACCCCGCGGTTGAAGTCCCACTTCGCGTTGCCGTAGTACCAGCCCGCGAACGTGTAGCCGCTGCGGGTCGGGGTGGCCGGCTGCTTGACCTTGCCGCCGTTGGCGACCTTCTGGGAGGCCACCTTCGAACCACCGTTGCTGTTGAACGCCACCGTACGGTACACGACCGGCGTCGGGTTCTTCGTCCACTGGGCCGTCAGCGTGATGTTCGCGGTGACGCCGCGGTTGAAGTCCCACTTCGCGTTGCCGTAGTACCAGCCCGCGAACGTGTAGCCGCTGCGGGTCGGGTTGGCCGGCTGCTTGACCTTGCCGCCGTTCGTGACCTTCTGCGAGGTCACGGCCGAACCACCGTTGCTGTTGAACGCCACGGTGCGGTAGGTCACCGGCTCGGCGTTCTTCGTCCAATGTGCGACCAACGTAATATCGCTGGTAACTGCGCGGTTGAAGTCCCACTTCGCGTTGCCGTAGTACCAGCCCGCGAAGGAGTATCCCCATCGATACGGCTCCAACTGCGGAGCTTTGTCACCATCTTTGACATATTGATCTTCGAAAGGAGTACCGCCCCTAGCATCGAAGCTTACGGTGTGATACACGGGTTCAGGTATGTTGAAGTAAACGTAAGCCTTAAGTATGCCCGCATACTTATAAGAAACCAAGGCGTATGAATAATCGGATTCGCTCACAATAGGGGAGATGACTCCAGAAGGCGAAATCTTGCCTCCTTCGATGTCGGAGACTTTGGATACATCAAACCATGGAATCAATTTTTTCAGATCTAGCGAAGAGCCTTCGACTGAATAAGAATTCCCCTCATTCAGTGGTTGATTCCATCCTTTTACGGCAAGTATGGTGGCTGCATTTTCTCCGTCGTTCCGCATGCTTTCTCCGGGGTTGACACCATCCATGTCAACTCCAGAGATCAACAAAGTCGTTAGCTTCTTGTTATGTGTTACATCCACAGAAGCCAGACGAGTTCCCTGAATATGCAACTTCTCCAACTGAGTATTATGTGACACATCCAATGTCGTTAGAGGAGTTGCTGAAACATCCAGATCAGTCAGATTCACATTGTGCGACACATCCAGAGAAGACATGCGGTCTGAACCGATTTTCAATCGATCCAATTTGACGTTATGCGATACATCTAGAGAACGTATAGGAGTCAAAAACGATGAATCATTTTCGTTTTCGCTGCCGGCGATCTCCAGCAATGTCAAATTACGGTTTTTTGATACGTCTAAAGATGCTAGATGAGTTCCATAAATCAGTACCTTAGTTAGTTGGGTATTATGTGACAGATCCAAAGAAGTCATTGGAGCCTTCAGACTGTCAATTCGCAAAAACGTCAGCTGGGTATTATGCGACAGATCCAAAGAAGACAAATGATCTGAGCTAATAGTCAGTTCTTGTAGTTGCGGATTATGCGACACGTCTACTGACTGCAGGCTGCTGTCGCCTATATATAGTTGTGTTAGTTCCTCGGTATGAGGAAGAGCCAAGGAGGTCAGACTCGAAGCATCTGCCGTGGGATCTATGAACAATCTCTCCAACATGGTGTTGTGAGATGCATCCAGAGATTTACCGGTATACCCATTAAGATCAAGCGATCTTAAATTGGGGAAAAACTCAATGCCTTTTGCGGAAGTGTAAGAAACATCCTGATTGTTGATGCTGTAGCCGCCGTAAATTTCCGTTACTTGGCTTCGCTCTGATGCGCTTAATTTTCCATTACCATTTACATCAAACTTCTTGGACACGTATTTCCGGAAATTGCTATCGGGGAAATTCGTGGCGTTGATGAGAACGTCACCGGTGGCTGCTGATGCGTTGCCGGATATCTTTGAGGCAGATGCTGAAGCGGTGGTCTTCGTGTTAGATGAAGTCGGGGCGGCGGAAGATGCCGCAGCACCCTCCTCCGCGGCATTGGCCACGGCCCCCATCGGTAGCAGCATCGCCACTGACGCGACCGCGCCGATGCCCAGTTTCCATAGCCTGCTTGAATGTGCAGGAGTTCCTGTACTCATGGTCGAACCTTCCTTTCGGTGTTCTCTTCGATCCCATGGTGTGGGCCGAATCCGCAGGCCCATGCCGTCATGGGATGCTGCCGGATCGTCTTTCCTGGCCTTCTCGCCGAACGGCAGCGTCACTGTCGATTCAAACGAGCTTTACCGTACGAACAATCAGACAACACCCCCTATGCTGTCACCCCCCCCCGACGGTGATTGTGAATGGTTTGAAATGAATGGTTACGACTTCGTGTTTACCCCTTTTAGACATATCTTACCCACCACAACTACGTAACCGGCCCCCATTGGTTGACTGATGTTCACGGTGCGTTCATCTTGCGCTCTCCCCAATGCCGAATCGTTGCCGGACAATGGGAATACACACATCCCGCCGGATCGCCGCCGACGCCGGGAAGATCCGGCCACCATCGGCGCAGACCAACTCGACGGGGAACGGAAAACGGGAGATGCGATGGTCCAGGCGCGGCGAATGGCACGAATGGCACGGGCAATACGGGCGGTACGGAAGATACGCGATGTCGTCGGTTCGATGAAGTCCCTCGGCCGCGATCCGATGAGCCCCCACGGCCACGGCACAAGCCCCCACGGCCACGGCGCGGACCCCCGGGCGGTAAGGCCCCAGACATTCGACTCACGCAGGCCCCGGGCGCTGACCGCGCTGGCCGCCGCGCTGGCCATGACCATGGCGCTCGCCGGCTGCGGCGCCGGCTCCCCGGGTGCGTCCTCGTCCTCGTCGGGCGGATCGAACGGGTCGAACACCTCCGATTACGATCCGAGCTCCACGGCCAAACCCACCGTCACCAACAACGGCAAGACCGAACAGTACAAGCCGGCCGAAGGCTCGGCCACCGCCACCTTGCGGATCGCCTCCGGATCGGAGAACAAGGAGGTCTCCGCCGCCATCCAGAAGGCCGTCGACGATTCCAAGGTCGCCGTGACCATCGACTACATGGGTTCGCTCGACATCATGAAGGCGCTGCAGGCCGGCGGCCGCAACTACGACGCCGTATGGCCCGCCTCTTCGATGTGGATCTCCATGGGCGACACCAAGCACGTCGTCAAGGACGCGAACAGCACGTCCGTCACCCCGGTCGTCTTCGGCATCGCCAAGTCCAAGGCCGTCAAGCTCGGTTGGGCCGACTCGTCCGGCAAGACCAAATCCGTAAGCACCAAGGACATCATCGCCGCGGTCAAGTCGAAGCAGCTGAAGTTCTCCATGACCTCGGCCACGCAGTCCAACTCCGGCGCCTCCGCCTATCTGGCGTTCCTCACCGCCATCGTCGGCGCCAACCGCGCGGTCACGGCCGCCGACCTCAGCAACGCGAACGTGCAGGCCAACGTGCAGACCCTGCTCTCCGGCGTGGACCGATCCTCCGGCTCCTCGGACTGGCTCAAGGACATGGTCGTCGCC
Source organism: Bifidobacterium simiarum (assembly GCF_002802905.1). Taxonomy (GTDB): domain Bacteria; phylum Actinomycetota; class Actinomycetes; order Actinomycetales; family Bifidobacteriaceae; genus Galliscardovia; species Galliscardovia simiarum. The sequence goes on from NZ_PEBK01000001.1 coordinate 147,030, forward strand.
AATCCCGGCCGGTTCGACGCGATGGTCAACTACGAATCGCTGGTCATCCAGACCGACCGGTCGCTCACCGCGAAATCCAAGGACCCGCTGCTGGCCGTCTACCCGTCCGACGGCATCGCGGTCTCCGATTCGCCGCTCGGCTATGTGGATCGCGGCCAGAAGCTCAACGACGCCTACGGCAAGTTCAGTGACGCCCTGCACTCCAAGGATTCCAAGCTGCTGTTCGAACGCGCCGGCCGCCGCACCGGTCTCGGCGGCACCCTCACCAACAAGGACGACGCCAAGGTGAAAGAGGCGTTCCGTGCCGACTGGGGCATCAACACCAGCGCCGAAACCCTGAAGGCCATCCCCATGCCCGCCGCCGGAGTGATCAACAGCGCGCTCACCGTCTACCAGACCATGCTGCGCAAGCCCAGCTGGACGGTGTGGGTGGTCGACTACTCCGGCTCCATGTACGGCTCCGGCAAGGACGGCGTGGTCCGCGGCCTCAACGCCGCGCTCAACCCCGCACAGGCCAAGCAGGCCCGCATCGAACCGGGGTCGAAGGACGTGAACATCCTCATCCCGTTCTCCAGCGACGCCAGCGTGGCGGCCAAGACCGTCGGCTCCGACACCACGCAGGTGCTCTCCGAAGGCCAGAACACCGACCCCATGGGCGGCACCAACATCTACAAGGGACTCGAACTCGCCCTTCGGAACATGCCCTCCGACCGCAGCGCCTACACCACCGCGATCGTGCTCATGACCGACGGCCAGTCGCAGACCGGCGACAAGGACGCGTTCACCTCGCTCTACCGAAGCCAGGGCAATGACGTGCCGATCTTCTCGATCATGTTCGGCGACGCCGACCCCTCGCAGCTCAAGGAGCTCGCCTCCCTCTCCAACGCCAAGGTGTTCGACGGACGCAGCGAGGACCTCGCCACCGTGTTCCGCGAAGTGAAGGGATTCAACTGATGGTGGGTACCATACTCGCCTTCATCGCCGGTCTCGCCCTCGCCGGCGTGACCTTCTGGATCAGTGGGGGAGGGCTGCTCGGCCTCGGCGCCTCCGCCGTGGTGGCCGTGCTCGGCTACGTGGGGGTGAGCTACCTGACCGCGCCGGAACGCAAGATCGGCCAGCTGCTCGCCTCGGCGATCCCCAACGGGCAGCAGGCGGCCGACACCCTCGACCGGGCCCGCTCCTGCGTCGACGACATGCAGCGGCTGATCGCCCGCACTCTCGACCCGCAGGTGCGCAAGGAGGCCGACGACATCGTCGTGGCCACCGGCTCGCTCATCCGGTTCGTGGAGGCCAACCCCTCCTCGTACGACACCTTGCGGCATTTCATCAACGTCTACGGCGGCCAGAGCCTCAAGCTGCTGCGCGGGTACGTGGACGTGGAGCACGCCGGCGCCCCCGACCAGACCGAACGGGCCAAGGCCGAAACCATCGAGGCCCTGCAGGTGCTGGAGAAGACTGCGGCCGGCGAGCTCTCCCACGCCGTGGAGTCCAAGCGGCTCGCCCTGTCCGCCGACTCTGACGCGATCGTACGGCTGGCGAGCATGGACGGGTACACGGCCGATCGGGAGACTGCCGACGGATACGCGGCCGGTGGGAATACGGCCGGCGGACACAAGGCTGGCGGATACGTGGCCGGTGGATATGCGTCCGGCGGGAATGACGATCATGGAAAGGAACAGGCATGAAGCTGTCGAAATCAAAGACCATCGGTCTCGCCGCGCTGCTTGCCGTGGTGCTGATCATCGGCGGCATCACCGTGTTTCGCAACTGGCAGACAAGCAACGCGCCCAAACCGGTCGAAACGCAGAGCGTGACCGGATACCTCGGCGGCGAGAAGATCAGCCTGTTCGAGGACGCCGGGTTCGCCAAGCTCGCCGCCTCGCACGGCATCAACGTCGACTACCGCAAGGCCGGATCGCTGGCGATGATGGACGCCGACCGCAAGGGCATGGACTATCTTTTCCCCTCGTCCAAGGCCGCCGTGGAATACGGCAAGGCCAAGGGGGTCGACACGTCACGGGCCGACATCGTGTTCAACTCGCCGATCGTGCTGTACACGCACAAGCAGGTGGCCGACGGACTGGTCAAAACCGGTCTGATGAGCAAAAGCGGCAACGTGTACCACATGGACATGGCCAAGGCCGTGGACGCGATGCGCAACAACAAGACCTGGGCCGACGTCGGCTGGTCGTCCGGATACGGTCAGTTCCGCATCGACTCCACCGATCCGGTGAAATCCAACTCCGGCAACGAGTACGCGGCCCTGGTGGCCACGGTGCTCAACGGCGGGCAGCCCGCCACGTCCGCGTCGATCGACCGGGACCGTGCCGCGATCAAGTCGATCTTCGACAAGTCCGGGTGGATGGAAACCAGTTCGGAGGACAGCTTCAACCAGTTCCTCACGCTGGGCGTCGGATCCAAGCCGATGATGATCGGCTACGAAAGCCAGATCCTCGACCTCGCCGCCAACCAGCCCGACGCGTGGAAGCAGGTGAAGGATGACATCGTGATCGCCTACCCCACGCCCACCGTCTGGTCCACGCACATGCTGATCCCGTTGGACGACAAGGGCGAGAAGCTGCTGACACTGCTCAGGAGCGAGGACATGCAGAAGTACGCGTGGGAGCATCACGGATTGCGGTCCGCGAACTACGTGGGCACCGATCCGATCAAGCGGTTCGGCGTCTCCGGCACGGTGGACCAGATCCCCGCGGTGAGCGAACTGCCCAACAACGACGCCATGCAGAAGCTGATCGGCGTGCTCTCCGGCAAGTAAGCGGTGAAACGATGACCGGCGGGTGCGCACGGACCGTGCGGACATCAACCGGGCAGGAAACGGCCTGAATAGAAAGGAACGGCCATGAAGGAAATCAGTCTCAGTGATCTGACCGGATCGAAGACGTCCGGCGATCTTACGGCGACGACGGGGGATGCGGCTTCGATGATCGAAGCGGATGCGGCCGATTCCTCGGCGGCGGCCCAGCTGGCGAAACTGCCCGAGGCGGATCGCGCCCGCGTGGAGCAGATGGCGAATTCGCTGGATCTGACCCGCGACGGCATTGAATCCAGCTACGGCAAGGACGTGCAGCGCGCCACATCCACGTTCGCCGACGACATTCTCTCGCGCACGCGGTCGAAGGACGTGGGCGAGGCCGGCGAACTGCTGCAGGGGCTGCTCACCACGGTGGATGAGGCGGAGCTCGGCGCGGTCAAGCGCATTCCGATCATCGGCACGCTGGCGGTGAACATCAACAAGCTGCGCCGGCGCTACGAGAAGGTCTCCTCGCAGATCGACGACATCGTCGGCCGGCTGGAGCGCTCGCAGACCCAGCTGGTCTCCGATATCTCGCTGTTCAACACGATGTACGACCGCAACGCCGAGCAGTATCGGGAGCTGAAGATCACCGTGCTGGCCGGCAAGAAGGCACTGGACGATTTCAACGCCAACCAGCTGCCGAAGCTGGAGGCCGAGGCGCAGGCCAGCGGCGACCCGATGCAGGCGCAGGTGCTCAGCGATTTCAAGAGCAAACTGGAGCGCTTCGCCAAGCGGCTGGACGATCTGGACCGGGTGAGCGTGATCTGCCTGCAGACCGCGCCGCAGATCAAGATCATCCAGAATGCGGATCAGATGGTGTGCGACAAGATCGATACGACGATCTCCACCACGATTCCGGTGTGGAAGAGCCAGATGGTGATCGCGCTGGGTCTGGAGAACCAGCGTCAGGCGCTTGATCTGCAGAAGAAGACCGACGATGTGACGAACAAGCTGCTGGAGCGCAACGCCCGAGCCCTGCATCAGGGCGCCGTGGACGCGGAGAAGGCGAACCAGCGTTCGGTGGTGGATATCGAGACGCTGGAGAAGGTGAACGCCGAGCTGATCTCCACGTTGAAGGAGACCGTGCAGATCCAGCAGGAGGGCAAGGCGAACCGTGCGGCCGACGAAACGAAGATGCGTCAGCTGGAAAGCGACCTGAAGACCGCGCTGATCGAAAACGCCCAGAGTCTGGGCCGCTGAGCCTGAGTCGCTGAGTCCTGGGTGTTACGCGGGTGCTTCGTTCGCCCTCATCAGTCGGCTACGCCGCCAGCTTCCCCCAGAGGGGGAAGCCTGAAAGGACCGGGATCTTGCCTTCCCCTTGAGGGGAAGGTGGCCGGCTTTGCCGGTCGGATGAGGTGACTGCAAACACCAAAGGGTGGTGTCCATTCCATGAAATCGGAGAGGACACCACCCTTTGTTATTCGGGCGACGGCCGCAGGCCCATCGCCCCAACCGTTTCCTTGAAGTGAAATAGCGCGTGCGGTTTCAAGGCGTGGGAGACGAAGGCGCTGAGCCGTGAAACCGGCAGTCCGGTGGACTGCCGGTAGGCGATGCGAGCGGCCTCTGCAGGCCGCGAGGGCGCGTAGCGCAGGTACGTCGAACCCTCTGCAACGCCGCAGACGCTCCGCTATTTCACTTCAAGGCTTTGGCGCCGATGTCGTGGCGATAAAACAGTCCCGGCGTTTCCACCGCGTCGATGATCGCGTACACCTTGTCCTGTGCGGCTTGGAGGGTGTCGGCGGTGGTTTCGACGAGGAGGACGCGACCGGAGTTGGCGATGAGCTGGTCGCCCTGTTCGCCGGTGGTGGTGACGCCGGCGTAGTAGATGTGGGTGTCGGGGTCGTCGATGGTGAAGGCGGGGATGTGGGCGCCTTTGATGACGTTGGTGGGGTAGCCGTCGGAGGCGAGGACGACGCCGAGGGTGGCGCGCTGGTCGTCCCAGGTGAATTCGGGGGTGCCGCCGGTGAGGAGGGCCCAGATGCCGGCGCCGAGGTCGGAGGTGAGCTTGGGGAGGACGACTTCGGTTTCGGGGTCACCGAAGCGGGCGTTGAATTCGATGACCTTGGGGCCGTCGGCGGTGGCGATGAGGCCGGCGTAGAGGATGCCGTTGAAGGGGGTGCCTTCGTCGACCATGGCGGCGGTGACGGGGCGGACGATCTTGTCGATGGCTTCGTCGATGACGGACTGGGCGATCTGGGGGACGGGGCTGTAGGCGCCCATGCCGCCGGTGTTGGGGCCCTTGTCGCCGTCGTAGGCGCGCTTGTGGTCCTGGGAGATCGGCATGGTCCAGAATTCCTTGCCGCGGACGAAGCTCATGAGGGAGAATTCCTGGCCTTCGAGGAATTCTTCGATGACGACGGAGGCACCGGCGGCACCGAAGCGGTGGTCGAGGAAGATCTCTTCGAGGGCGCGGATGGCGTCCTCTTCGGTCATGGCGACGGTGACGCCCTTGCCGGCGGCGAGTCCGTCGGCCTTGATGACGATCGGGGCGCCCTTGGCTTCGACGTATTCCTTGGCCTTGTCGAAGTCAGAGAACGTGGCGTAGGCGGCGGTGGGTACGCCGTGACGCTGCATGAGCTCCTTGGCGAAGGTCTTGGAGCCTTCGATCTGCGCGGCCTGCTTGTCAGGGCCGAACGCGGGGATGTTGGAGGCGGCGAAGTCGTCGACGAGTCCTTCGATGAGGGGGACCTCGGGGCCGACGAAGACCCAGTCGATGTCGTTCTGCACGGCGAAGTCGACGAGGGCGGCGTGGTTGGATTCGCTCAGTTGGATGACGTGGATGCCGTCCGCGACCATGCCGGGGTTGCCGGGTGCCACGTAGACGTCGTCGACGCTGGCTCCCTTGAGCAGGGTGTGGGCGATGGTGTGTTCGCGCGCGCCCGATCCGACGACCAGAACCTTCTGTCCCATGATGTTGCTGTTCCTTTCAGCTGCTGTATGCCGTTGCGTTGTACGTTTTGCTGTCGTGTGCCGGTGCCTGTGAGGGTCGGCCGGCCGTCGGTCAGTCGTGCAGGGTGATCTGCGAACCGTCGGCGGACTTGACGATGGAGCCGAGCACGTAGGCGGCTTCGTCGTGCTCCTTGAGGATGGCGAGGGTTTCGTCGGCGCGGTCCTTGGCGACGGCGAGCACCATGCCGATGCCCATGTTGAAGATGTTGTACATCTCCTTGTGGTCGATGTCGCCGGCCTTTTCGAGCACGTCGAAGATCGGCAGGACGGGCCAGGTGCCGAGCTGGATGTCGGCGGCGAGGCCGCCGGGGATCATGCGCGGGATGTTTTCGATGAAGCCGCCGCCGGTGATGTGGGCGACGCCCTTGACCACGCCGGCCGTGAACAGCGGCTTGAGGGTCTTCACGTAGATCTTGGTGGGGGTGAGCAGCACGTCGCCGAGCTTGGCGCCGCCGAGTTCCGGCAGTTCGGTGTCGACGGTGTAGCCGGCCTGCTCGAACAGGGCCTTGCGCACGAGGGAGAAGCCGTTGGAGTGCACGCCGGAGCTGGGCAGGCCGATGAGCACGTCGCCGTCGGTGATGGTGGAGCCGTCGACGATGGCGGACTTTTCGGCCACGCCGACGGTGAAGCCGGCGAGATCGTATTCGTCTTCGTCGTACATGCCGGGCATTTCGGCGGTTTCGCCGCCGATGAGGCCGGCTTCGGCCTGCACGCAGCCGTCGGCCACGCCGGCGACGACCTGTTCGAGCAGGGCCGGGTCGTTCTTGCCGCAGGCGATGTAGTCGAGGAAGAAGAGCGGCTGGCCGCCCTGGGCGGCGATATCGTTGACGCACATGGCCACGCAGTCAATGCCAATGGTGTTATGCTTGTTGGCCATCTTGGCGACGACGAGCTTGGTGCCGACGCCGTCGGTGCCGGAGATCAGCACCGGCTCCTTGTAGCCGAGCGAGGCGAGATCGAATAGGCCGCCGAAGCCGCCGATGCCGCCGACGACGCCGGGGCGGTTGGTGCGGGCGACGTGGGACTTGATGCGCTTGACGACTTCGTATCCGGCTTCGACGCTGACGCCTGCGTTCTCGTACGCTTTGGGCATGATGAACCTTTCTTGGGTGTTCCCTGAGGTGGGGCTCCCCGAACGGGAGCTGGATGATGAACGGGGGATTGGGGATGTCGGTGGCGTATGGCTCACCGAGGGGTGCCGGAGCCGAGGCTCCGGCGGCGGCTGGTTGTTGGCGGTTATTCGCCGGACTCGAGTCCGTGCTGGCAGGAGTACTCGTTGCCTTCGTAGTGGCTCTTGTTGAGCGCGAACTGCGGAAGCTTGACGCGGTCCTCCGGGGTCAGGGACTTGAGGAAGTCCTGCTCGTAGTCGTCGAGGGCGGTGGGGTAGTCGCCGTTGAAGTAGGCGACGCACAGGCCGCCGTACGGGGCGTCCGCGCCCAGGCCGATGGATTCGACCAGACCGTCGAGGCTCAGGTAGGAGAGGGAGTCGGCGCCGATGAACTCGCGGATCTCCTCGACGCTCTTCTTGCCGGCGATGAGCTCCTTGGTGGTGGAGATGTCGATGCCGTAGAAGCAGGGGTATTTCAGCGGCGGGGAGCTGATGCGCATGTGCACTTCGGCGGCGCCTGCCTCCTTGAGCAGCTGGACGATGCGCTTGGACGTGGTGCCGCGCACGATGGAATCGTCAATCACCACGACCTTCTTGCCCTTGACCACGCCGCGCACGGCGGAGAGCTTCATGCGCACGCCCTGTTCGCGCAGTTCCTGCGTGGGCTGGATGAACGTACGAGCCACGTACTGGTTCTTGATCAGGCCCATCTCGTTGGGCAGGCCGAGCTCTTCGGCGTAGCCGGAGGCGGCGGAAAGGGAGGAGTTGGGCACGCCGATCACCATGTCGGCGTCGGCGGGGGCCTCCTGCGCGAGGCGGGCGCCCATGCGCTTGCGGGCGGAGTGCACGTTCACGCCGTAGATGTTGGAATCCGGGCGGGCGAAGTAGATGAACTCCATCGAGCAGATGGCCAGCTGGGTCTTGTCGGTGTACGTGTCGATGGTGTAGCCGTCGTCGTTCACCACCACGATCTCGCCGGGGCGGATGTCGCGCACCAGTTCGGCGCCGACGATGTCGAGCGCGCAGGTTTCGGAGGCGAGCACGTAGGCGCCGTTCTTCATGCGGCCGAGGCTCAGCGGTCGGAAGCCGTTCGGGTCGAGTGCGCCGATCATGGCGTCCTGCGTCATGATCAGGTAGGCGAAGCCGCCGTGGACGGTGTTGAGCGCCTCCTTGAGCTTGTCCATGAAGGTGGGCTGGCTGGAACGGCGGATCAGGTGCATGAGCACCTCGGTGTCCGAGTTGGAGTGGAAGATCGCACCTTCGTCCTCCAGCTTGCGGCGCAGGCTGGGGCAGTTGGTGAGATTGCCGTTGTGGCCGAGGGCCATGTCGCCATCGTGGAAGCGGAAGATGAACGGCTGGATGTTGTCGGTGGTGCCGCTGCCGGCCGTCGCATAGCGCACGTGGCCGATGGCCTTGTCGCCCTTGAGTCGTTCGATTTCGCGTTCGTCGCCGAACACCTGGGTGAGCAGTCCCAGTCCTCGGTGTCCGATCAGATGGCCGTGGTCGTTGGAGACGATGCCGGCTCCCTCCTGACCGCGATGCTGCAGCGCATGCAGACCGAAATAGGTGAGACGGGCGGCATCCGGATGACCCCAGACGCCGAAGACGCCGCACTCCTCGTGAATGTCTTCCAATTCGGCGGACAAGCCTAGCTCCTTCATATAGAGTTACCGTGAGGATTCAATCATCCCCACGTTATCAACCGCGCAATACAACCGACGCCCCGTCGTGGTGTGAACTACGTTGTCCCCCTCGAGCGGCATAATAAGAACTGCTAATTCCCAGTAAGAGCGGACTCGTTAGCCGCTTTGAATGCTAAGCAGATTTCTGCAGGGGCGGGCCGAAAGGTCCGCCCCGTTTTTCGTTGTAAGCCTTCCTTGGGTTACGGGCCAAGATGTGTGTCCGGCAATCCGATCGGTCAATGGGGACTGCGGGGACGTGACAACGGTTAGGCCCCACAGCAGGTCGTCAGGGTTGGAGCGTGACCGGGGGCGTTGGGGATGTGACGAGGTGCGTTGGGGGTGTGACAGGGTGCGGGACGCGTCACAGGGTGCGGGTGCACCGAGTGACGCCACCTGCACCCGGTGACACACAATCCGCACCCGGTAACGCGCAGCCCGCACAGGCTCGGACAGGAGGCGCTTACTGCCGTAACGGCAGGCGAGTCGAAACAGACACACATTTTGGCCTATAACCCACTTCTTTGATAGCATGTTGCGAGTAGCGAGGAGGCATAAATGACTAAACGACCATACAAATTGGGGATTGATGTTGGTCTCAATTCAGTGGGGCTTGCGTCAATCGAAGTGGATAATGAGGGTGCTCCGATTCGCATTCTGAATATGCAAAGTGTGATTCATGATGGTGGCGTTGATCCGGAAAAGAACAAGGAGGCCATCACTCGAAAGGCAATGTCTGGCGTGGGGAGACGAGTACGAAGGATGCGTCGCCGTCGCCGGGCCAGACTACAGAGGGTAGATTTGGCTCTTGAGCAGGCCGGGTATCCAATTATCGAGCCCGAATCGCTGACATTGCCTTTCGAAGAGTGGCAGGTCAGGAGCGATCTGGCGACACACTACATCGAGGATGATGAGATTCGTCGTGAAGACATTTCGATCGCTGTTCGGCATATCGCCCGTCATCGTGGTTGGCGCAATTCCTACAAGCGAGTGGATTCTCTGCTGCCTGATGTCCCGTATTCCAAACAATACGAGGAATTGCTTGATCGGGCAGAGGAAAAGCTCGGGAAAACACTGCCTCAGGAACTCACTCCAGCGCAGATCGTGCATGCGGTGCTGGCCAACGGCTTCACTGAGGCGCCTCGGCTGCGTACCAAGGTGAATACCGCTGAGAAAGTTTCAGTTCAGGGATTGCTACCCGTGCGCATGATGCAGGAGGACAATGCGAATGAGCTCAAACGCATTTTCGAAGTACAACGAGTTCCCAAGGAGGAGTGGCTGCCGATCTTCCGCGAAGTGTTCCATGTGGTATCCCCGAAAGGCTCGGCCGAATCCCGGGTCGGGCGTGATCCACTGGACCCCAGCCAGCCACGCGCGTTGAAGGCGTCTCTGACGTTTCAGCGCTACCGGATCATTAATGTCGTCACCAATCTGCGAATCTTCGAAAACGGGATGGAACGACCGTTGACGGTTGATGAGCGACAGATGGTGTTCGATAACCTCTGCACGCCGTCCAGTGACGATATTACGTGGTCTGATGTGGCGGAATTGCTGGGATTGAAGCGCAGCCAGATTCGCGGCGTAGGTAAACTTACTGAAGACGGTGAAGAACGTATCGCTACGAGGCCGCCTCGTTTGACGTCTATCCAGCGTATCTATGCTGCCGAGCCGAAGATTCGCAAGCCATTGCTACGTTGGTGGAATGATGCCTCGGAGGGGTCGCAGGAGGCAATGATTCGCCTGTTGACCAACACGGTGGACGTCGATCGAGTTCGGGACGATCTTGATTATGCCGAAGCCATCGAATTCATCGACACGCTCGACGATGACGGTTTGACGCGTTTGGATTCCATCGATCTGCCTGCCGGTCGCGCCGCATATTCGGTAAGCACCTTAACGAAGCTCACCGAACGCATGCTGACTGCCGAAGACGATCTACACGAGGCTCGAAAATCGATGTTCGATGTGTCGGATAATTGGCGGCCGCCGTCAGATCCCATCGATGCGCCGTTGGGTAATCCTGCGGTTGACCGTGTACTGAAGATCGTGAATCGGTATCTCATCAATTGCCAACGGCGATGGGGGGATCCCGTCACCGTGCAGATTGAACATGTCCGCAATTCATTGGGCTCCGTAGCCTCTGCCCGAAAAGCCCAGAGAGAGTATGAGCGGATCAACGAGCGACGATTCGCTTCCCGACAGGAACTGGAAAGGAAACTGCGGGAGGATGAGTCTCAGGACAGTGTGCGTAATTCTGACATACGTCGCTTGGAGGCTGTGCAGAGACAGAACGGCCAGTGCCTGTACTGCGGCTCGCCGATTACGTTCCGAACCTGTGAGATGGATCATATCGTGCCTCGTAAGGGTGCTGGATCCACAAACACGAGGACCAATCTTGCGGCCGTTTGTGCCGAGTGCAATCGAATGAAGTCCAACATCCCGTTTGCCGTGTGGGCGAGGACATCTGCTGCACGCGACCGTGAGGTGAGCCTAAGCGGTGCGAAGAAACGCGTCGATGCGTTTCTTGCGGATTCGGGTGCGTCTCCGCGGGAACAGCGTGCCTTCCACCAGGCCGTTAAGGCACGACTGGAGCAAACCGAGCAGGACGATCCGATCGACAACCGGTCCATCGAATCAGTGGCATGGATGGCGGACGAACTTCATCGACGCATCGATTGGTATTTCAATGCCGAGAGGTATCGGAATGATGCGCCTGAGGACTCCTATGCATCTGTGCCGACGACGAAAGTCTGGGTGTTCCAGGGAAAGGTGACTGCTCTTGCCCGTAAGGCAAGCGGTATCGAGGGCAAGATTCATTTCATTGGAGCGAAGACGAAGACGCGTCTGGATCGCCGTCATCATGCGGTTGACGCCGCGGTGATCGCGATGATGAACCATGCGGTTGCCCAGACGATGATGGAACGGGATTCCATGCGTGAATCTCAGCGTCTCACGAGGAGAACTTCGGGTGAGGTGTCGTGGAAGGAGTATCCGACACCGACCGACAGCGGATATGCCTCATATCAACAATGGCTGTCATCCATGGACAGACTGCTGGCTCTGATGAACGAGGCATTGGATGAGGACCGGGTGCCGGTGAGCCAATGGCGACGGTACTCCCTCGGCAATTCAATCGTTCACGACGCCACCATTCATAAGTTGGTCAAGTTGCGCCTGTGCGAAGCCATGGATGCGGATCTGATTCGGCGGGCTTCCACCCCGGCACTGTACTGTGCGCTTACGCGATTGCCGGATTACAGTCCCGTCAAGGGGTTGCCAGCCGATGAGTCGCGTAGCATCACCGTGAACGGGCAGAGGGTTTCCACTCAAGAAACCGTCGGATTTTTTGCGTCCAAGGCAGCTCAAATTGCCGTACAGGGAGGATCCGCTGACATTGGATCGACCATCCATCACGCGCGCGTCTATCGATGTTGGAAGGCGAATGCCAGAGGCGTACGCAAGTACTTCTATGGCATGATTCGCGTGTTCCAGACGGATCTGCGATATTCACGACATGATGATCTTTTCTCGGTGGCCCTTCATCCGCAGTCGATTTCCATGCGGTATGGCGAACCGAGAACGGTACAAGCCGTGCAGGAAGGGCGTGCGGAATATCTGGGGTATCTGATCGTCGGTGATGAAATCGAGCTGGACCTCTCGGCTGCTCCGCTCAGCGGACAGATCGGAGAATTCATGCAATTCTTCGACGGGATGAACGATGAAGGGCGTAATGCTTGTAGGAGATGGGTTGTGGATGGGTTCTATTCTCCATCAAAGTTGCGTTTGCGTCCGAGGATGTTGGCTTCAGAAGGATTGAAGAAGCTAACGGAATTCGGAAATATCGAAATTCCCGACGGTGTCGACAAGATTATTAATCGTCAAGGATGGTTTCCTGCAATTGGAGTAATCGATCGATATCGGCCTCGCATAATCCGGCGTAACGCATTCGGGGAGCCACGCTGGACGTCATCATCCGGTTTGCCGGTCTCATGGTCATGGCCGGAATGAGGTGAATGATCATGCAGAGCCAGTGGAGAGTGATTGATTGTACCAAGCTCCAAGGAAGGATCTCGTATGTTCGCGGCAACATGCGGATACGCCGGGATGGGAATGAAGGTACGGCGGACGTTCCACTAGCTCAGGTGGCGGTCGTTCTGCTGGGTCTGCGTGTGGACTGTTCTGCCGCGGTCTTGCATGAGATGGCACGGTTCGGCGTGTCCGTCATGCTGTGCGATTGGCGTGGAGTGCCGGATGCGGCGCTCCACGCCTGGACCGATCTTCCCACGACGGTTACGCAGCGTCAACTGGCTCAGGTAGGCATGTCCGTTCCTCGGAGGAAGAACGCGTGGGCGCGCATCGTCCAGTCGAAAATTCGAGGTCAGGCGGCATGTCTTGATGCTCAGGGCATCGGAGGAGGAGGTGTTCTTCGTGCTATTGCCGCTTCCGTCAGATCTGGTGACCCCTCGAATTGCGAGGGACAGGCTGCCCGAGAATATTGGAAACGAGTATTTCCTAAGGATCTGTCATTCTCCAGAATTCCAGGTAAGGGGAGTGGCCGAAACGCGCAATTGGATTATGCGTACACGGTACTGAGAGGATTCACGATCAAGGCGGTCATCTCCTCCGGGCTGATTCCATCGATCGGTGTGAATCATCATGGTCGAGGAAACTACTTCTGCTTGGCTGATGACCTATTGGAAGTGTATCGCCCCGCTATTGATTATTCGGTAGCACAACTCGAATCTACGGATTCGTTGAACGACAAGGACGTTAAGAGATATCTGGTGGATTCGGTGAACCAGCAATTCAACGGCACCGGATTGACCATTCCCAGCTCATTGAATGATTTCGCGCAACAGTTTGGTCTGTACTGCGAGAAGAAGATCGACCGATTGCCGGTTCCGGAATATGTGGGGGCATGATGAAAACGGATGAGGATAGTGGTGGTATGTGGTGTCTGGTTATGTTTGATTTGCCTGTGGCGACGAAGCTACAGAGAAAATATGCGACTGATTTTCGTAATTTGCTGCTTGATATGGGATATTGCATGGTGCAGTTCTCCGTATATGCGCGGTATACGCCTACTCAGGCCGGGAACAGGGCTACGGTTCGTGCCATCAAGGAGAATCTTCCTCCCAAAGGCATGGTACGTGTTCTGCATATCAGCGACCATCAATGGTCATCTGCTCTGAGATTTTCGGGTCTGCAACAGGATGAATCCAAGGAAACGCCCGAGGTATTTACGCTTTTTTGAATGGAAAAGCCCTTGAAACCGTTGAAAAATAACCCCTCCTGATGGGCTAACAAGTCTATCAAGAGGGGTGAATGCTAATTCCCAGCTGATCGCATCGGTGATTTGCGCCGAGGACAAGTCTATCAAGAGGGGTGAATGCTAATTCCCAGCCTCGCGTCCCTTGGGTTCATGGCGTGGCCAAGTCTATCAAGAGGGGTGAATGCTAATTCCCAGCACACAACACGACTAACGGGTATGCTAGCCAAGTCTATCAAGAGGGGTGAATGCTAATTCCCAGCTCCTTATCGGTGTAGCCGTGTTGGTCAACAAGTCTATCAAGAGGGGTGAATGCTAATTCCCAGCGAGCTGGGCCCGTACCGTGTCCAGTGTCCAAGTCTATCAAGAGGGGTGAATGCTAATTCCCAGCTGGTCGGTACTTTCCGCTTACAGCCATCCAAGTCTATCAAGAGGGGTGAATGCTAATTCCCAGCTCTCCTTTACCGTGGTCTTGTTTGGGGTCAAGTCTATCAAGAGGGGTGAATGCTAATTCCCAGCGCGTCGTTGGAATACCGTGCGCAAGTGGCAAGTCTATCAAGAGGGGTGAATGCTAATTCCCAGCACACGAGCCCCGGCAAGCTGGTTGGAACCAAGTCTATCAAGAGGGGTGAATGCTAATTCCCAGCAAGGTCTCCTTGGCGCGTCGTTCCGCGTCAAGTCTATCAAGAGGGGTGAATGCTAATTCCCAGCGGACGAGAGGCGCATCGACCGGGGGTCGCAAGTCTATCAAGAGGGGTGAATGCTAATTCCCAGCACGTCTGGAGGCTGACGCCGCCGACGTCCAAGTCTATCAAGAGGGGTGAATGCTAATTCCCAGCTGGTTCGATCGACGTAATGCCATCGGTGCAAGTCTATCAAGAGGGGTGAATGCTAATTCCCAGCCGTTCCTAGCGGGTGGGTGTGTGAGGTCCAAGTCTATCAAGAGGGGTGAATGCTAATTCCCAGCCTCTTCGAGGAGGCGATTGGTGATGCGCCAAGTCTATCAAGAGGGGTGAATGCTAATTCCCAGCGACAGTCGTGCCTATGAGGTTTGCGGACCAAGTCTATCAAGAGGGGTGAATGCTAATTCCCAGCATGCGAGTTCCCCCACGTAGGCGTTGCGCAAGTCTATCAAGAGGGGTGAATGCTAATTCCCAGCCCGTGTTGTGCGTGCGGGGAGCACCCGGCAAGTCTATCAAGAGGGGTGAATGCTAATTCCCAGCAGCGGAAACCGCTGATTCCTCGAACGGTCAAGTCTATCAAGAGGATGTATTGCTACTCGAACATCTCAATTTCGATCCGCTGATCGGTCATGTTGTGCAGCCTCTTTTCTTCCGCTTCGACCTTCGGATCTGGCCATGTGTGCGAATCGAAGACGCAACGGTATAACTCCCAATGCGTGCACAGTCGTACGAGGAGAACATGTTGGTGGATGACCTTGTATATCAGAAGCACGTCGTCTTCCACGTGACATTCCATGTATCCGGTAAGGCATCCTCTGCCGATCTTGAGGCGATGCGGATTACACGATTCGGGAACGCCGCCGTATTCCAGCAAATGGAAATCGAGCAGATCATAGACCGAATCGACCAGTATTGCCTGATATCTGCGTAGTCGTGCGATATCTGCATAAAACCAGTCGGTGGCATCGTATTCGATCATTCGGCGTCGACCTTATCGATGACGGCGCGAATGCTTGCCAGAAACTCTTCTTTGGAACGGTATCGACGGATGCCGGTAGGCAGATCGTTTCCGATGCTCAATTGGGTGGAAAGGGCGGCGATGGCTTCGCTGGTGCGTCTGCGCTGCGCGGCCTCGATGTTTCTGGCCCGTCGTTTCATGGTCAATGTGGACATGCTGCACCACCTTTCGTTACTGTTCCCAGCTTAGCTCGTGCGGCTTGCCGATGTTCTCGGTGGCAAGGGTGGAGTGCTAATTCCCAGCTTTAGTCATTGCCTTGAACTATCGGTGAGGATATCAGAATTCCGGCCAAAACTCCAATGGGTCGCCTGTGCTATCCGTCGTAATGGCACGGCCGTCGTGCCACCCAATCCATAGAACAAATGTTCGATTGTTCTGGTAGTCTGGGGAGAACGCCGCGGAATCGGTTCCGCGCGGATCCGCCGATGGGAGGTGATGGAATGGCTGACGGAAACCATTGGTCGCGCACATACATCGCGATCGATCTCAAGTCGTTCTATGCGTCGGTGGAGTGTGTGGAACGCGGTCTTGACCCGCTGCGCACGAATCTGGTGGTGGCCGACCGATCCCGTACGGCGAAGACCATCTGCCTCGCGGTCTCCCCGTCGCTCAAGGCGTACGGCCTGCCCGGCCGCGCCCGACTGTTCGAGGTCGAGCATACGATGTCGCTGGTGAACGCCGAACGGCGTCTGCACTCTCCGGGCCACCGGTTCTCCGGCGAATCGTTCGACGCCGACGAACTGGCCGCCGATCCCACGCTGGGGGCCGCCTTCATCGCCGCGAAACCGCGTATGTCGCACTACCTGCACTGCAGTGCGAAGATTTACGAGATCTATCTCAAATACGCCAGTGACGAGGATATCCACGTCTACTCCATCGACGAGGTGTTCATCGACGCGACCGGATACCTGCGGGCCATGGGCATGACCGGCCACGACATGGCCCGGACCATCGTCCGTGACATCTACCGCACCACCGGCATCACCGCCACCGCCGGGATCGGCACGAACCTGTATCTGGCCAAGGTGGCCATGGACATCGTCGCCAAGCACATGCCCGCCGACACCGACGGGGTGCGCGTCGCCGAACTGGACGAACGATCCTACCGGCGGATGCTGTGGTCGCACCGTCCGCTCACCGACTTCTGGCGGGTGGGACGCGGATATGCGCGCAAACTGGAGCGGCAGGGGCTGATGACGATGGGCGACATCGCCCGCTGTTCGCTCGGCCGCGCCTCGGACTATCACAACGAGGATCTGCTCTACCGCATGTTCGGGGTGAACGCGGAACTGCTCATCGACCACGCGTGGGGCTGGGAGCCGTGCACCATCGCCGACATCAAACGGTATCGCCCGGCCGATCACAGCATCAGCTCCGGTCAGGTGCTCACCGGTCCGGCCGATTTCGCCACGGGACGGCTGATCGTCAAGGAGATGGCCGACGATCTCGCCCTCGAACTGGTGGAGAAACGGGTGCTGGCCGACCGGATCGCCCTGATGGTCGGCTACGACGTCGGAAGTCTGGACTCCGCCCGGCTGGATTCGTGCGCGACCGACGAGGAGCGGGCCGCCGCGGTCCGTGCGGCGAAGGAGTATACGGGCGCGGTGTCGCTGGACCACTACGGGCGTCGGGTGCCCAAACCGGCGAACGGATCGATCGACCTCGGCGGGCATACGGCATCGGGTACGAGGATCCGGCAGGCCATGACGGATCTGTATGACCGGATCGTCAATCCGCTGCTGCAGGTGAGACGCCTCACCGTGGTGGCCGGCGGATTGAGGACGAAGGAGGAGCTTGACGCCGAACGCCGGTATGAGCAGCCCGATCTGTTCGCGGTCGCCGCGGTGGATGCCGACGGATTGCTGACGGATGTCGGCGGATTGCAGACGGACGGGTCGGCGGTCGGTGCGGGGGAGGGCGGAGCCGGACCGACGCAGACCGAGGACGCGGACATGCGGTCGTCGGACGATCGGGAGACCCGGGTGCAGGAGACGCTATTGAACGTGAAACGACGATTCGGCCGGAACGCCGTGGTCAAGGGCATGAACCTGGAACAGGGCGCCACCGGACTGCAGCGCCACACGCAGATCGGAGGCCATGCCGCATGAAATTCGAATCCACGCGCCGATACGATGACATCATCGATCTGCCGCATCACCGGTCCACGAAGCATCCCCACATGCCGATGCGCAACCGAGCCGCACAGTTCATGCCATTCGCCGCGCTCGCCGGCTACGACGAGATCATCGCCCAGACCGCCAGGGAGGTCCGCGAGCGCGGCGAATGATCGGCCGATGTCGGTATGCGATGCCGGGTGTGGTGTCTCGATAAGCCGGCAGGGGATATTAGTGGTCCGCGATTTGCTGGCGTATGCGTGCCGCGGCCTCATTGCGGATCGTGGCGATGGTCTTTCCGTATGATTCCACGGTTCGGCTAACAGTCGAAAGGTGCTGTGCTATTTCACCGATCCGCTCCGGAGGAATCAGCTTCGCGTGTCGTTGTTCTTTGACTTTCTGCTGTCGTTGTTGCTCCGCTAGTTGTTGCTTCCCCTTGTCGCTGAGATAGTCGTCTATTGCGGTGGGGGCTTCGTATCGTTGTCGCAGCATGGAGGAAAACGATTCCACGAGTTCAAAGCGGTCAAGCCGTATCTCCTGCTCCACGCGTTCCCGTTCCTGTTCGGCTTCTTGGGGGTCGTCGCAGAGTCTTCTGCACATATAGGCTTTCACCAGACGCTCGTAATCACTGCGGATCATTGGATCGAACATGTCCACGATGATTTCGGACATGACGGTTGATCCATTTTCCACCCTTATGCCGTCGATGATTTCGGGCTTGAGCTCCAGCAACAGGGCGATCGCACCGGGGTCAATTCCCAGACGGTCGGCGAGGGCCTGCTCATCGTAATGTCGGGCTTCCATGTCGCCCATCAGATACGGAACGTCGACGCCGAGGCAGTCGGCCAATGCCAGCATCTTCATATATGAGGGGAATCCTTTGCCGTCAGCGGATACGTGCTCCCATCGCCAGACATCCTTGACCTTGCAGCGGCCGAATCCCCGAAGCTTCATCTCATCGGCAAGACCCTGCTGGGTGAGCTTGCGTTCTTTTTGAAGTCTACGCAGATTCTCGTTCCATTGTCGTATTTGATATGCCCATGCCATGGGTATATTTTACTGATATTTAAACGACATACGCACTATAAAACCCATGGTGAGGTAATCCATTCGCGAATATGGTGGGAGGCAGAAGACGATTCAAAGCGCCACGCGAATTTGAATATCGATACGGCATGAATGGAAAGGAACTGTGGAAGTCATGGACGAAATGATTAACGCAGCGGAGAATTCTCCCGAGAGCTCATCGCGATACGATCGAGCGCGACGGTGGGCGCGTAACCATCGAACCGTTCTTATCATGGGAGCCGTTGGCATTGGCACTGTCGGAGCATGCGTGGCCGCATATGTCTGTTCTCGGGAATCGAGCGAGCCCAACACCCGGGATTTCACGCCTATGGATCATCTGGCAAAAGGTTGTGACGCCATATTGTCTGATCCGTCTGGCTCCTCAGACACGGAATGTGAGCGTATACTGCGCATCGATTCTCATCTGCGTCGACTTCCTGAAGGATGGATTCGATCGGCGGGCAAGGAACTTGAAATGTCCGCATTGGGATATGGTGGTTTGCCATCGAACATTACGTACGTCGATTCGTATGATCGGTCATACTAGAGGAAGACGCATTCAAGGAGGAATGATGAAATATCAAGTGACTATGTGCTACCCGGACGGGGATGTGGAATGCGGCGAGCTATTCGATACCATGTCGGAAGCGGAATCATTCGCACAGTATCAGATAAGCTGCTACAGGACCGGGGGCGAGGTGCTGCATATGTCGAGTCCGGGGGATTATCCGCTTTCCTCTGATGCGGACAATATCGACTACAGCATTTCGGAAATCGAGGAATGACCATACGCTGACCGAGGATTTGGTCGAGTCCGGTGCTCTGTCGTTTTGGATGAGGCGATTGGAAGCCTTGACCGAATCAGGGGACCTATCATGGATGGTGTTCCCTATTGGAAAGGAACCGATGATGTCCGAAGACAATGTGTTCATTATGGATGGGATCAAAACCCAATGGGATGACACCACGATGGTGGTGTCCGAACTCGGCTTCGATCGGACCGCCACGTTGGATGATCACGGCAACATCCTGACATCCACGTTCGGCAAGGCAGGGGAGCCCTTTCTACATCACTGGTTCGAGAAGATGAAGCCGATGATCGACGATTTTCGAGCCATCGACCGGGAATATGCCGATGCCTGAGATCTTCTTTCTGGCCGGATACAGCATCTACTTCAGCACACTGGATCGGGAGCATGGTGTTCACGTTCATGTGGCGCGTGGAGGACGGCGGGATTTGGCGAGATTCGTGCTGCATGAGGATGGTACGGTGTCGCTATCCCATAATCATGGCAAAATTCCTCCGAAGCATATACGTTTGATACACGCGGCTCTGGTCCGGGGATTCGATGAGGTTGTCGATGCTTGGCGAAGGCTGTTCGGTGAGGATATTCATTTTGATCGTTGATCGGGGGATATAGGGGATCGGTTGAGTGCCGCGCATCCCTTGCCACGCTATTCGGTATGGATTCGCTTACCACCTTGGTTGGCTTTGCCGATGGACGCCCGCGGCGGGGATGCCGGGTGTGTTCTCGCGGCGAAAACATGGCTGTTGATGGCGGTGAAAAGTACTGCCCCCCCATACCATGACTGTAGGGCAGTGATGCCGGGGGTTGTGAACCATCAGGCTAAGGAGACGATCATGAGCGTGATCGACAATGTAGGCAATGCGGCGAAGAATGTGGCGGACGGCGTGGGCAAAGCCGCGTCCGGAGCCGCGGCCAGCGCCGCCAATACGGCGAACAAGGTCAAGGAGACCGTGCAGAACATCGGCTCCACCGTGCTCACGCAGGAGCAGATGTCTGAAATCCTCGACAAATGCTACGACGCGGCGTTGAACGGCATTCCCAAGGTGAGCAAAAGCAGCGACGATATGGCGCAGGAATATCTGGATCGTTACGGTTCGCCGGAGAAGGCGGCCAAACGGTTCATCGCCAATCAGATCGCCAAATGCTCCACCTCCGGGTTCGTCACCGGCTTTGGCGGGCTGCTGACCCTGCCGGTGTCCATCCCCGCCAACATCAGCAGCGTGATCTACGTGCAGATGCGCATGGTCGCGGCTCTTGCCTACATGGGAGGCTACGACACCCATGAGGATGAGGTGCAGACGCTGGCCTACCTGTGCCTCGTGGGTACCTCCGTGACGGATACGGTGAAGAAGACCGGCATAGAAGTGGCGAACAAGGTCACCATGGGCATGCTGAAGAAGCTGCCCGGCTCGGTACTGACCTCCATCAACAAGAAGGTGGGATTCAGGATGCTGACCAAGTTTGGCACCACGGGAACGGTCAATCTGGTGAAGGTCGTGCCGGTCGCCGGAGCGTTGGTCGGGGCCGGCATGGATTTCGCCGGCACGAAGGTCATCGCCGATCGCGCCTACAACGCCTTCATTCTCAAGCAGATCGACTGATCCGATCATCGAAAAAAGGACAAAAAGGGCGTTGCCGCCGGAGTCATCATGCTCCGGCGACAACGCCCTTTTGATTATCGGCGATAATCGGCAGCCCGGCTATCAGGCGGTGAAGTACTCGACGCCGGCCTCGAAGATCGGCTGGTACTTGTTGCCCGGCACGTTGAGGTACAGGCCATTGCCGCTACGCTCCGAGTGGCCCATCTTACCGAACACGCGGCCGTCGGGGCTGGTGATGCCCTCGATGGCGAGCAGCGAGCCGTTCGGGTTCACGTCCAGATCCATGCTCGGCACGCCGGCCTCGTCCACGTACTGCGTGGCGATCTGACCGTTGGCCTTGAGCTCGGCCAGCACCTCGTCGGAGGCGACGAAGCGGCCCTCGCCGTGCGAGATGGCCACGGTGTGCACGTCGCCCACCTCGGTCTTCGCCAGCCACGGGGAGAGGTTCGAGGCCACGCGGGTGCGCACGAGTCGGCTCTGGTGGCGGCCGATGGTGTTGAACGTCAGCGTCGGGCAGGCGTCGGTCATCGGCACGATGTCGCCGTACGGCACCAGACCCAGCTTGATGAGCGCCTGGAAGCCGTTGCAGATGCCCAGCATCAGACCGTCGCGGTTCTTCAGCAGGTCGCGCACCGCCTCGGTGACGGCCGGGGCGCGGAAGAACGCGGTGATGAACTTCGCGGAGCCGTCGGGTTCGTCGCCGCCGGAGAAGCCACCGGGGATCATCACGATCTGGCTGCGGCGGATCTCGTCGACCAGCGCCTGCGTGCTTTCGGCCACGGCCTCGGGGGTGAGGTTGTTGATCACCAGCGTGGAGGCTTCGGCACCGGCGCGCTCGAACGCGGCGGCCGTATCGTACTCGCAGTTGTTGCCGGGGAACACGGGGATGATCACGCGCGGCTTGGCGATCGTGGCGGAGGAGTGGCTCACCTTGCGGCCGGCGGTGTAGTTCACCGTCTCCACGGCCTCGCCCTTGCCTCGGTACGGGAACACCTCTTCGATGCCGTGCTCCCACGCCTCCTGCAGCGTGGCGAGGTCGAGCGTCTCGCCGGCGGCGGAGAACTCGTAGGCCTCGGTGGTCTCGCCGATCCGGCCCATGCACACCAGATTGCTCACGGGCGGCAGCTTGGCGTCGTCGGCCAGCTCCACGACGAAGCTGCCGTACGCCGGGGTGAACAGGTCGTCCACGGCGATCGACGGGTCGAGCGCCACGCCGATGCGGTTGCCCACGGTCATCTTGAACAGCGTCTCGGCGGTGCAGCCGTAGCCGGGCGTGGCAGCCGCGGCCACCATGCCGTCCTCGATCAGGCCCTCCACCACGGACAGCGTTTCGATCAGGCTCTCCGGATCGGGGGTGAGTCCGTCGGCCTGATAACGCGGGGCGATGCGCACCAGCGTGTGACCGGCCTTCTTGAACTCGGGGGAGACGGTGTTGCCCATCGGGCCGCAGGCCACGGCGAAGCTGATCAGCGTGGGCGGCACGTCCAGATGCTCGAAGGTGCCGGACATGGAGTCCTTGCCGCCGATCGCGCCGACGCCGAGATCGACCTGCGCCATGAGCGCGCCGAGCACCGCGGCCATCGGCTTGCCCCAGCGTTCCGGCTCGTCACGCAGCTTCTCGAAGTACTCCTGGAAGCTCAGGTAGGCGTTCTCGCGCTTGAAACCGGTGGCCACCAGCTTGGCGATGGACTCGACCACGGACAGGTAGGCGCCGGTGAACTGGTTGCGGCTCATGATGTACGGGTTGAAGCCCCATGCCATCGCCGAGGCGGTGGTGGTCTCGCCGAACACCGGGAACTTGGCCACCATGGCCTGGCTCGGGGTGAGCTGGCGGCGGCCGCCGAACGGCATGAGCACGGTGCCCGCGCCGATCGTGGAGTCGAAGCGTTCGGATAGGCCCTTGTTGGAGGCCACGTTGAGATCGGTGACCAGGCTGGTCATGCGGTCGGCGAGCGAGCCGGCCATCCACGGGGTCTCATACGATTCGGGGGCCTTGACGTGCACGTCCTGATGCTTCGGCGCGCCGTTGGATGCGAGGAACTCGCGGCTGAGATCCACGATCGCGTCGCCGTTCCACACCATGGTCATGCGCGGATCCTCGGTCACGGTGGCGATCACCGTGGCCTCGAGGTTCTCCTCGCGGGCATAGCCGAGGAACTCGTCCACGTCTTCGGCGGCCACGTCCACGGCCATGCGCTCCTGAGACTCGGAAATGGCCAGCTCGGTGCCGTCCAGACCCTCGTACTTCTTCGGCACGGCGTTGAGATCCACGTACAGGCCGTCGGCCAGCTCGCCCACGGCCACGGAGACGCCGCCCGCGCCGAAGTCGTTGCAACGCTTGATCAGGCGGCAGGCGTCGCCGCGGCGGAACAGACGCTGCAGCTTGCGCTCCACGGGGGCGTTGCCCTTCTGCACCTCGGCGCCGTCGAGCTCCAGGGACTCCACGTTATGCGCCTTGGAGGCACCGGTGGCGCCGCCGATGCCGTCACGGCCGGTGCGGCCGCCCAACAGGATGATCTTGTCGCCGGGGGCCGGGGTTTCGCGACGGACGTGATCGGCCGGGGTGGCTGCCACGACGGCACCCACCTCCATGCGCTTGGCCACATAGCCCGGGTGGTAGATCTCATCGACCTGACCGGTGGCCAGACCGATCTGGTTGCCGTAGGAGGAGTAGCCGGCGGCCGCGGTGGTCACCAGCTTGCGCTGCGGCAGCTTGCCCTGCAGCGTCTCGCTCACCGGCACGGTCGGGTCTCCGGCGCCGGTGACGCGCATGGCCTGATACACGTAGGAACGGCCCGACAGGGGGTCGCGGATGCAGCCGCCGATGCAGGTGGCCGCGCCACCGAACGGCTCGATCTCGGTGGGGTGGTTGTGCGTTTCGTTCTTGAAGAGGAACAGCCAGTCCTCGTCGTGGCCGTTGACGTCCACCTTCACCTTGACGGTGCAGGCGTTGATCTCCTCCGACTCGTCGAGGTTCTTCAGCACGCCGTGCGCCTTGAGGTACTTGGCGCCGATCGTGCCCATGTCCATCAGGCACACCGGCTTGGCGTCGCGGCCCAGCTCGTGGCGGATGGCGAGGTACTTGTCGAACGCGGCCTGCACCGTGGCGTCGTCGATCGTCACGTTCTCCAGTCGCGTGCCGAACGTGGTGTGACGGCAGTGGTCGGACCAGTAGGTGTCGATCACCTTGATCTCGGTGATCGTGGGGTCGCGGCCTTCCTCGGTGAAGTAGCGCTGGCAGAACTCGAGGTCGGCGAGATCCATTGCCAGGCCACGCTCGTCGATGAACCGCTGGCCGGCCTCGGCGTCCAGCGTGCGGAAGCCGTCGATGACCTCCACCTTGCCGGGCACCGGCACCTTGGTCTTCAGCGTCTCGCGGGTGGCCAGCGACGCCTCGCGGGCCTCGACCGGGTTGATCACGTAATGCTTGATCGCCTCGACGTCATCGTCGGCGAGATCGCCCTCGAGCACGTACAGCTTGGCGGAGCGCACGGTCGGCCGTTCGCCCTGGCTGATCAGCTGGATGCACTCGCTGGCGGAATCGGCCCGCTGATCGAACTGGCCGGGCAGGTACTCGATGGCGAACACGCGGGCGCCGCCGAAATCGGGCAGATCGTACGCCACATCGTCCACCTGGGGCTCGCTGAACACGGTGGGCACGGTGCGGGCGAACAGCTCCTCGCTGATGCCCTCGACGTCGTAGCGGTTGATCACCCGCAGGCCGGACAGGCCCTCGACGCCCACGATGGTGTTGAGCTCGCCCTTCAGCTGCTGGGCCTCGACGTCAAAGCCGGGCTTCTTCTCTACATACACGCGATAGACCACGCTATCATCCTTCCGAAACGATAGAAACGATAGAACAGGGATGGAAAGGATAGAAAAGGCCCGCATCGTAATGGATACGGGCCGGTAATCGTCTTACTTGATCTCGACGCCCTCGGCCTTGGCCAGAGCCTCGAGGCGGGAATCGATCTCCTCGTAGGCCGGGATGATCGAGCCCAGACCGCGGCGGAACAGGTCCTTGTCGAGGTGCTCGACCTTGCCGGAGTGGTCCTTCTGATCCCACAGGCGGCAGGTGTCGGGGGTGATCTCGTCGGCCAGCAGGATCGTGCCGTCGGAGGTCTTGCCCTCCTCGATCTTGAAGTCCACCAGCTTCACGTCGATCTTGGAGAAGATGTCGGAAAGCTGCTTGTTGACCTCGCGGGCCTGACGGGAGATCTCGGCGAGCTCCTCCTCGGTGGCGATGCCCAGCGCGATGATACCGTCATCGTTGATGAACGGGTCGCCCAGATCGTCGGACTTCAGGCAGAACTCGAGGATCGGCTTCTTGAGCTCGGTGCCCTCCTCCACGCCGTAACGCTTGGCGAAGGAGCCGGCGGCCACGTTGCGCATGATGATCTCCAGCGGGAACATCGTCATCTTGCGCACGAGCTGGTCGGTCTCGTTGATCTGCTTGATGAAGTGGCTTTCCACGCCGCGGGCCTTGAGCAGGTCGAACAGCACCGTGGTGATGCGGTTGTTGAGCTGACCCTTGCCGGCGATCTGCTCCTTCTTCTCGCCGTTGAAGGCGGTGGCTTGGTTGGAGTACTCGACCCACAGCACCTCGGGGTCGTCAGTGGCGTACATTTTCTTGGCTTTGCCCTCGTAGAGCTTTTCCAGCTTCTCCATCATGACCTTTCTCACAGCGTTACCGGAGTGAAAATCAGGGGTGAATAATCGTCAATTACGATACCAAGCGGCGGCTACAATTCGCCGTTTCGGCGCCCCGCCGCTTGGTATCGCGTTGGTGGCCTGCCGCTAGGCCTGTTACTTGACGTCCTCGACGTCGGCCTTGAGCATCAGCGCCACGTCGCGGGCGCGTCCGCGGGCCTCGCATTCGGTGCGTCCGGTGGCCAGCGCCACCGCCATGCGCCGCTCGCCGTCCACGCCGGGCTTGCCGAAGATGCGCAGATCGGTGAACGGATTCGCCAGCGCTCCGGCGATGTTGGTGAACGTCACCTCGCCCTTGCCGTGGATCACGATCGCGTGGCTCGCGTACGCGAACTTGGGGTCGCGCAGCTCCACGGCCTCCGCGCTCACGCCGACGCCGAGAATCGCGTAGGCATGCAGCGTGAACTCGTTGAGGAACTGGGAGATCATCGTCACCATGCCCGTGTCGTGCGGGCGGGGGGAGACCTCGTTGAACAGCACGTCGCCGTTGCGCAGCACGAACAGCTCCACGCCGTACACGCCCCAGCCGGTCTCGCCGTTCCTGCGGGCCAGATCGGTCAGTCCCTGCACGATCCGCTCGGCATAGGAGCGGGCGGTGGCGCGGGTCTGGTCGGTGATCGCCGCCCGCTGCCAGGACTCGCGGTAGTCGCCGTCCTGCTGGCGCTGGCCGATCGGCTCGCAGGTCACGACGCCGGAGCTGGAGCTCACGGTGAGCACGGTCAGCTCGTAGTCCAGCGGCGCGAACGCCTCCACCACCACACGGCTGGTCTGATGCTCCTTGGCCACGCGGCCTTCGGTCTGCGCCACCTGCCAGGCGTACGGCACGTCCTCGGCGCTCCTCAACACCGACTGGCCGTGACCGGACGAGCTCATCACCGGCTTGACCACGCAGGGGAAGCCCACGGCCTCGGCGCCGGCTGCCAGTTCCTCCTCGCTGCCGGCGAAGCGGTACGGCGTGGTGGGCAGGCCGAGATCCTCGGCGGCCAGACGGCGCAGACGCTCGCGATCCATGCAGATCTGGGCGGCCTCGCAGCTGGGGACCACCTGAATGCCGGCCTTGGCGGCGCGGGCCAGTTCGTCGGTGGCGATCGCCTCGATCTCGGGGATGACGATGTCGGGCTTCACCTCGTCGAACAGGGCGCGCAGCTGGGCGGGGTCGGCCATGTCGAGCACTCGGGCCTCGTGGGCCACCTGCTGGGCGGGGGCGCCCTCATAGGAGTCGGCGGCGCACACCCATACGCCCACGCGCATCAGGGCGATGGCGATCTCCTTGCCCAGTTCTCCGGAGCCGAGCAGCAGCGCGCGGGTGCGGGTGCGGCCAAGCGGGGAACCCAGCGGATGATCGCGCACGACGACGGGACGGTCGGCGGGGTCGGAATCGTTGGGGGAAACGGTGTTGACGGTGTTGACGGAATCAATGCGGGAGGATTCGTTCATGCCTCCATTGTGACATCTTCGACGGCATTCGCCCACCATGCGGGTGTGGCGCGGGTCGGTGGATGTGGTGGGTGTATCAATGACGTGATCGGGTGCAATCAGGCGCAAACGGCTTGATATTGCAACGGTCCGGCGGCGTGGAGACGTGCCGCGACACGCCGAAGGGAGCTCGAGTTGCGGGCCGGCGATATTCCTGTATAGTTTTCACCTGTTGCGCGGAATTGGTTCGCCAAGATCACGCACATGGTGGCTATAGCTCAGTTGGTAGAGCATCTGATTGTGGTTCAGAAGGTCGCGTGTTCGAGCCACGTTAGCCACCCCGAAGTCAAGGGCTTCTCCGAAAGGAGAGGCCCTTTTTCGTTGTTCAACCAATTCGTCGTCTGGCTTTCGTTATCCGGCCAGCCGGTTCGGGCTGGCCATTCGTTCGGGCTGTTCGTTCGTTCGGACTGGCTGGACGGACTGGTCTTACAGAACGACGACGATGGCGGCGGCGAACGTCAGCAGACTGGCGACGATCTCGATGATGCCCACCGCAAGTGGTCTGACCGGTCGACGTCGGGCGATCATCGGCGTGACCGCAGCCCGGGCCAGCAGAGCCAGTGCGATGCAGCCCAGAACCACGGTCTTGACGGCGTTCCCATCCCCGGCGATGGAACCGGTGGAGCCGATGGAACTGATGGAGCCGATCTCGAATCCGGCCACCACAAGAACGGCGTGCCATGCCACCGAAGCCACATAGTACACGCGACTGCCGCGCTCGCGGATCATGGTCTTGACGAACAATACGGAGCCGAACTGGGCGAGCGTGAATACGACGAGCAGGATGAGGCCGGCCGACGGCACCGACCCGTCCGGCCACCACGACCGCCAGTAGCCGGGGGACCGGAGATCCCAGGGATTCGACGGGGCGGCGATGATCGACTGATACCGCGTCACCTCGGCCGCGCAGGCACCGAACTGCGCATCGGTGCCTGACGACGTATCGAAGGCGCATGCCCGGCGCAGCGCGGACGATCCGACCGAGCAGATGAGTACCGGCATCAGGCAAGAGGCCAGGATGGCCGTCGCATTCGCCCACAGGGAACGTTCGTGCCGAAGATACGCCGCCAGCAGCGACAGGGCGAACAGCGCGGCATACGCCGGAGCCCACCGGAGCAGGCCGGGGGAGGACAGCAGCAGGGGAATGCCGCCGAAGACCAGCAGTACGAGCGCATAGACGATCACCGGACGCCGGTATTGGGTCAGACGATCGGCCCGGCGACGGATCGTTGCCGACGAGGTTGCCGACGAGGTCGCTGCCGACGGTCGTGAGCTTTTCGCCGATCCGAACGCCTTGACCCATCGGGCCGTACAGAACTGCAGGCAGTAGCACAGCGCCCAGCACAGCAGCAGCCATATGCCGCGCCAGTCGGCCCCGGAGACGACCACGGCGGCCAGGGACGGCAGCAGTACCATCGCCCACGCGCCATGCTGATTCGGCAGCCACAGACGGACCGGATTCACGGCGGACGACGGGTCTGTGGACGTCGGGTCTGTGGACGCCGGGTCTGTGGACGCCGATGAGGTGGCCGACGCCGTCGCGTTCCGTCCTCGCGGTTTCGTGCCGACGGTACGGATGGTGCCCGGCGCGACGCGCGGTCGATGCCCGTTGTGGTTGCGAAGGTTGTCATGGTCGGAAGTCATGGAGCACAGTGTAACGGAGTGAGTCGTAATGGAACACGGGGTACGCGGCGACACGCGGCAAATAGGGAGATATCTCCCCATTATTACAGGGGCGTGGTTGAATCGAAACGGATGCCGTACACGGATGTGCGGTGCAAGGGAAGGGAAAATCATGGCGGGAGCGGCCTCAATCCTCGGATCCATGTTCGTGCTGGTGGTATTGGCGCTGATCGTGGTCATCCTGTTTCTCAGTCTGTATATCGTGCCCCAGCAGAACGCCTATGTGATCGAACGTCTGGGCAAGTTCCACGTGGTCACCACGGCCGGTCTGCACATCAAGATCCCGGTGATCGATCACATCGCCCAGAAGATGAACCTTCGGGTCAGCCAGCTTGACGTCAAGCTGGAGACCAAGACGCTGGACAACGTGTTCGTCACCGTGGTGGCCTCCACCCAGTTCCGCGTGGACCCGCGCAACGTGGCCACCGCCTACTACGAGCTGCAGAACCCGGCGGCTCAGCTGCGCAGCTACATGGAGGATGCGCTGCGTTCCGCCATCCCGATGCTCAGCCTTGACGACGCGTTCGCCCGCAAGGACGACGTGGCGCTCGACGTGCAGCGGACGGTGGGCAACGAGATGCAGCGTTTCGGCTTCACCGTGGTCAAGACGCTGATCACCGCGCTCGACCCGTCAGATCAGGTCAAGCAGGCCATGGATTCGATCAACGCCGCCCAGCGTGAGAAGGAGGCCACGAGGCAGCGTGCCGAGGCGCAGCGCATCGCCATCGAGACGCAGGCGCAGGCCGACGCGGAGAAGGTGCGGCTTCAGGGTGAGGGTCAAGCGAACTACCGAAGGGAGATCGCCAACGGCATCGTCGACCAGATCAAGAGCCTGCACGCCGTGGGCATGGACATCGGCGAGGTCAACCAGATCGTGATGTTCAACCAGTACCTGGATGTGATGCGCTCGCTGTCGGAGTCCCGCAACTCCAAGACCGTGGTGCTGCCGGCCTCCACGCCCGCAGGATTCCAGAACCTGTACAGCGAGGTGACCAACGCCCTGCTGACCGGAGACGCCGTGCAGGGCGACGTTCCCGGCGGCGAGGAGCGGCCGGACGGGAACGTCGGCCGGCATCGACAGTGACACGGCATCGACGGCGACAGTAAGACGACAGACAAACAGGCAATAAGACGACAACAGTTAAGGAGCCAAATATGATCGTGACCACGACTCCGAGCGTGGAGGGATACGTCATCACCGGATATTACGGCATCGTGTTCGGCGAGGTGATCTCCGGCGTCAATATTCTCAAGGACATCGGTGCCGGACTGCGCAATGTCTTCGGCGGACGCAGTCAGGGATATGAGGACGAGCTGGTCAACGCCCGCAATCAGGCGCTGGCCGAGCTGGAGCAGCGTGCCGCGGCCCTGCAGGCCCATGCCGTGGTCGGCGTGGACATCGACTACGAGGTGCTCGGTCAGGGTGACATGCTCATGGTCACGGCCTCCGGCACCGCCGTCCAGCTGGCGCCGAAGAACGCATAGCCGGTATCGTGCACGCCGGTATCGTGCATGAATGTGATAGCGTGCGCGGATACGACGAGGGGCCTGTGATCCGGTGGAATGAATCCGCTGGATCACAGGCCCCCTCGATTCGTTCGTGCCCCGGATGCGATTCGAACGCACGACACCCGCTTTAGGAGAGCGGTGCTCTATCCCCTGAGCTACCGAGGCAAGGCAACGACGGTCAATAATACACGGTTTTGCGCCGACGTGACAACATGTGTGTTCGCAGTGAAGTCGTGGCCCATTCACAGGGGATTCATCGCAAACCTGCGTATGATGGCCCACGTTCGCTTGCGGCAGGACCCATCCGTTCGCCGCAGGGTTTTCGCCGTCGGCCGTCCGGTCGTCGTCGAACCATGATGGCATGCATGGCAGGGGAGTGATCGCCGTGGGCAGGGAGCATGGAATCAGACGGGTGCTGTGCGGCGCGCTGGCGTACGTGCTGGCGCTGATCGCACTGGTGGGCATCGTATGCCGGCTGCTGCCGAGTGAATGGAGCATGCTGCCGTATGTGCCCGTGATCATCGCGGCAACCCCATGGTTCGCACTGGTCGCGGCCGTTGCCCTGCTGCTGGCGCTGCTGGGCCGTCATCGTGCGATCGCCGCGCTGATGGTGGCCAGTCTGGCCTTGCAGGCGTTCTGGCAGGCGCCCTTCTTCACCAACATCTTCGATAAAGGCTCCTCGTCCACGTCCTCGGCATCGTCCACGTCCGCGGCTTCGGGGTCGTCCTCGGCATCTTCGTCGGGCATTCGGGTGATGACGTGCAACGTCTACAAGGGCAATGCGGACGCCGAACAGATCGTGTCGCTGGTGAGGTCCGAAGGCGTGCAGGTGCTGGCGCTGCAGGAGACTACCAAGGATTTCGTCTCCCGACTCGAGAAGGCCGGGTTGGGCCAGTACCTGCCGTATTCGCAGACCGCCTACGCCGACGGTGTGTACGGCAACGGACTGTGGTCCTCGACGCCGCTGGTCGGCGCGGTGAAGGACGAGGTCAATTCCAGCGCATCCCAGATGCCGTCTGGCACGGTGACGGTCAAGGGCATGAACCGGTCGTTGCGCTTCGTGTCCGTGCACACCACCGCGCCGGTCGCCGACTATTGGTCGCTGTGGAAGCGCTCCCTGGACGAGATCGCCCTGCTGCGCTCGCGGTCCTCCGTCACCTCGGGATCGGTCACCTATGTGTTCATGGGGGATTTCAACTCCACCTATGATCATGCGCCGTTCCGCAACATTCTCGGCGATCGCTTCGCGGACGCCGCACGGCAGGAGGGTCGTGGATTCACGTTCTCATGGCCGGCGAACCGGCCCGGAGTGCCCCTGCTGTTCGCCATCGACCATATCGTGATCGATCGGAGCCTGAGATCCGAAGGGCTGACCGTTCATCGGATCAGCGGCACGGATCATGCGGCTCTGATCGACACGCTGTACGTGAAGTGACAGGCACTCCGCCTTACTCCAGTGTCACCTACTCCAGATTGGACTGGGTACCGGCCGTGGCGCCGGCGCTGGCCTGATCGGCCTGGGCCTGATCGAGCTGGGCGCGGACGTCGTCAAGCAGCTTCTGCGCACGCTTGGCCAGTGCCTCGCCGAGCTGCCACTGACGCATCGAGGCGTCGAGATCCAGTCCTCCGGCCTCCAGCGCCTGCACGGCCTGAATCAGCTGGTCTCGGGCCTCCTCGTAGCTCAGGGCGTTGATGCGGGCCAGCTCCTCGTCACTCAGTGCGGGGATGGTGGACTGTGCCTGATCGTTCGTATCGGTCATCGGAATGCTCCTTTGTGATTTCGTTGGTACGTATGGTTCGTTTAGTTCGTGGTTCGTCTAGTTCGTTGGTGCGGTTATCTGGATTCATTCGGCAGGCTTGCTGGCGGCACCGGCTTCGGCGACGTCGGCCTCATCCACCGTGGCGCGGATGCGGCCGCGTCGTAGCGTCACCGTGACTCCATCGCCCGCGTGCACGTCCGCCGAATCGGCGACCACGTGCCCATGCGCGTCCTGCACCACGGCGTATCCGCGGTCGAGCGTGGACTGAGGGCTGAGCGCGGTGAGCGAGGCATGGAGCTTCTCCACGGTGAGCGAGGCGTCGTCCGTGATGCGTCGCATGCCGATGTCGAGGCGCCTGCGCGCGTCGTCCACGAACCGTTGTGGCTTGTCCAGCATGGTGAGCGGCCGGTTGAGGCTCGGACGGTTCGCGTAGCCTTCGATCAGTCGGCGTTCGTTATCCACGCGGAACCGGATGCGGTCGCGGATTCGCCGCCGCGCCTCATCGACGATCGCCAGCTGCTCGTTGACGTCCGGCACCACGCGCTTGGCCGCGTCGGTGGGCGTCGAGGCGCGCAGATCGGCGGCGAGCTCGATCAGCGTCCAATCGTCCTCGTGTCCGATGGCCGAGACGATGGGCGTGACGCATGCCGCGGTGGCGCGCACCACCGATTCGTCCGAGAAGCCCAGCAGATCCTCGAAGCTGCCTCCGCCTCGCGCCACGATGATCACGTCCACGCTCGGATCGGCGTCCAGCTTGCGGATCGCGGCCACGACGTCGGGCGGGCAGCTCGGCCCCTGCACATGCGCATGCACCACGGTGAACTCGATGGTGGGCCAGCGCAGACGCGCATTGGTGATCACATCGCCTTCGGCGCGGGCGTGCGGCGCGCAGATCAGGCCGATCCGGTGCGGGAATTCGGGCAGCGGCACCTTGTTCTCGGCGTCGAACAGGCCCTCGCCTTTGAGCCGCCTGCGCAGCTCCTCGATCTGGGCCATGAGGTCGCCCTTGCCCACCCGGCGGATGTCGTCCCCCATGAAGCTCAGTCGCGTCTGCTTCATCCACACGTCCGGCTTGCCGTGCAGGATCACGCGGTCGCCCTGACGGAACTCGCGGGCCATCTGGGCGAACCGGCCGAATCCGGTGACGCTCAGCGAGATGTCCTCCACGTTGTCCCGGACGGTGAGGTATGCGGAACCGGACCGTCGGGTGTTGATCTCGGAGATCTGTCCCTCGATCCAGGTGCCGGGCCATTTGGCCACGGCGTCATGGTACTTGCGGCTCAGCAGGCTCACCGGCCATGGGTTGTCGGGAGAGGTGTCCCGGGCCAGCCGTGGCAGCGGCTGCGCGGGATCGGGCCCCGTCTGCGGGGCGTTGGGGAAAGGCGTATCGGTCATGTGCTCAACTTTCCGTCATCTTCGGGACAACCGTACGGTCTGCGATTCGGTTCGCCGGCCTGTGATCCGGTTCGCCGGTCCGCGGCCGTCCGGTCGGTCCCTGATAGGCCACTGTCTGACTCCATTGTCGGCCGCGTGGAAAAAACCGGGAGATATCTCCCTGTTTTTCGTGTCGTGGTCGTGTCGTGGTCGTGTTGCGCCTGTCCGTCCCGATCCGTCCCCGTCCCTCCGCTCCCCGATGTGAGGTTCGTCACGCTTGGATGGTGACGCAACTCACACCGGGCGCAACGTCCGAGCGACCGGCTATCTTCGTGCATTCGTGGCCGCCGCGGCATAGGCGGCACAGGGCCCCCGGGGTTTCGTCGTGGTTCCGCACGGCTCGCCGGCCGGGCCGGACGACACGCCAGAGCAAAATGGCTGAGCGGCGTCTTTTCCGCATGATTGAGCCGAAAACCACTAGATATACTTCCCGCCCGGCGGAAACCGACTAGATATTGTGGTCGATCTCCTATATTGTTCTATGGGCCGGTTGTTGAGGTCCCGGCTGGAAACGACCTCATGAAGTCGTTGAAGCAGTTGTTTTTGAAGTCACAGGAGGGTGCTGGATGAACATGCAGGTGCTGGATCCGCAGACCGTGGAGCGGGATGCCGCCACCGATACCGCCGATACCGTTCTCGTCGAGAAGCGTGACGGACGCGTCGTCGATTTCGACCCCGTCAACATCATCAACGCCGTCGAGGCGGCCTACTCCGACCTCGACAAGAAGGTCGGTCCGGAGGAGGAGCAGACCATCCGCGACATCGCCAACCGCGTGGAGGGCGAGATCCAGGACCGCTACACCGGCCCCGCCAAGATCGAGGAGATCCAGAACCTCGTCGAGCACGCGCTGATCGACGAGCACCTGTACGAGGTGGCCCGCACCTACACCAACTACCGTCTGAACAAGGACATCGAGCGCGCCAAGGCCACCGACATCAACGAGGCCGTCAAGCGCCTGATGAACAAGGACGAGGCCCTCGTGCGCGAGAACGCCAACAAGGACTCCAACGTCTACGCCACCCAGCGCGACCTGCTCGCCGGCGCCGTCTCCAAGGCCTCCGCGTTCTCCATGCTGCCCGAGGTGGTGGCCAACGCCCACATGAAGGGCGACATCCACTTCCACGACGCCGACTACTCGCCGTTCACCGCCATGAGCAACTGCTCCCTGCCGGACTTCGGCGACATGCTGGCCCACGGCTTCGCGCTGGGCAACGCGATGATGGACTCCCCGAAGTCCATCGGCACCGCCGCCACCCAGATCACCCAGATCATCAAGGACATCGCCGGCTGCCAGTACGGCGGCCAGACCGTGAACCGCTGCGACGAGATGCTCGAGCCGTACGCCAAGCGCGACTACGCGAAGAACCTCGCCATGGCCGAGGCCATGATCCCCGACAGCACCCCGATCGCCGTGGCCGAGGACATGATCGCCGGCCTCAAGGCTCAGGAGCCCAAGTGGCTGCACTTCGAGAACCGCGAGCCGCTGCCCGCCGACACCGCGTTCGACGAGGACCTGCCCGAGCTCGAGCAGCTGCGTGAGATCTACGCCAAGATCATGACCCGCAAGGCCATCTACGACGCCATGCAGACCATGGAGTACCAGATCAACTCCAATCGCGTCTCCAACGGCCAGACCCCGTTCGTCACCGTCGGCTTCGGCCTCGGCACCAGCTGGTTCGCCCGCGAGATCCAGCGTGCGATCCTGCTCAACCGCATCCGCGGCCTCGGCAAGGACCGTCACACCGCCATCTTCCCGAAGCTGGTCTTCACGGTGAAGAAGGGCGTGAACGCCCAGCCGTCCGACCCCAACTACGACATCAAGCAGCTGGCGCTCGAATCGGCCACCAAGCGCATGTACCCCGACGTGGTGTTCTACGAGAACATCGTGAAGATCACCGGCTCCTTCAAGGCCCCGATGGGCTGCCGTTCCTTCCTGCAGGGTTGGAAGGACCCGAAGACCGGCAAGGACGTGACCGACGGCCGCATGAACCTCGGCGTCGTCTCCGTGAACGTGCCGCGCATCGCGCTGGAATCCCACGGCGACGTCAACCGCTTCTGGAAGCTGTTCAACCAGCGCATGGAGGTGGCTCACCAGGCCCTGCAGTTCCGCATCATGCGCTGCAAGCAGGCCACCCCGGTCAACGCCCCCACGCTGTACCGCTACGGCGCCTTCGGCCGCCTGAAGGCCACCGACAGCGTCGACAGCCTGTACAAGAACGGCCGCGCCACCGTCTCGCTCGGCTACATCGGCCTGTACGAGACCACCGCCGTGTTCTTCGGCAAGAACTGGATGACCGACCACAGCTGGGACGAGAACGGCAAGAAGTTCGCGCTTTCCATCGTGCAGCGCATGAACGACCTGTGCAAGCAGTGGAGCGCCGCCGAGGGCTACCACTACTCCGTGTACTCCACGCCGGCCGAGTCGCTCACCGACCGCTTCAACCGCATGGACCGCGAGAAGTTCGGCGTGATCGACGGCGTGACCGACCACGACTTCTACACCAACTCCTTCCACTACCCGGTGTGGCTGCAGCCCACCCCGATGGAGAAGCTGGCCTACGAGAAGGACTTCCCGTACCTCGCCTCCGGCGGCTTCATCAACTACTGCGAGTACCCGTGCCTGCAGGACAACCCCAAGGCCCTCGAGGCCGTGTGGGACTACGCCTACAACATCGGCATCGGCTACCTCGGCACCAACACACCGATCGACCACTGCTTCGAGTGCGGCTACCAGGGCGACTTCGAGCCCACCGACGAGGGCTTCCGCTGCCCCGAGTGCGGCAACTCCGACCCCGACAAGTGCAACGTCACCAAGCGCACCTGCGGCTACCTGGGCAACCCGGTCCAGCGCCCGATGGTGCACGGCCGTCACGAGGAGATCGTGCACCGCGTGAAGCACATGGCCGGCGAGACCGGTCGCGTCACGCTGGACAACGGCTCCGTGCGCGAATGGTTCGAAGACACCAAGTGACCGTGCCATGCGGATCGGTCCGGGCATGAGGACGTGGCGCCACGCCCGTCCCCGGCCCGGTCCGATCCGCGCATATCGCCTCTCCCGAGTCGGGAGAGGCCTTTTTCGTTGTCGGAGACCATCTGAGATCATCGGAGACCGGAAAAAGACCGGGGAAGACAGGAAAAGACCGAGAGACCGGAGAGACCCAAGGGAAAGGAGACGTCATGCCATACGGTGAGGGGTGGAAGAAGGTCCGCCACCATGACTATGCGGCGGGCGAGACGGGCCGCGGACCGTGCGTGCCCAGTGAATTCGCCAACGATCCCCGGGCCGGCCAGTGGGACGGCCGTCGCATGAGCGCCGGCATGATCGCCGATTACAAGCGGTTCGTGGTCACCGACGGCGAGGGCATCCGCTGCTCGCTTTACGTCTCCGGCTGCCCGTTCCGCTGCGACGACTGCTTCAACTCGTCCATCTGGGATTTCCAGGCCGGCTACGAATACGGGCCGGAACTGGAGGACCACATCATCGACGACCTGTCCCAGCCGTGGGTGCAGGGCATCACGTTCCTCGGCGGCGAACCCCTGCTTAACACCCCGATCCTGATCCCGCTGGCCAAACGGATCCGTGAGGAATTCGGCCACGACAAGGACATCTGGAGCTGGACCGGCTACACCTGGGAGGAGCTCATGCGGCCGGGGGAGACCCCCGACAAGCTCGAACTGCTGGGCATGATCGACGTGCTCGTGGACGGCCGGTACATCAAGGACCGCAGGGATTCCCTCCTGCAGTTCCGCGGATCCTCGAACCAGCGGATCCTCGACGTGCCGAAATCGCTGGAGGTGCGCGAGCCGGTGCTGTGGGCCAAGCTGCACGATCAGGAGCGGTTCATCCCCGAGATTTACGGCAAGGACCGTGCCGAAGGCGAGGGACAGGAGAGCTGACCGGGAATCGGTAACGGACCGGGCGGCCGGTAACGGGATCGGGAGATCGGTAACGGACCCGGGTGACCGCGATCGGTCCCCGCCGGGTTCCCGACCGAAATCCGACTGAAATCCGACAAGTGTCGGGATTGGTACGCCATGCGCCGAAATGTGCGGTACACCACGGTCATAATGGTCGATTGCGGTGGGGGTCCGACTACGATTCGTAAGGGATATGCGTGAAGGGTACTGAGAGGTCGAGGCCTAGGTGCTAGGGTTGCACGCCGAGAATGTGAAGGATGAGGTATGCCGGAGTTGAACACGAACGACTGCATCAGAATCGGTCTGGATATCGGATCGACGACGGTGAAGGCCGTCGTGCTGGATCGGGAGAACGGACGGGATGGGGCCGCCGACCGATCGGCCGAGAATTCCCCGTTGGCCGCGCCCGGTCAGCGGATCCTGTTTGCCGACTACCGGCGTCACCACGCCAACGTGCGTGCCACGGTGTCGGGGCTGATGGTCGACATCAGGAAGCAGCTTGACGAGGACGGCCGCGGCGACGAGCCCGTGCAGCTGGCCATCACCGGTTCGGGCGGCCTCGCGCTGGCCGACAACATGCATGTGCCGTTCGTTCAGGAGGTCATCGCCGAGACGGTGGCCATCGACAAGAAGTATCCGCAGGCCGACGTGATCATCGAGCTCGGCGGCGAGGACGCGAAGATCACGTACCTCAAGCCCACGCCGGAGCAGCGCATGAACGGCTCCTGCGCCGGCGGCACCGGCGCGTTCATCGACCAGATGGCCACGCTGCTCGACACCGACGCCTCCGGCCTCAACGACATGGCCAAGCAGTACGAGACGCTCTACCCGATCGCCTCCCGATGCGGCGTGTTCGCCAAGTCCGATCTGCAGCCGCTGATCAACGACGGCGCCGCGAAACCCGATCTGGCCGCGTCCATCTTCACCGCGGTGGCCACGCAGACCATCGCCGGACTGTCATCCGGCCGCCCGATCCGCGGCAACGTGATCTTCCTGGGCGGCCCGCTGTTCTTCCTCTCCGAGCTGCGCGAGGCGTTCCGCCGTGCGCTCAAGGACCGCGTCAAGGAGTTCATCCTGCCCGAGGAGGCCCACCTGTACGTGGCCTACGGTGCGGCCCTGCTCGCCGGCGACAGCGCGAACGCCGACAACGAGGAGGATGCCAAGCGCTACGTGCCGCGCACCTGCGCCCAGCTCATCGACGCGCTCGAGCAGCTGAAGAACCTGCCGAGCAACACGCCCACCATGCCGCCGCTGTTCGATACCGAGGCCGATCGTGAGTCGTTCAACGAACGCCACCACCGCGAGCACATCCACATCGGCACGCTCGAGGGCGCCAAGGGCCCGCACTTCCTCGGCATCGACGCCGGCTCCACCACGATCAAGGCCACGCTGGTGAACG
Source organism: Bifidobacterium simiarum (assembly GCF_002802905.1). Classification (GTDB taxonomy): domain Bacteria; phylum Actinomycetota; class Actinomycetes; order Actinomycetales; family Bifidobacteriaceae; genus Galliscardovia; species Galliscardovia simiarum. Next base: position 186,033 of record NZ_PEBK01000001.1, read on the forward strand.
ACGACCGCGAGATCGTGTGGTCGAGCTACGCGAACAACGAGGGCAGCCCGCTGACGGCCGCCGTCAACATCGTCAGGAAGATCCAGAGCGAACTGCCCGAAGGCGCCTGGATCGCCCGCTCCTGCGCCACCGGCTACGGCGAGGGCCTGATCACCACCGGCCTGCACCTCGACGAGGGCGTGGTCGAGACCATGGCCCACTACCGCGGCGCCGAAATGGTGAGCCCCGGCGTCACCGCCGTCATCGACATCGGCGGTCAGGACATGAAGTACCTGGCCATCACCGACGGCGTGATCGACTCGATCGCCGTCAACGAGGCATGCTCCTCCGGCTGCGGCTCGTTCCTGCAGACCTTCGCCCAGTCGATGGGCCTGACCATCCAGGAGTTCACGCAGGCCGCGCTCAACTCCGACCATCCGGTCGATCTGGGCTCGCGCTGCACCGTGTTCATGAACTCCTCCGTCAAGCAGGCGCAGAAGGAAGGCGCCTCGATGGAGAACATCGCGGCCGGCCTGTGCTATTCCGTGGTGCGCAACGCGCTGTACAAGGTGATCAAGCTGCGCGACGCCGGCGAACTCGGCGACACCGTGGTGGTGCAGGGCGGCACGTTCCTCAACGACGCCGTGCTGCGCGCCTTCGAACTGCTCACCGGACGCGAGGTCACCCGACCGAACATCGCCGGCCTCATGGGCGCGTTCGGCGCGGCCCTCACCGCCCGCATGCACTACGTCGACGCCGCCGACGAAGGCTCCGGCGAGCACGCCGAGCACACCGTCTCGTCCATCCTTTCCGGCGAACAGCTCGACGACCTGTCGATGACCACCGAACGCGACGTGTGCAAGCTGTGCCAGAACCACTGCAAGCTCACCATCACCACGTTCGCCGACGGCTCGCGCTACGTGACCGGCAACCGCTGCGAACGCGGCGGCGACCGCAGCAAGAAGCGCTCCGACCGGCCGAACCTCTACGAGTACAAGTACAAGCGCTGCTTCTCCTACCGCAGGCTCACCGACAAGAAGGCCACCCGCGGCGAGATCGGCATCCCGCGCGTGCTCAACATGTACGAGAACTACCCGTTCTGGTTCACGCTGCTCACCTCGCTCGGCTTCAAGGTGATGATCTCCGGACGCAGCTCGCACGAACTGTTCGAGACGGGCATCGACTCCATCGCCTCCGAGAACATCTGCTACCCGGCCAAGCTCGTGCACGGCCACATCAAGTGGCTGCTCAACAAGGGCATCAAGACGATCTTCTACCCGTGCGTGAGCTACGAGGAAAACCTGGTCGAGAACACCGACAACCACTACAACTGCCCGGTCGTGGCCAACTACCCGGTGGTGATCGGCGCGAACATGCCCGAACTGCGCGACCCGTCGATCCGCTACATGCGCCCGTACTTCAACCTCGCCCAGCACGACCTCATGGTCGACCGCATCGTCGAGGAGTTCGCGTGGGCCAACGTGACCCGCGAGGAGGCCGAGACCGCGGTCAAGGCCGCATACGCCGAAGACAAGGTGTTCAAGCACGACGTGCAGCAGGAGGGCCTGCGCGCGCTCGCCTACATGAAGGAGCACGACTGCCGCGGCATCGTGCTGGCCGGCCGCCCCTACCACATCGACCCGGAGATCAACCACGGCATCCCCGAGACCATCTGCGCACTGGGCATGGTCGTGCTCTCCGAGGATTCGATCTGCGAGCTGCAGCCCGGCGAGGACCTGCATCTGACCGAATTCCTCTCCGCGGACGAGAAGGATCCGAAGGCCAAGGATTCCGCCGGATTCCGGCACGTCGGCGATCGTAAGGTCACCCGTATGCCGCTGCGCGTGACCAACCAGTGGGCCTACCATTCGCGGCTGTACGCGGCCGCGCATTTCGTCGCCTCGTATCCGGGTCTGGAGCTCGTGCAGCTCAACTCCTTCGGCTGCGGCCTCGACGCCATCACCACCGATCAGGTGGCCGAGATCCTCGCCGACAAGGCCGACGTGTACACGCTGCTCAAGATCGACGAGGTCTCCAACCTCGGCGCCGCCAAGATCCGCCTGCGTTCGCTTAAGGCCGCGGTGGAGGAGCGCGAGGCGAACAAGGCCCGCGAGGAGCGGGAGGCTCAGGAGGAGGCACGTGCCGAGGCTCAGACGGCACAGGCCGAGACCGCCGAGGCTCAGACGGCACAGGCCGAGACCGCCGAGGCCCAGACGGCTCAGTCCATGCAGAAGACCGCCGAGCAGGTGCGCCGCGAGACCATGGCCGAGAACCGTCTCGCCGAGGCGCAGGCCAGGTACGAGGAGGCCCGTCGCCAGCTCGAGGCCGCGCAGGCCGACATGGACAAGGTCATGCCCGCCGCGAACCTCGACGCCGGATTCGTGAAGAAGCCGTACGCCATCGAGCTCGGTGCCGGTGTACAGGGTGCGGACGCGAAGGGTGCCGCCGGTCAGGCGGCCGGGCAGTCTGCCAAGACGTCCGGATTCCGCAGGACCGGTTCCGCAGCCCCGACCGCCGGCCGTCAGGTGCTGCTCGACGCGGTGATGGACGGCAATCCGAAGCTCAAGGCCGCGGCCGGAAAGGGCAAGGCCGGCAAGGGCGGCAAGACGGGCCGTAGTGCGCACAACTCCGCCACGATGTCGAAGTACGCGAACAAGATCCCCTTCGGCAAGTCGATGAAGAAGGACTACACGATCGTGGCCCCGCAGATGAGCCCGATCCACATGTCCCTCATCGAATCGGTGATCCGGTCCGGCGGCTACAAGTTCGACATCCTCAAGGTGGCGAGCCGCGAGGACGTGGAGATCGGCCTCAAGTATGTGAACAACGACGCCTGCTATCCGGCCATCATGGTGATCGGACAGCTGGTGAACGCGATCATCGAAGGCAAGTACGACGCCGACAAGGTGGCCTTGGCCATCACGCAGACCGGCGGCATGTGCCGTGCCACCAACTACTTCGGCCTGATCCGCAAGGCGTTGGTGGACGCCGGATACCCGCAGATCCCTGTGATCGCACTCAGTACGCAGGGACTGGAATCCAACCCCGGATTCACGCCGACCCCGGCGCTGCTGCACCGCGCGATTAAGGCGCTGATCATCGGCGACCTGCTGCTCAAGTGCCTGATGCGCGTGCGCCCGTACGAGGCCACGCCGGGCAGCGCCAACGAGCTGTACGGGATGTGGGACACGATCGTGCGTGAGACCATCGAGCACCACGGCTACTCCAGGACTGCGAAGGCCCGCATCGGCAAGGGCTACCTGCCGTATACGGTGATCCTCAAGGAGATCGTGAAGAGCTTCGACGCGCTGCCACTGCGTGACATCCCGCGCAAGCCGCGCGTGGGCGTGGTCGGCGAGATCCTCGTCAAGTACCAGCCCGACGCCAACAACCATGTGGTCGACGTGATCGAATCGCAGGGTTGCGAGGCCGTGGTGCCCGGCATCATGGAGTTCATGACGACCCGTCCGTACATCACCGACTGGAACGAGAAGCATCTCGGCACCGGCGGCAACAAGGCGCTGTACGCCGTGATGCGCTGGGGACTCGACCGGTATCTCAATCCGGTGCGCCGGGCCATCGACCTGGCCCACGGCAAGTTCCAGCAGGATCTGCCGATGCCCGAACTCGTGAAGAAGGCCGGCGAGGTGACGTCGGTGGGTGTGCAGGCCGGCGAAGGCTGGCTGCTGACCGCCGAGATTCTGGAGCTGATCGAATCCGGCGCCCCGAACGTGGTGTGCGCCCAGCCGTTCGCCTGCCTGCCGAACCATGTGACCGGCCGTGGCATGTTCGGCGAGATCCGCCGGCAGCACCCCGAGGCGAACATCGTGTCGATCGACTACGATCCGGGTGCCTCGGAGGCGAACCAGCTCAACCGCATCAAGCTCATGATCTCCGCCGCCAAGCAGGCCGAGGCCAAGCGGCGGGCGAGTGAGGCCGCCGGCGACATGCGCAACCGGGCCCACGGTCACGGGGACGGCGACGAGGGCCAGTCCAAGCCCACCCTCTCCGAAGCCGCGTAGGGCGATTGAAGATGGTCGGGCGGTGTCCGCGATGGTTGCCTTGTTCGACCACCCCCAGTCACGCCAAGCGTGACAGCCCCCGCCAGCGGGGGCGGGACCGTTGCTTCCGCCGGCTGGAGCAGGACGGCGCGAGTTCCCCGCCCCCGCTGGCGGGGGAGAACTCGTTCTTTGCTCCCGCTGGCGGGAGCTGTCATGCGGGAGCATGACTGAGGGTGGTCGAGTGACGCCTGCCTTGTTTGACCTCCCCCAGTCGGCAGCGGTGCTCCCGCGACACGCCGAATGTTGCATATGCAACTGTTGTAGGTGAGTCGTATTACACTCATCCGTTGCATATGCAACATTCGGTCATACGCCCGGCCGATGATTGTGTGAATCCGCGTGAATCAGGGAGCCTTATGGACCAACGTATCCTCAGCATGGAAATGCGTGCGCTTGGCAAGTCCGTCGATCGGTATCTCGGCGAGACCATGCCCGCGTCCGCGACCGATGCCACGGGAGGCAACGCGCACATCATCATGTTCCTCGCCCGCAACCGCGACAAGGACATCTACCAGCACACCATCGAACGCAAGTTCTGCATCACCCGATCCACCGCGTCGCGCGTACTGACGCTGATGGAGAAGAAGGGGCTGATCGTCCGCGAGCCGGTCGCTCATGACGCGCGGCTCAAGAAGATCATGCTCACCGCCAAGGCCGACGCCATCGTCGCCGATCTCAAACGCAACGGTGAGCATATGGAACGACTGCTGGTCGCCGGATTCTCGGAGGCGGAGCAGGCCGCCATGTTCGATTACGTGAGACGCATGCGCGCCAACATCGACAAGGCGCAGCGGGATTTCGAGACGCAGCGGGATTTCGAGACACACGGCGGGCGCAACGACGAACAAGCCGATATGACCGATATGCCGGATACGACCAACACGAACCATATGACCGATACGAAGAAGAAGGAGGGCGACAGGTGACCCGCACCGCAACACAAGACGTCGCACGGCAGGACAAGCCGAACAAGCCGACGCATCTGTTCCGCACCCTGGGCAGATCCATGCGCGAATACAAGAAGGAGAGCTGGCTTGCGCCGGCGTTCGTGGCCGTGGAAAGCATCCTCGAGATCCTCATCCCCACGGTCATGGCCATGCTCATCGATCAGGGCATCACTGGCGGCAATATGAACGCCATCGTGAAGTTCGGCCTGATCCTGCTGCTGTGCTCGATCGTCTCGCTGGGCTGCGGATTCCTCGCCGGCCGGTTCGCCGCCGTCGCCGCCGCCGGATTCGCGAAGAACCTGCGCCACGACCAGTTCGAACAGGTGCAGCGCTTCAGCTTCACCAACATCGACCGGTTCTCCACCGGCTCGATCATCACCAGGCTCACCACCGACGTGACGAACCTGCAGACCGCCTACATGATGATGATCCGCATGGGCGTGCGCGCGCCGATCATGGTGGTCGTCGCATGGTTCTTCTCGTTCCGCATCAGCCCCTCCATCTCCATGGTGTTCCTCGCCTGCATCCCGATCCTCGGTCTGGGCCTGTGCGGGCTCGCGGTGCTGGTCCACCCGGTGTTCGAGCGCGTCTTCCACACGTATGACGAGCTCAACAACGTGGTCGACGAGAACCTGCAGGGCGTGCGCGTCGTCAAGTCGTTCAACCGCGAGGACTACGAGATCGACAAGTTCGGCCGCATCTCGCAGCGCATCTTCAGGGACTTCACCAAGGCCGAACGCATCATGAGCTTCAACATGCCGCTGATGATGCTGTGCGTCTACGGATCGATGATCCTGATCTCGTGGATGGGCGCCAACCAGATCGTCGCCTCCGGCAACAACGCGGCCGTGGGCCTGACCACCGGCGACCTGACCGCACTGGTCACGTACGCCATGCAGATCCTCATGGCCATGATGATGCTGTCGATGATGTTCGTCATGGTCATCATCTCGCAGGCCTCCGCCGAACGCATCACGCAGGTGCTGCAGGAGCACAGCACCGTCACCAACCCCGAAAACCCCGTGCGCGAGGTGGCCGACGGCTCCATCGACTTCGATCACGTGACCTTCCGCTACTCCGACAGTTCGGAGAAGCCCGTGCTCGACGACATCGACCTCAAGATCCCATCCGGATCGACCATCGGCATCGTCGGCGGCACCGGATCGGCGAAATCCTCGCTCGTCCAGCTCGTTCCCCGCCTCTACGACGTCTCCGAAGGGTCGCTGAAGGTCGGCGGCGTGGACGTGCGCGACTACGACCTCGAACTGCTGCGCGATCAGGTGGCCATGGTCCTGCAGAAGAACGTGCTGTTCAGCGGCACCATCACCGAGAACCTGCGGTGGGGCAACCCGGACGCCACCGACGAGGAGATCCGCCACGCCTGCCGTCTCGCGCAGGCCGACGGGTTCATCCAGGAGTTCCCCGACGGGTACGACACGATGATCGAACAGGGCGGCACCAACGTCTCCGGCGGCCAGCGCCAGCGCCTGTGCATCGCCCGCGCACTGCTGAAGAAGCCGAAGATCCTGATCCTCGACGACTCCACCAGCGCCGTCGACACCAAGACCGACCGGTCCATCCGCGCCGCGTTCCGCGACGAGATCCCCGACACCACGAAGATCATCATCGCCCAGCGTGTCGCCTCCGTGCAGGAGTCCGACATGATCCTCGTCATGGACAACGGCCGCATCATGGCCCGCGGCACGCACGACGAGCTGCTGAGGACCTGCGACGAATACCGGTCCATCTACGAATCCCAGACCAAGAACCAGGCCAACCCGGAAGAAGTTGAAGGAGGTGCCCGATAATGCCCGCGAAGAACGCATCCGCAACCAAGCCCGCGTCCGCCGGCCGCCGCCCCGCCATGATGAAGCCGGCCCCCGGCACCATCAAGCGCATCTTCGGCTACATCATGCAGTACAAGGTGCGCGTCGTCATCATCGTGGCGTGCATCCTCGTCGGCGCCGCCGCACAGGCCGGCTCCGCGCTGTTCCTGCAGACGCTCGTCGACAACTACATCCTGCCGCTCGTCGGCGTCGCCAACCCCGACTGGGGTCCGCTCATCCGCGCCATCACGCTGATCGGCTGCCTCTACGTGGCCGGCATCCTCACCGGATGGCTGTGGCAGTGGCTCATCGTCACCGTCGAACAGGGCGTGCTCAAGAAGATCCGCGACGACATGTTCGCCCACCAGCAGCAGCTGCCGATCCGCTACTTCGACAGCCACGAGCACGGCGACATCATGAGCCACTACACCAACGACACCGACACGCTGCGCCAGGCCATCAGCCAGTCGTTCCCGCAGATGTTCTCCGCTGGCATCTCCGCCGTCGCCGCACTGCTGTCGATGCTGTGGCTGTCCGTGCCGTTCACCGCGTTCGTCATCGTGTTCACCGTCGGCTTGCTGTGGATCGTCCGCAAGGTCGTCGGCCGCGCCGGCCGGTTCTTCGTCAAGCAGCAGCAGTGGCTCGGCGACGTGAACGCGTTCGTCGAGGAATCCGTCAACGGCCAGAAGGTCATCAAGGTGTTCAACCACGAGGCCGCCACCCAGAAGACCTTCGACGAGAAGAACGAGGAGCTCTTCCAGGCGGCCGCCGCGGCCAACACCTGGGGCAACGTGACCATGCCGATCGTCGGCAACATGGGCTACCTGCTGTACATCCTCATGGCCATCATCGGCGGCGCCGTCGCCACGTCGGGACTGGGCAACTTCGGCCTGACCGGAGCCGGTCCGCTCACCCTCGGCACGCTCATCTCCCTGCTGACGCTCTCCCGCTCGTTCATCAACCCGATCGGCCAGGTCTCCATGCAGCTCAACATGGTGATGATGGCCATCGCCGGCGCCTCCCGCATCTTCGCCCTCATGGACGAACCCGTGGAATCCGACGGCGGCACCGTCACCCTCGTCAACGTCGAACTCGGCGAGGACGGCCGCACCATGACCGAAACCGATCGCGAAACCGGATACTGGGCGTGGAAGCGCGAGGAGGGCGACGACGGCACGCGCTCGCTGGCCGCCGCCCATGCGCTCAGCCCCCGCGCCGCCGAAGTGGCGACCAAGGCCCGCGAATCGGCGATCACCTCGCCCGACGGCCGCCTGACCCTGCTGCGCGGCGACGTGCGCTTCACCGACGTGACGTTCGGCTACGATCCGACCAAGCCGGTATTGCACGACATCACCTGGTTCGCCAAGCCCGGTCAGAAGATCGCGCTCGTCGGCGCCACGGGTGCCGGCAAGACCACGGTGACCAACCTGATCAACCGGTTCTACGACGTGCAGGAAGGCCAGATCCTCTACGACGGCATCTCCGTGAAGGGCATCCGCAAGCCGGATCTGCGCCGGTCGCTCGGCGTGGTGCTGCAGGACGTGAACCTGTTCACCGGCACCGTGATGGACAACATCCGCTACGGCAAGCTCGACGCGACCGACGAGGAGTGCATCGCCGCGGCGAAGCTCACCAACGCGGACGGCTTCATCCGCATGCTGCCAGAAGGCTACCAGACCGTGCTCGAAGGCGACGGCTCCGGACTTTCGCAGGGTCAGCGCCAGCTGATCTCCATCGCCCGCGCCGCCGTGGCCGACCCGCCCGCGCTGATCCTCGACGAGGCGACCTCCTCGATCGACACCCGCACCGAGGAAGTGGTGCAGGCCGGCATGGACAACCTGATGAAGGGGCGCACCGTGTTCGTGATCGCACACCGCCTTTCCACCGTGCGCAACTCCGACGTGATCATGGTGCTCGACCACGGCCGAATCCTCGAACGCGGCAACCACGACGAGCTCATCGCCCTCAAGGGCGAGTACTACCAGCTCTACACCGGCGCCGTGGAACTCGAGTAGCTTGGCCAAAGGATTCCCTTTCCGGGGGAGTTGCCGAACTCATTCTTGGTTCCCGCTGGACGAAGCAGAGGCTTCCCCTTCTGGGGGAAGCTGTCGGCGAAGCCGACTGATGAGGGCTTCTGGCACCTCATCCGACCGACTTCGTCGCCCACCTTCCCCTTCTAGGGGAAGGCAAGTCAAAACCATGCTCCCGCTATTGGGCTATGCCGACAGTCCTCTCCGGAGGGGCTGGGATGGAATACTGCCTTCGGCTCCCGCTGGACGAACGATCGGTGATCGTTCGTGGCAGTGCGCCTTTACAGGCGCACGTCGCACGATATGTCGGGAGCTGGCTCGCGTAGCGAGACTGAGGGTGGTTGAGCCCCCCTATCATTAAGGCCCGCATTCCCTTGGGGGAGTGCGGGCCTTTGCCGTATAGGAAGGCTATGTCTCCGCAGTAGGATCGGACGTGATGATGGGTGAGGGGAGGATGCCTAGACAAAAGGATCAAAGCAATGTGAAGAATGCACATTGCAGATTTTCCGGTTCCGTGGCGTGGATCCTTGTCACGGAATGGAAAAATGCGGTATCGCTCATTTCCGTGGCGGGGAATTCTGTCACGGAACGACAGGGAAGTTTGATTGACGCTTCTGTGCCATGGAATCGTGTCACGGAACGTGATGATCGGAACAATCCTCATTCCGTGCCGGGTGACGTCGCCCTGTGCAAGAGTAAAACCGCGAAATCATGCAGTTCCGTATCGCCCGTGCATGGAAAATCCTGTCACGGAATGATGAAATGGCGGTATCGGCGCTTCCGTGCCGGGAAATCGTGGCACGGAATCATCAATATTGGCGGTGCCACGTTCGATGCCAAAGCTGTCTCGGAGTCGTTGTGCAACCCGCGCCTCCACAACATCTCCACCTGACGGATGTCTGGGAGTCGGAACATTCCCTCAAATGCGGTTCTCCTGAATCTCGGTCATGAGTTGTTACGTCTTTTCTCTTTGGAAACTTTTCCGGGGGGGGGGGAGTAGCGTGTGACATGCCAAGAGAAGGAGGCATTAGCATGGTGCAAATCAGGAAGGTCGTGGCAATGCTTGTCGCATGTGTCACGATGCTTACTCTCGTTGCTGCGACTGCATCGGTTGCTGAAGCGGATACTGGCGGAGTGCGCGATATGTATCGTATGTACAATCCGCATTCCGGAGAGCATTTCTACACGGCCAATGGTGTGGAACGAGATCGACTGCGTCGTGCCGGATGGCGCTATGAGGGTATCGGTTGGAGGGCTCCGGTCAGGTCCAGCGTTCCGGTGTATCGCATGTACAATCCCAACGCCGGTGACCATCATTACACGTTGAACCGTGCCGAGGTCAACATGCTCCGTCGTGCCGGATGGCGCTACGAGGGCATCGGCTGGTACTCGTCCGACAGGAACCGGAGTTACCCTCTGTACCGTCAGTACAACCGTCGTGCGAAGTCGGGCGCACACAATTACACGTTGAACCGTGCCGAGGTCAACATGCTGGTTCGTGCCGGCTGGCGTAACGAGGGTATTGCATGGTATGCAGTGGGCGGTGGCAGCCCCGCTCCTAGCAGTCCGTCACGTCCATCACGACCTGCAAACAAGCCGTCCAGACCGAACGTTCACTACAAGAACTGTAAGGCCGTATGGAACGCCATCGGCAGGCCTCTGCATCGAGGAGAACCAGGATACAGCACTGATCTGGATTCCGATTTGGATGGAATCGCCTGCGAAACAAGGCCGAAATACTAATTACAGGTATTCGCAGTTGTGATGTTCACTTTGACAGTGTGAACAAAAAAGCCCTGATACCAACAAGTATCAGGGCTTTTTGAGTCTTCGCTAATATGTGTGGTGAGGAAGCGGACGCCGGCGTTGTTGCGGGTCTCTTCCATGGACAAGTGTATGAAAGGGGGCATTCGCCTGTTGGTTTTGTTTCCGCCAGGAAATAGAACCGAAGAGCAGGGGAACGACTGCGCCCGCCATATCAGCCGGCGCGCTCAAGCGCATGCTGCATCTGCCCGCCAACGTCGTCGCCATGCCCCCCGCGTCGAAGAACCGCGTGGCGGCGGGACGGTCGTAATCGTCCCGGTGCGCCCCTTACGCGAACGACTTGGACAGGTGCGCGAGATGAGGGAAGCACGGCAAGCCGGTACGATTGGCTGGCTACGCGCCGATGGCGCCATCTCGATGTCGGGTGCGCCAAGCTTTTGCTGGAATACGCGTCGCCGCGCGTAACGTGCGCGGATCACGGCGTGACCGTCTCGATGGTGCCGTGGGCGGGCAGGAAGAGCGCATACACGCGTGATTTCGAACGGCAGGTCGCCTGGTTGAGCGTGCATGCGCCACATAGCGTCGTGAGCCATCTGATGCGCATGGACTGGAAGAGCGTGGGTCCAGTGTGCGAGAGGGGCGCCGACACCCTTCGTGCGGAGCGCGGCGTGGGCCTGTTTGATGGGCTTCGATCCATCAGCGTGGACGAGACCGCTACAGGAAGGCCACAAATATATGACGGTTGTGGTCGACCACGACCGCAGGTGCGTAATATGGATGCACTCCGGTCACGGGGAAGGGGTCTTCCGCCTGTTCTTCGAGATTTTCGCCCCGTCCCAGCGCACGGGTCGAGTGCATCGCCAACACCCACGAGACCCTGTGGAGGGTATAAACAACAAGATCAAGACCACCGTTAAAAGGGCTACGAGCACAGGAGCCTCGACAACCTCATCGGTCTGGTCATGCTCAAATGCGGCGGATTCGACCTTCAGCTCCCCAGACGTCAATAACCAGTAAGCCCGACCAATGACTCACACCCACATAAACACTCGAAGAGCCCATAAAATGCACATACATTGATGGTGAGAATTATGTGGTCGGGTGTGTGACCACCCCAGTCGCACGGCAGCATGACTGAGGATGGTCAAATCCGGACCTTGTCGTTTTGGTGGAGTGTCGGAGGGGCTGACCGGTCGGTCGGCGATCATGCGGTACGGTGGTCACCGCTCGGCACGGTCCCATCCGGTGGTGTGATCCCGGTCTGGCGGTGCTAGCAAGATGGAACCGTCCTGAAATCAATTCGCCGGATCGGTCCGACGCATGCGCGCGTCAATGCGGGCGCGTGGCAATACGGACGTACGGCAATGTGAACGTACGGCAATACGATCGCGCGGCGACACGGACGCGTGACAAGTACGACAAGACAGGCGTATGGCAAGGAAGAGGTAGGTTGTGAAGGAACGATTGACGCGTTGCGCGGCGATGCTGCGCAAATATCCCGTGGCGGTGCTGGTGGTGGTTACGGTGCTGCTGGCCGGATTCGTCGGACTGTCGAACTACCGTCCGGTCAATCTGTACTACAGCGTCACCTTCACCCAGTCGCCGGCCGAGAACAGCGACGTCACCTTCACCTTCGACGAAAACAAGGACTTCGCCTCGTCCTCCATCCAGTCGGCCAAGGTGACCCAGTCGCAGGTCACCATCCACCTTGACCCGCTCAACGACGACTCCCATACCCTGACCATCGCCGTCGACGGCACGGATGCGCAGGTCGGATCGTTCGTGGCGCACACCAACGTGCGGGGACGGTTCGACCGGGTGATGCGCAGCATTCCCGGCTCCGAACTGCAGAGGAAGGTCGACGGCGATCGCACGGTCTTCTCCCTCACCGAAGCCCAGATCAACGACGTGATCAAGGCCTCGCAGCGCAAGTCCGAAACCAAGATCGGCCTGCTGATGCTCATCGGCGTGGTGTTCGTCATCATCCTCGGCAAGCTCACGCTGTTCAGGCGACTGCCCAAACGGTACTATGCCGCCGGATGGATCGTGCTCGGCATGGTGTACGCGTTCCTCTACCGTCTGTGGATCGTCAAGCAGGGTCTCGGGCCGGGACTGTATCCGTACCGTCGCGCGATCACCATACTGCTCGCCCTGCTGCTGGCGCTGATGGCCGTCGATTACATCGTCGGCGTACGCGGCAACCTGCTGGCGAAACGTCTCATGTGCGCCGGCAGCTACCTGGCCATCATCGGATACGTGGTCTACCAGTTCGGCATGTATACGAAATATCTCGGCGGCTTCCCCGACGAGCAGGCCCATCTCTCGTACATCGCGTTCCTCAGCAAGGATCACGCGATCATCCCCGACTTCGCCCATATGCGCATCTACCCGTTTGCCGGCGACAACGCCCTCGACTTCGCCGGCGCCACCCAGTTCAACTATCTTGGCCATCCGCCGCTGTACTACCGGATCATGAACCTGCTCGGCGGTCTGCATGTCGCCGGCGATCAGGTCACGTTCAATCTTGGTGGACTGCGGACGATCTCGTTCATCATCGGTCTGCTCGGCCTGCTCGTGGTCTTCTATATCGGACTGACCCGCATCGCCCCGATCCCGCTGCTGCATCTGCTGTTCGGCATCATCGTGATCGCTCCGGTCAACCTCGTCTACGGATTGAGTGGTCTGTCCAATGATTCGCTGCTGTTGCTCACCGTCAGCATCTACTCACTCGGCATCATCCGGTTCTTCGAACGTCGCTACGATTGGAAGACATTCCTGCTCATCGCCGTCGGTGTGAGCTTCACCGTGCTCACCAAGCTCACCGGCGGCATGCTCGTCGTGGTGATGAGCGTGCTGGTGATCGCGTACACGCTGATCGTCGAACACAACGCCAAGGCCTTGATGCGGCCCGCGTTCTACGCCACCACACCCGTGTATCTGCTGCCGATCGCCTACTTCGCCGGCCTGTACGCGAAGTTCCATACGATCCAGCCCGGCTACGCCAACGTGGCCTACGCGGAGTACGTGACCAGCGCCATGTACACGCCGAACGACAAGCGCGACGGCGGCATGCTCATGGTCGATGTCGTCCAGTCGTTCATCGAAAAGTTCCTCGGCACCTGGTATGCGGTTACCGGGCATGTGCCGGTTCCGCGTCCCGACATGAAGGTCTATGACATCACCACCATCGGCGTGATCCTCGTGTTCTTCGTGCCGCTGACCGTGTTCTTCTTCGCCAAAAGCCGTGCGCAGCGCTACTTGTCGCTTGCCGCCGCCTCAGTGCTGATCGTATTGATCTACGAGTTCATCGGCGTGGCGAAGTCGTACTACTTCAACGGGCGGTTCGGCGGATACAGCAGCCGATACTTCCTGTGCGCCATCGTGTTCTTCGCGCTGGCGATTCTGTGGATGATCTCGCGGCATCTGACGGCGGGGGAGCGGCCGGTCGGTGATCGGGGAATCGCCCGGTCCGCCGGCGATCTGACCGATGGCCCGGCCGCGCTGGTCGGTGACGTCAAGGCCGATGATGCGCAGCCCGGATCCATCGGAGCCAAGGCCCATGCGGCGATCGCGCGACACGGCGCCCATGCCGCAGTCGCTCCCGACGCCGCCGGTACCGGCCAAGGCTCCGATCCTGACCACGCCCGGCTCACCCGTCTGGGCACGGCCATCGTGCTCGGACTGATCCTCCTGCTGTTCATGGACGGCTTCATCTACTCGTTCCTCTATCAGGCCGATCAGCTCCCCGGCTTCCACAACATCCCCGCCTGACGGATGTCGGATACGGGGAGCGGTCGGGACTGTCGGCCGCTACAGAATGGTGACGGGGGTGCCGTCGGGGACGGAGCGGTAGAACCACTGCGCGTCGGACACCGACAGCCTGACGCAGCCGTGTGAGGCCGGCCGGCCCAGTTTGGCGCCCTCGGAGGGGATGTAGCTGCCCATCGAGACGCCGGTCGGCACCGAATGGAACAGGTACGTGGTGCCGATGAAGCCGACCCAGTAGTCGCCGCCCATGCGTTCGCTCGGATTGTAGAAGTGCGTGCCGCGGTAGCGGATCGTGTAACGGCCGCGGGGCGTGGAGTTGTTCATGCCGGTGCTGGCGGTCATCGTGTAGATGGTCCGGCCGTGCGACTGGATGAACACCTTCTGGTGGCTGATGTTCACCACCACGCCGAGACCACGGTACCGGGAAAGATTCGGCTGACGGCCGGACGCCGCCCTCCAGTTGACCGTCTTCGGCCGGCTCGTCTTGCGCGGCGTGCAGCTCTTCGCCTTGTAGCCGGCGCGCACGGCGTACCAGCCGACGCCCTCGGCACGCCATCCGGCGCGGACGAGCGAGGCGTTCTCCGCATAGTTGGTGGTGTAGTTGTGCGCCCCCGAGTGACGTTTCGAATTGACGTGCGGATTGTACTGGCGGTACAGCGGCACCCGGCCTCCGGAACGCCAGCCGACGCCCTCGTAGCGCCATCCCGCGCGGATCAGCATGTCGCGCTCGTACGGATTCATCGTGTAATGATGGTCGCCGACGGTGCCGCTGCCGCGCTTGGGATTGTTGTACAGCCGGTACACCGGCACGCCCCCGGTGGGCGCCACCCATCCGACGCCTTCGGGAGACCAGCCCGCGTTGCACAGCTGGTTGCGTTCGGCCACGTTGGCCGTGTAGAAGTGTTCGCCGGAATTCGGATTGTACATGCGCCACATCTGCTGCGTGCCGGCCGCCTCGGCGGGCGTCGGCGAGATCGTCGTGGCGAAGGCGCCGGCGGCGACGACCAGCAGGGCGACGACGAACGCCAATGGTCTGCGGGCGGAAACCGAGATTCTCATATGCCTCATATGCCATCCTTCTTTCTTGTTCTCGTGTTCTCGCATCGGATGTGGGTTGACGCATCGAATTCGGCATCGTTGCCGATGAGGTCGATCGAGAGCCTTCTCTGTACTGATTATCGCATGATGGGGCGCCCTTCGGCAGGATTCGGCGCACGGCGCGAATACGTGGCCCATGACGGGCCGGCTCGGTTCGGAACCGGTCGGGCCCCGGTCTAAATCCGCGGAAAAGTTCCCCCCACTGGTTACCATGGAGCGTATGACTGAAGCATTCTCTCCGAAGAACATCATCGTGACCGGTGGCTGCGGCTTCATCGGCTCCAATTTCGTCCACTACGTGTACAACAACCACCCCGATGTGCACATCACCGTGCTCGACGCCCTCACCTACGCCGGCAACCTTGAGAACATCAAGGCCATCCTCGGCGACCGCGTCGAATTCGTGCACGGCAACATCTGCGACGCCGAGCTGCTCGACCGACTCGTTCCCGGCCATGACGCCATCGTCCACTACGCCGCCGAGTCCCACAACGACAACTCCATCGCCAACCCGGAGCCGTTCCTCAAGACCAACGTGGAAGGCACCTTCCGTCTGCTCGAGGCCGCCCGCAAGTACGACGTGCGCTACCACCACGTGAGCACCGACGAGGTCTACGGCGATCTCGCCCTCGACGACCCGGCCAAGTTCACCGAGGAGACCCCCTACCACCCGTCCAGCCCGTACAGCTCCACCAAGGCCAGCTCCGACCTGCTGGTGCGCGCCTGGCACCGTACGTTCGGCGTGCGCATGACCATCTCCAACTGCTCGAACAACTACGGTCCGTACCAGCATGTGGAGAAGTTCATCCCGCGTCAGATCACCAACATCCTCGACGGCCTGCGTCCGAAGCTGTACGGCGACGGCAAGAACGTGCGCGACTGGATCCACACCGAGGATCACTCCTCCGCCGTGTGGACCATCCTCACCAAGGGCCGCATCGGCGAGACCTACCTGATCGGCGCGAACGGCGAACGCAACAACATCACCGTGCTGCAGGACATCCTTGAGGTCATGGGCAAGGACCGCGACGACTTCGACTGGGTGAAGGACCGCCCGGGCCACGACCGCCGCTACGCCATCGACTCCACCAAGCTGCAGACCGAGCTTGGCTGGAAGCCCACGCACACCGATTTCCAGAAGGGCCTCGAGAAGACCATCGCCTGGTACACCGAGAACCGTGCCTGGTGGGAGCCGGCCAAGGCCGCCACCGAAGCCAAGTACAAGCAGCAGGGACAGTGAGGCGCTAACCCATGGCATTCGAATTCGAAAAGGAACTCAAGGTCACCAAGACCAACATTCCCGGTCTGCTGGTGTTCGACCTGCCGGTGCACGGCGACAACCGCGGCTGGTTCAAGGAGAACTGGCAGCGCGCGAAGATGACCGCGCTCGGCCTGCCCGATTTCGGACCGGTGCAGAACAACATCTCCTTCAACGCGAAGAAGGGCGTGACCCGCGGCATCCACGCCGAGCCGTGGGACAAGTACATCTCCATCGCCACCGGTGAGATCTTCGGCGCGTGGGTCGACCTGCGTCCCGGCGACACGTTCGGCGAGGTGTTCACCACCCGTCTCGACCCGAGCCGCGCGATCTACGTGCCCCGCGGTGTGGGCAACAGCTTCCAGGCGCTTGAGGACGGCACCGCGTACACGTATCTGGTGAACGCCCACTGGTCGCTTGAGCAGAAGAAGACCTACACCTTCGTCAACCTCGCCGACCCGGAGCTCAACATCCAGTGGCCGATCCCGCTGGAGGAGTCCGAGCGCTCCGAGGCCGACCTGCACCACCCGATGCTCAAGGACGCCAAGCCGATGGCCCCGAAGCGCACGCTGGTCACCGGCTGCAACGGTCAGCTCGGCCACGCGATCCGCGCCTACGCCGAGGCCCACGACCTGCAGGGCTTCGAATACACCGACATCGACGAGTTCGACTTCTCCGATCCGGCCGCCTACGAGGCCTACGACTGGAGCCTGTACGGCACGATCATCAACGCCGGCGCCTTCACGGCCGTCGACAAGGCCGAGACCGCCGAAGGCCGTCCGATCGCGTGGAAGGCCAATGCCCAGGGCCCGGCCCTGCTCGCCAAGGTGGCCAAGGAGCACAACCTCACGCTCGTGCACATCAGCTCCGACTACGTGTTCGACGGCACTGCCGAGGAGCACGACGAGACCGAGGCGTTCGCCCCGCTCGGCGTGTACGGCCAGACCAAGGCCGCCGGCGACATCGCCGTGGCCAACGCGCCGAAGCACTACATCCTGCGTTCCAGCTGGGTGATCGGCGAGGGCCACAACTTCGTGAAGACCATGATGGCGCTGTCCAACCGCGTGGCCGATGCCGACGACGCCCTGAACCAGGTGACCGTGGTCGACGACCAGCTGGGCCGCCTCACCTTCACCAAGGACATGGCCGAGGCCATCTTCGCGCTGCTCGACGGCAACGCCGCATACGGCACCTACAACCTCACCGGCTCCGGCGCGGTGAAGAGCTGGGCCGAGATCGCCGCCGCCGTGTTCGACCAGACCAACGGCAACGGCGACAAGGTCAAGCCGATCTCCACCGCCGAGTACTTCAAGAACGCCAAGGATCCGGTCTCCCCGCGTCCGGTGTACTCCGCGCTGAACCTCGCCAAGATCGAGTCCGCCGGCTACAAGCCCGCCGACTGGGAGGAATCCCTCAAGGCGTACGTGGCCAAGGAGCTGGCGAAGTAAGGCAGTAGGCAGGATCTCTTCGGCGATCCAATGCATCATGATGGCCCCCGACGATTCGATCGTCCGGGGCCATCATGCCGTTGGGGGAGTTGCTGCTCCCGTGCCGTGATGTCCACGTCTATGTACAATGAGGTCCATGCCTATCAACGTGTCTGCAACCGATGCCGTGCCGAACGGGAGCCCCAAGGTCTTCGTCAGCTTCCTGATCCCCGTATACAACTCGGAACGGGAACTGCCCAAGACCCTAGACAGCATCGTCGCCCAGGACGACGGCACCATCGAGATCATCTGCGTCAACGACGGTTCCAAGGACGGCAGCGGCCGGGTGCTTGAGGAGTATGCGGGCCGCTACCCGTTCATCCATGTGATCACGCAGGAGAATCAGGGCATCACCTGCGCGCGCAATGCGGCCCTCGCGCAGGCCACGGGGGAGTGGCTGTGCTTCGTCGACAACGACGACATTGTTGCCGAGGACGCGGTGAGGGTCTTCCACCGCACCGCCGAACCCGATCTGGACATCGTGTACTACGACTACGAGAAGTTCACCACGGATCTGCCGGACCAGTCCGGCAACCACATCGGCGAGACCAGGGTCTTTCAGGGTGATGACATCGCCAAGCTGCAGAGCGACTGCATCAACCGATTCCGCGACAACGTGCCGCTGGTTCCCCACAAGAGCATGCCGACCCCCTGGGCCAAGATCTACCGTCACGCGTTCGTCACGGACCACGGTCTGCGATTCCGTCCGGACGTGAAGCACGAAGAGGACATCGTCTTCAACTTCGAACTGCTGTCCTACTGCACGAAGGCGAAGAAGGTCGATTACGTCTCCTACTACTACCGGTGGTCGGTGAACTCCGAAAGCCACCGATACCGTCCCCAGATTCTGGAGAACATCCACCATACGCTCAAGGCCTACCGGAGCATCGTCGACGATCGATACGCCGGACGGGCCGACATCGAGGAACTGTACCGATACCGGGTGCTGTGGGAGCTGCTGTACTGCGTGGTGCTCGGACCGATTCACCCGCTGAACCCCAAGAGCTACCGGGAACGCAAGGCGCAGTTCCGGGATCTGCTCGCCACGCCGGTGTTCGCCGGGGTATTCGATCACGTCAGGACCACGCGGTTCGAACCCAAGCAGTCGGTGCTGGCCACGCTGATCAGGCTCCGCTGGTTCTGGGTGCTCAACCAGCTCGGCCGTGTGATGACCAAGGCGCGCTGATCCGAAGCGCCGCCTTCCGTGAATCCTCTGAAGAATCCACCGGACCGGAACCGTCACGTCGTCTGGCCCGATACGACCATGTGAATCTGTCGATATGAATCATTTTCCGAGACTGAGAGAGCTGCTGCCATGCGACGAGGTCTGA
Source organism: Bifidobacterium simiarum (assembly GCF_002802905.1). Lineage (GTDB taxonomy): Bacteria > Actinomycetota > Actinomycetes > Actinomycetales > Bifidobacteriaceae > Galliscardovia > Galliscardovia simiarum. Next base: position 205,582 of record NZ_PEBK01000001.1, read on the forward strand.
TCTTTTCCCTATCCAGTAACGTCATCTTCTTTATCAGCGGGTACGTCCTGCATTTCTTCTTGGGCAACACCATGCCCGCAGCCAGCTACGGCATCGTCGGCACCATCATCACCGTGCTCGACTTCGAATACATGTTCCTGAGCAACGGCGCGCGCCAGTCCTTGGCCAAGGAGATCTCGATGAAACGCTATGGCGCGCTGAGCGTCATCGGCAAGACCATCGCGTTCCAGCTCATCGTCATCGCGTTCTTCTTCTCGATCAACTTCTTCGGCGCCCCGGTCTTCGGCCATGTGCTGAACGACGTCTCCCTCGACTTCTACTTCAAGGTAGCGGCCTTCCTGATCCCGGCCAACGGCTTCTTCGTCATCCTGCTGGGCATCAACGACGGATTGCAGCAGTTCGGCATGAGCGCCCTGCTGGGCGTCGTCTATCCGCTGGCGAAGCTGTCCGCCATCCCGCTGGTGATGTTCCCGTTCCGTCACGATCCGGTCGTCGGCGTCGAGCTCGGCTTCCTGTTCGCCCTGCTGGTGTCCATCGTCATCGGCCTGATCATGCTGTTCGTCTCCCGGGGACGTCTGCGTGCCGCCACCGGTCAGCCGATCGCCTTCGCCAGCGTCGCGAAGAACACGCTGAGCTTCTCCTTCTTCTTCATCGTCGTCTCGCTGGTGCTCAGCGTCGACACCCTGGTGGTGAAGTCCGTGGTGCACCCCGCGCAGATGGCCGGCTACTACACCGGCGCCGTGAACTTCGGCAAGATCGCCTACTATCTGATGTCCGCCTTCGTCACGGTCATCCTGCCGGTCATCGCCAATCTGGTCGGCGCCGGAAAGATGGACAAGGCCGTGACCAAGGCCCGCGAGATCACCGTGGTGTCGCTGGCGTTCATCCTACCCATCGCCGTGATCGTCTCGGCCTCCAGCAACCTGCTGCTCGTCGCCTTCTACGGCAGCGAATACGCCGCCTCCGCGGGAGCGCTGAGCTGCCTGTCGCTGTCCAACTTCTTCATGGGCATGACCGTGATGCTGAACATGGTGCTGAACTCCCATAACAGCTCGCGGTTCTCCGACGTGCTGTCCGTCGTCTCGCTGGTCTGCATCATCCCGCTGTTCGTGGTCACCGCGCGGATCGGCGGCATCACGGCCATCGCCATGACCAGCATGATCTGCACGGCGCTGCTGATGCTCGTCTCGTTCGTCAGGGTGCGTCAGGTGGTCGCCGACGTGATGAGCCCCGCCGCGTGGAAGGCCGTGGCGGCGGCGGTCGTGCTCGGCCTGGTCACCAAGGGGATCGACATGGTGCTGCCCTCGCTGAACCTGATCATGGTGGCGTTGCTGTACGTCGTGCTGTATGGCATCTACATGGGCGTGCTGCTGCTGACGAGGATCGTCACGCCGGCGCTGATCAAGTCGCTGGCGAAGTGACGAACAACGAAAATGCCCCGGCGGGTTATGGCCTGCCGGGGCATTATCCTATGACGACTACCTATGGCGACTATGACCTCGCTCCGGGCGAGATCCATTCCGCCAGACGTGCGGTGATCTTCTCGCTGGTGAACTGCTCCGCCACGAGCGTGGCATTGCTTCGGGCCTGTTCGAGCTTCCCGGGATCGGCGAGCAGATTCTCGATCGCATCGGCCAACGCCTTGGGATCCCCGGGCCTGACGAACACGACCCCGTCGCCGAGCATACGCCGCTGCGGCGCGGTGTCGCTGGTGATGACGGCGCACCGGGCGGCCATCGACTGATACACCTTGTTCGGCACCACATGCAGGCCCTTGGGCGTGGTGGAGAAGATGCCGAGGGAGATCGCATGACCGGCCACGAGCCGCGGCAGATCCTCCGGCTCCACCCAGTCGCGGAACTCCACGTTGTCAAGCCCCTTGGTGATGGCCCGGACCTCGTCATAGTCCTGTCCCTTGCCGATGAGCGTGAAATGCGGCTTCAGACCGCGATCGGCGAGCAACCGGGCCGCCCTGGCGATGACCGGCGTGCCCTGCAGCGGCGTGTACAGGCCGTAGAACACCACGTCGCGGGTGCGGTCCTCGCCGGCTTCCGCATCGCCGGCCTCGTACCACTGTTCCGGCGCGCCCACCGGAATCACCATGCCCTCGTCGCCGGGGCGGAGCATGGCCTTGTGCTCCTCGGTGTCGAGCAATACCAGAGTGGAGGCGTCGATGGCCATGCGGTCGAGCTTCCTCAGAAGCCTCACCTTCAGTCCCTTGGCGCCGCGGTCCTTGGCGGTGTCTCCGGCGAAGATCAGATGGTCGAGCACGATCGGCACGCCCTTGAACAGATGGTGGGCCAGCAGCACGTCGAAATGACCCATGTATCCCACAAGCACGGCGTCCGGGGTGCCGTTGCGCTTCATCCAAGCCTTGGCATCACGGCGAAGCGCGCCCCACAGGCGCAACAGGTTCAGGCCGAATCCGAACAGCTTCCACGGCTTCTTCAGGATCTCCACGCGCTGGGCGGTCGACAGCTCCAGCGGATGGTTGATCTCCTCCACGTCGCAGCCGTTGAGGCGCAGGCCGTCGATGAGAATGCCCACGCGGGGGTGCTTGCGGACGTTGTAGGTGCCGAATGCGAGGACACGGGGTTGGTTGGTCGCCGCCATTGTGCTCCTTACTTGACTTGTCTTACTTGTCCTCGCCGGGCAGACCGGTGCCGTTGCCGGGCAGGGCAGCGCCGTTACCGGGCAGGGCGGCGTTCTCGCCGGGCAGACCGGTGGGCTCGCCGGTGTAGCCGCCGAACTCGTCCTGCCTCGCCCAGATCTTCTGATAGGGCAGGGAGTACTGGATCTCCTTGGTGCGTTCCAGCTCGTCCTCGACCAGTCGGCGCTGGATGCGCTGCACCTCGGAGATGATCTGCAGGGCGAAGCACAGGGCGCCGAGCATGAGCAGCGCCACGCCGAGCATCAGCGACTGCAGATGGCCGGCGGTCATGCCCATGGCGGCGAGCACGAGGAAGCGCACGATCGGGATCAGGCCGGCGACGGCGAACACGATACCCGACCACTTGAAGATCACGTTCGACTTGAACATCAGGAAGCTGCGGATGATCGCGCCGCCCGACTTTGCCATGTGCTCGAAGATGTTGCTGAACAGGCGGGACTCGCGGGTCTTCGGGTTCGTGGTGATGGCGTACGAGGTGATGGCGATGCGCTTGTTGCCAGCCTGGATGATCGTCTCCATGCAGTAGCTGAACTCGGTGACGATGTTGAGCTTGATCAGCGCCGACTTCGAGTAGGCGCGGAAGCCGCTGGCGGCGTCGGGGATGTGCGTGCCGGCGGCCTTGTTCACCACCCAGGAGCCGAAGTGCTGCATGCGCTTCTTGAACCAGCTGAACTCCTTGATCTTCGCGGTCTGGCGGTCGCCGACCACGATGTCCGCTTCGTGCCGCACGATCGGCTGGACGAGCTCGGCGATCGCGGCGCTCGGATACTGGTTGTCGCCGTCGGTGTTCACCACGATGTCGGCGCCGTGCTTCAGGGCGTAGTCCACGCCGTCACGAAACGCGCGGGCCAGACCCATCGGCTTCGCGTGATGCACCACATGCTGCACGCCGAGGCTGCGGGCGACCTCCACGGTGCGGTCGGAACAGCCGTCGTCGATGATCATCAGCTGGATGTCGTCGATACCGGGGATCTCCTTCGGCATGTGCTCCAGCACGAGGGGAAGGGTCTGTTCCTCGTTCAAGCATGGAATTTGTATGAAGAGACGCATCGTGAAGCCGCTCCCTGTCAAGCTCGTATCTAGGATGAATTTCGGTAACTAAGGATATCGTAGTAGGTACCGCATACGGCTAGACGAAACGAGGTAAAACGTATGAAGGGCATTATTCTTGCAGGTGGTTCGGGCACGAGGCTGTATCCGCTGACCACGGTTACGTCGAAGCAGCTGCTTCCCGTCTACGACAAGCCGATGATCTACTACCCGCTGTCGGTGCTGATGATGGCGGGCATCCGTGACATCCTGATCATCTCCACCCCCAAGGATCTGCCGAACTTCGAGCGACTGCTCGGCGACGGCAGCCACTACGGCGTGAACCTGAGCTACAAGGTGCAGCCCTCGCCCGACGGCCTCGCCCAGGCGTTCATCCTCGGCGAGGAGTTCATCGCCGGCGAGCCGTGCGCCCTGGTGCTCGGCGACAACATCTTCTACGGCAACGGTCTGGGCCGCACCCTGCGCGGCGCCGTGCGCGCCGCCGAGAACGGCGAGGGCTCCACGGTGTTCGGCTACTACGTGGACGATCCCGAGCGTTACGGCGTGGTGGAGTTCGACGAGAACCACAAGGCCGTCTCCATCGAGGAGAAGCCGGCCCACCCGGCCAGCAACTATGCGGTGACCGGCCTGTACTTCTACGACGAGCGCGTGACCGAGCTCGCCAAGAAGGTCAAGCCCTCCGCCCGCGGCGAGCTGGAGATCACCGACCTGAACAAGATGTACCTCGAGGACGGCACCCTCAACGTGCGCACCCTCGGCCGCGGCTACGCATGGCTCGACACCGGTACCATGGACTCCCTGTACGAGGCCGGCGAGTTCGTGCGCACCGTCCAGCGCGCCCAGGGCCTGCCGATCGCCGTCGTGGAGGAGATCGCCTACCAGAACGGCTGGATCACCGAGGAGACCCTCATGGAGTCCGCCACCAAGTACGGCAAGAGCCCGTACGGCCAGCACCTCAAGGATGTGGCCGAAGGCCGCATCGCCGTGAAGAAGAACGAGTACGAAGACTGATCCCTACCGCCGCAATCCTACTGCCGAGGCGTCTTTCCGCCTCCGGTAGTAGGATTGTGTTGTTTTCCGGCATAGGAGTTGTTCATTGCAAATCTTAGAGATATTTTCCAAGAAGAACTGGGTGCTGCTCAAGGCGATGGTGGCCACCGACTTCAAGCTGCGCTACCAGCAGTCCTTCCTCGGTTACATCTGGTCGGTGCTCAAGCCCCTGATGCTCTTCACCGTGATGTACATGGTGTTCGTCCGGTTCCTTCGGTTCGGCGACGCCGTGCCGCACTTCTCGGTCGGTCTGCTGCTGGGCATCACCATGTGGAACTGCTTCGTGGAGGCCAGCTCCGGCGCCATGATCTCCGTGGTGAACCACGGCGATCTGATGCGCAAGATCAACTTCTCCAAGTTCGTCGTGGTGATCTCCGCCATGATGAGCGCCCTGATCAACTTCGGCATCAATTTCGTGGTGGTCGTCATCTTCGCGCTGATCAACGGCGTCGAACTGCATCTGTCCGCCCTGATGATCCTGCCGCTGACCCTTGAGCTTATCGTGTTCTCCCTCGGCGTGGGATTCTATCTCGGTGCGCTCTACGTGAACTTCCGTGACCTCAACCCGATCTGGGAGGTCGTGATCCAGGCCGGCTTCTACGCCACCCCGATCATCTACCCGCTGTCGATGGTGGTGACCAACCTCGGCCCGCAGTGGGGTCCGCTGATCAGCAAGGTGATGTTGCTCAACCCGATGGCCCAGATCATCCAGGACGCCCGCCACTTCATCATCTCCGACCAGAACCCGATCATCTGGGGCTCGTTCAACCATTCGGTGATCGACTTCATCCCGCTGGTGCTCTCGGTGCTGCTGCTGTTCGGCGGCATCTCCTACTTCACCAGGAAATCCAAGACGTTCGCGGAAATGGTGTGATGCGCGGATGGCCGAATCGATCGCAACGAATGAGAAGACCATGACGGGGGAAACCATGACCACCATGAACGACAAGCCCACGGAACAGTCAGCCACGGAACAGTCAGCCACGGAACAGTCAGCCACGGAACAGTCAGCCACGGAACGGACCGGTGCCGCGAAGTTCGGTGCCGAGGCGGCCGTCGTCCCCGACGACATCGCCCTGCGCGTACGCGACGTCTCCAAGAGCTTCCGTCTGCCCACCGAGAAGACCAACAGCCTCAAGGGCGCGCTGTTCAACCTGCTCAGGGGCGTGCGCGGCTACCGCATCCAGCAGGTGCTCAAGGACATCTCCTTCGACGTGCGCAAGGGCGAGTTCTTCGGCATCGTCGGCAAGAACGGCTCCGGCAAGTCCACGCTGCTCAAGATCATCTCCCAGATCTACGGCACCGACAGCGGCAGCGTCGAGGTGTTCGGCAAGCTCGTGCCGTTCATCGAACTCGGCGTGGGCTTCAACCCCGAGCTCACCGGCCGCGAGAACATCTACCTCAACGGCGCCATGCTCGGCTTCTCCAAGGAGGAGGTCGACGCGATGTACGACGACATCGTCGACTTCGCCGAGCTGCGCGACTTCATGGAGCAGAAGCTCAAGAACTACTCCTCGGGCATGCAGGTGCGACTGGCGTTCTCCGTGGCCATCAAGTCGCAGGGAGACATCCTCGTGCTCGACGAGGTGCTCGCCGTGGGCGACGAGGCGTTCCAGAAGAAGTGCCAGGACTACTTCTTCGAAGCCAAGCGGCAGAAGAAGACCATCATCCTCGTCACACACTCCATGGGCGACGTGCGCCGCTACTGCGACCGCGCCATGTTCATCAAGGACGGCCTCATCGCGCAGATCGGCGACCCCGACACCATCGCCGACGCCTACTCCAACTCCTTCCTCGGTACCACGGCCAATGCGGAGGGCGTGACCGACACCAAGAAGCGCGGCGTGGACGTGATCAAGGTGCGCATGCTGGTCGATGGCGAGGAGCAGAAGTACCTCGACAAGTACGAGGACTTCGAGATCGAGGTGACCTTCGACTGCGATGCGCCGATCTCCAGTCAGGCGCTGCGCGTCGACGTGGTGGACGGCCGCGGATGGCTGGTCTTCTCCCTGCCCGACCCGGACGACGGGCCGCAGGTCATCCAGCCGGGACGGCATGTGATCCGGTACAAGGTGAGCAACGAGCTGGCCTTCGGCGACTACCATCTGGACATCGCCTACGACGACGGCACCAAGCGCTACCTGATCATGCCCAGCTGCTACCAGTTCCACATGAAGGGCTACGCCACGTCGGCCATGCCGGTGACCGCACCCCACGTGACCACCGAGATCGACTGATAACGGATCGGCCGCAACAGAGCGACCAACAGAGCGATCAAACAGAGAAGAGCCATCCGAGAGCGAGAGGATACCGATGCTGCAGGTAATCGAAAACCGCAACTACCACGCGGTCATAGATTCCGTAGAGACCAAGACCGTCGACGGCGTCACCAGCACCATCATCAAGGGATGGGCGGTGGACGCCGTGCGCAACGACACGCTGAAGGTCTCCATCAGCGAGGAGGGGACCGTCGGACGCGTGCCCCGAGCCGATCTGAAGACCATCCACTCCCTGAAGGACGGGGTGAACGCCGGATTCCAGATCACGGTGCCGGGCAGCGTGAACGTGGTGCACATGCACTTCGACTCGCCGGGCGGACGAGTGACCAAGACGCTGAACATCCGCAATACCGAGCTGAAGCTGCTGCTGACCTACCGGTACCTGCAGTTCAGGCACCTGCTGCACTACATCTCCCACGCGTGGACGCCGAAGGGCATGAAGGCCCTGATCAAGGCCGTGCGACGCCGGTTCACCAAGCAGCAGTCGTTCTACGAGGGGTGGATCTCCAACCACGAGACCATGACCCGCGAGCAGGCCAGTGAGATCGCCGCCGGATTCTCCAGGAAGCCGCTGATCTCCATCGTCACCCCCGTGTACAACGTGGACGAACGCTGGCTGACGGCGTTCGTCAGGTCCGTGCAGAACCAGTGGTATGACAACTGGGAGCTGTGCCTGGCCGACGACCATTCCCCGGCCCCGCACATCCGCCCGCTGCTGGAGCGTCTCGCCGCCGAGGACAAGCGCATCAAGGTCGTGTTCCGCAAGGAGAACGGGCAGATCTCCCGAGCCACCAATTCGGCGATCGAACTGGCCTCCGGCGACTACGTGGGCTTCATGGACAACGACGACGAGCTCGCCCCGCAGGCCCTGTTCGAGGTCGTCCGCACGCTCAACGAGAACCCGGACGTCGACTTCATCTACACCGACGAGGACAAGGTGACCGAGGAGGGCATCCGCTTCGACCCGTTCTTCAAGCCGGGATGGTCGCCGAACCTGCTGCTCGGCCACAACTACATCACGCATTTCGTCGTGGTCTCCCGCGACCTGCTCGACAGGGTCGGTCCGCTGCGCAGCGACTACGACGGCAGCCAGGACTACGACTTCGTGCTGCGCGCCACCGAGCAGGCGAAGGCGGTGCACCACATCCCGCAGATGCTCTACCACTGGCGTACGCTGGCCAGTTCCGTGGCCGGCGACCCGCGCAGCAAGATGTACGCCTACGAGGCCGGACAGAAGGCCATCGAGGCGGCGCTGGAGCGTCGGGGCATCGACGCCGAGGTCACCATGCTCGACAACCTCGGCACCTACAAGGTGGACTACCGCAGCGAGGACCCCGCCGTCACCGTGATCGCCTCCTCGTACACCGACGAGCAGTTCGACCGCCTGCGTGGCACGACCTCGTACCCGTCCGTCGAATTCGTGCGCGTGAAGGGCGACGAGATCCATCAGGCCGCCGATCAGGCCTCCGGCGACTATCTGGTGTTCCTCGACGCCGTAATGCCGCAGTCCGCCTCCTGGCTGAGCGAGATGGTGAACTACACGCACGGGCCGAACGTCGGCATCGTGGGCGGCAAGATCTTCGACCATCACAAGCGCGTGGTCAACGTGGGCGTCACGCTTCGCGCCCTGAAAAGCGGCGAGCCGTTCGAAATGCGCGGCGAGTGGGACGAGGGCATCGGCTACTACTTCCGCGACCTGCTGCCCCGCGAGATGTTCGCGGTCACCGAGGAGTGCCTGCTCATCTCCCACAAGGACTACGAACAGCTCAAGGGCTTCAACACCGGACTCAAGCCGGGCCTGCGCGGCATCGACCTGAGCATGAGGCTCACCCGCACCAACGGCAAGTCGGTGCTCTGGCAGCCGTATTCGACGTTCACCGACCTGAAGAAGACCCCGCTGACGCTCGCGCCGGCCGACGTGAACGCCTACCTGAAGAACCGCCAGCAGCTGACCGACCGGTTCTCCTCGGCATGCTTCCCCGAATCCGGTTCGAAGCAGGACGGCATCGTCTACTCCATCGACACGGTGGAATGGACGTCCAACGGCCGTCAGCTCAAGATCACCGGCTGGGCCACCGACCTGCACGACAGCGAGGACGTGGAGATCTCCCTCGGCAGCTGCCCGGGAGTGCGCCTCGACGAGTGCACGCGTTCCCTGCGCGCCGACGTGAACCTGTCCCTGCCGGTGCCGGCCAACTCGCTGCTGGGCTTCACCCTGCTCGTCGGCGTGCCGGGAGGCCGTCAGTCCATGCGCACGAACTCCGTGCCGATGGTGCTCAACACGTCCACCGACCAGCGGATCGTCAAGGTTCCCGTGGAGCGGTCCAAGTTCCGCGAGGATCTCAAGAAGTTCATCCGCAAGGTCAAGCTGCTGCGTCACCCGCGCAGCACCGGCAAGCGCCTGATCGAGAAGTACTGGGCCCCCCGCTGGCAGAAGCAGGCCTACCAGCGGCTCATCGCCAAGACCGAGCATTATGATCCCACGCAGGTGCAGGCCGAGATCGCCGGGTTCAAGTACCGTCCGCTGATCTCCATCGTCACCCCCGTGTACAACGTGGACGAGCAGTGGCTGCGCAAGTGCGTGCAGTCGATCCGCAACCAGTACTACGACAACTGGGAGCTGTGCCTGGCCGACGACCACTCCAGCAAGCCGCATGTGCGCCCGCTGATGGAGCGACTGGCCGCCGAGGACAAGCGCATCAAGGTCGTGTTCCGCGAGGAGAACGGCCACATCTCCCGTGCCACCAACTCCGCGTTGGAGATCGCCACCGGCGAATTCGTCGGCCTTATGGACAACGACGACGAGCTGCCGCCGCAGGCCCTGTACGAGGTGGTCCGCGCGCTCAACGCCGACCCGAAGCTGGACCTGATCTACACCGACGAGGACAAGATCGACGAGGAGGGACATCGTTCCGACCCGCATTTCAAGCCGGACTACGCCCCCGACCTGCTGATGAGCACCAACTACATCAGCCACTTCGGCGTCTACCGCCGGTCGATCGTCGAGGAGATCGGCGGCCTGCGCGTCGGCTACGAAGGCTCGCAGGACTACGACCTGACCCTGCGGTTCGTGGAGAAGACCACGCCGGAGCATATCCACCACATCCCGAAGGTGCTGTATCACTGGCGTACGCTCGCCACGTCCACCGCGTCGAGCGGATCGGCCAAGAGCTACACGTCGGACGCCGGTCTGCGCGCGCTGGAATCCGCGATCGAACGCCGGGGCATCGACGCGACCGTCCAGTCCGCGGGTCCCAACGGCATCTACAACGTGCACTACGCCATCAAGGGCCAGCCGCTGGTGTCGGTGGTGATCCCCACGAAGAACGGCTACGACAACGTGGAACGCTGCGTCAGCTCGATCATCAAGAAGACCACCTACCCGAACTACGAGATCGTGCTCGCCGACAACGGCAGCACCAATCCGCACATGTTCGAGCTGTACAAGCGGTTCGAGGAGGAGCTGGGCGACCGGTTCCGCGTCGAGGAGATCGACATCCCGTTCAACTTCTCGCGCATCAACAACCTCGCCGCCAAGACGGCGAAGGGGGAGTACCTGCTCTTCCTCAACGACGACACCGAGGTGATCGCCCCGGACTGGATGACGCGGATGCTCTCGTTCGCTCAGCTCGACCGCGTCGGCGTGGTCGGTGCGAAGCTCTACTACCCGACGGAGACCATCCAGCACGCCGGCATCGTGCTCGGCCTGGGCGGCGCCGCCGGACACATCCAGGTGGGATTCCCGCGCGGATACCTCGGCTACTTCGGCCGACTGATCGAAAACGTCAACTACTATGCGGTGACCGCGGCCTGCTGCATGGTGAAGGCCGATGACTTCTGGGCCGTGGACGGCTTCGACGAGAAGCTGGCCGTGGCGTACAACGACGTGGACCTGTGCATCCGCATCCACGACCGGCTCGGACGGGATAACGTCTGGGCCCATGAGGCGGAGCTGTACCACTACGAGTCGGTGACCCGCGGCTACGACGTCAAGAGCCGGGAGAAGAAGGCCCGACTCGACCGCGAATCCGCTAAGTTCCGGGAGAAGTACGGTGCGATCGTCGAGAACGATCCGTACTACAACCCGAACCTGTCGCGCACGTCCGGCAACTTCTGGGTGCGCAAGGTGTGAGATAAGACCGTGTGAAACGGACCGTATGAAACGAAAGTGGGGGTGGCCGGGCGGCCTTCGGGCGTCGTCTGGCCACCCCCACCCGGCTTTGCCGGGAGCCCCCGCCGCACAATTCGTCGGGGGCGGGTGTGTGTTGCTCCCGCCGGACGAACAGTCCGGTGGACTGTTCGTGGCAGTGCGCTCATAGGAGCGCACGTCGCACAATTCGTCGGGAGCTGGCTCGCGTCAGCGAGACTGAGGGTGGTCGAGCGGTCCGGCATTGGGCGGAATACTGAGGGCTAGAAGCCGGTGCTGGTGGGCTTGGGGTAGTACCTGCCGAACTTGCGGTACTGGTTGAGCTCGGATTCCATGAGGTACAGCCAGCGCTTCGGCCCGCCGTCCTTCGGGTTGCGCTGCGGGCTGATGCGTCCGGCCTTCTGCAGGCGCTTCACCTGCGCCCTGAGCTTCGGATCGACCACGTAGCGCAGCAGCAGACGGTTCGGGATGATCGAGTACAGCACCTCGCGGCTGGCCGTGCGCGGCGCCTGCGGCTGGCCTTCGATCACGTCGGAGACCAGCACCTGCATCGGGTTGATGCCGGCGCCGTACACGTAGAAGCTGTTGCGGCCGATGCGGGGGTTCACCTCGAGGAAGTAGAACGTGCCGGTGTGCGGGTCTCGCTTGACGTCGAAGTTCGCGAACCCGTGGTAGTCGATGGCCTCCAGGAACCGGCGGGCCGGTTCGAGGATGTCGTCGATCGGCTCGGTGATCATCGCGCACGGATTGCCCAGCGTGGCGGGATGATGCTCCTCGAGCAGCACATGAGCTGAGCACAGCATCGACACCTTGCCGGTGGAATCCACGTACGCGGTGACCGAATACATGCCGGTGTCGTCGCCCTCCACCAGCTCCTGCGCCACGAAGGTGTCGCGGAACCCGGCCCGGGCCAGCGTATGCCACAGTTCGGTGAGCTGCTCGGGGGTGTCGATGCGGTACACCTTCTGCCTGCCCTCGAACGTGAGGTTCTCGTACTGCGAGCTGTCGGCGGGCTTGGCCACCACCGGGAACCGCAGGTCGCCCGGCGTGGGCTGCGGCTGCCAGCCGCTTTCGCCGGCGCCGGAGAAGTCCTCGTAGAACGACTTCGGCACGGGCATGCCGCGTTCAACGGCCAAACGCTCGAACTCCTGCTTGTCGCTCACCCGTTCGATCGTCTCCAGCGAGGGGATCGGCAGCATGTAGTACTGCTCCAGCGCCTCGCGATGCGACGCCAGCACATGGATGCGCCAGTCGGTGTTGGCCAGCAGCAGCAGCTTGCGGTTCGGATTGCGTCCCTTGAGATCGGCGCCGATGCGCAGCAGCTCCTCGACGAGCGGCTCCTCCTCGTTGGCGCGGGAGAACTCGTGGCGGGTGAGGATCTTCGAATCCCTGATGGCGCTCGGATTGTAGGCGGTCACCAGAATCGGTTTCACGCCGTAGGCGTCGTTAAGCTCACGGGCCAGCGCATACGCGCCCAGATCGCCGCCAAGAATCACCGGCTGGAAAGATGCCATCTGCCAATCCTCACTCACATATTCGCGTTCATGATCGATGCGTCCGACCGGCGAACGGCCGAACGCCAAACGTCTGCCATTCTACATTCCACCGCGTGCCCGGCGCATGCCGTAACGTGCCCATCGGGTGAAACCTCGGCGTGCGTATGCGCGGCATGGCCGTAAGCTTCCCGGCGTTGGGCTAGATTGAAGGAAACGACGTCACATGCCCGCCGAAGGGAAAGAGGCCCGATGAACCCCAGAACCGGTACCACCAGCACCACCAGCACCAACGGAGCCGTCAGCGCGGCCAATGCCGTGGGAACCGCATCCGCGGCCTGCCGGGCCCTCGCCGAGCGTACGGGGACGAACGCCCGCGACTGGTATCCGGTGTTCAAGGCCCGCTACGGCATGCTCGTGGCGTTCGAGACGCTGGCGGAACAGCGCGGCAGGGGAGCGGTCGCCACACAGCTGTTCACCTGCTGCACGGCCGTCGACCCGATCGTGACGGCGGAGCTCATCCCCGTCTACGCCGACGTCGACGCCGATACGCTGGCGATCGACCCGAACCGGTTCGATCCCAAGGCCATCGCCGACCTGCGGGCGGTGATGCTGCAGCACACCTTCGGTCTGGTGGACGAGCTCTCCTCCGCGGCGCTCGCCGAACGGGCCCACGCCGTCGGCGCGCTGGTGATGGAGGATTGCGCCCACTGCGTGGGCCGCATGGCCCGGGACGAGCGCGGTCTGCCATTGGCCGACATCTCGATCCATTCGTTCGGCGTGGAGAAGATGCTGCCCACCCGGTTCGGCGGCGCGGTGTGGATCAACCCGCGTCTAGCCGCCGACGCCCCCGCGCTGGACCGTCAGCTGCGCAGCCGTCTCGCCTCGCTGCCGGCCCCTGACGGGCGGCTGGATGTGGTGACGAAGCTGTATGTCAATCAGAACCGCGTCTTCTCCCGTCTGGGAGGACTCGGCGGCTCCCTGCGCCGCACCTTCACCCGACTGGGATGGTACGAACCGCCGATCGCGGACGTCGAACAGCGGGGAGGGCTGGCCTACCGGCCGTTCGCATCCACCGCGTGGATCGACGGGAAGGCCGCGGCGGCATTGCATGATCTTGACGGCAACGAGGACTCCCGCCGCGCCATCGTGGGCGTGTACCGCCGCCGTCTCGCCGACTGCGCGGCATTGGAGATCCCCGGCGTCGCGCTCGACGGTCCGGCCCAGCCGCTGCTGCGCTTCCCGCTGTTCGCCGCGGACACCGCGACCGCCGACCGGCTGATCGAAGCGTCCCGGTCCGTCGGCGGCTACGCGGAACGCTGGTATCGTCCGGAACTGTTCCCCGGCGTCACCGACGAGCATGCCTATGGGCTCGACCGTCTGGACCGCGGCACCGTTCCCGTGTCGGACGATCTGGTGGCCCGGGCGCTGTGTCTGCCCACGGAACTGAGCGAGCAGCGCGCCGAAGCGATCTGCGACGCGCTGCTCGAATCACTGGATCGGCACTGACCCTCAGGATCGACCGGTCAGTCAAACCAGTCTGCCCGATCCGGCCGGTCAGTCACACCGGTCAAAGCCACACCGGTCAGTCGGCCGGGACTTACTTCCTCACCTTGCGGCGCAGCGACTGCAGCAGGGTGAGGGCCCGGTAGAAGCCCTTCTTGATCGGGATGTCACGGCCGGGGGCCACCGGGGTGATCTCCTCGGTGAACTTGGTCTTGAACTCGTTGAGGCCCTTAAGGCTGGGGGCGAAGTCGCTGCCGATGCCCATGAGATCGTATTCGGTGATGCCCTGCGCGCCGAGGATGCAGCACTCGTTGTACAGCAGCTTGTCGGTCACGTGCAGACGCATCACCTCGCTGCGCATGCCGGCGTAGTAGCGCACGGCGTGCTTGCCATTCACCGTCACGATCGACCAGGCGACCACGCGGTCGTCGATGCGGGCGGCGAACACGCGGCAATGATCCGCGCCGAGCGCCTCGATCATGTCGGAGTAGTCGGTGATCGGCGCCGGCGTGAACCCGTCGCGCTCGCCGGTCTCCACCATCACGTCGTAGTATTCGGAGAAATCCCTGATCGCCTGTGCGGTCTCGTCGGCGATGTCGGCCGGGCACTCGCGCAGCGACTTGCGCACGTCACGGCGGCCGCGGCGCTTCATGCGCTTCAGAATCTCCTCGTCGCCGCCGGTGACGTCGATCACCACGGTCTGGTTGTACGGCACGGTGGAGAGCACCGGCACGGTGCCGCCCTCGAACCACGTATCCAGACGCAGGAACACCTGACGCTTGTCGCGGGCCTTGACCATGGCGGCGATGGCGTCGATCGTCTCGCGCTCGGTGGCCTCGTCGGGCTTGTCGATCCACGCCGGGCCGTGCACCGAACGCAGATAGTGGTAGCCGTGGGTCTCCATGTCGATCAGCGACAGGAAGGCGATGGTCTCGCCGTCGCGCTTGATCAGGAACGCGCCGCACGGGGTGCGGCCGGGGATGTCCGCCTGGAAGTTCGCCCAGATCTCGGTCTGTTCGATCGGCAGCGTCACGCCGGCCTGCTCGGCGGCGGCCTCCATCGTCCTGAAATCGGTCTTCTCTACACTGATCATGCGTTCCTCCGCGTTTTCTGGATCTGTTCTGGATCTGCGATTCCTAAGCCGTCACCGAGTGTACCAACGAATGGCCGGCGCGCCCGCGCTCACCGGGTTTCGTCACCGAGTTTGAACACTCGGGAGACGATATGGGTGTCGCCCTCGTAGGGCACGTGCCGGCCACGGTCCTTCATCCACTGCTCCTCGCCCTTGCCTATCACCATGATCACGTTGGGCCGGCCGTCGCGCGCGCAGTGTTCGCGGGCGTCGGCGACGGCGGTTTCGATGGCCTCGGTGCGGTCGAGGATGATGCCCGCCTCGATGTTCGGGTCGGTGACGTAGCCGAGCATCTGCCGGCACACGTCGATCACCGGTTCGGTGTCGGTGTCCTCGAAGGTGAGGATCAGCCTCTCCGCGCGGTGCTGGCAGGCGTCCACGATCTCCTTGCGCCGGTCCACCGCCTTGTCGCCGGCCGAACCGGTGACCACGGTGACGCGGGGGCGCTCCGCCCCGTAGCGCTCGTCGATGAAGTCCAGCAGGGCGCTCACCGAGGCGAAGTTGTGGGCGTAGTCGACGATGGCGAGCGTGTTGGATTCGGTGTCCCGGAACTGTTCCATGCGCCCGGAGATGCGCACGGACTCCATGGCGTGCAGGGCGCGGGCCACGTCGGCGTCCGCGGGGTCGAAGCCCGCGGCCTTCACGAGCGCCACGGCGGCGGCTGCGTTGAGATAGTTGAAGTCGCCGTCGAGTCTCAGATGGAACGTGCCGAGGTCCCGCCCGTCAGCGGCGATCTCATAGGCGCTGTGCGCGGGGTCGACCGGCCATGCGATCACGTCGGCGGCGGTGCCCTCGTCCCGTCCGGCGTTGTGCAGGGCGAACGTGGAGACCTCGATGCCGGCGGCCGCGGCGTCCTCGCGGATCAGGTCGGCGTGGGCGCAGTCGGCGCCCAGTACCAGACGCTTCGCGTTGGCGACGATCTGCCGCTTGCAGTGCAGATAGTCCTCGAAGGTGGGGTGTTCGATCGGGCTGATGTGGTCGGGGGAGATGTTGAGGAACGCGGCCACATCGAAGGTCAGGCCGTAGACGCGGTCCACCTTGTACGCCTGCGAGGAGACCTCCATGACCAGATGGGTCATGCCGTGGTCGACCGCCTGCCGCATCATGCGGAACGCGTCGAGCGACTCGGGTGTGGTCAGGTCCGACTCCACGTAGGTGTGGCCGTCCACGCAGTTGTCCACCGACGAGAACAGGGCGGTGCGGTTGCCGTTGATCGCGTTGAGCACGGCCTGCGTGAAGTAGTTGGTGGTGGTCTTGCCCTTGGTGCCGGTGATGCCGATCACCGTCAGCTCGTCCTGCGGACGGCCGTAGAATTCGGCGGACAGCAGGCTCATCGCCTTGCGCACGTCGTTGACGATCAGCCCCACGGCGTGGGTGGCCGAGGAGTGGTCGGTCTGCGCCACGTAGGCCGCGAGTCCGCGATCGTCGATGCCGTCGAGATAGGCGGACCTGAACCGTCCCTTGCAGAACAGCAGGGATCCGGGGCTGACCGTGCGGGTGTCGTAGGTCACCGCCTCGAACGGCGTATCGGCGCCGTCGAAGCGATGCGGGTCGAGCGACCAGCGATCGTCCTGGATGATTTCGCGGAGCAGATGATGACGGGTGAGCAGCCGGGCTGCCGAGGCCAGTGTGAGTGCCATGCTGCGGGTGTCCTTTCGTAGGTTCGTGAATGATTCTACCGACGTCACGGTCACCGACGTCACAGCCACCGGTTGCTGACGGGGGCGCGGCCGCGGTCGACTCGATGACGGTTGAAGGACTCGGTCCAGCGATCGTGGCTGCCGCGCTGCCAGTCCATGAGCTCGTCGAGGCGCAGGGCGCCGACCTGCGGGTGCAGCCGGGCGATCGGGGCGACCAGATCGAGTGCGGCCACCGTGTCGGCGGTGGCGTCGTGGAAGTCGCCGTGGGGTTCGACGCCGTAATAGAAGGTGGTGTCGGTGAGGGTGCGATGCCCCTTGCGATGCGATACCGCGCGGTCAAGCACCAGCGGGTCGACCACCAGCAGCTCCCCGCCGGTTAGGCGTTCGGCGAGCGGCTTGAGATCCCAGCGCTTCAGGTCGCCTTCGACCATATGCACGTCGAACGGCGCGTTGTAGGCCAGCAGCGGGATGTTGGCGTTCTGGGCCGTGGCGATCACGTCGGCGATATGGTCGATCGCCTCGGCCGGCTCCTCGCCGTGCTCCTGCAGATACTCGTCGGTGAAGCCGTTGACCCTGCTGGCCGCCGCGGGGATCGGCCGGTGCGGGTTCACCAGCCATTCGGCCGTCACGTCGCCGGCGTATCCGATCTTCGGGTCGCGCAGCACCAGCGTGGCCGAGCAGATCGCGTCCCGTCCCGGACGGATGCCGGTGGTTTCGGTGTCGAATCCCAGCAGCAGGGTGTCGGCGAGCGTGGTGTGCGGGGGCTGCGCGCCTGTGCGCGAGACGGCGTCAAGCAATTCGTTCATATCGGCATTGTCCGTTTGCCATCCGACAAGCGCGACGGGTCGTGTGGCACAATAGGGAGCGTGGTTGACGCAGAGGATAGCGAACGGACGGACGAAGGCAGGCGGGCCGAATTCGAACGGCTGGCCATGCCGGTGGTCGACGGACTGTACCGTCACGCGATGAAACTGACCAACAACCCCGACGATGCGCAGGATCTGGTGCAGGACACTTTCGAACGCGGGTTCAAGAACTTCGATTCCTTCAGGCAGGGCACCAACTTCGCCGCATGGATGACCACCATCGAACGCAACCTGTACTTCAATCAGTATCAGAAGGCCAAGCGCCGTCCCCGTCGGGCCAACGACGGCACCGGCGAGTACGACGACTGGGATATCTACGCGGCGTCGGAGCACAGTTCCGAGGGCCTCAAGTCGGCCGAGGACACCTATCAGGACGCGTTCGCGCCCGAGGAGATCATGGCGGCGCTCAACAAGCTCAGCCCCGAACGCCGGCAGGTGTTCATCGACGCGGCCATCGACGGCAAGTCGTACCAGCAGGTGGCCGACGAGCAGGGGGTGAAGATCGGCACGGTGATGAGCCGGCTCAACCGCGCCCGCACCCAGCTGCGGCAGGAGCTGGAGTCGTATGCGTGTGAGCGCGGGTATGCCTCGGGCGGCAGGGGTTCCGGAAGAACCGGGGAGCGGACGACGTCGGGAAAGACGGGGGAGAGACCGGCTTCCCGCAGGCGTAGCAGATCCGTTTCACCGACCGCGAACCGGAAAGCCGCCGATTCGGGTGATAATGGCAGTAGGACCACAACCGTCGTGAAGGACCATCAGGGGAAGGAGCGGTCATGAACGGGCATATCGAACGTCATGTGAGCATTGCCACGGATCGTGACGGCACCGTGGTGGCCAAGGTGACGAAGACCGTGGTGACGGTGGCGTCGGACGTTCCGGCGAATACCTCCGTTGCGGACGGCGGTGCGGCTTCGGCAGCCGTGGATATGGCCGCAGGTGTGAAGGACGCCGCCGCGGCGTCACGCGGCGCGTGTTTCGACGTCGACGCCCTGTGCGACGCCCGGGAGAAGGCGATGATCGAGGTGCTGCGCGCCTATCTGCGTCCGCAGACCGCCCCCGCATGCCTGATCGACCGTCTGCATCACTGCCTCGGCGACGACCCGGCGCAGTCCGCCGGCACCCGCCGGTAGGGTTCGTGGTTCCGTTCCTTTCTCTGCCATGTCGACGATTCGTGTCGACGATCCATATTGTCAATTCGTGTTGACGACTCGTGTTGATGCGGACCGGCGTATCGAGGTTGGGGCGTCATGGCTCGTGACCGCTGAAAAACCCATGAATAACCGATTTCATAATGACGACGCGAAACGCGGCGGCGTGCGATGTGCGGAAAAGTGTGCAAATAGTTGTATATGAGGAAACATAAGGATCGCGGTCGTCCTGTTGCTGTGATTTGCCATGAACTTTCGGTGGATTGCGAAGAAACAAAGGCTTAAGAAATCGGTTTCATGTTAGGCTGTGATTCAGTTGTTCGGCAGGGATGTGCGATGTGTGGTGTATCGCCGTTGTGCCAGATGACGGATGAAGGAGTCCGGTCGGCCTCCATTGGGGGTGCGGACCGCAGGATGAACATGAAGGAGTGTTCTCATGGTCAATGAAGTGTCCGGTGCGACGTCGCGCCGAGGCGTCGTTGATGAGGATCAGCCGAAGTTCCCGTGGAAGCCGGGTCTCGGTCTGCTGTTCGGCGGCGCGGGATGGTACTGGGCCGGTCAGGCGGTCAACGCCGTGCTGCTGCCGGCCAAGATCGCGCAGATCGATCCCGAGGGCAAGGTGGGCATGGTGGCCATCGTCTCCACCGTGACCATGGTCATTTCGATCATCGCGGGCATTGTCGGCGGTGCGCTGTCCGACATGACCCGTTCCCGCTTCGGCTCCCGTACGCCGTGGATCGTCGGCGGCGTGGTCGTCGGCACCATCGCCCTGCTGTTCTTCGCCTTCACCAGCCATGTCGGCGTGGTACTCGCCTCCTGGTGGGTGTATGCGGCCGTGTACAACGCGATGCTGGCCGCCGGATGCGCATGGCAGCCCGATCAGGTGGCTCCGCGCTGGCGTGGTACCGCATCCTCGATGTACGGCGTGGGCCATCAGGCCGCACTGCAGGGCGCTCAGGTCGTCGCCTCGCTGTTCGTCACCAACATCCCCACCGGCGTGATCATCTCGCTGGTCATCGGCGACGTGCTGTCCCTGATCTCCGTGGCCGTCTGCCGAGAGGCGTCCAACAAGGACATGCCGCGCGAGAAGTTCACCGTCGGCTCGGCCCTGTCCAACTTCCTGCCCCCGAAGGACGGCGGCCGTGACTACTGGCTCGCCGCCATGGCCCGCTTCCTGTGGATGGTGCCCGGCGGCATCGGCACCTACCGTCTGTACACGTTGACCGACTACATGGGCCAGTCCGATGCCGACGCCGGCAAGTGGATGAGCTTCATGGCCCTGTTGGCCGTCATCGCCGCCGTCTCCTGCGGCGTGATCGCCGGCCCGATCTCCGATAAGTTCCGCAGCGTGAAGATCCCGCTGGCCATCGCCATCTTCACCGTCGGTCTGCCCTGCTGGCTGCCGTTCTTCGTGCCCACCCCGGTGATGTACACCATCTACGTGGCCATCTCCTCGCTCGGCTCCGGCGTGTTCAGCTCGCTGGATCAGGCGATCATGACCACCGTGCTGCCCAACCCGAAGACCGCCGCCAAGGATCTCGCCTTCCTCAACTCCTGCGGCGTGGTCGGCAACCTCACCGCCCCGCTGCTCGCCGGCTGGGTGATCAACACCTTCGGCTACCGCGGTCTGTTCCCGATGGGCTTCGTGGTCCTCACCTCCGCCGCCATCTGCGTGTTCTTCATCAAGAAGGTCAAGTAAGAGGCGCCTTCCGTCCCGGCGGATCCGTTCCGCCGACCTGCGACTCGTCCGTCGTGCATCGATTGTCATGCGATGCGCGGCGGACGTTTTTTTTTATTGCGCGTGGTCATGCCTTAATACGATCGGGTGGCAGTGCGATCGGGGGAGGCGATGGACCGCCGGGGGATGAACCGCACCGGGAAGACGGGATGCTCGCCCCGGTCGACCGGCAGTCCGAGCACCAGACGCGCCGCATACCGGCCGATCTCCTCGTACGGCACGTTGACGGTGCTCAGCGTCGGGGTCAGCGATTCGTCGGCGGCCAGGTCGTCGAATCCGACGACCGACAGATCCTCCGGCAGTCGCAGTCCCAGCTGCCGGGCCGTGCGGTAGACGCCGTGGGCCATGCGATCGGTGGTGCAGACGATGGCGGTGGGGCGTTCGGCCGGGTCGCGGTCCAGCAGCCGCAGGGCCGCCGGACCGATCTGCTCCTCGACGTTGCCCGTGGCGATCACCATCGGGTCGTCCGGATCGACGGTGAGCCCCGCCTGCCGCATGGCCCGGCGGTACCCGTCGAACCGTTCCATCGCCGTGGTCCGCCGGGAGTAGCCGAGAAAGGCGATCGACCGGTGGCCGGCATCCAGCAGGGCGTTGGTCGCCGCCTGGACGCCGCTGCGCTGGTCGTACGACACGGTGGGGATGTCGCTCACCTTCGGATTGGATATGGCGGGGACCCCGCACAGCACCAGTCGTGCGCCCACCGAGGCGAGCAGGTCGTGATAGCGCGCGATCCGCGTCCAATGCTCGTCCGTATCGGACTGCGTGCCCACCAGCAGTACGCCCGACGTGCGCTGACGGGCCAGCTGCTCGATGACGATGCGCTGACCTTCCGGGAACCCCTGCGTGGAATTGAGGAACAGCATGGCGTTCTCCCGGCGCAGCGTCATGTCGACGCCCTGCGCCATCCGGGCGAACGCCTCGCCGAGGAACGCGTCGGTGACGAAGGCGACGGTGCGGGTGCCCGTGCCGGTCATCGACCGCACCAGGCCGTTGACCACGTAGTTGAGTTCTCGGGCCGTCTGCTGCACATGCCGCCGGGTGGCTTTGCTGACATGCGGATTGTTCGCCAGCGCCCGGGAGGCCGTGGAGATGGAGACGCCGGCGGCCTGCGCCACGTCCTTCAGCGTCACGCCGCCGCGGGAAGCGGGGCCGGGGGCGGTTCGCGGTCGTTCGTCATGCGCCATGCGTCCCCCTTCGTGTTCCCATGCGTTCCCATGTGGTCACATGCACAGTGTACCCGCGCGGGGTTATGCGGCGTGGGATGCGCTGCGGGCGTCGTGTCCATGCCGTGCGGTGGCTTCGAAAGCGTTTTCATCGGTGATGTTTCATGGTCGGCCGGCACTGCCGCGATTCGCTGCTTCGCATTGGTTGCCTCCGGTGTGTTTCCTTTGACAAGAAATCGGTTTCATATTATCGTGTGGTGGTATCGGGTGACGGGGAAGTCGGCCCGTGACGTGCATGACCTGCGTGATGAAGGAGTCATCGATGATCATTGATCCCAGACAATACGGTGCCGTGGTCGACGGCGTGACCAATGACGCCGAGGCCATCCAGAAGGCCATCGACGCATGCTCGGCGAACGGCGGCGGCACGGTCCATCTGACCGGCGGCACGTTCCTGGCCGGCACCCTGGTCATGAAGTCGAACGTGGTCCTCGACGTCGACGTGTCGGCGAAGCTGCTCGCCAGCCCGAATATCGGCGACTATTCGGCCGACGTGCACCATAACCGCTATCGCAACGAGCATGACATCGACCGCTGCTTCATCTACGCCGAGGACGCCCACGACTTCGCCCTGACCGGCCGCGGCGTGATCGCAGGCAATGCCGAGGCGTTCCCGAACGAGGGATCGATCTACCGGCCGATGATGATCCGCATGCTGCGCTGCTCCAACGTGCATCTGGAGAACCTGCGACTGTACGACGCCGCGGCATGGACCACCGCGTTCCTCGACAGCGAATACATCTGGGTGCGCGGCGTGGACATCAGGAACGACAAGCGCTACAACGGCGACGGCCTCGACTTCGACGGCTGCGCGCATGTGTTCGTCTCCGACTGCTATGTGCGCGGCACCGACGACAACCTCTGCCTGCAGGCCAGCAGCAGGGACTACCCGGTGCACGACGTGCATGTGACCAATTGCGAGTTCTCCGGCGTGTGCGCCGGCGTGCGCATCGGACTGAAGTCGATCGGCGACATCTTCAACGTGACGATCGCCAACTGCACGTTCGACCGCGTATGGCGCGAAGGCATCAAGATCGAAAGCACCGAAGGCGGCGCGATCAGCGAGATCGCCGTGAGCAACATCGTGATGCGCAACGTGACCCGGCCTCTCTTCGTGATCCTCAACAACCGTTTCGAGCCGGACGATCTGGGCAGCTCCATCGAACTCGACCACATGCCGGCCATCGGCAGGCTCGGGAACATCGACATCGCGCATCTGACCGCCGTGGACGACGAGGAGATGACGAAGACGCATTGGCGGTTCACCGACGACGTGATGGGGGAGCCGAAGTTCGCCGGCATCCGCTTCGACGCCGCCGACGGTCACCCGATCGACGGGGTGACGCTGAGCGACATCCGCTACACGTTCGTCGGCGGTGTGAAGGCCTCCGACATCCCGCCGGCGGCCGAATACCCGAAGGTGCTCGACCGGCTGGTCGACCCGGACGGCCGGTCCAGCGAGAACTACTGGCCCGACTGGTCGCGCGCCGCGTTCATGGACCTGCGCAACGTGCATGACCTGCGGCTCGACGGCATCCGGCTGCGCACCCTGCACGACGACGAGCGGCCCGCCGTCCTCACCGACGGATGCGAGGGCCTGATCGCCCGCGACATCCGAGTCAACGGCGAGGACTGGGACGTCGGGCGTCGCTGATCTCAGTCGACATTGAACGCCGTTTTCCGATACCATTCATGACCAATGTGACGAAGGAGCTCGCATGACCACGATGATCCACAACCCGATCCTGCCGGGATTCCACCCGGATTCCAGCGCCCTGCGCGTCGGCGACGACTACTACATCGCCACCAGCACGTTCGAATGGTGGCCCGGCATCGACATCTACCATTCGAAGGATCTCGTCAACTGGGAGTGGATCGCGGCCCCCGTGAACCGCGAATCCCAGGTGGATCTGCGTGGCAACTACAACTCGGGATCCCTGTGGGCGCCGCATCTAAGCTACGCCGACGGGAAGTTCTGGCTCGTCTACACCGACGTGAAGAGCTACGCGCCGTTCAAGGACACCCTGAACTACGTGATCACCGCGCCCGACATCCGCGGCCCGTGGAGCGAACCGCACTTCCTGACCGCCTCCGGCTTCGACCCCGCCATCTTCCACGATGACGACGGCCGCAAGTGGTTCCTCAACATGCTCTTCGACTACCGTCCCGGCCACACGCTGTTCGCCGGCACCGTGATCCAGGAGTTCGATCCCGCCACCATGAAGCTCATCGGCGAGCGCAAGCACTTCTACAAGGGCACCAAGCTCGGCGTGTGCGAGGGCCCGCAGATCCTCAAGCGCAACGGCTGGTACTACCTGCTGTGCGCGGCCGGCGGCACCGGCTACATGCACGCCGCCACCGTGGCTCGCGCCCGCACGCTCGAGGGCCCGTTCGAGGATTCGCCGTACACGCCGTTGCTCACCGCGCGCGACGAGCCGACCAACCCGCTGCAGAAATCCGGCCACTGCTGCTTCCTCCAGATCGGCGACGAATGGTATGTGACGCAGATCTGCGGCCGCCCGCTGACCAAACGGGGCAACTGCACGCTCGGCCGTGAAACCGGCATCCAGAAGATCTACTGGACCGAGGACGGCTGGCCGCGTCTGGAGAACAACACCATCAGCCCCGATCTCGACGTGCCCGCGCCGAAGATCGCCCAGGGCGTGGTGCAGAGGCTCGACCATTCCGAGCGCATCGACTTCGCACCCGCCTCCAGCCTTCCCCTCGGCGGTAAGGTGTCGGCCGGTGCCGCTTCCTCCTCCAGCCTTCCCCTTGGGGGGAAGGTGTCGGCAACGCCGACGGATGAGGGGACCATCACCCCCAAGGGCGTCTTCCCCGCCTCCCAGGCCGACTCCGTCACCGATCCGGCCATTCCGCCGAGCCTGAAGACCCTGCGCTGCGCGCTGAAGCCCGAGGAAGACTACAGTCTCACCGCGCGTCCCGGCTGGCTGCGCCTGTACGGCGGGCAGTCGCTGCGCTCGCAGCACAAGCAGAGCCTGTTCGCCCGACGTTGGGAGCATTTCGACTTCGACGCCGAGACCGTGATCGACTTCGATCCGAAGAACTTCCAGCAGATGGCCGGCCTGATCCTCTACTACGACACCGAGAACTGGATCTACGCATGCGTCACCTTCGACACCGAGGGCGCTGATACCCGCGTGCTGCAGATCCTGCGTTGCGACCACGAGAACCTCGAGTACGGCTGCGAGCAGGTGGAGCTGCCCGGCACCGATCCGGTGAAGCTGCATGTCGAGGTGCGTGGCGCGGTGGCGCGTTTCTCCTACGCGCTGGTCGACGGTGATGGTGAGGTCGGCGAGCTCAGGCCGCTTGGCGGCGATCAGCCCGCCGACCACATCAGCGACGACTACGTGGAGCGGTCGATCAAGGGCTGCGCGTTCACCGGCGCCATGCTCGGCATCTGCGCGCAGGACATGGACGCTCACTCCTCGCATGCCGACTTCCGGTACCTTGATTACGAGGAGCGGCACTGACCGGTTCCGGCTGTCGGACCGGCGCTGACCGGTTGTGGTTGGTGCCGGTCGCAGCCGATCCTCGTTGAGCAGTCTTCCGGGATCCCGTGTGCCCGTCGGCACCGGGATTCCGGTCTATGCGCCGCCGGATAATGCGAAACGGCATAGCTTAGACGGATCCTGCGGATATCGCAGACGGAAGGATTGGGGGGACGCCCATGACGGCGCTGTACATCGGATCGCATCTGTCCACGTCGGGCGGATGGCAGGCACTGCTGAAGCGCTCGAAGGACGAGGGCGGCTCCTCGTTCGCGTTCTTCCCGCGCTCGCCGTACGGCAAGCGGTCGAAATCCCTGACGCCCGAGGGCGCCGCGGACTTCGGTGAGACGCTGCGGGATCTGGGATACGGCCCGTTGGTCGTGCACGCGCCGTACGTGTACAATCTCGCCGGCAAGGATGCAGCCAAGCGTGAGTTCGCCATGCAGGCGCTCGCTGAGGACATCCGGCTGCTGTCGCCGATCCGCGCCGCCGGTCAGGAGACGTATATCAACATCCATCCCGGCTCCCATGTGGGGCAGGGGAGCGAGACCGGCTGCCGGCTGATCGCCGAAGGGCTGAACCGGGTGTTCGATCTGCTGTCCGATCTCTATGCGGGGGACGGGCGTGCCGGTGTGCCGATCCTGCTGGAGACCATGGCGGGCAAGGGTACCGAATGCGGTCGCAGTTTCGAGGAGCTTGCGGGGATCATCGGTCAGGTGGACCATGCGGCCGGTCTGGGCGTGACCTTCGACACCTGTCATGTGTATGACGCCGGATACGATCTGGTCGGCGATTTCGATGGCGTGAAGCATACGCTCGACGAGGTGATCGGTCTGGATAGGGTGAAGGCGATCCATGCCAACGATTCCCTGTTCGGCTTCGGATCGCATAAGGACCGTCATGCGAATATCGGCGAAGGCAAGCTGGGGGCCGGATTCTTCGAACGGTTGGTGAACGATCCGGATTTCGGACGGTTGCCGATGATTCTCGAGACGAAGGAAGTGACGCCGGATACGCATCGGGAGGAGATCGCGATGCTGCGTGGGATGGTGCGGTGATGGAAGTGCATGGCGGGCGACGTTGACCGCTGTCTCTTCTCTATCCGCAGACGTTGACCGTGCGAACGTGATCCGTTGCTGCGCGGCTTGTCGCTGCGCCGTTCGGTACGGTATCCGGCCGTCTGCCGCCGGACTCATATGATGGCGATACCTGATCGCCGGTCGTTTTCCGCCGATCGTCGGTTTAGGCGACTTTCGGGGTGGTTTGCCGGGTTTATCGGAGATTGCTGGGTTTGTCGGGTTTGCCGACCGATCAGCGGGCATCCTCGTCGAGGGCGGACTTGGCGATCTCCTGGTAGGTGCGGCCGTTGTAGCTGGTGAGCGAGGCGGCACCCATGAGGGCGAGGGTCTTCTTCATGCTGTTCTTGAAGTTCATTGTTGCTCCTTGTGTTTGGTATCCGGTATTGGTATCGGTTGGTGTTCGGTCTTGGTGACCGGGGATTATTCGGTGGCGGGCGCCGGGATTCAGCGGGCGTCGCGGACCATGTCGATCATGGTGTCGCCGAGGTGCTGGGCGGAGGAGCTGTTCATGGTGGAGGCGCCGTAGAGGGCCAGACCGCGCAGCATGTTCTTCTTCAGGTTCATGATGATCTCCTTGTGATCGTGGTTTCGGCCGTGAGGCCGTTGCCTGTGGTTATCTGATGTCCGCCTTGTTTGGCTGACATGAATAACCATAGTCCTTGCGACAGATTTGCGCAAGCGCTGGCGCAATAAAACCTACCGATCGGTTGGTATTCGTGCGATCGCTCGGCGTGTCGCTGATTGGGGCTGGAAACGCTGGTATTGCAAGGGGATTGATAATTTGCCGATATTGCGATGGGTGATTAGATCGTTCTATTAACGTCGTTAATGAAGAGAAAATAAGAAAGCGTTGTCTCATGCTGTCTGGGTGTCATATGGCGGTGGTGGGGTCGTGGTGCGCGCGGCGACCCGGTCCGGGGAATTGCGGCAGTGCGGTGCGACCGTCGCCTCGTTCGCCGGATCCGGGCGATGGGGCCGCCGATGTTTGGGGACGGCCGTCCGATGGTGATCGTCGCGTCGGCGTGTTGGGGTCTCCGGGGCCGGAGGCCGTGGGTTTTTCGGACGTCGGTGATTAGCCGGGGCCCGCTTTTTCTTCAATAATGAAAATGAATATCAATAACGTGTATACTGATGGATGCGAGCCCGGTTTCGGGACGACACAAGGTAGAAAAGCGAACTATGGGAAGCTGGAAGAACATGACGTGGATGATGGGCATTCGACGGATGAGGACCGTACTGGCCGCGGGATGCGCGATGGCGGTGGTCGCCGGGATGGCGGCCTGCGGATCCGGCGCCTCGTCGTCGCAGAAGGATTCGGGTGACGGCATTGCGGTGGTGGCCAGCATCAACCAGTGGGGTTCGGTCGCCAGGGATCTCGGCGGGGACAAGGTCGAGGTGCGGTCGATCATGACGAGCACCAACGTCGAGGCCCATGATTACGAGCCGACGTCCTCCGACATCGCCGCCTTCGGCAAGGCCGATGTGGCCGTGGTGAACGGCGCCGACTATGACTCATGGGCGTCCAAGGCCGCGGCCGGCACCAAGGCGACTGTGGTGGATGCCGCCAAGACGGATGGCATCAAGGCTGGCGACAATCCGCACGTCTGGTTCTCGAAGGACGTGCGCGAGAAGACCGCCGACGCCATCACCGCCGCCTACGAGCAGGCCATGCCCGAGCAGAAGGACTACTTCGAGCAGCGACACAAGGCGTGGGAGGCCCGGGAGCAAAAGGTCGAAGACAAGATCACGGCGGCCAAGGCCAAGACCGAAGGCATGCCGTATGCGGCGAGCGAATCCGTGGCGTGGTATCTCGCCGACGATCTCGGCATGACCGACGCCACCCCCTCCGGCTACAGGAACGCCTCCGCCAACGAAAGCGAACCGTCTCCGGCCGACGTCAAGCAGTTCGTCGATCTGCTGAAGGCGGGGAAGCCGAAGGCGTTCGTACTCAACACCCAGGAGGCCAACGACACCACCAAGCAGCTTGAGGCCGCCGCGTCCGAAGGCAAGGTTCCGGTCGTCGGCCTCACCGAGCAGATGCCGAAGGACTATGACGACCTGACCGACTGGATGGGCGCTCTGGTCGATGATTTCACCGCCGCGGTGAAATAGGGAATTCACTGTTTCGCGTTCACTCTTTTCGGGCGTCCGGAAAGAGTGAACCGTTTGTTGTTCGGGTTCACAGGCAATGGTCCGTGATGGCGGCGAGTCGTGTGCGACTGTGTGCGATGTCGTGCGATTCGAATTCACTCTTTTGCGGACCTTGCCAAAGAGTGAACGACAAGAATAAAAAAGGCAGACCCCGTTGTCTGCATCCATATGTGGGTTTTGGATGTGGTGGCTGGAGCTTAGCGCTCTTCCTTGGCGATCTCGATGATCGTGTCGTTCATGGTCTTGTTGGCGAAGCCCATGGTGCCGGCCATCTTGGCGCTGCCGTAGAGGGCCATTCCGCGAAGCATGGAGTTCTTGAGAGACATGATGTTCACCTTTCCTTATGCTGATTGATATTGACTGCTGCCGAAGGGCGAGGCCCTTGCCGGGGTTCATTGGGATCCCCGTTCCGGTTCCCTTTCCTTCGACGCCTTCAATATAGCTCTTGAAACCGGTTTCATCAACTATTGCCGGATATTGCCCTGCTTGGACCGTGCCAATAGGTAGACCATTGGCACGGTCAATGCCATGAGCCGTCACGCAACACGCCGTGTCATCGGTTTCTCAGACTGGAGCTGCGCATGGCGAGCCGGTAGCCCACGACGATGCGTTCCGGTGGCACCTCGGTTCCTCGCCGCTTCGCCTCGATGCGTTCGATCAGTCGGTCCAGTGCCCGTCGTGCGATCTCCTTGGTGTCGATGGACACCGAGGTCAGCGGTGGCGTCGTGTACTGATCGGTGGCGATGCCGTCGAAGCTCGCCACGGCCACGTCATTCGGCACGTCCAGACCGCATTCGGCGAGTCCGCGAAGCACGCCGGGCGCGAAATGATCGGTGATGCAGAAGATGCCGTCGAACGGTACGTCGGAATCCACGATGTCATGCACGCACCGACGGGCCTCCTCGTTCGACCATGCGATGGGTCGTACCTGACGCCGTCCGAGGGGGATGCCCGCTTCGTCGCACGCCTGCATGCAGCCGAGCAGTCGACGTTCCGCGGGGGAGCTGGAGTGGCCGATATCCCTTGGCTCGCGGTAGTCGGTGCCGATCACGAGGAGGTTCGAGCATCCCTGTTCGATCAGATGACGGGTCGCCTCATAGGCGCCTTCGGTGCAGGGGGTGGCGATGGTGTCGAATCGTCGGTCGTACTGGGTGGAATCGAAGATGATGGCGGGAATCCGCTCGTCGATGCCGGCGATGGTTGTCTCCGGCATGGCGGGGGAGCAGAGCAGTACGCCGTCGCATAGCTGGGTCATGATGTCGTGCGACATCGTGTATTCGTAGGACTGGGATCGGCGGGTCTGCTGGACGATGGTCTGGTAGCCGCGCGCCGCGGCGGCGTCGCTGAAGTCCGCGGCGAGCTGCGCGGGGAAGAGATTGTCCAGATCGACGGCCGCGAACCCCAGAATGCCGCTTTTGCCGGAGCTGAGCCGTTTCGCCGACAGATTGATGGTGTAGTTGAGCTTCCGTGCGGCTCGGAGCACCTTTTCGGCGGTTTTGGGACTGACGTTGGTTTTGCCGTTGATGGCGTTGGAGGCGGTCATCCGTGAGACTCCGGCCTCCCGGGCCACATCGTCGAGTGTGGTCATCGATCCTCCTGTTCTGCTTGCGGCGTTCCGGCTTCCGGGCGGGCGTATGCGGCCCGTCGCCGGCGATCGGCATCCATATTGCTCTTATTCTATGCTTTGTCGTTACTATCGTTGTATCGATAAATACAATAAAGTCTGCTTAATTGCTTATTTTGCATAGTTTTATTAGTAACACTCTCTAAATAAACACCTATTTGATGATTGAAAATTGTAGCGCTACAATTCAAATACATCGAGCGAACGGTGAGTTCGCTATCCATCAACAACGACGTCAGAACAACGTCGGGCACGCATCGGCACAGCGGCCGTGTATGACCGACGGGGAAGAGGTGATCGGCATGGTGCTTTCGACGTTTTCCGTGGAAGGCAATTCATTGCTATGGACCGGGAAAGGCGAATATCTGCGCATCGACCCATGCGGGCCCGACGGCGTACGCGTCCGATCCTCCCGCACTCCGATCGATGTCGAGGACCCCAATGATTCCAACGGGAATCGTCATTCGTCGCTGTCGGCCCTGCTGCCGGGTTTCGTGGCGGAGCCGCAGCGGGCCACGGTGAGCATCGACGAGACCGCACATACGGCGACCCTGGTCAACGGTGGGATCACCGTCCGTGCGGAAGTCGAGATGTATACGTACTCATGTCGGCTGAGCTTCTTCGACACCGGTGGAGAGCTGCTGTTTGCGGAGCAATCCCGAGGTGGAGCGCTACAACGACGCTCCCGCCATCTGAGGCCGCGCCTCGGCGGCGACTTCTCCGCCGAGGTCACCTTCGAGGCCGATCCGGAGGAACGCCTCTACGGCATGGGCGAATACCAGCAGAACATCCTGAACCTCAAGGGCTGCGAGCTCGAACTCGCCCACCGCAACTCGCAGGCGTCCATCCCGTTCGTCGTGTCGTCGAAGGGCTACGGGTTCCTGTGGAACAATCCGGCCATCGGATCCGTGGCCTTCGCCAGGAACCATACGCGATGGAGCGCCGAATCCACCAAGGCCATCGACTACTGGGTTACCGCGGGCGACTCCTACGCCGACATCATGCGCCGCTACGCCGACGCCACCGGTCATGCGCCGAACATGCCCGAATGGGGACTCGGCTTCT
Organism: Bifidobacterium simiarum; assembly: GCF_002802905.1. Lineage (GTDB taxonomy): Bacteria > Actinomycetota > Actinomycetes > Actinomycetales > Bifidobacteriaceae > Galliscardovia > Galliscardovia simiarum. The sequence continues at coordinate 236,953 of NZ_PEBK01000001.1, forward strand.
GGCAGTGCAAGCTGCGCTACTGGAACCAGCGGCAGCTGCTGGAGACCGCCCGCGAGTTCAAACGCCGCAACATCCCCATCGACGTCATCGTCATCGACTTCTTCCACTGGCCGCACATGGGGGACTTCCGCTTCGAGGACGAGTTCTGGCCCGACCCCAAGGCCATGTGCGACGAACTGCACGACATGGGCATCAAGCTCATGGTCTCCGTCTGGCCGCAGATCGGCCTCGACTCCGAGAACCATGCCGAGATGAACGCCAGGAACCTGCTGGTGGCCAGCGAGCGCGGACAGAACATCGGCATGATGTTCGAAGGCCCCAGCCAGTTCTACGACGCCACCAACCCCGAGGCCCGCGACTACGTGTGGGACAAGTGCAGGGCGAACTACGCGGACAAGGGCGTGGACGCCTTCTGGCTGGACGAGGACGAACCCGAGTTCGCGCCCTACGACTTCGACGGCTTCCGTTATCAGGCCGGACCGGTGCTGCAGGCGGGCAACATCTATCCGCGCGAGCACTGTCGCGGCTTCTACGAGCACATGGTCGCCGAAGGGCGCGAAGGCGACATCGTTAACCTCACCCGGTGCGCATGGGCTGGCACCCAGCGGTACGGCGCCCTCGTGTGGTCCGGCGACGTGCACCCCACCTTCGCCGACTTTGCCCGCCAGATCACCTGTGGCATCCATCTGGGCATGGCCGGCATCCCATGGTTCACCACCGACATGGGCGGGTTCCTCGACGGCGACATCAACTCGCCGGCATACCGCGAACTGCTCGCCCGCTGGTGCGCGTTCTCCTGCTTCAGCCCGGTGATGCGCAACCACGGCGACCGCAGCGACCACGAGGCTCCCGGCCGCAACGAATACGGCAAGGAGGACGTGCGGGCCGCGGACGGCAGCCATCGCTGCCACAGCGGTGCCGACAACGAACCGTGGAGCTACGGCGAGGACATGGAACGGATCTTCCGCAAGTACATCGCCATCCGCGAATCGCTGCGCCCGTATCTGCGCGAACTGTTCGACGAGGCGCACGAATCCGGCCAGCCGCTGATGCGCGGCCTGTTCTACGAGTTCCCCGACGACGGTCGTGCCGGCGACATCGCCGACGAATACCTGCTCGGCCCGGACCTGCTCGTCGCCCCCGTGACGACCGCCGGAGCCACGGAACGCGAGGTGTACCTGCCCGGCGGGCCGGACGTGGGCTGGACCGACGTGCGTACCGGCGAAACCCACGCCGGAGGCTCCACGGTGAGCGTGCCGGCCCCGATCGATGAGATTCCCGTCTTCGCGCGCGACGGCCGCGACCACGGACTGAACGGAAGGATGTAGGACCATGACCAACACCGATATGAAGGACATCGCGTACCGGGGAGTGCGCGACGAGGATCAGCCGAAGTTCCCCTGGCGACCCAGTCTCGGCCTGCTGTTCGGCGGATGCGGCTGGATGCTGGCCGGCTGTGCCATCCAGGGCATTCTGCTGCCCGCCAAGATCAGCGAGATCGCGCCGGACAACAAGGTGTCGATCGTGGCGTTGGTCACCACCGTGACCATGCTGGTGTCCATCGTCGCGGGCATCGTCGGCGGCGCGCTGTCCGACCGTACGCGCAGCCGGTTCGGTTCGCGAACCCCGTGGATCGTGGGGTACACCGTCGTCGGTTCGATCGTGCTGCTGGTGTTCGCCTTCGCCGACAATCTGGCCGTCGTGCTCGGCGCATGGTGGATCTACGCGGCGATCTACAACGCCATGCTCGCCGCCGGATGCGCATGGCAGCCCGATCAGATCGCCCCGCGCTGGCGTGGCACCGCCTCCTCGATGTACGGCGTGGGCCATCAGGCCGCACTGCAGGGCTCGCAGATCCTCGCCGCGCCGTTCGTCTCCAACGTGCCCCGGGGCACCATCGTCGTGCTGGTGGTGGCCGCCATCATCAACTCCGTCGCCGTGCTGATCTGTCGGGAACCGTCGAACAGGGGCGTGCCGGTGGAAGGCGGATCGATGGGCTTCGCCGAAACGTTCAAAAGCTTCCTGCCTCCGGCCCACGCCGGCCGGGACTACTGGCTGGCCGCGCTCGCCCGCTTCCTGTGGATGGCCCCCGGCGGCATCGGCACCTACCGTCTGTACACGCTGACCGACTACATGGGCCAGTCCAAGGACGACGCCGGCTACTGGATGGGCATCATGGCCACACTGGGCATGGTCGTCGCCATCACGTTCTGCGTCGTCTCCGGTCCGATCTCCGATCGCTTCCGCAGCGTGAAGATCCCGCTGGCCGTCGCCATCTTCACCGTCGGCCTGCCCTGCTGGCTGCCGTTCTTCGTGCCCACTCCAGTGATGTACGTGGTATATGTGGCGGCCTCGTCCATTGGTTCCGGCGTCTTCAGTTCGCTCGACCAGTCGATCATGACCACCGTGCTCCCCAATCCGAAGACCGCCGCCAAGGATCTGGCCTTCCTCAACTCCTGCGGCGTGGTCGGCAATCTCGCCGCCCCGCTGATCGCCGCGGGCGTGATCAACGTGTTCGGCTACCGCGGACTGTTCCCGATGGGATTCACCATCCTCACCCTGGCCGCCGTCTGCGTCTTCTGCATCCGGAAGGTCAGGTGATCGGGTGGCAGGCCGGGCGGCCGAACAATCGGGCGACCGAACAATCGGGTAGCCGGACAATCAACCAACGTCCATATCACAGCAGTTCCATGAAATCAAAGGAGATAGCAATGATGAACAAGCGATGGACCAGAATCGCGATCGGCGCGCTCGCCACCGTGGGCATGCTCGCCCCTCTGGCGGCATGCGGCGGATCGGGCGACGGAGGCGACGGCTCTTCGGCGTCCCAGTCCTCCGGTCCCGTGACCATCGAATGGTGGGGATGGGACAAGGGACAGAAGGAGCAGGCCGATCTGTTCAACAAGTCGCAGAGCAAGATCAAGGTGGTCTACAAGCAGCAGGCCTCGCAGGACAAGGCCGAGCAGGCGCTGGTCAACGCGGTGAAGGCCGGCAACGCGCCCGACCTGAGCGAGATCAACATGGATTCCTCGATCTCGCTGCTGGCCGACGGCACGCTGCAGAACGCGAATCAGTACCATCCCGACCTGTCGAACATCTCCGAGGCCGCCGTCAAGTCGTTCACCGTGGGCGATCAGCTCGCCGTGATCCCCTACAAGACCAGCCCCGGCTTCATGATCGTCAACGAGAAGACCTTCAGGGACGCCGGCGTGGCGATCCCGACGACGTGGGACGAGTACATCGCCGCCGGCAAGGCGCTCAAGGCGAAGAACCCGAACATCAAGCTCACCAACCTCGCCGGCGAGGATCCGGCCGGTCTGGTGCTCGCGGCCCAGCAGTTCGGTGCCCAGTGGTATCAGGTCAAGGGCGACAAGTGGATCATCGACATCAACGGCCCTGAGTCGAAGAAGGCGGCGAAGTACTATCAGGAGATCGTCGACAACGACATGTTCTCCAACAAGACGTTCATCGAATGGGACGCCCTGATGCAGTACTTCCAGTCCGGCGATCTCGCCACCATCGGCACCTCCACATGGCAGCTGAGCGCCTACCAGTCGAACTTCCAGAAGTCGCTCGGCGACTGGAAGGCCGTGCCCACGCCGATGGAGTCGAAGGACAAGCGCGTCTCGCCCACCAACGCCCAGGGCAACGGCATTCCGAAGGGTGCCAAGCATCCGGAGGAGGCGGCACGGTTCGCCGTCTGGCTCGCCACCAACGACAAGGCCATCAAGCTCGCCGCCAACGCCGAAACCGGTTCCGGCGCGTTCCCCGCCGTCAAGGATCCGAAGCAGTACGTCGACGCATCCCTGCCCGACAAGCTGCTGTCGAACCGCAGCGAGGCCGTGAAGGTCGTCGAGGACGCCGTGGACATCGAGGCCCCGTACCGCACCGGCGCGAACTGGTCCGGCATGTTCAAGCAGCTGCAGGATCAGTGGGCCCAGTTCCTGGCCAAGAAGATCACGGCCGACCAGATGCTCGACAACGTGCAGTCGTGGACCGTGAACGATCTCAAGCAGAAAGGAGTCAACGTAGAATCAGCTAACTAAACCAACATTCCTTCATCTATTCATGTGTCGCGTCGCATGCCTCCCTCCTTCATCGGGCATGCGGCGCTTTTCGTATGCTCCCATGCCCTCTGTAGCCGGTAGGCCGGAACAACGAAAAAAGGGGCCGCGGAAGCACGATGACTTCCGCGGCCCCAGCCGTATAACGACACGACTCAGGCGTTCGGCCTCTTGCCGTGGTTTGCAGCCTTCTTGCGACGATCGCGACGCAGACGTCCGCGCTTGCCCATAATGGACTCCTTTACTGAAAGTGAAAATAAGCCTTGTGGATTATCGCACATCCGGCGTGAAATCACAAATCGGCGGTCGCCGGTGCCGTGGGAACGGGCTTCGACCCGCTGCGCGACGCCGACGACCGCCGACGGAACGATGGGCGATCAGGCCTGCTCGGCGCGCAGGAACAGCTTGGTGGTGCTGGTCTCGCCGGGCTTGATGACGATCAGGTCCTTGCCGGTGTTGAAGGCGTTGGCGTAGGCGGTCTGCGGTTCCACGGCCACGCCGGACGCGTGCTGGAACGCCGGGAACTTCGTGCCGGTGCACATCTGGAAGGAGGTGACGGTCTCGTCGCCGCCGACCGTGATGGTCATGCCGTCGGGACGCTCGAACTTCGCGGCCACGGTGCCGTCGGCCTCGTGGTGCACGTCGGTCCAGGCGTCATCGTACGGCTGCTGGTCGAGCAGCATGGGCTTGCGGAAGTCGAACTTGGTGCCGTCCACGGGCTCGGTGCCGGTGGGGATCAGGTTCTTGTCCACGGTCACGTGCGTGTCGGCCGGGATGGTGAGCTTGCACTGGGCGTTCTGGCCGTCGATCTCGTCGCCGTAGCCGTTGAAGCCGTTGGCTAGCCACGGGTGGATGGCCAGAGCCCACGGGGCGTTGATGTCGCCGTTGTTGTAGGCGCTGATGGTGATGTGCAGGCCGTCGGCGTCAAGCTCGTGCTTGGCGGTCACCAGCAGATCGAAGGGGTAGCCCAGCATGTTCGGCACGCGCCACGTCTGCGTGACGGAGGTCTCGGTCAGGGCTTCGAGCTTCCACGCGGAGCGGTAGCCGTAGCCGTGGATGGCGGTGTTGCGGTCATGCTCGTCGATCGGCAGCGTGTAGGTCTTGCCCTCGAAGGTGTAGACGCCGCCCTCGATGCGGTTGGGGAACGGCACCAGAATCTGGCCGTGGCTGCAGGTCACCGGGCTGTCGGCGGGCTGGGAGACGATGACGTCCTTGCCCTGGTAGGTGAACTCGCGCAGCGTCGCGCCGACCTCGGTGACGACGGCCTTGTAGTCGCCGTACTGGATGCTGTACTGCTGTCCGGAACGCGGAGGAAGAACCTTGGTCATAAATGAATCACTCCTACGTGAATGGTTGCGACAATATTGTCTCGGCAACAGTGGTGTTACCGTTAACAATCAGTCTACCGCCCACACGCCGGCCGAGGGGATCCGACCGGCGATGTTATCGATTTGTTGCCGGGAATCCCCGTCCTCGCACACTCCGCCTGCCGATTACGCGCTCAGCGGGTCCGGTGGCGGCGGACGGTCAGCCGCTACACTGGTGGGAGTCGAATCGGACCGCAGGGAAAGGCGTGAGTGAATGGGTAAGCGAATCGTACTGGCGGATCCGCGGGGCTTCTGCGCCGGAGTGGACCGTGCGATCCAGACGGTCGAGACGATCCTGAAGGCGGCGAACGGCAGATCAACGGGACCGGACGGTGCGGCCGCGGCCGAAGGGGGCGAGCCGATCCCGCCGGTGTACGTCCGCCGGCAGATCGTGCACAACCGGCACGTCGTGGGCGATCTGGCCGCGCAGGGGGCGGTGTTCGTCGAGGAGCTCGACGAGATCCCCGAATCGGCGGTGAAGGCCGGGGTGCCCGTGGTGTTCTCGGCGCACGGCGTCTCGCCCACGGTGCAGCGCGAGGCCCGTCGGCGCGGCATGCATGTGGTGGATGCCACCTGCCCGCTGGTGAGCAAGGTGCACCGTGAGGTGCTGCGCTACGTGAAGGAAGGCTACGAGATCGTCTACATCGGCCACCGCGGCCATGACGAGGCCGTGGGCGTGGTGGGGGAGGCCCCCGAGCACGTACATCTGATCGAACATGTGGACGACGTCGCGACCTTGGACTTCGCCGAGAGCGACCGGCTGATCTACCTGTCGCAGACCACGCTGTCGATCGACGAGACCCGGGATGTGATCGAGGCGCTCAAGACGCGGTTCCCGTGGATCATCGAGCCGCCGAGCTCGGACATCTGCTACGCCACGCAGAACCGGCAGACCGCGGTGAAGTCGGTGGCCGAACAGTCCGACTGCGTGGTGGTGGTCGGATCGGCCAACTCCTCGAACTCCGTACGTCTGATGGAGGTGGCCGAGCAGGCGCTCGCCGGCCGCGGCCACGCCCACCGGGTGGATGACGCCGGCGAGCTCGACCCGCGATGGTTCGACGGCGTCGAGGCGGTGGGGGTCACCTCGGGGGCCTCGGTGCCCGAGGAACTGGTCTCCGGCGTGGTGAAGGCGCTGGCCCCGCTGGGCTACGACGACGTCTCGTATGTGACCACCACGAAGGAGCGGATGCACTTCGTGCTGCCCGCCGAACTGCGCAAGGCGGCGAAGGCGGCGAAGACCGCGGCCTGAGCACCGTTCTCCGCGGCCTAGGCACCGGTCTGCCGAAGGCCACGGGTCGTCAAGTGACAGCCCGCGGGTCTCTAAGTGACAGCCCGTGAGACATCAGGTGGCAGACCGCGGTCACCAGGTGGCGATCGGCGCGGTGATGGCGTCGAGCACGGCGATGAGATCCTTCGGGGCCACGCCGATGCTGAATCCGCGTTTGCCGCCGGAGACCAGGATCTCGTCAAACTCGAGCGCGCCCTCGTCCAGCACGGTACGGTGGCGGGTCTTCTGGCCGAGCGGCGAGATGCCGCCCACCACGTAGCCGGTGGCCCTCATGGCCTTCTTCGGATCGGCCATCGCCGCCTTCTTCGCGCCGACCGCCGCAGCCAGCGCCTTCATGTCCAGATGACCGCTCACCGGCACCACGCCGGTCACCAGCTCGTCGCCGGTGTCGGCCAGCAGCGTCTTGTACACCTGATGCCGGTCGAATCCCAGCTTCGTGGCGGCCTCCACGCCGTAGCCGTCATCCATGTGATCGTTCGAATGCTCGTACTCGTAGATGCGGAAATCGACTCCGGCCCGCTCCAGCTGCAGCGTGGCCGGCGTCGATCCCTTGCCTTTCGCGTTCTTCTTCTTGCTCATACCCACAGTTCTACCAGCAGTGCCGCCGGTTCCGACGGCGACCTACCGGCTCATGGCCTTCACGAACCGTGACACGTCCGCGGGCTTCATATCGGGCAGGTAGCTCTGCACCACGGCCAGCGCGATCTGCGGCAGCTTCGCGGAATCCGGGTAGGCGAGGTATACGCCATGCTCCTCGGGCTGGAACTTCTTCTTGAACCGGAACAGCGAATGGAAGCCGTACACCGGTTCGATGATGTCGGCCACGGCCATCAGCACATGCTGCAGGAACACCGTGCCCGAATCGGGGGCATCGGGGTCGTTCCCGTCGGTCCCCTCGTCCCCGTCCCGCGCGGCGAACTCCATCACGCTGATGCCGGCGAGGGGAGCGGCGGAAAGGCTCATGAACTCGGCGCCCTCGTCGCGCAGACGCTCGGCCATGCGGGCGATGAGGAACTCCATCACGCCGTTCGGGCTTTCCGGACGATGCCGCATGAAATCAAGCGTCCATCCGACGATCTCGCCGTCGCGCCATGTCGGCAGCCAGCTGGTCACCGCCTGCACGGTGCCCTCGCCGTCCACCGCGTACAGCAGCCGCACGCGACGGTCCATCAGCTCGTCCACGCCGCCGAGCGTGAACTTCATCTCGGGCAGTGACTTCTCCTCGGCCCACTGCTCGGAGATGTCCACGATCTGCGCCTGCACGCCCAGCGGCGCCTCGTCGAACGGGCACATCACGTCGACGATCCCCTCGCGCTTCGCCTTGTTGATCGCCGTACGCACGTCCTGCCACTTCTTGCCGCGCGTCTGCCACTGCCCGGGCGACACCACCATCTCGGTGCCCACGTCCAGCGAGGCGAAGCCCATCGCGGCCAGTTCGTCACGCTGCTCGCCGTGCACGCTGTAGAACACCGGGGTCCACGAATGCTCGGCGCAGAACATGGCGAAATCCTTCAGATCCCGCGACCATTCGGCACGGTCGCCGAACGGCCCGGTCACCGTCAGCGCGACGCCGTACGCCACGCGGTAGGCGATCACCGATCGTCCGGATGGCGAGAACCAGTAGCGGTTGCCGTCCCAGGTGCCCATGAACGACATCGACTCGCCGTCGGTCTGCACCAGCTGCGAGGCGCGGTGCCGCTCCTGACGGCCCGCGGTCGAGGAATCCATGAGGCACCACAGCGTCACCAGCACGGCCACGGTCCAGAACACCGGGCCGATGCCCTGATACACCACGGCGGTCAGCGTCGAGGTCGGCAGGAACAGCGGGGTCAGGCCGTTGAGGAAGCCGACGGGCACGAACCGCTGGGGAAGATCCGCCAGCAGAACCGCCGGCGTGGGCGGCGTGCTGAACTCATGCGGACGGAGCGCTCCCACGGCCGCATACAGCGCACACAGCGCGACGAACGTGGCGAACGTCGCGCCGGCGGCCACCGCCAGCCGATCGCGCCGGACGGTCAGCGGGAAGCAGCGCCACGACACCGCGACGAGCACGATGCACGCCAGCGGCAGCGTGGCCGTCGCGAACGCGGTCCGGACGGCGCCGTGCATGACCAGCGCGCGCATGCCGTCCGGCGAGAGCACCACGGGAAAGATGAAGCAGTACAGCAATGCCATGACCACCGTGCACGCGTTGAGCACGACGCTCAGCCACGCGGCCAGCCGGCGGCCGCGGTACAGGCCGTACGCCACGACGAGCATCATCAGCAGCGGCAGCACCGACACGATCACGCCGCCCGGCATGGAGACGCGCTGGATGCGGTACTGCAGGAAGCAGTCCGCCGTGCCGCCCGTGGCCAGACATTCGCGCAGACGACCGTAATCAAGCCGGTTCGGCCCCATGAGCAGGCCGAGCGTGGACAGCGGGCCGCGATGCACCGGCGAGACCAGCGCCACCAGCGGACCGAGTGCGCACACCGCGCTGATCACGCCGACCATCTTGCGCGTCTCCAATCGCGTGACTCGGAGGCCGTTCTCGGCGGCGCGCTCGCCGTCGGTCTTCGCCGGAGCCATCAGATAGCCGAGCAGATGACCGAACGCCGCGGCGAAGGCGATGCAGTAGTCGCCCGGCTCGCCCCGATACAGCACCAGCGCCGCCACCACGGCATAGGTGACGATTCTGACGCGGCGGCGCCACATCAGCGAGCTGAACGCGCTCGCCGCCATCAGCGGCCCCACCATCAGGGTGAGCGGGCCGAGCACGTAGCCGAACCGCACCAACGAACGCCATACCGGCAGATGTCCGTTGGCCATCACGCTGACCCCCATGCCGGCCGCGATGCCGCCGATCGAGCAGATCAGCGAGATCCACACCGTCTTCGCCGCGCCGAACCGGGATTCGGCCACCGACCCGGCGGCCAGCAGCGCCGGAATATCGACCAGCAGCCGCAGCGGGTGGGCCGTCAGCAGCAGGGCCATCGGCACGACGTAGACCATGCCGTCGGCCAGCCGTCGGTAGCTGATGCGGGCGAACAGCGGCGGATACGGCGAGCCCGTGGCCCAGCACCATAGGGCGACGCCGAGGTTGACGATCAGTGTGACGGCGGCGAACGCCACGGTCAGCGGGTGCGATCGCATCCACCGGACCACGTCATGCACCAGCGGTTTCGCCGGCTTCGTCTGCCTGGTCGGTTTCGTCTGCCTGGTCGGCTTCGTCGGTGTCGTCTGTGTGGTCTGCTTTGTCGATTTGGTCTGTGTCGCCGGCTTCGTCTGCCTTGCCGGCGTCGTCGCTGCGTTTGCTGCGTTCGTTTCGTTCATCATCCGTTCCGTCATCTGCGTCATCGTTCACCTTCCTCGTTGCCGTTGCCGTTGCCCATGCCGTCATCATCCGTGGCAGCGATGCTCATCACCCGTACCTGCGTGGATCCGCGTATGGACGTGTCCGTGTCATCCGACAAGCCCATACGGGCGCCGATCGCGTCCAGACTCGTGCGCAATGCCTGCTGGACGGCATGCCAGTCGTGTCCGGATCCCATGACCGTCAGTCCGGTCGTCTCCATGCCGATGGATTTCGCCACCGGAGCGATACGGCCGATGTTGTCGATCGATTCGCCGTCCAGCTGCCCGGCCGCCATCACCAGCATCTGATCGGAATGACCCTTCGCCCGCATGATGTCGATAGGGACGTGCCGGCGGTAGGCGGTTTCGCTGCCTCCGAAATACTCCCGGACCATCGTCCGTTCGCTGCCGGCATGCGGGCCGAGTTCCGCCCCGACCGTGAACATCGTGCCGTAGAGGTCCGGGTGCGCGGGCCCGAGCTGCACCGCGCAGGTGCCGCCCTGCGAGAATCCGCCGATCGCCCACTGCTTAGGGTCGCGGGACGCCGGCAGGTTCGCGGTGATCCAGTCGGTCACGTCCCGGGTGAGATACGTTTCGGCGTCGCCGTATTTCTCGGAATCGACGCACAGCGTGTTGTGGAACGCGTTGCCGAGCTGATCGGCGGAGACCACGATGGGCGCCAGTCCGTGGTGCCGGGCGGCGTAGTCGTCGAAGATCGAGCTCAGCTCGCCGGCCAGGAACGCCCGGTCCGGGCTTCCCGGCTGACCGGACAGCATGAGGAACACCGGCAGACGCGGCGGCGTCTTCGACAGCGCGGCCGGCGGCAGATACACCACCGCCTCGCGGGCGCGGAACCCGGACGTCGTCGCGGGGATGATCACCGAACCGGTCCGGCCGTGGGAGGGCACGGCGCCCAGATCGCCCGACGCCGCCCGCTGCCGCCACTGCGCGGGCGAAAGCCGCGCTGCCCGGATCCGCGAGACGTCGAGCCGGGAGAACGACGAGACGCCCAGCACGCTGCCGAGCGTGGGGTATTCGCCGTACACGGCGTTGACATTCACCGCGCACGACAGCACGGCGAACGGAATCAGCGCCGCCGATGCCGCGCGTCTGGCCCCACGCGTGACCACGATCGAGGCGATCGCCGCGCCAAGCGGGGCGAGACCGACGGCCACGGCCCAGACCACCTTGATCCCCAGCATCACACCGAAGACGAGGTAATGGTCAAGCAGCCAGGCCACCGAGAAGCCGACGGCGAATCCGACCGCGGCGCCGGCGATGATCACGGCCGGCCGTCGGAACCGTCCGATCGGGCCGTCGTCGTTCCGGCCTCCACTGTTCCTGCTGCCGGCAGCTCCGGAACGTACCGCCTCGTACAGCGCGATGCCGAACAGACCGGCCACGCCGATCACGGTGACGGCGAACAGGGTGACCGGCAGCCACCCCGAGTCGATGTCGAGCTTCAGCAGCCGGATCATCCACGGCGCGCGCAGGGTCGTTCCTCCGTCCAAAAGCCATTCCTCCCGTCCATTGGCGTCCAGACCGTTCCTCGGCCATGACGACTCACCTAGGGTAGTGCGGTCCGCCTTCACGTCACATCGTTCCCGGGGATGATGCCGGGGTTCGCGGTCGCGGAAGGTCGAGATCCCGTGCCCGGCGATACCATGTGGAGCATGGATATCAATGAGGGCCGCCATGACGGCGAATGCGTGATCTTCGGGGCCGGAAGCTACTACGACGAGCAGCCGACGATCCTAGGCGGGGCGTTCGTCGTCGCGGCCGACGGCGGACTGGACCATGTGCGGGCGCTGGGCGTCGACGCCGACGTGGTGATCGGCGACTTCGATTCGCTGGACCACGATTTCGACACCTACGCGCATCTGCACGGCATCACCCGTCTGCCCAGCGAGAAGGACGATACCGACATGTTCGCCGCGGTCAAGCTCGGCTGGGCCCATGGGGCGCGACGGTTCCACATCTACGGCGGGCTCGGCGGCCGGGTCGACCACACGCTGGCCAACATCCAGACGCTGGCGCGCATCGCGGCTCACGGGGGAGTGGGCTTCCTGCACGGCGACGGGCAGATCCTCACCGTGCTCTGCGACGGCACGCTGTCGTTCCGGGCGTGGGATGCGCCGGCACGCAGCATGATCTCGGTGTTCGCCCACGGCGGCGTCGCCCGTCACGTCACGATCGGCGGACTCAAGTACGGGGTGCGCGATGCCGTGCTGCGCGACACGAAGCCGATCGGGGTGAGCAACGAGTTCCTCGCCGGGCAAGAAGGCTGGGTGTCGGTGGGCGACGGCGCGCTCGTCGTGGTCTTTCCCGTGTCCGCGCCGGCCCCGGCATGGCGCACCGAGCGCGGGGACGAGGGGCCGGATGCGCTCGGCGTCATCGACACGCACGTCTCCCGACTGCTGTCGAAACGTGCCGCGTCCTCCGAGAAGCGGTGATCGGCGGATTGATCGGCGTCGGACGGGTCTCGCCGGATGGCGGTCGTCGGATGGCGTTCGCCACCGGGCGACGACGATATCGCGTTCGGCAAAAGTTCAGACGACTTTGAGACGAAAGCCACCAAAAAGTACAGGTGGCACAGTAGGATGAGACACGTTGGCAATAGCTGGCAGAATCGTGTGAACGCTCTCTATGAGGGCAATCGTGCGATCGATGCCACGTCCACTCAGGAGATAAATAAATGACAGTTAAGATTGGTATCAACGGCTTCGGCCGCATCGGTCGTCTCGCCTTCCGCCGCATCTTCGAGCTGCAGGCTCGCGGTGGCCAGGCCGGCGATATTGAAGTCGCCGCCATCAACGATCTGACCACTCCCGCCACGCTGGCCTACCTGCTGAAGTACGACAGCACCCACGGCACCTTCCGTCACGACGACGGCACTCCGGTCGAGGTCACCTCCACCGACACCTCCATCGTGGTGGACGGCAAGGAATACACCGTGTACGCCGAGAAGGACGCTAACAACATTCCGTGGGTCAAGAACGACGGCGTCGAGTACGTGCTCGAGTGCACCGGCTTCTACACCTCCGCCGAGAAGTCCCAGGCCCACATCAACGCCGGCGCCAAGAAGGTCCTCATCTCCGCTCCGGCCAAGGACGACACCACTCCGACCGTCGTCTTCGGTGTGAACCACGAGATCCTCAAGCCGACCGACATCATCGTGTCCGCCGGCTCCTGCACCACCAACTCCATGGCTGCCATGGTCAAGCTGCTCCAGGAGAAGTGGGGCATCAAGGCCGGCTTCATGACCACCATCCACGCCTACACCGGCACCCAGATGATCCTGGACGGCCCGCGCGGCACCAAGAGCGGCCGCAACCTGCGCGCCGCCGGCATCAACACCATCGCCCACTCCACCGGCGCCGCCAAGGCCATCGGCAAGGTCGTGCCCGAGGTCAACGGCAAGCTGCAGGGCCACGCCCAGCGCATCCAGGTCCCGGACGGCTCCGTCACCGAGCTGACCTCCGTCCTCGAGAAGCCGGCCACCGCCGACGAGATCAACGAGGCCTTCAAGGCCGCCTTCTCCGACACCGAGTACTTCGGCTACAACGGTGACGGCATCGTCTCCTCCGACATCATCGGCGACACCCACGGTGGCGTCTTCGACCCGACCCAGACCGACGTCAACACCGTTGACGGCGTGACCCTGGCCCGCACGGTCACCTTCTACGACAACGAGTACGGCTTCACCTCCAACATGATCCGTACCCTGCTGTACTTCGCCGAGATCTCCGAGTGAATCCAAGCGAATGAATCCGGCATGATCCAATAGGTCGGGCCGGAATCATACACAAGGAGGGGCTCCGCTTCACACTGATGGAAGCGGAGCCCCTCCTTGTTGTATCGGCGTTGTATCGGCTTCGAGAAGTGCTACGCCTCGGCGGCGGCCTTCATGGCCACGGCGCCGACGTAATAGACCGGCTTGTCGAAATTCGGCTGGAACAGGAAGTCCACGTTGGCCAGATCGTCCACGGTGAAGTGGGACTGGATCGCCATCGACACCACGTTGGCCGCGCCGGAGATATCGGCCTTGGCCATGAACTGCCCGCCCTTGACCTCGCGGGTGTCCGGATCCCACGTCAGCAGGCTCGTCACCGGGGTGGTGGTGAGCATGAAGTCCGGGCGGTAGTCGTCGACCAGTTCGGTCAGCCGCAGATCGAGGCCGCGGCGTTCCGCACCGCCCAGCGTCAGACCGGAGGCGGCCAGCGACAGATCGTACAGCTGCACGGCCGACGTGGCCTGCGTGCCCATGTACGCGCGGGTCGGGGTCTCGATGTTGCGGCCGACGAGCAGACCCTGACGCACCGCATTGGTGGCCAGCGGAATGTAATCGTGCTTGCCGGTCGGATTGTAGAACACCGTGGCCGAGTCGCCGGCGGCGTAGACGTCGGGCAGGGAGGCGCGCATGTACTCGTCCACCACGATCGCCCCGTTGGGCAGCATGTCCACCTGTCCCTTGAGCAGTTCGGTGGCAGGCAGGAATCCGACCGCCAGCACGGCGAAGTCGGCGGTGTACTCGCCCTTCTCCGTGACGACGGTGACGCCGTCGCCGGTGTCGACGAACCTCGTCACCTTCTGGCCCAGCGCCAGTTCGACGTCGTGATCGGCGAAGGCCTTCTCCACCTCGGCGGTGATCGGCTCGTCGAAGTTGTTGGCCAGCACGCGGTCCATCGCATCGACCAGCGTGGTCTTCACGCCGACGAGGCTGAATTGTTCGGCCAGCTCGGCGCCGATATAGCCGGAACCGACCACCACCGCGGATTTCGCGCCCTTCGCGCGCTCCTTGATGGCCAACGCGTGATCCCAGTTCTTGCACAGCAGCACATGGTCGGAGTCGATGCCCTCGATCGGCGGGATCACCGGCTTCGAACCGGTGGTCACCACCAGCTTGTCGAAGGAATACTCCTTTTCCTCGCCGGTTTCGAGATCCCGGGCGACCAGCGTCTTGCCGGTCGCGTCCACGGACAATACGTCGGTGCGCATGTGCATGGTCGCGCCGGCCTCGGCCAGCGCCTGCGGGGAGGAGTAGAACATTCGCTTCGGATCGGAGACGTGATCGCCCACCCACAGGGCGATGCCGCAGGACAGGAACGACAGCGTGCCGTTGCGCTCGAAGACGTGCACCTGCCAATCGGGGTGCTCCTGCAGGATGGACTGGGTGGCGAACGTACCGGCGTGCGTGCAGCCGATGACGGCGACTGTGGTCATGAAAGGCTCCTTTGTCTGACGTGAACGATGTCACTGCACATCCTACCAATCGGTTGACATGGTCGATGGTTGCCGCGCCGGGCCGGTCCGGGGCCGCGTGGCGTATGGGCGCATAGAATATTGAGCGGACAGCCGTGCGCGGCACTGGATCAACGATCGGAGGAGCAGTCGATGAGCGAAGCCGTTCGCCTTGGAAGCGGGGAGACGAAGCGGATCGTGGCCGGCATTCTGGCCCATGTGGACGCCGGGAAGACCACGCTGTCGGAGGCGATGCTCTACCGGTCCGGCGAACTGCGCAGGCTCGGCCGCGTCGACCACGGCGACGCCTTCCTCGACACCGACGCGATGGAACGCCGACGCGGCATCACGATCTTCTCCCATCAGGCGCGGATCGATCACGGCGATCTGCGGCTCACCCTGCTGGACACGCCCGGTCACGTCGATTTCGCGGCGGAGACCGAACGCACGCTGCGGGTGCTGGACTATGCGATTCTGGTGGTCTCCGGCGCCGACGGCGTGCAGGGCCACACCGAAACGCTGTGGCGTCTGCTGGCCCGGTACCGGGTGCCGACGATGATCTTCGTGAACAAGATGGACACGCCCGGCGCCGACCGGGAGACCTTGCTCGACCGCATGAGGCGGCGCCTGTCCGACGGCTGCGCGGACTTCACCCCGCTGGTCGCCGGTCGGGACCCCGGTGATACGGACGAAGCCGGCGCCATGGCCGACAATGGCATGGCCGATGCCTCGGCGCTGACCGAATCGCAGTGGGAGGCCCTGGCCATGCAGGACGAGCGGGCGACGGACGAGTTCCTGGAGCATGGACGGCTGACGGACGGCCGACTGCGGGCCATGATCGCCGACCGACAGGTGTTCCCCTGCTTCTTCGGTTCGGCACTGCGACTTGACGGCGTCGACGACCTGCTCGACGGACTCGCGCGATTCACCCGGGAACCGGACCGTTCCGGGCAGTTCGGCGCTCGGGCGTACAAGATCTCCCACGACGAGAGGCACCACCGGCTGACGTGGATGAAGATCACCGGCGGCGCGCTCAGGGCCAAGGAGACGATCGGCCGGCCGCCGGAGAAGGCCGACCAGATCCGCGTATACAACGGCGCGAAGTTCCTCACCGTCGACGAGGTGCCCGCGGGATCGGTGTGCGCGGTGGCCGGACCCGTCCACACCTTCCCCGGCGAGGGACTGGGATGCGAGGCCGACGCGGAGGATCCGAGCCTGCAGCCGGTGCTCACCTACACGCTGCTGCCCGGCGACAACGACATCCACCGCTGCCTCGACGCGCTGCGCGAACTGGAGGACGAGGATCCGCTGCTGCATGTCACCTGGCAGGAGCGGCTGGGGGAGATCCACCTGCAGCTCATGGGATCGATCCAGCTGGAGATCATCCAGCAGATGCTGCACGACCGATTCGGACTGGACGTGACGTTCGGCCCCGGCTCGATCCTGTACAAGGAGACGATCACCGCGCCGGTCGAAGGCGTGGGACACTTCGAGCCGCTGCGCCACTACGCCGAAGCGCATCTGCTGCTCGAACCCACCGGGCCGAACACGGGACTGAGCTTCGCCACGTCGTGCAGCCTCGACGTGCTCGACCGCAACTGGCAGCGGCTGATCCTCACCCATCTGCGCGAGCGGGAGCATCTCGGCGTGCTGACCGGCTCTCCCATCACCGATATGCGCATCACCCTGCTCACCGGCCGGGCGCACCTGAAGCACACCGAGGGCGGTGACTTCAGACAGGCCACCTACCGGGCCGTCAGACAGGGCCTGATGATGGCGGCCAGAGGCATCGTCGGTCATCCGCAGGGAGACCTGCCCGCGCAGCCGCTGCCGGACGCGGAGCATCAGGGCAACTGCCGGCTGCTGGAACCGTGGTACCGGTTCCGGCTGGAGGTGCCGGACAGCATGATCGGCCGGGCGATGAGCGACATCCAGCGCATGAGCGGCCAGTTCGACCCGCCGGCCACGGACGATGGCTACGCCACGCTCGAAGGACGGGCCCCGGTGAGCGAAATGCGCGACTATGCGATGGACGTGAACGCCTACACGCACGGCATGGGACGACTGACCTGCACCTTCGCCGGATACGAGCCGTGCCACGACGCCGAAGCGGTGATCGAACGGATCGGCTACGATCCCACCGACGATCCCGAACACACGCCGGACTCGGTGTTCTGCGCGCACGGTGCGGGATACAAGGTCGACTGGAACGAGGTGCCTTCGCACATGCATCTGGGCTATGCCTCGGACGGGCCGACGGAGGAGTGACCGGCCCGGGGCATGTGGATCCGGGGCCATGCGAGGCGGGCGACCTGCGGGGTCGGGCGTTTCACACGCCGGTCATATTCCGAACCTAGACTGCGTTCCAGTCGTTGGGGGAGCCGGGGAGACCATCATTCACCGCATGCGAACACGACGACCCGCATATCGGCGGCCGCAGGGGCCTTCGAGGAAAGGACGAACCATGGCAGGCAAGCACATCGGCGTTATCGGATTCGGCAACATGGGAGGCGCGATCATCTCAGGCGCCATCGAACACGGCGTGGTGGCACCGGCCGACGTGACCATCTACGATCCCAACGCCTCCGCCATCGAGCGGGTGAAGGCGCTGGGCGCCAACCCCGCGGCCGACGAGCGCGAGGTGATCGAGGCCAGCGACGTGGTGCTGCTGGCCGTCAAGCCCCAGATGTTCGCCGCCGCAGCCGCCAAGTGCGGATCCTTCGACGGCAAGGCGATCCTGTCGATCATGGCCGGCGTGACGGCCGACCGCATCCGCGAAACCGTGGAGGGCAGCCCCCGCGTGATGCGGCTCATGCCCAACACCCCCGCGCTGGTCGGCGCCGGCGCCTTCGCCCTGGACGCCGACAGCGACTTCACCGACGAGGAGAAAACCTTCGCCAAGGAGCTGTTCGAATCGCTCGGCATCGTGGAATTCGTGCCCGAGCACCTGCTCGACGCGGTGACCGGACTGTCCGGCTCGGCCCCCGCCTTCGTGGCCGTGTTCATCGAGGCGCTCGCCGACGGCGGTCTGCTCGAGGGCCTGCCGCGCGCCACCGCCTACCGTCTGGCCGCACAGACCTGCCTCGGCGAGGCCAAGCTGATCCTCGACAAGGGCATGACCCCGGCCGCGGCCAAGGACATGGTCACCTCGCCGGCCGGCACCACGATCGCCGGATACTCGGTGCTCGAGGAGGCCGGGTTCCGCGGCACGGTGATGAAGGCCGTCTCCGCCGCGGCCCAGCGCTCGCGCGAACTGTAGGATTTCGGTTGCATCGTTCGACCACCCTCAGTCCGCCTTGCGGCGTCCAGCTCCCGCCGGCGGGAGCACAGGTGTTTCGCCTTGCCGGCGGGAGCATGCGTATTTCCCGCCCCCGCTGGCGGGGGCTGTCGAGCGGCAGCGAGACTGGGGGTGGTCAGGCGGGGCGTACGCCTAGAAGAACTGGGGTCGCACCGCGCCGATGCCCTGCAGGAAGGCGGCCACGTCGCGCATCTCCGGCATGTTGATGCTGTGCGCCATGCCGGGATAGGTCTTCTCCGTCAGCGTGCCGTGCGTGCGCCAGAAATCGGCCATTGCCGCGGTTTCGAAGGCAGGGAAGATCGTATCCGCCTCGCCGTGCCCGTAGAAGATCGGCGGCCTCACCTCAAGCAGTTCGGCGTCCCCGGCGACGGGGCCGGGCGCCAGCCAGCCGGAGAAGGCCACCGCCGCCATGTACCGCTTCGGGTTCACGCGCAGCAGGTGACCGGCCAGCAGGCCGCCCTGCGAGAAGCCCATGACCACGATCCTCCGGTCCGCGGCGATGTTGTCGCGCACCCAGCGTTCCACCGCCTTGGCCGCCGCCAGTGCCTGCCGGTCCAGCGAGGCGCCCTCCGGCACACCCTCATGGCTCCAGTCGCCGAACCAGGTGTATCCCGGGCCGTAGGGGATGGGCGCCCTGAGTGAGGCGTAGTCCGATCCCGGCGCGCACAGGCGCATCAGATCGGGCAGATCATATTCGTTGGACCCCCACCCGTGCAGCAGCAGAAACACCGGGGTCTGCGCATTGGCGTGAATCGACGTCAGCGCCTTGCCGATCCGTAGTTCGTCATCCATATCGGCTCCCTTCTTGCCATGATCCATGCCGGCTCGTCGCCGGCATCCCATGGATTCCGTTGTAGGGGATCGCACCGACTTCCCGGTGTCGGCCCGCCTATGCCGCCGTACGCCTGATAGCCCGTTCCAAATAACGTCGATAACGCCGACGTCGCCGATCACCGTCTTTTCCGGTAGGTTGAGGGGCATCGGACGGCAATACGGTAACGGGGCCGACGCCTCCGGCCGTGCCGCGACGGGCCGGCGATCCACGTCATGACAGGGAAAGGACGACCGCATCCATGACCACCTTCGACACCAACGCCGTGCATGGCGGCTACGACCGTGCCGCCAATGCCAATGCGGCGAGCGTCCCCATCTACGCCACCGCGGCGTTCGACATGGAATCGGCCGTGCGCGGCGACCGTCTGGCCGCCGGCGAGGAGTTCGGATTCTCCTATTCCCGTGTGACCAACCCCACCGTCGATGCCCTGGAGCGGCGGCTGGCGACGCTCGAGGGCGGCGAGGCCGCGGTCGCGACGGCCTCCGGCATGGCGGCGGTGTCGTTCGCACTGCTGGCGGCGGCCGAAGGCGGTGGCAGGATCATCGCGCCCATCGACGTCTACGGCGCCACCGTCGACGCTCTGGCCACGTTCTTCCCGCAGTTCGGCGTCCACGCCGACTTCGTGGACGACATCAACGATCTTGACGAGGTCGAGGCGGCGATCCGCCCCGAAACCAAGGTGATCTTCGCCGAATCGGTGGCGAACCCGTCCACGCGCGTCACCGATCTGCGGCCGCTGGCCGATCTGGCCCACCGGCATGGTCTGCCGCTGATCATCGACAACACCGTCCCCACGCCCTACCTGCTGCGGCCCATCGAATTCGGCGCGGACGTCGTCGTTCACTCCACCACCAAGGGCATCTGCGGGCACGGCAACGCGTTGGGCGGCATGGTCATCGACGCCGGACGCTTCGACTGGTCGGCCGGACGCCACCCGCAGTTCACGATGATCGAGCAGGTGATCAGCGACGAAAGGCGGGGCGTCCCGCAAAGCTTCGCCAGCCTGTTCGGCAATCTCGCGTTCATCCGGCGCGTGCGTACCAAATACGTGCGTACCTTCGGCGCCGTGCTCAGCCCCTTCAACGCCTACCAGCAGCTGGTCGGACTCGAGACCTTGCCGGTGCGCATGGAGCACGAGGTCGCCAGCGCCCTGAAGATCGCCCGATGGCTCGAAGGCAACCCGCATGTGGCCGAAGTGCGGTATTCGGGACTGCCCGGCTCCCCATGCCACGCGCTCGCCGAACGGTACTGTCCCAAGGGCGTGGGTACGATCCTCTCGTTCCGGCTCGACGGCACCGAAGAGCATCTGCGGCGTCTGCTCGATTCGACGACGGTGTTCACCTACCTGCCCAACATCGGCGACGCCCGGTCACTGATCGTCGATCCGGGCCGCATCACCCACCGCGAGGTGCCGGGGGAGTTCCGCCGGCGGGCGGGCATCACCGACCAGGACGTCCGTCTGTCGATCGGATTGGAGGATCCGGACGATCTGATCGCCGATCTCGGCCGGGCGTTCGCCGCCGCCTACGGCGACTGACGCGGCCGGCCGATCCGACGGTCAACCTGACCTGCCGGCTGCCTGTCCCACCGGCCGACATGCTCACCGCGGGTCCCCATACGGTCCGGATTCGGGCGGGGTCGGCGTCGAAAACCGGTCGGTCATCCCGATAATTGGAACGTTTCGCGACGATATCTACTATCGATTCGATTGATACGGGGTTTGAGATCCTTGGAATTTCAGGCCCCACATCGCGTGTTATAGCCACCTATAAGCAAAGCTGATGGCCGATGGGGCAAGTTCGCTAGATAAGGGTTGTACGCTGACATCCAGTTGCTGAAACGCAATGAAACACACACGAACGAACATCGGTCCGGCGCAAATCCCAAACGACATGCGGTATGTCGGCCGGAGACCGGTTCGACCTTCAAGGAACACAAAGAGGGGAAATACCATGGGCAAGAAGCTGAAGGCAGTGATCGCCGCCGTCGCCGCACTGGTGACCGTCGGATCGCTGGCGGCCTGCGGCTCGTCGAGCAGCTCGGAATCCGACAGCGGCGTCAAGACCGTCAAGATCGCACTGGAGACCCAGGATCCGCCGTACTCCTACGCCGACAAGGACGGCAAGCCCGCCGGCTTCGACCTCGACGTGCTCAAGTCGCTCGACGAGAAGCTCACCGACTACAAGTTCGAGTACGAGCTGGTCGACTACCAGACCGCTCTGGTCGGCACCAAGCAGGGCAAGTACGATGCGGTGGTCGGCGCGTTCTTCAAGACCGACGCCCGCGCCAAGGACTACCTGCTGTCCAAGCCGTACGACTACTTCTTCATGAACCTGATCGTGCCCGAAGGCAGCAAGATCAACAAGCTCGAGGACCTCAACGGCAAGACCCTCGACCCGATCGTGCCGACCGACGGCCGCTACGTCGCCATCCAGGACTGGCTCAAGCGTCACCCCGACGTCAAGATCGAGGTCCCGACCGTGACCAACCAGGAGACCTTCAAGGATATGTTCGACGCCGTGCACGCCGGCTCCTATGACGCCGTCTACCTGTCCAAGGCCCAGTACGAAGGTGTGGCCGACACCCTCGGCTACAAGATGAAGGTGACCGACCCGGTCGACGCCGCCGGCATCCGCATCCTGTACAACAAGAAGCAGACCGACCTGCAGAAGGCCGTGGACGAGCAGATCAGCGCCCAGATCAAGGACGGCAGCCTCGCCAAGCTCACGCAGAAGCACTTCGGTCAGGACGACTTCACCGAGGCCAAGAAGCTCGGTGTGACCATCGAGTAGTCGTCGCCATCGCGATGACGCCACACAAGGGGAAGCGGCCGGCACTGTCGAGCCGCTTCCCCTTGTGTGGGTCGGGCCCGAATGCGGGTCAGGCGTAATCCCACAGACAATCAGAAGGAGAGGCCATGCCCTCGGATCTCATGCAGACCGTGGTACCGGGTCTGATCGAGCATATTCCGATCACGCTGGTGTACTGGTTCGTGCCATCGGTGCTGTCGCTGCTGTTCGGCACCCTGCTGTGCATCGTCAGGGTCGGACGGCACAACGTGCTCTATTGGATCTGCACCATATACATCTCGTTCTTCCGCGGCACCCCGGGCATCGTGCAGATCTATCTGGTGTTCTTCGGCCTGCCCAAGCTGTTCTGGATCTTCGGCATCGACATCAACGACTGGTCGGCCGGCATCTACTTCATCATCGCCACGACGATGAACCTCTCGTGCTTCATGTGCGAGACGCTGCGCGGCGGCTACGTCGGCGTGGACAAGGGACAGATCGAGACCGGACTGAGCATCGGCTTCAGCCGCACGCAGAACTTCTTCCGCGTGATCGTGCCGCAGACGCTCAAGGTGGCGATCCTGAACCTGAAGAACCTCGAGATCGACGTGCTCAAGGACACCTCGGTGGCGTTCACCATCGGCGCCGTCGAAATGCTCGGCTACGCCAAGGGCGTGATCGCGGCGAGCTACGGCTCCGGCCAGCTGTGGATCCTGGGCGCCGCGGCCGTGATCTACTTCGTGATGTGCACGGTCCTCGAGATCGTGTTCACCCTGATCTCGCATCGCATGGAACGCTATGAACGGAGGGTCGCCTGATGGAACTCGACTACGACTTCATGATCAGTGACTTCCCGACCGTGCTGGCCGGCCTGCCCAAGACGCTGGTGCTGACGTTCTGGTCCATGCTCTGGGCGTTGATCATCGCCATCGTGTTCGGCTCGGTGATCCTTTCGCGCGTGCCGGTGGCCAAGCAGATCGTGGTGGCGCTCAACACGTTCATCAAGGGCGTGCCGCTCACCGTGCAGCTGCTGTTCTGCTACTACGCCGTGCCGTTCGTGTGCAAGTGGCTTGACTCGATCGGCGTCTACGACTTCAATCCCCGGCATATTCCGTACTTCCCGGCCGCCGTGGTGGCCATCGCCTGCAACTTCGGCGCGTACATCACCGACGTGGTGGTCTCCTCCGTCAAGGCGGTCGACCGCGGACAGACCGAAAGCGCGGCCGCCGTGGGCATGACCCCGCTGCAGACGGTGGTGCGCATCATCCTGCCGCAGGCCACGGTGATCTCCATCCCCAGCATGACCAACTACTTCATCTGGTTGCTCAAGGGCACGTCGCTGGCCTCGATCATCAACGTGGCCGAGATGCTCATCACCGCGCAGATCAGCGCGGCGGACGGCTACCAGTATCTGGAGGCGTACGTCGACGCGGCCATCATCTACTGGGCGGTGTGCGCGGCCATCGAATTCGGATGTGACAAGCTTTACAAGCGAGTCGGCTTCTTCATGCAGCCGTCAAGAGCATAATGGAATCCTGAACGGATAATTCACGTTCGGCGTCGAGATCCGGCGTCGCACCACAAGGAAAGAAGGCCACCATGGCATTCGAAAACAATGTGCCCACCCTGCATGGCGAGATGGTAGATGCCGCGAGGGAGATCTCCGAGCGCCGCGCCGCGACGATCAGCCGCATGGTCGACGAGGCCGCCAAGCACGGACTGGATGACCAGTTCGCCTACGACGCGGTCGCCGACTACGGCGTGGACAACGCCAAGGAGTTCCGCAAGACGATGAAGGACCCTGACTCCTTCCAGGAGTTCATCGACGAGTTTGGCACCGACCACAACCGCGAGATCTACGAGATGGAGACGGTCACCAAGAACGACCACGAGCTGCGCATCGACTTCCACTACTGCCCGTACGTGACCCAGTGGGTCAAGCAGGGCAAGAACGAGAAGGAGATCGCCCGCCTGTGCGACATCGCCATGGCCGGCGACCACTCCTTCTCCGCGCAGTTCCCGCACGTGAAGTTCGACCTCGAAGGCACCATCGCCAAGGGCGACCGCACCTGCGTGCTGCGCTTCACCCGTAAGTAGTCCCGTTCCCGGGGCCGATTGACCACGGACGCCCCGGGCACTTCGACCATATGACAGCCCGATAGACCGGGCACGTTCACGAACACCGATTCAACACTGATTGGACACGACACGATGACAGAGCACACCGAATCACCCGACGAGCAGATCGTCGTCTCGCTGCGCGGGATCCGCAAATCCTTCGGCGGCAACGAGATCCTCAAGGGCATCGACCTTGACGTTACCAAAGGCGAGGTGCTGGCCATCCTCGGCTCCAGCGGATCGGGCAAGACCACGTTGCTGCGGTGCATCAACGCGCTCGAACGCCCCGACTCCGGATCGGTGCGCGTGGACGGCTCGTTCATCGACTACGGCGGCAAGGTGGCGAACCGCGACATCCTCGCGCTGCGACGCAAGACGGCCATGGTGTTCCAGAACTACAACCTGTTCAAGAACAAGACCGCCCTGCAGAACATTACCGAGGGCCTGACCGTGGTGCAGAAGAAGTCGAAGGCCGAGGCCGAGGCCACCGCCCGCGACGTGCTGGAGAAGGTCGGGCTCGCCGAGTACGCCGACCGGTATCCGGTGCAGCTCTCCGGCGGCCAGCAGCAGCGCGTCTCGATCGCCCGCGCCCTGGCCCTCGACCCGGACGTGATCCTCTTCGACGAGCCGACCTCGGCCCTCGATCCGGAACTGGTGAGCGACGTGAACGACACGATCACCGAGGTCGCCAAGACCGGCGTGACCATGATCATCGTCACCCATGAGATCCGGTTCGCCCGCAACGTGGCCTCCCGCGTGATCTTCGTGGACAAGGGCACGATCCTTGAGGAAGGGACCCCCGAGGAGGTCATCGACCATCCGAAGACCGAGCGAGTCCGCGAGTTCCTCAGCAAGATGGCCGTGAAGTAGCCGCGGACGGATCTCTCAGACGGATCTCTCAGACTGATTCCGGACTGATCCCAGACCATGCCCATGCACCCCGTCGTGCATGGGCATGCTGCATTTCGGCGTGTCGGCAATGGAGTCCCACACGGCGTCGGCGCACTTATAGCCCGTTATCAACCCCAAGCGGCGCACAGGGCGTCGAAGCCCCTGTAACGGCGTATAGATTTTAGCTATGCGGATCGGCTTGAAAGCCTGAAATCATTGCGGTTAGCCTAGCCTTACCAACGAACAAGAACAGCGCGGGAACCGTCATCGCCAACGATTCCGCCAAGGACGCAACGATCGGAGGAAGGCTCATGGCACGATTCAAGACCCAGCTGGTACACGGCGTCGAGATCGACGACAACAACACGGGAGCGGTGAACCCGCCGATCTACAATTCGTCCACGTACACCTTCGACTCCGTGGAGTCCGTGCCCCGTTGGGACTACGCCCGCAGCGGCAACCCGACCCGCGAGTTCCTCGAGCGGCAGATCGCCCAGCTGGAGCAGGGCTGTCGCGGCTTCGCCTTCGCCTCGGGGCTCGCCGCCATCCATGCGGTGCTCTCGATCTTCTCTCCCGGCGACCGCATCATCGTCGGCGACAACGTCTACGGCGGCACCTATTCGCAGATCAACGAGTTCTTCAACCGGTGGGGGCTTGAGTTCGACGCGGTCGACACCCGCGACCTCGACGCTGTCCAGGCCGCCTTCGACCGTGCCCGCGCCGAGGGATCGCCCGTACGCGCCGTGTACTTCGAGACGCTGACCAACCCGTTGCTCAAGGTCAACGACGTGGCCGCCCTGGCCCGCATCGCCCACGAGCACGACGCCATCGCCATCGTGGACAACACCTTCGTCACCCCGTACCTGCAGAAGCCGCTCACACTGGGCGTCGACATCGTGCTGCACTCCGCCACCAAGTATCTGGCCGGACACTCCGACGTGGTGGCCGGACTCGCCGTCGCCCGCACCGAGGAGCTGGCCAACCGCGTGTACTTCGCGCAGAACCGTCTTGGCGGCGTGCTGCCGCCGGCCGAATGCGACGCCGTGCGCCGCGGCATCCAGACCCTCGCCCTGCGCATGGACCGCCAGCAGAGCAACGCGCTGGCCATCGCCCAGTTCCTGGAGCGCCACCCGCTGGTCGCCAAGGTGCACTACCCGGGACTGGCCTCCAACGAGGACTACCATCTGGCGCTGCGTCAGCTGCGCGGATTCGGCGGCGTGCTCTCCTTCGAGGTGCGCAAAGGCGTGGATCCTGCGGACGTGCTCAACAACCTCCATGTGTTCCGGCTCGCCGTCAGCCTCGGCGCCGTGGAGAGTCTGGCCGAGTTCCCGGCCAGCATGACCCATTTCGAGGTGCCGCGCGAGGAGCGGCTCAAGCTCGGCATCACCGACGAGCTGATTCGACTGGCCGTGGGCATCGAGGACGTGTTCGACCTCACCGAGGATCTCAAGCAGGCGTTGGACATCGCCGAACGCGCCGCCGCCCGACGGGGCACGGCCGCCCGCGACACCGTGAAGGTCCGCGTGGCCGTCACGCGTTGAGGAATTCGGCCACCTTCGCCGCATCCGCATACCCCTGACGGTACATGCGGTTGAGGCCCTCATAGCTCTTGTGCAGCGTGGACAGGCCGTACAGTTCGGTCGGCGCCAGGATCAGCACCCTGCCCTCCCGCTCGTACTGCTTGGCCAGCTCCACCTCGTCGTTGTACAGCCGGTACCGGTTGAGCAGCATCTCGGCCGCCGCCGGGTATGTTCGGCGCAGGATCGCCGCCGGGCCGCGGTCCTTCTGCTGTTTGCGGACGGTGTCCTTCGGGCGGGTGAGCACCACCACGACCTTGTCGCAGCCGTCCTCGAAGGCCTTGCGCACGGGGATCGGGTCGGCGATGCCGCCGTCGAAGTACGGCACTCCGTCCACCACATACGGTTCGCAGGCCACCGGCACCGCGCTCGACGCCTTGCAGATGTCGTAGTCGTCCTGATGCATGCGGCTCTTGGGGAAGTAGTGCGGCTGGCCGGTTTCGGCGTTGGCCGCCACCACATAGAACTCCATGGGGTTCGCCTCGATGGCCGGATAGTCCAGCGGATCCTCGCCGTCATGGTTCGACAGCGTGCCGTAGACGTAGTCGAGGCCGACGAAGTTATGGCTCTTCAGGAAGTTGCTGGTGCTGGCGTACTGCCGGCGGAACGCGTACTTCGTGTAGAACCGGTAGCAGCGTCCCTTCTGGCGTGACAGCAGGCAGGTGAGGTTCGCGCTGCCGGCGGAGATGCCGATCGCATAGTCGAGATGGACGTCGTCCTCCATCAGGCGGTCGGTCACGCCGACCCCGTAGATTGCGCGGAATCCACCGCCCACGTCGATGATGCCGGTCTTCATTGCTGGTTCCCCCGTTTCGTTGGTCTCGTTCATTCCGTTCGTTCGCGTTCGTCCGTTCACTCGCCGAGCAGCTCATGGCTCAGGTCGAGCACGGCCTGGGAATCCTTGGAATTCGCCACGACCACCTCGCCGCGTCGCCCGTCTTCGGCGAGCTTGCCGAGCGACTCGAGCACCACGCTCAGATGCCGTACGGTGCCCTCGTTGCCGTCGAGGATCGCGCTGTGGGGGAACAGCTCGCGGAAGTAGTCGCGGTAGAACACGAAGTGCGTGCACCCGAGCACCACGCTGTCGGTGTGCTCCCGGTCGTAGCAGTCGAAGTAGCCGTGCAGGGTGCGCATCACCAGATCGCGGTCGGCGAGCCTGCCGGATTCCACGATGCCCACCAGATCCGGGCACGGCTGCTTGCGGATGTCATGCTGGGAGTCGAACCGGTCCATGAGCACCTCGAACTTGTGCTCCTTGAGCGTCAGCGGCGTGGCGGCCACCACGATATGCTGGCGCACCCCGTTGCCGCGGTCGCAGGCCACCTTGAGTGCCGGCTCCATGCCGATGATCGGGATGTCGTACCGGGCGCGCAGATCGTTGACCGCCGCGGCCGTGGCGGTGTTGCAGGCCACGACGATGGCCTTCACCCCCTGCTCGATGAATCGGTCGCAGATCGAGAAGCAGAATCCGCGGATCTCCTCCGGCGGACGCAGTCCGTAGGGGGCGTGCGCGCTGTCGCCGAAGTACAGCACGGTCTCCTGGGGCATGTCCTTTCTGATCTGCCGAACCACCGAAAGTCCGCCGAGCCCGGAATCGAACACTCCGATCGGTGCATGTGACGACATACCGCTCTCCTTCGTGAAGTCGTGTTCGCGTGGCGGATCCCTTCGCCGTGACGGCGGGATGATCCGCTACCTAAGGTAGTGTACCTTTCTTTCGCGCGTCAGCCCGCCCTCACGGCGGCGGATTTGCCGGGCGCGGAACATTCGGGGAGCGCAGGCGCGCATTCGGCTATCCTTGGGACGCATGAGTATTCCACAGCATGTAGTCAAGGGGCATGGCACGGGCAACGACTTCGTGATCTATGCCGATCCCGAGGGCATCTACGAGCCGACCGCGGACGAGGTGAGGTTCCTGTGCGACCGTCATTTCGGCGTGGGCGGCGACGGTCTGCTGCGTCTGGCGCATCCGGAGGACGTCGCCGATCTGGACGCCGAACGGGCGGAACGGCTGCGGGCCGCCGGTGCGGAGTGGATGATGGACTATCGCAACGCCGATGGTTCGCTGGCCGAGATGTGCGGCAACGGCACTCGCGCCACCGCGCTGTTCGCCCAGACGCTGGGCTATATGGAGGGTCCGGGCGGCGCTCCGCTCCGGCTCGGCACGAGGGCCGGCGTCAAGATCCTCACCTCGCTGGGTGAGGTGCCCGGTCTGGGAGGCAACGTGTTCCATATCGATATGGGGCCGTGGAAGGCCGGGGAGAGCCAGGCCTACGGGGTGACCATCCCCGATCATGAGGGGTCGGCACGCGGCACGTTCGTGGACATGGGCAACCCGCATGTGGTCGCGGTACTCGAGGACCGCACCGGCCGTTCGCTCGCCGATGACGCCACGCTGCCCGCAGTGGCCGATCTCGATCTGTCCCGCAAGCCGGTGGTGGATCCGGTGATCCCCACCGATCAGAACGTCGAGTTCGTGCGCGTCGACGCGATCGACGAGCACGCGGGCACGGGCGAGGCCTTCATGCGCGTGAACGAACGCGGCTGCGGCGAGACCCTGTCGTGCGGCACGGGACTGTGCGCCACGGCGGTCACGCTGCGGCAGCTCACCGGCATCGGCGAATGGACGATCACCGTGCGGGGCGGCACGCTCCGGGTCCGGGTGACCGACGACAACGTGGAGCTCACCGGAGACGCCTGCATCGTTGGCGAGGTGACCCTGCGGCGGTAGTCCCGCGCGCGGATGATCCCGCGCGTCAGAAGATCGCCGGACCGTCCTTGACGATGATGATCGCGATGAGTCCGGCGATCCACAGCACGTCGACCAGCAGGTCGGCACCCAGCCGGTAGTAGGTGTCCAGACCCCGTCGGGCCGCGCCGAAGCGGCCGTCAAGACGGGGAAGCCCCTGCGCGGTGACGGTCGCATGGCTCAGCGCCATGAACTGCAGGGTGGTGGAGAACATCAGTCCCAGACACCACAGGCACAGCGCGTTGATGACGAACACCGACTGGGTGAACAGCCAATAGGCGTAGGCGAGGGCCGCCAGACCGCCCAGCCAGGTGCACAGGGCGAACCATCGGGGCACGGCGATGCGGGCGAGGCCGAGCACCGCGATGGTGACGAACACGGATTCGGCGGCGATGCCGAAGAACGCGTTGGGGAAGCTCAGATCGCCGATGTGGATGATCTCCGCCTGCCATGACTGCGCCACGGTGGAGCAGGAGACCACCGCGTTGACGTCGCAGTCCAGCTTGCCGCCGGGATTGCGCGCCAGCAGCAGGGTTTCGGCCGAAAGACCGAGCGAGATGATCAGCGCGGCCGCCGAGCACACCAGCATCACCAGATACGTCCAGACGGCGCCGTGACGCCATCCGGAAGGCGTTCCCAGATACTCCTCGGCAGTCTCATCGATCATCGTCGGCCTCCCCCTATCCACAACGAACCATGACTGCGACGTTCCGGTTGGTTCGCGTCGCATCGCAATCAGCTTACGATAGTGATATGACTGATCACATTGACTCCACTGCGCAGGGCCATGCCGCGAAGGGCTGGGATCTGCACTGCCATTCCGCCTACTCCGACGGCACGGAAACCCCGGAGGGGCTGGTCCTCGAGGCCAAGCGTCTGGGACTGGCCGGCGTGGGTATCACCGATCATGACACCTGGGCCGGTTGGGACGAGGCCGTGACGGCCGCCGAACGATACGGCGTCCCGCTGGTGCGCGGCACCGAGATCACCGCCGATGTGGACGGCACCTGCGTGCACATGCTCGGCCTGCTGTACGATCCGACCGATCCGGTGCTGTGCGACCTGTTCGCCACCACGCGTGAGAACCGCGTCAAGCGCATGAAGAAGATGGTGGAGAACCTCTCCGCCGACTATCCGATCAGCTGGGACGACGTGGTCGGACAGGTGAAGGAGGGCGAGCAGACCACCATCGGCCGGCCGCACATCGCCGACGCCATGGTGGCCATGGGCTTCTTCGAGAACCGTTCCGAGGCGTTCAAGCACACGATCAACAAGAACAGCAAATACTATGTGCCGATCGTATCGCCCTCGGCGAAAACCGTGGTCAAGGCGGTCAAGCACGCCGGCGGCGTGGCGATCATCGCCCATCCGGCCGGTGCGACCCGCAACCGCAGCATCCTCACCGACGAGCAGATCGCCGACGTGGCCTCGGCCGGCCTCGACGGTCTGGAGGTGTTCCACCGGGAGAACTCCCCGGAGCAGCAGCGGCGACTGCTCGGGCTGGCGAAGGAGCTGAACCTGCTGACCACCGGAGGCTCCGACTGGCATGGGTCCGGCAAGCCGAACCTGATG
Source organism: Bifidobacterium simiarum (assembly GCF_002802905.1). GTDB lineage: Bacteria > Actinomycetota > Actinomycetes > Actinomycetales > Bifidobacteriaceae > Galliscardovia > Galliscardovia simiarum. The sequence continues at coordinate 268,078 of NZ_PEBK01000001.1, forward strand.
GGGGAGAACACGACCGATCCCGACGTGGTCGCCGAGATCGAGGCCCGGGGGGCTATCGCCATCATCCGGTGATTTCGGCGCCCGGTGGTTTCGGCGTCTGGTGGTTTCGCCGTCGGATCGCGATAGACGAAGGGCGGGGATGATCGCAGCTGAGGCAGAGACATCAGCTGCGATCATCCCCGCCCTGTCGTTCGTGAGCGGTCGTTGGTGATCAGTGGGCGATCAGTTCTCGGCCAGATTGCCGAATCCCACCGGGTGCGAGGTCTCGGAGCCGACGATGGCATAGCCGATGGCGCTGCCGGGTACCACGATGCGACGGCCCTTGGTGTCGGTGAGGTCCACGACCGCGCCGTTCTTCACCGCCTCGGCGATGGCTCCGCTGACCTCGTCGGCGGACTTGTCGGTGGCGAAGGTCACCGGTCGGGCCACGTTCTGGATGCCGATCTCAACGTCCATGGTTGTTCCTCCTTGAATCGGTCTTGCCGTTGGCATTGCGTTTCGAATTCCAACGAGTCATTCTAGCGAGATCAGGACCGCTCGCCGTCACCGTCGGCGGGTTCTTCGCTCTGGGCGGCAATCGTCGGGGAGTCCGGGGTGCTATCGGCCGGGGCACCGTCGGTTGCGCCGCCGTCCACCAGCGACACATAGCCGGTGGGCCGTCCCTGCGCCCGTTCGATGCCCACGCCAGCCGTGGCGTCGTCGCCGGCGTCTCCGTCATCGTCGGCGGCTGGGGGAACCGGAACGGCGCCGGACGCCGTCCCGCCGCCGGTCGGGGTCGATTCGCCCTGCGTAGCCGAACCGGGCGCGGACGAACCGGGCGCCGCCGAATCGTCCGGCATGGCGGACGGCTTGCCGACGATCCGGCCGGCGGCACCGGTGATCACGCCGTCGTCGTCGAAATCCTCGGGGGACAGCGCCGGCAGACTGACGGTCGCGGTGTCGTCGCCGGAAATCCCCATGTTTTCCACTACCAGGGTCTTCGAATCGGCGTGGCTGATGGACGGTCCGTTCGCCGTGGACTGTCCGGCGGCGGCCGTGACCCGTTCTGTTACGGATCGTTCGGCCGTGGATCGCGAAGCCACGTTCGGCACGGCCATGTGGACGCTGGGGACGCCCGTCGGTCGCGTCCGCCCACCCGCGTCGGCCGCGGCCGGCCTTGGGCGCGCGGTTCGCTGGCCATCCTGCGACAGCAGGTTCTCCACGGTGATGGTCGAAGGATTGCCCGGCGTCCCCTTGGCCGAGGCCGGGGGAGAGGCCATCCGCGACGCGCGGACGGACAGCTGATGCGCCAGACGCTCCACATGCGCCTTGAACTCGATGATGCGGTCGTTGTCCGCGCGGTCGAGGGCCTTGATGAACTCGCCGACCTGCTCCATCTGCAGCCACAGACTGGCCCTGAGCATGATCAGATCATCCAGACGCGAACCGATGATCCGCGCGTAGGCGGAGAGCACGTTGTTGCGCCGCTTGGCGTCGAGACGATCGAAGATCCACGCCAGATCACGCGCCGGATCGTTCACCTGCATGTCGCCCCAGCGGTACATCGCGTTGAGTCCGGTGCTGGAGAACAGCATGTCGCCGTCGGAGAACCCGCCGTGCACGGGGCAGGTGCGGAACGACCACAGTCCCTCGGTCGTCACGATGCGCTCCCAGCTGTCGGTGATCTCCTGCGGCACGTGCCCGGCCTCCTTGAGACGGGCGATCCACGCCTCGAGCTGCTGCTTGATCTGCTCGGGCGCATACGAGGGATACCCCTCCTTGGCCATGAACCCGGGGCGGAGACGGTGGATCGCGCCGATGGCCGTGCCGACGGAGACGCACTGGCTCTCCGTGAGCTGATCGAGCGGCGTGGCGAACCCGTCGTTATGCACGGTGACCAGCACCGCGGTGTTGCCGGTGGGGCCCTTCTCGTATTCGCCGGGCTGGAACGCCGCGACGCGCTCCAGGGCGAACCCGAGACCGGCCGGCTCCTTGGCCCGCAGCAGGGCCGCGGAGGCGTCGGCGCGGGAGGCGAGCCGCTGACGACCCTTCGGCGTATCGGAGGCGCTGACGTCGAACTCGCGGCCGGTCGTGTCGGTGACCACCGCGGTGTCGATGCCGTACTGCGCGTCCGTGGGCGCGATCTGCTCCGAGCTCCTCGTGCCGGCCACGGTCAGATTCGGCATGGCCGCGCTCGCCAATGCCGCCAAGGTAAATACTGAACGTTCACTCACCCTATCCACTGTAATGCACGACACCGCGTCGGGCGGGGAGGAAACCTGCGACAATGGGCGTGTGACTACGAATACGAATCGGATTCTCGAAGGACTCGATGAGGCGCAGGCCGCCGCGGCGCGAGCCGTGTCGGGGCCAGTGCGCATCCTGGCGGGCGCGGGCGCAGGCAAGACGCGCACGATCACCCGCCGCATCGCCTACGCCTGCGCCACCGGGGCGTGGAATCCGTCGCAGAGCCTGGCCGTCACCTTCTCCGTCAAGGCGGCCGCGGAGATGCGCACCCGACTGGCGGACCTCGGCGTACCGCAGGTGAAGGCGGCCACATTCCACTCGGCCGCGCTCAGACAGCTGCGACGGGTGTGGCCGGATCTGAGCGAATCGTACTTTCCCTCCATCGTCGAGGACTCCCGGACCCTGATCGGCCGGGCCCTGACCCGGGTGACCGGCGGGGAGGAACCGGACGCCGCGACGGTGAGGGCCGTCGGCGCGGAGATCGACTGGACCAAGGTGAGCCTGATCGCCCCGGAGGACTACGCGCGCGTCTGCGCCGCCACGCACCGGCAGCCGCCGGCCGAGCTCGAGCCGGACGCCATGGCCGACGTGATCACGGCCTACGAACAGGAGAAGACCGGCCGGGGGAGGATCGACTTCAACGACATCCTGCTCATGACCTGCCACGTACTCGAACACTTCGACGAGGCGGCCGCCTCGATCCGCTCCCGGGTCCGCTGGCTCACCGTGGACGAATATCAGGACGTCTCGCCGCTGCAGCATCGGCTGATGACGCTGTGGCGCGGCGGCCGTGACGACGTGTGCGTGGTGGGGGACCCCGCCCAGACGATCTACTCGTTCGCCGGCGCCACGAGCTACTATCTGCTGAGCTTTCCGAACGAGTTCCACACGCTGAGCGCCGACATCGCGCTGGAGAACGACTACCGTTCCACGCCGCAGATCGTGCACTGCGCCAACCGCGTGCTGGCCGCGTCCCCGATGCGCGGCGACTATCTGCGGCTCAGATCCGCGCGCGAGGCGGGTCGGCGCATCGTGCGCACCTCATACGACACCGACGAGCAGGAGGCGCAGGGCGTGGCGCGCCGTATCGCCGCGCTGATCGCACAGGGCGAAAGCCCGAACGACATCGCGGTGCTCATGCGCATCAACGCACAGGCGCCCATCGTGCGCGCGGCGCTGGGACGGATGGGCATACGATCCCGGGTACGTCGCGACGTCGCGGGAGCCGAGGCCTCGCTGATCGACTCGTCCGCGGCGGCGGCCAAGGCGGCCGCGGAGGACCTGTCCGCCGCCAAGGCCGGCGAAGTGAGCCTCTCCACCATTCACGCGGCCAAGGGCCTGGAATGGAAGCACGTGTTCCTGATCGGGTGCTCGGAGGGCCTGCTCCCGTTCGGCATGTCCGGGGCCGGGACCGGCGTCGAGGAGACGCAGCGGCTGGAGGAGGAGCGGCGACTGTTCTACGTGGGCGTGACTCGCGGCGAGGACACGGTCACCATGTCGTTCGCCGCATCCAAGGACGGCGTGGGCGGCGGCATGATGAGAACCCCCAGCCGGTTCCTGCGATAGGCTCCCGCTGGGGGTTCTCATGGGGGTTCAGGCTTCCGCCGGGGATCCGACGGGGTCCGCCTTAGCGCTCGCCGGCAGGGCCGTCGTCGCCGTCGGCGGCTCCGCTGTTATCGTCTCCACTGCTATCGGCGGGGTTGTCGTCGTCGGTCTTGTTGCCGTCGCCGTTCGTCTCGTCGAGCAGCTTGCTCAGCTCGGCGTCCCAATCCACTTCGTCACCGGCGCCGGCGGTCTGCTGCTGCGAAGCCGTTGCCGTGTTCGCGCCGGTCTCGTCGCCCGGCTCCGCGGGCAGCGACGGCAGCAGATCGGGGTGGGACCACTTCGCGTCACGGGCCTCGGCGCCCTCGCCGCCGGTGATCGACTCCCACAGCTGGGCGGCCTCACGCAGACGCTTCGGACGCAGCCGCAGTCCCAGCAGCGATTCGAAGGTCCGCTCAGCCGGGCCTCCCACCGCACGCTCGCGGCGCATCATCTCGCGCAGCTGCTCGAGATGCGGGATATGGGCCATGCCGGCGCGCCACACCACGCAGTCCACCCAGCCGTCCACCAGAGCGAGCAGGTTCTCCAGACCGTGCAGCGCCTCCTGCTGTTCGGGGGTGTCGCCGATACCCACCTTGGTGAGGTTCACGGCCCCGGCGATCGACTCGGGATTCATCATCTCCGCCTCGCGCAGCTGCTCCTCCATCGCGTCCAGATCGATGGAGATGCCGCGGGCGTACTTGCCGATCAGCGCCTCGAACCGGGGCATCAGCCACGGGACCGCGGCGAACAGCCGGGCGTGCGCCACCTCGTGCAGGGCGAGGAACTCCGTCACCTCGCTGCGATCGAGCTCCAGCTGCGTGGCGTAGGCGTCGATGTTCTGCGGGATCAGGGCGCCGGCGGGGTTGTCCAGCAGCGCGATGCCCTGATCGAAGCTGCCGTGCACCTCGCTGGAGAGGTTGCCGGCCGCGTTGCCCAGCTGCATGGCGAACGACGTGTTGCCCAGCAGCCGCATCAGCGTGGCGGGATCCTTGAGGTCCTCGGGGATCGGAATCGGCACGGGGCCGGCGAACATGCCCGAGATCTCGCCGCCCAGCGCGCCGCCGAGCCGCTCGGAGAACACCGCGGCCAGCGCTTCGTTCATCGACTCCGCCACGGGGGAGGCGAACTTCGCCCACGCCGGCAGCGTCTTCTCCACCCACTGCGCGCGGGTGAGCACGTCGGCCTGCCCCCTGACCGGATCGAAATCGGTGACCGTGTCCAGCCACAGGTTCGCCTCAGAAAGGGCCTGACGGGCCGCCGCGCCGTCCTCGGCGCTCACGGTGGAGGCCGCCCCGTTCTCCCGCGTCTTGCTCAGGGCGATCGACTGGGCCATCTTCACGTTGATCGGCCCCTCCTGCACCGTGCGCTGTACGTCGCCCATCGTGTTGAGCCCGCCGGCGGTCAGGGCCTCGGCGAGGGAACGCACCTCGGAGGGCTTCGGCAGCCCGTCCACTCCCTGACTCATGATCTGCTCGCGGATCGACTCGGGCAGGGCGGAAAACTGCTTCCAAGCCATTTCCCCCTGAATCGGCCCGAAGGAGTCGATCAGCCACTGATGCAGTTCGTTGTCTTCCATAAGTTCACCCAATCCGGATCGAGCATGTGTTGTCGTCAAAATCTTACCGGCAATTGCGTGGCGATTCCGTCGCAAAACCGCGTAAGTCTTTCGCTTCCATAGTATGAAAGCTATGTCGAATATGCGTATGTCCAGCGGCGAGTTCGCCCAGAGCCCCACAACGCGCCCTTCGCCGTGGCGTCGGGTCGGGCGTGCGGTCGGACGGACGGTCGGTTATCTGCGTACGCTCGGCGTGCGCTACGCTCTGGGGGCGATCGGCGCCGCGCTGTGCGTGATCCTGCTGCTGCTACCCAGCGGATTCGTCACCGAGGGGCCCGGCCCTACCAGGGACGTGCTGGGCACCGTGGACGACGACGGGAGCAAAAGCATGATCGAGATCTCCGGTGCGAAGACGTACCGGGATTCCGGCAAGCTGCTGCTCACCACCGTGAACAGCTACGGCACACGCGAGCCTGCGATCAACGCCCAGGTGCTGTGGGCGTGGCTGAACCCCAAGGCCGGCGTACTGCCGCGCGAGGCCGTGATCCCGCCTGGCCAGACCACCGAATCGTATCTGGAGAAGACGAGGAAGCAGATGACCGGGGCGCAGGATTCCGCGGCCAGCCACGCCCTCGCCTATCTGGCGAAGCACGACGAGGGACAGGGCGACGTCTCCAAGGCCAAGGTGACCATGCACATCGACGACATCGGCGGCCCCTCCGCGGGACTCATGTACACGCTCGGCGTGATCGACCGGCTCACCCCGGTCGATGAAAGCGGCGGCAGGACGATCGCCGGCACGGGAACGATGGAGAAGGACGGGTCGGTCGGCGAGATCGGCGGCATCCGTCTGAAGATGATCGGCGCGAAGCGCGACGGGGCCACATGGTTCCTGGCCCCCGCCGGCAACTGCGACGAAGTGGTGGGCAACGTGCCCTCGGGACTGCGCGACGTGCGCGTGACGAACCTCGACGACGCCTACCGTGCGCTCAAGGCCATCGGCCAGGGCAAGGGGGATTCCTTGCCGCACTGCACGGTGAAGGTCACACGGTAACGGCTGCGACGGCTTCGTCGGGAGCCGCCAAGGTAAATTCATGGTTACGTCGCCCCGGAATTCCGCGCTTGTTGTTATGCTTATTTCCCGTGGTTGAAACTACGAGAAAAGAGGCCGACATTTTCGGTTTCCATTCCGGAGACATCATCCAGGAATGGCTTTGGGACGATGATGTGGATGACACCATCCGCGAGGGCATCGAGTCAGTCACCGGCGAGGATCTGGTGGACGAGGACTACGATTCCGCGGTGGACGGCGTGATTCTGTGGTGGCGTGACGGTGACGATGAAGACGCACTGTCCGACACGATCATGGATGCGGTGGACGTACTCAATGAGGGTGGCCCATTCTGGGTGCTGACCCCCAAGCCCGGTCGCAAGGGCGCCGCAAGCGCCAACACCGTGGAGAACGCCGCGAAGACGTCCGGCATGAATGCGGCGACCCCGCAGACGCTGAACGCCGACTGGAATGCGATCCGTCTGCGCGCATTCGGCAAGGGGCGCGAGCGCTAGACTCACGACCGGCATCCGGAGGCTCATAACCGGTAGCCTGACCGGCATGACCGACAAGGGCATAACACCCATAGCCGGCGAATGGCATGTATGGCCATTCACGGCATCGGTCCGATCCGGTCCGGAACCATGCGGTCCGATCCGTTCGGAACATCGATCATGGCCCACACGTCACTGCGGCGTGTGGGCCATGTGCTATCCGCCGTTGCAATGATTCGAGGACCGATTTTCCTTGCCGAAGGAATTAACGGTCGTGGGAACGCTGGATTTACCGGCCCGTTTGGGGATATGTTCGGAAGCAGAAATGCAACGTCGCATTTCTGTTAGGAGAAGAGTCATGGCTGTAGTGACCCATGGGGAAATTCCGAAGTATACCCCGGAAGAAGAATCTCGGATCATACGCAATTCCAAGGGCGTTCCCGTTGGCGTGAAGCCCGATACCAAATGGACCCCGAAACGCATCGTCATCTGGGGCCTGGTCACCCTGCTCGGCGTGATCGGATGGACGATGATCGCCATCGTGCGCGGCGAGGAAGTGAACACCATCTGGTTCGTCATCACCGCCGTGTGCACGTACGCGATCGCCTACCGCTTCTACGCGCTGTACATCCAGAACAAGATCATGCGGCCCGATGACCTCAACGCCACCCCGGCCGAGCGCATCAACAACGGCAAGGACTTCGATCCGACCAACCGCGTGGTGCTCTACGGCCACCACTTCGCCGCCATCGCCGGCGCCGGCCCGCTGGTCGGCCCGATCCTCGCTGCCCAGATGGGCTACCTGCCCGGCACGATCTGGATCATCGTCGGCGTGTGCCTCGCCGGCGCCGTGCAGGACATGCTCGTCCTGTTCTTCTCGATGCGCCGCGGCGGCCGCTCCCTCGGCCAGATGGCCAAGGACGAGATCGGTCATATCGGCGGCTCCGTCGCCACGATCATCGTGTTCGTCATGCTGATGATCGTGCTCGCCGTGCTTGCCATGATCTGCGTCAACGCGCTCGCCGCCTCCCCATGGGGCGTGTTCTCCGTGGGCTGCACGATTCCGATCGCCATCTGCATGGGCCTGTGGCTGCGCTTCGTTCAGCCCGGCAAGATCACCGAGGTGTCCATCGTCGGCTTCGCGGTGCTGATCGGCGTGATCATCGCCGGACGCTGGGTCTCCGAATCCTCCTTCGGCCAGTTCCTGCACCTGAGCCCGACCGCACTGGTGATCTGCATGGTGATCTACGGCTTCTTCGCCGCCATCCTGCCGGTGTGGCTGCTGCTCACCCCGCGTGACTACCTGTCCACCTTCATGAAGGTCGGCACGATCTGCATCCTCGCCCTCGGCATCATCATCGTCCGCCCGATCGTCGAGATGCCCGCCGTCACCGCCTTCGCCAGCAACACCGACGGTCCGGTGTTCGCCGGCGCCATCTTCCCGTTCCTGTTCATCACCATCGCCTGCGGCGCCCTGTCCGGTATGCACGCCATGGTCTCCTCCGGAACCAGCCCGAAGATGATCCAGAAGGAAAGCCAGGCCCGCATGATCGGCTACGCCGGCATGCTGATGGAGTCGTTCGTGGCCGTGATGGCCATCGTGGCTGCCATCTCCCTCAATCAGGGCATCTACTTCGGCATGAACACCTCCGAGGCCACCGCCGCCAAGCTGGCCGGCACCTCGATCACGCAGACCACCGAGTCCAAGGAGGACATCATGGCCAAGGCCGTGACCAACCTCGGCGTGACCGACGTGCACGGCAACAAGATCCAGGCCCGCTGGGACTCCTGGGATGCCAACGGCAACGACAAGGTGTACACCGACGGCGACGCCTACCGTCAGCTGGCCGCCGACGTCGGCGAGCCTTCGGTGGTCTCCCGAACCGGTGGCGCGCCTACGCTGGCCGTGGGCATGGCTCACATCCTGCACCAGATAGGCGGCGGACGGACCATGATGGGATTCTGGTATCACTTCGCCATCATGTTCGAGGCATTGTTCATCCTCTCCGCGGTCGATGCGGTGACCCGAGTCGCCCGATTCCAGCTGTCCGACGCGTTGGGCAACATCTGGCCCAAGTTCCGTGATCCGAGCTGGCGCGTGGGCGCCTGGCTGTGCACCGGCATCGTCGTCGCGGCATGGGGTTCGCTGCTGCTCATGGGCGTCACCGATCCTCGAGGCGGCATCCAGACGCTATACCCGCTATTCGGTATAGCCAACCAGCTGATCGCCGCCGTGGCGTTGCTGGTGGTCACCGTGATGGTGGTGCGCAAGGGCTATGTGAAGTACATGTGGATTCCGGTGATCCCGCTGGTCTTCGATACGGCCGTCACCTTCGTGGCGAGCTGGCAGAAGATCTTCTCCACCGATTCCGCGCTGGGCTACTGGCAGCAGTGGCGTGACGCCAACGCCAAGCTGGCCACGCTCACCGACCCCGCCGAGATCGCCATCGAGAAGGCCATCGTGCGCAACACCTTCATTCAGGGAACGCTGTCGATCGTGTTCCTGGTCACCGTGGCGTTCGTGATGGTGTGCGGCATCATCCGCATCGTCAAGACCATCCAGACCAAGGACTACGACCACACCAGCGAGGATCCGCGCGTGGAATCCAACTTCTTCGCGCCGACCACGATGATCCCCTCCAAGCTCGATTCCAAGCTGGTCAAGGAGTACGCCATCGTGGGAGACCCCGAGCTCATCCCCGGCCTCAAGAAGGAGGAGCGCGTGGAGCTCGAGCACGAGAAGGAGCAGGCCGCGGTCCACTGACTCACAGTGCGCTGAGTCACCGTGCACTAAGTCACAGTGCACTGAGTCGCGGCGATCGGATGGCGATCCGATGATTGCCGATCGGCAGGGGATTTCCGGCCGGTGATCGTGCGAACGATCGGCACCGGGCCGGCGGGGGAGGCATCCTCCGTCAGCCCGGTGCCTTCGTCGTGCGGACTCGAAGCCTCGTGGAGTCGCATAAGTCGCGTAATCGTATGGGCATGGGCTTGGTCGTATGGGCATGGATGGTGTCGGCGTGATATCCGGCATGACTGGAAGGAAGAGGTAGCGAAGATGACGGCGATGGAGAAGACGCCCGGCATGCGGATGGGGCGTGTCCGGCACGCGGCCGAGGAGATCGGCGAGGCATGGGGCCGGTTCCGTGAGTTCTGGAGGGATCTGACCGGCGAGAACGCGTATGACCGGTATGTGGAGCGCCATCGGCGTCAGCATCCCGATCACGAACCGATGAGCGAACGGGAGTTCTGGCGCGCCCGCGACGACTTCCACGAAACCCACCAGTCCACCGGCTGCTGCTGACTGGCCGTGAAACAACCGGAGTCGCCCGCTGCCGGTCTGGCTGATCGTCTGATTGGCTGGTTGGCGGGGCTGTCTGCATGCCGGGCTGGTTGGGGATCATGCTCCCGCCGGCGGGGCAGAGGTCCGTCCCCACGGGCTTTCGTTGTTATCCTGAACTGTCTGTCCAGAGATCGGGCGGTGCGGTGTCCGATCGTAGGCTGGGAGCCAGCTCGCTGGCTCCGGGGCCGAACGGCCTTGAGTGCGTCGGACGCCGTGTCTCCCGGCCGACCACTTCCTATGGTTGGACCGAAGCGTCTTGGAACACGGTGGGTACATTGTGGGCACGGAGATGCCGAAGCACGGCGAAAGTGGCTGGAGTCAGCGGAATTCCAACGAAAATGAAAAGTGGGCAATAAGGGACTCGAACCCCTGACATCCACCGTGTAAAGGTGGCGCTCTAACCAACTGAGCTAATTGCCCGACAAAACTCAAACATCATACCATGAGACCATGGCCGGTCAAGGGCGACCGTGTGCAAGTCTCGTGGCGTTTTGCTTTTGGCCGACGGAATCTGCCGCATTTGACCGAACGATCGCGTAAGGTGACTGTGTAGTTATCGGATTGGGTCCCTCGGCGGCCAAGGAGGTTGGTTCTATGGCACAGCAGCCCGTTTCTGAGCGCGCAGGCGCTTCGCTTGCCCGCGCCGGCAAACGTAAGTGGGGATACGACGTGGCGCAGGTCGATTCGTTCCTCGAGCGGGCGCATCATCTGTATGAGGACGACGAGCCGAAAATGACCCAGGAGGACATTCAGAACGTCTCCTTCGCGTTGGAGAAGGATGGGTACGTCATCTCGCAGGTCGATGCGGCGCTGAACCGTCTGGAGAAGGCCGTGGTCGACAAGCAGACCCAATGGGACGTGAACGCCTTCGGCCGGGTGGCATGGAGGGCGGCCACCGAGCGGCTCGCGCACAGCCTGTATCCGCGTGCCGAGCGTCCGGTGAAGGAACGGTTCGCGGATGGGCAGGACAAGAAGCCTTCATACGATCGCAAGCAGGTGGATCGTCTGGTCGATCAGCTGGTGGGCAAGATCCGGCGCGATCTGGGGGAGAGCGACGGACAGCTCAGCGACGCGCAGCGCAAGGCCGATGCCGAGCTGAGCTCCACGCAGGTCGCCAACATCATCTTCACGCAGCGCACCGGCAAGAAGGGCTATGCCGAACGGCAGGTCGACGCCTATCTCAATCGTGCGGTGCAGGTGCTGTCCCGTCTCGAATCATTCGCCAGACTGGAAGGCCCGCTGACGCAGGTCGCCGCCCACGCCGACGACGATGACGTCGACGCGGAGTCGGCGTCCGCGACCTCGGCCGCCGGTATGGCAGTCGGCTCCTCCGAGGAATCCGTTGCGGAGCAGACCATGACTCCGCCGGCCGCGCCGAGTCGTTCGGCGGTGAATCCTTCGGTCGCGAGCGACGACGATCAGGCCGCGGGTTCCGGCCCGGACCCCGTCACTGTGCCGCCGGCCGCCCGACGTCGTACCGTCTCCTCGCGTCATGACAAGTCCTTCTATGATCTGCGCAAGGCGGAGAGCGAGATCTTCAGCGGATCCTCGGCCTCCGCGGTGGCGGGCCCGGCCGCGGCGGTCAGCGGCTCGCTGGCGGGTCTGGTCAACGCGGCCTCCCCGCAGGAGAAGGCTTCCGCGGACGATGTACACGACGTGCAGTCCCAGTCCCGGTCTTCGGACCCGTCGTCGGCGTCCGCCCACGCCCAGTCCCAGCCGACCATGATCATCGAGACCACGCCGAAGGAATCCCATGCCGTGCCGGCTCCGCATCCGCAGGCCGTGGTCTCGGAACGGACCGCGGTCCCGGAGCAGCCCACGGCCACGGCGCAGTCTGTGGTCCCGTCGCAGACCGCGGTCCCGGAGCAATCCGCCGCGGCGAAGCCGGAGATCTCGACTTCGATTCCGCGTTTCGCCCCCGCCCCCCGTTCCCCGAGGACGGACTCCGGCGCGCATCTGCCGCGTCACGCACGGACCGCGTCCGAATCCGGCGGCGTCAACGACGTCGCCATCGACAGCTGGGCCGTGGATTTCGCCGAGTCGGCTCCGCGGCACGGCTCCCATGACGCCGCTTCGTCCAACCGCGCTTCGTCCAACCGCGCTTCGTCCGGCTATGCTTCGTCCGAGTCTCCCGCGCATGAGGAGGCCCGGCACGCCGGCGGTGCGAACGGCACCGCGAATCCGACGCCCCACACGGCCGAGACCCCGTCCTCACCTTCCGCACCGTCCTCGCATGCCGGATCGACCAACGGAGCCTCGGTGTTCGAGGCCAAGGACGAGGCCGACGATTACTTCGCCGCCCTGCTGGACACCAGCTCCATGCCGGCGGTGGACTTCCACATCCCCAATCTCACCTTCCCCTCGGCGGATGATGATTTCAGCGCCGGTCTCGGCGAGCGCGGCAGACACGGCAAGCACGACAAGGACGATACCCAGGCATGATCAATAAGGGCATGATCGACAAGGACATGAACGATATGAACGACGAGACGACGTGGCGGCGTACGGTCGTCATCCTCGGTTCCACCGGTTCCATCGGCACGCAGGGATTGGACGTGATCGCCCGTCATCCCGAACGGTTCGAGGTCATCGGTCTCGCCGCGGGCGGCGCGCACGTCGAGCTGCTGGCCGAACAGGCCGTCAGGTTCCATGTGCGCAATGTCGCGGTGTTCCACGAGGAGGCCGCACAGCCGTTGCGGCAGGCCCTCGAGGCGGCCGGGGCGAAGGACGTCGAGGTCTCCTGCGGGGCGCGGTCCATCGACGACATGGCCGCCATGGGCGCCGATGTGGTGCTCAACGGCATCACCGGCTCCATCGGCCTGAATCCCTCCATCGCCGCATTGCATGCGGGATCCCAGCTGGCGCTGGCCAACAAGGAATCGGTGGTGGCCGGCGGTCACCTGCTGTTCGACGCCCAGGTGCGTCCCGGTCAGATCAACCCGGTCGATTCGGAGCATTCCGCCATCTGGCAGTCCCTGCGTTCGGGAACCCACGGCGAGGTCTCCCGTCTCGTGGTCACCGCGTCCGGCGGGCCGTTCCGCGGCCGCACCCGTGCCGAACTGACCGACGTCACGCCTGAGCAGGCCCTGCACCATCCCACGTGGAACATGGGCCCGGTGGTGACGATCAACTCGTCCACGCTGATGAACAAGGGTCTTGAGGTCATCGAGGCCAGCCGGCTGTTCGACATCGAACCGGCCCGCATCGCCGTCACCGTGCACCCCCAGTCCATCGTGCATTCGATGGTCGAATTCCGCGACGGCGCCACCATTGCACAGGCCTCGCCGCCGGACATGCGCCTGCCGATCGCGCTGGGACTGTCCGCCCCCGACCGTCTGCCGAACGTAGCTGCGGCATGCGATTGGACGAAGGCCGCGCAATGGACGTTCGAGCCGCTGGACGACGAGGCGTTCCCCGCGGTGTCGCTGGCCCGGCACTGCCTGACCGCCTCCGAGAAGCATACCGCCGTGCTCAACGCCGCCAACGAGCAGGCCGTGCACGCCTTCCTCGAACGTCGCCTGCCGTATCTGGGCATCGTCGACACCGTTCGCGCGGTACTCGACGAGATGGACGCCGACTTCCGGTCGGCGCCGCTCTTCGAGTCCGTGGAGGAAATGAATCAAGTCGAGCGAACCGCCCGTCGTCTCGCCGACGATCTGATAGACAACAACCGTGACTGAAATCGTGACTGATCAGACCAACACCGCCATGCACGCATCCACCACCATGCCCGCCGAACCGTCGGACGCCACGTCCGGCGGGGATCGGGCCTTCCGCAAGACCGGTCAGGCCGCCATCAGCGAATCGCCGCTGCATCCGCGACGCAAATCACGCCGCATCATGGTCGGCCCGGTGCCGGTGGGCGGCGGGGCGCCGATCTCGGTGCAGTCCATGACCAACACGCTCACCGCCGACGTGGGCGCCACGCTGCGTCAGATCGGCGAACTCGCGCAGGCCGGCTGCGACATCGTCCGCGTGGCCGTGCCCAGTCAGGACGACGCCGACGCGCTGCCGCAGATCGTCGCCAAGTCGCCGCTGCCGGTGATCGCCGACATCCACTTCCAGAGCAAGTACGTGTTCCAGGCCATCGACGCCGGCTGTGCGGCCGTGCGCGTCAACCCCGGCAACATCCGCAAGTTCGACGAGGTCGGCCCGTCCATCTGCAAGGCGGCCACCGATGCCGGCATCTCCCTGCGCATCGGCGTCAACGCCGGTTCGCTCGACAAGCAGCTGTACGCCAAGTACGGCGGGCCCACCCCCGAGGCGCTGGTCGCTTCGGCGCTCAAGGAGGCCCGCATGTTCGAGGACGTCGGCTTCCACGACTTCAAGATCTCGGTGAAGCACCACGACGTCATCACCATGGTGCAGACCTACCGTCTGCTCGCCTCGAAGGGCGACTGGCCACTGCACCTCGGCGTCACCGAGGCCGGCCCCGCATGGCAGGGCACGATCAAGTCGTGTCTGGCGTTCGGCGCGCTGCTGGCCGAGGGCATCGGCGACACGATCCGCGTTTCGCTCTCCGCCCCTCCCGTCGAAGAGGTGAAGGTCGGGTGCAAGCTGCTCGAATACATGGGGCTGCGTCCCCGCAAGTTCGACATCATCTCCTGCCCCAGCTGCGGCCGTGCGCAGGTCGATGTGATCCAGCTCGCCTCCGCGGTCACCGAAGGCCTCAAGGACGTGACGGCGCCGATCCGCGTGGCCGTGATGGGCTGCATCGTCAACGGCCCCGGCGAGGCGCGTGAAGCCGATCTCGGCGTGGCCTCCGGCAACGGCAAGGGCCAGATCTTCATCAAGGGCAAGGTCATCGAAACCGTCCCCGAGGATCGGATCGTCGATACGCTGCTCAACAAGGCGCTGGAGATTGCCGACCAGATGAAGGCCGACGCCGAACGCGAAGGCACCACGCTCGAGGGCACGTCCCCGGTGGTCGTGCCGATCCAGTCGCCGGGCACGCATCGCCGGTAACACCGGTAACGCCGGTAACGCCGTTCGGTCGCGCGGGCTGTGCCGATCCGGGACCGGCACCGTTCCCGTCCGCGACACCGTGATATAGAATGGCGTGCGTGTCGAAACGCAGGAAACGCAACGGAATCGAGCAGCCGCGATGGAACTGGTCCAAGCGGCTGCTCGTCAGTCTGCCGATCTTCCTGATCCTGATGGGCATCCTCACCTCCGTCTCCCACGCCACCACCGTCGAATGGCATAACGATCCGATCGACCAGACGGTCAACACGCTGGCGTCGGACACGGCGGTCACCTACGCGAATCCGGGCGGCGAACAGCTGCCGAAACGCGGCACGTACAAGGTCGAGACCACCGATACGTGGATCGATCTCAAACGTCCGTCCACCGGCGAGATCCAGCGTGCCCACGTCCTGATCCGCTCGCCGAAGGGTCTTTCGTCGAACCACGGTCTTCCCGCCGCCGTATTCATGCACGGCGCCGGATACGGCACTGCTGACAACTCCTTCGGCGACGTGGCCACGGACCTGAGTTCGGCCGGGTTCGTCACCGCCACGGTCGACAAGCCGGTCTGGTCCACCGGCGACGTCGACCGCGATTATCCGGGATCCGCCCACGCCTACGGTCAGGTGGTGGACTACCTGCGGTCGATGTCCGCCGTGGATCCGGAGAAGGTCGGACTGTACGCAACCTCCGAAAGTACATGGATCTCACCGTATCTGGTCCGCGAGGACGGGCATATCGCTTTCCAGGTGCTGCTGTCGCCGATGGTGTTCTCGCCCCGTCACGCGCTGGGGTTCTTCGTGGCCCAGGATTTCGCGATCGTCGGCGCAAACCCCGGATACCAGTCGATCGTCCGGCGCGTGTTCAGCGTCGACGCCGCACGATTCGGCCTGTACAACCTCGACTTCGATCCGATGGTCGCCGAAGGCTATGCGATTCCGACCTTCGTCGCCTACGGGTCCAAGGACGTGATGACCGCGCAGGTGGACGGCGTACGGCAGATCGAAACCATGGCCCACAGCGTGGGCAACTGGGACGTGACCATCCGCAACTATCCGGTGGCGAATCACGTGCTCAGGCTCGGTGACGAGGCGGAGGAGGGCACGCCGCTGGCCGACCGGTACGAAAACGACTTCGTCGACTGGGCCGTCGGCAAGGTCCGGGGGCTCGAACCCACCGGCGCCTCCATCGCCGGCGCCTCCATCGTCCAGTCGATCGGCGTGCCGACGTATCTCACCGCCCACACGAAAATGACCGTCTACGGGGTGATCATCCATGTCGCGGCGGCCGTCATGCTCATCGTCTCATGGCTGTTCGCCATCACCGCGCTGGTGCGCAAGATCTGGACCATGACGCACGGGGGAGGCCGGGCCATCGGACTGGTACCGGGATTCCAGAGAGTGCTGATCACGATATCCCTCACCACCCAGGCCATGCTGCTCCTGTTCTTCGCCGGCGTCGGCCAGATCATCTGGCGCATGGTGAAACTGATCTGGGGGGCCGCGCCCGAAGCGCCCGGCATGATCTACTGGAGCTGGTACGCCCTGCAGGTGTTCTGCGCCGTCGTGGTGTGGGCGTGGTCGCGGGTGTTCGGCCAGATCCTCGAAGCGGCCTCGCTCAGGGGACTGCTGCGGACCCCGGAGGAATGGCGGGCCGACATCCAGGCGCGCAGACTCACCGGCCGACCGGTGATCCGCATCCGCGGCGTGGACACCGGACCGGTGCTCGCCTCCACCCGATTCGGCGTCGCGTTCTTCGTGATCACCACGCTGGCCATGTTCTGCCTGCTGCTGGTGTTCGCATTCTGGGGACTGTTCATCTACTAGCATCTACGAGACGGACGAAGGAGGCAAGACCATGCCGCTGTACCGTGACGAGGGGCTGGTGCTGCGTACGACGAAGCTCGGCGAGGCCGACGGGATCGTCACGATCCTCACGCGCGACCACGGCAAGGTCCGTGCGGTCGCCAAGGGCGTGCGACGGATGAAGACCCGGTTCGGCGGCCGACTGGAACCGTTCATGCGCGTCGACCTGCTGATCGCCACGGGCCGCAGCCTCGACGTGATCTCGCAGGCCTCCACCGTCAGCGCCTACGCCGACCCCCTCATCGCCGACTACGACCGGTATCTCGCCGCCAACGTGATCGGGGAGACCGCCGACAAGCTGTTCTCGACGCTGGACGAACCATCCCCGGAACAATACCGGCTGGCGGTCGGGGCGATCTCCGCGCTGGCCCGCCACCTGCACGGCGTGCAGGACGTGACCGACTCCTACATGCTGCGATCGCTGGCCCTGGCGGGATGGCGGCCGCGGCTGGACTCCTGCGTGGTCTGCGGCCTGCCGGTGCAGGATCCGGTGTCTGGTCCGGTACTCGGTGACGGGGAGCCAGAGACGGCCTGGTTCCTGTCGATCCCCGCGGGCGGCGTGATGTGCGCCGCCGACCGCACCCCCGAGGCGCGAAGGATCAGCCTGCGGCGCATCGAACGGCTGCGCGCGCTATTGGAAGGCGACTGGAGGGCGCTGGAGCGCTCCTCGGAGAAGCCGGGCCAAACCGGGGCCGGATCCGACGGGGGCAGGCAGGCCGGGGCTAACAGTGCCGTGGCGGTGCCTGCGGCTCCCGGCGCCACGGTCCCCGATGCCGCAGCTTCTGGTGCCGCCGTGCCGGGAATCGTCGACAGAACGGTCGAGGAATGGGCGGAATACTATCTGGAACGGCCGATTCGTTCCGCGCGCCTGTTAGATTAGCGATATGGCTTTTGAACATGTGGACTACAAATCGCTGGACATCCCGGCCGCACCCTTCTCGGACCCCTCCCGCATCCCCGACTTTCCGAAGAACAAGGTGCCCCGCCACGTCGGCGTGATCATGGACGGCAACGGACGCTGGGCACAGCAGCGGGGACTGATCCGCACCGACGGTCATCAGGCCGCGGAGCCCGTGGTGTTCGACACCATCGCCGGCGCCATCGAGGCCGGCGTGCGGTATCTGAGCCTGTACACGTTCTCCACCGAGAACTGGAAGCGCTCGCCGCAGGAGGTGCGGTTCCTGATGGGCTTCAGCCGCGAGATCATCCACCGCCGCGTGGCGCAGATGGACGACTGGGGCGTGCGCGTGCGATGGTCGGGCCGCCGTCCGAAGCTGTGGAAGTCGGTGATCGACGAGCTCGAAGTGGCGATGGAGCGCACGAAGCACAACAAGACCATCGACGTGGTGTTCTGCATCAACTACGGCGGCCGGGCCGAGATCGCCGACGCCTGCGCGGCCATTGCGCAGGAGGTGCGTGACGGGCGGATCAGCGGTGACCGCGTGACCGAGAAGATGATCGCCCAGCATCTGTACAATCCGGACATCCCCGACTGTGATCTGGTGATCCGCACGTCGGGCGAGCAGCGGATGAGCAACTTCCTGCCGTGGGAGGCCGCCTACGCCGAACTCGATTTCGTGCCGGAACTGTTCCCCGACTGCGGCCGCGAGGTCCTGTGGCGTTCCATCGACCACTACATCCACCGCGATCGTCGTTTCGGGGGAGTGAAGCGCTGAGCCTTGCCCATAAACCGCATTGACACTGTCGAAATCGTCGATTTCACTCCGGTATTCCGACGGTTTCAACAGTGTCAATGCGAAATTTCGCTACTCGAGTCCGATGGAGCGCAGCGTGTGCGTGGTCAGCGCCGCGACCGCGAGATCGCCCGACTCGGCGGCGAGCCTTACGGCGCGCGGGCCCTCGGCGGCGTAGCTGTAGGAGCTCATCGCCTGATGACCGTCGTTCACGTAGACCTCCACGGATCCGCGGTCCACGAACACGCGCAGCCTCAGCTCGTCGGCGGCGAGCTCGGCCGGGTCGAGCGGGGCCACACGGTAGCCTCGGTCGCCGTACCTGTTGGCCTGACGGTCCACCACCACGCCGCCGATCTGGTCGTCGTAGGCCACATAGGTGTAGGAGCCGTCCTCGGTGGCGTGGACCCTGATCCCGGCGCGCTCGGCCGTGGTGTGCTTCAGATCGATGGTCATCTCGATCTCAAGCGCCTCGGCATCGTCCGCCACCGTGAACTCACTACCGGAGGCCACGGTGAGGGCGTCGAAGTCCCGGGTGTCCTCGCGCAGACCCTTGATCTCGGCGGCCGGCACCGTATGCACGTCGCCGTCCTCGCCGAGGAACACCTCGCGCGGCAGCGTCAGATGGCCGCACCAGCCGTCCTCCTGCATGGGAACCGGATCGACGAACGGGCTGAGCCAGCCGTACATGATCTGACGGCCGTCGACGTTGTCCGCGGTGTCGCCGGGCGTGGTGTTGAACGACTGCGGCGCGTAGAAGTTATGGCCGCAGTCCCACGGGCGGAACTCGGTCTCGGGCCTGAACTCGCCGCCCGGCTCCCATGTACCGATCATGTAACCGGCGTTGTTGACGTTGCGGTTCATGAAGCCGCTCGGCTTCGAACCCATGGCGGAGAAGCCGATGACCCACTTCTCGTTGCCGTCCTTGTCCCTGACGGGGAAGAAGTCGGGGCATTCGAGCATGAACACGTCCGGGTCGGGGTGCTCGAACAGCACGGTCCTGAACGTCCATTCGACCATGTCGTCGGAGGTGTACAGCCACATCTGGCCGCGCTGCTCGGCGGAGGAGACGCCGAAGGTCATGTACCACACGCCGTTCGTCTTCCACACCTTCGGGTCGCGGAAGTGCCAGTGCACCTTCTCGCGCGGGCAGTCGACGACCATGCCCTTCTTCTCGAAGACGTTCAGCGTGTCGTCGGTCGGTTCGGCGAGCATCTGCACCTGCCATTCGCCGCCGGAGCCGTCGACGCCGTTGGCCCAGCGGTGGCCGGTGTAGTAGAACCTCGGCTTGCCGTCGTCGCCGATCACGGCGGAGCCGGAGAACACGCCGTTCTTCTCCTCCTCGAGGCTGGGGGCGAAGGCGATGGGCTCGCGTCGCCAGGTGATCATGTCGTCGCTGGAGACGTGGCCCCAGTGCATCGGGCCCCACTGGGTGCCGTAGGGGTGCAGCTGGTAGTAGACGTGCCAGCGGCCCTTGTAATAGCAGAGCCCGTTCGGGTCGTTGATCCAGCCGCCGTCGGAGGCGATGTGGAACTTCGGGTACCAGCGGTCGTTGCGTCCGGCGGCCAGCTTGGCCACGCCCTCCTCGGCGGCACGCAGGGCCGAGGTATGGTCGATGAATTCCCTGTTGATGTCACTCGTCATTGAATGCCTTTCTCTACGTCAAACGATTATAGAGGACGACACTCTGACGGCATCTGTCGCGTGTTCGCGTGTCGGCAGGGCCGTTTGGCATGGCCTTTCTACAGGGCCGTTCGGCAGGGCCTCAGCGTGCGGGATCGGCGACCGAATGACGTTCGAGCAGGGTGCAGTGGATCATCGCATTCGTCTCGCTCAGATCGGGCAGGGGCGAACGGGTGCCGGGCAGTGCCGCGTCGTCCGGCGTCCGATGCTCGATGATCGACACCAGCTTGAGTGTGCCCCAATAACCCATCTCATAGTGGGGCAGATCTACGGTGGTCAGTTCCGGGGCCAGGGTGTCGGACACCAGACGGTGGTTGTCCACGCCGACGACGCTCACGTCGCGGCCGATCGTCAGTCCTCGCTGCGCGGCGCACAGATAGACGTACCAGGCGCGCGCGTCGTTGAAGCAGACGAATCCGTCGGGTCGTTTGCGGTCGAACAGATCGCTGACGGCGTCGAGGGCCGGACGATTGAAGGACACCCGGATCATGAGATCGGGGTCGGTTTCGCGGCCCGCCTCATGCAGGGCGTCCAGATACCCCTGTTCGCGCAGCACGTCGGCGGGATACCGGTCGGCGATCACCTGACCGCTGACCTTCGGCAGATCCTCCCCTCCGGCGCCGATGTAGGCGATCGATCGGCATCCCGCCTCGATCAGCCGACGGGTGGCGTCATAGCCGATGCGATGCTCGTCGGGTACGATCGAGGCGAGACGTCCCCGCTTGTCCGTGCCGTCGAGCAGTACGGTGGGCAGCGGCTCCAGACTGTCAGGCGGGTCGACGGCACGGTCGAACATGCAGGCGTAGAGGAATCCGTCCACGTCATACTGCTTCAGCGTGCTGATCTCATGCCGCTCGAGTTCGACGTCCCCGTTCGTGTTGACGGTGAGCAGCATGTATCCCATCGACCGGGCCGCGTCCTGCGCGCCGAGAATCAGCCGCCCCGCATAGGGGGTGGTGGCGATCTCGTCGCTGATGAACCCCAGTATCTTCGTCTTGCTGGTCCTTAGACTTCTGGCCAGCGGATTGGGCCTGTAGCCCAGATCTTCTGCCGTTTTGCGCACTTTCGATGCGATGCCGGGCTTCACGCGTCCGGCATCGCGACCGTTGAGTACCAAAGAGACCGTCGATACCGATACCCCCGTGCGCTCGGCAATCTCCTTCATGGTTGTCATGGTTAACTATCTTAACGGTTATGAGAGCGCTCACGTCCGTTTTCGCGAATGATTTCATCGACCAGCTCGACCTTGCGGTGCATCTGGTCGCGGTATCCCGGACGCATGTCCATCTGCAGACTCACCTGCGTACGGTAGCCATGATCACGCAGCACGAACGCGGCCCTCTTCACCAGCGCGATGATGTCATCGTAATCGCCCTCCAGCTCCGTGGACATGGCATGGGTCTCGTTGCGGATGCCCGATTCGCGGATCACGCGCACGACCTCGGCCACGTATTCGCTGAGCTCCTCGCCGACGCCGGTGGGCCAGATCGTGAGCTGGGCGAGGGTGTTGACGTACCGCTCGTCCTCTGGTCCCACGTTGGTCGCCCCGACCTCGGCCTTCGCGTGACGGGTGCCGTGGCCGCCGTCGGGCAGCGAGCGCATGGTAGTCCGCCACCGTTCGGTCATGGCCGCCGCCGCGGCTTCGGGATCGTCGGCGCCCGCGATGGCGGAGACCGCGAACCAGCCGTCCGCTCCGGCACGGGCCAGAGGCTCCACGTCGGCGAGCTTCACGCCGCCGCCCGCCACCACGGGGTATTCGCTGATCGCGCACAGACGGGCGATCGCCTCGATGGACGAGGCGTCGTCGCCGGCGTTCTCGATGAGCTGGGCCTCGGGCTTCGTGGCGGTGGGATGCACGGCTCCGGCGCCGATGTAGTCGATGATCCCTGCGGGCATCCGTTCGATGACGTCGAACAGCTCGGTGGTGTTGGCGCTCAGGCCCACGATCGCGTCGGGGCCGAGGAGTTTGCGGCACACGTCGGCGGGAACGTCGGTCTGGCCCACATGCACGCCGTCCACCTTGATGCCCCGCTCCCTGGCGGCGAGCACGGCGTCGAGACGGTCGTCGATGAGCAGCGGCACGGTGTCGCTTTTGCCCTCCTCGGCGATCACGTCGGCGATCCGGCCGGCCATGTCGATGATCTCGCCGGAGTCGGAGTGCTTGGCCCGCAGTTGCACGAAGGTCACGCCGCCGCGCAGGGCGTCGCGCACCACGTCCTGAACGGGCCGGCCGTGGGTGTCGTCGGGGCCGAGCACCAGATAGGCCGAGATATCGAAGGTCTCGCGCATGGAGGGGTAGGGGAATCGGAAGGTCATGATGCTCCTTTCGGCGGCAACGGGGTCGGGTCGGGTTGATCGGCGGTGGGCCGGGCAGGTCGGTGGCGATCCGGACGGTTCGGTGGCGATCGACCCGGCTCGGATGGGGAAATGAGTCAGATGAAGATCGTGGACTGCGCGATCTCGTCGGCGGAGGTGTTCCACAGCGCGTCGATGAACGCGGTCTGGAACGACGCCGGGCCGTTGGCCACGCGTTCGGCCGTGTCCGCCGCCCGGTTGTAGTGCAGGGCCGCGGCCAGTGCGGCGACCAGAGGTTCGGCCACGCAGGCGTAGGTGGCGCTCACCCCGCCGAGCGAGCATCCCGCTCCGGTGATCTTGGTGAGCCACACGCTGCCGCCCGGCAGGTAGAAGTCTCGGCTGCCGTCGGTGACCAGATCCACCGCGCCGGAGACCGACACCACGCCGCCGGTGAACCGGGCGATGGCGTGGGCGGCGGGTACGGCGGCCTCCACCTCGTCCGACGATTCGACCCCGGCGTGGGCCCGGCCGGCACCGGGCACGTCCAGTCCCCAGATCCCGGCGAGGGCGATGGCCTCGGACGCATTGCACCGGACGATGGCGGGCGGGCAGTCGACGAACGAGCGCAGGATCGCCGTGCGCAGCTCGCCGGCGCCGGCGCCCACGGGATCGAGCACCCACGGCAGCCCGGCCGCGACGGTGTCCCGGGCCGCGGCGGGATACTGGTCGCGGAACTCCTCAAGCAGCGTGCCCATATTGATGTAGGTGGCCTTCGAGGCCCCCTGGTTGAGGGCGTGGGCCTCCTCGGCGCTGTAGTGCATGGCCGCGGCGCCGCCCACCGCCAGCTGGGCGTTGGCCACCAGATTGATGGTGACGAAGTTGGTCAGCGACTGGGCCAGCGGCTTGCTGGCCCGTACGGCGGTCACTGCCGCGGCGATGTCGCCGCGCAGGGGGTTGTTGATCGGCAGGTTGCGGTTCGTCTTCGGATCGTTCGTGTTCGGATCATGCGCGCCGTGGTCCGTTTCTCCGTGGTCCGTTCCACGGCCACGCATGGCGTTCGACTCGTCCGGATTGTGCGCGGCGGCGGAATCATGCGATGCGCCCGTGCTCATGCGATGCCTCCCTACGATGGTGTCGGCCAGTGGTGTCGGCCGAAGGATCCCGACAGGGGATTCCAACAGGTTTCGGGGTCCGGGGCCCACCCTTGCCCGTCAGTGCGACATGCGGCGGGCTCCCCGGCTTCTGCTCCACAACGTATGCGCGATAGTGGACAGATCCGGGGCCGTCGTCCGCTGTCATCGCATGGCGGTAATGTTAGGCGGTTGTACACGACCCCAAACCGTTCAAACCAGAAGGTGCATTGTGGCTGAATCGAAACTTGATGCCGTTGTCTCGCTCGCGAAGCGTCGCGGCTTTGTGTTCCCCGCCGGAGAGATCTACGGCGGTACCCGTTCCGCTTGGGACTACGGTCCGCTCGGCGTCGCGCTGAAGGACAACATCAAGCGCGAATGGTGGCGTTCGATGGTCGTCACCCGCGGCGACGTGGTGGGCGTGGACACGTCCATCATCCTGCCGACCCCCGTGTGGGTGGCCTCCGGCCATGTCGCGGTGTTCAACGATCCGCTGGTCGAGTGCCTCAACTGCCACAAGCGCAACCGCGCCGACAAGCTGGAGGAGTCCTACGCTGAGAAGCACGGCGACAAGCTGCCGGAGAACGGCATGGCCGACATCGTCTGCCCCGCCTGCGGCACCCGCGGCAAGTGGACCGAGCCCCGTGACTTCAACATGATGCTGCGCACCCACCTCGGCCCCGTGGAGGACGAGAACAGCCTGCACTACCTGCGCCCCGAGACCGCGCAGGGCATCTTCGTGGACTTCAAGAACGTGATGACCTCCTCGCGCTCCAAGCCCCCGTTCGGCATCGCCAACATGGGCAAGAGCTTCCGCAACGAGATCACCCCCGGCAACTTCATCTTCCGCACCCGCGAGTTCGAGCAGATGGAGATGGAGTTCTTCGTGCAGCCCGGCACCGACGAGGACTGGCACCAGTACTGGATCGACGCGCGTACCCAGTGGTACCTCGATCTCGGCGTCAAGCCGGAGAACC
This sequence comes from Bifidobacterium simiarum, assembly GCF_002802905.1. Taxonomy (GTDB): domain Bacteria; phylum Actinomycetota; class Actinomycetes; order Actinomycetales; family Bifidobacteriaceae; genus Galliscardovia; species Galliscardovia simiarum. Next base: position 292,937 of record NZ_PEBK01000001.1, read on the forward strand.
TGCGTCACTACGAGCATCCGAAGGAGAAGCTCGCCCACTACTCCAAGCGCACCGTCGACATCGAGTACAAGTTCGGCTTCCAGGGTTCCGACTGGGGTGAGCTCGAGGGCGTGGCGAACCGCACCGACTTCGATCTGTCCGCCCACTCGAAGCACTCCGGCGAGGACCTGAGCTACTTCAACCAGGCCACCGGCGAGCGCTACGTGCCGTACGTCATCGAGCCGGCCGCCGGCCTGACCCGTTCGCTCATGTGCTTCCTCGTGGACGCCTACGACGTGGACGAGGCCCCGAACACCAAGGGCGGCGTCGACAAGCGCACGGTGCTGCGCCTCGACCCGCGTCTGGCCCCGATCAAGGCCGCCGTGCTGCCGCTGAGCAAGAAGCCGGCGCTGCAGGAGGTCGCCCAGAACCTCGCCTCGGATCTGCGCCAGAACGAGTGGATGATCGACTACGACGAGTCCGGTGCCATCGGCCGCCGCTACCGTCGCGAGGACGAGATCGGCACCCCGCTGTGCATCACCGTGGACTTCGATACGCTCGACGATCAGGCCGTGACCATCCGTGAGCGCGACACCATGAAGCAGGAGCGCGTGGCCCTCGACAAGGTCGCCGACTACGTGGCCGCCCGCATCGGCGAGAAGCGCACCCACGTGCCCCAGAAGCCGGTGTCGATGGGCGGGGATCCGTGGCCGGATTCCGTGAAGATCAACGAGGCCGGCGGCCTGTACTGATCCACGGATCCTCGATCCGCGCCGATCCCCGGCATCGATCCGCATCGATCCGCATCGATCCGCTGACGGACTGCCGCGGCCGTTTCCCACGCGCCGCGGCAGCGCCGTCCCGGTGTCCGAGACGGCAGCCGAAACGTCAGTCCGAAACATCGTCCGCAATATCAGCCCGAAAGGTGAATGCACGACCCAGTGATGGAGCCCATGGAAACCACGATTAGCGCGCCCCACGAGACCGAGATCCTCGATCCGCGTACGGATTCGCCGTCCGTTCCCGCGGATCCCGTGCACATCTCGCCGGTGAGGCTCGGCCCGATCACCGTGCCGACCCCGGTGGTGCTCTCCCCGATGGCGGGGGTGACCAACTGGCCGTTCCGCGTCCTATGCGAGGAATACGGGCCCGAAGGCCTGTACGTGGCCGAGATGATCACGGCCAGGGCTCTGGTGGCCCGCAATCCCAAGGCCCTGCGGCTGTGCCGGTTCGCCCCTCAGGAGCGGGTGCGTTCCCTGCAGCTGTACGGCGTGAACCCGTCGATCGTCGAGCAGGCGGCGAGGATCGTGGTGGACGAGCATATGGCCGATCACGTCGATCTCAACTTCGGCTGCCCGGTGCCCAAGGTCACCCGTCGTGGCGGCGGCTCCGCACTGCCGTGGAAGACCGACCTGTTCGCCGAGATCCTGCGTCGCGTGGTGAAGGTGTGCGATGCGGCCGACATCCCGGTCACGGCCAAGATCCGGGTCGGCATCGACCACGAGCACGAGACGTTCCTCGAGGCCGGCCATATCGCTCAGGAGGAGGGGTGCCGGGCCGTCACGCTGCACGCCCGCACTACCGCCGAGTACTACGGCGGCCACTCCGATTGGAGCCGCATCGGCGAACTCAAGTCGGCGCTTGACATTCCGGTGTTCGGCAACGGCGACATCTGGGGGGCCGAGGACGCGCTGGCCATGATCCGGCAGACCGGATGCGACGGCGTGGCCATCGGCCGTGGATGTCAGGGCCGTCCGTGGCTGTTCGCCAACATCCGCAACGCCTTCGAGGGCCGTCCCGAACGTCTCAACCCGAATCTGGGCGAGGTATGCGACGTGATCTGGCGCCATGCCGGCCTGCTCACGCAGTTCTATGACGGCGACGAGCGGATGGCCGTGCATGATCTGCGCAAGCACATCGCCTGGTATCTCAAGGGATTCCCGGTGGGCGGCTCCACGCGCAAGGCGTTCATGGAGTGCGAGTCTCTGGCCGACGTGAGGCGTGAGATCGACCGCCTCGACCCGACGGTGGAGTATCCGGAGCGGGTGATCGACAAGCCCCGGGGCCGGGTGCGATTCGCCAAGAAGGTCCATCTGCCGTATGGCTGGCTGGATTCCCGGGTCACCACGCACGAGGAGCGCGAGACGCTCTTCGGCGACGATCCGATGGATGCGTCATACTGAGAATCGGGACGATCGGGGCGCCCTCGGCGTAGGCTAGGTGTTCGCGGCCTGAAAAAAGACGTACACGCCATAGAATATTCACGTTTGAACGGGAATACTGCGATAAAGTTAGGCATAACCGTGAGTGACAGGAGCAGAATAGTGAGCGACATTGCCCAGGCTGAGAATTTCAGCGATAAGACCGTGATTAAGGTCGTCGGCGTGGGTGGAGCCGGAGGCAACGCGGTCAATCGAATGATTGCCGAGGGGCTGCAGGACGTCGAGTTCGTGGCCATCAACACCGATGCCAAGGATCTGATGCGTTCGGACGCCGACATCAAGATTTCGCTCTCCGATCAGACCAGTCGTGGCCTCGGCGCGGGCGCGGACCCGGAGAAGGGTGCCAAGGCCGCCCAGGACCACCAGTCCGACATCGAGGAGGCCCTCAAGGGCGCCGACATGGTATTCGTCACCTGCGGCGAAGGTGGCGGCACCGGTACCGGCGCCAGCCCGCTCGTCGCGCGGGCCGCCCGACAGCTTGGCGCGCTCACCATCGCCGTGGTCACCCGTCCGTTCAGCTTCGAAGGCCCCCGTCGTTCCGCATCCGCCGATTCCGGCATCGAGAACCTGCGCAAGGAGGTCGATGCCCTGATCGTCATCCCGAACGACCGACTGCTCGACCTTTCCGATCGCTCCGTCAGCATCATCGACGCCTTCAAGCACGCCGACTGGGCGCTGCTCGCCGGCGTGCAGGGCATCACCGACCTGATCTCGATGAACTCCTACATCCACGTGGACTTCTCCGATGTGACGGCCATCCTCAAGGACGCCGGCACTGCACTGTTCGGCATCGGTTCCGCCCGGGGCGAGGACCGCGCCACGCAGGCGGCGGAGATCGCCATCAGCTCCCCGCTGCTGGAAGCCAGCATCGAGGGCGCCCACGGCGTGCTGCTCAACGTCGCCGGCCCCACCGACCTGACCATGCAGGAAGTGGCCGAAGCCTCCGATCTGGTGCGTCAGGCCATCCACCCCGAGGCCCAGATCATCTGGGGTCTTGCTCTGGACGACGCCTACGGCGACGAGGTGCGCGTCACCGTCATCGCCGCCGGCTTCGATGCCAAGAAGGCCACGGCCAGCTCCTACCGTCCCGTTGAGCGCAAGGACGTCTCGGTCCCCGATCTGCCCGAACTGCGACTGAGCAACGGCGGCAACGCCGGCGCGTCCCAGGACTCGCAGCCGGTCCAGACCGCTCAGCCGGTGCAGCAGCCGGTCCAGCCCATCCAGCCGGCGCCTGTGGCCCAGCCGGTGCAGCAGCAGCCCGTCCAGCCGGTGCAGCCGGTGCAGCCCGCCGCGGACGATACCTCCGAACGTCGTATCGTGCCGCCGAGCCGCGTACCCGATTCCGACCCGGACGATCTGCTCGATATCCCCGACTTCCTTCGCTGATACGCACTGAACCTACTGGAGGGCAATGATGGCTGGCTTCATGAAGAACGCGATGTCGTATCTCGGCATGGCCGACGTGGTCGACGACGAGGAGGAGCTCGAGCAGGAGGAGCCTGCGGCCAAGGAATCGTCCTTCGACTCCGACCGCACGGTGACGCCCGCCGCCCCCGCGCAGGCGGCTCCGGTGGCCCAGCCCTCGCCTCGCGGCCGCACCACGCCGTTCAAGGGCCAGCTCAACCGCATCACCACCATCCACCCGAAGTCCTATGAGGAGGCCCAGCTGGTGGGCCGTGCCATCCGCGACGGCGTGCCGGTGGTGCTCAATCTCACCGGCGTCGAGGAGAGCATCGCCTACCGCATCGTGGATTTCTCGGCCGGCGTAGTGTTCGGCGTGCGGGGATCCATCGAGCGGGTCACCCCGCGCGTGTTCCTGCTCAGCCCCGCCCAGGTGAACATCAAGGTGGAGGACACCTCGGCCCCGTCCGACACCGACATCTTCGGCTCCTGATCCGCATCCGTCCGACGGCATCCGCCCAGCGACCGCCCCGTCCGACATCCGTCCGCTCACCGACCACAGGTATCGGGACCACGGGTATCGGGCGGGGCGGTCGTCGTTTCGCCGGCGTCGCGGCCGGCGTCCCTGCCCTGTCATCATCGTCCCCGTCATCGGCACGTAGCGTAACCGTCCCGTTCTGTGGCCTTCCGCTGATACGGTAGGGGACATGAGTCTGATTTACCTGCTGAGGCTGATCCTCGATTGGCTGATCAACGCCTACATCTTCGTGCTGTTCGTCCGGATGATCCTCGACTGGGTCCGCGTGCTCGCCCCGCGCTGGTACCCCCGGGGCGTCATCGCCGCCCTGATCGACGTGGTCTACCGGATCACCGAGCCTCCGCTCAGATGGCTGCGGCGATACATTAAGCCCATACCACTTGGTACTGTGTACTTGGATGTGAGCTTTATCGTGCTGTATTTCGCGTTGGTGGTGCTGCAGATCCTGATCTGACGTGCGATGCGGCCGAATGGCAAACCGAAACCCTATACAGTCGTAGGCACCGTGCTAGCATGGTGCCGAGTACGTAATTCATAAGCTCGTAGTATGAGCTGAGAGTGAGGTTGGGATCTGTAATGGCCCTGTTGACACCGAATGATATTCGTAACCATATTTTCCAGACGGTTCGTTTCAAGGAAGGCTACGACATCGACGAGGTCGATGATTTCCTTGATGAGGTCACCGAGACGGTCGAGGCGCTTGGCAGCCAGGCCGCACAGTCGGGTTCCACCCAGTCGCTGGGTCCGGATGTCGCCGCGCTGAACGACAAGATCGCCCAGCTGACCAACGAGAACGCCCAGCTGACTAACCAGCTGGCCAAGGCGCAGTCCGAGAACAAGGAACAGGCCCAGAACTCCGTCGACGCGGAGCAGGTGCAGACCCTGTCCAGCCAGAACGCCCAGCTGAAGTCCCAGGTCGATCAGCTCAACGCCCAGATCGATCAGCTCACCGCCCAGTCCGCGCAGAGCGGTGACGCCGCCGCGGCCCTCGAGACCGAGCGCCGTCGCAGCGCCGACCTGACCGGCCAGCTGCAGAACGCCCAGCGTCAGATCGCCACCCTGCAGCAGCAGATCGCCTCCGCCGGCGACGCCGGCAAGCAGATCGCCGCCCTCAACAAGGAGCTCGAAGCCTCCAAGGCCCGCGAGGAGCAGATGCGCCAGCAGCTCGCCAAGGTCGAGCCGCCGACCGAGACCGGCAGCCTGCGCAAGATCGCCGGTGCCGGTGCCGGCGCGAACTCCGAGCCCGAGCGTGCCACCGCCATGCTGGCCCTCGCCATGCAGCTGCACGATCAGTACGTCGACAAGGGCAAGGCCCAGCGCGACCAGTTCATCGCCGACGGCCAGGCCAAGCATGAGGATCTCGTCAACAAGGCCGATGCGTACTCCCAGCGCATCCATCAGGATGCCGACGCGTACTCCCAGCGCATCCATTCCGAAGCCGACGCCTACACCAAGAAGACCCGCACCGAAGCCGACGAATACTCCAAGAAGACCCGCAACGCGGCCGACGAGTACTCCAACAACACGCACAACGAGGCGGAGAACTACTCCAAGAAGACCCGCGCCGAAGGCGACGAGTACGCCCAGAAGACCCGCAACGTGGCCGACGAGTACGATCGTCGCACCCGCGCCGCGGCTGACGACTACGCCCAGCAGGTCAAGGACAAGCTCTACGCCGACTCCAAGGTCATCGAGGGCAACATCGAAGGCCTCAAGCAGTTCGAGACCGAGTACCGCAGCCGCCTGACCGAGTTCCTCGGCCAGCTGACCGCGCAGATCTCCGATACGAACAACTACCAGGCCATGGGACAGTCCAAGCACTGATAAGACGGTATGGCTGAACTGAACTCCGCAAGACGGCCGCGTGTCCACGTGGCCGTCTTCGTATGCGTAGCGCTGGTCACTCTGGTCATCGACCGGGTGACCAAGCTCATGGCGCTCGAATCACTGTCCACGGACTCGTCGACCCCGGTGGTCCCCGGACTGCTGTCCCTGCGGCTGCTGCACAATCCCGGAGCGTCCCTGGGCATGGGATCATCCGCCACATGGGTGATCTCCCTGTTTGCCATGATCGTCGGCGTCGGTCTGCTCGTCGCCGGCGTGATCACCACGTCGACGCCATGGGCGCTGGCCCTGTCGCTGGCGTTCTCCGGCGCCGTGGGCAATCTCATCGATCGCGTGATCTATGCCGACGGGTTTCTCGACGGCAGCGTCGTGGACTTCCTTGACTACGGTTGGTCGGTCGGCAACGTCGCCGACATCTGGCTGGTCGTGGCTGGGGTCGCCCTGGTGGCGCTGATCCTGCGTTCCGTGCCATTCCGCGACACCGGACGGGAGGACGATCACGCCGCGGTCCGCCGAACGACGAACGAACACGAGGAGCGCTGAGCCATGGAACCCATCGTTCCCGCACCCGATGCGCTGATCGGCCGCCGATTCGACGTCGCCGTGGCCAAGATGACCGGCGAATCCCGTTCGAAGGCCGGCCATCTCATCGACTCCGGACAGGTCAGGCTGCTGCACCGGCCGTGCGACCGATCCACCACGCTGCTGGCGGGGGATATGGTCGAATTCGCGCTGAAGGCCGAGGTGAAAAGCCCCGAGCCCATCGCCGAGGACATGGCCATCGCCTACGAGGACGATGACGTGGTGGTGGTCGACAAGCCGGTCGGCGTGGCCGCCCACGCCTCCGCGGGATGGACCGGCCCCACCGTGCTGGGCAGCTTGCTCCAGCGTGGCGTGCACATCACCAGCTACGGCGCCGCGGGCCGGCAGGGGATCGTCAGCCGTCTGGACGTGGGCACGTCCGGACTGATGCTGGTGTGCAAGTCCGAACTCGCCTACCGGGAGATGCGCCGCCAGTTCGCCGAGCATGAGGTCGTCAAGACCTACCATGCCGTGGCCCAGGGCAATCTCCGACAGGACCGGGCCACCATCGAGGCCCCGATCGGCAGGGACCGCGTCTCCGACTTCCGGTTCACCGTCACCCCGGCGGGCAAGCCGGCCGTCACCCACTGGGACGTCCTCGAACGGTTCGGCGAGGCCACCCTCGCGAAGATCAACCTCGAGACGGGGCGCACCCATCAGATCCGCGTCCACTTCTCGTCGATCGGCCATCCGCTGGTCGGCGACCACATGTACGGGGCGAATCCAAAGCTGGCCGAGGAGCTGGGGCTCGAACGGCAGTGGCTGCACGCCATGGAGCTCGAATTCCGTCACCCCCGTACCCATGTGTGGACCCATGTGAAATCGCAGTATCCCGCCGATCTGGCGCATGCCCTCGACGTGCTGCGCGCCCGGGCCGCCGAGCGCGAACCCTAACTCTTTCCCCTCCCACCCCTGTAGATTGGACATCATGGCTGATTCGTCGAATTTCGTGCACCTGCACAACCACACGCACTACTCGCTGCTGGACGGCGCCTCGAAGATCCCCGATCTGGTGGCGCGGGCCAAGGAGCTGGACATGCCGGCCGTCGCCATCACCGACCACGGCAACATGCACGGCGCCTACGAGATGTGGAGCACCGCCGTCAAGCAGGACGTCAAGCCGATCATCGGCATCGAGGCGTACGTGACGCCGGAAACGGCGAGGCAGGATCCCACCAGGGTCAGCTGGGACAGGAACTGGGATCCGAACGTCGACGAGAAGCATCGCAAGCGCAACCCCGACGACGTCTCCGGCGGCGGCCTGATCACCCACATGACCATGTGGGCCGAAAGCGACGAGGGACTGGTCAACCTGATCAAGGCCTCCTCGGTGGCGAATCTCGAAGGCCGCGTGATGCGCTACCCGCGTATGGACAAGGAGGTGCTCGCCACGTATGCGAAGGGTGTGATCGCCTCCTCCGGATGCCCGTCCGGCATCATCCAGACCAGGCTCAGGCTCGGCCAGTTCGACGAGGCGATGCGCGCCGCCGGCGAGATGCAGGACATCTTCGGCCGGGGGAACTTCTACATCGAGCTCATGGACCACGGACTCGACATCGAAACGCAGGTCACCAAGGACCTGCTGGAGATCGCGAAGCGGCTCGGCGCCCCGATCCTTGCCACCAACGACTCGCATTACGTGCACGCCGAGGACGCCGGCGCGCAGGACGCCATGCTGTGCATCAACTCCGGCTCCCAGCTCGACGACCCCGACCGCTTCAAGTTCGACGGCTCCGGCTACTACCTCAAGTCCGCCGAGGAGATGCGCGCCCTGTTCAAGGAGCTGCCCGAGGCGTGCGACAACACGCTGGAGATCGCCGAACGCTGCAACGTGATGTTCGACGACGGCGAGGACGGCGCCTTCATGCCGAAGTTCGCCTGCCCCGAAGGCTGGGACGAGACCTCGCTGTTCCTCAAGAAGGTCGAGGAGGGCCTGGAGAAGCGCTACGAGGGCAACGTGCCGCTGAACGTGGCCAAGCAGGCCGACTACGAGTGCGGCGTGATCTGCCAGATGCAGTTCCCCGGCTACTTCCTCGTCGTCTCCGACTACATCAACTGGGCCAAGGAGCACGGCATCATGGTGGGGCCCGGCCGAGGCTCCGCCGCCGGCGCCATGGTGGCCTACGCCATGGGCATCACCGAGCTCGACCCGCTCGAGCACGGCCTGATCTTCGAGAGGTTCCTCAACCCCGAGCGAGTCTCCCTGCCCGATATCGACGTGGACTTCGACCCCGACGGCCGCATGAAGGTGCTCGAATACGTGGGGGAGAAGTACGGCCACGACAAGGTCGCCCAGTGCGTGATCTACGGCACCATCAAGACCAAGCAGGCGCTCAAGGACTCCGCCCGTATCATGGGCTACGAGTTTTCCATGGGCGAACGCGTCACCAAGGCGCTGCCCCCGGCGGAGACCGGTGGCAAGGACATCAAGCTGCACGACATCTTCGATCCGAAGGCCAAGCGCTACGCCGAGGCCCGCGAATACCGCGAACTATACGAATCCGATCCGGACGTCAAGCGCATCACCGAGGAGGCCATGGGCATCGAGGGCCTGATCCGCCAGACCGGCGTGCATGCCTGCGCCACGATCATGGGAAGCGAGCCGATCACCGATACCTCGCCGCTGCTGGAACGCACCGACGGCACGGTGACCACCACCTTCGAATACCACACCTGCGAAACCCTGGGTCTGGTCAAGATGGACTTCCTGGGACTCTCCAACCTCACGGTGATCCGCGACACCCTGCGCAACATCAAGAACAACGGCAAGGAGCCGATCGACCACACCAAGATTCCGCTGGACGACAAGGCCACCTACGAGCTGCTCTCCCGGGGCGACACCCTCGGCGTGTTCCAGCTCGATGGCGACGGCATGCGTTCGCTGCTGCGCACGCTCAAGCCGACCAACTTCAACGACATCTCCGCACTCATCGCGCTGTACCGTCCCGGCCCCATGAGCATGGAGTCGCACACCAACTACGCCAAGCGCAAGAACGGCCTGCAGAAGATCGAGCCGATCCACCCCGAACTCGATCAGCCGCTCAAGGAGGTGCTCGACGAGACCTACGGCCTGATCATCTACCAGGAGCAGGTGCAGTCCGCCGCGCGAATCCTCGCCGGCTACTCGCTGGGCAAGGCCGACGTGCTGCGCCGAGCCATGGGCAAGAAGAAGCCGGAGGTGCTGGCCAAGGAGAAGGTGCCGTTCTTCGCCGGCATGAAGGCGCACGGCTACTCCGAGGAGGCAGCCGAGGCGATCTGGGAGATCCTGGTGCCGTTCTCCGGCTATGCGTTCAACAAGGCCCACTCCGCCGCCTACGGCCTGATCTCCTACTGGACCGCCTACCTCAAGACGCATTACCCCACCGAGTTCATGGCCGCGCTGCTGCAGGGCGCCAGCACCAACAAGGACAAGACCGCGCTGTACCTCGGCGAGGCGCGACGCATGGGCATCCAGGTGCTGCCCCCCGACGTCAACGAATCGGTGCTCGAATACTCGGCAGTCGGCGACGTGGTGCGCTTCGGTCTCGGCGCCATCCGCAACGTGGGCGAGAAGGCGGTGGCCGACATCATCGCCGAGCGCAACGGTCCCCACGGCAAGTACGTGAACTTCATGGACTACATCAAGCGCGTGCCGCTCACCGCGCTCAACCGCCGTCTCGTCGAATCGCTGATCAAGGCCGGGGCCTTCGACTCCATCGACCCCAACCGTCGTGCCCTGTTCACCATCCACGAGACCGCGATCAACCAGGTGGTGCCGATCAAGCGCAAGGAGGCCGAGGGACAGTTCGACCTGTTCGCGGGCATGGACGACGGCGACTCGTCCGACTCGGCCGACGCGATGGGCGACGCCGACGTGAGCGTGCCCGACATGGAGGAGTGGGACAAGAAGACCAAGCTCAACTTCGAACGCGAGATGCTCGGCCTGTACGTCTCCGACCATCCGCTCAGCGGCATGTCCGCCGTGCTGGCCGGCCTGCGCGACATGTCGATCGCCCAGCTGGTCGACCGGGCCAAGACCATGGGCGACCGTGAACAGGTGGCGCTCGCCGGCCTGATCACCGGCATTGACCGACGGGTGTCGAAGAAGGGCAACCCCTGGGCCATCGTGACCATCGAGGACATGGAAAGCTCGATCCAGTGCATGTTCTTCGGCAAGGTGTACGAGGCCTCGGTGGGGGACATGGCGCTGGACACCGTGGTGCGCATCCGCGGCATGGTGGAGGTCCGTGACGAGACGGTGTCGCTGCGCGCCACCGAAATGGAGGTGCCGACGCTGGACGCGGAGGACGAGCGGCCGCTGGTCATCATGCTGCCGTCCACCGCGCTGGACATGCGGCACGCGCAGTCCCTGTCGACCATCCTGCAGCGACACCCCGGCTACTGCGAGGTGAAGCTGGCGATCACCGACGAGAAGGGCAACGTGCGGATGCTGACCTTCGGCGACCGGTTCCGCGTCAAGCGCGACACCTCGCTGTTCGGCGAGATCAAGACGGTGTTCGGCCCGGCCAGCCTTCTGGCGGCCTGATCCGTCGGTGTGATCGGCGACCTGACCCGTCGGGTCCGGATCGGCGGTTGTGTATCGGCGGTTGATTGCCCGGTCGGTGGCGCGAACGCCGTCCGACCGGGCGGATGACGCACGGATGCTCCGAAGTGTGAGACGGCAGGCGGAATATGGGATTATCTGTCACCCGGGTTTTCTACCATCGGTAGGTATGACCAATACTGAAGAGAAGATCATGCGCATCATCGATCTGCGTGGAAAGAACCTCACCCGAGCCGAGCTGCTGGAGGCCATGCCGCGTGCCCAGATGGGCACCCAGGAGGCCACCGAGCTCGTCCGCCCGATCCTCGACGACGTGAAGGCCCGCGGCGCTGCGGCCCTGCGCGACTTCGAGGAGAAGTTCGATCACGTGCGCCCCGCCAACCTGCGCGTGCCCAAGGAGGCCATCGCCGCCGCCCTCGACACGCTCGACCCCGAAGTGCGCGCCGCCATCGAGGAATCCGTGCGTCGCGCCCGCGCCGTGGCCGCCAATCAGGTGCCGAAGGACTTCCACACCGATCTCGCCCCCGGCGCCCGCGTGGCCGAACGCTGGATCCCCATCCAGCGCGTGGGCCTCTACGTGCCCGGCGGCAAGGCCGTCTACCCGTCGTCCGTGATCATGAACGCCGTGCCGGCCCAGGCCGCGGGCGTCGAATCGCTCGCCATCGCCACCCCGCCCGCCCGCGACAACGCGGAGGGCCTGCCGAACCAGACCATCCTCGCCACCTGCGCCATCCTCGGCGTCGACGAGGTGTACGCCGTCGGCGGCGCCCAGGCCATCGCCATGTTTGCTTACGGCGCCAAGGGCAGCGAGCCGCAGGACGGCGATGTGCTGTGCGATCCGGTCGACAAGATCACCGGTCCGGGCAACATCTTCGTGGCCACCGCCAAGTCCCTCGTCTCCGCGTTCGTGGGCATCGACGCCGTCGCCGGCCCCACCGAGATCGGCATCATCGCCGACAAGGACGCCAACCCGAGCCTGCTGGCCGCCGACCTCATCGGTCAGGCCGAGCACGACGAGCTCGCCGGCTCCGTGCTGTTCACCGATTCCCCGGAGCTCGCCGACAAGGTGCAGGAGAACCTGAACTACCGCGTGCCGCGCACCGAGCACGCCGAGCGCGTGCACACGTCGCTGTCCGGCACCCAGTCCGCGATCGTGCTCACCGACGGACTCGACCAGTCCATCGACGCCGCCAACGCGTACGCCGCCGAGCACCTTGAGATCCAGACCGCCGACGCGGATGCGGTCGTCAAGCGCATCAAGAACGCCGGCGCCATCTTCCGTGGACCGTACTCCCCGGTGCCGCTGGGCGACTACATGTCCGGCTCCAACCACGTGCTGCCCACCGGCGGCACCGCCCGCTTCGCCGCCGGCCTCGGCGTGCACACCTTCATGAAGCCGGTCGAGGTCATCGAATACGACGAGGAGGGTCTCAAGGCCTTGGCCGCGCGCATCAACGCGTTCGCCGTCTCCGAGGACCTGCCCGCCCACGGCGAGTGCGTGCTGTCCCGCTTCGTCAAGGACCCGTACGACAAGGCCACGCTGGACGAGCAGGAGAAGGAAGCCGGTCTCAAATGAGCATTCCCGCCAGCCTGCCGCTGCGCAACGACCTGAAGGGCGAGGAGCCCTACGGCGCCCCGCAGCTTGACGTTCCGGTCTGCCTCAACGTCAACGAGAACCCGTATCCGCCGGCCCCCGACGTGGTCGACACCATCGCCGAGCGCGTGCGTCAGATCGCGCCCACGCTCAACCGGTACCCCGACCGCGAGCATATGGCGCTCCGCCGCGCGTTCAGCGACTACCTCGCCAAGGAGTCCGACACCCGTCTCGATCCCGAGCAGATCTGGGCGGCCAACGGCTCCAACGAGATCATGCTGCAGCTGTTCCAGGCGTTCGGCGGCCCGGGACGCAAGGCGCTCGGCTTCGCGCCGACGTATTCGATGTATCCCGAATACGCCCGCGACACCTTCACGCAGTGGGTCACCGTGCCGCGCAACGAGGACTTCACGCTCGACGTCGACGCCGCGATCGCCGCGATCAACGAGGTGAGGCCGGCCATGGTGCTGGTCACCAGCCCGAACAACCCCACCGGCACGCCGCTGCCCATGGACCAGACCAAGCGTCTGCTTGCCGCCTGCGAACAGGCCTCGGTCGACGGCGCCGACGAGGGCGTCCACCCGATCCTCGTGGTGGACGAGGCCTACGTCGAATTCCGCACGCCGGGCGTGCCCTCCGCGGTCACGCTGATCGACGAGCATCCGAATCTGGCCGTGAGCCGCACGATGAGCAAGGCGTTCGCCTACGCCGGCGCCCGCGTCGGCTACATCGCCGCCGACCGGGGCATCGTCGACGCCATGCGCATTGTACGCATGCCGTACCATCTGAGCGCCGTCACGCAGGCCGCCGCCCTCGCCGCGCTGGAGCATACCGACGAACAGCTGAGCACGGTCGCCCATCTGCGCGAGACGCGCGAGGCCACCGCGGCGTGGCTGAAGGGACTGACCTACAAGGGACGTCCCCTCACCGTGGCGCATTCGGAATCGAACTTCGTGTACTTCGGTCTGTTCGACGACCGTGATTTCATCTTCAACGAACTGCTCCGCCGCGGCGTGCTGATCCGCGACGTCGGCCCCGATGGCTGGCTGCGCGTGTGCATGGGCACCGACGAGGAGATGGCGACGTTCCGCGCCGCGTTCGCCGAAGTGCTCGCATTGGCCGAGAAGGAGGCCTGACATGGCACGTACCGCAACCATTCACAGGAAGACCAGCGAATCGGACATCACCCTGAGCCTGAACCTCGACGGCACGGGCAAAACCGACATCGACACTTCCGTGCCGTTCTACAATCACATGATGACCGCGCTGGGCAAGCATTCGCTCATCGACCTCGACATCAAGGCCACGGGGGACACCGACATCGACGTGCACCACACCGTGGAGGACACGGCCATCGTGTTCGGCGAGGCGCTGAAGCAGGCCTTGGGCGACAAACGCGGCATCCGACGCTTCGCCGACGCCACCGTGCCGCTGGACGAGGCGCTGGCCAAGGCCGTGGTCGACATCTCTGGACGCCCCTACGTGGTGTGTTCCGGGGAGCCGGCCGGCTACGAGTACTGCATGATGGGAGGCCACTTCACCGGATCGCTGGTGAGGCACGTCATGGAATCCATCGCGTTGCACGCCGGCATCTGCCTGCATCTGCAGGTGCTCGCCGGACGGGACCCGCATCACATCGCCGAAGCCGAGTTCAAGGCGCTGGCCCGGGCCCTGCGCTTCGCCATCGAGCCCGATCCGCGCGTGGACGGCATCCCCAGCACCAAGGGAGCGCTATGAGCGACGATCAGCATCCGAACGTGCCCGACAAGGACCGCGACCCCGACTCCTTCAGCGAGGAGGAGATCAACGCGGCCCTCGCCGGATTCGAGGACGATCTCAACGACTTCGACTCCTTCGACTCCGAACTGCAGGGGCTGCTGGGCAACAAGGCCAAGGCCGCGGTGCTCATCACCCAGCTGAGCGCCGCCGACCTGCTCGCCGCCTTCTGCCAGCTCTCCGACATCTCCGCCCAGTGCGTCGGCAACGAGAACGGCGCCGTGGCGGTGCTGCGCAACGTGAACGGCGACGGTCCCGAAGCGGCGGCGAAGGACCTGACCACCGTGGTCTCCGGACTTTCGGTGGTGCTGGCGGTGAACCGCGCCGACAAGCTCGAGGCCACGCTGTACGTCAACGGCAAGCCCGGCTCGCAGTTCGCGCCGCCCGTGCTGTTCATGTCCACGCCCCCGTTCGTCGAGGACCTGCTCATCGGCACCACCACGGTGGACGAGCTCAAGGCCCAGGGGCTCGACGTCGTGGATTCGGGCGCCATGGAGCGCGAGGCCGCGCTGAAGGTGATCGCCGGCCATACCCGGTTCGGCCGCGGCGGCTCGACCCGCGGCTCCGCGGTGGACTGATGCGGTCCGATACGGACCGATGACGGTGGACTGATGACACCGTCCGTAACCGATGATCGATACACTCGGCAGCGGTGATGAACGAGCGGGTCGGCGTCGCCGTCGGCCCGCAACGCAACGAGGAAAGGCGGATCAATGACCTCTGTGGTGGTCTTTGACTACGGATTCGGCAATGTGCGATCCATGGTTCGCGCGCTGGCGAACCTCGACATCGATGTGACGCTGACCAGCGACTACCGTCAGGCCTTCGACGCCGACGGGCTCGTGGTCCCCGGCGTGGGCGCGTTCGCCGCCTGCGTGGAGGGACTGAAGACCGTGGGAGGCGATCGAGTGATCTATGATCGGCTCAGGGACGGCAGGCCGGTGATGGGCGTGTGCGTGGGACTGCAGGTCATGTTCGCGCACGGTCTGGAAGGCGGCACCGAAACCGACGGTCTCGGACTGATCGGCGGCACCGTGGGCCAGCTCGATGCTGACGTGGTGCCCCACATGGGATGGAACACCGTCGAGGCCCCGGCCGACTCCCGTCTGCTCGACGGCGTGGCGGGGGAGCGGTTCTACTTCGTGCACTCCTACGGGGTGACCGACCCGAGCGATGAGGCGCCGCATGCCGACCTCCTCGCCGCATACGACCGGAAGGTGACGTGGTGCGAGTACGGGCGCAGCCGGTTCGTCGCCGCGGTGGAACAAGGCCCGCTCGTCGCCACCCAGTTCCATCCCGAAAAATCCGCCCAGGCGGGAGCCCGGTTGCTGCGCAACTGGATCAGCACGTTCTGATTCGTGCCATATTGCCTTCCCCTCAAGGGGAAGGTGGCCGGCGTCAGCCGGTCGGATGAGGTGCCTGACATGGTACAGGTCATGACCGTCGGCCATCCTCACCCGTCATCGTCCCATTATTTCCGGTGAAAGGAAACCAACATGCTTACCCTTCTTCCCGCCGTCGACGTGCGCGATGGCAAGGCCGTTCGTCTGCGTCAGGGCGAATCCGGATCCGAAACCGATTACGGCAGCCCGCTCGAGGCCGCCCGCACCTGGGTGGAATCCGGTGCCGAATGGATCCATCTGGTCGATCTCGACGCCGCGTTCGGCACGGGCGACAACCGCGCCCAGCTGCGCGACATCGTCGGCGAACTCGGCGACAGGGTGAACATCGAGATGAGCGGCGGCGTGCGGGACGACGCCTCGCTGGACGCCGCGCTCGACGCCGGCGCCGCCCGCGTGAACATCGGCACCGCCGCCCTGGAGAATCCCGAGTGGACCGCCGCCGTGATCAAGCGGTACGGCGACCGCGTGGCCGTCGGCCTCGACGTCCGCGGCCACATCCTCGCCGCGCGAGGCTGGGTCAAGGAGGGCGGCGACCTCTTCGAAACCATGAAGTTCCTCGACGACGCCGGCTGCTCGCGGTACGTCGTCACCGACGTGGCCCGCGACGGCATGATGAGCGGACCGAACATCGATCTGCTGCGCGAGGTCGCCGAACGCACCGACGCCAAGGTCACCGCATCCGGCGGCATCGCCAGCCTCGATGACCTGCGCGCCATCAGGAAGCTCGAAGGTCTCGGCGTGGACTCAGCCATCCTCGGCAAGTCCCTTTATGCCCGCGCCTTCACTCTCGAGGAGGCCCTTGAGGTCGCCGGAGCCTAAAGCTTTCCGTTGATGCGCTGATCCACGGCCCACGACGAATCGAGCCGGTCGGGCGAGACGATGATGGTTGTCTCACCCGACCGGCTCGATCGATATCCGGCTGGCTTACTTCGTGCCGGACCTACTTGGCACAGGGCAGACGGCCCGACTTGATGGCGTCCATGAAGACCTGATAGTCTAGCTCGTTCTGGTCCGCATACTGCTTGGCGAACGACACGATGGCGTTGTCGAAGATCTCGCCATGATCCATGTACGCGCTGATCGCGATCGCGTCCCCGGTCCGGGCATGGGCATGGGCCAGCGCCCACGCGCTCATACGGGCCGTATTGATGATGCCCTCCTTGCCGGCATGGTCAAGATCGATCGACCCCTTGCCGTTCCACAGCTGACGCACATAGTAATCCTTGCGAAGCCCCTCAGGCGTGGTCATGCTCGTCCACCCGAGCAGCACATCCGACGTGGTCTGGATCACCTTCTGGCCCTGCACCACCCGTTCGCCATGCGTCGCGAACCGGCTGTGGCCGACGAACCGCTCCAGCACCGACTCCTCGGCCTCCTTGATCTGCAACACCAGCGCGTCGTTGACGTCACGGCCCGACAGCAGCATCACCCACACGCGCGTGCCCACGCTGCCGACGCCCACCACCTTGCGCGCCGCATCATGGTACCGGTGATACGAATCCAGCACCTGACGGCGATCCGCATACAGATTGTTCTTGTACCGCTCGAACAGCGTACGGATCGTCACATCCAGCGGGCCCTCGAGATCGTACCCCGTCAGCTCGTCGATCGGCACCAGTTCGGGCGGCTCGGAACGGAACCTCGGTTCGCCCTTGACCATTTGGCCGAACTTCTGCGCCGCATGGTTCGAATCCTTCGACAGCGCCTTCTGCACCGCCTTGCGCAGCGTCTTGCTGGGCATGCCGCTCTTCGAATACTCCTGCAGCGTCTTCTCCACATCGAGATTCGCATACCATACGTCGAGATTGTCCATCTTCGCGAACATATCCATCGACTCGTGATACGAATGGATGCACTCCTGCACCGCCCTGCGGCGCGTCGCCGCATCGAACCCGCGATCGCGCGAGCAGATCTCCACGCTTGTCACCAGACGCTTCACATCCCACTCCCACGGTCCGGGCAGCGTCTCATCGAAATCATTGATGTCGAACACCAGATGCTGGGTGGGCGACATGAAAATGCCGAAATTCGCGATATGCGCGTCACCCACGCACTGCACCGGAATGCCGCTGACCGCCGTGGTCGCCAGATCCGACGCCATGATCAGCGCCGTACCCCGGTAGAACGTGAACGGCGATACGCTCATGCGCGCGTACCGCAGCGGGATCAGCTCCTGCACGCGGATCGCCGACTGCTCCTCAAGCAGATCGATCTTCTCCGTCCGCTTCGGCCGCGGATGCCAGATGGCATGATCGCCCAGCGGAGCCCGCCTCCTTGCGATCGTGCCCATCAGCACCCGGTCCTTCGGATTCGTGGCCTCAACCCAGTCGAGAACGACCGGCGGCTCCCCGGATTGCGGTCGTGACGTCGTAGTCCCACGCATTGTGCCTTCGCGTTTCATGCCCCAAACTTTCCTGTGTTGTCGGACAACTGCAAAACTGCCGCAATCAAACATACCCCACCGAACGGCCCATCGCCGTCAGACTCGCGACACGCACGGCTTCTGTTAACGATGCATGAAATAAAGTCATGAAACCATAGGCTCCTATGGATAGACAGCAAGAGTTTGCCCTGCGCACGGTCGAAGAACGCGACGTGCGCTTCATTCGACTATGGTTCACCGACGTGCTCGGAACCCTCAAGTCCGTCGCCATCGCACCGGCGGAACTGGAAGCCGCATTCGAGGAAGGACTGGGCTTCGACGGATCCGCCATCGAAGGCCTCACCCGCGTCTCCGAAGACGACATGATCGTCAAGCCCGACCCCTCCACCTTCCAGATCCTGCCCTGGCGCGGAGGCCCCCAAGGCACCGCCCGCATGTTCTGCGACGTGCTCACCCCCGAAGGAGAGCCCAGCCTCGGCGACCCCCGACACGTCCTCAAGCGCACCCTTGCCAAGGCCAAGGAAAAGGGCTTCACCTTCTACATCCATCCCGAAATCGAGTTCTACCTCTTCGAAATGCAGGATGACTGGTCACTCACCCCCAAGCCCGTCGACGAAGGCGGCTACTTCGACCACGTCCCCCGCAGCCCCGGCATGGACTTCCGCCGCGCCACCGTCAACATGCTCGAACAGATGGGCATCTCGGTGGAATACTCCCACCACGAAGGCGGCCCCGGCCAGAACGAGATCGACCTGCGCTACGCCGACGCGCTCACCATGGCCGACAACATCATGACCTTCCGCACCGTCGTCAAGGAAATCTCCCTCGAACGCGGCATCCACGCCAGCTTCATGCCCAAGCCGCTCGCCGACCAGCCCGGCTCCGGCATGCACACCCACCTCAGCCTCTTCGAAGGCGACTCCAACGCCTTCTACGAAGCCGGCCAGGAGTTCAACATGTCGCTCACCGCGCGCCAGTTCGCCGCCGGCATCCTCTACCATGCCGCCGAAATCACCGCCGTATGCGACCAGTTCGTCAACTCCTACAAGCGCCTCTGGGGCGGCAACGAAGCCCCCAGCTACATCTGCTGGGGCCACAACAACCGCTCCGCCCTCCTCCGCGTGCCGCAGTACAAGCCCGGCAAAGGCAACTCCGCCCGCATGGAATTCCGCGCCCTCGACCCCGTCACCAACCCCTACCTCGCCTACTCCCTGCTCCTCGCCGCCGGCCTCGACGGCATCGACAAGCAGATGGTCCTCGGCGAACCCACCAGTGACGACGTCTGGGAGCTCACCGACGAGGAACGTCAGGCCATGGGCATCGAACCCCTCCCCGACTCCCTCGACACCGCCCTGAAAATCATGGCCAAATCCGACTTCGTCGCCGACGTCCTCGGCGAACACGCCTTCCGCTACTTCCTGCGCAACAAGCGCAAGGAATGGGAGGACTATCGGATGCAGGTTACCCCCTACGAGCTCAAGCACTACCTCCCAAGGCTGTAGGATTCACGCCACGGAGCGTTATCGGACTATGGAGGACTCGACGTACCGCCGTACGCCTTCGTCCTCCAACGTCCGATACCGCACGCGTGGCGTGAATCCTCCCTGTTCTGGCTTCCCCTTGAGGGGAAGCTGTCAGCGTAGCTGACTGATGAGGTGCCGAACGAAGGAATCCTCTGGCATCCGGATCCCGCCGCGAACCGGTAAAAAGACGTTCCATGCGTGTGGTATCGATGTCGCGGAGGACGAAGGCGTACAAAGGTACGTCGAGTCATTCGCGACATCGATAACGCTCCATGGAACGTCTTTTTTGTGGGGAATCTCACGGCAACATGACACCGCCGGGCCGCATTCTGAATTACTGTGAAAAGGCATACATAGAGGGAATCCAGTTTTTCAGCATTCAGAATGAGAGAGCGATCCATGTCCTCGAATCCCGATCAGATCCAACAGTCCGTCACCGCGCAGCCGATGTCACCAGCCCAGCCGGTGGCGCAGCCCGCCGCCACGCCCGACGCCGCCACCGCCGCAGCCGCAGCCGCAGCCACCGCCGCTGCGGCCGCCGCATCAGCCGCCGCCACGGCCGCCGACGCGGCCAACACCGCCGCCAACACCGCGGCGACCGCAAACGCCGCACCGGCCGCGGCCGCCACGCCGGCATCCCCGCTCGGCGCCGCCCCCAAGCTCCATCCGCTGTTCCCCGGCAATATCTTCGTCTCCACCGTGCTCGACGTCCTCAACAGCAAGGAGACCATGACCGGCCGGCTCGTCAGCAAATACATGCAGCGAGCCCTCATGGCAGGCCTGTTCGTCGGCATCTTCTTCACCGCGTTCTTCACCATCTCCGCCACCTTCGCCACCGCCGGACCCGCCATGGCCCTCGCCGGCAAGGTGCTCGGCGCCTGCACCTTCGGCTGGGCGCTCGTCCTGATCTACTACACCAACTCCGAGCTGCTCACCTCGAACATGATGATCGTGTCCATCGGCGTCTACCACAAGCGCATCAGCTGGCTGCACAGCCTGCGCATCCTCGGCCTGTGCCTCATCGGCAACCTGCTTGGCGGCCTCGTCGTCGCCCTGCTCATGCGCTCGTCCACCATCGTCAGCGGCGAGGTCTACCAGGTCATGGCCACCGCCGTCGCCACCAAGACCGGCTACCTGACCCAGGGCGCCTTCGGCGTCGCCGACCTGTTCGTGCGCGCCATCTTCTGCAACTTCTGCATCAACATCGCCATGCTTATGTGCTACAACGGCAAGATCGTCAACGACTTCACCAAGTGCATCATCATGATGGTCGCCGTGTTCGTCTTCGCCTACCTCGGCTTCGAACACTCCGTCGCCGACTCCGTGCTCTTCCTCATCATGGGCCTGTTCGGCGTGGGCGACCCGCTTATGGAGGTCCTCGCCATCATCGTGGTCATCCTTGGCAACTTCGTCGGAGGCGGACTGCTCATCGGCATCAACTTCGCCGTCATGAACGACCAGCACTCCCACCACCACAGCAACGTCTCGCGGGCGCTGCGTCACGACATCGGCCGCCGCTGAACCGGCCGCCGTCCCTACGATTCAGGGGTGGGATGCGGAGTCATAAATCCGCGTCCCACCCCCGAACCATATCCCGGCAAATCCGCCCGGTCAGCCCTTCATCGCCTTGACGATGCGCTTGAGACTCACCGGTCGAGGAGTGCCGAGCTCCTGCGCCCACAGCGACACATAGAACTCCTCCAGCATCCACCGCGCATCCACGGCCTTCGCCATCCTCTCGTCATGACGGGGACCGGCCGGCAGCTCGCCCGCGGACTTCAGCGCCTTGTCCACCAGCTGCTTCGCCTCGTCCGCCTGCCAGGCCCAGTTCACGTCACGGGACTTGTCCGACTTCGCCTTCTCCAGACGCAGCAGATCCGCGTGCAGATACCGGTCCATCGAACGCAGCGCATCCGGGGGAGCGGCGGCGATGAAGCCCGGCTTCACCAGCGACGCCGCATGTTCGCGGATCGACTGCAGCACCGCCAGCAACGGTAGCGACGCCGGGCCGCCGACGGCCTTCTCCACCTCGGCGAACCGCTTCAGGATCGCGATCACGTCATGCGCCACCTGATACACCGTATCCTCATACACCTGCATCACGTCGCTGACCGCATCCGCCAGCTGCGCATCGTCGCCGATCCGGTCGATGGCGGGCAGCAGACGCTTGACCGCGGCCATCTGCAGATCCTCCACCAGCGACGCGGTGTCGGCATACGGCGCGGACGCCAGCATCAGCGCCTCGGCTCCCAGCCAGCGCGAGGACACCCTTTCCGTGGGCAGGCGTAGCGCATCCAACGCGGCACGCCACAGCATATCGGCGCGGGACACCGTGGTGGCTCCGGCCCGATGCAGCAGATTCGCCGACTGCACCACACGGCCCTCATCGACGGCACGCTCCGCCTGACGGTTCACCGTCGCCCGGGCCGATTCGGCTGCCTGCTCGGCGAACCGACGCTGCAGATCCGCCAGCGACTTGCCCGAACCCACCACGGTCATGCGCGTGGCGCGCCCGCGGCCCGAACCCCGTCCGCGTCGCGAGCCACGGCCGGACGCCACCGGCTTCTCCACCGAGAACGTCATCCTCAGATGCTTCGGCAGCCGCTCCAGCTGCTCCTTGCCGAACACTTCCGGATGCAGCTGCGCGCCGACCACGGCGATCGCCGCCTGTGTGAACACATGGGCGAAATCAGGCCAGCGAGCGGCCCCCGTCGACGGATCGGCGGGCGCCTGCGCGGGATGCCCGCGCTCGCCCGAACCGGGAAGCTGCGGATAATGCTCGTCGATCCACGCCCGCATCGCCCTCGCGGTATCCGGCGCCGGCACGAACTGCACGCGCAGCGCCTTCGGCAGTGACTTGATCGTCGTCACGATCAGCTCGTCCAACAGTCCCGGCACGATCCACGTGAACTGCTCCGGGGAGATCCGCGAGAGGAACTTCAGTGGCACATGCACGGTGACGCCGTCGTTGTCGGCATGCGGATCATAGACGTACGTCAGCTTCAGATCGATCGGCGTGCCATCCGAGCCCAACGTGTGCCAGTGGTCCGGATAATCGTCGAGATTCACCTCGTCCGCGGTCTGCAGACGCTCCACCTTCTCCGGGTCGAACCGCAGCAGATCGGGGTTCTCGTCATGATGATGCCGCCACCACGAGCCCAACGCCGCCATCGACGTGATATCGGCGGGCAGCACATGATCGTAGAAGTCGACGAGATCCTCATCGGTCAGCCGATCGGCCGCCTGCCGGGTGCGGCTCGTTTCCTCGTCGGCCTCCTCGAGCACCGCCCGGTTGTCGTCGATGAAATCGTCATACGGGAACCGCTGCTGCACCTCACCGGCCACCAGACCCTGACGGATCAGGAAGTCACGGGCCTCAACCGGGTTGATCCGGCCCCACAGCACCGGACGGTCCTGCACGATCGGCAGGCCGTACAGCAGGATCTTCGCGCTCGCCACGGCCGCGCCCTTCGACGCCGACCAATGCGGCTCGGCATACGTGGTACGCGTCAGACTGCCCGCCAACGGCTCCGCCCACGCCGGATCGATCGCCGCCGAGGATCGCGCCCACAGCCGAGACGTCTCCACCAGTTCCGCGGCCATCACCCACTGCGGCGTGCTCTTCGCCACGGCCGACGCCGGAAACAGCGCGAAATGTGTGCCGCGCGAACCCAGATACTCGTTCCGGGCGCGCTTGGCAGCCATACGCATCGCCTTCGCCTTCGCCGGCCCATGCAGACCCGCGAAATCCGAAGCCTTCGGCTCACGCACCTGCTGCATGCCGATGCTGGAGAGCAGACCGGACAGCATGGCCTTGTGAATGCCCGTCGAATCCCACGAGCAGACCAGCGAATGCGCCGCCTGCTGGTTCAGCGGCAGCTGCCGCACCGCCAGCTCCGGACGGTTCGACGGCAGCGGCTCGCCGACCTCGAATTTGAGCTCACGGCACATCTGCCGCAGCTGACGGTACAGATCCCGCCACTGACGCATACGCGGATAGTTCATGAACTCCGCCTTACACGCCTTGCGCAGCGCGGAATTCGACGTTTCGCCGTCCGCCTGGAAGAACCGGTCCCACACGTTGAGCGCCGTCAGGAAATCACTGGACTGATCCGCATACCGGTTATGGATGCGATCGGCTTCGTCGCGCTTGTCCTCCGGACGTTCGCGCGGATCCTGCAGACTGAGGAACGCCACGATCACCAGAATCGCCGCCAGCGTGTTCGGCGTGTCATGCGACGCCTGAATCACCATGCGGGCCAGACGTACGTCGATCGGCAGACGGGCCAGCTGACGGCCGATGCGGGTCAGCTTCGCGTCGCCATGCGAACGGGAGATCGCCCGAAGCTCGACCAGATCGTTGAAGCCGTTCGTTACGGCCTTGGTGTCCGGCGGATCGATGAACCCGAAATCCGTGACGTCCGACACGGTCCGGGCCACCCCCACCGACAGCATGTGCAGCACCACCGACGCCAACGCGGTACGCAGGATCTCCGGTTCGGTGAAACGGGGGCGGGTCTCGTAATCCGTACGGTCATACAGACGGATCGCGATGCCGTCGGCGATACGGCCGCACCGGCCGCTGCGCTGATCGGCGCTCGCCTGACTGATCGGCTCGATCGGCAGACGCTGCACCTTCGCCGCCTTCGAATACCGGGAGATACGGGCGGTACCCGGATCGACCACGTAGCGGATGCCCGGCACCGTCAGCGACGTCTCCGCCACATTCGTGGCCAGCACGATGCGCTGATGCGCATGCGGCTCGAACACGCGATGCTGTTCCTTGGCCGACAATCTGGCGAACAGCGGCAGGATCTCGATCGCATCGCCGCGGCGCATGTCCACGCACCGCTGGCCGAAATGCCGGCGCAGCGACGACTCGAAGTCATGGATGTCGCGCTCGCCGGCCGCGAACACCAGAATGTCGCGCGGGCCGCTCTCATGCGAGGAGTGGATCACCAGCTCCGCGCAGGCACGGGCCACGGCGGTCGGCATGTCGATGGAGTCGTCGTCATCCTCGTCGTCGTGCGCATCCTCGAAGCCGGGCACGTACCGCATGAGTGCGGGGCCGGACCCCAGCGGCTCGTAGACGATCTGCACCGGGTAGGTCCGGCCGGACACCTCGATCACCGGCACCTTCTCATGCAGGGCGTCGGCGAAATGCTCCTGGAACTTCACCGAGTCGATCGTCGCGGACGTGATGATGAGCTTCAGATCCCGGCGGCGGGGGAGCAGCGCCGTGAGATATCCCAGCAGGAAATCGATGTTGAGACTGCGCTCATGCGCCTCGTCGATGATGATCGTGTCGTAGGCGCTCAGATTCGGGTCCCGCTGGATCTGCGCGAGCAGAATGCCGTCGGTCACCACGCGCAGACGGGTCTTCGGCGAGCTTTCGTCGGTGAACCGCACCTGGAAACCCACCTCGTCGCCCAGACGCACGCCCATCTCCGAGGCGATGCGCTCCGCCACGGTCCTCGCGGCGATGCGCCTCGGCTGCGTGTGCACGATCTGATGGCCGTGCGTGCCCCTGCCCATCTCCAGCAGGATCTTGGGAAGCTGCGTGGTCTTGCCGGAACCGGTCTGGCCGGAGACGATGACCACCTGATGGTGGCGCACCGCCTCGGCGATCTCGTCTTTGGCCGCACTGACCGGCAGTTCGGAAGGATACTCGAATCTCATACGTCCCGTTCCCGTTGCATCCTCATCACGGCCCTCGCCGCGATGCTTCGGTGATTGATGTCGTTATTTACGCAAAATCTCAATGATACGGTAGCCCTTGGAGCTGGCGTATTTGCCCACCGAGAAACCGTCGCCCAGCGCGTCGGCCAGCCAGCGCATCAGGGAATCGGAGCCGAGATTGCGCTGCACGACCAGATACGCCTCGCCGCCCGGTGCGAGACGGGGCAGCCACGTCATCAGCATGTCGTGCAGCGCCTCCTTGCCGATACGGATCGCGGGATTCGACCAGATCGTGTCGAACCGGAGATCCGCGGGCACGTCCTCGGGATGGCCGAC
The DNA here is from genome assembly GCF_002802905.1 of Bifidobacterium simiarum. GTDB lineage: Bacteria > Actinomycetota > Actinomycetes > Actinomycetales > Bifidobacteriaceae > Galliscardovia > Galliscardovia simiarum. The sequence goes on from NZ_PEBK01000001.1 coordinate 318,741, forward strand.
GTGTACGTTGCCGTATCCGTTCGCCGTCGCATTGCTCGCCGTCAGCGCGATCGCCCGGTCGTTGACGTCCACCGCCCACACCTCGGCCCTGGGATCCGCTTCGGCGAGCGCCAGGGTGATCGGTCCCCAGCCGCATCCCAGATCGAGAAAGGCGTGGGGAGTCTCCTTCCCGGCCGACGCCGGATCGGGGACATGCCGCAGCAGCACCGACGTGCCGAGATCAAGACGGCCGGACGAGAAGACGCCGTTGGACACCTCCACGTCGGCTTCGCGTCCGCGCAGCGTCACATGCAGCGTACGCCGCACGTCCTCGGATGACGGGTTCGCCGAAAAGTACTGTTCGTTGCCCTGACTCGTCTCATTGCTCCGGTTGGCCATGCACGCTCCTTGGAATCCTTGGGTTCGTTGTCGTCTTCCACGATGATAATAAGTAGCCAGAATAGAACAGCGTTCGAGAGGTGTCAGTGACTACTACCAATACCGACAATACCGACCAGTGGAAGCAGGCGACGGGCGAGGAGGCGCTCGGGGAGACCCCCGATGTGCTCGCCGAGCACTCCGAGGTGCTTCAGGACGACGCCGGCATGGCCAACGCCCCCGGCGGGCAGGAATGGCAGGAGCGCGAATCGCGCAACGCACTCAAGCACGTCCTCGGCCTTGGTGAGAAGCAGGACGTCACCGAAGTCGAATACCGTCAGGTGCGACTCGAACGCGTGGTGCTCGTGGGCGTCTGGTCGAGCATGGAGACCACGCAGACCCGAGCCGAGGAATCCCTCAGGGAGCTCGCCGCCCTCGCCCAGACCGCCGGCGCCGAGGTGATGGACGGTCTGCTGCAGCATCGTCTGCGCCCCGACTCCGCCACCTACGTCGGCTCCGGCAAGGCCAAGGAGATCGCGAGGATCGTCGAGCAGCTCGACGCCGACACGATCGTCGTTGACGCCGACCTGCCGCCCTCGCAGCGACGCGGACTCGAGGACGTGGCCAAGGTCAAGGTCGTCGACCGCACCGCCGTGATCCTCGACATCTTCGCCCAGCACGCCACCAGCCGCGAAGGCAAGGCGCAGGTGGAGCTCGCCCAGCTCGAATACATGCTGCCCCGACTGCGCGGATGGGGCGGATCGCTGTCCCGTCAGGCCGGCGGACAGGCCGCCGGGCAGAACGGCGGCATCGGCTCCCGAGGCCCCGGCGAAACCCAGATCGAAATGGACCGTCGCGTGATCCGCAGCCGCATGGCCCGTCTGCGCCGGCAGATCGCGCAGATGGCCCCGGCGCGCGAGGTCAAGCGCGGCTCCCGCCGACGCCACGGCATGCCGTCCGTGGCCGTGGTCGGATACACCAACGCCGGCAAGTCGTCGCTCACCAACCGGCTCACCGGATCCGCCGAACTCGTCGGCAACGCGCTGTTCGCCACGCTGGACACCGCCGTGCGCCGCGCGAAAACCGCCGACGGGCGTCTCTACACCTACGTGGACACCGTCGGATTCGTGCGCCGGCTGCCCACCCAGCTCGTCGAAGCCTTCAAATCCACGCTGGAGGAGGTCGGCGAGGCCGACGTGATCCTGCACGTCGTCGACGCCTCCCACCCCGATCCGTTCGCCCAGATCGACGCGGTCAACGACGTGCTCGCCGACATCGACGGCGCCGAAGGCATCCCGAGGATCCTGGCCTTCAACAAGACCGACATGATCGGCACCGTCACCCGCGAACGGCTCACCGAGTTGGATCCCTCGGCCTTCCTCGTCTCCGCGGCGACCGGCGACGGCGTGGATGCTCTGCGGCATGCCGTCGAATCCCTGCTGCCCATCCCCGACGTGCATGTGAAGGCCCTGCTGCCCTACGACGCCGGCGCCCTGGTCTCGGCCGTCCGCGAATACGGCATCGTCACCCTCGTGGACTACCGCCCCGACGGCGTCTACGTGGAGGCCGACGTGGACGACCACCTCGCCGCCCGCATCGTCGACCGCTCCATCGACACGGATGATGAGGATGCCGTGGATGACATGGATGCGGATGCTGTGGATGCCGTGGATGCCGCTGGGGCCGCTGGTGCCGCGGACAAGATCCCGGTCTCGCACACGGCCCCGGCCACGCCGCGCGAGTGACGACACTCCCCGCGCGCGACACCATCCGCACCCACATGTCGGCAACCAGTGGTTGCCTATTGTTGCCTTCGGATTCAACGCCGCTCGCCTCGTCACAAGGTGAAGATATAGTGTAGCCGAAGTTTGGCTTAAGAATGCCGCAATTGGAGTAATCTCAGAGAGAGGTGCCTTTATGGCAGAATCATCGATTCGTCCCACGAAGCTTGCGATCATCGGCGCAGGCGCTGTCGGCTCCACCATGGCCTTCGCCGCCGCCCAGCGCGGCGTGGCACGACAGATCGTGCTCGAGGACATCGCCGCCAAGCGCGTCGAAGCCGAAGTCCTCGACATGCAGCACGGATCCAGCTTCTACCCCACGGTCTCCATCGAAGGTTCCGACGACGTCGAAATCTGCCGTGATGCCGACGTCGTCGTCATCACCGCAGGAGCCCGCCAGAAGCCCGGCCAGTCCCGACTCGACCTCGCCGGCGCCACCATCAACATCATGAAGTCCATCATCCCCGGTGTCGTCAACGTGGCCCCCAACGCCATCTACATGCTCGTCACCAACCCCGTGGACATCGTCACCCACGTCTCCATGAAGCTCTCCGGCCTGCCCGCCAACCAGATCTTCGGCTCCGGCACCAACCTTGACTCCGCCCGCCTCCGCTTCCTCATCGCCCAGCAGACCGGCGTCAACGTCAAGAACGTCCACGCCTACATCGCCGGCGAACACGGCGACTCCGAAGTCCCGCTCTGGTCCTCCGCCACCATCGGCGGCGTCCCCATGTGCGACTGGAAGGAACTCCCCGGCCACGAGCCGCTCGACGCCGCCAAGCGCGAGCAGATCCACCAGGAAGTCAAGAACGCCGCCTACCGCATCATCGAAGGCAAGGGCGCCACCAACTACGCCATCGCCATGTCCGGCGTCGACATCATCGAATCCATCCTCAAGGATTCCAACCGCATCCTCCCCGTCTCCTCCCTCCTCGACGACTTCCACGGCATCTCCGACGTGTGCATGTCCGTCCCCTCCGTCCTCAACCGTCAGGGCGTCAACACCCACATCAACACCCCCGTCTCCGACGGCGAGCTCGCGGCCCTCAAGCGTTCGGCCGAGACGCTGAAGCAGACCGCCGCCCAGTTCGGCTTCTGATAAAACGTAGCCCTACGGAGTGTCCGCTGCGTTGCGGGAACCTCGACGTACCTTTGTACGCCTTCGGTTCCCGCGCCTTGCGGACACACGCGTAGGGCTCCGTTTTATCCGGATGAAGGTGGCCCCCCCACGACTGCTGCGCAGCGTGGGGCTTCGTTTTATTTGGGGGCGGGACTTGGTGTCCTCGAGGGCGCGCCTAGAGGCTGCACGCATCGACGCCATTTTTTGGCCTTGGTCCCCACGACCGCTATGCGGCGTAGGGTTTTCTTTTACGGGCCGGACCTCGGGTGTTCGCATCGTGGAATAGGTGATGAGACGACGGGGTCTCGAAATGATAACAAATTTTGGCGGTGCTGGAAGCACGATCTGCCGGGGAGGCGGTTTGCTGGGACGGCAGACCGCAAGGACTACAGCTTGCGCAGGACGGTGACCACCTTGCCCATGATCGTGGCGTTGCTGCCGTCGATGGGGGAGTAGGCGGGATTGTGTGGAATAAGCCACACATGATCCTTCTCCTGCCGGAAGGTCTTCACCGTGGCCTCGCCGTCAAGCAGCGCCGCGACGATCTCGCCGTTGACCGCGGTGTGCTGCTCCCTGACCACCACGAAATCACCGTCGCAGATGGCGGCATCCACCATGGAATCGCCATGCACCTCCAGCATGAACAGATGGCCGTTGCCGGTCAGGCGCTCCGGCAGCCGCATCACGTCGTCGACATGCTGCTCGGCCGTGATCGGCGCGCCGGCCGCGATCCGGCCGACCAGAGGAATGTCATGGGAGCGCGACAGGGCGTCATCGGTCCCGTCGCCGCCGAACGTGCCGGTCACGGGGAACCGGACGACCGTCGAATCCGCCACTCCGACCTCAGGCACGTTCCGGCCGTCGGCCTCCGCCAGGCCCGGGTGTGCGTGTCCCAGCAGCTCGATGGCCCGTCCCTTGTTGGCGCTGATGCGGATGAACCCCTTCTCCTCCAGCACCTGCAACTGATGCTTGACCGACGACGGGCTCTTCAGACCGACGGCGGTGCCGATCTCCCTGAACGACGGGGCGAACCCGCGTTCCCGAACATGCCGGCGGATGGCCGAGAGCACGTCCCGCTGGCGTGGGGTCAGCGTGGACTCGGCCCCGTCGTCCGACTGGCCGGTTTTCGAGGGCGATGGGGTGGTGTTCACGGCGACTCCTTTCGTTCTGTACCACTGTAGCGTGAAAACTGGCAATGATCAAACATCTGTTCGATGGTGGGTTGCGCATCGATTCGAACATCTGTATGATGTTGAAACATCCGTTCGATAGAACGTTTGTTCGAAAGGAGTGGTCGATATGATTCGGACGCTGCATGAGACAATGCCTGCCATTGCAGGTGATACGGGAACATCGGGTGTTCTGAGAATATCGGGCAATGCGGGAATGCCGGGCGATGCGGGAATGCCGGGCGATGCGAGGAGGCATCACCGGTCGTCGGCACGCCGCCATACGACGATGCGCCTGACTCTGCGGGGAAAGGTGACGGTCGCCGTGCTGGCTCTCATGCTGGCCTGGGCGGTGGGATCGGCGATCGTCCCGGCCATGCCCGCGGATTCGGCCTCCGGTCCGACGGCGGTGACCAGCTACGTAGTTCGTCCGGGCGACACGCTGTGGTCGTATGCCATGACCATCACGCCGAAGGGAGGGGACGTCTCGGCCACGGTCGAGGAGCTCAGGGATCTCAATCATCTGGATTCCTATGCGTTGCAGACCGGTCAGCGCCTCGTTGTGCCGGTCCGGTAGCGTGTTTTCTTCACGGCCCGGTAGTGTGGGGCATATGCATTGCCCTTTCTGTCAGAATCCGGATACCAAGGTGGTCGATACCCGAGTGGGGGAGGACGGCTACGCGATACGCCGTAGACGCGTGTGCCCGAAATGCTCCAGACGGTTCACCACCGTCGAAACGGCCACGCTGATGGTGATCAAGCGCTCGGGCAACGTCGAGCCGTTCGACCGCGACAAGGTCATCACCGGCGTACGCAAGGCATGCCAGGGTCGTCCGATCCGTGAGGAGGATCTCAAGCAGCTCGGGCAGAAGGTCGAGGAGGATCTGCGCTCCCGCGGTCTCGCCCAGATTCCCTCGGAGGATGTGGGCCGCGCGATCCTCAAGCCCCTGCGTGATCTGGACGAGGTGGCCTACATGCGATTCGCCAGCGTGTATCAGGAATTCAACAACCTCGAGGATTTCGAAAACGCGATCAGGGAGCTGCGTAGTCAGCAGGAACGCGAACGCCAGAGCGAACAGGGAAAACAGGGGAAGTAGAAAAGCAGAACAGCAGCCGATATGGCCGATACAACCGGTGATGGCCGTGCCCCGAACGTATGCGGGACACGGCCATCACCGTATTTGCGGGTCGTTTGCGGATCGCGGACGATCCGCTGATTGTCGATCCGCCGATTGTCGATCCGCCGATCGGCTACCGATTACCGATTCGGCAGCACGCGCACGCGGATGGTGCCCTGCAGGCTCTTCAGCTCCTCGATGGCGTCCTTGCTGGGCATCGTGTCCACGTCGGTCACCACATAGCCGAGCTCGTCCTCGGTGGACAGCGCCTGGGCGGTGATGTTGATGTTCTCCGCGCCGAGCACCCGGTTGACGTTCGCCAGCACGCCGGGAAGGTTGTCGTGCAGGTGGGCGATCCTCGCCCGGCCCTGGCAGGGGTTCATGTTCAGCGTCGGCATGTTCACCGACAGCGAGGTGATGCCGTTCTCCCAGTAGTCAAGCAGCTTGTGCGAGACGAAGTGGCCGATGGACTCCTGAGCCTCCAGCGTCGATCCGCCGATGTGCGGCGTGATGATCACGTTGTCCTCTTCGGCCAGCGGCGTGGTGAAGCTGTCGCCGGTCTTCTTCGGCTCCACGGGGTACACGTCGACCGCGGCGCCGGCGATGTGCCCGGAATCCAGATGGCGCTTCAGGGCGTCGAGATCGGCCACGAAGCCGCGGGACAGGTTGATGAACACCGAACCGGGCTTCATGCGGGCGAACTGGTCCTCGCCGAAGAAGTTCGTATTCGCCTTGCGTCCGTCGACGTGCAGGGTCACGGCGTCGGACTTCTCCAGCAGGTCCTCCAGGCTGGAGGCGCGTTCGGCGTTGCCGAGGGCCAGCTTCTCCTCGATGTCGTAGAACACGACGTGCATGCCCAGCGCCTCGGCGAGCACGGACACCTGGGAGCCGATGTTGCCGTAGCCGATGATGCCCAGCGTCTTGCCGCGAACCTCGTGCGAGCCGCTGGCGGTCTTGTCCCACACGCCCTGACGCATGTGGAAGGTATGGGCGGGAAGCCGGCGCATCAGGGAGATGATGTCGGAGATCACCAGCTCCACCACCGATCGGGTGTTCGAGTACGGGGCGTTGAACACGGCGATGCCATGCGAGCCGGCGTAGTCGAGATCCACCTGATTGGTGCCGATGGAGAAGCAGCCCACGGCGGTGAGGTCGGGACGCGCATCAAGCACCTTCGGCGTCACGCTGGTCTTGGAGCGGATGCCGAGCAGATCCACGCCGTCCAGCGCGCGGATCAGCTCGTCCTCGTCCATGGCGCCCTTGGCGGTGACCACCTCGAACCCGTGCTGGCGCAGGTTCTCCGAGGCGAACGGATGAATGTTTTCCAAAAGTAAGGCTTTAGGCATACGCCCTACTCTATATCGTCATGTCGTCAGAACCGTCATTCCGCAGGACTATCAGAACTATCGGGACTATATCGTCAGGTGGTCCGCATCCTCGGAGGTCCTGACGATGACCAGCTTCTGCGTGGGACGGGTCATCGCCACATACAGGTCGGAGGCCGCCACCATGCGCGATGGGGCGTTGTCCGCGATGAGCCCCGGCTCGACCATCACCACGGCGTCGAATTCAAGGCCCTTCACATCCTGCGGGCCGCACAGGCTCACCTGACGGTCCCACGCCGGCTGGGCGCGAAGACGACGCACGCGCTCCTCGCCGAGCCGTCCGCGCAGACGGTCCCACACCGACGCTTCGACGCGCTCGATCAGCTCGTCGTCGGCGATCACCGCGACCCGTCCCGTACCGTCCTCGGAAACGAACCGCACGGCCAGATCGGCCGCATACTCGCCGGCGGCGTCCACCACGCGGTCGGCGTCGGGAAGCACCACGCGCTCCACGGAATCCGGTACGGCCCGGACCGCCTTCACCGTGGAGATGTACAGGCCTTCGCCCTCGGCGAACCTCGAGGCCAGGTCGGAGACCTCCTGCGGGTTGCGGTAGTCGATGGTCAGTTCGTTGAGATCCCAGCCGTTACGGCCGAACAGCGGGTTGAGGGTCTTGCGCCACGACCGCGATCCGGCCAGCGCGGAGGTCTGGGCGATGTCGCCCACGATGGTGAACGAACGGGAGGGGCAGCGGCGCATCAGCATTCGCCAGTCCATCGGCGTGAGCTCCTGCGCCTCGTCCACGACCACATGCCCGAACGTCCATTCCCGCTGGGTGGAGGCACGCTGGGCTGTGGTGTCCTCGTCCAGGCCGTTGATCTGCTCCAGCAGCATGTCGCTGGTCACGATGCCCGTGCCGATGCCGTTCTGCGCCAGCGTATCCCGGGCGAACTGCTCGTCCTGCTTGCGCTGCTCCTCCTTGCGGGCGGCCGCCGCGGTCTCCTTGGGGTCGGCGCCGAGCAGTTCCAGCGCCTCGTCGAGCAGCGGGATGTCCGACGTCGTCAGCGGCGAACCCTTCGGCCTCGTCAGCAGCCGGACGTCCTCGTCGCTCAGCCACGGGGCGAACCGGCGCAGCTTGGCGGGCTTGGCCCACAGGTCGTCGATCAGCCACTGCGCGGTCATCGGCAGCCACGCCAGATTCAGCGCCCTGCGCACCTGATCGTTGAGGCGAAGCGAGGATCGGGCCTGGGCGATCTCGGAACGATCGGGGTCGTAGTCCAGCTGTTCGACGTACCGGTTCGTCATGAGATGCAGCATCGATTCGACGAACGTCTCGCGGGCCTTGTTGTGCGGCTGGCGGGTGCGCTTGGCGTCGGTCTGCGCCGCGGCTAGATCCGTGGGCAGCATCGGCACGACGAAGCCGTTGACCTTCACCTGCGGCAGATCGTCGGGGATGCGCTCGCGGGCGGCGACGGCGTTGGCGATCACGCCGGCCATGCGCCGGTCGCCCTTGAGGGCCGCCGCCCGCGGGGATTCGACGCCTTCGGCATGGACCGATGGGATCAGGTCGGCGATGGTGCGCGAGATCACGCCGGTCTCGCCCAGCGAGGGGAGCACCTGATCGATGTAATGCAGGAAGGCGGGGCTGGGGCCCACCACCAGCACGCCGGAACGCTGCAGCAGCCGGCGGTGCGTGTACAGCAGATAGGCGGCGCGATGCAGCGCCACCGCGGTCTTGCCGGTGCCCGGGCCGCCCTGCACCACCACGGCGCGGTTCAGGGGAGCGCGGATGATGCGGTCCTGCTCGGCCTGGATCGTGGCCACGATATCGGTCATCTTGCCGGTGCGGCGGGTGCTCAGCGAGGCGAGCAGCGCGCCCTCGCCGGTCAGCGTGCCCGAATCCGAGGCCTGGCTGACGTGCGAGGAGTGCACGTCGAGCACCTCATCCTCGACGCCCACCACCTCGCGGAAGCGCAGGGTGATGTGGCGGCGCATGGCGATGTTGCCCCGATGGGCCGGGGTCGCCTCGTAGAACGGGCGGGCGGCCTCGGCGCGCCAGTCGGTGAGGATCGGCTCGTGCCCTTCGCTGGAAAGCCCGATGCGGCCGATGTACCGGCGGGTGCCGTCGTTCTCGTCGAGCCTGCCGAAGACGAGACGGTCCTCCACGGCCCGCAGCTGGGTGAGACGGTCCTCGTACATCGTCGCGAACGAATCGCGTTCGGTGCGCTGGGTGGGCGACCCGTGGGAGCCGGCGGCCCTCACGGCGTCCAGTCGGCTCCTCGTCTGCGCTCGCATGGCGTCGAGACGGTGGTAGGCGCGGTCCACGGCCTGCTGTTCTTCATGGAGTTGGGCAGAGTAGTTCGACATGATCGAGGTCGCTCCTTGCGGGGGCAGGTGAAAAGTTCGGCATCCCACTATACTCAGGCCCCTCTAAAACCTTCGATAAGACCTTTGGTCCCGCTGGGAAACCGGGCCTTCTTCGCTGCGGATCCCGTCCATGGTCCTTGCCGCGGTCGGGATCCGGATCCGTACCCGGAATCGTATCCGAGGACGGGGCCTGCCGCCGTTGTTCGGCCTGAAGACGCGGCGTGTTGACGGTTATGTGGCGGTCTGGGGATGAAATTGCCCATTGGGTGGGGAGCGGTGGCATGCAGTGGGGTAGAGTGGTGAACTGTTGAGTCGCTGGTCACGACGAACGGGGCATGGAGGTGAACGCGATGGTCGATGGACAGGAATCGTCCGTTGCCGCAACCCCGGCCCCGGCGGATCTTCCGCCGCTGTTGCTGGGCACCTATACCCCGAAGATCGACGCGAAGGGCCGCCTCGCCCTTCCGGCGAAACTGCGTGGCCAGCTCGGCGCGGGAGTGGTGATGGCCCGCGGTCAGGAACGCTGCATCTACCTCCTTCCCCACAGCGAATTCCGCCGCGTCGCCGCGCAGATCCAGCGCACATCGTTGGGAAACAAGGCCGCACGCGACTACCTGCGCGTGTTTTTGTCGGGAGCCGTCGACCAGGAGCCCGACAAGCAGGGGCGTGTGGTGATTCCCCCGATGCTTCGTGACTATGCGGGGCTGGGCAGCGACGTCGTGGTGATCGGCGTCGGTACCCGTGCCGAAATCTGGGACCGCGAATCCTGGGAGCGCTACCTTGCCGAGCAGGAGCAGGGCTACGCCGATATCGCGGACGACGTACTGCCTGCATTGGAGTTCTGACATGGATATCACAGCGATACATCAGCCGGTGCTCCTCAACGATTGCGTGGAGCTGATCGCGCCCGCGGCCGCACGGCCGGGCGCGGTCATCGTCGATTGCACACTGGGGCTGGCCGGGCATTCCACCGCGTTCCTCAAGGCCGCACCCGACGCGCGGCTGATCGGCATCGATCGCGACGAGGAGGCCCTGGCGCTGGCCACCGAACGCATGCGCAAGGAGGGGCTGGCCGACCGGTTCACGCCGGTCCACGCGCCCTTCGACCGGTTCTCCGACGTGCTCGCCGATCAGGGACTGACCCACGTGGACGCGGTGTTCATGGATCTGGGCCTGTCCAGTCTGCAGATCGACGAGACCGAACGGGGATTCTCCTATTCGCACGACGCCCCGCTCGACATGCGCATGGACCCGACCCAGAGCCTGACCGCGCGGACGATCCTCGCCACCTATTCGCAGGACGAACTGCGCCGGATCTTCCGGGAATTCGGCGAGGAGCGGTTCGCCGGGCCGATCGCCCGGGCCATCGTGGCCGGACGGGACGAGGCGCCCCTGACCACGTCGCGTCAGCTGAACGATCTGGTCGATCGGGTGGTGCCCCGTGCCCACCGTCCGGCCGGCAACCCGGCCAAGCGGGTGTTCCAGGCGCTGCGCATCGAGGTCAACGGCGAGCTGGACAAACTCGCCGGCACCCTTCCCCAGGCGGTGCTGCATCTCAACGTCGGCGGCAGGCTGGTCGTGGAGTCCTACCATTCGCTGGAGGACAAAACCGTGAAGCGGTTCATGGCCCATGGGCTGAACGTCGACGTGCCCGCCGGCATGCCGGTGATCCCCGACGACATGCAGCCGTTCCTTCGTGATCTGACCCACGGTGCGGTGAAGGCCGACGCCGACGAGATCGCCGCCAACCCGAGGTCGGCCTCGGTGCGGCTGCGGGCCGTGGAACTCACCCGTCCGCTGCCCGATCGATGGTCGTCGAGGTTCGAGCAGTGGGCGGCGGATCCGTCCGCCGTGACCGGCGGTCGGGCCGCGGGCGAATCGAAGGGCAGGAATACGAGAAGATCATCAAAGGCCGTCAGGGCAGGAAGGGGACGTCGATGAGCGGTGCGTCGCCAAGGATCGCGCGATCCCGTTCGACGTCTCCCGGCAGGGCTTCGGATTCACGAACGCAGTCGAGACCGCAGCTGAGCGTGAGCGTCAATGCGTCGCGCCGCACCGGCTCCTCGTCGGGAAGGATGCACGATATGTTCGCGGCGATTCGTCCAAGTCGCATGAGGATGGTGCATTTCGTGTGCGCTCTGGTGTTTTTGGGCGCCAGTCTGGTGGGATCGCTGCTGCTGCGCACCCAGATGGTGGAGGATTCCTTCGCCATCACCGACGTGCAGCAGTCCATCGGCCGCCTCACCCAGGACGTGCAGGAGGACCAGACCAAGCTCGACGCGCTGGAGGCGTCACTGCCGGAGAAGGCGCAGAAGCTGGGTATGGTTCCCGGTTCGGACGCGCTGACCATCGACCTTCAGGGGTACAAGCCCTCCGAAGGAGCCTCCACCTCCAAGTCCGCCGCCAAGACCCAGGCCTCCCAGTCGGCCAAGTCCTCGGCCAAATCCACCGCCAAGGCCTCCGCCACCGCGAACGCGACGAAGAATACGACCCCGAACACGAAGGAGAACCAGTGAAACGAACGATGCGCCGCACCCGGGGCGACATCTTCAGGCGCCGGGCGCTCGTCGTGGGGGTCATCCTCGCGCTGATCGCCAGCGCCTGCGTCGTCAAGCTCTCCTACATCCAGCTGTTCTCGGCGAGCTCGACCGCACAGGCGGCCACGGCGAGCCGCATGGCCACCCGCGTGCTGCAGGCCCAGCGGGGCACGATCGTCGACACCAACGGCGTGGTGCTCGCGCAGAGCGTGGAAAGCTACACGGTCTATGCCGATCAGGTCGCCGTCGAAGGCTTCAAGCCGGTCAAGTGCACCGGGAAGAACGCCAGCACATGCCATCAGATCGACGGCAAGCCGGTCGGTGCCACCGGTGCGGCGGCCGTCGCCAAGCTGCTCGCCCCCGTGCTGGGCATGAACACGATGGAGCTCGGCGGCAAGCTCGTGGGCACCAGCCGGTACGTGGTGCTCAAGAAGAACGTGGTGCCGGCGGTCAAGCGGCAGATCGACAACCTGCATCTTTCCGGCGTGATCAACTACGAGCTCACCTCGAACCGCGAATACTCCGACAACGGCCTGCTGGGCACGGTGCTCGGCGGCGTGGACGCCGAGGGCACCGGCGTGGCCGGCATCGAGAAGATGACGAACGCCTCCCTCGTCGGCAAGGACGGCTCGGTCAGCTACCAGCGGGGCGCCAACGGTCAGGAGATCCCCGGCACGCGAGTCGCCGCGAAGGATCCGGTCAACGGCGGCACCGTGAAGCTCACGATCGACTGGGACGTCCAGTGGTACGTGAAGAAGGCCCTCAAGGACGCGCAGGCGAAGACCGGCTCCGCATGGGGCATCGCCGTGGTGCAGCGGGTCAAGGACGGCCGCATCGTGGCCATCGCCGATACCGACGACTATGCGGCGGGCAGCGACGAGGCGAAGATGAACGCCTCCAAGGCCATCACCTCGGTGTTCGAGCCCGGCTCCACCGGCAAGCTCATCACCGCGGCCGGACTGCTGCAGGAGGGCATCCACAAGCCCACCGACCGCTTCCAGGTGCCCTACCAGATCGAAGTGAACAACCAGACCTACCACGATTCGCACGAACACGGCCTTGAGAACCTCACGCTGGCCGGCATCCTCAAGGAGTCGTCGAACGTGGGCACGGTGATGGCCTCCTCGAACTATTCGGTCAAGAAGCGCTACGAGTACATCTCGAAGTTCGGCATCGGCCAGAGCACCGGTCTGAACTTCCCCGGCGAATCCTCCGGCACGCTCACGCCCTACCAGTCCTGGGACCTGAGGACCCGCAACACCGTGCTGTTCGGTCAGGGCGGCTACTCGGCCTCGGCCCTGCAGATGACCAACGTCGTGGCCACGATCGCCAACAAGGGCGTGCGCTGCGGCCAGTCGATCATCGAGTCGTCCACCGACGCCGAGGGCAACGATACCACCCCGAAGACGAACGAGCCGGTGCGCGTGATCGACGAGGGCGTGGCCAGCGAGCTGATGGACATGATGGAGTCCATGGCCTCCCAGTATTCGGGGCTCATCAAGGTCAAGGGCTACCGCATCGCCGGCAAGTCCGGTACCGCCCAGGTCGCCGGAGCCACCGGCGCCCTGACCAGTCACATCGGTGATTTCATCGCGGCCATTCCGGCCGACGATCCCCAGTTCGTGATCACCGTGGTGCTCAAGGATCCGGCCGGCGTCTACGGCGGTGTGACGGCCGGTCCGGTGGTCGGCACCATTGGTGAATTCCTTATGCAGAAGTATGAGGTCCCCGCCTCGTCCCAGCGTAAGAATGCTATCCCTACAGAGTGGTGATCCGACCGTGGACCATCGATTCTCGACGACAGTCGATCTAGCGAGGTAAGAGATGAGTGCATTAAGCGAAGCCAGTACGGAGCACCTCACCGTATCGGACCTGAGGGAACGGTACGGACTGCTGACGGATGCGAAGTACGCGGGCAGGGTCACGGTCACGTCGATCGCCAACGATCTCAAATCCGTGACGCCGGGTGCGCTGTACATGCCGTCGGCCGGCGACGTGGACGAGCACTCGGTCGAACAGGCCCAGCTGAAGGGCGCCTACGCCGTCCTGCTGCCGACGAGCGCCCGGGCCATGGGGCTCGGCGGAGACATTCCCGTGCTGTATGGCGACCTGACCGCGGAGGAGCGCGGCCGCATCGCCGCCGACATCGCCGGACACCCCTCCAATTCGATCGCCGTGTTCCTGATCATCGGCGAACAGGCGGCGCAGCAGGCCGCCGCGCTGGCCGGGCTGCTGCATGTGCTGGGCAATCCGGTCGGACAGATCAGCTACCAGCACTCCAAGTCGCTGGAACGGCATCTGATCGAGGAATACCCGCTCAACGAACTCGACGTGCAGCGCATGCTGTCCGTGTTCGTGGAGGACGGCGCCTCGGCGGTGATCATCGGGGCGGACGACAGGGCGCTGATGCCCGGTGCGCTCCAGTCCGTGGTCACCGACGTCTGCGCGGTGAGCGAGGGCGACGATCCGGCCGCCGGGACGCCTGCGCTCAAGGAGGCGATGGAGCATTTCGGCGTCGCGTTGCGCGAACGCACGCATCTGGCCCATCGCTCGTCCGAGACCGACGAGATGGCCGCCCACCGGGATGCCGACGCGTCCGACGCCGACCGACGCCGGCTGTCGCTGGCCATCGCCATGGTGATGAAGGCCGGCGTGCGCAAGGGCAACATCCGAAGCGCCCTGCGCGTGTCCAAGGAATTCGACTGACCGGCGCGTCCCCGGCGGGGACGGCTGGTCGGTGCAGACGAAATCGTCGAGAGAACGAGATACGGAAGAGGTTGAACGCACAAATGATGACCATGACGGTTGAGCAGGCGGCCGAGGCAGTCGGCGGAAAGCTGCGCAGGGGTGAGACGTCGCCCGATTCCCCGATCGGGACGGTGGTCACGGATTCACGTCAGGCCGGAGCCGGTTCGCTGTTCGTCGCCATTGCCGGCGAGCATGTTGACGGCCACCGGTTCGTCGGTCAGGTCTATCACGCCGGTGCCGTCGCGGCGCTGGTCGACCACGAGGTCGAGGGCGCCGAGATCACGCAGATCGTGGTTCCGGACACCGTCCGTGCGCTGGGTCTGCTCGCCAAGGCCAACATCGAATTGCGTCGCCGGTCCGGTACGCCCTTCACCGTGGTTGGGGTGACCGGTTCGGTGGGCAAGACCACCACCAAGGATCTGCTCCGGGCGGTGCTGTCCACGCAGGGCGAGACCGTGGCCCCGGTCGGATCGTTCAACAACGACATCGGCATGCCGATCACCGCGCTCGAAGTCAACGAGCATACGCGGTTCCTGATCGCGGAGATGGGCGCGAACCATCTGGGCGAGATCGCCAATCTCGGTGCCCTGGTGCCGCCGGACATCGCCGTCGTGCTCAAGGTGGGCGTGGCCCACCTCGGCGAGTTCGGCTCCGTGGAGAACATCCAGCGGGCCAAGAGTGAGATCGTCAGGGCATTGGTGCCCCATGGCGTGGCCGTGCTCAACGCCGACGACGAGCATGTGGTGCCGATGGCCGACATCGCCCCCGGCGAGGTGATCTGGTTCGGTCTGGGGGAGCGGGCGGGCTTCCGCGCCTCGGACATCACCGCGGACGGCCGTGACCGTGCCGGCTTCACGCTGACCGCGCCCGGCCATGACCCGGTGAAGGTCAGGCTGGCCATCCCCGGCCGGCACAACGTAATGAACGCGCTGGCCGTCATCGCCGTGGCCGTACGCATCGGCGTGCCTGTCGACGACATCGTGAACGTGCTGGCGGAGCAGTCCTCCATCAGCCCGCACCGCATGGCGGTCTTCGGGCTCGAACGCGGCGGATCGCGGTTCACCGTGATCGACGACTCGTTCAACGCGAACCCCGATTCCATGAAGGCCGGTCTGGACGGACTCGCCGGATGGGCCGTCGACCGTGACGGCGAGCAGCCGTACCGCATCGCCGTGCTCGGCTCGATGCTGGAGCTCGGCGCGAACGAAACCGAACTGCACCGTGGGATCGGCGCCTACGCCGTCGGTCTGGGTCTCGACGCGGTGATCGGCGTGGGCAGCCGCGGCGACGGCAAGCTCGACGAGCTGGCCGGCGATCTCGTGGCCGGCGCACGCGACGCCTGCACGGCCGACCATGCCTCGACGCTGACCGAGCTCGTCCATGACGTGGACGAGGCGGACCGTCTGGTAATCGACCTCGCCGCGGGACACGCCAACGCCGTGGTCCTGCTCAAGGGATCCCACGCCTCGGGACTGAGCGCCCTTGCCGGTCGATGGGACCGCAATGATGACCTTCCGGAGCCGTCCGCGCCGGTCGCGGCGGCCGATGCCGAGAGAAGAAATGGAGAGGCACAGTGATCTCACTGCTCATCGGTCTGGGAACCTCCCTGATCGTCACCCTGATTGGCACGCCCCTGCTGATTCGTCTGGTGCACAAGCTGCACTACGGCCAGTACATCCGCCAGGACGGCCCGCAGTCCCACCAGATCAAGCGTGGCACCCCGACGCTCGGCGGCGTGGTCATCAATCTCGCCATCGTGCTCGGCTGGGGCGCGTCGGCCCTCTACCGCCACATCGCCTACCACGACAAGCCGTCGTGGACCGCGGTGCTGGTGCTGTTCGCCATGCTGTCGATGGGTCTGCTGGGATTCATCGACGATTTCGCCAAGGTGCGCAAGAAGCAGAACGAGGGCCTGACCGTGCGCGGCAAGTTCTTCGGCCAGTTCGTCTTCGCCACGCTGTTCGCCGTGCTGTGCCTGATGCTGCCCACCAAGAGCGGCTTCCCCAGCGCGCAGGCGGGCATCGCCTACATCGAGAAGCCGGTGATCACGTTCACCTTCGCCGGCACGGCGGTGGCCCTGATCCTGTTCGTGATCTGGGTGAACCTGCTGATGACCGCATGGTCGAACGCCCTCAACCTCACCGACGGCCTCGACGGCCTCGCCTCGGGAACCTCGATGGTGGCGTTCATGGGCTATTCGATGATCGCCTACTGGGAGAGCGCCCATCTGGCCGGCTCCGGCGCCGAAGGCTACAGCTACGCGGTCTCCGACCCGCAGGATCTGGCCATCATCGCGGCCTGCGCGGTGGCGGCCTGCTTCGGCTTCCTGTGGTACAACACCAACCCGGCCCAGATCTTCATGGGCGACACCGGTTCCCTGGCGCTCGGCGGCCTGTACGCGGCGCTGTCCATCGCCACGCACACCGAGCTGCTGGCCGTGATCCTGGGCGGCCTGTTCGTCATGGAGACCTGCTCCGACGTGATTCAGGTCGGCTACTTCAAGATGACCCACAAGCGCGTGTTCAAGATGGCGCCGATCCACCATCACTTCGAGCTGTGCGGATGGCGCGAGAACACCGTGGTCGTGCGGTTCTGGATGATCGAAATGGTCTTCGTGCTCGTCGGGCTGGTACTGTTCTATACCGATTGGCTGGTCCGTTCGGGACTGCTGTGACGCTGTGACGCCCACGACGTCGACGCCCGGTCCCGAAGGCCGGGGCGGCGGTGGCCGGAGGGCCATGGCCGGCGATACTCGTTCCCAATAAGGAGGAACCGATGAACAAGGTGGAGGATTTTTCGGGCAAGACGGTGATGGTGGCCGGACTGGGGGTGTCCGGAGTCAGCGCCGCGAACGTGCTGCGCGACCACGGCGCCAACGTACTCACCTTCGATGAGCGCAAGGCCGACGCCGATCTGCACTCGTATGACGAGATCGACTTCGACGCCCTCGACGCGATCATGACCTCGCCGGTCTTCGCGCCGTCGACCCCGTTCCTGCGCGAGGCGGCCCGCCGCGGCATGGACGTGATGAGCGAGGTCGAACTGGCATGGCGTCTGCGCGTGCCGAGCCGGGCCACCGGCAGGCCCGCCGCATGGGTGGGCATCACCGGTACGAACGGCAAGACCTCCACCACCGAGATGACGTCCGAGATGCTGCGCGCCGCCGGCTTCACGGCCCCGGCCGTGGGCAACATCGGCACCCCGGTCTCCGCCGCGGCCGTCGACCCCGCCAACACAGCACTGGCCGTCGAGCTCAGCTCGTTCCAGATGCACTACACCGATTCGCTGGAACTGGATTGCGCGGCCATCACCAATCTGGCCGACGATCATCTCGACTGGCACGGCGGATTCGAGAACTACGCCGCCGACAAGGCGAAGGTGTACCACGGCGTCAGGCGCGCTCTGGTGTTCAACGCCGACGACAAGCGGGTCTCGGCCCTCGCCGCCGCGGCGAAGCCCGCCGAGGGATGCCGCCGCGTGGGCTTCACGCTCGGCGTTCCCGCGGAAGGCCAGATCGGCGTGGAGGACGGCTGGATCGTGGATCGTTCCGGTCTGCGGGACTCCGCCGAGGATCCGAAGCTGGCCCGCGTGCTCGACTTCGCCCATCTGAGCGAGCCCGACGGCACGGTGTATCCGCATCTGCTCGCCGACGCCCTGTGCGCGCTCGCCCTCGTGTTCGGTCTCGGCGTCGACGCCGAAACCGCCGTCCGCGCGCTGAAGGGGTTCGCCCCCGGCGGCCACCGCATCGCCACCGTCGCCGAGGCCAGGGTGCCCGGCGGCACCGTGCGGTTCGTCGACGATTCCAAGGCCACCAACGCCCACGCCGCCCACGCGTCGCTGTCCAGCTTCGCGCACGGCCATGTGGTGTGGATCGCCGGAGGACTGGCCAAGGGATCCCGGTTCGAGGATCTGGTGGCCGACCAGTGCGAGACGATCAAGGCCGCCGTGATCATCGGCAAGGACACCGCGCCCATGCGCGAGGCCTTCGCCGCCAGCGCGCCGGATACGCCGATCACCGTGATCGATCCGGAACCGAACGATACGGTGATGGACCGGGCGGTCGAGGCCGCGGGCGGATTCGCCGAGGCCGGCGACGTGGTGCTCATGGCCCCCGCCTGCGCGTCCATGGACCAGTTCCGCTCGTACGCCGATCGAGGCGACCGGTTCGCCAAGGCCGCCGAGAGCTGGGTAGCCGCCCATGGCGAATAGCAAGCTCGACGACATCCTGAGCAAACTGCCTGTCAGACGTTCCTCCACCGACGTGTCCAGACGATCGGGAGACGGGACGGGCAGATCGGGCAGGAAGACGGATGTCGCGCCGCACCCCGATCCGCTGGACAAGGCCGTGGCGATGGTGACCGCGGGAACGTCGTTCTCGCGCGATGCCGACGATCCGGAATCGAACCGTCCCGCCGACTACTCCGGCTGGCGATGCGTCTTCAATCCGCTGTGGTGCTACTACGGGTTCATCATCGCCGTCGGTGCGCTGACGCTGTTCGGGCTGATGATGGTCTTCTCCAGCTCCTCGGTCGATCTGGTCGCCTCCGGGAAATCCCCGTGGAATCAGTTGATCACCCAGACCGGCTATGCGCTGGGCGGGGCGTTCATCGCCTTCGTGCTGTCGAGGGTTCCCGTCAAGTTCTTCCGCAGGTTCGCGGCGGTGGCCCTTGGCATCGCCATCGTCATGCAGCTGCTGACGATGGTGCCCGGCATCGGCTCCTCGGCCGGTGGCAACGTCGGATGGGTCCACATCGGTTCCGTACGCTGGCAGCCCGCCGAGATCCTCAAGTGGGCGGTCTGCCTGTGGATGCCGACCGCCATTCTGGCCATGCGCAAGACGAAGCTGCCGACGGTCAAGGCATGGGCCGTGCCGATCGGCGTCTTCCTGCTGGCGTTCGGCGCGGTGATCGTGGGCAAGGATCTGGGCACCGCCATGATCGTCGTGCTGATCGGCGCCTCCGCACTGCTGGTCGGCGGTCTGCCGATCTCCTGGTTCCTCGGCCTCGGCGGTCTGGGCGTGGTCGGCATCCTGCTGCTGTTCGTCACCGGCAACTCCAACCGCATGAGCCGTATCCTCGCGGCCTACGGCACCTGCACGGCCGAACAGGCCCAGGGCGTGTGCTACCAGTCGATCCACGGCGCGTACGCCATGGCCTCCGGAGGCCTGACCGGCGTGGGGCTGGGCAACTCCCGCGAGAAGTGGAACTACCTGCCCGCCGCCCACAACGACTTCATCTTCGCGGTCATCGGCGAGGAGCTCGGCTTCCTCGGCGCACTCGCCGTGGTGCTCGGGTTCGTGGTGATGGGATGGTGTCTGATCAACATCGCCATGCATCACCGGGACGCCTATGCCCGCATGGTGATCATGTGCTTCGTGGTGTGGATCGTCGCGCAGGCGCTGGTCAACATCGGCGTGGTGGTCGGCCTTCTGCCGGTGATGGGCCTGCCCATGCCGTTCGTCTCCTATGGCGGCACCGCATTGGTCATGTGTCTGGCCGCGGCCGGCACCGCGGTGGCGATGGCCCGCACGCAGACGGACATCAAGGCCGCCCTCGCCAAGGCGTGAGCCGCGGTCCCGAGCCAGGCGCCGGGGCTGCGGGGGACTGTCGGGGACGCGGTCGGATACGGTTGCGGACGTGAGCGTGCGCGCGGCCGCATGCGGGTTGAAATCGGTTCGTGCCCGGCGCTATGCTCATAGGCATGTCTGAAGAGTCAAGCATCGTGCTGGCCGGCGGCGGCACGGCAGGTCATGTCAATCCATTGCTCAGCATTGCGTCAAGCATCCGACGCCTCGAGCCCAAGGCCTCCATCAGCGTGATCGGCACCGAGGTGGGACTGGAACGGCAGCTGGTTCCGGCGGCGGGATTCGACATGGACACCATCGAGAAGGTGCCGTTCCCCCGATCCATCAACCGCGCGGCCTTTGCGTTCCCCGCCCGCTGGATCCGCGAGGTCAACAAGGTCAAGACGATCCTGACCGAACGCCATGCCGACGTGCTGGTCGGCGTCGGCGGATACGCCTCGGCTCCGGCCTACTACGCGGCCCACAAGCTTGGCATCCCGATCGTGATCCACGAGCAGAACGCCCGCGCGGGCATGGCCAACAAGCTGGGCGCCAGGTGGGCCCAGTTCATCGGTACGGTGTATGAGAACACCGGTCTCAAGGCCCCGTCCGGCACCGTCATCGAACGCGTCGGACTGCCGCTTCGCCCGGCCATCGCCGACGTGGCCCGCAGCATGGAGCGCAACCGTGCGCAGGCCCGCCGTCAGGGGGCCGAACGGCTCGGCCTCGACCCCTCCCGCCCGATCCTGCTCGTCACCGGGGGCTCCCTCGGCGCTCAGAGCCTCAACGTCGCCGTGGCGAACGCCGCCGGCGAACTGCTGTCCCGCGCGCAGGTGATCCATCTGACCGGCAAGGGCAAGATGGGCCAGGTCCGTCAGCTCGTCACCGCGTCGGCGGGGGAGTCGGTGCTGAGCGGCATCGGTTCGGACCAGCGGGGCAAGGGCGACTACCACGCCGCCGAATACCTCGAGCGCATCGATCAGGCGTTCGCCTGCGCCGATCTGGTGATCTGCCGGTCCGGCGCCGGCACCGTGGCCGAGATCGCGGCCCTGGGCCTGCCCGCCGTCTACGTGCCGCTGCCCATCGGCAACGGCGAACAGCGCTTCAACGCCGAGCCGGTCGTCGAGGCCGGCGGCGGATTCCTCGTGCCCGACGACCGGTTCACCGACGAGTGGGTCACCGGCCATGTGCCGCAGCTGCTCGCCGACGGCGACCGACTGGCGCAGGTCGCCCGGGCCGCATGGGGATACGGCATCCGCGACGCCGCGCAGACGATGGCCTCCCGCGTGCTCGACATCGCCGGAAAGGCCCGCCGGTAGTTTCGGACGGGTTCGGGAGACGTTTCCGTCGTTGGCGGGACGTCGTCGATAATGGTTAGGAATGTGTTGGTCGGATGCCATGCCGTCCGCATGGTTGTGCGGATCGGGCCGGCATGCCGAAAAAGGAGTATTGAACAGTGAATGACGCTTCCACATCGTCCATCGTGCTTGAGCCCACGAGTCGTCCCGCCGACGCGGACTCACTGACCCCGGCCTCGCTGGGGGTCACGCATTTCATCGGTATCGGCGGCGCCGGCATGAGCGTGCTGGCCGAGATCCTGCATGAGAAGGGCGTGGCCGTGCAGGGTTCGGACCGTGAGCTCGGTCCCAAGGCCAGGCGTCTGCAGGAGCTGGGCATCACCGTATTCGTCGGGCAGCAGGCGGAGCACGTCGCCAACGCCGACACGGTGGTGTGGTCCAGCGCCATCAAGCCCGACAACCCGGAGATCGTCGCCGCGGTCGCCCGTGGAGCCCGTCTCATGCACCGCAGCGACGTGCTGGCGCTGCTGATGAAGTCCGCCAAGGCCGTCACCGTGGCCGGCGCCCACGGCAAGACCACCACCAGCGCCATGATCGCGCACATTCTGCTGCACGCCGGCGAAGGCGAACTCGCCGACCCCAGTTACGCCATCGGCGGCTCGATCCAGGGCCCCGACGGCCCGCTCGACGGCGGCCATGCCGGCAAGGGCGGCGTGCTGGTGGCCGAGGCCGACGAATCCGACGGCAGCCTCGCCAAGTACCATCCGCAGGTGGCGGTGATCACCAACGTGGAGGCCGAGCATCTCGACCATTACGGCACCGCCGAGGCATACCGTCAGGCGTTCGTGGAGCACGCGCATCACGCCGTGGGCCATGTGGTGCTGTGCGGCGACGACGAGGGCGCGCTCGCGGTGTTGCGCTCGATGTCCCCCGAGGCCGCATCCCACGCGGTGGTGTATGCCACGCACGACGCCGACCAGCTCGGCGATCTCAACGGCGCCACGCTGGCCCATATCGAGCATGAGTCGGAGGCCTCGGCGTCGAGCGACGCGTCCGCCGTCGAATCGTTCACGCTGCATCTTCCCGCCGGCATGGGCGGCGAGCCGGCGCAGGGTGCGCAGGGCGGGGCTCCGTCCGAGGCCCGCGACATCACCGTGGGCCTGCGCATCCCCGGCATCCACAACGCCCGCAACGCCTCGGCCGCCATCATCGCGGCCACACTGCTCGGCATGGATCCGGCCCGGGCCGCCGAAGCCGCCTCCACCTTCCGTGGTGCGGCGCGACGCTTCGAGATCAAGGGCACGGTGTCCTCGGTCACCGTGGTCGACGACTACGCCCACCATCCCACCGAGATCGCCGCCCTGCTGGACGCCGCCCGTCGCCGGTTCCCCGGCTCCGTGATCCGGGTGCTGTTCCAGCCGCATCTGTTCTCCCGAACGATGTTCTTCGCCCGTCACTTCGCCGAGGCTCTCGCCAAGGCCGATGACGTGATCGTGACCGGCATCTTCCCCGCACGCGAGAAGCAGGCCGACTATCCCGACGTCGGCCCGCAGACCGTGGTGGATGCGGCGGCGGGTCTGACGCACGACCCCGCCGAGGGATGGATCTCGGCCGTGCCCGACATGTGCCAGGCCGCGAAGATGCTGGCGATGCGCAGCTCGGCCGGTGACGTGATCATCACCGTGGGCGCGGGCGACATCACGGATATGGCGCCGGTGCTGCTCAGCGTGCTCAAGGCCCGCGGCGACCGGGAGTCCTGACCTTGGTGGGGCGCAGGGTCACCTCGCACGACGGATCCTCCGATGACGGCCCGTCCCGGTATGGGCAGTCTCAGTATGGGCAGTCCCCGCACGGCCAGTCACGCCGCGGTCGGTCCCTGAGCTCGGGATCGGGGTCGGAGGCGCCGGGTCGCCGAGTCGCCTCCGGTACCGCCTCCTCCGATTCGGTCCCCTTCGGTCCGGGATCCGGGGACGTATCGTCGGCTTCCGCTGAGCACGGATCGGGGCGAACCGTCCGTTCTCAGCGTGCGGACGTCTCCGCCGCGGATTCGGGCCGGTTCGTGGACGCCCGCGTCCTGCGGTCGGGGGAGAGCGTTTCCGAACGGCTGGACAGCGAGGCGTTCGGTGGGCCGGGACTGCTCACCAGACCCAAGGTGGTGGATTTTCCCGAACGACTGAAGGAACGCCGCAAGGCGAACCGTCGGCAGCGGCTGACCCGCATGGGTGTCGCGGCGCTGGTTGTCGTGGCGGTGCTCACGTTGATCTGGTCGCTGCTGTTCTCTCCGCTGCTGAAGCTGCAGGCCGATCAGATCACGGTGCGCGGCACCAACACCTGGGTGTCGAAAGGCGACGTGACCGCCATCGCCGACACGCACGTCGGCTCGTCGTTGCTGCTGGTCAGCGGCAGCGGGATCGAGGAGAAGATCGGCGAGCTGCCCGGCGTGGTGTCCGCACAGGCCAGCAAACGGTATCCGCACGGACTGGACATCGTGGTGAAGGCCGAGCCGCCGGCAGCGGTCCTCAAGGACGCCAACGGCGACATGACCGCCGTGGACAGCGAGGGGCGCGTACTCAACGCGGTGAACGCCTCGGTAAAGGGCATTCCCGTGATCGAGGTGAAGAACGCGAAGAAGAGCCTCGACAACAAGGCCGTGATCCAGGCGGTGAAGGTGCTGGGCACGCTTGACGAGTCGATGCGGCGCAAGGTGAGCAAGGTCACCGCCAAGACGCAGGATTCCGTCACCACCACCCTCGCCGACGGCTATACCGTGATCTGGGGCAATTCCTCCCAGATGCGGCTGAAGAAGGCGGTGGTCGATACGCTGCTGAAGAACCCCAAGCAGCTGGGTGGGGCCAAGACGATCAACGTGGCGGCTCCGGACAAGGCCACGATCAAATGACCGAGGCCCCTGCCTTGAAGCTGGGGCCGGGTCAGGTGGCAGTCAGGCCGTTGGGCCGTCGGACCGGTCTGACGGCCGTCCGTATCTGTTGGCCGTCAGACCGTCGGACGCAGCACGGACCTGAGCTTCTCGATCTGGGTGCGGACACGATGCAGCTGGGCGTACACTTCGTTGCGCTGCGACGTGGTGTTGGCCCGCTGATGGTCCCGCACGAGCTTGACCTCCTCCGCCTCGAGCCTGACGATCCTGTCGTGCACGGCCAGCCTCATGTCGAGATCGGCGCCGTTCTCATCGTGCAGGATCACCTGGGCGCCCAGCGAATCCCACAGTTCGTCCATGGTGGTGCCGTGCAGGGCGAGATGGACGTCGGCGGGGTCCGTCCATTCGCCGACGTGAACCCTGAATTCGGGCAGATGGCCGGGCTTGACCGGCAGGGCGCGACGGATTGCCAGCGCGCATTCCTCGCGGACCGTGCCCTCCTCGCCCTCGGTCGCGTCCTCGGTCTGAGACTCGTCCGCGGTCGCCTGCGCGGTCTGACGCACGCAGACGAACAGGATGCCGCCCTTGCGCTGCGCGGCGATGCGCTCGATCACCGACTTGGGGACGTCCGGGACGTTCAGGCGCAGGCCGAGCACCAGGATCTCACCGAGACGGCCCGCGGCCATGCCGGTGTTCTGCGGGCGCAGCAGGCCCAGCAGGGTGATGCTTTCGACGTCGGAGACGAACCGCTGCCTCAGCTTCGTGGAAAGCGGATCCTTGCCGACGAACGCGGCCTTGGGGAACCGGCTTTTCTCGGCGGCGATGGCGGTGTTGGGGGCGAACCCCAGCGTCAGCATGGACATCGATCCGCATGCGGCAACGGTCATCGAAGGGCCTCCTTGGGTTTTGACGGTATCGGCGACGGACGATGTCAGGGATGATGTCGGTGACAACGCGGCGTCTATGACAGTATAGATGTGGCCGCATGGGTGGTGGTGGTCTTATGGCCGTGCCGCGGCGTGTCGGAGGGTTCGGCGGGCTCAGGCGGTTCGGCGGTGTCAGCCGAGCAGGGCCGCGATGACGAAGATCACGATGGGGGAGGTGAGCGTGGTCAGCAGCACCCCGTCCCTGGCGAACGTGGTGCCGGTCTCGTACCGGGCGGAATAGTTGTAGACGTTCTGGGCGCAGGGGAGCGCGGCGAGCACGACGCAGGCGTAGAGCTCCTGGCCGCGGAATCCCATCATGAAGTAGGCGAGTACGAAGGCGAGGGCGGGCATCATCAGATCCTTGCACAGCGTGGCCATGACGACGGCGGAGCGGTTGCCGCCCTGCAGCGGTCTGGCGCCGCGCAGCGACATGCCGAACGCCGTGAGGATCAGCGGCACGGCCGACTGGGCGACGATGTTGATCGGGTCGTAGAGGTACTGCGGCACGACGAACCAGCCGACGGCGTCGCTGATCGCGGAGACGACGATGCCGATCGTCACGCCGATGAGGATGGGCTGGTGCAGCGGCTGGGTGATGATGGCCTTGGCGCTCACCTTGCCTTTGACGGACAGGTCGAGTGCGGTCAGGGCGATCGGGGTGAAGATCACCTGCTGCATGAGGATGATCGGGGTGACCGCGGTCGGATCGCCGAGGATGTAGGTGGCGACGGGCAGACCGATGTTGTTGGCGTTCATGTACATCGACACCAGTGCGCCGATCGTGGTGTCCGCCGTGCCGAGACGGAACACCTTGTGTCCCAGCAGCAGGAAGACGACGCCGGTGATGGAGGCACAGAGGAGCGCGACGAGCATCGACGGCTTGAACACGTCGGAAAGATGCTCCTTGGACAGCAGCGAGAACATCAGGCATGGCGTGGAGACGAAGAAGCTGAACCGGTTGAGGACCATTTGCGCGGTGGGGCCGCCAACACGGAACCGTGCGGCGACATAGCCGATGAGAATGATGACGCCGATGACGCAGAACCCCTGCAGGGCGTTGAACAGACCCATTTCTCCCGTATTCCTCCCGTCGTGGTTTTCTTCGTCGTGTCTTCTCCGTCTGTCTCCGTTGACGAATGACCCCAACGAGGATAATCACCGTCGGATCGTTTGTGATCTTCCGTCCGCAATACGGACCGACGGTGTTCTTGGCGTGTTGTGGGTTCGATGCGGCCCGTTTTTGGTCATTCCAAGCTTGAAGAGCCCGTTTCCGGCCTGTTCAAGCTTGGATTGACCAAAAACCGGGGGGACGGGCTTCCCCTTGAAGGGAAGCTGGCAGCCGTAAGGCTGACTGATGAGGTGTGAGTCGGCGCCTGATGTGAACTGCGCCCCAATAGTTGGTCGATGAGAGATCCTGGACGATAATGGAGACATATTTCCCGAAGGCGACGAAGATGTTTGATCAGATTGTAAAGGGCATGATTAATGAGCGGCGATAACACATTGAGTCCGTTGAAAAAGCTTTTGCGCCAATATTCGGCGACGTTCCATGAGCCCTATTATCATGCCGGTGAGGAATATCCGGACAGCGTCGAAGGCGTCATCGCGGACATCTCCCATTGGCTGGAGATCGGCAAGCCGCGTCCTTGGGTCGACTATCCGAACGGATGGAACGACTATCCGGATGGGTGCATGGTCTAGCGGCGGCACCCAGACATCCGGCGATGCTGTTGGTTGGATCACGCCGGCGTGATCCATGCCCTGTTCAATTCCCGCCAAGGAATGCGAAAGGGCAGAACACCTGACGGCGTCCTGCCCCTTTCGCATCAGTGGAGACGGCGGGAATTGAACCCGCGTCCGGTGACCGTACCCACAGTCTTCTACGTGCGTAGTCCGCTGGCCGGATGGCTATCTGTCTGCCCCCGTCTGTGTCGCAGACTACTGACGGCGGGCATAGTCACAGTAAACGTCCCCGATGCATCCTGTGACGCAACGCATCGGGCGAGTCTCCTAAACGACGCTCAGCATCTCCCCGAAGACATGGGAGAGTGAACGGAGCGGCTGCTCACTGGTTAATCCTGGCGCGAAGCTCAGGCAGCGAGAGCGAACTCAGTGCGGTTAGATTTAGCACTTATTCTTTGCGGGAGGACATTAACGAGTGGACCCCCGCGTTCTCGGCACGCTTCCCTGCGGCGAACAGATCACCGTCGAAACCGATCGTCCCCAATCTTGAATTATCAAGCATTCCGGTGTGGAAAACCGGACATTTCACTATACCGTGCCATGTCCGGTTTCGTCAACAATCGCCCGGCGATCATCCCCGATGATCGCCATGGGCGAACGGATCGGGTGTGATCATCCCCTACGAGAATCACCCTTCTCCGTGGAGATTACTCCTTGTGGGCGGCCTCCCATTCGGCGATGTAGTCGGGCATGACCTCCGGGTACTCGGGCCAGGCGCCGGCCTGGGTGCATACGTACGCGGCGGTGTTCACGGCGGCGCGGTGGGCCTCCTTGAGGGACTTGCCGAGCAGGATGTTGATGGTGAACGCGCCGGAGAAGGAGTCACCGGCGCCGATGGTGTCGGACACCTGCACGCGCGGCGTCGGCAGCGTGGAAATCTCGCCGTCCTTGGCCAGGATGGTGCTGAAGTCGGCGCCGGCGGTGAGGATCACGTAGTCGAGGTCGTAGTGGTCCATGAACCACTGGCAGGCCTCTTCGTCGGTGCCGGTGATGCCGAACATCGGACGCAGCAGCATGAGTTCGTCGTCGTTGAGCTTGAACACGGTGGCGTCGGCGAGCTGCTCCTCGATGAGTTCCTTGGAGTAGTGGTCGCCGCGGATGTTGATGTCGTAGTAGCGCAGGGTTTCGGGACGGCTCAGCTTGAGCAGCTTCATGATGGTGTCGTGGGACTCCTGCATGCGGCATGCGAGGGATCCGTAGCAGATGGCGTCGGCCTTGCGCACCAGGTCGATGAGGTCCTGGGTCAGGGCGATGTGATCCCAGGCCACGTCCTTGACGATGGTCCACTCGGGGATGCCGTTCTCGAGCTTCACGTCGGCGCGGCCGGTGGGGTAGGCGTTGCGCTGCAGGACGGACTTGATGCCGGTCTTCTCGACCGCGGCCTTGAGTTCGTCGCCGAGCTCGTCCTCGCCGATGGCGCTGATCGAGTAGCCGTCGGCGCCGTTCTTGGTGGCGTGGTAGATGAAGTTGACGGGGGCGCCGCCGGCGCGCTTGCCTTCGGGGATCATGTCCCACAGGATTTCACCGAGGCTCAGGACGATCGGCTTGGATTCGGACATGGTTGGTTTCCTTTCTCTACTGCTCTCTGCTGCGAGAACATTGCTGGTTGCTGATGGAAGTGTCTGTCGGTGGGTGGTGGAGGTGGTGCGGGAACGGGGGTGGATGGGGCTCGGTTTCCTACGGGAGGATCCCTGCGGGGAAGTCCGCCGCGCGGGTCGTGCGGCTAGACGCCGTCGTCGTCCCGCGGTTCGACGAATTCCGTGGGGTGTTCGAGGAACTGGGCCGCAGCGACTGCCGCCGCTCCGGAGAGCGTGGCGTCGGCCGGTAGGTCGGAGAGCAGGATTTCGGTGGTCTCGCTCAGCGCGGGGATGATGCGCTGCCGTACCACCTCGCGGACGGTGTCCAGCAGCGGCTGGCCGGCTTCGGCGAGGATGTCGCCGATCGCGATCTGCTTGGGGTTGAACGCGTTGATGATCATCGCGCAGCCGTAGCCCACGTAGGTGGCGAGCGAACGGAACAGCTCGTCGCAGACGTCGTCATGGCCGAGCCGTGCGAACAGTGCCCGGCAGGCGTCGGCGTGGGTCATGGATTCGGATCCCTCGACCACGCCGGCCTCGTTGATGAGCCGGTGCAGGCGCACGGCGGAGCAGTATCGTTCGAGGCACCCGCGGTTGCCGCATTCGCAGGCCTCGCCGTTCACGTCGATGCTGATGTGACCGATTTCGGTCGCGGCGCCCAGCTCGCCGTTGATCAGCCCGCCGTGGTCCATCAGGCCGAGGCCCACGCCTTCGCCGACCAGATAGTAGGCGATGTTGTTCGAGGAGACGTGCGGGTTGAACAGGCTCTGCGCCAGCGCGCCGGCCCGGGCGTCCTGCTCGATGAACACCGGCACCCGGAAGGCGTGCTCGTATTCGTCGAGGAAGTTGACGTTCTGCCATCCGATCATCGAGGTGACCACGGCGATGCGGCCTTCGTCGCGCAGATAGGGGCCGGGCACGGCCATGCCGATGGCGACGATCGAGGGGTCGCGGTCGAGCAGGGCGTTCACGCGGGTCTTGATGTCCTCCAGCGTGGCGGGGATGTCGTCGTTGTCCACCGGGGGAAGGGTCTGGGCGCTTTCGAGGTTGCCGCCGAGGTCGAACACGCCGATCTGGATGATGCTGCGCGCGAACTTCACGCCGATCACGCGGTACTTGGATTCGTTGAGCTTGAGCCCGATGGAGCGGCGCTTCTTGATGCCGTCGAGGTTGCCGGTCTCGCTGATGATGCCCATGTCGATGAGCTGGGCGGTGATCTTGGTGATCGCGGCGGGGGTGAGCCCGAGTTCGCGGGCGATGTGGGCGCGGGAGCTGACGCCGTTGAGGTGGAGCAGCTGGATGATGCGGGAGCGGTTGAGCTCGGCCATGGAGGCATGGGTGCTGCCGGGTGCGATCATCGGGCCTCCTTGATGCTGATTGTCTCCGGTGGGGAGGATTCGCGCGTCCGGGCGACGGGGACCGGGCGGACGGGGTCGGGGTTTGACGTCGGGCGTCGTATGGGTGTCGATTGGATCTGGCATCGTTAACGGCGTTGTCAAACATGTTGTCTTGCTGTGAATATATTAACAACGTTAATTAATTAAAGGCAAGTGCGACACGCGGGGAATGTTGTCGTCAGTTGGGGATCGCTTCGCGCCGGTGCCGGAACATATCGATTGAGTGTGGGAGAATGAAAGCCGATCGTACAACGTCAACGTCAGGAGGGGTGCATTGCCAGGTCAACGAAGCGCGGTGGTGGTAACCCATAGGAAACTGGCGACCACGGGGACCGAGGTCAAGGAGGTCGTCGAACAGCTCAGGGACAATGGCTTCGACGTCTCCATCGTGGACAATCTCGAGGCGCCGCCGTTCGCCGTCAGCGAGGTGCAGGAGTTCGATCCCGAAACGGAGATCGTGGTCGTTCTGGGTGGCGACGGCACCATTCTGCGCGCGGCCGAGCTGGTCAAGGGCACCGACGTGCCGATCGTCGGCATCAACATGGGCCATGTGGGCTTCCTGGCCGAATTCGAAAGCTTTCAGACGCGCGATGCCATCGCCAAGATCGCCGCGCGGGACTACACCATCGACGAACGCGTGATCGCATGGGTGGACGTGTGGCTGCCCGGCGCCGACGAGCCCCTGCACGAGTGGGCGCTCAACGACGTGACGCTCGAGAGGGCGGACCGCGGCAAGATGGTGGAGTTGTCGATCAGCGTGGACGACGTGGAGATGAGCTCCTTCGGCTGCGACGGCGTGATCGTCTCGACCCCTACCGGATCCACGGCGTACGCGTTCTCCGCCGGAGGCCCGATCATCTGGCCGAACGTCGACGCGCTGCAGCTGGTGCCGCTGGCCGCCCACGCCCTGTTCGCCCGACCGCTGGTGATCGGATCGAAATCCACCTTCACGCTGGGCGTCTCCGAGGATTCCGCGAGCGAGGGATGGATCTGCTGCGACGGCCGCCGCCAGCGCGCCGTGCCCCGCGGCAGCCGGATCATCGTCAAGCAGTCGCCGAACTCGCTGCGGCTGGCCCGTCTGATGGGCGTGCCGTTCACCAGCCGTCTGGTCAGCAAGTTCGACCTGCCGGTGCAGGGATGGCGTGAATCGAACAAGAACCGCGGCGCCGACGCCCATGAAGGCGGGGTCACCGGCCGCGCCAACGGGAAGATGTGATGCTCAGAGAACTGGAGATTCGTAATCTCGGCCCCATTCGCCATGCGATGATCGCCCCCGCCACAGGCATGACGGCGATCACCGGAGAGACCGGAGCCGGAAAGTCCATGCTGCTCAACGCGCTCCGGCTGATTTCCGGCGGGGACGCGCCGGGGAGGATGGTATCCGCCGGGGCCCACGACGCCTGGGCGCAGGGCGTGTTCGACGTCGGCGCGGACGACGGAGCGTCACGCATGGCCTCGGAGGCGGGAACCGACGTCGAGGACGGCGAACTGTACCTCACCCGTTCGGTGCCGTCCAAGGGACGGTCCCGCGCGGTGCTCAACGGACGAAGCGTGCCCCGTGCGGTGCTGCAGCGCATCAGCGGGGAGCTGGTGACCATCCACGGCCAGTCCGATCAGCTGCGCATGGCCGCCGCGTCGCGACAGCGCGGATTCCTTGACTCCTATGCGGGCGACGGGGCGCTCGCCGAGGCCTATCACGAGGCCTGGCGTCGGCTGAACGACTGCGATGCGAAGCTGCGCGGGCTCTCCGAGCAGCAGGCCGAGACCCGGCAGCGGGCCGATTATCTACGCGAATCCATCGAGCGGATCGACGCGGTGGCGCCGAAGGCCGGCGAGGACGACGAACTCCACCGGCTCCGCGACCGTATCGAGAACGCCGCCCAGATCGCCAGAGGAGTCTCCGAGGCACTGGCCGCGATCGATCCCTCGCAGATCGGCGTGGACGACGATATGTCGTCAGGAGGGTCGCCGGGCGCCTCCGCACTGGTGGAACAGGCCGCGCAATCACTCAGATCCATCCGCGTGGAAGGCGATTACGCCGATCTCGCCGACCGTCTGGAATCGGTGAATGCTGAACTGTCCGACGTGGTCTACGCATTGACCGGTCTGATCGACGACGATGCGCAGGGACAGGACCTCGATCAGATCAACGGACGGATCCATGATCTTGACGAATTGTCCAGGCGATGGGGGCCCACGCTGGACGACGTGCTGGCATGGCGCGAGAAGGCGGGCTATGAGCTCGAGGACCTCGACGATTCGCCGGAACGTCTCGAACGGTTGCGCTCCGAACGCTCGCAGGCGTGGGCGGTGGCCATGAAGGCCGCATGGCGGTTGCATGAGGCGAGAGCCGGTGCCGCACGGGACCTTGCGGGTCGGGTGACCGGGGAGCTGAAGTCGCTCGCGATGAACGGCGCCGCACTGGATATCGAGGTGACTGCCCGAGCAGGGGCTGGCGCCGCGACGGAAGCGGAATCCGCAGACGGGGGTGCCGTCGGCGGATGGGAGCCGTCCGAGGCTCCGGCCGACGGATTCGGTCCGCTGGACGCCTCCGGATGCGATGACGTGCGATTCCTGTTCACCCCGTTCCCCGGGTCCCCGCGGCTGCCGATGGGCAAAAGCGCGTCGGGCGGCGAGCTGAGCCGTCTGATGCTCGCCTTGGAGCTCGCCGCGGCCGACCGCGGATTCGGCGCGGGCGCGGGAGCCGGAAAGGACGCCGTCGGGTCGTCGCCGTCGACGTTCGTGTTCGACGAGGTGGATGCCGGCGTGGGCGGCAAGGCCGCGGCGGAGCTCGGCAGGCGTCTGGCGACGCTGGCGCGTAATGCCCAGGTGGTCGTGGTCACCCACCTGCCGCAGGTGGCGTCGTGGGCGGATGCGCAGTTCGTGGTGTCGAAGGGCGCCGCGCGTACGGAGGAGGCCGCGAGTACGGGAGACGACGCCCCGGCCGGCGACGGCTCCGACGCCGACGTGTGGACCACCGTGAGCGAGGTGCGCGGCGAGGAGCGGGAGCGGGAGATCGCCCGTATGCTCGCCGGCAGCGAGTCCGAGACGTCGATCAGCCACGCAAGGGAGCTGCTGGACTCCAGTCGTCTGTGACGTCCGCCGACCGGGCTTGATCGGGCCCGGCAACGTCCGATCAGGCCCAGACAGTGTTCGATCGGGGTCCGGTCGGACCTGATCGGGGATTTCCGCGGTCCCCGCCGGCCCGCGACCGTCCCCGACGCACTTCAGGCCGGTTGTCGTAACGACGGCATACATTCGACACTGTCAGTTACGGGGGAACCCGCGCAGGCCGGACCGGAAAGGGCCGCGGCCCGTGGGTTGAGAGAGGCGAAACCGCCTGACCCTTAGAACCTGTTGGTTAACACCAGCGTAGGGAGGAACGAAAGATGAGTGTGCTTACGCCCGTATTGTCCATCGCCGGATCCGACTGCTCCGGCGGCGCCGGCATCCAGGCCGATCTGAAGACCATGAGCGCCAACGGCTGCTTCGCCATGTCGGTGATCACCTCCGTGGTGGCCGAGAACACGGCCCGCGTGATCTCCGTGATGGATGTGGAGCCGAAGATCATCGCCGACCAGATCGATGCCGTGTTCGAGGACATCCGTCCCAAGGCGGTGAAGATCGGCATGCTCGACAACCCCGACATCATGCGCACCGTGGCCGACAAGCTGGTGGAATACCAGGCCGAGAACATCGTGATCGATCCGGTGATGTACGCCAAGAACGGCGCCCCGCTCATGGATCCCAACTGCATCGACTCGCTGATCAAGATCGTGATCCCGCATGCCGACGTGCTCACCCCGAACATCCCCGAGGCCGAATGCATCTCGGGCATGAAGATCCATGATCTCGATGATCAGAAGGCCGCGGCCAAGGCCATTCAGGAGATGGGATGCACTTCCGCGCTGGTCAAGGGCGGCCATGCCACGGGCGACGCCATCGACGTGCTGTACGACGGCGAGCGCTTCTACGAGTTCTCCGCCAAGCGCATCGACACCAAGAACACGCACGGCACCGGTTGCACCTATTCCTCGGCCATCGCCGCGAATCTCGCGCTGGGCCATCCGTTCCACGAGGCCATCGACCGCGCCAAGAAGTACGTGACCATGGCCATCGAGCATTCGCTGGAGCTCGGTCACGGCAACGGCCCGACCAACCATTTCTGGGACCTGTACGCGCATGGCCTCGCCGGCTTCGACGCCAATGCCTGATCCTGTTGATTCCTGCGTCTTCGACGCCGGAGGCGCGGCTGGCACCGGTATGAGCAATGCCGGTCGCGCCGCCATCTTTGATCTCGATGGCACGCTGCTGGATTCCATGCGCGTCTGGACCGACGTGGATAACGAGTTCCTGCGGCGTCGCGGCCTCGACGTGCCGTCGGACTATGCCGAGTCCATCGCCCACCTGTCGTTCGACGAGTGCGCCCGGTACACGGTGGAGCGGTTCGGTCTGCCCGACTCGCCCGAGGATCTTATGGACGAGTGGAATCGCATGGCCTTCGACGCCTATGCCACCACCGTGCCGCTCAAGCCACATGCGGGGGAGTATCTGCGCTATCTTAAGGCCACTGGCGCGAAGCTGGCCGTGGCCACCAGCCTGCCGCCGAACTTCCGCGAGCCGGTGCTGCGCCGGCTTGGCGTCTTCGATCTCTTTGACGTCCTGTGCAGCGTCGACGACGTCGGCCATGTGTCCAAGGACAAACCCGACGTGTATCTGCGTGCCGCAAGCCGGATCGGCGTCGATCCGACCGACTGCACGGTGTTCGAGGATATCCTCGTCGGCATCCGGGCGGTGAAGTCGGTCGGCATGACGGCGTGGGCGATGTACGACGCCTCGTCGCGCGGCCAGTGGCCGTTGATCTGCGAGATCGCCGACGGCACGATGCATGACTTCGTCGAAGCGCCTCGCACGTTGTGACCTTACGTGCCCCCGTGGCGTCGCATCCCCGATATTTCGAAGAAGGAGTTTTCCATGCCTCTCACCCGTTTCCTGCCTGACCATCCCTTTGCCGAGCGGCTTTACCGAGCCGCCGAGCCGGTATGGGAGGAGGGGCTCGACCAGCCGTTCCTCCGCGAGCTCGCCGACGGCACGCTCGACCGCGACCGGTTCGTGTTCTACATGCTGCAGGACTACCTGTATCTCAACGACTACGTGAACGTGCACGCCATCGCGTTCGCCAAGTGCGACGATCCGGTGATCCGCACGCACCTGTCGAATGCCATCGCCGGCGCCTCCAACGAGACCGAGCATGTGCACGACTTCTTCCGCGACGCGTTCGACATCACCCGTGAGCAGATGGCCTCGGCGCGGCAGTCGGCCTTCGCCCGTTCCTACACCTCGAACATGATCGCCATCGCCTACACGAAGCCGCTGATCGACATTCTGGTGGCGCTGCTGCCCTGTGCATGGGTGTACGCCGACTATGGCACGCGTATCGCGGAGCGCATCGGCGACGCGATCGACGCGAACCCGTACAAGGCGTGGATCGACATGTACAGGACCGACGAGTTCTGGGATTCGGCGGTGTGGCTGATCGACGACATCGAACGGCTTGCCGTCTCCGAGCCCGGGGAGCATCTGCGGGAGCTGACCGAACAGTTCGTCGTCGGCGTCGAACACGAATATATGTTCTGGGACAGCGCCTACCGCATGCAGCGGCGCTGGAAGGAGGAGTGGCGCTAGTCGTTATTGCCGTGCGCTGGCCGCTATCCTTCGGTCGCCGTCCCTTCGGTCTCTCAGGCCGATGCTGTCGGTCCCGTCGGCACGAGCGAGGTCAGCGTATTCGGATGCCGTCTGCGGCAGTTGGTCACGCTGACCGCCGCGGCGAGTGCGCCGAAGGCCAGCATGATCGCCAACGCCGCCCAATACGGGACGACCATGAACAGGACCATGAACGCGAACACCGGGATCAGGGTGACGAGGACCATAAGGTGCAGGGCTCCTGCGGTGTTCGCCCGCGTGGCCAGCAGGATCTGCTGGTTGACGAATGTCAGCAGCACGGCAGCGCCCAGTGCATAGGCGGTCGGCACCGAAAACGCTTCGGAAAGCGGCAGGGCGCCGCCCCACAGGCAGTAGGCGAACATCGGCAGGAACAGCATGACGGCCACGATCATCGGCATCACGCTTTTCGCCATGAGATAGCCGGCCATCGAACGGCCCGAGCATCGCACGGTCTCGATGGTGCCGTCTTCCCGCAGCGTGCCGCTGAGTCCGCCGGCCGTCGTATCGGTGTTGGGATACGACAGTCCCGCGGTCAGCACCGGCGGTATGTAGGCGATGCACGGTCCCAGAAGCATCAGGACCACACCCCCGTACCCGCTGCCGAGCATGGAGGAGAAGATCGAGGCCCCGACGACGTAGCCCACCGCCACGCCGACGATCACCACCCAGAACATTCGGGTGCGTTTGCACAGCAGCCAATCCTTCCAGATTACGGCTTTCATGATGATCCGTCCTTTCCTTTCCCAGTGATTGATGGTCTCTCAGCGATCGGCGATGCCGAAATCGACGGCTGTCCGTTCGCGGCCGGGTGTCGCGGTCAGTTGGAACGACTCGTAGTCGGGGAAATCCGCGATCCTGTGGTCTCCGACGATCCGTCGATCGTCCAGCATGACCACGCGGTCGGCCACCTCCCAGCAGTATTCGAGATCGTGCGTGATGGTCATAATCGTGCGGCCGTCGGCCCTGAGCTGCCGCATGAGTGCGATGAGCAGCTGCCGGGTGACCGGATCCACGGCGTTGGTCGGTTCGTCGAGCATGATCAGATGCGGATCGAACAGCAGGCCGGCCACGATGCCCGCGCGTTTGCGCAATCCGCCGGACAGCTCCTTGACCTTCTTGTCGAGATGGTCGCCGAGTTCGAACGCCTTCACCATCGGCAGATCCTCGAGATGGTCGAGATCGACTGGATGCGGATCGTCATGCGTGGCGTACAGCATCGCACGAAAACGGATGTTCTCGCGTATGGTCATATCGAAGGTCAGGTTGCCGGAGTCGGTGAGCTGGAAGACGTCGCGCATCGAACCGAAGACGTCGGCGTTGATGATCGTCCGGCCGGACTGCGGTTTCAAGGTGCCGATGATCACGCCGAACAGGGTGGTCTTGCCCACGCCGTTGTAGCCGAGGATGCCGATCGACTGTCCCCGGGGCACGTCGAGGTCGATGTGCTCGAGCACCGGACGGTTCCTGCGGTAGGCGAAGGAGACGTCCTGTACGGATACGGCGATCGGCGACGTGGTGGTTTCGAACTGATTGATGCCTGCCTGATGAGTTTCGGCTTGGTTGGTTTTGGACTGTGCGGTGATGGATGCGGATGCGGTGGTCGTGGTCATGAGTATTGCCTTTCCCTTGAAGAACATGGACCAGGAGTAGAGGATCAGCGCCGGCAGCAGCGGTTCGAGGAGGATGAACGGACCGTTCGTCCCGGCGAACGTCCCTTGTAGTGCGGGGACGAACAGGTGGAAGCCGGCGATGGCGGCGAAGCCCAACGCGGCCGGGGGAACGATCGCGACGGCGAACTGTGTGAGCGGATACTGTCGGCGCGGCCGGCCGCTTGACAGGAACGCGGCGATCGTGCCGTTGGCGAGGTCCGACCGGATCAGCTCGAAGGCGCAGGTCGGAGTGACCGTCATGATCAGGCAGATCAGCGAGCTTTGCAGCATGACGGAGGCCATGCGGGGTGCGGGATCGGTGATCGCGGTGAGGGCCAGCGTCGCGCCGGACAGGATGACGCCGATGATCAGCAGCACAAGCATCGGCGTATTGCGGCCGAGTTGGATCATATCCTTGTAAAGAATGGCTTTCATTATCGCCTCTTGGGTTGGTGAAGGTTGTGGTGGGTGGCGACAGGTGGGTGGCGACAGGTGGGTGATGACGGGGGAGGTAGGCGGCCTGGGCGGCCGAATTTGGGCATGCTGACGCCCGGCCCGGCGTGTGGGCCGCGATGCGGGAACCGCTACGCGAGGCTCGGATCGGCGATCAAGGGATTATCGCAACGGATTGTCGAAGTGGATTGCCGCAACGGACTATTCGCCGGCGATAATCCGTTTCAGTGCGGCGACGTGTCCCTGAAAGGCGCGGAGCCCGTCGTCGGTGAGTCTCACCCAAGTGACCTTGTATCCCTTGCCG
Source organism: Bifidobacterium simiarum (assembly GCF_002802905.1). Lineage (GTDB taxonomy): Bacteria > Actinomycetota > Actinomycetes > Actinomycetales > Bifidobacteriaceae > Galliscardovia > Galliscardovia simiarum. The sequence goes on from NZ_PEBK01000001.1 coordinate 356,775, forward strand.
CCGCCGGCCTTTTTGGTGAGCGTCACGTATCCGTGGTCGGCGAGGGTCTTGAGGTGCTTGGAACAGGTGGCGTCGCTGACGTCCAGCGTGTCGCGCAGGGCGTCGAATCTCAGGGTTCCGTAGGCTTCCAGCATGCCGCAGATGCGCAGGCGGATCGGCGCGTGGATGACGTCGTCGAACTTCGGTTCCATGGCATCGGTCATGACGGGTCACCTGCCGGTGACGTCGATGGATTCCGTGGCGCCGATCTGGGTGCGGCGGCGTCCTTCATGCCCGTCATAGGTGTCGTGTCGTCGTGCAGCTCGGGGGAGGAGGGGGAAGCGAGTGTGCGGAAGAAGATCCGCATGTTGCTTTGCAGCAGCAGGTAGATGACGATACTGCCTGCCAGGGCGATCAGTGCGGCGACCGGCCAGCTGCCGCCGTGGTAGCCCCACGCCATGTTCAGCCATGGAATGCCGATTTCGGTGACGATGACGAGTGCGTAGGTTGCCGCGTACCCGCGATTATGCCATGCCTTCAGGGAAGCGCGGCGCGAGCCCTTGCCTCCGCCGAAATATGTCGCCATGCCGGTCTGGCGCTGATACCGATGCATCAGCAGGAGCATGCCGATGATGGACAGGATGGCGAACGCCAGGAACGCGAAGAGCATCGCCCAGGTCATGTCGATGTACCCGCCGAACATCAGTCCGAACGGCCAGTAGAGCATGATGACGATGAACCCCAACACCGCGAACGGCAGCAGCATCGCGGCGTGTCCCCGCTGTCCGCGCTGCGCCAGAGCGAGTCGGTCGGCGTCGAGGTCCTGCAGGGCCTGCAGTTGCTTCAGGGCGTCGATCCGCGGGGCGTGCTCGGTGTCGTCGTCCTGTGTGGGCCGAGTACGGGGTGTGTCGGTCATCATTTCGCCTCCTGATGCGAGTGATGGGGGTCGGATGGAGTTTGGGACATCGGTCGGTGGCTGGCGGATGATGTCGAAACTTCTTTCCGTTGTGGAAAGCATATCACTTTCCATGACGGAAAGAAGTTTGCGTGTCGCTATGATGACTGATGACCATTGACGAGGATTCCCGAGGATGGGAGAAAGGCGGAAGACCATGAGAATCGCGGCGTTCGAGGTGCGGGATGATGAGCGTGAGGCATTCGCCACGGAGGCCGAACGCCTCGGTGTGAAGGTCACGCTGCATGCGGAGCCGTTGGATACGGGCAATGCGGCGCTGGTCGATGGCTGCGACGGCGTCAGCACCCTCGGGCTGAGCCGTCTCGACGCCGGGATGCTGGAGACGCTTGCGGGACGCGGCGTGAAGGTGGTGGCCACCCGCACCATCGGATACAACCACATCGACCTTGATGCGGCGAAGCGACTCGGTCTCGCCGTGCTCAACGCCGACTACGCGCCGAACGGCGTGGCTGAATACACGGTGATGTTCATGCTCATGGTGCTGCGCAACTACAAGCCGGCGTTGTGGCGCGGGCAGGTGTACGACTTCTCGCTCGAGGGCCTGCGTGGCCGCGAGCTGCGCAACCTCACCGTCGGCGTGATGGGCACCGGACGCATCGGCGCCACGGTGATCCGCTGCCTTTCCGGATTCGGATGCGAGATCCTGGCGTACGATCCGCACCCGAACGAGAAGGTGGCGGAGCTGGCCGAATACGTGGGGCTTGACGAACTGTATCGCCGCAGCGACATCATCACCCTGCACATGCCGCTGCTGCCGTCCACCGAGCACATCATCAACCGCGATACCATCGCCCGCATGAAGGACGGCGTGGTGCTCATTAACTGCGCCCGTGGCGGCCTCATGGATCTCGAGGCGCTGATCGACAACATCGAATCCGAGAAGATCGGCGGTCTCGGTCTTGACACGGTGGAGACCGAGGAGGATCTGATCCACCGGGACCGCCGTACCGACATCCTCACCAACCGCGGCGTCGCCTACCTCAGGCAGTTCCCCAACGTGGTGATGACCCAGCACATGGCGTTCTACACCGACGCCGCCGTGCACAGCATGGTCAACTGCTCGGTCGAGGGCATCCGATCCGTGCTGGAGACCGGAACGTTCCGCACCCGCATCGCCTGATCCCCGGCCGTCCTTTCCTGCCTGAAGGCAGCCGGCCTTGCCGGTCGGATGAGGTGCCCGATAAGCTTGCATGCCGGTGGAGTCTGGCATGCAGGGATTACCTGCCCCTCATCAGTCGGCTGGCGCCGACAGCTTCCCCCGGAGGGGGAAGCCAGAAAGGGATGCATCGGCTGATCGACGCACCCCCTTCGGAGAGATGCTATCTGCCGGTCCGTTATCTTTCGGCGGCGGTGCGGACGTATTCCTCCATGGCGTCGATCTCCACCACGTCGTCGAAGCGCACGTCGGCGGTCTCAAGTCCTCGCAGGGCCGCGGGGGCCGTCGTGCCGGTGGCCTCGGCGAGCACGTCCATGCACTCGAAGTCGGTGCCCGTGGCATCGAGGCCGAGGGACTCGTTCACCACGCGCGGGAACTTGTACGGGCTGGCGGTGCTCAGCAGCACGCGCGGGGTCAGCGGGTCGCGGGGCATCTGCTGCATCACGAAGTAGCCGCAGGCCGTATGGGGGTCGATCACGTAGTGGTTCTTCTCCCAGCAGTCGTGGATCGACTCGCGTACCTGATCCTCGTCGGCCCAGCCGCAGCCGAACAGCGAGCGGATGCGCTTGAGCATCGGCTCGGGCACCTCGAACGCACCCCACTCGTTGAGATCGTTCATCAACATGGAGATCAGACGGGTGTCCTTGTCGGAGAAGTAGTACAGCATGCGCTCCAGATTCGAGGAGACGAGGATGTCCATCGACGGGGAGATCGTCTGGAAGAACGGGCGCTGACGGTTGTAGGTGCCGGAGGTGAGGAAGTCGAACAGCACGTTGTTCTTGTCGCTGGCCACCACCAGATGCTTGACCGGCAGGCCGAGCAGCTTGGCGTAGTAGCCTGCGAGGATGTCGCCGAAGTTGCCGGTCGGCACGGTGAACTCCACCTCGTCGCCCACGTTGATCACCTGATCGGCGAGCAGCTGCGCGTAGGCGGCGAAGTAGTAGACCACCTGCGGCACCAGACGGCCCACGTTGATCGAATTGGCGGAGGAGAGCACGGTGTGGGAGCGGTCGGCCAGCTCGGCGGCGAGATCATGGTCGCCGAAGATGCGCTTGACCGCCGACTGCGCGTCGTCGAAGTTGCCCTTGACCGCGCACACGTTCACGTTGCCTCCGGTCTGCGTGGTCATCTGCAGCTGCTGCACCTGGGAGACCTTGCCTTCCGGGTAGAACACGGTGATCGCCGTGCCCGGTGCGTCGGCGAAGCCCGCCAGAGCGGCCTTGCCGGTGTCGCCGGACGTGGCGGTGAGAATCATGATCCGCTCGTCCTCGTCGCCGCCGGCCGGCGTGGTGCGGGCCATGAACCGGGGCAGGATCTGCAGGGCTACGTCCTTGAACGCGCTGGTCGGACCGTTGAACAGCTCCAGGATGTAGTCGTCGCCCAAGGGCTTGAGCGGGGTGATCGCCGGATCGGACCACTGCTCGCCGTAGGCTTCGCGAATGCAGTCGGCCAGCTCCTCCTCGGTGAAGTCGGGCAGCAGCTTCGCCAGTACCATCTGCGCGATCTGCTGGTACGACTTGCCGGGCAGCGAGGCGATGTCCACATGCTCCTCGCCAAGCGAATCGGAGACGAACAGGCCGCCGTCGTCGGCGATGCCCTTGCGGATCGCCTGCTTGGCGGTCAGAGAATCGGTGGTGCTGCGAGTGCTATGGAAGGTGCTCACGAATTCATCCTTCGGATCGACGGAACGGGGGAGCCATCAAGGCAGAATCCCAGTCTAGTCGCAAGTGTGGGCAGGAAGGGCCTGCCGTCCATCGCCGGACGAGGTCCGTAAGCCGTGGCCACGGAAGGACGCGGTCCCGGAAGGACGCGGTCCAAGGAGCGGATGGTTACGACCATGTAACTAGGCAACGCCTCATACAGCGTCTACACTAGGCGGGGTATGCCCCGGACCGTGACGCCGGCAGGGATCCGGCCCGGCGGGCAAGTACCATCCACACCAAAGGAGACGACCATGGCTTCGCCGCTTGCACAGACCCAAGACGACGCGTTCAACGCGCCGATCGCACAGACCGACCCCGAAATCGCCGAACTGCTCGACGCCGAGCTGCACCGTCAGCAGGGCGGACTGGAGATGATCGCCTCCGAGAACTTCGTCCCGCGCGCCGTGCTGCAGTGCCAGGGCTCCGTGCTCACCAACAAGTACGCCGAGGGCTACCCGGGTCGCCGCTACTACGGCGGCTGCGAGCAGGTCGACAAGATCGAGACCCTCGCCCGCGAGCGCGCCAAGGCCCTGTTCGGCGCCGAATACGCCAACGTGCAGCCCCACTCCGGCGCCCAGGCCAACGCCGCCGTCTACCAGGCACTGGTCAAGCCGGGCGACACCGTGCTCGGCCTCGCACTCGACCACGGCGGCCACCTGACCCACGGCATGAAGATCAACTTCTCCGGCCGCTTCTACCACGCCGAAGCCTACGGCGTGAACCCGGAGACCTTCCGCATCGACCCGGAGATCATCCGCCAGCGCGCGCTGGAGACCCACCCGGCCATGATCATCGGAGGCTGGAGCGCCTACCCGCGCATCGAGGACTTCAAGGCGATGAAGGAGATCGCCGACGAGGTCGGCGCCAAGTTCTGGGTGGATATGGCCCACTTCGCCGGTCTGGTCGCCGCGGGACTGCACCCCAGCCCGGTGCCGTACGCCGACGTGGTGAGCTCCACCGCGCACAAGACCCTCGGCGGCCCCCGCTCCGGCTTCATCCTGGCCCGTCAGGAGTACGCCAAGAAGCTCAACTCCGCCGTGTTCCCCGGCCAGCAGGGCGGTCCGCTCATGCATGTGGTGGCCGGCAAGGCCGTGAGCTTCAAGGTGGCCGGCACCCCCGAGTTCAAGGACCGCATGCAGCGCACGCTCGACGGCGCCAAGATCCTCGCCGACCGTCTGCTCGCCGACGACGTGAAGGCCAACGGCATCTCCGTGCTCACCGGCGGCACCGACGTGCATCTGGTGATGGTCGACCTGCGTAACTCCGAGATGGACGGCAAGCAGGGCGAGGACCTGCTCGCCCAGTGCGGCATCACCATCAACCGCAACACCGTGCCGTTCGATCCGCGCCCGGCCTCCGTGGCCTCCGGTCTGAGGATCGGCACCTCCGCGCTGTCCACCCGCGGCTTCGGACCGGCCGAGTACGAGGAGGTCGCCGACATCATCGGCACCGCGCTCGCCGCCGGAAAGAGCGCCGACGTGGAGGCGCTCAAGGCCCGCGTCGACAAGCTCGTCGAGGACTTCCCGCTGTACCCGGGTCTCGATCAGATCCACTGATCGGTACTGATGGTCTGATCGGCACCGTCTGATCGGCACCGTTCGTCCCGCCGCTCCCGCCGGATCCATGCGATGCGCATGCGATCCGGCGGGAGCGGTTCGTTTTCGGGGGAGCGGACGTATTCGGTTCGCGGACGCCGGTCCTTTGCGTGCCGGGTCGCCGTATGACGGTCCGCTGTGATCCGGATCACGGTCCCGTTGGCCACGAAGTGCCGTGAATGGTCGTCAATCCCGTTTCCCTGAGCTAATCTGAACACTATGACTGATGAACTGAGCGAGAGGACGTTCGCCGCCGTATGCGACATGGCCGACGAGGCCGCATACGCGCAGCGGACGCTGGCGCGGGCCAGTACGGATCTGAAGAACGATCTGCTGCTTGACGTCGCCGGTGCGCTGGAGGCCGGTGCCGCGGGCATCGAGGCGGCGAACGCCGTGGACATGAGCGAGGCGGCGGCCGCGGGGATGAGCGAAGGCCTGCTCGACCGGCTGCGCTTCGATGCGGCCCGCATCCATGCCACCGCCGACGGCGTGCGGAACGTGGTCTCCCTGCCCGATCCGGTGGGCGAGATGGTCCGGGGCAGGAACCTGCCCAACGGCATGCGGCTCAATCAGGTGCGCGTGCCGATCGGCGTGGTCGGCATGATCTACGAGGCTCGGCCCAACGTGACGGTCGACGTGGCGGCACTGTGCCTCAAATCCGGCAACGCGGCGCTGCTGCGGGGCGGTCACGCCGCCCGCCGGACCAACGAGGCCACGCTCTCCGTGATCGCGCAGGTGCTGGCCGACCATGGCTTCGCCTCCTCGCTGGTCGCCAGCGTCGACGCCTACGGACGCGAAGGCGCCACGGCGCTGATGCAGGCGCGCGGGCACGTCGATCTGCTGGTTCCCCGAGGCGGCGCGGGCCTGATCCGTGCCGTGGTCGACAACGCCCGGGTGCCGGTCATCGAAACCGGGGCGGGCAACTGCCACATCTACGTGGATGCCTCCGGCGACCTCGCCAAGGCCCTGCCCATCGTGATCAACGCGAAGACCCAGCGCGTGGGCGTGTGCAACGCGGCGGAGAAGCTGCTCGTGCACCGGGCCGTGGCCGAGGATTTCCTGCCCGTCGTGGCCAACGAGCTCAGCCGGCACGGCGTGACCATCCACGCCGACGATGCGTCCCTCGCCATCATCACCGCGGCCGGCATCGACGATCTGAAGATCGTGCCCGCCGAGGATCGCGACTGGGACACCGAATACCTCGACTACGAGATCGGCATCCGCGTGGTGGACGATCTCGACGCCGCCATCGAGCACATCAACGCGCATTCCACGGGGCACACCGAGGCGATCGTCTCGGAGGACTACTCGGCGATCGAGGAGTTCACCCAGCGCATCGACTCGGCCGTGGTGATGGTCAACGCGTCCACCCGGTTCACGGACGGCGGCATGTTCGGCCTCGGCGCCGAACTGGGCATCTCCACGCAGAAGATGCACGCCCGCGGGCCGATGGGACTGGAGGAGCTCACCACCACCAAGTGGATCGGCTACGGCACCGGACAGGTCCGCCCGTAGACCGCACGAACGCAGGAGGACAACCATGAGCGAGAAGATCGAGGAGAAGAGCATGGGCGGCGAGACGACGAACGGCGACGGGAGCGGGCTGTGGCTGCGCATCACCGCCGAACGGCTGAGCCTGGTGCGCTACGTGTTCCTGGTGCAGATCGAGGACGGCATCCCCACGGCGGACCAGCGTTCCGCACTGGAGTACGCCGACGCCGTGCTGATCGGGTGGCCGGACGCCGACGCCCCCGACGTGGTGGCGCTCGACGAGCGTCAGAGCCACGACGCCGAAGGCCATGTGCGGGTGATGGAGGAGTACATCGACAAGTTCCGCGACTGCGAGCGCGGGGCGGACATCGACGGCATGACCGACATCCTGATCCGCATTTCCGAGCGGGTGGCCGAGATCCGCAAGCTGTTCCAGCCCGACTTCCCCCTGCCCACCTTCGCGGAGATCCGCCGCGTGGTGCAGGACGAGTGGGACGAGGACATGGGCAAGATCGACCCCCATGCCTCGGGGACGGCCAGCGAGATGGAGCATGAGACTCTGGCCGAGGACATCGAGCACGAGCAGCGTGACGCGGAGGCGGGGGCATGAGCGATTCCACTCCGCTGGCGAGCAGTCGCACGCCCCTCGAGTCCCGCACGATGTCGGAGCTCGGCGGCGCGCAGATGCCGTTCCGACGGCCGTCCGCGCGCGGCAACCATCACGCCGTGCCGCGCATCGGCATCATGGGCGGCACCTTCGATCCGATCCACAACGGGCACCTGGTGGCCGCCTCCGAGGTCTCGTGGGTGTACGACCTCGACGAGGTGATCTTCGTGCCCACCGGACGCCCGGTGTTCAAGCTCGACAAGTCGGTGACCAACGCCGAGGACCGGTATCTGATGACCGTGATCGCCACGGCGTCCAATCCGAAGTTCACGGTGTCCCGCGTCGACATCGACCGGCCCGGCGTCACCTACACCATCGACACGCTGCGCGACATCCGCGCGGCCCGGCCGGACGCCGAACTGTTCTTCATCACCGGCGCCGACGCGGTGGCCGAGATCATGCGGTGGAAGGATGCCGAGGAGATGCTGCGGCTGGCCCATTTCGTGGCCGTGTCGCGTCCCGGATACTCCTCGGACCTGCGCAAGCTCGACGTGCCGACCCGGTCGGTCGACATGCTGGAGATCCCGGCGCTGGCCATTTCCTCCACCGACGTGCGCCGGCGCAGCGAGCAGGGCGAGCCGGTGTGGTATCTCGTGCCCGACGGCGTGGTGCAGTACATCTCGAAACACGGACTGTACCGATAGGGCCGAACTGTCGTAATCGGTGGGTAGACTGACGGATTGTCAACAAACCAACACACACGTTTGGAGATACGGTGAGCGCAATCCTCGAAGGAAAGCCCGATAAGAATCTTATTCTGGTGACCGGAAGGGCCCATCCGAAGCTGGCGGCGGACGTCGCCGACCAGCTGGGCATCGATGTTCTGGAAACCACCGCCTACGATTTCGCGAACGGTGAGATGTACGTTCGCTACACCGAATCGGTTCGAGGAGCCGACGTGTTCGTGCTGCAGAGCCACACCACGCCGATCAACAAGTGGATCATGGAGCAGCTCATCATGATCGACGCCGCCAAGCGCGCGTCCGCCCGCTCCATCACCGCGGTGTGCCCGATGCTCGGATACTCCCGTCAGGACAAGAAGCACCGCGGCCGCGAGCCCATCTCCTGCCGTCTGATCTTCGATCTGCTCGCCACCGCCGGCGCCGACCGCGTGATGAGCGTGGATCTGCACGCCGCCCAGTCCCAGGGCTTCTTCGACGGCCCCGTCGACCATCTGATCGCCATGCCGGTGCTGGTGGACTACGTGCGTGACCGTCTCGAGCTCGACAACGTGATCGTGGTCTCTCCGGACGCCGGTCGCATCAAGGTTGCCGAGCAGTGGGCCCAGCGCCTCGGCGGCGGCCCTCTGGCGTTCGTGCACAAGACCCGTGACATCACCCGCCCGAACCAGGCCGTGGCCAACCGCGTCGTCGGCGACGTCCGCGGCAAGGACTGCGTGCTGGTCGACGATCTCATCGACACCGCAGGCACCATCGCCGGCGCCTGCAAGGTGCTCAAGGAGGCCGGCGCGAAGTCGATCACCGTGGCCGCCACGCACGGCGTGCTGTCCGACCCGGCCGTCGAACGGCTGAAGAACTGCGGCGCCCGCGAGGTCGTGCTCACCGACACCGTGCCGATCCCGCAGGAGAAGCGCTGGGACGGCCTGACCGTGCTGTCCATCGCCCCGCTGCTGGCCAGCGCGATCCGCGAGGTGTTCAACGACGGCTCCGTGGCCGAGCTGTTCGACACCTACCCGACCCACCACGGTCAGGGATTCCTCTTCGCATGATCGTCGCGTGATCGGAACCACGGTTCGGTCAAGGCTTCGCGGTCGTGGCCGAACCGTTGCGGGCGAAGCCGTGCCGGTCTTCGCGTGACATATTCGCGGGGTCATGGCATAATAAACACTCGGCGGTTTCGCCGCCGTTCCCCCATGGTGTAATGGCAGCACACGGGTCTTTGGAACCCTTTGTCTTGGTTCGAGTCCAGGTGGGGGAGCTTGGAGAGTGCCGGTTGCGCTCGGATGACGCCTCATCCGGCTGCGCGACCGGCTTTTTCGTTATGAAAGGATTGTGATCACCATGGCATTCAGCGCGGCGATCGTGCTCGCGGCGGGCGAAGGCACCCGCATGAAGTCCGCCGACCCGAAGGTGCTGCATACGCTGGCCGGCAAGACGTTCCTCAACAGGGTGATCGACGCCATCCGCGCCCTCGACCCCGAAGTGCTGTCCGTGGTGGTGCACTATCAGGCCGAACGCGTGGCCGCCGCCGCCAAGTCGTACGACGAGGACGTAACCATCGTCAACCAGGACGACGTGCCCGGCACGGGACGCGCGGTGCAGTGCGCCATGGACCAGCTCTCCCGGGGCGGCGAGCTCAACGGGTCGGTGCTCATCGCGGCCTCCGACATGCCGCTGCTCGACACCGAGACCCTGCGTAGCCTCATGGACTTCCACGCCAACTCGGGCAACTCTGCCACCGTGCTCACCACCATCCTCGACGACCCCACCGGCTACGGGCGCATCATCCGCGATTCCGAGGGCCATGTGCTGCGCATCGTCGAGCAGAAGGACGCCAACTCCTCCGAGCTGGCCGTGCGCGAGGTGAACACCTCCGTGTACGTGTTCGACGCCCATGTGCTCGCCCAGGCCATCGCCGGCCTCGACGACGACAACGCGCAGGGCGAGTTCTACCTGACCGACGCGCTGGAGAAGGCCAAGGAGTTCGGCGGCGTGGGCGCCTACGCGGCCCCCGACGCGCTGGCCGTGCAGGGCGTGAACGACCGCGTGCAGCTGGCCCGTCTGGCCAAGGCGCACAACCGGCGTGTGTGCGAGCGCTGGATGCGCGACGGCGTGACGATCCTCGACCCGGATACCACGTGGATCGAGGACGACGTGCGTCTCGCCCAGGACGTGACCGTCCTGCCCGGCAGCTTCCTGCAGGGCCACACCGTGGTGGCGTCCGGCGCCGTGGTCGGCCCGTACACCACGCTGATCGACGCCGTGATCGACGCCGACGCCCACGTCGAGCGCTCCCGCGTGCAGGGCACGCACATCGGCCGCGCCGCCAACATCGGCCCGTGGACTTACCTGCGTCCCGGCAACGATCTGGGCGAGGAGACCAAGGCCGGCGCGTTCGTGGAGATGAAGAAGGCACACATCGACCGTGGCACCAAGGTGCCGCACCTGAGCTACGTAGGTGACGCGCACATCGGCGAACACACCAACATCGGCGGCGGCACCATCACCGCCAACTACGACGGCGTGAACAAGCACCACACCGAGATCGGCTCGAACGTGCACGTGGGCGCGGGCAACATGTTCGTGGCCCCGGTCGTCGTGGGCGACGGGGCGACCACCGGCGCCGGCTCGGTGATCCGGCATGAGGTGGCGGAGAACACCGCCGTGTACTCCGAGAACACGCAACATGTGATCGAGGGCTGGCAGCCGCCGACCAAGGACTGAGCTCCGGCACGGGATTTCCCGGCATCGTCAGTCTCAGCATCAACGTTCAGCATCAACGAAGGAAAGGATGTCCGTGACCGCATCACAGGATTCGATCGACTCCATTCGCGTCGCCGCGCAGGCGGCCGACTCCATCAAGGCCATGGACATCGTGGCCTTCGACGTGTCCGAACCGCTCGGCATCACCGACGCGTTCCTGATCGCCTCCGGCTCGTCGGACCGGCACGTGGTGTCCATCGCCGACGAGATCGAACGTCGGCTCGCCGAACTGCGGGGCGTCAAGCCGCTGACCAGCGAGGGCCGGGATCAGGGGCAGTGGGTGCTGCTTGACTACGGTGACTTCGTGGTGCATGTGATGTACCGCGAGACCCGCGAATACTACGATCTGGAACGCCTGTGGCAGGACTGCCCGACGATCGACCTCGGTCTCGAGCATCCGGAGCATGCCGAGGCCGAGCGTACCGATGCCGAGCCGGCCGTGGACGAGGCCGAGTGACATGGCGGGAACGGTTGGGATCGCCGGCGCCGATCGGGATCATGCCGTCGTGCGTCACGTCCGTTCGATCACGCTGATCCGTCACGGCAGGACCGCGTACAATGCCGAGGGCCGGTTGCAGGGGCAGTCCGACATCCCACTGGACGACACCGGACTGTGGCAGGTGGAGCAGGCCGGCATCGCCCTGCGTCACCTGTACGTGGACGGTGCCGGGCAGGGGCGCCGGCAGGTGGTCGTCAGCTCCGATCTGACCCGCGCCCGGCAGAGCGCCCACGCGTTCGCCGATCCGCTGCATCTGGAGGTGCACGCCGACGAGCGGGTGCGCGAACGCAACTTCGGCGAATGGGAGGGCATGACCCTGCACGACATCCGCGAACGCTGGCCCGAGGACTACGCCGAGTGGGTCGAATTCCGCGGCGGCGAGATGGCTCACGGGGCCGAGGATAAGCGGGCCGTCGGAGCCCGCGGCGTCGAAGCGCTGGAGGACTGGGCCGGCCGATACGGTTCGGACGTCGATCTGTTCGTGTTCTCACACGGCGCGTGGATCTCGCAGACCCTGCAGACCCTGATCGGGCTGAGCGAGGTCCACCCGGACTTCGCCGGACTCATGTCGATGCGCAACGCCCACTGGGCGCGGCTGATACCGCTGGACCGGGCCGACGGTGATGGCACTGTCGGTGCCATTCGTTGGCGGCTCGCGGCGTTCAACATGGGTCCCGCCATCGCCCAGTCCACGGGCTGGGAGGACCCCCGTCTGCCCTGACCGCCCACCCTGATCATCTGAACGTTCGACGCCGGTGCATTACGCCGGCGTCGAACGATTTGTAGGAAGCGTGTGACGGTTTGGCCTCTCGCCGCGGGAATTCACAGAATGGTCAGAAAACACGCATACCGTATCCTGCGAAACGACTATACATATCACTCGGTTTAAGGGAGCAAGTGTTCAAGAAGTACTTTAAGAACATATCCGTGGTGCCCGTCACTGCAGGTGCGCTCGCCGCGGTCACCTCGCTTCTGCTGTCTGCGAAGATCGGTCTTGCCGGCTCGCTCATCGGCACGGCCGTCGGCTCGGTGATCTCCGCCGTCTCGTCCCAGATCTATCAGAACGTGATGAAGGAGACCGGAAAGAAGATTCAGGAGAAAGTGGAGTTGGTAACCGGTTCGGACTCGAAGTCCGACGAGGAGAACCAGTCCAGAACGCCGCGTGTGGCCGGATCGTCCGGTGCGGCGGCGTTGGAGGCGGAATCCACCGTCGCCATGCCCGCCGTGGGGGAGACCTCCGGCGTCGCGGGCGCCACCGATGGGCGGACCACGACGATGCCCGCACTGAACGGCGTCGCTGGCACGGCCGGGTCCGTGGATGCGGCCGCGCGATCCGGCGAGACGACGGCCATGCCGGCCATTGCCGGTGCGGCCGGCGGAACCGGTGACGAGACCAGGATTCTGGGCAATGCCGCAGACGAGGCCGACGGCACCCGCGTGATGCCCGCCATCGCGGGCGCGCAGGCCGCAGGAACCTCGGCCGCGGCGAAGCATGGCGGCCATGCCGCCGGCCACGTCAGCACCGTGCACATCGGCGGAGCGAAGACTCCGGTCAACCGCAAGGCGCTCATCGTCACGATCGTCAGCGCGCTGATCGCCGTTGGCGCCACCGCCGGCGTGGTGCTGGCCCTGACCAACGGCGAAGGCACCGACGACGTGGTGAAGAACATCGTCGCACCCACGACGAGCCGGACCGTGCGCACGCCATCGGCTACGCCCACCACGACCACGCCGAGCCAGCAGGCCACGCAGGACGCGACGCCCACGCCGCAGTCCACGTCGACCGACGGCACGTCGACCGACACTGGCACCGACGGCACCACGTCGAACGACGGCACTTCCGGCACGTCGGGCACCACCGGCACCGACGGCACGTCCGACGGCGCCGGAAGCGATGGCTCGTCCTCGACCGGCAACGGCACGTCCGGCACCACTGGTGGCTCGACCTCCGGCAATTCGGGAACGTCGAGCAACTCCGGCACCACGTCGGGCGGCACGTCGGGCAATGGCTCGACCTCCGAAGGCGGCACGTCCTCCGACTCCGGCACCACCGGTGATTCGGGCTCGTCGTCCACCAACTCCGGTTCGACCTCCGGCACCACGTCGGGATCGACCGGTTCGGGCGGCAGCTCAAGCGGCAGCGGGTCGACCACGGTCCAGTGAGGATCCAGTGACACCGTGAACGGCATGATCCAGCGAGTCGCCGCATGACGCGAAAACCGCGCCATTGCAGGCGACTCGCCGAGGATTGCGTGAATGGGCTTCATGTTGTAACCTATCTCAGGTCCGCACGGGACCGGCCGAAAGGCTCGGCGATCGTGCATCCGACAGGGCTATATGGCTCTTGGGGCTATGGCGCAGCTGGTAGCGCATCTCCATGGCATGGAGGGGGTCGGGGGTTCGAATCCCCCTAGCTCCACAGACAGGGTTTCGGGCACACGCCCGAAGCCCTTTTTTGTTTTCCGCCTTAAAGTCTGCCTGTGCCGGCGGAGCCTCCTCCCTGCCTTCCCCTCGAGGGGAAGGTGTCCGGCGAAGTCGGACGGATGAGGTGATGGGGATGCAGTTCATCATTGGTGCGCAATGTATTGGCTAAACCGATTCTAGGGATATCGGTCAAAACGTGTATGTCCTCTAGGTCATAGGCCGTATGTCCGCTAGGTCATAGGCCAACGATGGGATCATAACCCCAATTGGCGTCCGGCCGTGTGCGCAGGGGCGTGACTGGGTGCGTCGGAGGTGTGACCGGGTGCGGGATACGTCACTGGGTGCGGGCGCACCGAGTGACAGGGCGTGAGAAACGTTGAAATCGCAGGGGGTTGGGCAGAGGCGTGACCAGGTGCGCCCGCACCCAGTGACACCATCCGCCTCCAGTCACGCATGATCCTCGCCCAGTCACGCACGACCCGCACCGCGTGACGCACCATCCGCACCGAGTGACGCGTTGAGGACGAACCGAAAGTTTCGACATCCGCATACAGCCCGGCGAAGCACGGGGTGTAGACCAAATGTGTGTTCGGTAGTCCGGTCGTCTGATCATTATTGCGACCTATGGCCTTGCCGCCGCTGAACGCCGACGCCGTTGTCGTTCCTGTTGCCTGAATGAAGTCTGTTTGACTGCCCTCAGTCTCAGCCAGCGGGTCGTCATCGTCGTTACGGTTCGGTGTTGTGGAAGGACTATGTTCTTTTTCTCATAGTTCGATGACGATGCCGGTGTTGTATCGGATGGCTCTTTGGGCGTAGTTGAGGAGGTGGCGGTAGATGTCGGCGAGTCGTGGGGTGATGGGCTGGGTGAGTCGCGTTTCGAGCCATGCGGCGAGGAGCCTGCATTGGTCGGGGTTGAAGAAGTCGACGTCGCCGTAGCCGAGGGTGGTGCCGCATACGCGGTTGACGGGGTCGGTGAAGTCCTCGTTCATCGGATCGCGATCCGACTCACGCATCCGATACAGTTCGACATGTTCGTCGGATCGCATCGGACGGGAGGGAATGTTCCCGTAATATGAGGTGACGTTGTCGAAGTCGTGGAACAATGCCGCTTCCATGGTCACATGTTCTTTCTTGCGTCCTCTGGCTTCATTGATCCTTCCTCTCGGAATTTGCGGTCGAGGTGTTTGATTCATTGGCCGTGCCGGTGTCGTCGTCAGCTTCGCGTTGGCGCCAGCGTTCGACGGCAGCGATCATTTTGGGGTCGGCTTCCGCTGCGTAGTATGGATGATAGTAGATGTTCGCTTCTGGGCAGCCCGATGCGGGTAGGATGCTGATGCACAGATCGTCAAGGGCGCGTGCGGCGTCGTACGGGGCTTTTCTGAATCCAGCCTTGTAGTAGAGGTATCCGAGAAAGTCGTACGGATCGGGGACCGGTTTTTTGTTCCAATCGAGTCCCTCGTAGCGGAATGCCACACGAGCGATGTCATCTGGGTTTTTGCATTCGGTCTGCACGTAGTGGAAGAACTCCCGCCTGACAGCATCCCAACCATATTCGTCCACAAGGTGTGCGGTTCGTTTCTCCAATGCATACCATTCGTCATAAGGCATAGAGTTGTGGTCGGCGTCGAAGAATTCTCTGATACGGTTTTCAAGATTGTGGTTGTTGCTCATTTCTTCCTCCAGACGAAGTCCTTGCTGAACAGTTTGCGGTTCTTATCGTAAATTGAATCCCGGGGCTGCCATGTAGAGTTGGAGGACCTTGGCCGGCAGTGCACAATGCAGGCTGAAACCATTCTTGCGAACAAGGCCAACATTAGGCAAACAATAGCCTTGGAACTCTGAAGAAGAAATAGGATATGATCACGACGATCTTATTGAGACTGAGCTGAATGATGCTTCGAATGAAACGGAGCGAACCATGCGGAGGCCTTCTCATATCGCTTGTTGCGCTCGTTCGATTTCCGCGGGTGTTTGACCACCCTCAGTCATGCTGCGCATGACAGCTCCCGATAGCGGTGGAGTCAGAATACGTGTCTGCCGTTCCGATGATATGTACCACCGTCAGCGGACAAATCGCCGACGCTGTCGTCACCGGTTGAAGCCGCGGCATCACGGTACAATCGGTGCATTGCGGTTGGATCATGCATCGGGAACGGCCGCGTGGTCAGGTGAAGGAGCGGATATGCCGGCATCGGGGAACAGGGAATCGCAGCGCGCCGAACTGCATAAGGCCATCTGGGGCATCGCCGACGAGGTTCGCGGCGCCGTGGACTCGGTCGTCCAACTGCCCGCCAACCTGTTCTTCGGCGTGACCATCGCCACCTGCGTCATCGTGCTCAGCAAGCACAAGACCGACGACATCGTCAAACGTCAGACTGAACTGCGCGAACAGATCGACGCCATCGTTGCGGACCTGGAGGCCTGAACGATGGGTACCAACGATATCGAACTCTACCGGTCCGACGACGGCTCGGTGCAGCTGGAGGTCAATGTGCGGGGCGATACCGTGTGGTTGTCGCGTGACCAGATGGCGGAGCTATTTGGGCGCAATAAGTCGACCATATCCAGGCATGTCAGGAACGTATTCGACGAAGGGGAGCTGAATCACGATGAGTCAGTTGTTGCAAAATTTGCAACAACTGCCGCTGACGGTAAGACCTACATGGTCGATTACTACAATCTTGACGTCGTCATATCGGTCGGGTATCGGGTGAAGTCGCAGCGAGGCGTGCAGTTCCGCCGCTGGGCCACCAGTGTGCTGCGCCGGTATCTGATGGAGGGGTACGCCGTCAACGAGCGCCGTCTGAACCAGTTGGAGAAGGTCGTCAAAGTGCTGGCCCGCAGTGACGACCGACTCGCCTCCGGCATCGCCGACGTGGTGTCGAGCTACCTGCCGGGGCTGAACATGCTCCGCGATTATGATGCGCATGCCCTCGATCCGAAGCCCCTGACAGCACCGGTCTGGGAGTTCACGGTCGCGGACGCCCGCGTCATGGCGGATCGGTTGCGGAAGGAGTATCCCGACGACACGCTCCTTGGGCAGGAACGCGGGGATGCGCTCGAACGCATCATCGGCGCCGTGTATCAGAGCTTCGCGGGGCAGGATTTGTATCCGACCGTGGAGGAGAAGGCCGCCCACCTGCTGTATTTCATCGTGAAGGACCATCCTTTCGCCGACGGTAACAAGCGTATGGCCGCAGCCGCGTTCGTCAGCTTCCTCGAAGGGAACGACGCGGCGTTCGGGAAGGATGGAGGCCCTGTCATCACCAATAACGATCTCGTGGCCATCACGCTGCTGATTGCGGTGAGCGACCCCGGCGAGAAGGACCTCATGATCGACTTGGTGGAACGAATGCTGACGGTGAGGGAGGACGACGATGAGCAGCAGGATTGATGAGATGATCGCGCGACTCTGTCTGGATGGGGGTCGTTGAAGTCAAATTGGTGGTTGCTGCTTCCAGCGGTGACCCGGTCTCCCGACCCGTTGTCGTGTTTTGTGTCTCAAGCCAGAGGCCTTTGGTATACAGGGTGAGGATCTTGTCGTCGATGGTCTTGTCATTATCTCGATGACGGAGCCAATTGTGATATGCGGTGAGTGCTCTCATCGCGCAATCCCGTGAAACGTTAAATCGTTCGGCTATCTCCTGAACCGTGCAGAGACGAAGTTCATGGATAAGCACTGGTGGAACCAGCATGTAACCGCCCCCGAAATCGGTATCGTCATCGAATCGGGCCATTGGATCCCTTCCTTCTTGTCATGCGATTGCTTCCAATCGAAACCATGTCATCGGTATTCATCAATGAATAATCCGGTTGATGTCGTAAAGGGGAGGGCCCTGTTCTTAGAGTTCGATGACGATGCCGGTGTTGTATCGGATGGCTCTTTGGGCGTAGTCGAGGAGGTGGCGGTAGATGTCGGCGAGTCGTGGGGTGATGGGTTGGTTGAGTCGCGCTTCGAGCCATGCGGCGAGGAGCCTGCATTGGCGGGGGTCGAAGAAGTCGACGTCGCCGTAGCCGAGGGTGGTGCCGCATATGCGGTTGACGGGGTCGGTGAAGTCCTCGTCCATCGGATCGCGATCCGACTCACGCATCCGATATACCTCGATCTGCGAGGGTGGGCAGTCGATTCGTTGTGGAATCCTATGCCAGAATTCAACGTCGTCGAAATCGTGGAACAAAGTGGCGCGCATGATGCTGCATGTCCTTTCCCTTAAGGATTTTGAAATGGTTTTCGCGTTCTTCCTTGCTGGGCTTTCCCTCCAGTGTGACGAACATTCCTGCCTTCATTGTCAACTATCCCCAGTCTCGTCTCAGACGATCCAGTCCCGCCAGCGGCGCATTTCCTGACGGCATTCGATCTTCCTGATGCGTATCGATCGCCCTCATCAGTCAGCCTTCGGCTGCCAGCTTCCCCCAAAGGGGGAAGCCTGAGGCGAGGCCGTGCGCATGGAGCCAATTGGCTAGCATGAACGGTATGGAACACTTACGACATCCTGATTCCCATAGCCGCGACGGCCATCGTTCCGGCGTCTGCGGGGGAGCGCGCGGTCCGTGGATTATCGCCGCCCTCATCGCGTTGATCCTGTTGCTGGCGGTCGGCATGGTCGGCGCCATGATTCTGTGGCATGGACGATCGTCCGGAATCCTCGCCGGATCGTCGGCGGGCTCCACCGCCGTACCGTCCGAGTCCGCGATCACGGTGGCGAACATCCGCTCCTCATCGGACTACAACCATAACGGGATCGACGACTACACGGATATCGTCCGGGGAGCGCGCGCCGAAGCCAAGGTCCACCCCACCTACGATGACGGCTACTATCAGGGCGGGTATCCTCCCGAAGGCCGGGGTGCGTGCACCGATCTCGTGGAGCATGCGTTCCGGGCCGCGGGCTTCGATCTCAAGGCCATGGTGGACGCGGACATCGCTTCGCATCCCGAACACTATCCCGGTCTCACCCGTCCCGACCCCAACATCGACTTCCGCCGGTCCGGCACGCTGGACGGCTTCTTCGGCGCCTACGCCATCCGGCTCACCAACGACATCCGCCCCGGGGACGCGGCGAACCTCGCCCAATGGCAGCCCGGCGACATCGTGATCTTCGACCACACCAAGCACATCGCCGTCGTCTCCGACCGACGCGACGATCGGGGAGTGCCGTACCTGATCCACAACAACCGGCAGAAGGGCGACATGGAGGAGGATTATCTGAGTCGGATCCACCGACGTACCGTGACCTCGCACTACCGGTTCGACGCGAGCCGGATCCCCGCGGACGTCCTCAGGGCATGGCGTGGCTGACGGGACGGATCGCCCGACACCGGATCCGCGAGCCGTATGCCGTCCCCTCACCGTCATCGGATGAACGACGGGTGTCCGGACGGTGACGGGACCGTGCGATGTCCCAGCGGGGACTATCCTTATTGAGGGTTTCGCGGCGAAAAGGACCATGGCACGGCCATGACAGACGGTCCCGCACCGCGCCCGCACATACGAAGGGCCGGAACACGGCATGGCGGATATGAGGCAGGTGATGCACGATGATGAGGACTTTCAGCACCATCAATGGTCAGATCGAACAGATCGAAAAACCCACCCCCGGATCGTGGATATGCCTTAGCGAACCCACCGACGTGGAACTGGCCACCGTCTCCGAGGCCTGCAACATCGATCTGGCCGATCTGCGCGCCCCGCTGGATGACGAGGAGCGCTCGCGTGTGGACGTCGAGGACGACTACACGATGATCATCGTCGACATCCCGACCGTGGAGGAGCGCGGCGGACGCGACTGGTACGAGACCATCCCGTTGTCGATCATCATCGTCGACGACATCATCATCACCGTGTGCATGCAGGACACGCCGGTGCTCCACCCGTTCATGGAGGGCACGATCCGCGGGTTCAACACGTTCATGAAATCCCGGTTCATCCTGCAGATCCTGTACCGCAACGCCACGATGTACCTGCGTTACCTGCGCATCATCGACCGGGAAAGCGACAAGCTCGAACTCAAGCTTCGCCACTCCATGCAGAATCGCGAGATCCTCATGCTGCTCGAACTGAGCAAGACGTTGGTCTACTTCACCACGTCGCTCAAATCGAACGAGATCGTGATGGAGAAGCTCAACACGCTCAGCCGCATCCGGCAGTATCCCGACGATCAGGATCTGCTCGACGACGTGATCATCGAGAACAAGCAGGCCATTGAGATGGCGAACATCTACAGCGGCGTTCTTGCGAACATGACCGACGCCTTCGCCTCGGTGGTGTCCAACAACCTGAACAACGTGATGCGCGTGTTCACCATTATCTCGATCACGCTGTCCATCCCGACGCTGATCTTCTCCATGTACGGCATGAACTTCCAGGAGGGCATGCTCGGCATGCCGTTCACCGGGCATCCGTGGGGCTTCGCGGTGATCATCGTCCTGTCGCTGGTCATTTCCGCGCTGGTGACGTGGTTCCTCACCCGGTCGCGCATGTTCAAGTAGCGGGTGGCCGCCATGTCCGCCTCTCGCGAACCACTGACCGCGCCCTGTCACCGGTCTGGCCACCGTCTCCGTCGCCGGTCCCTACGTCGGCCCTCATGCCGTCCGCGACGCGCAGGCCGACTGCTCGTCCGCGCGCTGTCCGCCGTCGTCGCCCTTGCGCTGTGCCTGCCGCTGGCCGCCTGCGGGCAGACCGATCCGCTGGGCGCCAGCGAGGTGGTCGGCCCCCGTCTGGCGATCGGCGTGGCCTACGACCAGCCGTCCATGGGATACCGCAAGGGCGACGACTACAGCGGACTGGACGTGGAGGTGGCCCGGTACGTGGCGAACCGGCTCGGCTACGCGGACTGGCAGATCGTCTGGGAGAACGCCCCCGAGGCCGATCGCGACCGCATGCTGGCCTCCGGCGAGGTCGACATGATCGTCGGCGTGTTCGTGGATGATTCGCAGAACGTCGACGATCTCGGCTTCGACTTCGCCGGCGCGTATCTTACCGAACGACAGGCGGTCATGGTCCGCAGGAGGGGAGGAGCTCCGATCGATTCGTTGAATGCGCTGCGCGGCCGCAAGGCATGCGTGGTGCGGGGCAGCCGGTCCGTGGAGCAGATGCGCAGGAAATTCGGCTCCTCGGTGAGCCTCATCCAGCAGCCGGGGTCCACTCAGTGCGCCACCGCACTGCTCAGTGGCATGGTGGATGCCGTCGTGGCGCCGGGCGCCGTACTGGCCGGACTGCACAGCGCCGGGAACGACGACACCACGCGGATCCTGTCCGAACGGTTCGGCGACGAGGGCCGCTACGGCGTGGCCCTGCCCTCCGGCAGCACGCAGCTGGAGCACCGGGTGGACCTCGCGCTGCGGCGGATGCACAGGGACGGCACCTGGGATCGGGCGTGGAACCGGACGCTCGGCGCGATCGGCTACGAGACCGATCGAAGTCGCTGATGGTCCGTCGATGGTTCTCCGATGGTTCGCCGATCAGGTTCACTAGGTTCACTAACTGGAACGAAACGTCCTCGTGTCCAGTTGCATGATGATAATGGCCCCTGTTACCTGAGTAAGTAGGAGAAAAAGGAGCAGCATGGCCCAGGATGCTACCGATGCCAACGTGACCCCGAATCCGGAGGAACCCGCGTTCCGTTACAACGCGCAGATGGCACAGAGGATCGAAGAGGATTGGCAGAAGCGTTGGGACGATGAGGGCACCTTCTGGGCGGCCAACGTCAACGGCGATCTCAAGGACGGCGACGGCCGCAACGCCGAGGGCCGTCCCTCGTACTTCGCGATGGACATGTTCCCGTACCCCTCGGGCAAGGGCCTGCACGTGGGCCATCCGCTGGGATACCTCGCCACCGACGTGGTGAGCCGCTACCACCGCATGAAGGGCGAGAACGTGCTGCACGCCATGGGCTACGACGCCTTCGGTCTGCCCGCCGAGCAGTACGCCGTGCAGACCGGGCAGCACCCGCGCGTCACCACCGAGGCCAACATCGCCAACATGCGCCGCCAGCTGCACCGCATGGGCCTGAGCTTCGACAACCGCCGCACCTTCGCCACCATCGACCCCGGCTACGTGCGCTGGACGCAGTGGATCTTCTCCCGCATCTATGACGCCTGGTACGACGAGGACGCCACCAACCCCAGCGGTTCCAAGGGATCCGCCCGTCCGATCGGCGAGCTGGTCGCCAAGTTCGAATCCGGCGAGAAGGCCATCCCCGGCCACGAGTCCGACGGCAAGGCGTGGGGCGATCTGAGCGAGGCCGAGCAGCAGGACATCCTCAACGACTTCCGTCTCGCCTACATCTCCAAGTCCCCGGTCAACTGGTGCCCGGGTCTGGGCACCGTGCTCGCCAACGAGGAGGTCACCGCCGAAGGCAAGTCCGAGCGCGGCAACTTCCCCGTGTTCCAGCGTGAGCTGCGCCAGTGGTCCATGCGCATCACCGCCTACGGCCACCGTCTGATCGAGGACCTCGACGGCATCGACTGGCCCGAGAAGGTCAAGCTCATGCAGCGCAACTGGATCGGCGAAAGCCACGGCGCCTCCGTGCACTTCACGGTCGAGACCCCGTCCGGCGACCGCGACATGGAGATCTACACCACCCGTCCCGACACCCTGTTCGGCACCACGTTCGCCGTGGTCTCCCCGGAGCACGACCTGCTGCAGTACGTGCCGGCCGAATGGCCCGCGGACATCCCCGACAGCTGGAAGGGCGGCTACGCCACTCCGGCCGAGGGCGTGAAGGCCTACCGTCTCGCCGCCGAATCGAAGACCGCGAAGGACCGCGTCGAGGAGAACGGCGAGAAGACAGGCCTGTTCACCGGCCTGTACGCCGTCAACCCGATCACCGGCGTCAGGCTGCCGCTGTTCACCGCCGACTACGTGCTCATGGACTACGGCACCGGAGCGATCATGGCCGTGCCCGGCGGCGACCAGCGCGACTACGACTTCGCTGTCAAGTACGGTCTGCCCGTCATCTACACGGTCAAGCCGCTGCCCGACTCCGGCGACGACCTCGCCGCCTACGAGGGCAAAGCCCCGTTCGTCTCCCATGACGGCATCGTCATCAACTCGTCCGTGGACGCCACCGCCGCCAAGGGCGACGCGCTCAGCCTCGACGGCCTGCGCGTCGACGAGGCAATCGCCAAGGTCAACGCATGGCTCGAATCCGCCGGCGTCGGCAAGGGAACCGTCAGCTACCGTCTGCGCGACTGGCTGTTCAGCCGCCAGCGCTACTGGGGCGAGCCCTTCCCGATCGTCTACGGCGAGGACGGCACCCCGCATCTGCTGCCCGACTCCGCCCTGCCGATCAACCTGCCGGACGTGCCCGACTACCAGCCGCGCACCTTCGACCCGATGGACGCCGAATCCAACCCGGAGGCCCCGCTGAGCCGCAACGAGGACTGGGTGAAGGTCGAGCTCGACCTCGGCGACGGCAAGAAGACCTACTACCGCGACACCAACACCATGCCGAACTGGGCCGGCTCCTGCTGGTACTACATGCGCTACATCGACCCGACCGACACCAAGCACATGGTGGAGAAGGACGAGTTCGACTACTGGATGGGCCCGAACCACAACAAGACCGCCGGCCGGGCCGGTGGCGTGGACCTGTACGTCGGCGGCGTGGAGCACGCGGTGCTGCACCTGCTGTACTCGCGCTTCTGGCACAAGGTGCTCTTCGACCTCGGCTACGTGGATTCGGCCGAACCGTTCCACAAGCTGTTCAACCAGGGCATGATCCAGGCGTTCGCCTACACCGACGACCGCGGCCAGTACGTGCCCGCCGCCGAAGTGGAGGAGGGTCCGGCTGACGCGAACGGCGAGCCCACGTTCACCTGGCATGGCGAACACGTGAACCGCGAGTTCGGCAAGATGGGCAAGAGCCTGAAGAACATCATCACGCCGGACGACATGTACTCCAACTACGGCGCCGACACCTTCCGTCTGTACGAGATGAGCATGGGCCCGCTGGCCGACTCCCGTCCGTGGAACACGCGCAACGTGGTGGGCGGCATGCGCTTCCTGCAGCGTCTGTGGCGCAACGTGGTCGACGAGAACACCGGCGAGGTGCACGTGAGCGACGACGCGCTCGACGCGAAGACGCTCAAGCTGCTCAATAACACGATCGCCGAGGTGACCGAAGAGATGGAGGGCATGCGCCCGAACACCGCGATCTCCAAGCTCATCGTGCTCAACAACCACCTCACGTCGCTGCCGTCCGTGCCGCGCGCCGCCGTCGAGCCGCTGATCCTCATGCTTTCGCCGATCGCCCCGCACATCTGCGAGGAGCTGTGGCGCCGTCTCGGCCACCCGAAGTCGCTGGCCCATGCGCCGTGGCCGGTCGCCGACGAACGCTACGTCGGTCAGGACAGCGTCACTGCCGTGGTGCAGGTCAAGGGCAAGGTGCGCGGCAAGCTCGAAGTGAGCCCCGACATCACGCCCGAGGAACTGGAGAAGCTGGCCCTCGCCCTGCCGGGAGTGCAGAGCCGACTGGGCGGCAAGCCCCCGCGCAAGGTGATCGTCAAGGCCCCGAAGATCGTCTCCGTGGTGCCCGCGAACTGATCATGCCGGCGGATCCTCCGATCCGTCGATGATCTGAGTCGATGATCCAGGCCCCTCGCCCCGCCGAACCCGGTGGGCGAGGGGCCTTTGTTTTTGTCGGTCTGATGCGGAGGACCTCTCCCCGGTTTTCCGATGATGGGCTCCTCCCGCCGGCGGGAGGTGACGCGTGCAACGCGTCGGAGGGTGGTTTTCCGCCCAGCACGTTCACGGCGTCCGACTGTTGACGGTGCCGGATTCGTCCACAGGCATCACGTCGGACCCCGAATCCATCCACAGACACGCCGGGACCGAGGCACGTTCGACCACATTGTCCCGAAGACGGATTGCGGCACGGTCGCATCGCCGATACTGGGAGCGTGCCCACCTACAGAACCCCCGGAGCCCCTCGACGATCCGCCCGGGAACGCCTCCTCAGACCGCCGGCCCCGCCTGCTGCGCATGATGTGCCGGCCGCGACGTCGGTCGCCCGAGGTCCGGTGTCGTCCGGGTCTTCGCAGTCGATCTCGTCGTCTGTGTCATCGCGGCGACCGGTGCCGGCGGGGAAACCATCATCGGTCCAGGCCGGCCGGCATGAGACGATGCTCGGCGTACTCTCCGGCGTGTCCCCGGACGATTCCGGCGCCGACGCCCTGCTGGAGCGCGAGACCGGCCGTGATCTGCCCCGGCTGCGACTGACCCCGCGGCACAGTGCGATCATCATCCTGATCCTGACGATGGCGCTCGCCCTGAGCATGACCCTGCTGGTCCAGCAGACGATCGCCATGAACCGGGCCATGTCATCGTCCGGCATGGCGTCCGCCGGCGATTCGCCGGGATCCGCCGTCACCTCGTCACCGCTCGCGTCGACCTCCGCATCGACCTCTGCTAGGCCGGTTGCGCCGACGCCGACGGCTTCGGCACCATCCGGGGGAGCGCAGCGGACCGATGGATCTTCGTCGTTGTCGGGTTCTTCGTCCCCGTCGGCGTCCCCGTCCCCGTCGGCGGCGTCCGGCGGTTCGGCCGTGCCCATCGATCTCAATACCGCCACGGCCGAGCAGCTGGAGACCATCAACGGCGTCGGACCGGCCACCGCCCGCAAGATCCTCGATCACCGTGCCCGGATCGGCCGGTACGCCAGCGTCGAGGAGCTGCTCGACGTTCCGGGCATCGGCGACAAGACCCTGAGCAAGATCCGCCCCTACGTCACCGTCGGTGCAGGCGGGACTGCCGGTGGGGCCGTCGGTGCGGCAGAAGGCGGCGGATCATGAGGCAGCGAGGCATAGGACAATGTGCGGTACGCCAGTCGGGGCCGGACCGGGGACAAACCGGGCATGATCCGACGGCCTGCCGCGAGCGGGGCAGCCGCGACTGGCGCATGATGCCGGTCGCGCTGACCGTATGGGCCGCGCAGCTAACCGAACGGGCACTGTATGACCGGCTGGCGGGGCGCGGACGAACGGCATCGTATGGCCAATCGGCATCGTCTGGTCAATCAGAGGGGTATGGCCAGTCAGCGGAGTATGGTCAGCCGTTCGGTTCCGGCGCATCGGCGGCCGGGGACGACGCCATGATCCTCCTCATCGTGACCCTGTTCATCGGCTTCGTCGTGATCGGTTCGGTTGTGCCGTCCCTGTTGCCGCGGCTGCTGTCCCGGAAACCCCGTGGCACGGCGAATGGCGGGAGCCGGATGAGACCGGTCGGCGTGAGCATGGTTTCGTTGCAATACGCCATGGTTCTCGTCGTTGCGACGCTGTGCGCGCTCTGCTCCGGACTGTGCGCCGCTCTGATCGATTCCGGCGACGCCGTAGCCGCGTCACTGCGAGCAGGCGGCGGGCATGTGACGATGAGTCTGCGGACGGTGTCGCCGATGACGGCGTCACCGATGCGAGGATCCGACTGCCAGACCGACGCCGTCGTCCAGTGGATCGAATCGGAGCGTATCCGTTCGCCGTCCTCGGCGACCGTGCATGTGTTCGCCGACGCGGCGCATTGCCGGTGGCGGCAGGGCGGCGTCTACCGGGCGAGCGGCACGTTGGGCGAGCCGAAATACGGTCAGGCCGACGCGTGGCTGACGTTGAAGGACAAGTCCCGCGACATGATGCTGGAAACCGAAACGCCGGGTCGGCTCGACACGGCCGTGGAGGCCATGCGCCACGACTTCATCGACGTGACGCGTCGACTCTCCGATCAGGGCAGGGTGCTCGTGCCGGGACTCACCATGGGCGTGCTCGGACAGGACGCCTATCTGCCTGAAACCGGATGGTCGGGATTCGGCCGATCCGGCGAGGCGCAGCCCATCGACGGCAACTACGCCGAGGCTCTGGAGGACGACTTCAAGGCGGCAGGCATCATGCATCTGATGGCCGTCTCCGGCGGTCACTTCGTGCTCGTCGCCGCCATGGTCACCCGTCTGGCCTCGTTCCTGCTGCTGCCGAGATGGGCGAAGGCCGTGGCCGTCACCGTGGCCTACGCCTCCCTGACGATGCTGATGTTCCCCGCCGATTCGGTGCTCAGAGCGTTCGCCATGGGCCTGTTCGGCGTGGCCTGCCTGCTCGCCGGCCGGCGCTCGCAGGCATTGTCAGCGCTGAACTGGACGGTGATCCTGTCGCTGATATTCGACCCGTCGCTGGCGGTCAGCTTCGGCTTCGCGCTCTCCTGCGCCTCGGTGTACGGCATCGTGCTGCTGTACGACGTGATCCGGAGGCCCATGTCCCGTTGGATGCCCGGCCCGCTTGCCGACGCCGCCGCAGTGACGCTGGCGGCCCAGTGCCTGACCCTGCCCATCCAGGTGCTGATGTCGCCGGATATTCCGATCTGGTCGGTGCCGGCGAACTGCATCGCCGCGCCCGTGGTCGCCTTCGCCACCGTCGCGGGACTCGCCTCGCTGCTCGTCTCCTGGGCGCTGCCGTCCCTCGGCTTCATGTTGGCATGGCTGTCGGGCTGCGGCACCTGGGTACTGGAACGCTGCGCCACGCTGCTCGGCGGCGATCATACGCTCGCATGGCCCGAAGGCGTTCCCGGCATGCTGGGGGTCTGCGGCGCGGAAATCGCCGTGGCGCTGGCGATATGGGGCATCCGGTATGCGATCGCAGCCCGTTCGGCGGCACGGGGACGGTCGGCTCCGGGCGAATACCGGGCGACATGGTTCGAACATGCCGCCGGCTGGTGGGAGGAGACCCGCGGCATGCTGCTGAAGGACTGAGCGGCGATTGTCCACGTCGTCGGGAAGATGGGAAGATATGGCAGCAGCGTCAAAAGCATCGAACAAGGCGGGAACCTCACCGGTCGTCATCGTGTATGGCGGCGACGAATTCCTCAACCGTCAGGGGGCCTGGGAACGCTGCCGGGCGGCCTGCGACGCCAGACCGGACGCCGAACTCATCGAACTGGACGCCTCCTCATGCGACGCCTACGCATTCGACGAGGCGGTCAGCCCGTCGTTGCTCTCCGACGTGGCGGTCGTCTCCCTGACGAACCTGCAAAACGCCGACGACAGGCTCGGCGACGCCCTGATCGCCTACACGAAGCAGGCCGCCAAGGATCCGGCGCATTCCAGCGTGGTGATCTGCCGCCACGAGGGAGGACCGAAGGGCAAGCGCGTGGTGGACGGCATGGTCCGTGCCGGCGCCGAACGGGTGCAGATGCCGGATCTGAAGAAGGCCGAGGCGAAGATCAACTTCGTCTACCAGCGGTTCGAGCGTGAACATCGCCGGATCGACCCGGCGGCCGCCCAGCAGCTGGTCAGCGTGCTGGGGGAGCGGACCGGCGAGCTGGCGGCCATGTGCTCGCAGCTGTGCTTCGACTTCGACGACGATCCGATCACGATCGACCGGGTGAACCAGTATTTGACCGCCAACCCGCAGGTCACCGGGTTCATGGTCGCCGACAGGGCCGTGGCCGGGGACGCGGCCGGCGCCATCGTGGCCATGCGATCCGCCATCGAACAGGGCACCGACCCGATCGCGCTGATCGGCGCGCTGGCGATGAAGATGCGGACCATGGCCAAGGCCTCGGCGGTCAAGATGGGCAGGATCACGAAGGCGGAGGCCAAGGTCAATCCGTGGGTGCTGGACAACGCTAAGCGACAGCTGCCGGGCTGGACCTCGCAGGGCATGAGCCACTGCATCCGCATGCTGGCATGGGCCGACGAGCAAAGCAAGACCAACGGCGGGGACGCGGTGTACGCGCTGGAACGCAGCATCGAATCCATCGCCGCCAAGGGCCGACGATGAGGAGAGGAACGAGTATGAGCGGAAACGACATGAACGCCTACGGCAGGAACGCGCTGACCATCGAGGCGCCCACCGCGGACGACACGAGGACGATCGGCGAACGGGTCGCCGGATTGTTGCGCGGTGGCGACGTGGTGTTGCTCTCCGGCCCGCTCGGCGCCGGCAAGACCACCTTCGCCCAGGGGCTGGGCGCGGGACTGGGCATCGACGAACCCATCGTCTCGCCCACCTTCACCATCGCCCGCGAGCTGAAGGGCCGGTTCGCAGACGGCACGGCGGCCCATCTCGTGCACGTGGACGCCTACCGCCTGGGAGGCAATGACTACGCGCCGGGCGAGGACGTGGTCTCGCGTCTGCTGGACGAGCTCGAATCCCTCGGCCTCGACGAGGAACTGGAGGATCCCAGCGACGACACGGTGGTGCTGATGGAATGGGGCGAGCAGATGATCGCCGCCCTGGCCCCCGAACGTCTGGAGATCCACATCGACCGGCCGATCACGCCGATCGAACCGTCCGCCGAGGAGACCGACGCCGATCGGGAGCTGACCGGCGACGGCGTCAGGACGATCACCCTCGTGCCCGTGGGATCGGACTGGACCCGACGGGTGTCGGGCTTACAATAACGGGGAATGAAAACGGACGCCGGAGGCGAACCGGACGGAGACGGCGGCCGCAACCGGCAACGGAACGGACAGAACGGAACGACAGAGCGGACAGAAGGGCAGGACTGGACAGGATTATGGTGTGTGAGGATCCGACCGCATTCCCGACCACGTTGGTGATCGACACGTCGTACGGCTCCACGGTGAGTGTGGTCGGCGAGGAACCGATCCATGAGGCGGACTCCCGCCTGCACGTCGAACGGCTGCAGCCGAACATCGCCGCGGCGATCGAACGCGCGGGACTGGAGCCGAAGGACATCTCGCGCATCGTGGTGGGCACCGGGCCCGCGCCGTTCACCGGACTGCGCGCCGGTATCGTCGCGGCCAAGGCGCTCGCCTTCGCCCTCGACGCGCAGCTGCTGGGACAGGACGTGCTGGAGCCGCAGGCCGTCTGGCAGGCCGAACGCCGTCTGCGTGCCGATGGCGGCGTGGCGTCCGACTACCGGCATCTCGTGCTCGCCGTCAACGACGCCCGCCGTCGTCAGCTGTACTACCGCCTGTACGAAAGCGTGATCGAACCGACCGATGCGTCGGGACTGGCGAAGGCGGGACTGCCCCGGCCGATCGGCGACATGGACATCGCGTATCCGAACGACATCGTGGAGAGGACGAACGCGATCGTCTCCGACATGCTCGGGGAGGACTGCCGTCCGATCGTGGTCGACGTCATCGGCCACGGCGTGGAGAAATACGCCTCCGCATGGCTGAACCTGATCCGACGCGGGGAGCTGATTGACGACTCCGTACTGCATGGCGCGGGCGTCGAAGGGCCGATCCTGTTCGCCCGCACGGCCGAACGACACCATGTCGACGGCGACGAATGCCCGTCCGAACCACTGTATCTGCGCAGGCCCGACGTGTCGGTGCCGAACCCGCTGAAGCATGTGCTGAACCATGGCGGTGCGGACCGTGCCGGGTCTGACCGTGCCGGGTCTGATCGTGCCGGTGCCGATCACGGTGCCGACCGTGTTGCCGCGGAAGGCGAGGGCGGCCGATGATCCGCGAATTCACGGACAATGACATCATGCGCATGGCCGAACTGGAGGCCGACCTGTTCGGTCGGGGAGCGTGGAGCGAATCGATGATCCGTCAGGAGCTCGAGGCCCCGGCCCGCTCGTACTTCGCCGAGGCCCCGTCCGAGCACGAGCCGATGCGCGGCTACGCGGGATTCTGGTATGACGGGGACGACGCCGAACTCATGACCATCGGCGTGGACCGGCAGCATCAGCGCCAAGGCATCGCCAACGCCCTGATGCGCCGGCTGATCGACGAGGCGAAGGCCAAGGGCGCCCGCAGGATGCTGCTTGAAGTGCGCGTGGACAACGAGCCGGCTCTCGCCCTGTACCGCAGCTTCGGATTCGAGATGATGGGACGTCGCAAACGGTACTATCAACCGGAGGGTATCGACGCCTTCACCATGAGTCTGGAACTGAACCCGTGGACAGTCGGCTTCCACGGCACTGGCGAACACGAAAGCCTTGAACAGGAGAACAAGCAAGGGAACGGGGGAGACGAATCATGAGCGAACCGGTGGTGCTGGGCATCGAATCCACCTGCGACGAGACCGCGGCGGCGATCGTACGCGGCCGGACGCTGCTGAGCAACGTGGTGGCCTCATCCATGAACGAGCACGCCCGATACGGCGGCGTGATCCCCGAGATCGCCTCCCGGGCGCACGCCGAGGCGTTCGTGCCGGTGGTCTCCAAGGCCCTTGCCGACGCCGACATGACGCTGTCCGACGTCGACGCGATCGCCGTGTCGTCCGGTCCCGGTCTCGCCGGGTGTCTGGCCGTCGGCGTCTCCGGCGCCAAGGCGCTGGCCTGGGCGGCGAACAAGCCGCTGTACGGCATCAACCATGTGATCGGCCACATCGCCGTCACCCAGCTGCAGTTCGGGCCGTTCCCGCCCGACACGCTGGCGCTGATCGTCTCCGGCGGCCACACGTCGCTGCTGCACGTCGAGGACGTGGCCCGGCACGTCGACGTGGTCGGCACCACGCTTGACGACGCCGCGGGCGAATGCTTCGACAAGGTCGCCCGTCTGCTCGGCTTCCCCTACCCGGGAGGCCCTCACATCGACCGTCACGCGCAGCAGGGCGACCCGCACGCCATCCGGGTGCCGCAGGGGCTGACCCAGGGCAAGGCCGCCGCGAAGCACCCCTACGATTTCAGCTTCTCCGGCGTGAAAACCGCCGTGGCCCGCTGGATCGAGGAGCAGCAGGCCGCCGGCCGCGAGATCCCCGTCAACGACGTGTGCGCCTCGCTGGCCGACTCCGTCGCCACCGTGCTGGCCCGCAAGGCCATGCGCGGCTGCGAACAGTACGATTCCTCCACGCTGATCGTGGGCGGCGGCTTCTCCGCCAACTCGCAGCTGCGCGCCAAGCTGCTGGAATTCGGCGCCGACCATGGCGTCGAGGTGCGCATCCCCGAAATCAAGCTGTGCACCGACAACGGTGCGATGGTGGCGATGCTCGGCGTGAATCTGGTGGAGGCCGGCGTCAAGCCCAGCTCACCCGATTTCGCGATCGACTCCGCCATGCCCATGAACAGGATCGTCGCCGAATAGTCGGACGTTCGACATTGAACGGCAACAGTCCCGGCACCCGTCCGCTTTTCGGGGGTGTCGGGACTGTTGCCGCTTACCGGCTACCGGTCCTGACCGTCGTCCAGCACCTGCTGCTCCACCAGCACCTGCGTGAACATCTCCACGGGGGTCACGCCCAGTGCGTCGCTGAGCTGCCAGATCTTGTCGAGCGTGGGCGATTTCTCCCCGCGCTCGATCTGCCCCACATAGGAGCGGTCGATGCCGGCGTTCAGGGCCAGTTTCTCCTGCGATATCCGACGGTTCCGCCGCAATGCCGCGACCGCCTTGCCGAATGCCCTACGTCGTCTCGTCTTCACATCATCCAAACTCATACGGGATATGATCCCCGAAACAGGGCCCGTAGTCCACGGACTATAATCCGTATGTCGTCGTCCTGCCGTGTGCGTGACCGCGCTTCCCGCCGCGGACGATCCGTCGCCGGCGGTGCCATCGGTCGCGTGCCTCGCCGAATCGCGGTAAGGTACCAAGGTCAGCGCCGCAAACGGCGAACCGGATACCCGAGGAGAGAACAACCATGGCATACGCCAGCAACGCGCCCTTCCATGCCGACGTGGTGGGCAGCTACCTGCGTCCCGAAGCGCTCAAGCAGGCCCGTGCGGCCTTCGAAGTCGGCGAGATCGACGCCGCCGCGCTCAAGGCGGTCGAGGACAAGGCCATCGAGGAACTGGTGGCCAGGCAGAAGCAGGCCGGCCTGCACGTGATCACCGACGGCGAGTTCCGCCGCCGCTGGTGGCACTTCGACTTCATGTGGGGCTTCGCCGGAGTGGAGCACAAGGCCGCCGCCCACCGCGTCGCCTTCCACGACGAGGTCACCCCCGCCGACACCGCCGCCGTGACCGGCAGGCTCGACGGCCATAACCATCCGTTCGTCGAACACTTCAAGTTCGTCAAGCAGTTCGAGGACGAGAACACCGTCGCCCGCCAGACCATGCCGTCTCCCGCCCAGACCCTGTTCGTGCTCACCGGCAACAAGGCCGCCTACCCGTACGACGAGTTCTACGCCACCGACGAGGAGCTTGCCGCCGACATCGTCAAGGCCTACCGTCAAACCATCGCCGACCTGTACGAGGCCGGCTGCCGCAACGTGCAGTTCGACGACTGCACGTGGACCCGCCTGTGCGACCCGTCCGTGCGCGAACGTCTCGGCTGGAGCGACGAGGACGCCGAGCGCCTGCAGCGGCAGAACCTCGACATCATCAACGCGGTGATCGAAGGCCAGCCCGCCGACCTCGCCATCAACACGCACGTGTGCCGCGGCAACTTCCACTCCACGTGGCTTTCCTCCGGTGGCTACGCGCCCGTGGCCGCGAACCTGTTCGGCCGCGAGAACGTCAACGCCTACTACCTGGAGTTCGACGACGACCGTTCCGGCGACTTCGCGCCGCTCGCCGAAGTCTCCGGCGACAAGAAGGTCGTGCTCGGCCTGATCACGTCGAAGACCCCGGAGCTCGAGGATCCCGCCGTGATCAAGGCCCGCATCGAGGAGGCCTCGCAGTTCGTGCCGCTCGATCGCCTGTGCCTGTCCACCCAGTGCGGCTTCGCCTCCACCGAGGAGGGCAACAAGCTCACCGAGGAGCAGCAGTGGGCCAAGATCGCCCTCGTCAAGTCCATCGCCGACGAGGTGTGGGGCGACTGATCCTGCGTATAATTTCGTTAATGCGTAAGTTCGCCGGCCGTGTTATGACGGCCGACGGGCTTTTCTAGTGTGTGGGACCTTGTGCGGGCTGGATTCGGGTGGCGTTGCGCGCGGGAATGGCCGCGGCGAGAAGTGACGTCGATTATCGGTGCATGAAATCCGTCATTTCCGCATTGGTGAAGTGGGTGATCATCGTGCGCCAGACCGCTTCGACCAAATCCGGGTCGGCATGGGATGCCTCGGCCAACCCACGCACTTTGGCGATGACCGCGTCCACGCGCGATGATGCCTTGACGTCGTCCGCATTCTTCTTGAACTGCGCGGCCTGCGCCACATAGGCTCCGCGCTCGGCTATCAGATCGACCATCCGTGCGTCGATGCGGTCGATATTGGTACGTACCTCATTGAGACTGTCGCAAGCATGTATCGGTTCCATCAATATCGCTCCTCAAACGTTATGGTTTGTGCAATCAGTTTTTCGGCGTGATGGCCGAATTGCCGACTTTATTTTCGTCCAGGCCGATGGCGGTGAGGAAGCTGCTTTTCAGATCGCCGCCGTCCATTTGCCAGCGACGATCGTCGATTGTGACGGTTGGCGTGGAGAAGCCGTTCTTACGTACCCGTTCTTGGCGATCAGAATGCCGCCCTGATCGTCCGCGAGCGACGGCTTGACCTTGACCTTGCGCAAGGTCTCATATGCGGCCTGTTCCGATTGCGGAGCGCCCGTCGTGGCGAAATGCCTGCCCGACATACTGCGATACAGGGCAGCGCCGCACACGATCAGCAGGATGGCAGTGATCGCGACGGTCAACATTCCGATGATGGTCTGCTGACGGCGTTCCGCCGCCGAAACCGTCATGTTATTCCGAGAATCCTGCCGTTGCGTATTACTGCGTCTCGCTCCTCCATGATGATTGCCCGCGCGGGATTACGCCAATCGAAGGAGCGGCTGTCAACTAAAGACGACATGAGGTTTTGGTGTGATTGCATTTGTCGCAATTGCGAATTTCGTCAAATACTATGGCCGCACAATCCAAGGAGATGCTGAGACGCAGACACCCAAGCGCACGCGCTCGCCGGCGACCGGCTGCTTTGCTAGTAGAACGCCGAATGTCTCGCATTGGACTTGTCACTTATCGAAGTGGCAGTTACCAAAGAAACTGCGCCAAGCCTGCACGAAGCCGTTCCAGTTGCGGCGCATGTACAGTTGAATCTTCCGTGTCGTCTTGGGATCCAACGTGGTCGAGTCCACGACCACGTCCCCGTCGGCGGCCAATACGAATTTGGCAAGCCGATACGAATTATTGCGTTTAATATGAAAATGCACGCCGTGACCGCCATCATTGCTGGTCACATAGAACTCATATCCGGCGACGTCTTCAAACCATATCTCAGGCATATTCGCGATCCACTTCGCGTGCGTCCTCCACAAACGGATAGGAACGCTTGAAATAGCCTTCCACCAACGGGAATGATTCGGGCGGGAACGTGTTGCTGCGCACCGTGCCGTCGTTGTTGAACACGATCTTGAACCCGGTCGCCGGCTCGGTGACCGTGACCGTTCTCGCCGTGTATCCCAGCCGAAGACCGTTGGCCTCCAGCAGGTTACTCATGCCGATTTTCGCCATGACAGTCTCCAATCCATAGTTCCCCTATAAAGTATTACGCTTCCCATTGTATGCGGCTTCCTTCACGAAGCATGAGCCCTTTGCTTCTCTCAACCAATCCGTAAAACGGTTGGACGAAGACCTTGTACAGTCATCCGTCGCAGGATTCATTCCAGCCGAGTCCTTCTGCCAATTCATGGCTTCTCCTGTATTCTTCGGCAATGGGTTTTGGCGACAATCGGAATCACCACATACAACACGCAGCCCATGTCTGGCGTATCCGGAACTGCCGTTGAAGGGCAACTACGACGAGAACCGGTTCAAGCTCTACTTCGGCGACACCGGACTGTTTGTGTCCATGCTCGACGGCGAGGCCAGCGAGGACTTTCGGGCCAACCGCAATCTGGGTGTCTACAAGGGTGCGCTATATGAGAGCATTGTGGGCGAGGCGCTGAAGAAGCAGGGATACGATCTCTACTACTACAAGCGGGAGAATTCGACACTGGAACAGGACTTCTTCATCCGGACCAGGAACCACCTCGTCCCGGTCGAGGTGAAGGCGAAGAACGGCACCGCCAAATTATTGCGCACGCTCGTGACTTCGGACTCCTACCCGGACATCAACTTCGGTATCAAATTTAGTGCGGGCAACATCGGCGGCAGCAATCACATCTTCACCGCACCATACTTCACGGCATTCCTTCTGCGCGATTGATCCGCGCATATGATGACGGTCGCGCCCCACTACTTAACAACCCAGACCAGTGACCCTTGGCATATGGAAGCCCGTCATCATGCGAGTTTTTGCTATCGTGTGAGGCCTTGTGCGGGTTGAACTCGGGGATGCTGCGCGCGGGATGGCGCTTTACGAGCGGCGGCGGTGACATGGCATCGTCCCTCATCATGGTCCGGCGCCAGTGCGAACGGGCATACGGACATATAATTCAAGTGATTCAAGGACCCAAGTAGGGGGGCAATGAATGACAGCGCAATGACCGTCATCACGACGGCGATGTGGCTGATGCTGCCGGTGCTGGAGACCGTCGGCGTGGCGGCCGCACCATGGGCGACCGACCGGTACGAGATGTTCGGTGTCACAGTACCGCCCGCGGCGTTCTCCGATATACGTCTCGCGGGTCTCAGAAGAAACTATTCGTTGACCGTCGGTGGCTTCGGCGGCATATTGGCACTCGTCGACTTCGGTGTGTGGCTTGGATTCGGTCCGACTGTGGCATTCTGGACCGCGGTCATCGCCTTGGTTCTGATCATGGCATTCGGATTCGTCTGGTGGCAGCGGTGCCGCCGCGAGGTGATCTCGGTCAAGACGGAACGCGGTTGGAAAGCGACCGGCGATCGACGTGTTGCCGTCATTGACGATTCGCTGCCCAAGCCGCTGCCGCTGTGGTGGGATCTCGTTTACGTCGCGATCATCGCGGCGACGGTCATCATCGGATACGCAGGCTACGACAGTATGCCGCAGCGTGTGCCGATGCACATGAACATGGCCGGCGTCGTCGACGGTTGGGCCGACAAAAGTCCGTGGCTGATCTGGCTTGCGCCCGGCTTCGAGTTTGCCATTGTTACCGTGATGGTGCTTGGACACATCGCCATCCTGTACTCAGGGCGCCTGATCGACCCGCATCGGCCTCCGCGCTCGGTATGGAGGCATGCCGTGATAATGCGAGTATGGAGTGTCTACACACTGCTCGTTGGTATCGCCGTGATGTTGGGTGTTGGCCTTACGCTGCAACTGGGCATGCTCGGAATGGTCCCGCTGGGCCTCATGGGAACGACCGGCATGTTCGTCGCCATGCTCGCATTCGCCGGATGCATCGTAGTCATCCTGTTCTACGGGCGGAACGACTCGCGCGCGGATGATGTCGAAGTCGGTGCAACCGAGGCGGAGGACGAAACAATGCCTTGGGAAAAAAGAGAACCCCCAGTGCATCACGGCTGAGTCGAAGACCGTCCGGAGAGGCCCTTTGGGGGAATTCATGGAATATGATAATGGGTTATGAGCCGACAGTCAAACCCAGCGCCCGATTTCCTTTCGCAGACCCCTCGCAAGGGAAGCCCGCAGGAGAGGACGTTGCGCGCGAGACGAAAGTGATCACGGCCGTTTCCTGCGTATGACTCATACCTTGATGGAAAGCAACACGGAAGTCGAGAGACGAACGGAATCCGCCATCGTATGGGGGTGAATCTTGCCGTTGTGTTCATCACGCCCCTCTTATGTGCCGTTTGCGAGGCTATGTATCATGAACATATGGGTGTTCTCTCACTGGATCAGTTGCGGACCGTCGCGCAGCGAACAGCGCCGAATCATGGTGTTGGGGAGATGTACGTCTATGGTTCGGTGTCCCGCGGTGAGAATGGTCCCCACTCGGACGTCGATCTCATCTACCGGCTGGATGACAATCACAGGGCTACGGCAGGGGCGATTCTATCGTTGAAGGATGATTTGGAAGCAGGTCTCGGCTCGCCGGTTTCGCTCCTTTCCCAGAAGACCTTGCTGTTCAATGCCGAACACACTGTTTCGGGAAGACGATTCTATGACGCCATCAAACATGATCTGACAAGGATCGTATGATGAAGGAATCTGAGCGTGATGGTTTGTTGCTGGCCGAACTCATTGAGCATCTCGGCTATGCCTATGATGATGTGTCTGAATTTGCTGCCGCCGAGGATCTGGCGCTGGACCGAAAGAGCCGTAATTCGGCCGCCAAGGAAATAGAGCAGGCGCAGGAATGTGCCGCGCGGCTTTCCGATTCAGCCCGAACGGCTATGGCCGATGTGCCATGGAGAGAGCTCCGCGGGTTGCGGAACGTTATCGTCCATGAATACGGGGATGTTGATTGGGATGTGCTATATGACACAGTCATGATCGATTTTCCGCCGGTCATCGACACGTTGAACACCTATCAGGAACATGTACGCTGCTTGGGCGCAGATGGCGCCGGTTGATAAGCTGAATGTGGCATGGTCGCACGGATTCAATCAAGGAGGATTGCCATGAACGCCGACTATGGAAACGCCGACTACGGAAACACTGACGACAAGCGCATGAACGAGACGGACGGCACGGAGCGAGTCGCTCCCGAAATCGTGGACGGCAAGCCCGCATGCGCCTGCCCGTGGAAGGAGCTGAGGAACCGCGACGGTCTGGTGCCGACGATCGCGTCCACGGCGATCATGGTCGGCGTCATCGCCGTCAGCTGCTACGGGCAATACCTGCTCACCAAATGGGCCTGCAAGGCCGCCATCCGCGAAACTCGACGCTGACGCGGCTGATACCCCCATAGCGCTTATCCGGTAGGAGAGTGCGGCCTGATCCGACGGGACGGGCCGCCATTCGTCAGAATCTCCAGACACCGGTCAGGCGCCCGTCATTGCCTTCCGAGTCAAGGAGATCCGTCGTGAGTCGGTCTTCGATCAACGGTGCCTTCGGTCCGGTGACCTTGGCGATCACCTGACGCTCCAGGCGTATTCGCTCCTCCGAAAAACGGGCTTCCATGGTTTCGTCCAACAGTCCGAGCGTGCGCGCGAAGGCGAATCTGATGCTCAGCGTCCGGACCATTCGTTCCAGCCGCATCAGGTCGTGATCCTCCCGGTCATATTCTCGTTCCCATACTTCGCCGCCCGGGAGCATGGGGTGCCGTTTGCGCTTCAATCCCTGATACAGGCCGTTGACCTCATCGAGGTCACGGTGCACGTCAACGGGCAGAAAGGCCATCTTCAGCAGGGTGCTTCGGCTGGAGGCTCGGCTTTGTCCCGTTCCCGCCCCTCGTTGTTCGAGCATGGACGCGATGGTGATCGGGCCGGTAAGGTCAACACGGCGCATCATGTCGAAACGAAGGGGAGCCTTCGACCACGCCTTGAGCACGACACTCAGTAGGACATCGGCGTCTTTTCCCAATTCGCGCGGGAACGGCAGGCGGGCCGACGTGATCGGTGGAATGGTGGTTTCGATTCTGCTTCTCAGCCAGTCATTCTCGTCGCAGGTCGAAGTGACGTATCCATGATCAAACATGCCCAGACGTCCCGCTCGGCCTGCTATCTGACGCACCTCCGATGCGGTGAGCAAGCGGTTCCTTCTCCCGTCGTATTTGCTGACTGTGGTGAATACCACCCGTCGTATGGGAAGATTGAGTCCCATTCCCACCGCATCGGTGGCGACCAGCACCTTCGCCTCGCCGGAGGCGAAACGCTCCGCTTCCGCCCTACGGGCAGGCCACGGCAATGCACCGTAGATGACGGCGGTGGGGATGCCGCGATCCTCAATGCTCGCCGCCTCGGTGAGCACCATCTGCCGGTCGAACGCAATCAGCGCATCTCCGGATACGCAATCGTCGTCCAGTGGATGACGTTCGACGCTCAGCGGCGTCATCCGTTCATGACGGACGACGCGTGCCTCGTCCCCGCACAGGGCCACGAGCGTCGTTACGATGTCCAATGCTTCGGGAGCCATGCATACATGCACCTCCGCGGCATCAATGCCAAGTATGGCGCGGGTCCATGCGCCGCCGCGCCTAGGGTCCGCGATCATCTGGGCCTCGTCGATCACCGCACATGCATAGGGACGCTCCAGATCGACCATTTCAATGGTCCGCGACGAATATCGTGCTCCCTGTTCGAGGGATCGTTCCTCTCCGGTGATGATGTCGCAGGCGAATCCGGTCTCCCGCAGCCGTTCCCCGGTTTCCAACGCGAGCAGCCGCAACGGCGCGAGATATATGCCGGAACCGTGGCCCACCAGCGCCTGCAGCGCATCATGGGTCTTGCCACTGTTGGTGGGACCTACATGCAGGATGAAAGAACGAGGGCCATGTCGGAACTGCGCATAATGGTTGATCGGATCCGAGGCCGCATGCGATACGGCGACCAGATCACGAGCAGCGGCTTGCTGCGCCTTCTGCATGGCCTTCCTGTTTCTGCCACCCTTCTTCGTCGGTTTCCCCATCAGCCAGTCCTTCTCCTTCGCTCCTCTGCGATACGGCTGGAAACCATCTTAGAGGCATCAATGCCCATAGTGTCGTCGCCTTGGCTGTGCCATACTGAAAGAGGACAACGGCGTATTCGCAAGAAGGGGCATGGCGATGGATGATACGCGGCAACCCGAACACCAAACAAACCTCGAGAACCAAACGAACGCCACACGGCAAACCGACCCCGGACGCAGAGCGAACGATACCTCAACGAACGACATCCACCGGATACTGCTGGGCGGTATGCCCCCGATCCGACAGACCGATCTCATGACCGACGACCATCCGGTCCGCCGATATAACGGCAAGGACCGGAAGCGCTACAGCGCGCCGTTGCGCGGCTTCGTATTCGCGGCGGTGTTCATTGTCGCGGCGATTGCGATCATCGGCGTCGGCTCCGGCGGAAAGGCGGCGCTGCCGGGTTCCGGGACAGGAGTGACTCCCGACATGACGCTCGTATCGTGGGGCGAACTGTTCGGCGCGATCATCGCGTATCTGATCGTCGTGATGGCGTTGGAAGGCCGTCGCCGGCCGATCGAACTGGCGCCGGCCCGCGCTCTTGATCTAGTGCGCGGCGGCATCGCATCGTTCGTCTGCATCGCCGTCAGCATCGGCGTCATCGCCCTGTTCGGCGGATACCGGATCGTCGGATTCAACGCCGGCTACGTTCCGTGGGCCGATCTGCTGACGCTGGGACTGACCGCGGGCGTGGCCGAGGAGATCATGATGCGCGGCATCCTGCTGCGTCTGGTCGAGGAAAGTCTCGGCTCATGGGGCGCGGTGGCGGTGTCCGCGCTCGTGTTCGGTCTGCTGCACGTACTCAATCCGGACGGCACGCTATGGGGCGGCATCGCCATCGCCATCGAAGCGGGACTGCTGTTCGGTGCGATCTATCTGGCCACACGGTCACTGTGGTGGTGCATCGGCTTCCACGCCATGTGGAACATCGCCGAAGGGCCGATCTTCGGCTCGATCGTTTCCGGCACCGGAACTCAGCGTTCATGGCTGATCGCGCAATGGAGCGGTCCGGACCTGCTCACCGGAGGCCGTTTCGGCCTCGAAGCCAGCGTCGTGCCGGTGGTGATCATGGGCTCGCTCGCCATCGCCCTGCTGATCCATCTGCAGCGTCACGGCCGCATGATCGAACCGGTCTGGATCCGCCGGAAGCATTGCGCCGCCGAATCCTGAACGATATGATCGTTATGGATCTGCATGATATGAATGAAGGCGCGATGGCGCGTCAATGTGAGTCTTTGCGTGGAAGGGATGACTATGCGTCACGATGCATTCGACGCCGATACCGATGATATCGACGATGACGAGCGGCTTGACGATTGGGATGACGACGGGGATGAACCTGACTGGGATGACGATTGGGATGACGAAGAGTTCGAAGAAGAGCCGCTTGCTCCCGAGGCGCCCAAAAACGTCGTGTCGGCGATCCGGGATTTCGCGGTCGATTCGACCTCGGAGTTCCTGTCTGCGGACGGCAATGTGAACTATTCCCCGACATCGCTGTGGATGGCGTTGATGGTCGCCTTAACCGGTGCCGGGGGACGTACGAAAGCCGAATTGGAGAAGGCGCTGCATGCCGCGGACATCACGGCATCGGACCTGGCTGACTTCCGACGTGAGATGAACGCCATGAAGGCGTATGACATCGCCGACTCGGTATGGGTGTGGAAGGGCTGTTCGATTCGCGAATCATGGCGCGCGACCGTACATGCCATGGAGGCCGACGTCTTTGACGCCGAACCGTTCGATGCCGGCACCGGGCGTCGCATGTCGCAGTGGGTCAGCGATCACACCAGAGGGATGCTGTCTCCCAATATCAGCGTGAATCCCTCGCAGATGCTGGTGCTGATCAACGCTCTGGTCGCCGAAGGCACATGGAAGGATAAATTCAACAAGTCACGGACCAGAACGGAGATCTTTCATGGAACGAACGGCGACGTACCCGTACCCATGATGCGTCAGCAATCAGGGTCGTTCGGCTATGCCCGGGGCGACGGATGGGTGAAAGTCACTATACCGTTTGTGAGATACAGGGGCGGACTGACCTGCATTCTTCCCGATGACCGATCCGCTCTCGACCGGCTTGTCGGCGATACGGAGGAGCTGAGAAAGGCGTTCAACGCCAAAGCCAGCAGCTGGGGCTATTTGGTGGATCTGAGCATTCCGCGCTTCACCGTCCAGTCCACGTTTGATTCGGCGTCGCTATGCGATCATCTGGCCGCCCTCGGTATCGTCAGTGCCTTCGACGCCGAGAACGCCGACTTCTCCGGTATGGCCGATCTTCCTCTGTTCATCGGCGAAGCCATTCAGGAAACCAGAATGGAAGTGTCGGAGGAGGGGGCGAAGGCCGCGGCATACACCATGTTTGCCATGGCACTCGGAGGTCCTCCGCCCGAACCGAAGAAGGTGCGGGTGAGGCTTGACCGTCCGTTCATCTATGCGTTGGACGCGGATCTGTCGAGCGACTTCGATGGGAATGCGCCGCTGTTCGTCGGTATTCTCCGAGATCCTGCCGAGGGCGCTGAATGATCGACACGGATAGACTCAGCCGAACGCATTGCTGTCGAAAGCACCTTGCCCCCGGCCCGGGGCAGCCCCACACCCATGTCGGTGCCGGACACGCCGCTTCGGGCTCGGCGGACTGAGCCGAATCCCAGACAACGACGAAGCCGGCGCCGGCGGGCATCACGGCGATCAGCCGATCAGCCGATCAGAAGTAGGTGCTCCAGCCGAGTTTGGCGGCGAGGATGACGCCGGCCAGCACGGCGGCGGCGCGCATGATGTTCTCCGGGATATGCCGGGTGATCGGCGGGGCGATGTAGCTGCCGATGAAGCAGCCGGCGCACAGGGCGATGGCGAACGGCCAGTTCACCGAGCCGCGCATGATGAACATGACCGACGCGGTGACGTTCGCGCCGAACCCGACGACCGTCTTCAGCGCGTTGATCTCATGGAACCTGCCGATCCTGCCCAGATCCAGCATGGCGAGGGCGAGCGTACCCGCTCCCGCACCGAAA
This sequence comes from Bifidobacterium simiarum, assembly GCF_002802905.1. GTDB lineage: Bacteria > Actinomycetota > Actinomycetes > Actinomycetales > Bifidobacteriaceae > Galliscardovia > Galliscardovia simiarum. The sequence continues at coordinate 399,991 of NZ_PEBK01000001.1, forward strand.
TAGCCGCTGTAGGTGCCGACGAACGCCATGCCGAGCCACATCCACCACGGGTCCTTGCGGATATCGTCCCTGGGCTTGGCCGACGACTGCCGTGAGACCTCCCGGCCCTGAACGGAGTCGGGGCCGAGCGCCTGATGCACGGCTTCGCGGGCGTGGGCCCGTCCCCGCGGGTTGAACGCGATGATCAGCGCGCTGAACAGGATCAGCGGCGGCACCAGATATTCGAATACCTGCGGCGGCAGGTCAAGCAGCAGGATGCCGCCGAGGATGCCGCCGACCACGCCGATGATCGCGTAGGCGATCACGCGGGCGCGATGGCCGGTGAGCTCCTTGCGTGCCGAGAGGCATCCGCCGACTCCCGTGCCGACCACGCCCACGGTGTTCGTGGTGTTGGCGAGCACCGGCGGCACGCCGAGCGCCAGCATGGCGGGGTAGGAGACCAGCGACGAGGCGCCGACCGCATAGCCGACGAATCCGGCGCCGATGCCCGCCACGAGCACCCACAGCAACGTGATGATCGATGTTCCCGCAATGGCCATGCTCTTCCTATGCTCCCCGTTTCGTGGTTCGTCTCGTGGTTCGAAGACGCAAGTGAGCATAATGACCCGGTTGACGTACGACAACCGATCGTCCGAACCGTGGACCGGACGGTCGCTGGTTCCGGCACTCGCGCTTGCGGGTCGGCGCCACCGGGTGTTAGCCTGTGAACGCATACGCGGAAACACTAGGGGTGCCTTGCGCTGAGATGGCTGTACGCCAATCCCTTCGAACCTGATTTGGCTAGGACCAACGTAGGAAAGTGATTTCGACGTCAGTCGCGTCTGGTAATTCCAGTGTGCATTTGGCAAACCATCAACCAACGCATCGGAAAAGAGCACAGATGACCGACAGCACCGAATCCTTCTCCCAGCGGCTCGTCAAGGCCGGAACCCCGATCTTCGAGGAGATCCTCAAGCACCCGTTCGTGCAGGGCATCGCCAACGGCGACCTGCCCAAGGAGGCCCTGACCTTCTATGTCGGACAGGACTTCAACTACCTCAACGCCTTCATCAAGGTGTATGCGGGCGCGATCCAGAAGTGCGTGAACCGCAAGCAGATGGCGTTCTTCTCCCAGCAGATCGGCTTCGTGCTCAACAGCGAGATCCACCCGCACCACAACTTCTGCGACGTGGCCGGCGTGGAGTACGAGTCGCTGCAGCATGAGGCCCAGGCCCCGTTCACCTACCTGTACAACGAGCACATGTACAACGCGGCCCGCACCGGCGACCTGATCGACGTGGTGGCCGCGATGACCCCCTGCCCGTGGACGTACATCGAGATCGGCAACGAGCTGGTGCGCGAGGGCAAGAACGGCGAGGACAACGTGTTCAAGCCGTGGATCGACTTCTACGCCAACTTTGACGGCGAAGGCGATTCCGTGCTGCCGAAGATGTTCGAACTGCTCGACACCGAGGCGCCGAAGTACCGTGAGGAGCACCTCAAGCGTACCGAGGAGATCTTCCTCAAGAGCTGCGAGCTGGAATGGGAGTTCTGGGACCAGGCGTGGAACCAGCGCGGATGGCGTTTCGTCAAGCCGAGCAACGTGCTGTGAGCCCGATGCGATGACCCGATCATGACGGCCGCGTCCCGATATCGCCATCGATACGGTGTCGCGGCCGTCATGCCATAATCGGGGTCATGAGAATCGTATTGCAGCGGGTGTCGCAGGCCAGCGTGGACGTGGTCAACGAGCTGGGCACCCCGGACGTCACGTTCGAACCCCAGCAGATCGGCCACGGATACATGATGCTGGTCGGGGTCTCCGACTCTGACGACGAGCGGGAGATCGCCTGGCTGGCACACAAGGTGCTGTGCCTGCGCGTGTTCGAGGACGAGCACGGCCGGATGAACCGCTCCATCCAGGACGTGGGTGGCGAGATCCTCTCGATCTCCCAGTTCACCCTGTACGCGGACGTGCACAAGGGCAACCGTCCCAGTTTCGTCGGCGCAGGCAAGCCCGAACACGCGAACCTGACGTGGATCGAATTCAACGAGGCTTTGCGCTCCGGCGGCGTGAAGGTGCGCGAAGGCCGGTTCGGCGCCCACATGCGGGTCGGTCTGGTCAACGACGGTCCCGTCACCATCGTGATTGACACCGACACTGACATGCCCCGCAAGGCCTAGCGGTCGGGCCTCAGCATTCCGCCGTCCGACCATAGGCATCGCTACAGATCCTTCCCGCGGAACCTGCGACAGGCCATCTTCACGGCGATGGCCAGTATGATCGCCGAGGCGAGTGTTTCGATGCTTTCCTGCCACGGCATCAGGGCCTTCAGCCCCATGTCGGTGAACCACATCGAACGGGTGAGCAGCGCATGCATCGGTCCGGCGGCAATCAGGACAATCAGATGGTAGGCCTCCCACCAGCCGTTCTGGGCGCATACGGCGGGCAGCGCTCCCGCGGCGAACATGACAAGTCCCGTCGCCGAGAACGCCGCCGCCATGCTCCGGCATAGGGTTCCCGCCACTGCCGCCAGCAGCAGGGCCGTCAGCATCAGCATGAACGACAATGCCGTCGACGCGCCCAGATACCCGACGAACGTGAACCGCGTCCACGTCAGGAACGGCTGTTCGCCCAGTTCGGTGGTCGCCCGGTTGAACGGTCCCGAAACATCCATGCCCCAGATGGGCGAGTCGGCGAGTGCCGTCATATACGGGGCGATCGCCGACAGGACGAACAGTAGGAACCCGCAGACGCCGATCATTCCCGCGGCGAGCATTTTGGCGGGGACGATCCTTCGCCCGAACCTCGTGGACATGACGGTCGACTCGGTTCGCGCCAGTCGTTCGCGTCCCAACGCATACAGCATGGCGAGCACGGCGAAGGCGATGGCCTCCCATGTCACGCCGCCGAGCATCGTACCGAACAGGGCGGTATGGATCCGTTCGCTGGCCACGCCGAGATACAGATCCGATGACGTGCCGGAATCATGCATGGCCCGGGCATGTCCGGCGAGCGTCCGGTACTTGTCGTTCATGAGGTTCGCCAGCGGTCCGCGTTCGCCGGAGTGCAGCAGATCGACGTACCGTCTTCCGAGTTCGGTGATGTCGTGGCCGGTCGGGATCCGGACATCGCCTTCCAAGGCTTGCAGCAGATCCTCCCGCTGACGGCTTTCGGGCAGATGCCGCACCCGTCCGGCGAATCCTCCGTCGACTCGTGTACCGGCCACGGCGACCGTCCGGCCGATGAAATCGATGTCGTCGCGAATCGAGATCGCGTGCAGCGAGGCAAGCGTCAGGTTCAAGGCGACGCATACGACGAGAAAGCCCCATATCATCGGCAGCGTCGCGATCTTGCGCAGCTCGTGGCGTACGACCGGCCACATCGGAAGACGATGGCCACCGCTGGACCGGTGACGCCAACCGGACCGACGATGTCCTCCGGGCCGGCAACGCCCTCCGGACCGATGGAACCCACGCGCGTCCTTTGCCGTATGCCTGCCGGCCATGTCACACGCCGTCCGGTTCCCGGTGCCGCAGCCGGATGATGGCCGTGACCCACAGGACGCCCGCCGCCGTCAGAACGAGCCCGAACAGCATCGGTTCGTTGCCGGGCAGAGGAACCCAACGGTTCAGCGGCCCGGACAGCAGGAACAGGGCGGGAGCAAGCAGCATCGCCGTCGGCGCGACGCACGCCACGGTCGCCGGCACCGCCCGAAGCAGCATGGCGATCATGCCCGAGGTACGTCGCGTCAGGAAGGTGACGAGCATCACCACGGCCAGGGAGAACAGCATCGCGACGGCCGTGGCGGCGATCAGATACGATCGCAGATCAAGATCGAACCAGACGAGCTGAATGGTCATGACGCTGATGACGGGACAGGACATGAACGCCCGTATCGGCCATGTGGCGGCAATGGCAAGCATCAAGCAGACGCCGGCCGACGTGATCAGAGTGGTCGCGGATATGGCCGCCAGCTGGTTCCGGACCACATGTCTGCCGGTACGGGAGGCGTATTGCAGAGCAAGCATGCGGCGCTGTCGGTCGCGAGTCATCAGCGGCAGCGCCATGATCAGCGAACAGATCGGCGCGGCGATGAACAGCAGGGTCACGATGTTCGTCACCAGATCGACCACATCCGACCCCAGATAGCCGTATCGTTCGGTGTGACCGTAGACCGTGTCGACGCGTTGCGTGATCGTGGCGGGCAGCTGCGCAAGCTCCGGCGAACCGTTCAGCGGTCTGCCCTGATCGTCGTAGCTTCCCGTCGGCTCCCCTCCGCCGAACCGGTCGATGACGCTTCGGGAGAGCATGATGCGCAGTTCCAGCGTCGCCATATCACGCGAATGCCGATCCGCCCCGGATGTCCGGTCCAGCACCTGACGCAGGAACGTGATGTGGGAGAGCGTGCGGCTCATGGCCCGGTCCGCATTCACCGTCTGCAGCAGGGGATCGGCGTACACGTCGTTGCCGTCGTCATCGATCGTGACCGTCACCCTGCCGCTGCCGAACCGGCCTTCCATGTACCGGTTGAACGAATCGTAGTCGCCGACGTTCGCGGCACGGGCCTGCGGGATCGTGGCGAGGCCGTCGGCGAACATCCGCTTCTGCCGGTTCAGCTCGCCGGCGAGCCCCTGTTTCGTCTGACGGTCAAGGGTCGGACCGTATCGTTCGACCATGTTGGCGATGAAGTCGTTGTCCGCGGCATTGCCCAGTGAGTTCGCGGACGTCAACGCATTATGGGTGAACATCGAAGCCTGACCCGCCGCCTGCAGCGTGAACAGCGACGCGCACACCAGCATGGCCAGCACGGGCAGTGGGCGCCAGATCTTGCGCATTTCGGCGAGGAACACAGTGAGATTCATCGGCATCCTTTCCTACGCGGGGTATGCGGTCAGTCGCCGTAGGCGACCAGGAACGCATCCTCCAGATTCGGCTGGACGGTCGTGGTGGCCGAGGCCAGTTCGGTCACCGACGGGAAGGCGACGACGCCGGGAAGACTCGTGGGCGAGTAGACGCGTTGCCGAGTGAACGGTCCGTACTGCACCTCGCTGAGCGGACGGCATCCGTCGGGCAGCGGCACCGACGCCGGCATCTCGTAGAGGTGCCCTTCCAGAGCCGCGCAGATGTCGGCGGGCGTGCCGTTCGCGATGACGCGTCCGTCCCGGATCATGATGACGCTGCCGGCGATGGTCTCCAGATCGGAGACGATGTGCGTGGACAGGATCACCGTACGCCTTGCGGCGAGATCGTGGATGAGGTTGCGGAACCGCACGCGCTCCTTCGGATCCAGACCAGCGGTCGGCTCGTCGAGAATCAGCAGCTGCGGGTCGTGGATGATCGCCTGCGCGATGCCGACCCGTTGGATCATGCCGCCGGAGAACGATCGCATCTTCCGGTCGGCCGCGGCCTCGAGACCCACCATGGCGAGCATCCGGTCGATGCGCTTGTCGACACGGCCCCGACGGATGCCCTGCAGCGCCGCGACGTAGCGGAGGAACTGTCGCGGCGTGTAGTTCGGGTAGTAGCCGAAGTCCTGCGGCAGGTAGCCGAGCAGGCCCCGGTAGCGCTCGTCCATGGCGATGATGTCCTCGCCGTTCCATTGGATCGAGCCGGCGGTGGGATACAGCAGCGTGGCGATCATCTTCATCAACGTGGTCTTGCCTGCGCCGTTCGGCGCCAGAAGTCCGTAGACGCCCTCATGGAACGTGAGATCGATGTCGTCGAGGATGGTTCGGTCGTGGAACCGCTTCGAAACGTGACGTAGCTTGAGCATGGAATTCCTTGTCTTCTTTGTGGGTGGCGGCGTCTTCGGTGATGGCGTCGGCGGGGTGGTCAGACGGCGGCGACGGGCACGGTCCGGGAAACGAGTTCCGTCGGACGCTCGTCGCAGTACCGGCGCAGCATGAGCAGATAGACCATGGCGAACAATGCCGAGGCGCATAGGGTGAGCGCCGCGGGAAGCCGGGACAGCATGGGCTCCACCACGGTATGCGCGGACAGCAGGACGACGCTCATCACCGACCACAGGGCCGGCATCGGGATGAACGACAGCGGAGGGGAAAGCCGAAGATCGGCCAGCAGCTGGCCGGCCGCAAACAGGAACAGGGCACTGAACGACACCCCCAGCAGGGTCGGCGGGGAGAACCTCAGCGGGGAGCACAGCGACATCGTCGCGGCGAAGAGGACGGACCCCGCCGCCGAGATCAGGCCGAAGACCATCATGCGCACCGCGCGCAGACGTCGGCTCGGCCACCGGTACGTCCGCAGCAGCTGATCCATGCGGGCCTCGCGTTCCTTCCACGCGGCCAGCAGGTTCACCAGCCCGTACAGCAGGGGCGAGATGACGAACGTCGGTACGTACAGCATCCGAAGCTTCTCGTCGACTTCGGCGCCCATGACGGGGGAGAGCCCTCCGGACGCAAGGGCGAACACGCCTCCCCATGCGACGAGCGCAACCATCGTCGCGAGCAGCATGCAGTCCCATAGGCCGAAGAACACGTTGCGCCAGGACAGCGTGCCGGTCACGTCGGCCAGCAGATCGATCAGTCGGGTCCGCGGGGGCAGTCCCCGGTCCACGATCAGACGGATCCGCCGGCGAGCCGGTCTGTTGCCGGGCCCGTTGTCGGGCCGTCCATTGGAGGACCGTGTGCCGGCGTCGTCGGCCATGGTCATCAGCCGGGACTCCATGGCCTCCAGTTCCTTCGACTCGTCTGCCATGTCACTCGTATTCATCGCCGAACTCCTTCCGTATGCGGCTCAGCAACCGGTAATGGCGGGCCTTCACCGCCGGCTCGGGCATGTCCATCACCGCGGAGATCTCGGGGAAGCTCATCCGCTCATAGATGCGTAGCCGCCAGATCACCTGCGTGCGCTCGTCCTCGTTCGCGATCGACGCGCCGATGCGTTCCAGCAGGTCGGCGTCGGCCGCCTGCGACGGCACGTTCTGACCGAATCGCGGCTCGGACGGTGAGACGCCGACATCATCCACGGAAAGCGCCTGCGCCGGCCGGGCCCTTCGCCAGTCGATCACCTTGTAGGTCGCGATGCGATACAGCCAGGTGGCGAACGCGCCCTTGTCGGGGTCGTACGAAGACAATGACCGCAACGCGGCGATGAACGATTCCTGGACGATGGCATCGGCCTCGTCGGCGTCGCGCACCTGACGGGAGACAAATCGCAGCAGCGCGTCATAGTAGGCGCGAACCAGACGATCGGCCGCGCGACGGGACCGACGGCGCACGACGGCGTCGATCAGTCTGCGCGTACCATGCGCCGACAACGGCTCGTCACCCATGCGTCCGTCACCTCCCGTACGGTTCCCTCCCCGAATCTCGTCATTGAAATATACGAAGGGAGACGGCGAATCGTTGCGGAAGGATTCGCCGCGCGGGTGCCGGGCGTGTCGTGTACGGCGATACGCGGGCCATGCCTGGAATCATATGGTGCAACGGCCGCGGGTCACAGCGCGTACTGGTCGTCCTTGGTGAAGCAGGTGCGGTAGATCATCGACATGATCAGTCCGTCGGCCAGCAGGGTCAGCGCGGCGATGGCCGCGAACACGACGAACTGGTATTTGCCGGCGTTGAGCGGGTCGCCGCCGGCGATCACCTGACCGGCCATCATGCCGGGGATCGTGACGATGCCGGCCGAGGCCAGCGAGGCGTTGGTGGGCAGCAGGCCCAGACGGATCGACGAGACGATCGACGGGCGGGCCGCCTCCCACGCGGTGGCGCCGAGCGCCAGCATGGTGGTCACCTCGTCGCGGCGTTCGCGCATGCTCTCATAGAAGCGGCTGAGTCCCACGGCCAGCGCGGAGACGGTGTTGCCCAGCAGCATGCCGGTCAGCGGAATCACCAGCTGCGGCGAATACCATGGCTGCGGGCGTACGATCAGCTCGGTGACCAGCGAGATCATCAGCAGCATCGTCACGGTCAGGCTCAGGAACACCGGGCCGACCAGCCCCTTCGGCACGCCCTTGGCGCGGGACAGCGTGATCTGCACGGCGGCGATCAGCATCACCGCGATCAGCGAGAACGCCATCCACGGGTTGTTCGCCTGGATCACGAACCCCATGATGAACCCCATGGCGCACAGCTGCACCAGGGCGCGGCACGCCGACCACAGCAGCGTCCGTCCGATGCCCATGCGCATCAGTCCGGAGATGCCGGCGGCCACGGCCACCATCGCCAGCGCCACCAGAAGACCCCATACGTCGATCGCGTAATGCACGCCGCTCATGCCAACGTCCTTTCATGAAGCTCGCCGTGAGCCAGTTCGATGATCCGCGAGGCGTGCCCGTCCGGCGGCCGGTGCCGGATCCTCACCACCGCCATGCCATTGCCGGCGGCGTGGGCCATGATCCTCGCCACCTTCTCCGCGTTGTCGTCGTCGAGACCAGCGTCCACCTCGTCGGCCAGCAGCATGCGGGGCTTCGTCATCAGCGTGCGGATCAGGCTTACGCGCGCGGCCTGCCCGCCGGAAAGCTCATGCGGGGAGCGGGTCAGTTCGATGTCATCGCATCCCACGGCGTCCAATGCCGCGCGGATGTCGTCGTCGCTCGGATACGTGGGCGCCACGTCGTGCAGGAGCGAACGCAGCCGGCGCGACCACGACCGTTCCCGCTCCCGGCGCACCGCCAGCGTGAACGGCAGACGGATCACGTCGGCCACCCGCTCGCCGATCAGCACCGGCTTCTGCGGCAGATAGGCCACCGCCCGGCGCCACTGCTGCACGGTGAACTCGGAGGCGTCGCGCCCGTCAAGCATGAACGTGCCATGCGCATTCGGATTGAGCCGGGCGAACGCGGTGAGCAGCGACGTCTTGCCCGAACCGGACGGTCCGGTCAGATCCACGATCTGCCCCTCGTCGATCGCAAACGAGATCCCCGAAAAGATCGTCCGATCCGAAACCCCTCCGTCGGACCGGCCGTCGGCCTGCCCGACGTCCCCGCGGCGTCCGCCGACCGTGCACGATACGTCCCTCGCCGAAAACACCATACTCATGGCTCCCCACGTTACCTGCGACCGCGACAACGGGACACGCCGTGTTTCTTAGCGGCGTCTGAGTGGGGACACCATTGGATGGAACGGCGTATGCACGGTGACGACGAGGGAAAGGTAACCCATGCAGGAACGTGAGAATCCGGAACGACTGCTGCTGCCGGCGGTGATACTGATCGAGGACGACCCGAACCTCGGTTCGATGATGCAGGAGATGCTGGACGTGAACTACCGGGTGGAGTGGGCGCAGACGCGGGCGCAGGCCGAAACCCTCATCAGGCGGCAGGAGCACGGCGGCTACGACGCCCTGATCGTCGACCGTCGACTGCCCGACGGCGACGGACTCGACCTCGTCCGATCCCTCAGGCGCGCAGGCATCACCGTACCCGCCCTGATGCTCACCGCGCTCTCCTCGGTCGATGACATCGTGGAGGGACTCGACAGCGGGGCGAACGACTACCTGACCAAGCCGTTCCACATCACCGAACTCGAAGCCAGGCTCCGCGCGCTGCTGCGCGGCTACCGGGCGCAAAGCGCCAGCGTGATCATCGGCGACTGGCTGCTCAAGACCGACGCCATGCTCATCGAGGATCCGGACGGACGCCAGACCCCGCTCACCGACACCGAAACCCACATGCTCGCCCTGCTCGCCTCATCGCCAGACCACGTCTTCGCCCGCGACGAACTCCTCGGCCGGGTGTTCTCCGAAGGCAGCGACCAGGGGGTCGTCGACGTCTACGTCTCCATGATCCGCAGCAAGACCACCAAGGCGATCATCGACACGGTACGCGGACGCGGATACCGCATCGGCCGGCCCGAAGCCGAGTAGAGGGAACCGGGCGGAAAGGAGTTGCGCATGAATGGCCCGACCGAGACGAGCGAGAAAAGGCGACGGCGTCGCGGCAGCACCGCCGGATCGATCAGCCGTCGGATGATGATCGCCACATCCGTGGTCACCGTGATCGGCGGACTGATCTTCGTGGCCGGAGTCCTGCTCGGCTCACGACACGAATTCACCGAACGCGGCATCGACCCCGACCTCATGCTGGCGGCACGCGAATTCGGCAGCGGCATGATGGTGATCGACACGCGCAAGGCGCTGATGCTCATCACCGCCTTCGTCATCGGCATCATCGTCGCCGTGGGACTCATCGGCTGGTACTACTCGCGCAGGGAGGTCGAACCGCTCGAACGGGCGCTGAAACTGCAGAAGGACTTCGTCGCCGACGCCAGCCACGAACTGAAGACCCCGCTGGCCGTGATCTCCACCCGCATCGACCTGCTGGCCTTCCGCTACGACCGGCACCAGCCCATCGACCAGGCCCTGACCGACCTGCGGGCCGACGTCGACCGCATGAACGCGATCATCACCGACCTGCTCGTCGCCGCCCGCGGAGCCGTCAACGCCGAACCGGTGGCGCTCGCCGACGTGGTCGACCAGTCGGTCGCCTCGGTGGAGCCGCTCGCGCAGCGCCACGGCATCGACGTGCGGGTGCGCGTGGACGGCGACCGCGACGAATTCGTCGTGCAGGGCAACGCCACCGGCATCTCCCGCTGCATCGTGGCCGTGCTCGACAACGCCATCGCCCATTCTCCCGACGACGGCGTGGTCACCGTATCCCTCGGCTACCGGCACCATGGCGACGTCGCGATCCGGGTGAGTGACCACGGTCCCGGCATCGGATCCGATCCGGAACGGCTGTTCCGACGGTTCGCCCGCGACGACGACGGCACCCAGCATCAGGGATACGGTCTGGGGCTGGCGCTCGCCCGCGACGTGGCGAACCGGTATGGCGGCACCGTCGAGGTGGAATCCACCTCCGACGACGGCACTGTCATGCTGATCTCGCTGCCGCTGTCGAAGTCGTGACCGTTCGTCGGTCAGGCCATGTTCGTCGGTCAGGCCACGGTCGCGATCGGTGCGGCGAGCTCCACGCCGGAGGCGTCGCGCCGCATGTCGACGGCGGGCAGCTCGACCGGGGCGCCCGAGGAGGTCGAGGCGAACAGCGGCCACGATCCCACATGGGCGCGGATCAGCGTGTCCTGACCCTTGAGGAACCGCTGCGAGCGCACGCCGCCGGTGCCGCGGCCCTTGGTCGGGTACATCTCCAGCGGCGTGACCTTCGCCGCGCCGTTCTCCGTGCCCTCGAGGGCCTCGGAATCGCCGGCCACGGTGAGCACCACCGCGCCGGACTGCGACGTCAGACCGTCCTCGGTCTCCTCGGTCGTCCACGCCACCTTGCCGGCGGGCACCACGGCGAACGCGGCCACCCGGCAGCCCTCGGCGAGGCGGATGCCCGCCATGCCGGCGGAATTGCGGCCCTGGGCACGGACGTTGCCCGCCTCGAACGTGAGCAGCGAGGAATCGGTGGATACGAAGACGAGACGGTCGTCGTCCGCCGCCGGTGCGGCGAACGCCACCTCGTCGCCGTCCTTGAGATCGATGACCGTCCATGAATCCATGGTGGTGGGCGACTCGCGGTTCCATCGTTTGATCACGCCGCCGCGCGTGCCGATGGCCAGCGGCTGCTCGTCGTCGCCCAGCGCCACGGCGGTGACGGTGCGTTCGCCGTCGATCGGTTCCGTGCTTTCCGTGGAGGCGAGCAGCTCATCGGCCGCGATGCCCGACGTCAGCGAGATCTCCTCGGCCATCGGCAGCGTCGGCAGATCGCTGACGTGGGCCAGCACGAACCGGCCGGCCGAGGTCAGCAGCGCATAGCGTGCGGTGGTGCGCGTGGCGAAGATGCTGATGATCTGGTCGTCCGGCACCCGCCTGGTGGACGCGGTGCGCGCCCGGTACACGTCGAGCATGCCGGCGGGCATGCGGGCGATGCGGCCGGAGGCGCTCATCGCCACCGCACACGGTTCGTCGGCGATGGTCAGCGCCGCGGCGCCGTCCTTGTCCTTGGCGGCCGCGGCCTCCTTCGCCGCTGCCGCCGCGTCGGCCACGGTGTTCGCCGTGCGGATCGCGGCCAGTGCGGCCCGGGAGGTCTGCGCGGTCGGTGCGGCCTGCGCTCCGACGGGGGAGCCATCCGCGCCGGAGCCGGCCGGCACGGTCACGGCCTCGCTGACCACGGGGGTGAGCTTGCCGTCGTCGTCGGTGTCGAGCAGCACGGTACGTCGCGCATCCCCCCACTTGGCCACGGCCTCGTCCATCTCGTCGGTGACCACGCGGTCGAGCTCCTGCGCCGAACCGAGGATCACGGTCAGCTCCTCGATGCGCCGACGCAGGTCGTCGCGCTCGGCCTCCAGCTCGATGCGGCTCATGCGGGTGAGCCGGCGCAGCCTCAGGTCGAGGATGTACTGCGCCTGCACGTCGTCGAGATCGAACACGGCCATCAGCCGGGTCTTCGCGGTGTCGGCGTCCTCGGAGGATCGGATCACCTGGATGACCTCGTCGATGTCGATCATGGCCAGCAGCAGGCCCTCCACGAGGTGCAGACGCTCCTCGGCCTTGCGCTTGCGGTGTTCGCTGCGGCGCCGGACCACCGAACGGCGGTGGTCGATCCACACCTCGAGCAGCTGGCGCAGACCCATCGTGTGCGGCCGGCCGTTGACCAGCGCCACGTTGTTGATGGTGTACGAGTCCTGCAGCGGGGTGTATCGGAACAGCTGGGCGAGCACCGCCTCGGGGCTGAACCCGGTCTTCACCTCGATCACGATGCGCGTGCCGTTGTGCCGGTCGGTCAGGTCGATCGCGCCGGTGATGCCTTCGAGCTTCTTGCTCTTGACGCCTTCGGAGATGCGCTCCAGCACCTTCTCCGGCCCCACCATGTACGGCAGTTCGGTCACGACGATGCCCTTCTTGCGGGCGGTGATGTTCTCCACATGGGTCACCGAGCGGGTGACGAACGATCCTCGGCCGGTCTCGTACGCCTCGCGGATGCCGTCGCGTCCCATGATGATGCCGCCGCCGGGCAGGTCGGGGCCGGGCACGAACCGCATGAGGTCGTCCACCGTGGCCTCGGGGTGGGCCATGAGATGCTTGGCCGCGGCCACCACCTCGCCGAGATTGTGCGTGATCATGTTGGTGGCCATGCCCACGGCGATGCCGGAGGAGCCGTTGACCAGCAGGTTCGGGATCGCGCTCGGCAGGACGGTCGGCTCCTGAAGCTTGTTGTCGTAGTTGCCCACGAAGTCGACGGTCTCCTCGTCGATGTTCGCGTTCATGCCGAGGGCCGCCGGCACGAGACGGGCCTCGGTGTATCGGGAGGCCGCCGGGCCGTCGTCGAGCGAACCGAAGTTGCCGTGGCCGTCCACCAGCGGCAGGCGCATGGCGAACGGCTGGGCGAGGCGGACCATGGCCTCGTAGATCGCCGAATCGCCGTGCGGGTGCAGCTTGCCCATCACCTCGCCGACCACGCGCGCCGACTTCATGTAGGGGCGGTCCGGATTGAGGTTCATCTGCCCCATCTGGTAGATGATTCGGCGCTGCACCGGCTTCATGCCGTCGCGGGCGTCCGGCAGGGCGCGGGCGTAGATCACCGAATACGCGTATTCGAGGAACGACTTGCTCATCTCCTCGTTCAACGGCGTATCGACGATGTGCTCCTTCACCGTGCGCGGGTCGAACGACGGCTGCGTCTTGTGCTTTCTGGCCAAATCGGATGCTCCTTTTCGGGTGAATCGACTATCCATAATACTTGTCGTCGCGCCCGCCGCCGGTTGCGTCATGGATTCGACCCATCCCAGTGGTTGAATGGGAGGCATGAGTGTTGAAGTGCCGGATGGCGAGGAACTGCTGCGACTGCAGGAAGCGGTGCCCTATGTGGGGACGAATGGTCAGGGCCGAGGGGGAGCCAGACACCTCAGCTGCGTGCTGCCGGCACTGTCCGCGGCCATTGGGCATCCGGTCGCCACGGCGCTGCACGACGATCCCGAACGCCTCCGCGAGCAGCTGGGCCTGCCCCGCGTCTCCAGCGCCATCGTGGTGATGGTGGACGGTCTGGGCTTCTGGAATCTGGCGATGCGCCGCGGCCACGCCCCGTATCTGCGCTCCCTGCTCGAGGACGGTGCGAACGCCCGACCGGCGGCGACCTGCTATCCGAGCACCACCGTGGCGGCGATGAGCACGTTCGGCACCGGCACCTGCCCCGGCCTCACCGGCATGACCGGGTACACGCAGCTCAACACCGAGACCGGACAGATGAGCCAGCTCATCCAGTTCAAGGACGCCATCGCCCCCGAGCGGCTGCAGACCCAGCCGACCGTGTTCGAGCGTCTGCGGGGGATGGGCGTGCGGGTCACCTCGTCCGGCCTGCCGAAGTTCGCGTCCTCGCCGCTGACCCGGGCGGCCTTCCGCGGAGCCGACTACGTGGCCAACGTCCTGCCCAACGACCGGGTGATGGCCGCCTGCCGGGCCGCGGCGACGCCGGGACTGACGTATCTGTACATCCGCGACGCCGACAAGACCGGCCACAACTACGGCTGGAACTCCGACAAGTGGGTGGGCGCCTTCGAACGCATCGACGCCCAGCTGGCCGCGGTGCGCCGCAACGCCCCGAAGGGCACGCTGATCGTGATCACCGCGGACCACGGCATGGTCGCCACCGATCCGGAGCGTCGCATCGACATCGCGGCCGAGCCGCAGCTGGCGAGGGGAGTGGCCGCCGTGGGCGGCGAGCCCCGTGCGGTGATGCTGTACGCGCAGCCGGGGGAGGACCCGAACGACATCGCCGACCGCTGGCGGGACCGGCTCGGGGATCTCGCCCTGATCCGCACGCGCGGCCAGGCCATCGCCGAAGGCGTCTACGGGCGGGTCGATCCGCGGGTGGAGCCGATGATCGGCGACGTGCTCGTCAGTGCGGCGGGAAGGGTCACCATCGTCGATTCACGCATCCAGTCGGACAAGGCGACGAGGCTGCCCTCCGTGCACGGATCGCAGACGATGGTGGAGATGGACGTGCCGCTGCTGATCGATCTGACGTGACCGATCCGGTGTGACCGCCTATTCGCGCTCGGCCTACTCGCCGAACAGGATCTCGTCCCAGCTGGGCACGGCGCTGCGGCGTGACTTCCTGCGCGGCTTGTCGTCCTGTCCGGAAGAGGACTGCCCGGAACGGTTGTGCTCGGCGATCTGATCGGGTCTGACCAGCGGTTCGGGGACGGTGCGGTCGGGATCCGTACCGTCTGCCGCATTTGCCGTATGCTCCTTGCCGGCGTTCGCGTCGGAGGCGTCGGACGGGTCGGAACGGGTCCGGTCGGTTTTCCGGCTCGACGATCCCGTGCCGTACACCCATGCCGCGCCGGAACCGGGACGGTCTTCGCCACCGACGTTCTGCGCGGCGCCGGCACCATCCGCCCCGGTTGTTCCGGAAACGGGGGTGTCGGATGAGCCGGCATTATCGGAACCGGCCGTTTCCGATCGGCCATCCCGGCCGGCCGATGACGGCGAATCGCCCATATTGTCCACATTCTGGACGGTTGGGGTGGAGAATTCGGAAACCGGGGTTCCCGCGTCCGGAATCATCGGGAACGGGCCGAACCGGTTCTCCAGGAAATCGTCGTCGCCGGACAGCGCCGAGGCCTTGAGCAGCTTGGACGCCAGGGAGTTGAGCGGGGTCACCGAATTGTCGCGCATGTCCCACGCCCACTCCGCCTTGAGCGTCCGTCCCGCGGCCGCGAACGAGGCATGGATGTGCCACGGCTCGCGCCCGTGACGGGTGGCCTTCCACTGCAGCGAATCGGTGGTGAGCCGCGCGGAGGCGAGCGACGACTCGATCATGTCGGAGACGTTCCTGCGCGAGACGCCCGGCGCCCTCGCCGAAAGGAACTGCTCGACGGCGTACTTCTTCTCCGTCTCCACGGGACGTGCGAACCGGCGCACCAGCGCCTCGCTGACGGCGTACTGTTCCGAGACCTCCGTGGTGGAGAACCCGGCGCGGATGAGCGACTGGATCGTGGAGATCGGGATCGTCACGCTGGCCTGCGGATCGGGCGCGCCCTCGTTCTCCTCGCGGATCTGCCGACTCTCGAGAATGCCCTGTTCCAGACGATCGTCGACGCGCACGACGAACCGGCGTCCGTCCGCGCTGAAGATCAGATCACCGCTTGAACTGACATGCTCGAAATGCGCCACCTTGAGCGTTTCGTTCGACATACAGGCACCCGACTTCCTAAAAAGTTCACTGATACTTCTATTGTGCCCCACGTGTCGAATTTTGCGGGTATTTGAAATCGTGTATCCTATGGCGCAGAACAATGACACCGCGTCATGAGAAAGGGGCACCAATGGCTCAGGATTACGATACTCCGAGGAGCAAGGACGAGGACGAGGAGTCCATCGAGGCTCTGGGCAACAGCTCTCGCCAGAACCAGAACAGCGACATCGACGACGATGAGAACGCCATCGCGGAGGACTACGAGCTGCCGGGTGCCGATCTGAGCAACGAGGACTCGTCCGTCACCGTCATCCCGATGCAGGGCGACGAGTTCGTCTGCTCCGAATGCTTCCTGGTCAAGCACCGCAGCCAGCTGGCCTACACCACCGCCGACGGCGACCCGGTGTGCGAGGAATGCGCTGGCTGATATGGCATACGACGAGGCATATGACGGTCCGGAGAACGTCGAGGTTCTGGTCAGGTCGCTGACCGGCGGACCGGTGGATCTGCACTACGCCCATGCCGGTGACGCGGGGGCCGACCTTCGCACCGCCATCGACGTGGTGCTCAAACCCTTCGAACGGGCGCTGGTGCCGACGGGCGTGGCCATCGCACTGCCGCATGGCTACGTCGGACTGGTGCATCCGAGGTCCGGTCTGGCCGTCAAGCAGGGGGTCACCGTGCTCAACGCCCCCGGCACCATCGACGCCGGATACCGCGGCGAGATCAAGGTGCCGCTGATCAACCTCGACCCGAAGAACACCGTCGAGTTCCATGTGGGCGACCGCATCGCCCAGCTGGTGATCCAGAGGTACGTCGAGGCCCGGTTCATCGAGGCCGAGCGGCTTCCCGGATCCGACAGGGCCGAACGGGGATTCGGCTCCACGGGCGTGCGGGACTGACCGGTACGTACCGGCGGGTAGGTACTGACGGATAGGTACTGACGGATAGACGCGGAATCGACGGGTGACCGACGGGCAGCGAGTCGCTTCGTGCGGTTCGCCGCCTTGTTCCGTACAGGGAACCCCGTACGGCGTGACGCCGTTTGCGGGACGTGGCCCTACAATGGGCACACGGCCGGCTTCGGCGCAGGAGAGGAGAACATCATGGCTGAACGAGACGAGCACGGCAGTGATAAGCCGCAGGACATCTCGGCGCACATGCTCGGCTGCGAGATCAGCACCGATCCGCTGAATCCGCTGCAGCCGATCTGGCAGATGTGCGCGTTCCATCATCCGGGGGAGGACCTCTCCATCCTGCAGCGCGCATACGATCGGGCGGTCAGGCAGCACGCGCCCCAGCGGCGCAAGTCGGGCGAGCCGTACATCATCCATCCGCTGGCCGTGGCGCAGATCCTCGCCGATCTGGGTATGGGGCCGCTGGTCGTGGCGGCGGGACTGCTGCACGACACCGTGGAGGACACCGACTACACGCTCGAGGAATGCCGCAAGGAGTTCGGTGATACCGTGACCGGACTGGTCGACGGCGTCACCAAGCTGTCCAAGATGGATTACGGCGACTCCGCACAGGCGGAGACCATCCGCAAGATGGTGGTGGCCATGAGCCGCGACGTACGCGTGCTGGTGGTCAAGCTCGCCGACCGCGTGCACAACGCCCGCACCTGGCGCTACGTGAAGACCCCGAGTGCCCAGCGCAAGGCCCGCGAGACGCTCGACGTGTATGCGCCGCTGGCGAACAGGCTTGGCATGAACGCCATCAAGACCGAGCTGGAGGAACTGAGCTTCAAGGTGCTCTACCCGAAGATCTACAACGAGATCGTGGTGCTCGTGGCCCGCAGGGCCGGGCAGCGCGAGGTGTATCTCAAGCAGATCCTCGAGGAGGTCAACGCCGACCTGAAGAAGCAGAACGTCAAGGCCTATGTGACGGGCCGGCCGAAGGACTACTTCTCGATCTACCAGAAGATGATCGTGCGCGGCCATGACTTCGAGAACATCTACGATCTGGTGGGCGTGAGGATCATCGTCGATTCGATCCGCGACTGCTATGCGGCGCTGGGCGCCGTCCATGCGCGATGGAACCCGGTTCCTGGCCGGTTCAAGGATTACATCGCCATGCCGAAGCTCAACATGTACCAGTCGCTGCACACCACGGTCGTCGGTCCCGGCGGCAAGCCCGTGGAGATCCAGATCCGTACGTGGGACATGCACCGGCGCGCCGAATTCGGCATCGCCGCGCACTGGAAGTACAAGGAGAACGGCCAGGCCGGCCGCGCCCTGAGCTCGCCGGACAAGGCGGACCGCCAGCGCGAGCAGGGCGAGGAGTATCGCGAACTGTCCGAGGCCGACAACCTCAAGTGGATCCAGCAGCTGGCCGACTGGACCAGCGAGACCCCGGACTCCGACGAGTTCCTCGGTTCACTCAAGCAGGATCTCGGTTCGGCCGAGGTGTACGTGTTCACGCCGAAGGGCAAGATCGTCTCCCTGCCGGCCGACGCCACGCCGGTGGACTTCGCCTACGCCGTGCACACCGAGGTCGGCCACCGCACCATGGGCGCCCGCGTCAACGGCAGGCTGGTGCCGCTCGACACCAAGCTCGACAACGGCGACACCGTGGAGATCCTCACCTCGAAGTCCGACACCGCCGGTCCGTCGCGCGACTGGCTGAGCTTCGTGAAGAGCCCGAAGGCCCGCAACAAGATCCGTCAGTGGTTCAGCAAGGAACGCCGTAGCGAGGCCATCGAGGAGGGTCGTGACGAGCTGACGCGCGCCATGCGCAAGCGCAACATGCCCATCTCCACGTTGCTGACCCCCGAGGCGCTGATCGGCGTGGCCGAGGAGCTGAACTACCCCGATCCCAACGCCGTGTTCGCGGCGATCGGCGAGGGGCAGGTCTCCACGCAGAACGTGATCTCGCGACTGGTCAAGGACGTCGGCCCCTCCGAGGTGGACGACGAGGTGGAGCAGGAGGCCCTGCCGCTGCAGCGCGTGCGCAACGTGGACGCCGCGCCGGGCGTCTCGGTCAAGGGCGTGGACAACATCTGGGTCAAGCTCGCCAAATGCTGCATGCCCGTGCCCGGCGACGCGATCGTGGGATTCATCACCCGCACGCAAGGCGTATCGGTGCATCGCGCCGACTGCCAGAACCTGCTTGACCTCAAGAAGCATCAGAGCGACCGCATCGTGGATGTGTCGTGGACGAACGCGAACGGCACGTTCCTGGTCAAGATCCAGGTCGAGGCGCTGGACCGTCCGCATCTGCTGTCGGACGTGACGAAGATGCTGTCGGACCACGGCGTGAACATCATCTCCGGTTCCATCGCCACCGGCGAGGACCGTGTAGCCACCAGCCAGTTCGTCTTCGAAATGGCCGATCCGCAGCACCTGACCACGCTGCTGGCCGCCGTGCGCAAGATCGACGGCGTGTTCGACTGCTACCGCATCACCGGCGCCAAGGACAGCGCCGAACCCAAGCTTCGCCACATGTGACGGAGCCTCCTTGGCTTCCCTTCGAGGGGAAGGTTTGTCCTTCACTGCCGAGTGACCATTTTTGGCTTCCCCTTTGGGAAAGCTGTCGGCACAGCCGACTGATGAGGGGACTGGGGTTCTACATGTCACCTCATCCGACCGGCTCACGCCGGCCACCTTCTCCTCGAGGGGAAGGCCCATCCTTGCCGTCGGATGTTTCCCGTTTTGGCTTCCCCCTTTGGGGGAAGCTGTCGGCACAGCCGACTGATGAGGGACTGGGGTTCTACATGTCACCTCATCCGACCGGCTCACGCCGGCCACCTTCCCCTCGAGGGGAAGGCTCCATCCTT
This sequence comes from Bifidobacterium simiarum, assembly GCF_002802905.1. GTDB lineage: Bacteria > Actinomycetota > Actinomycetes > Actinomycetales > Bifidobacteriaceae > Galliscardovia > Galliscardovia simiarum. Next base: position 419,848 of record NZ_PEBK01000001.1, read on the forward strand.
CGTTTTGGGCATTTTCTTTGTCTTTTGCCTTCGGATACTTCTTATTCCGGCTTCCCCCTTTGGGGGAAGCTGTCGGCATGGCCGACTGATGAGGGCATGCAAACAGGGGATCATTCGATACGAAAAAGGGTGTCATCCGAAAATGTTTTCGGATGACACCCTTGCTCTTCCCTTAACGGTGTCGCGCCGCGTCACCGTTAAGGGACACCATCGCCTGATTGTTACTTGATGGCGTTCAGCCACTGCTCCTTGGTGGCCTTCTCGGCCTCGAGGGCGGCCTTCTTCTTCGGATCGGTCTCGGCGTCGATCTTCGCGCTCAGCTCGGCGAGCTGGGCGTCCAGCTGACGCTCGAAGTCGGACTTGCGGGCGTCGGTCTCCGGGTCGGACTGGGTCCACTCGGCGTCCTCGACGGCCTTGATCTGCTTCTCCACGTCGTCCAGACGGCTTTCGATGCGGTGCACGTCGCCGCGCGGCACGTAGCCGATCTGATCCCACTCGTCCTGAATCTTGCTCAGCGCCTGACGGGCCTCCTTGGCGGCCTTCACGTCCTTGACGGGCAGCAGGGCCTCGGCCTTGACCAGCAGGGCCTCCTTCTTGGCCAGGTTCTCCTTCTCGTTGGAGTTGATCTGGTCGCGATCGGCCTGACGGGCGTTGAAGAACGTGTCGGCGGCCTCGCGGAATTTCGCCCACAGCGCATCGTCGTCGTTGCGGCCGGCGCGTCCCGCCCTCTTCCAACGGTCCATCAGATCGTTGAACTTGCGGGAGGTCTCGCCCCAGTCGGTGGAGTCCTTGATCTCCTCGGCCTCCTTGATGATGGCCTCCTTGAGGCTCTTGGCCTGCGCACGCTCGGCGTCACGGTTCTGGGCCCACTTGCGGCGGGACTGGTTGAACGTGGTGCGGGCCGCGGAGAAGCGCTTCCACAGGGCGTCGGCCTGCGGCTTGTCGATGCGGACGCTGTTGCGCTGGTGGGCCTGCCACTCGTCGAACAGCTCACGGAACTTGTCGGCGGTGGAACGCCAGTTGGTCTTGTCGCCCAGCGAGGCGGCCAGCGCCTCGGCCTTCTCCACGATCACCGTGCGTTCGGCCACGGCCTTGGCCACGGCCTCCCTGCGGGCGGCGCTCAGCTGCTCCTTGCGGGCGGCGCCTTCGGCCTTGAGGGCCTCCAGCTGTGCCTTCAGCGCGGCGATGTCACCGACGACCGGCGGGTTGGCGACCTCCTGCTCCAGCAGCTTGATCGACTCGTCGATCTCGTGGGCCTTGATGCCGGAGGCCTTCAGACGGGCCGCGAGGAAATCGAGCTTGGCCTTCAGATCGAGATAGCGGGTGGCGTACAGACGCAGCGCGCCGCTCTTGTCCGCCTCGGCGAACTGGCCGACCTCGCGCTCCGACTCGCCGTCCTTGACGAAGACGGTGCCGTCCTCGGCGACGCGTCCGAAGGCCGATGCGGCGGCGATGTCCTCCTCGGAGTACGTGCTCTTGGGCGCGGCCGCCTTGGCCGGCCTCTTGGCGAAGGCCGCCGGCGACGGCGCGTGGGGCTTCGGCGTCGGAACGGGCTTCGGTGCGGGTGCGGCCTGTGCCGTGCCCTTGGCCTCGGTTGCCTTGGTTTCGTTCTCGGGTGTGGTTGCAGTCTCGTCCGACATGGCCTGCTCCTTATGTAGTGCGTAAGAGAGAGGAAAAAATCGAAAATGGCACGGTTTTTTCCACAACAAGACTTATTATATGGACTCGTGGCAAAAGGCGCATCATTATCAGGTTTCCCGGAGTGGCTCCCCGAAGAACGGGTCGTCGAGCAGCAGGCTATCGACACGCTCCGCAGGATTTTCGAACTCAACGGATTCCTCGGCATCGAAACGCGTGCCGTGGAGCAAGGCTCTTCCCTGCTGAAGAAGGGCGAGACCAGTAAGGAGATCTATCTGCTCTCCCGCCTTCAGGAGGTGGGACAGGAGAACGACACTCCGGTGGAGGACCGTCTCGGACTGCACTTCGACCTCACCGTGCCGCTGAGCCGGTACGTGGTGGAGCACTCCGGCGACGTGGCGTTCCCGTTCAAGCGCTGGCAGATCCAGAAGGTCTGGCGTGGCGAGCGCCCGCAGGAGGGCCGCTTCCGCGAATTCATCCAGGCCGACATCGACGTGGTCGGCAACGGCGATCTGCCCGAGCACTACGAGGTGGAGCTGCCGCTGGTCATGGTCTCCGCGCTGGAGGCCCTGCGGGCCTTCGGCCTGCCCAAGGCCACCGTGCACGCCAACAACCGCAAGCTTTCCGAGGGCTTCTACCGCGGACTTGGCCTGACCGACATCGAGGGCGTGCTGCGTGAGATCGACAAGCTCGACAAGATCGGCGCCGACGAGGTGACCAAGCTGCTGGTGTCCGAATGCGGCGCCTCCGAGCAGCAGGCGGCCGCATGCCTCGATCTGGCATCCATGAGCGCGGCGACCGGCGCCGAGCTGGCCGAAAAGTTCGACGCGCTGTGCGACAAGTACGGCATCGCCCACGAGAGCGAGGCCTACGAGCTGGCCTCCCAGGGCCTCAACACCCTGGCGATGATCGTGGACGAATCGGCCCGCATCCGCCCCGGCGCGGTGATCGCCGATCTCAAGATCGCCCGCGGCCTCGACTACTACACCGGCTCCGTCTACGAGACCTTCCTCGACGGCGCCGCCTCGCTGGGCTCCATCTGCTCCGGCGGCCGCTACGACAATCTCGCCACGCAGGGCAAGCGCAAGTACCCGGGCGTCGGCCTGTCGATCGGTCTGTCCCGACTGGTGTCGTACATGCTGCACACCGCCGGCGCCAAGGCCAGCCGCCAGTCGCCGGCCGCCGTGCTGGTGGCCGTGTGGAACGAGGACGACCGCATGCGGGCCAACCGCATCGCCGCCGCCCTGCGCGATCGCGGCATCGCCACCGACGTGGCGCCCACCGCGGCCAAGCTCGGCAAGCAGATCAAGTACGCCGACAAGCTCGGCATCCCGTACGTGTGGTTCCCCGGTCAGGAGGGGGACGGCGACGAGGTGAAGAACATCGTCACCGGCGACCAGACCCCGGCCGATCCCACGTCGTGGGAGCCGGATACTGTGTATGCCCAGCAAACCGTAGTCGTCGAGTAGATGTCGACCGAACACCGACCGAACATAAAGGAAGAAAACAGATGAGCCAGACGGCTTTCAGAACACATCACGCCACTGAGGTGACCGAGGCCCTCGTCGGCCAGAAGGTCACGCTTGCCGGTTGGGTAGACCGTCGCCGCGACCACGGCGGCGTCGCCTTCATCGATCTGCGCGACAACACCGGTCTCGTGCAGATCGTGATCTACGACGAGGAGGTCGCCCGCCCGCTGCGCAGCGAATTCGTCGTGCAGGTCACCGGCGAGGTCCGTCTGCGTCCGGAGGGCAACGAGAACGACCATCTCGCCACCGGCCGCGTCGAGGTCGTGGTGGAGGAGCTCAAGGTGCTGGCCAAGGCCGACGCCCTGCCGTTCCAGGTGTCCACCGCCCTCGAGAACGAGTCCGAGAACAAGCTGCCCGGCGAGGACGTGCGTCTGAAGTACCGCTACCTCGACCTGCGTCGTCCGTCCATGCAGCGCAACCTCAAGCTGCGTTCCGACATGACCCGCGCCGCCCGTCACGCCCTCGAGGAGATGGACTTCACCGAGGTTGAGACCCCGACGTTCATCAAGTCCACTCCGGAAGGCGCCCGCGACTTCGTGGTGCCCGCCCGTCTGGTGCCCGGCTCCTGGTACGCCCTGCCGCAGTCCCCCCAGTTGCTCAAGCAGCTGCTTATGGTCTCCGGCGTCGAGCGCTACTACCAGCTCGCCCGCTGCTACCGTGACGAGGACTTCCGCGCCGACCGCCAGCCCGAGTTCACGCAGCTCGACATGGAGATGGCGTTCGTCGACCAGGAGGACGTGATGGCCATGGCCGAGAAGGTCATCGCCGCCATCTGGAAGTCCGCCGGCTACGAGGTCCAGCTGCCGCTGCCGCGCATCAGCTGGCAGGAGGCCATGGACAAGTACGGTTCCGACAAGCCCGACCTGCGCTTCGGCAACCCGCTCGTCGACCTCACCGAATACTTCAAGAACACCCCCTTCCGCGTGTTCCAGGCCCCGTACGTGGGCGCCGTGGTGTACTCCGGCGCCGCCGATCTGCCGCGCCGCCAGTTCGACGCCTGGCAGGACTGGGCCCGCCAGCGCGGCGCCAAGGGCCTCGCCTACGTGCAGTTCACCGCCGACGGCACCCTCAAGGGCCCCGTCGCCAAGAACCTCTCCGAAGAGGAGCGCAACGGCCTGATGGAGGCCACCGGCGCCAAGCCCGGTGACGCCGTGTTCTTCGCCGCCGGCCACAAGGAGAGCTCCCAGCTGCTGCTCGGCGCCGTGCGCGTCGAGATCGCCGACCGTCAGGGCCTGCTCAAGCCCGACGATTTCGCCTTCACCTGGGTCGTCGACTTCCCGCTGTTCAAGCCCACCGACGATCCCGATGACGACGACGTCGCCGTCGGCCACTCCAAGTGGACCTCCATGCACCACCCCTTCACCATGCCGAGCGCCGACTGGATCGACAAGTTCGACAAGGATCCCGAGCACGCCATGTCCGACTCCTACGACATCGTGTGCAACGGCGAGGAGATGGGCGGCGGTTCCGTGCGTATCCACCGCGACGACATCCAGGACCGCGTGCTCAACGTCCTCGGCATCGACCCCGAGGAGGCCAAGGAGAAGTTCGGCTTCCTGCTCGACGCCTTCAAGTACGGTGCCCCGCCGCACGCCGGCATCGCCCTCGGCTGGGATCGCACCGTGTCGATTCTCGCCGGCGCCGACTCCATCCGCGACGTCATCGCCTTCCCGAAGGCCGGCGGCGGTCGCGACCCGCTCACCGGCGCCCCCGCCCCGATCTCGGACGAGCAGCGCGCCGAAACCGGCGTGGACTACGATCCGGAGGCCGACGAGGCCTGATCGAGCGCTGATCGAACGGCCATAGCCCGATAGCATGAGGCGGAACCCGATATGGGTTCCGCCTTTTTCGTTCCGCTCTTTTCCGTATGGATACGCGAATCCGTATGAATACGCGAAGACCCCCGAAACCGAACCCTGGCGGGCCGGATTTCGGGGGCCTTGGAAACTGGGCGGGGGAGAGGGGAGAGCCCTATCGGGTCCGTTCCTCACCCCTCGTGGATGAGATCCCAGATATGCTGCACGTACGACTGGAACCGCTCGGTGGCGATCATCTCCTGCGTGCGCGGACGCGGCAGGTCGATCGCGATGTCCTCGCGGATACGGCCCGGTCGCGGCGTGAGGACCACCACGCGGTCCGCGGTGAACACCGCCTCCTCGATGTCGTGGGTCACCATCATCACCGTCATGCGGTTCGCCTCCCACACCTGGGTGAGCAGGATCTGCATCTCCTGACGGGTCAGCGCGTCGAGCGCGCCGAACGGCTCGTCCATCAGCAGCACCGACGGGCGATAGGAGAGGGATCGGGCGAGGGCGAGTCGCTGCTTCATGCCGCCGGACAGCTCGTTGGGGTAGGCGTCCTCGAATCCGGAGAGCTTCACGTCGGCCAGATGCCGGCGTGCGATCTCCAGCCGCTCGGCCTTCGACAGGCCCTCCTCGCCGCGCAGCGCGAACTCCACGTTGTTCAGGCAGCTCAGCCACGGCAGCAGCGCCGGCTGCTGGAATACGATGCCGCGGTCACGCCCGGGTCCGGTCACCGGCTGTCCCGCCGCGGTGACCGAACCCTGTGTGGGCTCCAGCAGTCCGCCGATGATCGACAGCAGCGTGCTCTTGCCGCAGCCGGAGGCTCCTACCACGGCCACGAACTCGTTCTCATGGAAATCCAGGTCGATGTGCTCGAGCACGTTCAGCTCGCCGAACGACATCGACACGTCGCGCACGCCGATGCGCGGCTCGACGTCCTGCGCGGTCCTTGTATTGCCGGTATCGGTTCCGCTCATGACCTACCCTCCCAACGCTTGAAGGCCCGCTTGCCGATGGCGCGCATCACCTGATCGAAGAACAGGCCGAGGATGCCCAGCACCACCACGTAGCCGATGATCACGTCCGTGGCGAAATACCGCTGCGACACGGTAATCCGGTATCCCAGACCCGACGTGGCGGCCACCAGTTCGGCCACCACCAGCCATGTCCACGCCCAGCCGAGGCTCACGCGCAGCGCGTCCCAGATGCGCGGCAGCGACGAGGGGAACACGATGCGCGTGATGATGTCGTGCTTCCTCATGCCCAGCGTCTCGCCGAAGTCGATGAGATTCTGCGGCACCTGCATCACCGCGTCGCACACCAGCAGCACCAGCTGGAAGAACGTGCCCATCCAGATGATGAGGAACTTCTGCAGATCGTCGGTGCCCGCCCAGATGATCGTCAGCGGCACGAATGCCACCACGGGCATGTAGCGGATGAAGTCCATCAGGGGCTCGACGGCGCTGAGCACCCATTCGTTCACGCCCATCATCACGCCCAGCGGCACCGCCATCACCACGGCGATCAGATAGCCGACCGTGATGCGGTACACGCTGGTGCCGATGTCGGTCCACAGCGCGCCCTGCGCCGCCTGATCGACCAGCGCCTGCGCCACCGCGGACGGCGAGGGCAGGAACAGGGGATCCACCATGCCGGTTTCGGTGACCAGCGCCCATAGCGCCAGCAGTACCGCGAAGGTGACCAGCGGGGCCGCGATGCGCTGCCCACGGCTCAGCGGCGTGCGAAGCCGTCGCGAGCGTCTGCGTTTCGTCGAGGCCATCGTTACTTGGCCGCCTTGGTCGCGAACTCGGCGTTCACGTAGTCGTCGGGGTTCAGCGTGCTGCTGACGATCTTCGCCTTGATCGAGGCCTTGTTCACCGCCTCGAACGTGGACTTGAAGTCACCGGTGAGCTTGGAGGCGTTGTCCTTGGCGGTGAAGTACTTCACGCCGGCGAACGCGCTCTTGAGGTCCTCCTTCTTGGAGCCGATCGCGGTGGCGATGATCTCCTGGCCCTCGTCGGTGTTCTTGTCGTAGAAGTCGATGGACTGGTCCCACGCCTTGAGCAGGCTGGTCAGCTGGTCGGGGTGGTTCTTGATGAAGTCGTTGCGCACCACGAGCACGTCGGAGATCAGCCCCTCCTTGGCGCTCGGCGTGTACACCACCTTGAGGTTCGGGTCCTTCTGCTTGGCCTCGGTGATGTACGGCTCGTAGGTGACGGCGGCGGGCACCTTGCCGGCGATCACCGCGGTGCCGGCGGAGCTGGCGCTCATCGGCACCTTCTTGATGTCGTTCACGGTCAGGCCCTGCTCCTCGAGGGCGTAGTTGAGCAGCACGTCGGAGGTGCTGCCCTCCTCGTAGGCCACGGACTTGCCCTTGAGGTCGGCCACGCTGGAGACGCTGCCGTCGGAGATGATCGCGTCGGCGGTCTCGGAGGCGTCGAGCACCATCACCACGGAGACGTCCACCTTGTTCTCCAGCATCTGCAGCGCGCTCTGCGTGCCGACGTTGCCGGCCTGGATCTTGCCGGCGGCGATGGCCGCGTTCATGTCGGAGTCGGTGTCGAAGTTCGTGATCGTGGCCTTGACGTTCTGGTCCGTGAAGTAGCCCTTCTTCTCGGCGATGTACCACGGGGCGTATCCCAGCCAGGGCTCCACGCCGATCGAGACGGCGGTGTCCCCGTCCTTCGAGGACGAGGAGGAGCTTCCGCAGCCGGCCAGGGCGGTGGCGGCGATCAGCACGGCGGCGACGGCGGCCGTGGCGGAACGGAACTTGCGGGTTACAGCGTTCATAGATGGTCCTTATGCTCTCTCATTGATGCGCCTGCTTGCGCAACGGCCATCATGATAATGACGGCGATGTTAATTTGGTGGGTTTGTCCGCTAGGTGGGCACCCAACCAAAAATCATCGGTCGGTGCGGCGCCGTGTCGTCCTTCGAGGATCGGGCCGTGTCGATGAGGCCCGGCAACGGTTGTGAACGGTGCGCATGAGGGGGTCGTCGGAACCCCGCGTCGATCGTTTTAACCGGTCTGCGGTATTATGCACCGTATGTCTGAAATGAAGATCACCACCCAGGATGCGACGCATCCGCTTGTAGAAATGACCCACGTCGAAAAGCATTTCGGCGATCTCCATGTCCTCAAGGACATCAACCTCAAGGTGGACAAGGGCGAGGTGCTCGTCGTCGTCGGCCCCTCCGGCTCCGGCAAGTCCACCATGTGCCGCACCATCAACCGTCTGGAGACCATCGATTCGGGCGACATCCGCATCGACGGCAAGCCCCTGCCGCAGGAGGGCAAGGAACTGGCCCGCCTGCGCGCCGAAGTGGGCATGGTGTTCCAGTCCTTCAACCTGTTCGCCAACAAGACCATTCTGCAGAACGTGACCCTCGCTCCGATGCGCGTGCGCCACATGGCCCAGAAGGAGGCCGAGGACCTCGCCATGGACCTGCTGCGCCGCGTCGGCGTGGACTCCCAGGCGTCCAAGATGCCCAGCCAGCTTTCCGGCGGCCAGCAGCAGCGCGTGGCCATCGCCCGCGCACTGGCCATGCAGCCCAAGGTCATGCTGTTCGACGAGCCGACCTCCGCGCTCGACCCCGAAATGGTCAACGAGGTGCTCGACGTGATGATCGAACTGGCCCATGAAGGCATGACGATGATCTGCGTGACCCACGAGATGGGCTTCGCCCGCCGTGCCGCCGACCGCATCGTGTTCATGGCCGACGGCCGGATCCTCGAGCAGGCGGCCCCCGACGAGTTCTTCGACAACCCGCAGACCGATCGCGCCAAGGACTTCCTGTCGAAGATCCTCACCCACTGATCGGGGACGGAAGCCAGGGAAGTCGAGAAGAAAGACAGTCTATGAAATCAATGAGTGCAACCATGCGCCGCGTGTGGCGCAGGGCCATCGCCGTCGTATGCGCCGTGGCCTGCGTCTTCGCGGTCTCCGCCTGCGGATCATCCGACGAGGAAGGCAAGATCCGTATCGGCATCAAGTTCGACCAGCCGGGACTCGGCTTCAAGAAGTCCGGCACCTACGTCGGATTCGACGTGGACGTGGCCCGCTACGTGGCCCAGGAGCTGGGATACTCCGAGGACCAGATCATCTGGAAGGAAGCCCCGTCCAAGCAGCGTGAGGCCATGCTGCAGAACGGCGACGTGGACATGATCCTCGCCACGTATTCGATCACCGACTCGCGCAAGAACGCCGTCTCGTTCGCCGGCCCGTACTTCGTGGCCGGACAGGATCTGCTCGTCCGCCGCGACGACACCTCCATCAAGGGCCCCGAGGACCTCAACGGCAAGCGCCTGTGCTCGGTGACCGGCTCCACCTCCGCCACCACGGTCAAGGAGAAGTTCGCCAACGAGGTGCAGCTCATGGAACAGCCCGGATACGCCGAATGCGCCACCGCGCTGTTCTCCGGCATCGTCGACGCGGTGACCACCGACGACATCATCCTCGCCGGTCTCGCCTCCGCGTCCCGCGGCAAGCTCAAGGTGGTCGGCAAGCCGTTCACCCAGGAGTACTACGGCGTGGGCATCAAGAAGGGGAACAAGGCGTTCGCCAAGAAGATCAACGCCGCCATTGCGAAGATGATCAAGGACGGCTCCTGGGAGCGCGCCGTGAAGGACAACACCCGCGGCACCGGCTACACGCCGAACGCCAAGTACAACCCGCCGAAGCCGACGGAAGGGGAGTGACATGCAGAGCTTCATCGACCTGTTTGCCGAATACAACGTGCCCGCCGCGTTCCTGGTCAACATCGAACTGACCCTGTGGTCCGCGCTGTTCTCCATGATCCTCGGCGTCATCCTCGTGATGATGCGCATCTCGCCGATCGGCTCCATGCGCGCCGTCGCCGGAGGCTACGTGGAGTTCTTCAAGAACATGCCGCTCACCATCATCATGGTGTTCATGGTGCTGGGCGCCTACGCGCAGCTCAAGCTCACGTTCTCCGACACGTTCGCCACGAACTTCTTCTGGCTGGCCGTCACCGGCCTGAGCCTGTATACCGCGGCGTTCGTGTGCGAGTCGCTGCGAAGCGGCATCAACACCGTGCCGCTCGGACAGGCCGAGGCCGCCCGAGCCCTCGGTCTGGGATTCATGCAGTCCGCCACCGAGATCATCCTGCCGCAGGCCTTCCGCGGATCGGTCGCCCCGCTGGGCAACACGTTCATCGCGCTGCTGAAGAACTCCACCGTCGCGGCGGCCGCCTCCGTGGCCACCGAGACGTCCTCGCTGATGAGCGAGATGATCGAATACCATCCCGACGTGATCGTCTCGATCTTCCTGATCTTCGCGTTCGGCTACGTGATCATGATCATCCCGATCGGCATGCTGACCACCTATCTGTCCAACAAACTGGCCGTGCGGAGGTGACGGCGACGATGAACAACACATCCTCATCCGTTCTGTTCGACCAGCCCGGCCCCCGCGGCCGCCGGCGCATCATGATCATCAACTGGATCGCCGCCGCGTTCTTCATCGTGGTGCTTGCCCTGATCCTCATGCGCCTGCACAACCCGCCGGACGGCGAGAACCAGCTCAGCTGGGAGCTGTGGAAGCCCGCCCTCGAACGCGAGGCGTGGACCGACTTCTACCTGCCCGGCCTGTGGATGACCGTCAAGGCCTCGGTGCTGGCCGTCATCGGTTCGGTGGCGTTCGGCTTGATCTTCGGCGTGGGCCGTCTGCTGCCCAGCCTGATCGTGCGCACCGTCGCCGGCGCGATCGTCGAGTTCTGCCGTGCGGTGCCCGTGCTGCTGCTCATGATCTTCTTCTGGCGCTGGTTCGCGTTCGCCGGCATGGGCGAGCCGTCCTACTGGGCGGTCGTGCTGGCCCTCGTGCTGTACAACGGCTCCGTCGTGGCCGAGCTCGTGCGCTCCGGCGTGGGCAACCTGCCCGGCGGCCAGCGTGAGGCGGCCCTCGCCCTGGGTCTGACCCGCACCGAGTCGCTGATGCAGATCGAGGTGCCGCAGGCCGTCACCGCCATGCTGCCCGCCGCCGTCACCCAGCTGGTCGTGGTGCTCAAGGACACCGCTCTGGGCTCGATCATCATGTACACCGACCTGCTGCAGGAGTCGCGCCGACTCGGCTCGATGTACTTCAACATCCTGCAGACGCTGGTGGTGGCCGGAGTCGTGTACTTCTTCGCCTGCTGGCTGCTGTCGCGACTGGCCGAATGGCTTCCCGAGCACATGCAGAAGCGCACCGCGGCCCCGGTGGAGCAGGAGCCGCTGGCCCCGATCGCCGCCGGCGATCCGTCCAACGTCAACCAGATCGCCGTGGCCAAGGAGGTCGAGGAGCGTCCGCTGCGCGGTACCCCGCGCCAGTACCACGTGCACCACCGCGGCACCAACGCGTCGATCCACAACTGGCGCAAGACCCGGTACGAGCAGGGATACGACGAGACGCATCCCGACAACCGCGACCGCAAGTCCTCCGAAAGGAACGCGGACGGAGCCGAGAAGAAGACCGACGGGCATCACGAGTCCAAGAAGAGCTTCTCCGGCGACCACCACCGGTTCGGCGCCGCGTCGTTCAAGCACGCCGACGACATCGGCAAGGGACACAACGACATCGGCGGCAGGACGAAGATCTGACGCCGTCGTTTCCCTCGTCCGGTGAACGGACGACCAATGCCCAGGGCCTCCATGCGCACGCGCGGAGGCCCTTTTTCGATGCCCGATGCCGTCACGGCGACCCGGCGACGTGCTCGGTCTGCGGTATCGTGGCCGCATGAGCACGGACCTCCAGAAGAGCACGCGGCGGCAGCGAGCCATGTTTTCGACGATCGCCGAACACTACGACCTCGTCAACGACCTCGCCTCACTGGGACAGGACCGTCTCTGGCGTCGCGCCGCGGTCCGGGCGCTTGGGGACGCCTGCGGTGGCTTCCTGGCCGGACGGCGCATTCTCGACGTCGCCTGCGGCACCGGATCGTCCTCCCGGGCGCTGGCGGACCGCGGCGCCGACGTCACCGGTTGCGACATCGCCGACGGCATGCTCGCCGTGGCCCGCCGGCGGGAATTCGGTCGTCGCCGGCGCCGCGATCATCAGCGCGGTCCTGTGTGTTGCGACGGAACGGTGCGGTACGTCGTCGCCGACGCCATGGCACTGCCGTTCGCCGACGGGGAGTTCGACGCCGTGACCGTCTCCTACGGGTTGCGCAACATGCCGCGGCCCGACGTCGCGCTCGCGCAGATGCGACGGGTATGCCGGCCGGGCGGGCCTATCGTCGTCCTTGACTTCGATATGCCCGGCGACCCGCTGTGGCGTATGCTCTATACGCATTACGCAACCGTGGCGTTGCCGGCGCTGGGCGGTCTGCTCGGGGGGAACGCCGACGCCTACCGGTATCTCAACGCCTCGATCGCCCGATGGCAGGGCAGGCGGGGCGTCACGGCGATGCTGCGCGAAACGGGATGGCACGGCGTGGCGGCGAAGCCTCTGACCGGCGGCATCGCCTCGCTGTGCCGGGCCGTGGCGTAGCGGGACGGCATAGGGACGGACGGCGAAGGAGCAACGGTGATGACGGTGATGAAGACAGCGAAGACGATGAGAACGATGAGGACGATACGGGGCGTCGGAGCATCCTCCGGCATCGCCATCGGCGAGATTGCCGTGCGCGGCGATGCTGGTCGTGCCGTGGAACGTCGCCTGATCGACGATCCGACGGCCGAGGTGGCGCGCTTCCGTGCTGCCCGTGATGCCGCCGTCACGCAGCTCGGGCGTCTGCGGGACAGGGTCGAGGACGAGTTCGGCGACGACAAGGCCTCGCTGTTCGACGCCCACCGGATGATGCTCCGGGATCCGGGCTACACGGCGGGAATCGAGAAGCTGATCACATCGGAAGGGGTGAACGCCGAATTCGCGGTCGACGCCGTCGCCGAGCGGTTCGCCGCCATGTTCGCCGCGATGGACGACTCCTACATGCGGGCCCGGGCCGCCGACGTGAGGGACGTCTCCCGCCGCGTGATCGACGTGCTCGAAGGAGGATCGGGAGATATGGCGGGTGGCGGCGGAAGTCATGGCGACGACGGGCGCCATATCATCCTCGCCGAGGATCTGGCGCCCAGCGAAACCGTGCGGCTCGACCGGTCCGCGGTGCTGGGCTTCGTGACCGCCGGGGGCTCGGCGAACTCGCATACCGCGATCCTGGCCCGCACGATGGGCCTGCCCGCCGTCATCGGCATCGGCGACGCCTTCGACACGGCCGATGACGGCCACGTCGCCGTGATCGACGGCACCAGCGGCATGGTGGTCATCGATCCCGATGAGGCCACGCTCGCCGAATACCGCGGCAGGAAAGCCAAGTACGAGGATCATCTGCGCCTGCTGCGGGAACTCAAGGGCAGGTCCACCGAGACCAGAGACGGCCGGAAGATCCGTCTGTACGCCAACATCGGCCGTCCCTCCGACGTGACCGCCGCGCTGGCCAACGACGCCGAGGGCATCGGCCTGTTCCGCAGCGAGTTCCTGTATCTGGAGAGCGAGGACTGGCCGACCGAGGAATTCCAGTTCGAGGCATACCGGCAGGTCGCGCGGAGGATGGGCGACCGGCCTGTCATCATCCGCACGCTCGACATCGGTGCGGACAAGCGGGTCGGCTACTTCGATCTGGAACATGAGGACAATCCCGCCCTCGGCTACCGTGCCATCCGCATCTGCCTGACCCGTCCCGAGATCTTCAGGGTCCAGCTGCGCGCCCTGCTGCGGGCCTCCGCGTACGGCAACATCGCCATCATGCTGCCCATGATCACCTCGGTTCAGGAGGTGCGTGACGCCAAGCGGATCATTGAGGAGACCAAGGAGGAGCTGCGCGGCGAGCACATCGGCTTCAACGAGCATATCCGGATGGGCATCATGATCGAGACGCCCGCCTCGGTGATCATGGCCGACGAGCTCGCCGCCGAAGCCGACTTCTTCTCCATCGGCACCAACGACCTGACCCAGTACACGCTGGCCTGCGACCGGCAGAACCCGAATCTCGGGCGCTTCGCCGACCCGCATTCGCCCGCCGTGCTGCGCATGATCCGCATGGCCGTAGAGGCCGCGCATCGTCACGGCATCTGGTGCGGCATCTGCGGCGAGCTCGGCGCGGACCCGAGCCTGACCGACCTGTTCCTCGAAATCGGCATCGACGAACTGTCCGTCCCGCCGGCCGGCATCCTGCCCCTGCGTGGTGCCATTCGTAGCAGCACTGTCATTCGTGACAGCCCCGTCATCCGCAACGGCGCCCCCGATCCCTCCTGATCGCCATGCACTAGGCGTGCGCTAAGAATTCACCATCCCGTCGCACCCGCGTCGGCTGCGGGTGCGCGACGGTACATCTGTTCACCATACGGTGAAGGCGTGGGATTTGAGAAGATCACGCAGACATCGAACCATGGCCCGAATCGTCCGGCGGCCTTGCGGTGGCTGGCCAGGATCGTGGCGGTCCTCGCGGCTCTGTCGCTGCTGTCGGGTCTCGCCGCCCGTCGCGCGGCGGCGCAGGAGACCGAGCCGAGCAAGATCACCATCGCCGACATCACCGACTTCCACGGGCATATCGAACAGGGTCCGTGGATCGCGGACCAGCTGGGCCGGGTCCGCGAATACAATCCGGGCAACACCGTGGCCGTCTCCGCGGGCGATCTGGTGGGCGGATCCCCGTACGAATCCGCATTGCACAAGGACGAGCCGACGCTGGCCATGGCGAAGGCATGGGGGCTGACCATCTCGGCGATGGGCAACCACGAGCTCGACCGCGGCGTAAAGGACTTCAACGACCGCATCGCCTCGAAAAGCCACGGCATCGAATGGCTGGCCGCCAACGTGCGCAAGACCGGTCCGAACGGGATCGGCAACCTCCGCGACTACACGATCCGCATGGTGGCGGGCAAGCGCGTGGCGTTCGTCGGAGCGGTCACCGACCATCTGGGATCGGTGCTCTCCCGCAGTGTGATGCGCAACGTGCGGCTGGACGAATCGGCCGTCACCGCCGTCAACCGCGTGGCCGACCGGCTCTCCGACGGCGACGAGTCCAACGGCGAGGCGGACGTCGTGGTCGCGCTGATCCACGACGACGCCGATCTGGTGGCGAAGGATCCGGTGGGACTGGACGCCAACGTCGATCTGGTGTACGCCGGACACACCCATGCCGTGAAGACGGACCGGCGCACGGCGTCCGGCGCGCCGATCATCGAGGCCGGATGCTTCGGCCGCTACGTGGCCGTCCAGGATCTCATGGTCTCGGGCTCCGGCAGACAGTCGCAGGTGAGCGTGAGCAACAGCTTCGGCGGCCCACTGGTCGGCGACTGGCCGTCGAGCACGGACCCCGCGAAGGTGGTCAGCGCCGTACAGACCACGATTTCCCCGACGGACGCCGTCGAGTCGATCCTGCGGCGGGCCGACGCCTCAGCACGCCGCGCCGGCGACGTGGTGGTCTCCTCGGTGCCGCAGCGCTACGACCGGACCGACAAAGCCGATCGTGATCCGAAGACCGGGCGCATCGCCCTGTATACGCTGATCGCCGACGCCGCGCTCGACGGGGCCCGCCGCACCACGGAAGGCGCCCATGCGCGGGTGGGGTTCGTCAACCCGGGAAGCCTGCGCACCCAGGCCCTCGATCTTGACGGGGACGGGTTCGTCACCGTCCGCGAGGCGAGCGACATGATGGCGCTGCAGTTCGACAACGCGGTCGTCACACTCGACGGCGCCACGCTGCGCCGGGCGATCGCCCAGCAGTGGCACCGGGACGACGAGGGGCATTGGCGCAGCGGCCAGCTCGGCGTCTCCTCCAACGTGACGTGGACCATGGACCTCGACGGCGACGAGCCGAAGGTCCTCGATCTCAAGGTGGACGGGCGTCCCGTGGCGGACGGCGAACGCATCACCGTGGCCGGCAACAGCTTCCTGCTCACCGGCGGCGACGGCTACCGGGCGTTCCTGCGGGGAACCGGCTATGCCGACACCGGCGTGCCCTACGCGCGCACCCTCATCGACTTCCTGCGCTCGCACGACTGATCCCGGCCGTACTCTGCCGCGATTATCCACCGCGGACCCCACCGTGATCGTCCCGCCGATAGCGCCTCATAAGCAACGTCGATGATCCGGCCGGCCAGTCGGGACCTCCGGGCCGATAGGCTGGGGCGGTACGCAACCAAAGGGGGACGACCATGGCATTGACGATCGAGGACTGGCATGACGGGACGCTGCTGGCGCCGCCGGTGTTCGAGGCATTGAAGAGCCTGCCGGAGGACCTGATCCTCGGCGTGACCCGCAACAGCGACGAGGAATCGGACACCGACCTGTGGTGCCCGAACTACGATATTCCATTCGCGATCACCGGCAACGTGGTCGTGACCCACACCCACAAAACCCGCAAGGCCCCGCCCGAATTCGCGGCGGCCTTCGTCACCGCGGACACCCGCGCCGACCTCAACGGCAAGGTGAAGCACACGCTCGGCGTGAGCAAGGTCTCGTTCGCGCCCATCGACGCGGCGGTGGAGGCCACCGGCATGGAATCGGGCGGCATGTCGCCCATCGGACTGCCCGAAGGCTGGCCGTTGCTGGTGGACGAGCACATCCTCGGCATCCCGAAACTGTACCTCGGCTCCGGCATCCGCCCGTCGAAACTCGTGGTGAACGGCGAGATCTTCCGGCACATCCCCGGCATCACCTTCGTGGAGGGACTCGGCAAGCCGCGCGCATGAAACGACGCCGGACCCCGAACTGTCCGCCTTCGCATCCCGCCGCACAGCCATTCGGGTGTTAAGCTTCAAACACAGTGGCATGGACACCAGTGGCATGAACACGGGAGGTATCCAATGGCGGATGCGAAGACGGGCGGCGCCCGGGTCATCAACAGGACCCTGAGAAGCGCCAGCGAAACGAACCGGGATCTCGAAAAGGCCATCAAGCAGCGCAAGTCGCTGCAGAAACGACTGGGGCTGGCCGCACAGACCTCCGACCTGCTCAGCGCCGTCTGGAGCAAGCACCCCTCGAAGCGGCTCAGATTCGGTGACGGCGTGGCCGCGCTCGCGGACGTGCGCGGCCGATCCACCCCCGGATTCCACGCCACCGCCGAGGAGGGGGAGCGGTTCATCGAGCTGAGCGCCGAATCCATCGCCCGCTATCAGGACCAGCTGTACGCCAACGGCACCACCGGATCGCGCAGGAGGCTCCTGATCGTGCTGCAGGGCATGGACGCCTCGGGCAAGGGCGGCATCGTCAGGCATGTGTTCCATCAGGTCGACCCGATGGGCATCCACTACCACGGCTTCGGCAAGCCGAGCGATGAGGAGGCGTCCCACGACTTCCTGTGGCGCATCGAACGCGAACTGCCGGCCCCCGGATGGATCTCGATCTTCGACCGCTCCCACTATGAGGACGTGGTCATGCCCCACGTCTACGGCACGCTGCCCGAAGCGACGTGGCAGGGACGGTACGAGCGGATCCGACGGTTCGAACGGGAGCTCGCCGACGACGGCTGCGCGATCATCAAGATCTTCCTCGTGATCTCGAAGGATGCGCAACGCAAGCAGTTCCTCCAGCGACTCGACGACCCCACCAAGCACTGGAAGTTCGACGTCTCCGATCTCGACGCGCGGGACCGCTGGGACGACTACATGGCCGCATGGCAGGAGGTGTTCGAGAAGACCTCCACCGACTGCGCGCCGTGGTATCTGGTTCCGGCCGACAACCGCTGGTATTCGAGGGCGGTGGTTTCGGAGCTGCTGCGCGTGACGCTCAGGGGCATGGAGCTCGACTGGCCGCCGGCGAGGTTCGACCTCGACGAGGCCCGGCGCCGGCTGGGATAGCACCGGCTGGGATAATGCCGTCCGGTCCGGTTCGTTCGGCTGTCCGGAGCCGTTCCCCTCACCGGGACCGCCGCGCTTCGTCCCGGCGCGGCGGCTACAATGGTGCGGATCACAGGAACGCGGACGAGGGGAGTCGAGATGGCCGGGGAGCGGAAGACGACGCTGGCGGAGCTGATACCGGGATACGGGGACGACGATCGCAATCTCAATGCGGACGACATCTACGATCGGTTCTTCGACTGGGTGGAATCCCGCGGCATCACGCCGTGGGATCATCAGGAGGAGGCCATCATGAGCCTTCTGGCCGGCGACCATGTGATTCTGAGCACCCCAACCGGATCGGGCAAGTCGCTCGTGGCGCTCGGCATGCATTTCGCCGCGCTGTGCACGGGGCGCCGTTCGTACTACACCGCGCCGATCAAGGCGCTGGTCTCCGAGAAGTTCTTCGACCTCGTGGACGTGCTGGGGCGGGACAACGTCGGCATGATCACCGGCGACACCCATATCAACACCGACGCCCCGGTGATCTGCTGCACGGCCGAGATCCTCGCCAACCAGGCGCTGCGCGAAGGGGAGCGGGCCGACATCGGCTGCGTGGCGATGGACGAATTCCACTACTACGGCGATTCCGAGCGCGGATGGGCATGGCAGGTGCCGCTGCTCACGCTGCCGCACACGCAGTTCCTGCTGATGAGCGCCACGCTGGGCGACACCACGCAGATCGTGGACACGCTCGAGCGGCACACCGATTCGGACGTGGCCGTGGTGGATGACGCCAAGCGCCCGATCCCGCTGAGCTACGAGTACACCGACGCGATCCTCGCCTCCACGGTGGAGCTGGCCATGCGCCATGGGGAGTCGCCGATCTACGTGGTGCACTTCTCGCAGGACGCCGCGCTGGAGACCGCGCAGGCGCTGTCCAGCACCGGCGTGACCACCAAGGAGCAGCGCGCCGCCATCGCCGAGGCGATCAAGGGCACCCGGTTCACCACCGCGTTCGGCAAGATCCTGCAGCGTCTGCTGCGCACCGGCGTGGGCGTGCATCACGCGGGCATGCTGCCGCGGTACCGCCGACTGGTGGAGCAGCTCGCCCAGCAGGGTCTGCTGCCGGTGATCTGCGGCACCGACACGCTCGGCGTGGGCATCAACGTGCCGATCCACACCGTGGTGCTCACCCAGCTCACCAAGTTCGACGGCTCGCGCATGCGCAGGCTGCGCGCCCGCGAATTCCACCAGATCGCCGGTCGCGCCGGCCGTTCCGGCTTCGACACCGAGGGTCTGGTGATCGCCGAGGCGCCCGAATACGAGATCGAGAACGCGAGGGCGCTGGCCAAGGCCGGCAACGACCCGAAGAAGCTGAAGAAGATCAAGCGCAAGAAGCCGCCGGAGGGATTCGTCACCTGGAACGAGAACACCTTCAACAAGCTCATCGACCAGCCGCCGGAGACCCTGACCCCGCACATGCGCATCACCCATTCGATGGTGCTCGCCGAGGTGATGCAGGGCGGCGACGCCCGCGAACGCGTGGACGATCTGATCGACGATTCGGCGCAGAGCCCCCAGCAGAAGGAGAAGCTGCACGAGCGGGCCGACGAGATCTTCCAGACCCTGCTCGACACCAAGGTGATCGAGTACGAGGAGTACGACGACGGCGAGCGCGACTACACCACCACCGTGGACCTGCCGGAGGACTTCGCCCTCGACCAGCCGCTCAGCCCGTTCCTGCTGGCCGCGCTCGAACTGCTTGACCCCGAGTCGGACACCTATACGCTCGACGTGATCTCCATGGTCGAATCCACGCTGGAGGATCCCAAGCAGGTGCTGCGCGCCCAGGAGCGTCAGGCGAGGGACGAGGCCATGGCGCAGATGAAGGCCGACGGCCTCGACTACGACGAGCGCATGGACCGTCTGCAGGAGATCACCTATCCCAAGCCGCTGGAGGACATGCTCGACGCGGCGTTCACCGAATACCGGCATGACGTGCCGTGGGCCAACGACTACTGGCTAAGCCCCAAGTCGGTGCTGCGCGACATGATCGAGACCGCCTCCGACTTCACCGGATACATCGCCCGCTACAACATCGCCCGTTCCGAAGGCACGCTGCTGCGCTACCTCTCCGACGCCTACCGTGCGCTGGAACGCACCGTGCCGCCGGAGAAGTGCGACGAGCGGCTCGACGACATCATCGCCTGGCTGCGCGTGGTCGTGCGCGGCGTCGACTCCTCGCTGGTGGACGAATGGGAGAACGCCGGGGCCTCGGATCCCGACGCCGCCGCCACCGCGGCCCCGCCCAAGGCGGCCGACGAGATCGTGCAGGACCGACGCGGCCTCACCGTGCTCGTGCGCAACGCCATGTTCCGCCGCGTGGAGCTCATGGACCTCGAGGACACCCGCACCCTCGCCGCCATGGACGAGTCGTGGGGGATGGGCCTGCGCGACTGGGAGGACACGCTGGACGAGTACTACGACGAGCATGAGTACGTCAACACCGACGCCTCGGCCCGCTCCTCGGAGTACTTCGTGCTCGACACGTCGAAGGAACGGACCGATCGCGTATGGTACGTGCGGCAGATCATCGACGACTCCGACGGCGACCACGACTGGGCCATCACCGGCGCCGTGGATCTCAAGGCCACGCAGGCCAGCGGCGAGGTGGTGTTCGACGACTACCGGGTCGGTCCGGTCGAGGAGCTGTGACCGGGCAGTGATCGGACCGTGACCGGGCTATGATCTCTGATCCGATCGGGAACCCGGTCCGATCGGGAATGGGATCGTATACGGTGTGCGTACGGTCGACGGAGGCCATCGGCCCGGCCGGCCCGGCAGGTTCACCCACGGTTCACCGAGCCGTCCCGTCCCGTTGCGATATCGCATACGATCGTTCACTTCCCCCGGGTATGCTCGCCGACGTTGACCCATGGTTCGGCGCGCCGCGCACCGCGGCCGCCGATGTCGAAAAGCCGGTGACATGCGATATCCGTTCCCCCTCAGCCGTCCGTTCCCGACCAGCCGCCCGCGGCCGATCGTCATGACCCTGATCGCGACGATGCTGCTGACCCTGACCATGCTGCCTGCGGGGGCCACGGCAAACGCCGCAACCACGGCGAATGCCGCCGTGCCCGCCCAGCTGCCCAACCCCGATCTGGTCGGCCTACTCGGTAGCTACGAACGCCATTACTGGCAAGCCCCCGGCAAGGACGGCGGCGGCAGGGTGCTCGACACCGCCGTCATGCGCCATGACCAGGAGACCGCCGAGGCCATCAACCATCTCGCCGCACGCCACCGGGTGTCCGACGGCTTCGGCGAGCAGCAGAAGCGGGCGCTCGTGGACTCCGACCTGTACGCGTGGCAGACCATGCCCGACGCCCTCGGCCCAACGATCGGACGCTACCTGCGCGAAGGGCTGCGGCGCGGCGACCTGCCCCTCGTGGACGACCTGTTCAAATTCGACACGATCAACACCTTCGAGG
This sequence comes from Bifidobacterium simiarum, assembly GCF_002802905.1. Classification (GTDB taxonomy): domain Bacteria; phylum Actinomycetota; class Actinomycetes; order Actinomycetales; family Bifidobacteriaceae; genus Galliscardovia; species Galliscardovia simiarum. The sequence continues at coordinate 441,086 of NZ_PEBK01000001.1, forward strand.
CCAAGAACGCCGCCAACCATCCTCGGCCCTACCTCGACCGGTCCAACCACGGCGCCAACGATCTGGCCGGACTCGCCCCCACGCTCGACATCATCCGCGTGAACTCCTGGGGCGAGCACATCCCCGGATACGACAACCTGAAGAACAACAGCTCGTTCCCCTCCGGCCACACCACCTTCGCCTATAGCTGGGGCGTGGCGCTCGCCGGCATGATCCCGGAGCTCGCCCCGCAGATCATGGCCCGCACCTCCGAGGCCGGCAACAACCGCATCGTGCTCGGCGTCCACTATCCGCTCGACGTCATCGGCGGGCGCATCGCCGGCAGCGCCCAGAACGGCCAGTACTGGCACAACGAGTTCGACACGAAGGTCAAGCCGGCCGCCGACCAGCTGCGCACCTACCTCGCCGGACGGTGCCGGGCCGACGGCCACGGGAGCACACTCGACGCCTGCATTCGCGATCTCAAGGCCGACGGGACTGGCGGATATCGCAACGACTTCACCGATCCGGTCAGCCGCGCCCCGGTGACGGACAAGCGCAGCGCCATCGCCGCTTACGACGCGCGCATGACCTACGGATTCGGCAGAACGGAGGCCACGGGCCGCGCCTTCGACGCCCCCGCCGGCGCCGCCGACATCCTGCGCATCGCCTACCCGCAGCTGCACGTCGACCAGCGCAACGAGATCCTGAAGCTCACGGCGATCGAATCCGGGTACCCCCTAAGCGACTCGGCCGGGGGATGGCAGCGCATCGACCTCGCCAAGGCCCTGTGCGCCAGGGTCACCCTCGACCGCTCCGGCAACGTGACCGACGTCGTCCCCGGATCGGACCGTCCCACCGTCATCGGCGCGCAGTACGCCGACGTCGGCGACCACCCGGCATCCGACGCGACCGTCCCCGGCACGGCGGACGATACCGGTGACGCGGACGATACCGGCGACGCGGACGATACCGGCGACGCTGGCAGTACGGCGGGACAGACCTCGCCGGCCGAACGCCGGATCCGTACGATCGCGGTCGCCGTCGCCGTGATCGTACTGTGCGCGATCATCCTTCGCATGCCGGCATCCCGCGAGTCCCGGGACCGATAGGCGCGGCGGACATACGGAGCGGCAAACATACGGGGCGGCCGGACCGGCTCCGATCTCGAACACCTGTTCGAGCTGTGCGGTTACACTGGAGGCCATGACCGCAGACCTGTTCACCGCCGCCGACGCCCCCGAGGACCTCACCCGCCCGCTGGCGGTCCGCATGAGACCAGTCACCCTCGACGAGGTGGTCGGCCAGCAGCATGTGCTCGGCGCCGGCTCGCCGCTGCGGCGACTGGCGTCCCCGGCGTCGAAGGGCTCGCTCACCGCCCCCAGCTCCATCATCCTGTTCGGCCCCCCGGGGGTCGGCAAGACCACCCTCGCCACCATCGTCGCCAAACAGTCCGGCCGCGTCTTCGAGGAACTCTCCGCCGTCACCTCCGGCGTCAAGGACGTACGCGAGGTGCTGCGCCGCGCCCACGAGCGGCTCGTCTCCAAAGGGCAGGAGACCGTGCTGTTCATCGACGAGGTTCACCGCTTCTCCAAATCCCAGCAGGACGCCCTGCTGCCCAGCGTCGAGAACCGGGACGTCACCTTCATGGCCGCCACCACCGAAAACCCCAGCTTCTCCGTCATCGCGCCGTTGATCAGCCGATCCGTGGTCGTCAAGCTCGAAGCGCTGACGCCGGAGGACCTCGACGTCCTGATCCGGCGGGCGCTCACCGACCGACGGGGACTCGCCGGCGAGGTGAAGGCCAGCGACGAGGCCATCGACGAGATCATCCGCATGGCCGGCGGAGACGCCAGGAAGTCGCTCACCATCCTCGAGGCCGCGGCCGGCGCCGTCACCGGCGACAGACAGCGCAAAAAAGGCGCCCGCAAGCCCGTCATCACCCCACAGACCGTCTCGCAGGTCATGGACGTGGCCACCGTGCGCTACGACAAGGACGGCGACGACCACTACGACGTGGCCAGCGCCTTCATCAAATCCATGCGCGGCTCCGACCCCGACGCGGCCCTGCACTATCTCGCCCGCATGCTGCGCGCCGGCGAGGACCCGCGATTCATCGCCCGCCGCATCATGATCGCCTCCGCCGAGGAGGTGGGCATGGCCGCCCCGCAGATCCTGCAGACCACCGTCGCCGCCGCACAGGCCGTCGCCATGGTCGGCATGCCCGAGGCCCGCATCATCCTCGCCGAAGCCGTCATCGCCGTGGCCACCGCACCCAAGTCCAACGCCAGCTACAACGCCATCAACGCCGCGCTCGCCGACGTGGACGCCGGCCTCATCGGCCAGGTGCCGCTGCACCTGCGCAACGCCCCGACCAAGCTGATGAAGCAGTGGGGCAACCACGAGGGCTACCAGTACGCGCACGATGCGCCCGGCGCCGTGGCCGCCCAGCAGTATATGCCTGACGAATTGGTCGGTCGGGAGTATTATCATCCCAATGACCGTGGTTACGAGCGGGAGATCGGTCCGAGGCTGGAACGGATCCGCTCGATACTGCATGGTGCTGATACCGTGGAAGGTCGGCAGGGTGGTATGGCCGGCATCCCGGGAGAGAACCGAGAGACAGGAACGATAAGGGAGCGTACTGATGAGGGACAAGACGACCATTCTGATCGTGGATGACGATCAGGCGCTGGGGGAGATGCTGTCCATCGTGCTGGAATCCGAGGGCTTCTCCACCGTGGTGTGCTACGACGGTCTTCGGGCGGTGGAGATGTTCCCCACGATCAACCCCGACCTCATGCTGCTCGACGTGATGCTCCCCGGCCTCAACGGCGTGGAGGTGGCCCGCGAGATCCGCCGCACCTCGCAGGTGCCGATCATCATGCTCACCGCCAAGTCCGACACCCATGACGTGGTCAGCGGACTGGAGGCGGGGGCCGACGACTACGTGGCCAAGCCGTTCAAGGTCGCCGAGCTGGTGGCCCGGGTCAAGGCCCGTCTGCGCACGTTCACGCCGGCGTCGTCGTCGAAGGGCGCCCAGGCGGACCGGGTGCAGGAGGTGCACGAGGGGGCCATCGACATCAGCCGCAACGAGCACACCGCCACCAAGGACGGCCGCGACCTCAACCTCACGCCGATGGAGTTCGAGCTATTGTTCGTGCTGGCCTGCCACAGCGGCGACGTGCTGTCCCGCGGCGACCTGCTCGAGCAGGTGTGGGGCTACCAGAACTCCGGCGACGCCCGACTGGTCAACGTGCATGTGCAGCGCCTGCGCCAGAAGGTGGAGGACAATCCCGAGAAGCCGGAGATCATCCAGACCGTGCGCGGCGTGGGCTACAAGTTCGTGGCGCCCGTCCGCCAGTGATCCGCTGGTGTCGGCGGCATCATGAAGGCCACACTATGAAGGCCACACTATGAAGGCCACATTATGAAGGCCATGAAGGCTGATCAGCCCGGCGGGTCCGGCAAACGGGGACTGGTCTCCGTCCTGTCGCGGATGCTTCCGCGCATCCGCACGTCGGTCACGCGCTCCCTGCAGTGCAGGGTCATCTTCTCCATCGCGGTCGTCACGCTGGTGGTGGCCGCCGGCTTCTCGACGGCCTCGTTCGTCTCGGTGCGCTCGTCGCTGATGGAGCAGGCCACCAGTCAGGCCCAGAAGGATTTCGCCGACGAGATGGACCGGGCGCAGGCGAATCTCGATTCCGCGGACCTGTCCAACGATTCGGACGCCCAGCGTCTGATCTCCGATCTGGCCTCATCGCTGCAGGACGACGGCAGCTCCAACCTGCTCGGCATCTACATCGTCGGCGAGGGGGAGGGCGGCGCCGACCTCATCCCCGTCTCGACCGACCCCAACTACCTGTCGCTCGTCTCGGAGTCCATGCGCCGCCAGGTGCTGCAGTCGTCCGCCGGCGAGATGTTCTACCAGCCGGTCGGCTTCGACAACGAGGACCGTCATGACCTGCCCGGCGCGATTCTGGGAGGACTGCTGTCCCGGCCGGACGGCGGCAGCCTCAGCCTGTTCGCAGCCTACTCCTACGAGATCCAGCAGACGACGGTGACGAACATCGAGTTCGCGCTGCTCGTCTCATGCCTGCTGATGAGCATCGTCGTGGGCGTCATCATCTGGCGGGTGATGCGCGGCATCGTCAAACCCGTGCGCAACGTGGCCAGCACGGCCGAGAAGCTCGCATCCGGGGACCTTTCCGCACGAGCCGAGGTCACCCGGCGCGATGAGATCGGCGTGCTGCAGCAGTCGTTCAACGCCATGGCCGACTCCCTCAACGAGAAGATCGACGAGCTGGAGACCGTCAGCTCCATGCAGCGCCGGTTCGTCTCCGATGTCAGCCATGAGCTGCGCACCCCCGTGACCACGATCCGCATGGCCTCCGACCTGCTCGAGGCCCGCAAGGACGGTTTCGAACCGAGCACGGCCCGCACGGTGGAGCTCTTAAGCGAGCAGACCTCGCGGTTCCAGCAGATGCTCGCCGACCTGCTGGAGATCTCGCGCTACGACGCGGGCTCCGCCTCCGCCGATCTGGTGGAGACCGACATCCGCATCCCCATCGGCGACGCCGTCGACGACGTGCGCGAGATCGCCCAGGCCAGGCAGGTGGTCCTCGCGGTGACGATGCCCGACTATCCGATCGCGGCCGACATGGATTCGCGACGCATCACGCGCATCATCCGCAACCTGCTCGGCAACGCCATCGACTTCGCCGAGGACAAGCCCGTGGAGGTGCGGCTTGCGGCCAACGGGCGGGCCGTGACCGTCAGCGTCCGGGACTTCGGCGTCGGCATCGATCCGGAGAACCTCGAGCACATCTTCGACCGCTTCTGGCGTGCGGACACCTCGCGATCCCGCCTCACCGGCGGCACCGGCCTGGGCCTGTCGATCGCCATGCAGGACACGATGCTGCACCACGGCGATCTGACGGTGCGATCCTGTCTGGGGGAGGGCACCTGGTTCCTGCTGACCATACCGGTCCGGGCGAACGACGATCGACGTCTCGCCCCCGAGGACCATCCGGTGCGGTTCATCGAAAGCTCGTACCCGGCGGTCGTCGGGGACTTCCTCGAAGGCCGGACGAAACTGGACGGATACGTGGACGGCGCGGCGGACGATGCCGAGGAGTCCGCCGATGCCGAGACGGACGAAACTGAGACGGCCGGCACTGGCACCGATGTAGCCGGCACTGATGCGGCAGACACCGGCGCTGACGTAGCGGGCCTGATGAAGGACGGTGACGGACGATGAGGGGGAACGCTCCGGTGGATCCGGTGAAGCTGGTTCGGGCGGTCGGCGCCGTGACGCTCACCGCGGCGCTGATGCTGGTTTCGGGCTGTTCGATGGGGCTGCCCACCAGTGGTCCGGTGGAGCGGGTGACGCTCTCCCAGAACGAGGACCATCGCGTCTACATCGACCCGCAGGGGCCGAGCGACGGCGCCGAGCCGGAGCAGATCGTCGAGGGATTCATCGACTCCCTGCCGGCCGGCCCCCAAAGCGACGGCTTCAGGGTGGTGAGGGAGTTCCTCACCGACGCCGCCCGCAAGACGTGGAAGCCCGACTCCCGGACGGTCATCTACTCCGGCGAGCCGAGGATCTCCCGCAGGGCCGATCAGATGGAGACGCAGTCCCGCGGGTCGCAGTCGGCATCCCGGGTGGGCGTCACCGTCTCCTACGACCAGATCGGCGTCGTCGACTCCCGCGGCGTGTACTCGGCCGAAGGATCCACGGGATCGTCCACGATCGATCTGCGGCTCGTCAAGGTGAACGGGCAGTGGAGGATCTCCTCCCTGCCCGACGGCATCAGCATCGCGCAGACGGGGTTCTTCCAGGTGTTCCGGCAGGTGGAGCTGTATCAGCTTGCCGACTCCGGCAAGACGCTGATCCCCGATCAGCGATGGTTCCCGTGGCGGCAGTGGCGCACGCTCGCCGTGCGCGAGCTTCTTCGGGAGCCGGCGAGCTGGCTGGGGGATGCCGCACGGTCGGTGGGCGACGACGGGATCAGTCTCGCCATGGATTCCGTGCCGGTCTCCAAGGGCGTGGTGCAGGTGAAGCTCACCAGCGGAGTGATGGCGCTGACGGCGGCCGAACGTGCTAAGCTGGTGCGGCGCATACGGCTGACGTTGGGCGATGGCAGCGGGGAATACCGGCTGAGCGTCACCGACGACGCCGGTCAGGACCTGTCGGGCGCGGATGAGCACGAAAGCATCGTCATCAACCAGCCGCCCCGGCATCTGTACAGTCTGGCCAACAACTTCATCCTGTCCATCGCATCGAACAATCTCGTGCGTCTGGGCGATGTGGCCGGCCGCTTCGGCGAGGCGACCGGCATGGCGTTCACCTCACGCGGCGGTGCGGTCCTGCGTTCCGACAACATCGTGGAATGCGTGACAAAGGACACCGACTCCTGCGGCACGTTGTTCGGGGGCAACGAGGTGAGCCTGCTGCGCGAGGGCATCGACGACGAGGTCTGGGCCGTCTCCAAGGATTCCTCGCAGATCATGGTTCACCGGGACGGTCAGGAACGGCGGTTCTCGGCGTCGTTCCTCGAAGGCCGGCAGATCACCGCGTTCGACATCTCTCCGGAGGGGTCGCGCGCCGTGATCGCGGTGGGGGGCAGGAGAGGGTCGAATGACGGCAAGGTCGTGATGATCGGCATCGGCCGTGACTCGAGTCAATTGCCCACCTCGTTGAGCTCTCATGCGGTCACGATCTCGAACCGGTCCGACATCGCCGCGATGACGTTCTATAACGAGGCGACGATCGTGTACGCGGTGCGGGATACGGACGGCGGCTACCAGCAGATGGCGCCCGGTCCGGAGAGTGCCCAGCGCCTTCCCAAGGGCACGACCGAACTGGTGTCCGCCCAGATCGATCAGACGCTGAGCCTGATCGCGCTGGACTCCAGCGGCATGGTCCGGTATTCGAGGGCCTCGCTCAACGCCTCGTGGCGGGTGCTTGACTATCAGACCGACGCGATCACCAGCGGGTGGTGATCGCGGGCGCCTGCCCCATATGCCTCCCTATGTCGTCCCCGAATCGCACAAAACACGGGTGAAGCGGCCCACGAACCGAACACTATGTAACAAAATCTTCCGAAAGTCACGATTGTTATCGTTTAGTGCCCGTTCCGTTATGGTTTTGTTACCGAACTACGTTGCCGGGACGGCGGCCGGGGAATAATGTGAACGCTAACGACGCAACAACAGTGTTCGTCACGGTGACAGAACGAACTGTCACAGACTCAAGGAGGAGTTCTATGAAGAAAGCACTCAAGACTGGCCTCGCCGCTATCGTGGCAGCTTCCGCCATGGTGAGCCTCGCGGCATGCGGTGGCAGCAGCTCCGGCAGCGACAGCAGCTCCGATGGCCAGAAGACCGTCGGCTTCGTGGCCGTCGGTCCCGAGGGTGGATTCCGTACCGCCAACGAGAACGACATCAAGAAGGCGTTCAAGGACGCCGGATTCAACCTCGTGTACTCCCCGACGCAGAACAACGATCAGCAGAAGCAGATCCAGGCGTTCAACAAGTTCGTCAATGACGAGGTCGACGCCATCATCCTGTCCTCCACCGAGGACAAGGGCTGGGATGACTCCCTGAAGAAGGCCGCCGAGGCCGAGATCCCCGTCTTCACCGTCGACCGTAACGTCGAGGTCAAGGACGCCACCGCCAAGAAGGCCATCGTCTCCCACATCGGACCGTCCAACGAGTGGGCCGGCGAGCAGGCCGCCGAGCGCATCGCCAAGGACTTCCCGAACGGCGCCAACGGCTTCATCCTCGAAGGCCCCGCCGGCCTGTCTGTGGTGAAGGATCGCGGCACCGGCTGGAGCAACAAGGTCGCCTCCAACATCAAGGTCCTCGAGTCCCAGTCCGCCAACTGGTCCACCGATGAGGCCAAGACCGTGACCGCCGGTCTGCTCGACAAGTACAAGTCCCAGAACCCGCAGTTCATCTTCGCCCAGAACGACGAGATGGGCATCGGCGCCGCCCAGGCCGTGGACGCCGCGGGCCTCAAGGGCAAGGTCAAGATCGTCACCATCGACGGCACCAAGGCCGCCCTGCAGAAGGTGGTCGACGGCGACCTCGACTTCGTGATCGAGTACAACCCGATCTTCGGCAAGGAGACCGCCCAGGCCGTCAAGGACAAGCTGGACGGCAAGACCCCCAAGGCCGACATCCAGATCGACTCCAAGACCTTCGACAAGGCCGCGGCCAAGGAGGCCCTCGACTCCGGCGAACGCGCCTACTGATCTGAATGATCTGACGATCCGACCTCTCGGGGTCGATGGCACGCGGCCGACGGCAACGTCGCAATAGCGGTGAACGGTGTATCGGATTACCCTTCCGGTGCACCGTTCCGCATATTCGGCCGAATGTCACAAAACGATAACATCCCCTTTTCGTAAGGCAAAGACATGACAGAAAAGCAGCCAATCGTCGTGATGAAGGGCATCACGATCGAATTCCCGGGCGTCAAGGCCCTGGACGGTGTCGACCTTCGTCTCTTCCCCGGTGAGGTCCACGCCCTCATGGGCGAGAACGGCGCCGGCAAGTCGACGATGATCAAGGCCCTGACCGGCGTGTATAAGATCGACGCCGGCTCCATCACCGTCGACGGCAAACCCACCCAGCTCAACGGCACACTCGACGCCCAGAACGCCGGAATCGCCACCGTGTACCAGGAGGTCAACCTGTGCACCAACCTCTCCATCGGAGAGAACGTGATGCTCGGCCATGAGAAGCGCGGCCCCCTCGGCATCGACTGGAGGAAGACCCACGCCGAAGCCCGCAAGCATCTGGCCAAGATGGGTCTGGAATACCTCGATCCCCGCGCCCCGCTGAGCTCCATCTCCATCGCCATGCAGCAGCTGGTGGCCATCGCCCGCGCCATGGTCATCGACGCCAAGGTGCTGATCCTCGACGAGCCGACCTCATCGCTGGACGCCAACGAGGTGCAGGACCTCTTCGAGATCATGCGCAAGGTGCGCGATTCCGGAGTCGCCATCCTCTTCGTCTCCCACTTCCTCGACCAGATCTACGAGATCACCGACCGTCTGACCATTCTGCGCAACGGCCAGTTCATCAAGGAGGTCATGACCCGCGAGACCCCGCGCGACGAACTCATCGGCATGATGATCGGCAAGAGCGCCGACGAGCTGAGCCAGATCGGCGCCAAGAAGGCCCGCCGTGAGATCAAGCCCGGTGAGAAGCCGGTCGTCTCCATCCGGCAGCTCGGCCGCAAGGGACAGATCGAGCCCACCGATCAGGACGTGTACGCCGGCGAGGTCGTCGGTTTCGCCGGCCTGCTGGGTTCCGGCCGCACCGAGCTGGGACGACTGATGTTCGGCGCCGACAAGCCCGATCACGGTGAGTACTACCTCAACGGCAAGAAGATCAGCGTCGACAGTCCGTACACCGCGCTGAAGAACAAGATCGCCTACTCCACCGAGAACCGACGCGACGAAGGCATCATCGGCGACCTGACCGTGCGGCAGAACATGCTCATCGCCCTGCAGGCCACCCGCGGCATGTTCAAGCCGATCCCGAAGAAGGAAGCCGACGAGATCGTCGACAAGTACATGAAGGAGCTCAACGTCCGTCCGCCGGATCCGAACAAGCTCATCAAGAACCTCTCCGGCGGCAACCAGCAGAAGGTGCTGATCGCCCGCTGGCTGGCCGTGCATCCCGAGCTGCTGATCCTCGACGAGCCGACCCGAGGCATCGACATCGGCGCCAAGGCTGAGATCCAGCAGAAGGTGCTCGAGCTCGCCGCCCAGGGCATGGGCGTGGTGTTCATCTCCTCCGAGCTGGAGGAGGTCGTGCGTCTCTCCGACACCATCACCGTGCTCAAGGACCACAAGAAGATCGCCAATATCGTCAACGACGACACGGTCTCGCAGGCCACCATCGTCGAGACCATCGCCAATTCGGGAAAGGAGGCATGAGATGGCAGCCTCGGACAAGAAGGACGAGAAGAACGGACTCGTCGGCAGGATCCTGGGAAACAACCTCACCTGGTCGGTCGTCGCACTCATCGCGCTGATCATCATCTGCACCATCGTCGACCATTCGTTCCTCAAGCTCACCTGGAACACCAACACCGGCGGCCTCGCCGGCCCGCTGATCACCATGCTGCAGGAATCGGCCCGATACCTGATGATCGCCACCGGCATGACCCTGGTCATCTCCACCGCGGGCATCGATCTTTCGGTCGGTTCCGTGATGGCCGTGGCCGGCGCCACCTCCATGCAGCTGCTCGTCGGCGGAACCAACGTGTGGGTCGCGATCCTCGTCTCCCTGCTCGTCGGTCTGATCATCGGCTCCGTCAACGGCCTGCTGGTCTCCGTGCTCGGCCTGCAGCCGTTCATCACCACGCTGATCATGATGCTCGCCGGCCGAGGCGTGGCCAAGGTCATCACCTCCGGCGAGAACACCGACGCCTCACAGGTCGCCGGCGGCGAGCCGCTGCGCTGGATCGCCAACGGCTTCATCCTCGGCATCCCCGCGAACTTCGTCATCGCCCTCGTCATCGTGCTGATCGTCGGCGCGGTCGCCCGCAAGACCGCCATGGGAATGATGATCGAATCCGTCGGCATCAACCAGGAGGCCAGCCGCATGACCGGCATCAAGCCCCGCAAGATCCTCTTCCTCGTCTACGCGATCTCCGGCCTGCTGGCCGCGGTCGCCGGCCTGTTCGCCACCGCATCCGTGATGCGCGTCGACGTGGTCAAGACCGGTCAGGATCTGGAGATGTACGCGATCCTCGCGGTCGTTATCGGCGGTACCTCGCTGCTCGGCGGCAAGTTCTCCCTCGCCGGTAGCGCTCTGGGCGCCGTCATCATCGCGATGATCCGCAAGACCATCATCACCCTCGGCATCGATTCGGCCGCGACCCCGGCCTTCTTCGCCGCGGTGGTCATCATCATCTGCGTGATGCAGGCTCCGAAGATCCATAACCTGAGCGCCGAAATGAAACGAAAGCGCGCGCTCAGGGCTTCTCAGAAGGCGGTGGCAGCATGACGACTGCAACAACGGTAAATGCTCCGGCCAAGAAGGCCAAGGGCGGCAAGTTCAACGCCCAGATGATCCCGACGATCGCCGCCGTGGTGATCTTCATCCTGATGCTGATCATGGGTCAGGTCATGTTCGGCACCTACTTCAGGCTCGGCTTCATCTCATCCCTGTTCATCGACCACGCCTACCTGATCATCCTGGCCGTGGCCATGACCCTGCCGATCCTCACCGGCGGCATCGACCTGTCGGTCGGCGCCATCGTGGCCATCACCGCGGTCGTCGGCATGAAGCTGCTCAACGGCGGCGCCCCGGCTCCGCTGGTGCTGGTGATCATGCTGCTCATCGGCGCCGCCTTCGGCCTGCTGGCCGGCGTGCTCATCGAGGAATTCAACATGCAGCCGTTCATCGCGACGCTGTCGACCATGTTCCTCGCCCGAGGTATCGCCTCGATCATCTCCACCGACTCCCTGACCATGCCGGAGAACAACGGCTTCGGCTGGATCGGCGGCGAAGGCTGGAAGATCATCGACAACCCGAAGATCTCGAACGATCTGAGCATCAACCTCGGCGTGATCATCGCCGTCGTGGTGGTCGTCTTCGGCTACATCCTGCTGCACCACACCCGCACCGGACGCACGATCTACGCCATCGGCGGCTCCCGCTCGTCCGCCGAGCTCATGGGTCTGCCGGTCAAGCGAACCCAGTACGTGATCTACCTGACCTCCGCCACGCTGGCCGCCCTCGCCTCCATCGTGTACACCGCCAACATCGGTTCGGCCAAGAACACGGTCGGCGTCGGCTGGGAGCTCGACGCGGTCGCCTCCGTCGTCATCGGCGGCACGATCATCACCGGCGGCTTCGGCTACGTGCTCGGCTCCGTGCTCGGCGCACTGGTCCGTTCCATCCTCGAGCCGCTGACCACCGACTTCGGCGTTCCCGCCGAGGCCGTGCAGATCGTGGTCGGCATCATGATCCTGGTGTTCGTCGTCCTCCAGCGTGCGGTGACCGTGCTGCAGAAGGAATAGCGGCGTCAGTCCGAACCCTCTCACCGGCGGCCGGCCGGAAGATCCCCGAGGTCTTCCGGCCGGCCGCCTTTTTCGTATGTGATCCATCCTCCCGCCTTCGCCGGCTATTTCCTTCGCCGGGGAAATCGCCGTTCCTTGAAATCACGGCGATCCGAATGTGTGACCGGTCACATTGTCCGGCCGGCCGGTCCATATGCTGAGAATATCGACCGCAGTCGGTGGGGCAGGGGCAAAGATAAGAGCGATTCCAAAAGAAGGGAACATCAACCTCCGCGTCGTCGCCTTGCGTTGCATCCGGCGATCAGCGGATGCAACGGGGCTTCGGACGCGGACGTGACCCGAATATGAGAGGAAATGAAGTCATGTCCACCACAACGGTTTCCGCAGCCGGCGCCAAGTCCACGGTGAAGAAGGACTCCGTCGCCGAGATCATCGCGGCATCCATGGTCGGCACTGCCATCGAGTTCTACGACAACTACTGCTATTCCATCGCCGCGGCCAGCTACTTCGGCGTCATCTTCTTCACCGACGTCGCCAAGTCCAATCCCGCCATCGCCACGCTGATGGCCTTCGTCACCTTCGCCGTCTCCTTCCTCGCCCGCCCGTTCGGCTCCATGCTGTTCGGCCACTTCGGCGACAAGCTCGGCCGCAAGAAGACCCTCGTCGTGGCCCTGATGACCATGGGCATCTCCACGTTCCTCGTCGGCGTGCTGCCCGGCTACGAGCAGATCGGCGTGTGGTCCGTCGTGATCCTGTGCCTGTGCCGCGCCTGCCAGGGCGTCGGCCTCGCCGGCGAATGGTCCGGCGCCGCACTGGTCGCCACCGAGAACGCCCCGGCCGACAAGCGCGCCCTGTACGGCTCCTTCCCGAACCTCGGTGCCCCGATCGGCTTCTTCTGCGCCTACGGCATCAACCTGCTGCTCACCACGCACCTGAGCAAGGCCCAGATGATCTCCTTCGGCTGGCGCATCCCGTTCCTCATGTCCGCGATCCTCGTCATCATCGGCCTGTACGTGCGTGAGCGCATGAGCGAGACCCCGGTCTTCCAGCAGGCCTCCGCCGAGAAGCGCACTTCCAAGCACCCGCTCACCGACCTGCTGCCCTACTGGAAGCAGGTGCTGCTGGGCACCGTGGCCATGGGCATCACCTACACGCTGTTCTACATCCTCGGCACCTGGTCCCTCAGCTACGGCGTCTCCGGCCTCGGCTTCACCCAGCCGCAGTACCTCGCCATGCAGATGGTGTCGGTGTTCTTCTTCGCCGCGTTCATCATCGTCGGCTGCCTGCAGGCCGACCGCATCGGCCGCAAGAAGGTCCTCATCGCCACCACCGCCGTGACTCTCGTGTTCAGCTTCTTCGCCCCGGCCCTGCTCCAGCACGACGCCACCCGCATCATGCTGTTCCTGTGCCTCGGCTTCGTGCTCATGGGTGGCCTGTTCGGCCCCTCCGGCGCCTACCTGCCCGAGCTGTTCCCGATGCATGTGCGCTACTCCGGCGCGGGCCTGAGCTACAACCTCGCCGCCATCTTCGGCGGTGCGTTCGCCCCGTCGCTGGCCACCTGGCTGGTGAGCACCTACGGCGTCATGTCCGTCGGCTGGTACATGGCCGCCATGAGCGCCGTGGCCCTGATCGCCCTGCTGCTCATCAAGGAGAGCAAGAACATGGACTACACCAAGTGACCTTGGTGATCCAGGAGGTTCCGGCGATCCCGTTCGCCTGAGCCCAACGAACCGAGGGCGGGGATTCCTCTTCAACCGGAGGAATCCCCGCCCTCGTCGTATTCCGGCCACGTTCGGGTCGTGCTCGGATCCGGTTAGATCAGCTAGATCAGCGCCAGCAGCGCGTCGACGTCCTCGGGCTTCGTGGCCCAGCTGGTGGCGAAGCGGATCGCGGTGTGATCGGCATCCGTCTTCTCCCAGAAACTCAGCGTCGCATGTTCGCGCAGCCGGGCGAGCGTGTCGTCGTCCACGATCATGAACTGCTGGTTGGTGGGGGAGTCGAACGGCAGATCGTAGCCCTTGGCGAGGAACCCCTCACGGATGCGCATGGCCTGCTCGTCGGCATGCCGGGCGATGCGCACGTACAGGTCGTCGGTGAACAAGGTGCGGAACTGCAGTCCCAGCAGCCAGCCCTTGGCCAGCAGCGCCCCGTTGAGCTTCATCTGCGTGAAGAACGCCGGAATCAGCCCCGGCCTGGTGATCACCACCGCCTCGCCGAACAGCGCGCCCACCTTGGTGCCGCCGATATAGAACACGTCACAGGTCTCGGCCACGGTCCGCAGCGTCACGTCGGTGCCGTCCGCGGCGAGTCCGTAGCCCAGCCGGGCGCCGTCGAGGTAGAGCGGGATCCCGAACCCATGGCACACGTCGCCGATCCGACGCAGCTCGTCGGCGGTGTACAGCGTGCCGAACTCCGTGGGATGCGAGATATACACCATGCCCGGCCGCACCATGTGGTCATGGTTCTCGTCGGCCTGATACGCCTCGAGGAATCCGGCGAGCTCATCCGCGTCGATCTTGCCCTGATGCTGTGGCAGCGTGAGTACCTTGTGCCCGGAATCCTCGATCGCGCCGGCCTCATGCACGCTCACATGCCCGGATTCGGCGGCCACCACGCCCTCGTACGGCCGCAGGGTCGCGGCGATCACCGTACGGTTGGTCTGCGTGCCGCCCTCAAGGAACCACACCTCCGCGTCCGGGCGGCCGCAGGCATCGCGGATCAGTCCGCGGGCCTCGTCGCATACCTCATCCAGCCCGTAACCGACATGCTGGTTGCCGTTGTCGGCCGCCAAGGCCTCGAGAATGCGCGGATGCGCCCCTTCCATGTAATCACTGTCGAAATGCAGCATGGCGGATCCCCTTCCTTTCCCCCGTGAGCCGGTATGTCCGACTGCTGTCATGGTCGATACGTAGTGTATGGCGGACATGTAAAATACTGGGATGTATCCCACATATGGGGACCGATGGCATTCGACCGGCATTCGATCAGCCTCCGGTCGGTCGGCTTCCGGGATCGGTCCGGTCCGATCAGTCCAGCTTCGCCAGCTGCTTCAGCAGGGAATCCACATGGCCGGTGGCACGCACGTTGTACCGTGCCAGTTCGATCGTGCCGTCGGCGCCGATCACGAAGGTGGAGCGGATCACGCCGAGCCGCACCTTGCCGTACAGCTTCTTCTCCCCGTACGCGGCGTACGCCTTGTGCACGGTCAGGTCGGGGTCGCTCAGCAGCGGGAAGGTGAGGCCGTCGCGCTCGCGGAACCGGGCGAGTTTGTCGACCGGATCCTTCGAGACGCCGACCACCGTGTAGCCGGCTGCCGTCAGCCGGTCGAGCCGGTCGCGGAAGTCGCAGGCCTCCTTGGTGCAGCCGGGGGTCATCGCGGCCGGGTAGAAGTACAGGATCACGCGGCCGCCGCGCAGGGAGGAGAGGGTCAGCTCGCCGCCGCGGTCATCGGGCAGGGTGAAGTCGGGGGCGGTCATGCCCGCCTCGAGTCGTTCGGGGACATCGTTGGTATCGTTCATGCCGCCCATCATAGTGCCGGACGATGGCGTTGCGCGGGAACGCAGCCGCGGGAACGTACCTCGCAACGTGTCCGCGGGAACATGTTCGCAGAAACGCGGACGACCTATGCGGCGAAGAACCTGATCATGAGGTCCTCCATCGTCCGCATCGACTTCCGCCCCGGAACGTGGGACATGTCCGGCAGCACCCGCAGCGACAGGTTCGGGTTGCCGGACTCCCGTACGAACCGTTCGACCATCGACGTGGGCGTGACCAGATCCTTGGATCCCTGAACGATCAGGTACGGTACGCCGACCCTGCGCAGCATATCGCGCAGATCCAGATCGGTCGCCTCGCGCAGCAGCCGTACGCACCGGGAGGCGTGGTTGGACAGCACCGCCGGGATCGTGCGGAGCGAATAGTCCGGACTGGTGAGCAGTCCGCGGACGATCGTCCTGACATCCATGCCGCCGTCCGTCCGTGACATCAGTCCCTGCGTGTACCGCATGATCCACCGGTTGACCCGGGTCATGTCGGTGTTCGACGGATGCCGTTCGCCGCGGATGCGCCGCAGATCGTCGCGGACCCGACGGGGCAGGCGGGCGCGGTCGAGGGCCGCATACACGTCGTCGTTGAACGTCAGATCATGCAGCACCTGACCCTGCGCCATCACCCGGTCGATCACGTCCGGACGGCGTACGGCGGTGCGGGCGGCGAGGATCGACCCCCACGACGTGCTCATCAGTCCGATCGGCGTGCCCGGGAACTCCCGGTGCAGATGGTCGACGAGATCCACGGTCATATCGACGAACCGGTCGACGTCGAACGACTCATCCAGCGGCCCGTCGTTGATGCCGCAGCCGTACTGGTCCCAGTACACGGCCGTGATCCGTCCGGTCAGCGACGGGAACATGCCGCGCATGCCCACGTTGAACGGCAGGGGCGTGCCCGGCCCGCCATGCATCATCACCACGATCGGCGTGCCGGCGTATCGGCCGTCCAGGGCGATCGTCTGTTCCACTCCGGCCAGCCGCACCCGTTCCGTCCGGCTGATCTCGCTACGGATGATGACGGCCCTGCGCCGGCTATCTGAGAACATCATGATTCCCGCCTTTCCCCTGGGTTTCCCGATCACACCGTGAAGCGGACCGTCACACCGTGAACCGGACGTAGGTGCGGTCGTCGAAGGATCGCAATCCGGGCATGAACCCCTTGGTCGCATGGACCTCGTGGATCATCCGCGGATCCGTACGCCGCAGATCGGCCAGCATCCGCTCCGACTCGGCAAGCGTCCGGCCGAGACGGGGATACCCGTCGCTGGCCAATACGATCCCGTCGCCGGGCCCCACCTTCACGACCGGAACCGGCCAATCGGGATCGGCATAGCCGTCGAAGACGAAATAGCCGAACTCGCCCCGCCGGTTCGCCAGCCGCGACTGCAGCCGCAGCAACGGCATGATCGCCTCGCGACCCACATCCCGGCGGCCGTCATCGACCTCCTCGACCGTCTCCCGATCTGTCGGCAATCCCAGCTCGCGCAGCATCCGCCTCCGATCATCCGGATCGGCCCGTCCGACCAGCTGCCCGACCATCGCCCGCACGTCGCCCAACACGACATCCACCCGCTTGACGGTGGGAATCTCCCGGCCGTTCACCATCGCCCGACAGTCGCCGAACAGCCAGATCTCACGGCGAGCCGCACTGAACACCACGGCGTTCGCCGCCAGCCGCTCCTCCGGATGCGCCTCGAAGAACCCCCTCGGATGATCGGGGACGTCGCCGTAACGATCACGCAGCGAGGAATCCAGCAGCCGCAGCATGCCACGCATATCCAGATCGGGCTGGCCGGCGTCGGCCGACGACAAAGCCGCCAACAGCAGTCGCCGGGCGACCACGCCGGGGGAGGGATGCCACAGATCCAATCGGCATTTCGACGTCACCCCATCGACCACGGCGACGAAGGTATCGCCGATGAACAGACCATCCTCGTTGCGCGAGGGATCACCACGCTTGCCGTACGTCACGGACTCCACGATCCTCATACCGGTCAGCCTAGTCGCCCGGACGTCTCCGACGCGGTAACGCGGGTAGCAGTCCTCGCCGAGTCGCACGCCGGCATTCGCCCAGCGCCGATCGGCCGGGCCATTCCCCGATTCGCCGCGGCGCGCTGATAGACTCGGCACTAGTCGGCGCCCCGGCCGGCGATACATCGTAAAGGAGCGATGACATGACTGACGTGGAAGCGATCTTTGATGAGCGATACCCGCTCGACAAGTGGAAGAGCCCGGAGTATTCGATCATGGACCGATTCTCCCTGAAGGGGAAGAAGGGCTTCGTCACCGGCGCCGCCGGAGGACTCGGCCGCAACGCCGCGGCCGCCCTCGCACAGGCCGGCGCCGACGTGGCACTGGTCGACCTGCCCTCGACCCTGGACCATCTGAAGGAACTCGCCGCACAGATGAGCGACCGGTTCGGCGTGAACGTCACGGCCCTGCCATGCGACGTGACCGACGTGGACCAGGTCGCCGAACTCAAGAAGAGCCTCGTGGACAGCCTCGGGACCGTCGACTTCGCGTTCCTCAACGCCGGCGTCAACGTGCCCGGCGACGATCAGGACGCCACCGAGGAGGTGTGGACCAAGACCATCGAGATCAACCTCAACGGCGCCTACCGCACCGGACGCATCGCACACGAGATCATGCGCGAACACGGCCACGGCGGCTCCCTCGTGTTCACCTCGTCCCTGTCCGGACACAACGCCAACTTCATGATGGGCGGCCCCACCCCGGTCAACGCCTACGGCGCCACCAAGGCCGGCATCATGGAGCATTCGCGCTACCTCGCCGCCGCGCTCGCGAGATACGGCATCCGTTCCAACACCGTCTCGCCCGGCTACATCTGGTCCGGCATCTTCAACGGCCGCATCAGCATGGAGGCCCATGACGCCATGCTGGAGGTCGTGCCGGCGCAGCGGTTCGGCACCAACGACGAGATCGCCAGCGCGGTGCTGTTCCTCGTCTCCGACGCCTCCTCGTACGTCACCGGCACCGACCTGCGCGTCGACGGCGGCTACTGCATCTACTGACCCGCATCTACCGACCGAACCGGTCGCCAGGCCGGCCGGAAGCCTGACCGTTCGGAAGCCTGACCGGGGTCGGGTGTCCGCCGACCGGGCGAACGTCCGACCCGTGGCCCGTCCCTGTGCCGGATCATCGGCGGCGCGACTACAATGCTGTGGATGTCGCAACCGTCAGCAATTCCAGCACAAGGACAGGCCAGCATGAACCAGTCGCCGAAGCCGCAGCAGACGCCGAGGACGTCGCCGAAGATGTCGATCCGGGCCGAACAATCGGAGCCGTTCCGTGCCATGGCGTTCGGCGCCCGCGCGGACGAGCTGATCGCCCAAGGGCATGACGTGATCAAGCTCGGACTGGGCGAACCCGATTTCGGCGCCCCCGCGGCCGTGAGACGGGCCATGGCCTCGCTTATGGACGGCCGACCCCTGCCCTACACGGCCACGTTCGGCCTGCCGAAGCTGCGCGAGGCCATCAGCGGGTTCTACCATGACCGGCACGGCGTCGACGTGGATCCGAACCGGATCTGCATCACCTGCGGCGGCTCCGAAGGACTGCTGCTGGCTGCCGCGCTCACCGTGAACCCGGGGGACCGGGTCATCGTGGCCGACCCGTCGTACCCGTGCAACCGCGAACTGGTGAAGACCTTCGGCGGCACCGTGGTGAACGTCCCCACCAGCGCCGAGACGCGATACCACCTCGATCTTGCCGGCGTGGAGCACGTCTGGGACGACGACACCGCGGCCGTGATGATCACCTCGCCGTCCAACCCCACCGGCACCTGCATCCCCTTCGACACGCTGCATGCGATCTGCGACTACGCCCGGTCGCACGGCGGCTGGCGCATCGTGGACGAGACCTACCTCGATCTGGCCGATGCGGACGAGCACGGCGACCGTGTGCGTTCGGTGCTCTCCTGCGACCCGGATGCGATCACCGTGAACAGCTTCTCGAAGTACTTCGGCATGACGGGCTGGCGGCTGGGGTGGATGGTGCTGCCCGAGGAGCTGCTGGCCGCCGCGGACAATCTGGCCATGAACTATCTGCTGTGCGCGCCCACGCCCGTGCAGCTCGCCGCGATGGCATGCTTCACCGAGGAATCCTATGCGGAATGCGACTCCCGACGCGAGGAGTTCCTCGCCCGCCGCAAGGTGGTGGTCGAAGGGCTCGAAGCCATCGGCCTGCCGCTGGAGGTGCGCCCGAGCGGCGCGTTCTACGCGTACTTCGACATCAGCTCCACCGGTCTGGACTCCTGGACGTTCTGCGAGCGGCTGCTCGAGGAGCGCGATGTGGCATTGACCCCCGGACGGGACTTCGCCGTGGCCACCGCCGACACCCATGTGCGGCTCTCCTATGCGGCCTCGCGGGAGGCGCTGCGCGAGGGATTGCGGAGGATGGGCGAATTCGTCGCACAGCTGCGGTAGCCGCGCGGTAGCCACGTGATGATCGTGCGATCGTGATAACCGTGCGATAACCGTCCCCGCATTGGTTGCAGATCCACAACAGTTGCCGGTTTGCGGCGACTGATGGACCTGCGGGGGAGTATCGTCGGCATTGCCAACGATGTCATCCGGTTCGGCGACGATTGATGACGTCAGCCAAGCGTCAGCCAAGGACGATGTATGGTCCATCCGGCGCCGAACGTTACGAAGCAGTACCCACTGAAAGGAGTGGTCATATGACCGAGACGCAGCTGAGCGAAAAGCTGATCGTCAACTGCCTGCCTCTCACCGAGTCGGAGCGCGAGGAGTTCCTCCGGGCCTCCGGCGATGTCCGCCAGGTGTTCCTCGCCGATCCTGCGCTGCGCGGCACCATGCTGTGGCAGGCCGACGTGCCCAGGGACATGCGCGGCCACGTCACCGCGGTGATCGGCAACATCGAGCCCGACACCCTGCCCGACTTCGTGAACCTCGAATGGCTGCAGACGTGGAGCGCCGGCGTCGACCGGTACCTCAAGGCCGGCACGTTCCCGCCGGACGCCACGATCACCAGCGCCTCCGGAGCTTACGGACAGACCGTGGCCGAGCACATGTTCGCCATGCTGTGGGCGCTGATGAAGAACCTTCCGGGCTACCTCGACCAGCAGCGCCGGCACGAGTGGAAGGACCTCGGCCGCGCGGCCACGCTGGACGGCGCCAACGTGGTGATCCTCGGCACCGGCGACCTCGGCTCCCACTTCGCCCATCTGGTCAAGTCCTGCGGGGCCCACACGCTCGGCGTGCGGCGCAACCCCAACAAGCCGGCCGACGGCATCGATTCGATGTACGGCTTCGACGCGCTCGACGTGCTGTTCACCAAGGCGGACGTGGTGGCGTGCTTCCTGCCGTCGTCGCCCGAGACCCGTCACCTCGTCAACCGCAACCGACTGGAGCTGCTGCGCGACGGGGCGATCCTGCTCAACGGCGGCCGCGGTGACATCATCGACGAACAGGCGCTGATGACGCAGATCGGCCGTCTGCGCGGCGTCGGCCTTGACGTCACCGAACAGGAGCCGCTGCCGGACGACAGCCCGCTGTGGGACGTCCCGAACTGCCTGATCACCCCGCATGTGGCCGGCGGCTACCATCTGGAGGCCACCGAACGCCGGATCCTCGACATCGCCCGCGAGAACGTGCGTCGATACGCCGCCGGCGAGCCGCTGAACAACATCATTCGGCACTGAGCGGAACCGACCGGCACCGATCGATCTGGAGACTCGAGGGAACCCGGGAAAATATGGAAAGGCCCCCGTCGGCTGATGAAGCCGGACGGGGGCCTTTCCCATGGCCATGAGGTCGGTCACCGCGAATGATGGTCGATCCTGCGGGCCACCACGTTGCCGATGCTCTGGAAGATCTGCACGAGAATCACGCACAGCACCACGGAAACGACCATCACGTCGTACTGGTAGCGCTGGTAGCCGTAGCGGATCGCGATGTCGCCCAAGCCGCCGGCGCCCACCGTGCCGGCCATCGCCGAATAGCCGAACAGGTTGATGAACGTGATTGCCGCGCCGCGGATCAGCGACGGCAGGCTTTCGAACAGCAGCACCTTGGTGACGATCTGCCACAGGCCGGCGCCGAAGCTCTGCGATGCCTCGATGAGTCCGCCGTCGACCTCCGCCAGACTCTGCTCGACCATGCGGGCCACGAACGGCGCCGCGGAGACGACCAGCGGCACGATGGCGCCCTGCACGCCCAGCGACGTGCCGGTGATGAGTCGGGTGAGCGGGATCAGCGCGACCAGCAGGATGATGAACGGGATCGAACGGCCGATGTTGACGATCCACCCCAGCACGGTGTGCAGCACCCGGTGGGGCCACAGGGCCTGAGGCGCGCTGATGGTGAGCAGCACGCCGACCGGCACGCCGATCACGTAGGCGATCAGCGTGGAGACCGTGGTCATGACCAAGGTGTCCCACGTACCCTGAACAAGCAGTTCGCCGTAGTCGGCGATGAACTCCTGAATCACCGGTGACATCACCGCACCTCCTTCGATCCGTCCGTCGCGGCCGATCCGTCCGCCGCATTGGCGGCGTCGTGGCCGTCCCCGCCGCGGTGGTTCTGCGCGTTGGCGCTGGCGATCAGCGCCTTGAGGATGTCGCTCTTCGGGTTGTCGAACAGCGTCTCGGTCTCGCCCTCCTCCACGATCCGTCCGCCGTCGATCATGGCGATGCGGTCGCAGATGTTGCGGGCCACGGCGAGCGAATGGGTGATCACCACCATCGTCACGTTCATGTCGCGGTTGATGCGACGCAGCAGATCGAGGATCTGCACGGTGGTGGTGGAGTCGAGGGCGCTGGTGGCCTCGTCACACAGCATGATCGACGGGTTGTTCGCCAGCGCGCGGGCGATGGCCACGCGCTGCTGCTGGCCGCCGGAAAGCTGGCTGGGGTAGCGGTCGGCGTAGTCGCTCAGACCGACGAGGTCGAGCAGACGTTCGGCCCGGGCCTTGCGCTGTGCCGCCGGAACGTGATGCAGCTCCAGCGGGAACGTGATGTTGCGCAGCACCGTGCGCTGCTGGAAGAGGTTGAAGTCCTGGAAGATCATGCCGATGGAGGAGCGCAGGCGGGCGAGCTCGGCGCCGGTGGCGTTCGTTACGTCGTTGCCGTCGATGAGCACGCGGCCCTTCGTGGGACGCTCCAGCAGGTTGATGCAGCGCACCAGCGTGGATTTGCCCGCGCCGGAGGAGCCGAGGATGCCGAACACCTCGCCGTCGCGGATGTCCAGATTGATGTCATGCAGCACCTCGTGGGCATCCGGCCCCTCGCCGTAGCTTTTATGAAGATGGTCGAATTGAATCATGGCAGTCCGTTTGATGAAAATCGATGAACACTGGATTGGTGGCCATGCGGAAACGATGGCCGTACAACGGATACGGCGTCGCACCCGTCCGTGTGACACGGGCGAAACGCGACGCCGCCGAAACAAGCGTACCCGATCGCGAATCGGATCGGGTACGTCATGAGGAACGCGGGATGTCGCGGATCAGAAGACCGGCACCACGGCGCCCTTGTAGGTCTTGTTGATGTAGTCACGCACCTCGCTGGAGTTCAGGGCCTTCTTGAGCTCCTTGGTCTTGGCGGTGTTCTCGTTGCCCTGCTTGACGACCAGGATGTTCGCGTAGGTCTTCGCGGCCAGACCGTCGGCCTTCTCGATGGCCAGCGCGTCCTTCGACGGGTCGAACTTGGCCTGAATGGCGTAGTTGCCGTTCAGCGCGGCGATGTCGACATCCTGCAGCACGGTGGGCACCACGGCGGCCTCAAGCTCCTTGAACTTGAGGTTCTTGGGGTTGCTGGTGATGTCCTTCGGCGTGGAGGCGATGTCCGTCGGATCCTTGAGCTTGATCAGTCCGGCGTCCTGAAGCAGCAGCAGGGCGCGGGCCTCGTTGGTGGCGTCGTTCGGCACGGCCACGGTGGCGCCGTTCGGCAGGTCCTTGAGCGTCTTCGTCTTGCCCGGGTACAGGCCGAACGGCTCGAAGTGCACGGCCTCGACGGAGACCAGATGCGTGCCCTTCTCCTTGTTGAAGTCGTCCAGATACGGCTTGTGCTGGAAGTAGTTGGCGTCGACGTCGCCCTCCTCGGTGGCGGTGTTCGGCTGCACGTAGTCGGTGAACTCCTTCACCTCGAGCTTGTAGCCGTCCTTCTCCACCAGCGGCTTGACCGCGTTGTTGAGGATCTCGGCGTGCGGGGTCGGGCTCGCCGCGATCGTGATGGTCTTGTCGCCCTCCGAGGAGCTGGACGACGAGCCGGACGCGCTGCCGCATCCGCTGAGTGCCAGTGCCGCGACCGTGGTGATGGCCAGAGCCGCGCTGACGATGAACTTCCTGTTGCGCATGATGGTTCCCCTCTCGTGAATGTCCTGAATGTCCGCATGGGATTCGACCGGGGCGTACGGATCGGCCCCGGCATTCGGATCAACGCGCCCCACTATATGTGCTTCTCCCACGGGACACGGCCTTGTCCCGATCGGAATAATTTATAGGACGCGTGAATCAGGCGGAGGAGCGATACGAAAACAGGGCCCGTCCCCCGTTGGGTGGGAGACGGACCCTGCGTGCGGCTGCGATTGGTTCGGGACGTATCCCGGACCTTGGCCGAAGTCTGCCTGCGAGGCCTACTGGATGTCGATGGTCTCGATGATCACCGGGTCGAGCGGACGGTCGCCGGCGTCGGTGGGCACCGCGTCCAGCTTGTCCACCACGGCCTTGGACTCGTCGTCGGCGACCTCGCCGAAGATGGTGTGGTGGCCGTCCAGCCACGGCGTCGGCACCGTGGTGATGAAGAACTGGGAGCCGTTGGTGCCGTGGATCTGGCCGTCACGGCCGCGACGCAGACCGGCGTTGGCCATGGCCAGCAGGTAGGGACGATCGAACTTCAGCGAAGGATCGATCTCGTCGTCGAACATGTATCCGGGGCCGCCGGTGCCGGTGCCGAGCGGGCAGCCGCCCTGGATCATGAAGTCCTTGATGATGCGGTGGAAGGTCAGGCCGTTGTAGAACTTCTCGGTGCGGGTCTCGCCGGTGAGCTCGTCGTACCATTCCTTCGCGCCGGTGGCGAGGCCGACGAAGTTCTTCACGGTCTCGGGGGCCTGCTCGTCGAACAGGTTGATGCGGATGTCGCCTTCTGAGGTATGCATGATTGCTGTAGTCATGCATAAAGTCTCGCATGCCTACCCGACCGTGGGGCGGATCGTACCGAGTTCGTCTCCGCAGACTAGGATGAACACGGAAACAATCGGTAGAGGAGTGTGTATGACCGACGAACGAAGCAACGGGCGGATCAGGTTCGGACTGGCCCAGATCGACACCTGCGTGGGCGATCTGGACGGCAACGCCGACAAGGTGCTGCGGTACGCCCGCAAGGCGGCGGGCGAACACGCCGACGTGGTGGTGTTCCCCGAGATGACGCTGACGGGATACCCGATCGAGGATCTGGCATTCCGCGCCACGTTCCGCAAGGCCGCGTGGGACAAGGCCGACGAACTCGCCGCGAAGCTGGACGAGGAGGGGCTGGGCGACCTGTACGTGGTCGTGGGCACCGTGGGCACCGACCGCGAGGCCGCGTTGCCGCAGAACCGTCTCGTCGTGCTGCACCGCGGCGTGGTGTGGGCCGGATACGACAAGCACTTCCTGCCCAACTACGGCGTCTTCGACGAATTCCGCATCTTCAGCCCCGGCTCGGACACGCTCGTCTTCGAGGTCAACGGCCGGCGCATCGGCGTCGCCATCTGCGAGGACATCTGGCAGGACGGCGGTCCCGTGGCCGCACTGGCCGACGAGGGCATCGATGTGCTGCTCACCATCAACGGCTCCCCGTACGAGGAGGGCAAGGGCCATGTGCGCGTGGATCTGGGGCACCGACGGGCCCATGAGGTCGACGCCCCGCTGATCTACCTCAATCAGGTG
The DNA here is from genome assembly GCF_002802905.1 of Bifidobacterium simiarum. GTDB lineage: Bacteria > Actinomycetota > Actinomycetes > Actinomycetales > Bifidobacteriaceae > Galliscardovia > Galliscardovia simiarum. Next base: position 466,569 of record NZ_PEBK01000001.1, read on the forward strand.
GGCGGTCAGGACGACCTCGTCTTCGACGGCGGCAGCTTCGTCGTGGACCGCGACGGCACGATCCTGGAGCGCTCGCCGCAGTTCGTGGAGGACCTGAGCTTCTGGACGCTTCCCGAGCCGGGCCACGACGGTCTCGTCTCCACGATCGCCGAGGTGCTCGACCCCGATCAGGAGGTGTACTCCGCCTGCGTGCTGGGCCTGCGCGACTACATGGTCAAGAACGGGTTCGGGGGAGTGGTGCTCGGCCTGTCCGGCGGCATCGACTCGGCGCTCGTGGCCGCGATGGCGGCCGACGCCTGCGGCGGCGAGAACGTGTGGGGCATCTCCATGCCGAGCATGTACTCCTCCGACGGCTCCAAGGACGATGCCGCCGATCTGGCGAGGAACCTCGGCGCCCATTACGAGATCCAGCCCATCGAGCCGCTGTTCAAGGCGTACCAGAAGCAGCTGGAGCTCACCGGCGTGGCCGAGGAGAACCTTCAGGCCCGCATCCGCGGCGTCATCGTTATGGCCTATTCGAACTCCCACGGCCTGCTCGCCTTGGCCACCGGCAACAAAAGCGAGCTCGCCTGCGGCTACTCCACGATCTACGGCGACGCCGTCGGCGGCTACGCCCCCATCAAGGATCTGCTCAAGACCCGCGTGTGGCAGCTCGCCCGATGGCGCAACCGGGCGGCGAAGGAGGGCATCGGCATCGGCGGCGTCCACGTGGCCGGCATCGATCCCGACTACCGTGGTGTCCCGGCGGAGGAGATCATCCCCGTCAGCTCGATCGTCAAGCCGCCGAGCGCCGAACTGCGTCCCGGCCAGAAGGACTCCGACTCGCTGCCGGAATACGATCTGCTCGACAAGGTGCTCGCCGAATACATCGAGCACGCGCACGGCAGGGCCGATCTGCTCGCCGACGGCTTCGACGAACGGACCGTGGACACGGTGATGCGTCTGGTGGACCGTGCCGAGTGGAAGCGCCGCCAGTACCCGCTGGGCCCGAAGGTCACGTCGCTGGCCTTCGGACGCGACCGTCGCCTGCCCATCACCAGCCGGTTCCGGGAGTAGCGGCGGCGGAGCCGGACGCGGCATAGTCGGGTACGGCGGCCGACCGCATGGGCGATCGCAAGGACTTTCCGATCAGACGGACCGGGATCACACGGACCAATTCCCATTACACGGACCAAGGAGCGAACATGAACGAAAAGAAGTGGTACTTCAACACCCGCACCGAAAAGGCCGAACTCGGCCCCCAGTCGCCGATCAGCGAACGCATGGGACCGTACGACACCGAGGAGGATGCGCTCAACGCATGGAAGATCGCCGAGGAGCGTAACCGCAAGTGGGAGGAGCAGGATCGCGGCTGGCGCTGACCGCCCGAGAACGCCGAGGAAGCCCTTCGATGACCCCGAACGGGGTGGTCGAAGGGCTTCCTTCGTATCGGCCCGTACCGGTCGACACGCCGGTCGCGGACGTGACCGGGCGAGGTGTGCGGTACGTCCGCCGAGGTCCCGGACCGGCTTTGTGATCCAGCTCACGCAGCCAATGTGAACTGGGTCATAAAAGCCGTTGAGAGCGCGCTCAAAATGTGAGGAACGTCACGCGAAAACCGGCGTGAAACCGCCATTCCCTCGGTAATATTGTTGGTGACAGCGGAGCGAAGACGCAACCGCTGCGGTCCTCTAACAAGGAGATTGAATATGACAGCAGTAGATGCCGCTAAGGTTTCTGCCGAAGACCTCAAGGCCAAGGCCTGGGCCGGCTTCAACGGTGGTAACTGGCAGAACGAAATCGACGTTCGCGACTTCATCCAGAAGAACTTCACCCCCTACGAGGGCGACGAGTCCTTCCTGGCCAACGCCACCGAGAACACCAAGTACCTGTGGAAGTACCTGGACGATAACTACCTTGCCGTCGAGCGCAAGCAGCGCGTCTACGACGTGGACACCCACACCCCGGCCGGCATCGACGCTTTCCCGGCTGGCTACATCGACTCCCCGGAGCGCGACAACGTGATCGTCGGCCTGCAGACCGACGTTCCCTGCAAGCGCGCCATGATGCCGAACGGCGGCTGGCGTATGGTCGAGCAGGCCATCAAGGAAGCCGGCAAGGAGCCTGATCCGGAGATCAAGAAGATCTTCACCAAGTACCGCAAGACCCACAACGACGGCGTGTTCGGCGTGTACACCAAGCAGATCAAGGTTGCCCGCCACAACAAGATCCTCACCGGTCTGCCGGATGCCTACGGCCGTGGCCGCATCATCGGCGACTACCGTCGTGTCGCCCTGTACGGTGTGAACTTCCTGATCGAGCAGAAGAAGAAGGATAAGGACTCCATTCCTTACCGCAACGACTTCACCGAGACCGAGATCGAGCACTGGATCCGCTTCCGCGAGGAGCACGACGAGCAGATCAAGGCCCTCAAGCAGCTGATCAACCTCGGCAACGAGTACGGTCTGGATCTGACCCGCCCGGCTCAGAACGCTCAGGAAGCCGTGCAGTGGACCTACATGGGCTACCTCGCCTCCGTCAAGAGCCAGGACGGCGCCGCCATGTCCTTCGGCCGTAACTCCGCCTTCTTCGATTGCTTCATCCAGCGCGATCTGGACAACGGTGTGATCGACGAGACCCGTGCTCAGGAGATCATCGACAACATCGTCATGAAGCTGCGTATCGTCCGCTTCCTGCGCACCAAGGATTACGACAACATCTTCTCCGGTGATCCTTACTGGGCCACCTGGTCCGACGCCGGCTTCGCCGACGACGGCCGTGCCATGGTCACTAAGACCTCCTTCCGTCTGCTCAACACCCTGACCCTTGAGCACCTCGGACCTGGCCCTGAGCCGAACATCACCATCTTCTGGGATCCGAAGCTGCCGGAAGGCTACAAGCGCTTCTGCGCCAAGATCTCCATCGACACCTCCGCCATCCAGTACGAGTCCGATAAGGAAATTCGTTCCCACTGGGGCGACGACGCCGCCATCGCCTGCTGCGTCTCCCCGATGCGCGTCGGCAAGCAGATGCAGTTCTTCGCGGCTCGCGTGAACTCCGCCAAGGCCCTGCTGTACGCCATCAACGGTGGTCGCGACGAGATGACCGGCATGCAGGTCATCGATAAGGGCGTCATCGACCCGATCGCTCCGGAAGCCGACGGCACCCTGGACTACGCCAAGGTCAAGAACAACTACGAGAAGGCTCTGGAGTGGCTGTCCGAGACTTACGTGCAGGCTCTGAACATCATCCACTACATGCACGATAAGTACGCCTACGAGTCCATCGAGATGGCTCTGCACGACAAGGAAGTGTACCGTACCCTTGGTTGCGGTATGTCCGGTCTGTCGATCGCCGCTGACTCCCTGGCTGCCATCAAGTACGCCAAGGTCTACCCGATCTACAACAAGGACGCCAAGAACCTCGAGGGCCACGAGTACGAGTACGTCGAGGGCGCTGACGACGATCTGGTGGTCGGCTACCGTACCGAGGGCGAGTTCCCGATCTACGGCAACGACGACGATCGTGCCGACGACATCGCCAAGTGGGTTGTCTCCACTGTGATGGGTCAGGTCAAGCGCCTGCCCGTCTACCGTGGCGCCGTCCCGACCCAGTCCATCCTGACCATCACCTCCAACGTGGAGTACGGCAAGAACACCGGTTCCTTCCCGTCGGGCCACAAGAAGGGCACCCCGTACGCTCCTGGTGCGAACCCGGAGAACGGCATGGACTCCCACGGCATGCTGCCGTCTATGTTCTCGGTCGGCAAGATCGACTACAACGACGCTCTGGACGGCATCTCGCTGACCAACACCATCACCCCTGATGGCCTTGGTCGCGACGAGGAAGAGCGCATCGGCAACCTGGTCGGCATCCTGGATGCCGGCAACGGCCACGGCCTCTACCACGCGAACATCAACGTGCTTCGCAAGGAGACCATGGAGGATGCCGTCGAGCACCCGGACAAGTACCCGCACCTGACCGTGCGTGTCTCCGGCTACGCGGTGAACTTCGTCAAGCTCACCAAGGAGCAGCAGCTCGACGTGATCTCCCGTACCTTCCATCAGGGAGCCGTCACCGACTGATAATCAATCAGCCGAAACCGTGTAAACGGTGATATGTTAGGGGGCGGGGCAGATATGTCCCGCCCCCGTTTTTTTCGAAAAGAGGACGCCGATGTCTTACACCACGCAATTCAGAACGACCACGCCGCATATGCTGAAGTCGAACAAGGAATACGCCAGCCAAACGTTGATGGGCGGTCTTTCCGGATTCGAATCACCCATCGGGCTCGACCGACGCGACCGTCTGCACGCGCTGAAGTCCGGCGATATCGGTTTCGTCCATTCATGGGACATCAACACTTCCGTCGACGGTCCGGGAACCCGAATGACCGTCTTCATGAGCGGCTGCCCGCTGCGTTGCCAGTACTGTCAGAACCCGGATACCTGGAAGATGCGTGACGGCAAGCCTGTGTACTTCGACGCCATGGTCAAGAAGATCGACCGGTACAAGGAGCTGTTCAAAGCCACCGGCGGCGGCATCACCTTCTCCGGCGGCGAATCCATGATGCAGCCCGCCTTCGTTTCGCGGGTCTTCCGCGCCACCAAGGAGATGGGCGTCCACACCTGCCTCGACACCTCGGGATTCCTCGGTGCCAACTACACCGACGAGCAGCTCGACGACATCGACCTGTGCCTGCTCGACGTCAAGTCCGGCAACGAGGAGACCTACAAGAAGGTGACCGGCGGCATCCTGCAGCCCACCATCGACTTCGGCCAGCGTCTCGCCAAGCACGGCGTGAAGATCTGGGTGCGATTCGTGCTCGTGCCGGGACTGACCGACGACGAGAAGAACGTCGAGGAGGTGGCGAACATCTGCGAGACCTTCGGCGACGCCGTCGAGCACATCGACGTGCTCGGCTTCCACCAGCTGGGACGCCCGAAGTGGCATGAGATGCGCATTCCATATCCGCTGGAGGACGCCAAGGGACCGTCCGCCAAGCTGCGCGAACGCGTGTGCAACCAGTTCAAGGACCACGGCTTCGTCGTGTACTAAATCGTCATGTACCAGGGCGTCGTGCATCAGGCCGTCGTATATCAGGCCGTGCATGCAATCGCCATCCTATCAGCCGGGCCACGTTCCGATGTGGTCCGGCTGTCGCATATCGCGACGCGTGCGAACCACCGGCGCCAAATCCGAGCAAACGGGCTGGCAGCGTTTAGCCTGTAAGTATGGCAGCAGAAATCTACACGTTTCCGGCCACGATGTCGATGAGGACGGCCGGTTCGACGGATGCCCGATCCGGAGCGGGATCGCACGACGACGTACCGAAGCCGGTCGAGGACGCCGTGCAGTCGGTGCGGGACATGGTGCTGCGCGATGCCTTCGAGTACCGTGAGATCCCCGTGCCGGCCTCGTTGGCCGACTACGGCATCGGCGTCGAGATCAGTTCCGGCGAACGGGCGAGTACGGCGGTCTCCGGCTGGATCATGGTGCTGTATTCCCATCGGATGCGTTCCGGCTGGCGATCGCGGTGGCGATGCGTGGCGTTCGCCTCCTGGGCATTGCGACGCGAACAGCACAACAGTCTCACCCCCTCGCTGTACTGGACCGACATCGAGCGGCTGCTCGTCGACCGGCTGCCCGGATCGCTGATGGGTACGGTAAGCGTCAATCACAACACCTCGTTCGAATCGTCCAATGACGTGGAGCCGGTGGCCTCGGTGAGCTGCGAAGCCCGCGCCTCGTGGACTCCGGACGTCCGAGACGGTAGTATCTTGGACGCTGGAAGACAGATAGACATGTGGGCGCTGTTCCTGACGTCCCTCATGGAGAACGAGGAAGGGAGCGACATTTTCCGTGGCTGAAGTCAACGAACCCCATCTGCTCAGAGAGCCCAAGGCGGGCGTGCCCGATGTGATCGACACCCGTCGTGACTTCGACGACATGGTGGAGCGTTTCGCCGAGGCCGAAGGACCGCTGGCCGCCGACGCCGAACGGGCCTCCGGCTTCAGATACGGCCACGAGGACTGGCTGATCCAGTTCAAACGGGACGGCGCGGGCATCGCGCTGGTGGATCCCATCGCGCTGGGCGAGCAGGGAGCGGACTGGGGCGCCTTCAACGACGCGATCGGCGACGCCGACTGGATCCTGCATGATTCGCTGCAGGACCTGCCCGGATTCTTCGACATCGGGCTCAAGCCCCGCTCCCTGTTCGACACCGAGGTCGCGGCCCGTCTGCTGGGTAATACCCGCTTCGGACTGGCCGCCGTCACCGCCCACTATCTCGGACTCGTCCTCGCCAAGGAGCATTCCGCGGCGGACTGGTCGTACCGTCCGCTGCCGAGGGACTGGCGCAACTACGCGGCGCTGGACGTCGAAGTGCTCATCGAGCTTCGCGCCCGGCTGCTCGACGGGCTCCGCGCGCAGGGCAAAAGCGCATGGGCCGACGAGGAGTTCGCCTACCTGCTCGAGCAGGGGGCGCAGGGACGTCCTCCGCATCCCGAACCGTGGCGCCGCGTCTCGCACATCACCGCGCTGAACAACGATCCGCGCGGACTGGCCGTCGTGCGGGCCCTGTGGACGGCGAGGGACGAATACGCCCGCCGTCTCGACATCGCCCCGACCCTGCTGCTGTCCGATGCGGCGATCATCGAGGCGGCCCAGCGCAAGCCGCGGAACATCCGCATGTTCCGCGCCATCCGTTCGCTTAATGAGCGCGTGCGCATCCAGACCGGTGGCGAGCAAGACAAGATGTTCGAACGGTACGCGCCCATCCAGCGCAGCGTCAGGCCCACGGTGTGGAAGAACGCGATCGCCGAGGCGCTGTCGCTGCCGCATGACGCCTTGCCGAAGGCGGCGCCGCAGCCGACGCACGAAAGCACGAACGCCCCGCGGTCGATGAAGTACTGGAAGGAGCATCATCCCGACCGGTTCGCCCGGCTGCAGAGGGCGCGGCAGGTCATCGCGCAGATCGGAGAGGACACGCATACGCCGATCGAGATGATCATCAAGCCGAAGGTCCTGCGAAATCTGTGCTGGCAGGATCCGGTCCCGGACGATATCGGCCGGTATCTTAAGGGACAGGACGTGCGGGACTGGCAGATTTCGCTGGTCGCACAGTCCTTGGGTAGGGTTATGATATAGCGGTTGCCTTGAATGGCCTAACCAAAGTTTCAACGAATTGGAGCGCAGAGTGAAAATCAGCGTGAGGAATCTGGAACCCACCAAGGTTCGTCTGACCGTTACCGTTAACCCCGATGAGCTTGATCCGTACCTCGATGCGGCTCGCAAGGAGATCGCCAAGCAGGTGAACATCCCGGGATTCCGCAAGGGTCATGTGCCTGGTCCGATCATCGACCAGCGCATCGGCTTCGGCGCCGTCGCCGGAGAGGCCGTGAACAACGCTGTGCCCGAGCTGTACTCCAAGGCCTGCGAGGAGAAGGAAATCCGCCCGATGGCCCAGCCCGAGTTCGACGTCAAGGAAGTTCCGGCTTCCGCCAAGGACGAGACCAAGCTGAAGTTCACCGCCGAGGTCGAGGTGCGTCCGAAGTTCGATCTGCCCGAGCTTGACGGCCTGAAGATCGAGGTGGCCAAGCCCGCCGTCTCCGACGATGACGTGAACGCCCGTCTGGAGAACCTGCGCCAGCGCTTCGGCACCCTCGTCGGCGTCGACCGCCCGGCCGCCAAGGGCGACTTCGCCAACATCGACCTCGTCGCCGAGATCGACGGCGAATCCGTCGACTCTCAGGAAGGCGTGAGCTACGAGATCGGTTCCGGCACCATGCTCGACGGCATCGACGAGGCCCTCGACGGCCTGTCCGCCGGCGAGGAGACCACCTTCGAATCCACCCTGCAGGGTGGCGACCACGAGGGCGAGAAGGCCCAGGTCAAGGTGAAGGTCAACTCCGTGAAGGCCGAGGAGCTGCCGGAGCTGAACGACGACTTCGCTTCCGAAGCCTCCGAGTTCGACACCCTCGACGAGCTCAAGGCCGATGTGCGCAAGCAGTGCGAGCGCGACGCCGAAGGCCGTCAGGCCACCGACGCCCGCGACGCCTTCATCGCCAAGCTGCAGGACTCCGTCGAGATCCCGCTGCCGAAGGGCATCCTCAAGGAGCTCACCTCCGAGCGCCTCAAGCAGCTGACCCCGGATCCGGAGAAGGCCACCGACGACCAGAAGAAGGAAGCCTCCGAGGCCGCCGAGAAGGAACTGCGAGATCAGATCACGCTCGACGCTCTGGCCGAGAAGCTCGACGTCAAGGTCGCCCAGAACGACGTGATGAACTTCCTCGCCTCCATCGCTCAGCAGTACGGCATGGAGCCGAACCGCTTCATCCAGTCCATCATCCAGGGCGGTCAGCTCGGTTCCGCCGTGCAGGAAGTGGGCCGCTCCAAGGGCCTGCTCGCCGGCATGCGCGCCGTCTCCTTCGTCGACCCGGAGGGCAACGACATCGATCTGAGCCAGTTCCTCGGTGAGGACGAGGCCGAAGCCGAGGCTCAGGAGAGCGTCGAGGCCGCTTCCGCCGCCGCTGCCGTGGCCGACCAGATCTCCGAGGAGAAGGCCGAAGCCACCGAAGAGTGACATGGCTGAATGACGGCCGGCCGTTCGGCTTCGACCGTCGTGCCTAGGGCTCCCGCCTCTCGCAGGCAGGGAGCCCTTTTTCGCATCAAGGCTGTGAGCATATTCACTTTTCAGCGCAAATCACGGGGAACCGACCCGTGACGCGGTAATCTCGATAATTGAGTCACATTAGTGAAGGAGACAAGGTGAGCAACTATCTTCAGTCCTCGCCCATGATGGACGGCGGCGACATGCCCGCCGGGCCGGCTGATCCGATCTTCAACCGGCTGCTCAAGGAGCGCATCATCTGGATGGGCGAAGAGGTCAAGGACGACATGGCCAACCGCATCTGCGCGCAGATGCTGATGCTGGCCGCGGAGGATCCCAAGAAGGACATCTGGCTGTACATCAATTCGCCCGGTGGCTCCATCACCGCAGGCATGGCCATCTACGACACCATGCAGCTGATCGAGCCCGACGTGGCCACCATGGGTCTGGGCATGTGCGCCTCCATGGGCCAGTTCCTGCTCAGCTCCGGTACCAAGGGCAAGCGATTCCTCACCTCTCACGCCCGCGTGCTGATGCATCAGCCCTCCGGCGGCGTGGGCGGCACCACCACGGACGTGCGCATCAACGCCGAGCTGATCATGGACATGAAGCGTACCATGGCCGAGCTGACCGCCGAGCAGACCGGTCATACGGTGGAGGAGATCTACCGCGACAACGAGTACGATCACTGGTTCACCGCACAGCAGGCTCTGGAGTACGGCTTCGTCGACAAGCTGGTCACCACTCCGAGCTCCATCACCACCGAGAAGGGGGAGTGACATGGCTTCCGAAGAGGCTCAGTACATCACCCGTGCGCAGCGTCTGGCCGGCACGATGCCGCAGGCGCGCTACATTCTGCCGCAGTTCGAGGAGAAGACCCCATACGGCTTCAAGCGTCAGGATCCGTACACCAAGCTGTTCGAGGACCGCATCATCTTCATGGGCGTGCAGGTGGACGACACCAGCGCCGACGACATCATGGCCCAGCTGCTGGTGCTGGAAAGCCAGGATCCGAACCGCGACGTGATGATCTACATCAATTCGCCCGGTGGCTCCATGACCGCCATGACCGCCATCTACGACACCATGCAGTACATCAAGCCCGACGTGCAGACCGTGTGCCTCGGTCAGGCCGCGTCCGCCGCCGCCATCCTGCTGGCCGCGGGCACCAAGGGCAAGCGTCTGATGCTGCCGAACGCCCGCGTGCTGATCCACCAGCCCGCCATGGGACAGGACTTCGGCAAGGCCACCGAGATCGAGATCCAGGCCAAGGAGATGCTGCGCATGCGCGAATGGCTGGAGAACACGCTGGCCAAGCATACCGGTCAGGACGTGGAGAAGATCCGCAAGGACATCGAGGTCGATACCTTCCTTACCGCCCCTCAGGCCAAGGAGTATGGCATCGTCGACGAGGTGATCGAAAACCGCGATTAGTGAGATCGTGCCAGCACGATCGTGACGGTTGCATATCGGTCGGAGTCCGGATATTCGGGCTCCGACCGTTTTTCGTTTTCATGGCCGTCAGGGTGGGGAATTTGACTGACCGAGAGCATTCAAACGTGTTCTTGCTCACATCTGTATGACCTCATGATCGGGTTAGAACGCGCCAACGGCCGCAGTTCGCCGCTGATCCAGTGGCCTGTGGTCCATCGGTTCCGTCCAAGGAGAGTCGCGGGATGACCATTCTTGCATGAAACGCAACCGCGGTCTGTGCGGTTGATCGTGCCAACAAGGCCGGATCGATGGCGGGAGCGGCCCATCCAAGTGGGGATGGAATCCGGCGATTAGGGGGTATGGGTCGATTTTTTCGACGTCGTGACCGTTTCATTGTACGTCCGGTGACTCGCCGCGGGTATGGTAGGTAGTCGAACCGTGTTGTCATCCGGATGCCGATGGGCGTGCGATGGGTGCGAAGGAGTCATGTATGAGCCGTGTGGTGAGCTACCGCGAGGAGATCCCCACCTGCACGTTCTGTGGCAAGAGCGAGCATCAGGTGCGCAAGCTGGTCACCGGGCCCGGCGCCTCGATCTGCGACGAATGCATCGCCCTGTGCGTCGACATTATCTCCGAGGACCGCAGGGTGGACGCGATGGACAGGGTGCTGAAGCTTCCTCCGCCGAGCCGCATCTACGACTACCTTGATCGGTACGTCGTGGGGCAGCGGGATGCCAAGAAGACGCTGTCGGTGGCGGTGTACAACCATTACAAGCGCGTGAACATGGAGCTGGCCCAGAAGGCGGGGGAGCTGGCCGCCCGTAGACGGTCACTGGATCCGTTGGCCGACGTGGAGGTGGCCAAGTCCAACATCCTGCTGATGGGGCCGACCGGCGTGGGCAAGACCTATCTGGCTCATACGCTGGCCCGGGTGATGAAGGTGCCGTTCGTCATCACCGACGCCACCACGCTCACCGAGGCCGGATATGTGGGCGATGACGTGGAGACCGTGCTGCAGCGGCTGATTCAGGCCGCCGACGGTGATGTGGACCGCGCCGAGAAGGGCATCGTCTACATCGACGAAATCGACAAGATCGCCCGCAAGTCCGGCGAGAACACCTCGATCACGAGGGACGTCTCAGGGGAAGGGGTGCAGCAGGCGCTGCTGAAGATCATCGAAGGCACCGTCGCCTCAGTGCCGATGGAGGGCGGCCGGAAGCACAAGGATCAGGAGATGGTGCAGATCGACACGAGGAACATCCTGTTCATCTGCGGCGGCGCGTTCGTCGGACTGGACGACATCGTGGAGCAGCGTCTGGGCAGAAGATCCAGCGGATTCGCCACGGTCGAGCGGCGGCGGGAGGAGGACGTCGTCGATCCGCTTCGCCATGTCACCGCCGATGATCTGTCGAGGTTCGGTCTGCTGCCCGAGCTTATCGGTCGTCTGCCGGTGATCAGCGTGCTCGACGAGCTGACGCTGCACGATCTCGTCTCGATTCTGCAGGAACCGGCCAATGCGCTGACCAAGCAGTACCGGAAGCTGTTCGCCGCGGACGGCGTCGATCTCGTCTTCACCGACGAGGCCGTCGAACGCATCGCCGCCATGGCGATCGAACAGGGGACCGGGGCCCGCGGTCTGAGAGCCATCATCGAACGGATCCTCGAGGACACGATGTTCCGTCTGCCCGACATGCGCGACGTCGACGAGGTGATCGTCGACGGCGCCGCGGTCGACGGACGATCCGCACCCCAACTGGTCTCCGTGCCAAGACGCCGTCAGGCATAGCCGCCGAAAGCACCCTGCATCGGCGTTTTGCCTACATCGGCTTGAGCGCGATCCGCTGTCGATGCACCATATGCATCGGATCGACGTAGGTGCCGTTCGCACGTTTGACTCCCCAGTGCACGCAGGTGCCGGCGCAGTGATCGGACCGTCCGGCGGTCTGCGCGAACGGCATTCCCCGATTCACCGCCGTGCCGACGGGAGCTCCCGCTTCGGCCGGCTCGTAGGTAGTGGTCAGTCCGTTGCCGTGGCGAAGGCTCACCACGCTTTTACCACCTACCTGCCCGGCGAATGCGATCGTCGCCGTATCGGGCGCGATCAGCGTGGTGCCGGAAGGGGCGAGGATGTCAATGCCGCGGTGGCCGGGAAGCCATGGTTTCGCCGGGTTGTCGAACGACTTGCCCAGCGGGGGATCCGCATGCCCGGATGTGCGTACCGGCCAGCGGAACGCGGTCGGACAGGATTCCCCACCACCGGTCGCCGCGGAGACGGCTGGGGATTCGATCGTCGTCCATACGACCATGCCCGTCAGCAGCATGATCGTCAGCAGCAGGGAAAGACAGATCCTGCGGCTGAGGCCGCGTCTGCGGTCGGAGAGGCGCCGCTCCAGATACTGCCGAAGTCTGAGACGCTGACGATATTGATGTCGTTCGTATTGCCAAGGGGTCATGATGGTCCGCTCCCGTTCCGGTCATTGAATGGTGGTTCCAGTCAAGTCGATGGGAACGTCGGAGGCCACTGTGATGGGACAATGTGGTTGAATGCTTATCATCGTTGATATTGCAAGGATTGAAACGGTTTCATGAAACGGTATGGCCGTGATTCTTCTTTGCGACACGCCAAGGTTGCGACCGTGGATGTTGCACGCTATTATTCACATCTTGTGAGCTGATGCATCAGACACAGTATTCCTGCGTAGCTCAGTTGGCAGAGCATCCGACTGTTAATCGGACGGTCGCTGGTTCAAGCCCAGCCGCAGGAGCCACCAAAGCCCTTGATTCGTCAAGGGCTTTTTTCGTATCACAGGATATGACCCCGAACCTCGCGATACGACACATGATCTCGATCCGTCGTTCCGTCAAAGCCGTCAACCGGCCCGGTGCATGTGTAGAATCCTTGTAGATGACCAACGACGGGAGCAGTTATGTTGAAGGAATACACTCGGCCGGAGACCACACGCATCGATGACAACAAGAACATCTTCTCGATCCTCGAGGAGCGCGCCGGCCGTACTCCCGACGATTCGCTGGTGGAATTCAAGAACGGCGAGGGGGCATGGCAGTCGTTCAGCGCCGAGGAGTTCGAGAAGCTCGTCATCTCCCTGGCCAAGGGGCTGATCGCCAAGGGCGTGCGCAAGGGCGACTCCATCGCGATCATGTCGCATACGAGATGGGAGTGGACCGCATTGGACATGGCCATCATGTCCATCGGCGCCCTGACCGTTCCCGTCTACGAGACGAATTCCGCCGCACAGGTCAAGGCCATCTTCAACGACGCGCAGGTGCGCATGGCCTTCGTGGAGAACGACGCGCAGCGCGACAAGGTCGAGTCGGTGCGCGATCAGGCGGCCTATCTCGGCGACGTGTACGTGATCGACCTCGATGCGCTCGATACGCTGGCGGAATTCGGCCGTACGATCGCCGACGACGAGTTCTGGAACCGGGAGAACGCGGTGCAGGGCGACGATCTCGCCACCATCGTGTATACGTCGGGCTCCACCGGCACCCCGAAGGGCATCGAACTGACCCACGGCAACTTCGTGTTCATCACCTACTCGGGATGCCATTCCATGCCGGACATCTGCATGAAGCCGGACCGCCGCCTGCTGCTGTTCCTGCCGCTGGCCCATGTCTTCGCCCGGTACATGCAGTTCTTCTGCTTCGCCAGCAACGTCACGCTGGGTCTGTCCAGCGACCTGAAGACCATCATCCAGGACTTCCAGGTGTTCAAGCCCACCTTCGTGCTCGCGGTGCCGCGCATCTTCGAGAAGATCTACAACGCCGCCTCGCAGAAGGCCGGAGCGGGGGTCAAGGGTCGGCTGTTCTACGATGCGGCGACTACGGCGCGCCTGTGGTCCCGCTACCAGCAGTCGGATGAGCGCATGCCGCTGACGGTGAGGCTCAAGCATCTGTTCTACGAGAAGCTGATCTACCGCTCGATCATGGAGGTGTTCGGCGGGCATGTGGAGTACGCCGTGTCCGGCGGCGCGCCGCTCGACGGGCAGATCGCCCACTTCTTCAACGGCGTGGGCCTGCCGCTGCTTGAGGGCTATGGCATGACCGAGACCTGCGCCCCGGCCTGCGTGAACCCCACCACGGGCTATCGGATCGGCACCATCGGCCTGCCGATGCAGGGCGTGAGCTTCGGCGTGGCCGAGGACGGCGAGCTGTGCATCAGAAGCCGTGCGGTATGCCGCGGATACCACAATCATCCCGAGATCACCACCCAGCAGATCGTCAAGGGATGGCTGCACACCGGCGATCTCGGCGACATCGACTCCGATGGATTCGTCACCATCACCGGTCGCAAGAAGGATCTCATCATCACGGCCGGCGGCAAGAACGTCTCGCCCGGCGTGCTGGAGGCTTCGGTGATGACCTCTCCCGTGGTGGACCAGTGTCTGGTCATCGGGGATCGGCGCCCGTTCATCGCCGCGCTGATCACCATCGACCTCGCCGACGCGAACGCATGGCTGCGTTCCCAGGGCGGTCAGGAAGTGGATTCTCTGGAGGAGGCCAGCCACAATCCGATTATCGCCACCGAGGTGGAGCGGGCCGTGGATGCGGCCAACGCGCTGGTCTCCCGGGCCGAGTCGATCAGGAAGTTCGAGATCCTCGACGACGATTTCACCGAGGAGAACGGCATGCTCACGCCGAGCATGAAGACGAAGCGCGCGGTGATCGAGGAACGCTACGCCGACCTGATCAACGACGTGATCTACGTGCCGCGCCGTCGCTGATCGGCGTAAGGCGGCCCGGCGGGGCCGTGGCCGCCTCCTACAGTCCTACGGTCTACAGACCGGCGTCGGCGGGCCTGATGTATCCCGGGTCGATCAGCGTCTTCTTCAGGTTGTTGGCCGAGACGCTGACCGGGGTCTTCTCGATGAGCGGCACCTTCTTCCCGTTCATCGTCGTGGTGCCGTCGACGTCGTCGCCGGACACGCCCTTGCCTGCGTTGAGCAGCGTCGCGGTCTTGGCGATCTCCTTGGCGTAGGCGTCGCGGTCCTCGAGGCCGGTGCTCCACTGGGCGCCATCGACCACATTGGTGATGTTCGACAGATAGGCGCCGTAGCCGGTGACGATGGGCCATGCGTCGGTGGCGGTGTCGCCGTCCGCGTCGGTGGCGCCGCCCGAGACGGTGCCGGACGACTTCTGGGGATCCGGCACCTGATGCTTCTTGAGATCCTTGTTGCCGACGATGTTGTCGACGATGCCGCCGATGGTGATCTGCGGGTTGATGTCCGCCGCGGATCCCCGGTATCCTGCGGACGACAGCTGCGAAACGACCGCCGAGGCGACGAAATCGTTCATCGCCAGTACGCCGTCGATCGCCGGCAGGTTCTTGGAGTTCTTCAGATCGAGACGGTTGGACAGTTCCTTGCGGACGGCCTGCGCATCGGTGGCCTGGAACGACACGGCCTTCCAGCTGTCCGCATCGCTGTGGGCGTCAAGCAGGCCGGAGGGGCTCACCGCCGCGCCGGAACGATAATAGGGGCCGAGCACCTCCCAGATGCCGGAGAACACTTCCTTGGTGACGGCGTCGTCGGCGTTGGCGGGCAGGAGGATCTCCACATGCTTGGGGTTCTCGCTGCTGGTCTGCGACAGTTCGAGCTTGCTGGCGAGCAGCGTGGCCTGCGTGCGGGCGATGTCGCGGAGCGTGGACAGGCTGACGAAAACGTCGGGCGTATACCCTTCGATGCTGTTCGCGACGAGGATGACGCGCACCCCGGCCTTGCGGGCCCGGTTCAGTGCGGTCACCAGTCGGGAGACGTCGCCGTTCGCGGACGTGTCGTCGGACGTATCGGATGAGGAGGAAGAGGACGATGCCGACGAGGACGCGGATGCGGACGACTTGCCGTCAGTGTTGTTTTCGGCGGTGTTGTTTTCGGCGGTGTTGTTTTCGTCAGTGGACAGCGATTGCGACACATAGTCGCCGTACTGCCGGGTCACGTCGTCGGGGGAGGCCACGGGCGCCACGATCATCGTCTCCCGGGAGGTGCCGGCGTTGGAGGTGCCGGCGTTGGAGGTGCCGGCGTTGGAGGTGCCGGCGTCGGAATCGCCGGAGTTCCCCTCGGCATCCTTCCGCTTGCTGCGTTCGGCAAGACGGTCGTTGATCGCGTCCGCCTGATCCTCCAGGCTTTTGGAGCTGGTCGTGGTGATGTCGTCCTTGTCGATGCCCTGATCGACGAGTGCTTCGGTGACGGAGCGCTCCAGCTTCGTCCACTTGTTCAGTGGCGTGCTCTGCGAAAGGGTGATGCCGTCCGAGGGGAGGAACATCGATACCGTCCCCGGGTCGCCGGTCGTGGCGGAGGCGCTTGCCGAGGGGGATTCGGCCGAATCGGAGTCCGTTTCTCCACAGGCGGCCAGCGTCAGCAGCATGGCTGCGCAGGTGGCCGCCGAGAAGATCATCCTGCAACGTTCTCGCCACTTGAGCACGACATCACATCCTTCGGTTCGTATGAGCCGGGGCGGGGCGCCCCACAAAACATCGACTATGGGGATTGTAGGCCATTTCCCTGATCAGCGCCCTGATCGGCGCCCGGCGCCGGCGTTCGCACTTACCGGACGGCGAGGAGACACCGACCGGACGGCGAGGAAGCAACGACCGGGCGGTAAAGACGCGACGGGGGCGGTGCCGCGACGTCGTCGCGTATCACCGCCCCCGTGCGATCCGGAGTGTCGTGCGCTATGCGGCAAGCGCCTTGGCGAGGTTCTCGTCGAGGGCGTTCATGAAGCCCTCGGTGTCGAGCCACGGCTGGTCCGGTCCGATGAGCATGGCGAGGTCCTTGGTCATCTGGCCGCCTTCGACGGTGTCGACGATGACCTTCTCCAGCGTCTCGGCGAAGTGACGCACCTCGGGGGTGCCGTCGAGATCGGCGCGGTGCTTGAGACCGCCGGTCCACGCGAAGATCGAGGCGATCGGGTTGGTGGACGTCTTCTCGCCCTTGAGCCAGCGGCGGTAGTGGCGGGTGACGGTGCCGTGGGCGGCCTCCGCCTCGACGGTCTGTCCGTCCGGGGTCATGAGCACGGAGGTCATGAGGCCGAGCGAGCCGAAGCCCTGCGCCACGGAGTCGGACTGCACGTCGCCGTCATAGTTCTTGCAGGCCCAGATGTAGCCGCCGTGCCACTTGAGGGAGCTGGCCACCATGTCGTCGATCAGCCGGTGCTCGTAGGTGAGGCCCTCCGCCTCGTAGCGGTCCTTGTACTCGGTTTCGTAGACCTCGGCGAAGATGTCCTTGAACTGGCCGTCGTAGGCCTTGAGGATGGTGTTCTTGGTGGACAGGTAGACGGGGTAGTGGCGCATGAGCCCGTAGTTGAAGCAGGCGCGCGCGAAGCCGCGGATGGAGTCGTTGACGTTGTACTGCACCTGGGCGACGCCGCCGTCCTTGCCGTAGTCGTAGACCACATGCTCGATGGGTTCGGAGCCGTCCTCGGGGGTGAACGTGACGGTGAGCCGTCCGGCGCCCGGGACCTTGAAGTCCGTGGCCTTGTACTGGTCGCCGAAGGCGTGACGGGCCACGACGATCGGCTTGGTCCATCCGGGGACGAGCCGCGGGACGTTGCTCATCACGATCGGCTCGCGGAAGATCGTGCCGCCGAGGATGTTGCGGATCGTGCCGTTGGGGGACTTCCACATCTTCTTCAGGCCGAACTCCTTGACGCGGGCCTCGTCGGGGGTGATGGTGGCGCACTTGACGCCGACATGGTACTTCTGAATGGCCTTGGCCGAGTCGATGGTCACCTGGTCATCGGTGGCGTCGCGGTTCTCGATGCCCAGATCGTAGTAGTCGAGATCGATGTCGAGGTACGGCAGGATGAGACGGTCCTTGATGTCCTTCCAGATGACGCGCGTCATCTCGTCGCCGTCAAGCTCGACGACCTTGCCCTCTACATTGATTTTTGCCATATGAATCGCTCCTTCTGCCGGGCATATGGGTATTGGTCACATTAACCACGCCCTTTCATACACGACATATGTTTCCTCGCGCACGAAATGTCCGTGTCCGGCGAATGGTACCGTCGGGACCCGCGTCTGGACGCCGCATTAGCCTAGGAGCCATGACACAAGAGACTGAAATCGGCTTGGGCAAGTCCGGCCGTCTGAGCTATTCCCTGGACGATGTCGCCATCGTCCCCTCCCGACGCACCCGCGATCCGCAGGATGTGTCCACATCGTGGCAGGTGGATGCCTACGAGTTCGAGATCCCGGTGATCGGCGCCCCGATGGATTCGGTGATGAGCCCGAAGACCGTCATCGAACTGGGACGGCTCGGTGGCCTCGGGGTCCTTGATCTCGAGGGTCTGTGGACCCGCTACGAGGATCCGGAGCCGCTGCTCGCCGAGATCGCCGAGCTGCCGCAGGAGCAGGCCACGACGCGCATGCAGGAGCTGTACTCCGCACCGATCCGCTCCGAGCTGATCGCCCGCAGGCTGCACGAGATCCGCGAGGCGGGCGTCACCGTGGCCGGCTCGCTGACTCCGCAGCGCACGCAGGAGTTCTACTCCACGGTGATCGACGCCGGCGTGGACCTGTTCGTGATCCGTGGCACCGCGGTGTCGGCCGAGCATGTGTCGAGCACCCATGAGCCCCTGAACCTCAAGAAGTTCATCTACGAGCTCGACGTGCCGGTGATCGTGGGCGGTGCCGCCACGTACCGCGCGGCCCTGCACCTGATGCGTACCGGCGCGGCGGGCGTGCTGGTCGGCATCGGCGGCGGCGCGGTCTCCACCATGCGCACCACCATCGGCATGCATGCGCCCATGGCCACGGCCATCGCCGACGTGGCGGCGGCCCGTCGCGACTACATGGACGAATCCGGCGGCCGCTACGTGCACGTGATCGCCGACGGCGGCACCGGCGTGTCCGGCAACTTCGTCAAGGCCTTCGCCCTCGGCGCCGATGCCGTGATGCTCGGCACGCCGCTGGCCCGTGCGGCCGAGGCTCCCGGTCATGGTGAGCACTGGGGCGCCGAGGCATGCCACGCCGAACTGCCCCGCGGACGCCGCTACCATGTGGGCACCGTCGGCTCCATGCAGGAGATCCTGTACGGTCCCAGCCACCGTCCGGACGGTACGGTCAACTTCATCGGCGCGCTTCGTCGTGCCATGGCGACCACCGGCTATGTGGACGTCAAGGAGTTCCAGCGCTGCTCGGTGGCGGTGACGCCGTACGAAAGCCTGTGACCGATTCGATCACGGCTTCGCTTCCGATGCCGGCGGCCCACACGGGTCGCCGGCATTCGTCGTCTTCGGGCGGTTTCCCTGGAATTTGACGGGGGATGCCGATCCCTGCCGCCATGCGAGGACATGGAGTCAAGGGGGTATTGCCGAACTTTTCAAGGGGGTTGTCGCGGTGCTGGCCTCGCGGAATCCGTCGGTGGAGGATGACGGTCCCCGGGATGTGGATAATTCGTCATCCATCCACTTATCCACATTTATCGTCGTGCGATTTGACTGTGAATCTCAAGGTGTCATCCTAGTGACAGACCCCCGAACGGGGGGCTGCTGTGAGAAGGGAAGACCAAGGAGGGTCACCATGGAGCAAGACAACGACAACAACGACGGGGACAAACGGATCAATTTCACCTTCACCATGCCGAGCCTGTATGGGGCGGACGGTCAGAACCGGGCGGTGAAGATGAGGGTCTGCCGGGTTTCCCATCATGATCTGAGCGCGGGGGAGTGCGCCGATCTGGCCACCAGATCCTGTCATCTGGCCTGCATCGCCGCCGATGTGGTACGCGGCAGGCTCCGGCCGCAGATCCTCGACAACCGGCTGACGGAGAAAAGCATCGACCGCCTGATGTTCCTTTCGGCGTTGCTCGACACCGACAAGGACGCCCGCGACGCCCTGCACCGGCATCTTCCCGTGGTGCCGCAGTATCTGTTCGGCACCCTGCTCAGCACCGAATGCTTCGACGCCTGCATCGGGCTGTCGATCGGCTACGAGGACTACTACGTCAGTCTGGTGCTGCGCCGCAAGGGCAGCCGGTGGCTGTGCACGATGCTCGACTTCGGGTGACGTCCCCGCGTCGTGAAGCGGGCGCGAAGGTCGTGAAGTTATAGTAGTTCGTATGTTGCGTGAATATTCGAGCCCTGCCATTACCCCCACCACCGACGACGACACCATATACTCGCTGCTGAGCCGACGGTGTCGACGCAATCCCGACGACGTGGTCGTCGAGGTGCAAGACGAGTCCGGCCGCGTCTGGAGCCCGGTCACCGCGGCCCAGATGGTCGACAGGGTACGCAGCGTTGCCAAGGGCATGCTCGGCCTCGGCGTGCGCAAGGGCGGCACCGTGGTGATCTACGCCCCCACCAGCTACGAGTGGGGCGTCGTGGACTTCGCCTGCGCCGCGATCGGCGCGGTGTCCGTGCCGATCTACGACACCGATTCGGCGTCGCAGGCCCGGGGCATCGTCACCGAGGTGAAGCCCGTGATCGCCTTCGCCGGCGGATCGGAGCGCGCCCAGACCCTCGACGCGATCCGCCCGGAGTGCGAGTCGCTGAAGTACGTGTTCAATTTCGAGGCTTCGGGCATCGACGCCGTCATCGATTTCGGTGAGAACGTCTCCGACGAGCAGCTCGATGCCGCCATTGACGCGATCAAGGCCGACGATCTGGCCACCATCGTGTACACGTCCGGCTCCACGGGCAAGCCCAAGGGCGTCATGCTCACCAACCGCAACTTCACGTCGATCGTGCTCGGCGGCTACGACTGCCTGCCGAACATGCTGGCCGGCAACCCCACCAGGCTGCTGCTGTTCCTGCCGCTGGCCCACTGCTTCGCCCGTTACATCCAATACGTCGCCATCGGCTCCCACGGTGTCGTCGGATACCTGCCCGGCGCCAAGCATCTGCTCGCCGACCTGCGCAGCTTCAAGCCCACGTACCTGCTCGGCGTGCCGCGCGTGTTCGAGAAGGTGTACAACGCGGCATCGCAGAAGGCCGGCGCCGGATTCAAGGGCCGGGTGTTCCTCCGCGCCTTCGAGCATTTCGTGCAGTGGAGCCGCGACGAGCAGGACGGTCGCGGCCACGGCCTGCGCCAGCGCATCGACCACGCCTTCTTCGAGAGGGCCGTCGGCAACTCCATCCGTTCCGCCCTGGGGCCGAACCTGCGATTCCTGGCCTGCGGCGGCGCGCCGATGAACGAGGATCTCGCCCACTTCTTCAACGGCATGGACGGCATCACCTTCATTCAGGGCTACGGCATGACGGAGACCGCGGCACCCTGCATCGTGAACTTCGAGGCCGCGAACCGCGTCGGTTCGGTGGGCAAGCCCGGCACCGCCGACATCGCCGTCCGCCTGTCCGACGACGACGAGCTGGAGGTCAAGGGACCCAACGTGTTCGTGGGGTACAAGGACGATCCGCAGCGCACCGCCGAGGCGTTCACCGACGACGGCTGGCTGCTCACCGGCGACCTCGCGCAGATCGACGACGACGGCTTCGTCTACATCACCGGCCGCAAGAAGGACCTCATCATCACGGCCGGCGGCAAGAACGTCTCTCCCGCGCCGCTTGAGGACGTGATCGGCACCTGCCCGATCGTCTCCCACGTCGTGGTGGTGGGCGATGGTCGTCCGTTCATCGCCGCGCTGGTGACGCTCGACCCCGACATGCTCGCCTCGTGGCTCGAGGCCCAGGGGCTCGACCGGACCATGACCGCTGCCGACGTGGCGGACAACGATGCGGTGCGCGCCTTCATCCAGCAGTACGTCGATCAGGCCAACTCCTCGGTCTCCCGCGCCGAATCCGTGCGCAAGTTCTGCATTCTCGACACCGACTTCGAACAGGACGACGGCACCCTCACCCCGAGCATGAAGGTGGTGCGTCCCACCGTGCTGCGCCAGTACGCCGACGTGATCGACAAGGTGCTGTACGCGCCGAAGCAGGGGAGCCGCGCCGCCAAGGGAGCGTCGTCGCCGCTGCTGGAGAAGGCCACGGAGTCCATCTCCCCGCTGATCGACAAGGCCCAGGAAAGCGCGCTCCCCAGGATCAAGGAGGCGACCGAACGGCTGGAGCCGGTCCTCGACCAGGCCAAGAGCATGAGCGGATCCCTCGTCGGGGTGTCGAAGCGGCTGCGCCAGTCGGATGCCGCCGATGCCGCCGATGCCGCCGATGCCGCCGACGCCGTTGGCGAGGCGGATGATGCGCCCGAGGCCGCCGAGGCCACCGAGGCCTCCGAGTCCTCCGTCGCCGACGGGTCCGAGGTCTCCTCCCACGGCGAACCGGACCCGGCCGGTGCCGACGGAGCCCGGCGGTCGGGTACTGTTGACGGTGGCGAACACCGCTCCGAGACCGGACGCTGACGGCGTCCACGGTCCGGACGGACAGGCAACGATTGTTTTCCTAAAGGAGCGATACCTTGACTATCAGAGAGATCCGGGTGGTTCCCGACCCCGTGCTGCGCACGCCCTGCGATCCGATCCGCGAGATCACGCCCGCCATCAGGCGACTGGTCGACGACCTGCTCGAAACGGTCGACGATCCCGGCCGGGCCGGCCTTTCCGCCAATCAGATCGGCGTGAGCCTCAGGGCGTTCTCCTACAACATCGAGGGCAGGATCGGATACATCCTCAACCCGGTGATCGAGGAGACCCGTGGCGAGCAGTACGGCGACGAGGGATGCCTTTCCGTTCCCGGACTGTGGTACAAGACCCGCCGCGCCGACTACGCGCGCGTCTCCGGCATCGATCTGGACGGCAAGCCGGTGACTCTGGAGGGCAGCGGCCTCATGGGCCGCATGCTGCAGCATGAGTGCGATCATCTCGACGGCCACGTCTACCTCGACCGGCTCGAGAAGGAGGAGCGCCGCGAGGCCATGCGCATGATGCGGCGACAGCAGCCGCGCTGATATCGCTGATATCGCGGCACGGCCGGTCCTGCCAAACGGGATGGCGCAATGATATGGCTCGTCCCGTCAAACGGGACGGCGCGATGAACATGCAATGAATACGGGCCCGGACGGCATGATGTCGTCCGGGCCCGTGGTATGCTAGTGCCTTGCGTGCCTTTTTGGTTTCCGTTCGTAGTCGCAGACGAGGGGAAACCGACCTGTATCCGCTATCCGGCACGCGAATACGCGCCATGTCGGCGACGAGCTGTGTCGGTCGGCTCCATCCGGAGTTGCACGCAGTTTCGCATGGCCAGGCAATAACCGACAAGAAAGGTATGAACATGGCACAGATCACCATGAGCCAGATGCTCAAGGCAGGCGTTCACTTCGGTCACCAGACCCGTCGCTGGAACCCGAAGATGAAGCAGTACATCCTGATGGAGCGCAACGGCATCCACATCATCAACCTGTTCAAGTCCCTCGACCTGATCGACAAGGCCTACGATTTCATCAAGGCCACCGTCGCCCACAACGGCACCGTGCTGTTCGTCGGCACCAAGAAGCAGGCCGCCGAGGCCGTTTCCGAGCAGGCCACCCGCGTCAACATGCCGTACGTCTCCGAGCGCTGGCTCGGCGGCATGCTCACCAACTTCCAGACCGTCTCCAAGCGCGTCGCCCGCATGAAGGAGCTCGAGGAGATGGACTTCTCCGACGTGCACGCCTCCGGTCTGACCAAGAAGGAGCTCCTGCTCCTCGAGCGTGAGAAGGACAAGCTGGTCAAGCAGCTCGGCGGTATCCGCAACATGAACCGCACCCCCTCCGCCCTGTTCGTGGTCGACATCAACAAGGAAGCCCTGGCCGTCGAGGAAGCCCACAAGCTGCACATCCCCGTCGTCGCCCTGGTCGACACCAACACCGATCCCGATCTGGTCGACTACCCGATCCCGGCCAACGATGACGCCATCCGCGCCGTCGAGCTGCTGACCACCCTCATGGCCGACGCCGTCGCCGATGGTCTGCTGGAGCGTTCCGGCAAGGCCGCCGACAAGGCCGACGCCGACAAGGCCGACGCCCAGCCGATGGCCGAGTGGGAGACCGAGCTGCTCAAGAAGGACGGCGCCACCGCCGAAGCCCCGGCCGAGGAAGCCAAGGCCGAGTGAATTACCCTATGATGGGAGTTGCACAACTCCCATCCGGGGCAGTCTATTAGAGGAGACAAAACCAATGGCAGCAATTAGTCTTGCTTTGATCAAGCAGGTGCGCGAAGACACCGGTGCCGGCATGATGGACGTCAAGAAGGCCCTCACCGAGGCCGAAGGCGACGTCGCCCGCGCCAAGGAAATCATCCGCGCCAAGGGCATCCAGGCCGCCGGCAAGCGCGAAGGCCGCAAGGCCCAGGAAGGCACCATCGCCTCCAAGGTCGTCGAGTCCGGCGAAGGCCAGGTCGGCTACGCCGTGGAAGTCAACTCCGAGACCGACTTCGTGGCCAAGACCCCGAAGTTCGTGGAGTTCGCCGACAGCGTACTTGCCGATGCCGTCAAGGCCGGTGCCGACAACGCCGATGAGGTGCTTGCCGCCCCGTCCGCCGAGGGCACCGTGAAGGAGTCCGTCGAGGAGGCCGCCGCCCTGTTCGGCGAGCACGTCAAGCTCGGTCAGTTCGCCAAGGTCGCCGGCGAGCACGTCGAGATCTACGCCCACAAGAAGTCCGCCGAGATGCCGCCGAGCATCGTGGCCATGGTCGCCACCGACGAAGCCGGTGCCGCCGTCGCCCACGAAGTGGCTCTGCAGATCTCCGCCATGGGCGCCAAGTGGCTGACCCGCGAGGACGTCCCGGCCGATGTCGTGGAGTCCGAGCGCCGCGTGGCCACCGAGAAGTCCCAGGCCGAAGGCAAGCCCGAGAAGATCATCCCCCGCATCGTCGAGGGTCGTCTCAACGCCTTCTACAAGGAGAACGTGCTGCTCGAGCAGCAGTTCGTCAAGGATCCGTCCAAGACCGTGAACGATCTGTTCAAGCAGGTCGGCGGCAAGGCCGTGGCCTTCGCCCGCGTCGAGGTCGGCAAGGGCGAGGAGGAGTGATCCTCCCCGGTCGTCCGTGACCGTTCATCGAAAGGCCGCGCGCCCCAGTGGGTGCGCGGCCTTTTTCGTTGCCCGTCGATCGTCGTCGGCGCGTTG
This sequence comes from Bifidobacterium simiarum, assembly GCF_002802905.1. Lineage (GTDB taxonomy): Bacteria > Actinomycetota > Actinomycetes > Actinomycetales > Bifidobacteriaceae > Galliscardovia > Galliscardovia simiarum. The sequence continues at coordinate 491,606 of NZ_PEBK01000001.1, forward strand.
GCTTGGGACTGTCGCTGACAACGGATACTCTGATAGACGGTAATTTTTCGTGGTCTCGCGACCGCAGGACGGAACGAGACAACCGAAGAAAGGCACTGTATGACTGGCAACGATGCAGCTGGCAAGCCCCGCAGGGTTCTGCTCAAACTTTCCGGAGAGGCGTTCGGCGGCGGTTCCGTCGGCATCGACACCCATGTGATCCGACGTATCGCCGAGGAGATCGTCCCCGCCGTGAAGCAGGGCGTGCAGGTGGCGATCGTCGTGGGCGGCGGCAACTTCTTCCGTGGCGCCGAACTCCAGCAGGCCGGTATCGACCGCTCCCGCGGCGACTACATGGGCATGCTCGGTACGGTGATGAACTGCCTGGCGCTGCAGGACTTTCTGGAGCAGGAGGGTCAGGCGACCCGCGTGCAGTCCGCCATCCAGATGACCCAGGTCGCCGAGCCGTACATCCCGCTCAAGGCCATCCGCCATCTGGAGAAGGGCCGCGTGGTGATCTTCGGCGCCGGCGCCGGCATGCCGTACTTCTCCACCGATACCGTGTCCATCCAGCGTTCGCTGGAGATCCACTGCGACGAGGTGCTGATGGGCAAGAACGGCGTGGACGGTGTGTACACCGCCGACCCGCGCAAGGACCCCGAGGCGCGCATGTTCACCCAGCTGAGCTACAACCGCGCACTGGTCGACAATCTGGCCGTGATGGACGCCTCCGCGCTGTCCATGGCCCGCGACAACCATCAGGTCATCCGCGTGTTCGGACTCGAGGAGGCCGGGAACGTGACCCGCGCGCTGCTGGGCGAGTCGATCGGCACCCGCGTGAGCGCGGACGAATCCGTAACCAAGTAATCCAGTCCACACTGGTGAGACCATCGGCCCTCCGGGGCCACATACAGTAAGGAGAACACCATGGCCACCCTCGTTGATCATGCCACCGAGCAGATGAACAAGACCGTCGAATCCACCAAGGAGAACTTCGCCGGCATCCGCACCGGACGCGCCAACCCGGCGCTGCTCAACGGCATCGTCGTCGACTACTACGGAGCGCCCACCCCGCTCAAGCAGATGGCCACCATCGGCGTGCCGGAGCCGCGCACCCTCGCCATCACCCCGTTCGACGTCAGTCAGGCCCACGCCGTGGAGAAGGCCCTGCGCGACTCCGACCTCGGCGTGAACCCGAACCGCGACGGCAACGTGATCCGCATCACCCTGCCGGAGCTGACCGAGGACCGCCGCAAGGAGTACGTCAAGCTCGCCAAGGGCAAGGCCGAGGACGGCAAGGTGGCCGTGCGCAACATCCGCCGCAAGACCAAGGAGGCCATCGACAAGGCCGTCAAGGACGGCGACATGGGCGAGGACGAAGGCAAGCGCCTGCAGAACGATCTGGAGAAGGTCACCAAGAAGGTCAGCGACGAGATCGATTCGCTGTTCGCCACCAAGGAAAAGGAAATCCTCGAGGTCTGAGGTCCACGGACCGAGACGAATGGTCGTTCATGAGCACATCCAAGCGTAGGGAAGAGGCCGAGGAGGCCATCGACTCGATCAACAGGCGGGCCGGCAGGAACATGCCGCAGGCCAGCGCCACCGGCGCCGTGCTGGTGGCGCTGATCCTGGCCAGCCTGCTGATCAACGTCGATGTCTTCGTCGTTCTGGTCGTCGTATTCGTCATGATCGCGGTGTGGGAGCTGCGCGTCGATTTCGCCACGGTGGGCATCCGCATTCCGGTGCTCGCATTGTGGGCGTCGGCGATCGTCATGCTGCTGGGCACGTATTTCGCCCCGGGGGGCCATCGCGTCGTCTTCATGGGCGCGGCCATGCCCATGGTGCTGATCGTCGTCGCCTTGTGCGGCTCGCTGCGGTTCACCATGCTGCACCAGCGGGTCTCCATGGCGGTGGCGTCGAAGCTGTCGAACGCCGACGCGGCCATGCGCGAGTTCTCCTCGTTCAACGACCCCCACGACGGTCTCGAGGTCTCCCGCCTGACCAACGTCGCGGTCTCCCTGTTCACCGCGATGTACGCGCCGTTCCTCGCCAGCTTCATCATCCTGCCGATCGGCGGCGAACATCCGGTGGCCCATGCGTTCTTCCTGCTGTTCATCCCGTCCCTCGGCGACGTGGGCGGACTGCTGTTCGGCGCATGGCTCGGCCGGCACAAGCTCAGCCCGCGCATCTCGCCGAAGAAATCGGTGGAGGGTCTGCTCGGCTCCATGCTGTTCTGCTTCCTCGGCGCGCTGGTGATCTTCCTGTGCACCTACGACCGGGCGACATGGGCCTCGCGCTGGTGGGTCCCGCTGCTGATGGGCGTGCTCATCGGCGTCATCGGCACCTTCGGCGACCTGTGCGCGTCCATGCTCAAGCGCGATCTGGGCATCAAGGACATGGGCCATGTGCTCAAGGGCCACGGCGGCGTGCTCGACCGCGCCGACTCCATCCTCATGTCCGCGCCGTTCATCTGCATCGTGCTGCTTGCGGCGGGACTGTAACCGCACCGCCATATCGGAATCGTGAAAGGACATTCGGAAACCACGCCATGAGCGAAGAGATCGAAACCGGCATCACCACCGGAGGCAGGGAGGGCGCCTTCAGGGACATCCTCTCCAAGGACCATGCCCGACGCGGCAAGCCGCCGCTGCATTTCGCCGACCTGAGCGAGGAAGAGCGCATCGAACGGGCCGGCCAGCTCGGCCTTCCCAAATTCCGGGTCAAGCAGCTCGCCAACCACTACTTCGCCCATCTGGACACCGACGCCGAATCCTTCACCGACTTTCCCGCGGCGAAGCGAGGCGAGGCTGCTGAGGCGTTCTTCCCCACGCTGATCGAACCGATGCTGGTGCAGAAGGCCGATGGCGGCACCACGATCAAGACCCTGTGGCGCCTATTCGACGACTCGCGCATCGAATCGGTGCTGATGCGGTACCCGAACCGTGCCACCCTGTGCATCTCCAGCCAGGTGGGATGCGGCATGGGCTGCCCGTTCTGCGCCACCGGCAAGCTTGGCCTGACCCGCAACATGTCGGCCGGCGAGATCCTCGAACAGGTACGCGTGGCCGCCGCGGCGATGCGCGACGGCGAGGTGGCCGGCGGCCCCGGACGACTGAGCAACGTGGTGTTCATGGGCATGGGCGAGCCCATGGGCAACTACCGCGCCGTGCTGTCCGCGATCCGCCAGATCAGCGCCATGCCTCCGGAGGGCTTCGGCATCTCCGCCCGCAACATCACCGTATCCACGGTCGGCGTGGTCCCCGGCATCCGCAAGCTCACCGCCGAGGGCATCCCCGTGCGTCTGGCCGTGTCGCTGCACGCGCCGAACGATCAGCTGCGCGACGAGCTGGTGCCGATGAACCGACGGTTCAACATCACTCAGCTGCTCGACGCCGCGCACGACTACTATCTGGCGAGCAAGCGCCGCGTCAGCATCGAATACGCCCTGATGCGCGGCATCAACGACCAGCCGGTGCACGCCCGTCAGCTGGCGAACCGGCTGAACCACTACGGCGACGACTGGGTGCACGTCAACCCCATCCCGCTCAACCCCATCGAGGGCTCGAAGTGGACGGCCTCGAAGCCGGAGGACGAGCAGGAGTTCCTCGACATCCTGCATCGCGCCGGCATCACCGCCACGCTGAGGGACACCAGAGGATCCGACATCGACGGTGCGTGCGGGCAGCTCGCGGCGAAGAACCGCGGCTGATCGGCCCGATCAGGAGCGAAAAGACGTGAACGACGCGGCGGAGGCCATCACCGGCCCCGCCGCGTTTCGTTACATATGGGTCGGGAATGGACATTACCCTAGGCAACGACAGGTATGCGGTTACAATCGACCCGTACATCGAACGAGCACAGCAAGGGGTGAACAATGTCGCTGGCGGTGAGGGTGATTCCGTGTCTTGACGTGGACGACGGCCGGGTGGTCAAGGGCGTGCATTTCGAGAATCTGCGCGATGCGGGCGATCCGGTGGAGCGAGCCGCCGAATACTACCGTCAGGGCGCCGACGAACTGACGTTCCTGGACGTGACGGCGTCGAGCTCGCATCGGCAGACGATGTACGACGTGGTGCATCGCACGGCGGAGGAGCTGTTCATCCCGCTGACCGTGGGCGGCGGCGTGCGCACCGTCGACGACGTGGACAACCTGCTGCGCTGCGGAGCCGACAAGGTGGGTGTGAACACGGCCGCCATCAACAATCCCCAGATGATCGCCGACGTCTCCTCGAGGTTCGGCAATCAGGTGCTGGTGCTGTCGGTGGACGCGCGCAGGGAGCGCGGCGAACGCCATACGCAGTCGGGATTCGAAGTGACCACGATGGGCGGACGCAAGTCCACCGGCATCGACGCGCTGTGGTGGGTGAAGCGGGCCGAGGAACTGGGCGCCGGCGAGATCCTGCTCAATTCCATGGACGCCGACGGCACCCAGGAGGGATTCGATCTGGAGATGATCCGCGCGGTGCGCCGGGAGGTCAGGATCCCGATCATCGCGTCGGGAGGCGCCGGCAAGGTGTCGGACTTCCCGCCGGCCATCGATGCGGGAGCGGACGCGGTGCTGGCCGCATCGGTGTTCCACTACGGCAAGATGACGATCGGCGACGTCAAGGACGCCCTGCGCGCGGCCGGCCACGTCGTCAGATGAGATTTCCGGTGAGATGGCGAGATTCCTCGCAATTTTGACGCGATCCTGATGTGATCCCGATGCGATCTTGATGAAAGGACATGACGATCTTCGATGACGTCCTACGATAACGAAACCACGCTCGATCCGCGTATCGCCGGCAGGCTCAAGCGAGACTCCAAGGGTCTGGTGGCCGCGGTGATCCAGCAGTACGACACCCATGAGGTGCTGATGGTCGGCTACATGAACGACGAGGCCCTGCGCCGCACCCTGACCACGGGGCGCGTGACGTTCTGGTCCCGCTCCCGGCAGGAATACTGGCGTAAGGGCGACACCTCCGGACACCGGCAGTATGTGAAGGGGGTGTCGCTGGACTGCGACGGCGACGCGCTGCTGGTCGAGGTCGATCAGGTGGGTGCGGCCTGCCACACCGGCAAGCGCTCATGCTTCGACGAGGGCGGTCCGCTGCCGGTGACGGTCGGGCACCGCGAGGCTGCGGACGCCGCGGCGGACACCGTGATCGAGGACGGTGCCGCCGGTGCCGGTCACGGCGGCGAGCCCGCGCATGACGACGGTACGAATGATGGGAACGACGAGGGAAGGGCGTGAGACCATGACGACGGTCAAGGGCAAGACGACGAATGATGCGACGAACGGCGAGGCGACGGTGAACGGGAAGGCCGAGCCCAGCGTGGAGCGCCTCGGCTGGGGACAGACCTGGCCCGACCGGGAGGAGTTCCACGCGCTTGCCGACGCCGGATACCGGGTGATCCCGATCGTGCGGCGTCTGCTCGCGGATTCGCTCACCCCGGTGGGCTTCTACGAGCGACTGGCCGGGGGCCGCAGCGGCACGTTCATCCTGGAATCCGCGGAGTACGGCGGCAACTGGAGCCGGTACTCGTTCATCGGCGTGAATTCGATCGCGCAGCTTCGATCGAACGGGGGAGAGGCCGACTGGCTGGGCGAGGTGCCCGCCGGCGTGCCCGAGCACGGCGACGTGGTCGAGGTGGCGCATGAGGCGCTCAAGGTCCTGAAGGCCCCGCGCGTCAAGGGCCTGCCGAGCCTGACCAGCGGTCTGGTCGGATCAGTGGGATGGGATGCGATCCGTCACTGGGAGCCGACCCTGCGCGCCCAGGCCCCCGACGAGACCGGCCAGCCCGAACTCGCTCTCGCCCTCGCCACGGACATCGCCGTGGTGGACCATGTGGACGGTTCGGTGTGGCTGATCGCCAACGCCGTGAACGTGGACGACAAGCCCACGCGGGCCGACGCCGCGTACGACGAGGCCGTCGCCCGGGTGGAGGACATGCAGCGCCGGGCGTCCACGCCGGTGGCGGGGGAGGCCCGCGTCAGCGTGCTCGACCCGTATGCCCCGACCCCCGAACTGCGGTTCCGCACCCCGAAGGAGACGTACGAGCACGCGGTCGAGGAGACGAAGCGTCACATCGTGGACGGCGACGTGTTCCAGACCGTGATCTCGCAGCGACTGGATCTGGATTCGCCTGCCGACCCGTTCGACGTCTACCGCGTGCTGCGCACGCTGAACCCCAGCCCGTACATGTACTTCATGACGCTCACCGACGCGCAGGGGCGCGACTTCAACGTGATCGGGTCCAGTCCCGAGACGCTGATCAAGGTGGACGAGGGCCATGCCATGACGTTCCCGATCGCAGGATCCCGTCCCCGCGGCGCCACGCCGGAGGAGGACGCGCGTCTGGCCCGGGAGCTGCTGGAGGATCCCAAGGAGCGCAGCGAGCACATCATGCTGGTCGACCTGTCGCGCAACGACCTGAGCAAGGTGTGCGTGCCGAGCAGCGTCGAGGTGGTGCAGCTGATGGACATCAAGCGCTTCAGCCACATCATGCACATCTGCTCCACCGTCACCGGCACCGTGGATCCCTCGCTCACCGCGTTCGACGTGTTCAAGTCCACGTTCCCGGCGGGCACGCTTTCCGGCGCCCCCAAGCCGAGGGCCATCGAGATCATCGACGAGCTGGAGCCCGCCGACCGCGGCATCTACGGCGGCACCGTCGGCTACTTCGACTTCTCCGGCAACATGGACATGGCGATCGCCATCCGCACGGCCTTCCTGCGCGACCACGAGGCCAGCGTGCAGGCCGGCGCCGGTCTGGTGCTCGACTCCGTGCCGGCCAACGAGTGGCAGGAGACGCGCAACAAGGCCGAGGCCAGTGTCGAGGCGGTCCAGATCGCGGCCCGGCTCAGGACCGTCTGAGCGGACCCGCCTACGGACGGCCGAATGGTTGAATGACCGGCCGAACAGTCCGAACGGACCCGAATAGTAAGACGGCCGTTCGGATGATGGGAAAACTGTGATACAGGTTGGTTGTCGGTCGGTTCCGGCACGCCTAGACACAACAAAGGAGAATCATGTCGGTATTGGATGATCTGGTGGCGGGAGCCATCGAGGATCAGCGGGCACGCGAGGCGAAGACCCCGCTCGAGACGCTGCAGCGACAGGTGGCCGATTCGGCCCGCCAACCGTTGGACGCGCGTCGATGGCTCAGGAAGGCCGATTCGATTCCCGTCATCGCCGAGATCAAGCGGGCCTCGCCCTCCAAGGGGCACCTGAGCGACATCCCCGATCCCGCCGCGCTGGCAAGGCAGTACGAGCGCGGCGGCGCCAGCGCCATCTCGGTGCTGACCGAGGGACGCCGCTTCCTCGGCTCCCTTGACGATCTGGACGCCGTGCGCGCGGCCGTGGACATCCCCGTGCTGCGCAAGGACTTCATCGTCACCGACTATCAGATCTGGGAGGCCCGCGCCCATGGCGCCGATCTCATCCTGTTGATCGTGGCGGCGCTGGACGATGATCGTCTGCGGCATCTGCTGGACCTGACCCGCCAGCTGGGCATGACCGCTCTGGTCGAGACCCATACCAGGGAGGAGATCGCCAGGGCCGTCGCGGCGGGTGCCGACGTGATCGGCATCAACGCGCGCAATCTCAAGGACCTCAGGGTCGATGTGAACAAGTACGCCGAACTCGCCGACGACATGCCGGCCGATGTGATCCGGGTCGCCGAATCCGGCGTGTTCGGCGCCGTCGAGGTCGAGGACTACGGCCGTGCCGGTGCGGATGCCGTGCTGGTGGGCGAGGGCGTGGCCACGGCCGACGACCATGAACTTGCGGTGAACCGTCTAGTGAAAGCAGGGAAGAGAGTGAAAGCATCCGAAAGCACGCCGCTGAGCGAGCATGAGGGACCGTACTTCGGTCAGTTCGGCGGACGTTACGTGCCCGAGGCACTGATCACCGCGCTCGACGAATTGGAGCGCGTCTATAACGAAGCCAAGGCCGATCCCGAATTCCACAAGGAGTTCGCGAGGCTGAACAAGCAGTACGTCGGCCGCGAGAGCCCGCTGACCGAGGCGCCGCGCTTCGCCGAGAAGATCGCCGAGAAGACCGGCATCCACCCGAGGGTGTTCCTCAAGCGCGAGGACCTCAACCACACCGGCGCCCACAAGATCAACAACGCGCTCGGCCAGGCATTGCTGGTCAAGCGCATGGGCAAGACCCGCGTGATCGCCGAGACCGGCGCCGGCCAGCACGGCGTGGCCACCGCCACGGTGTGCGCGATGCTCGGTCTCAAGTGCCGCATCTACATGGGCCAGATCGACGCCCGTCGTCAGGCCCTCAACGTGGCGCGCATGCGCATGCTCGGCGCCGAGGTCGTGGAGGTCACGCTCGGCGACCGCATCCTCAAGGACGCGATCAACGAGGCCCTGCGCGACTGGGTGACCAACGTAAAGGACACGCACTACCTGCTCGGCACGGTGGCCGGCCCCCACCCGTTCCCGTCCATGGTGCGCGACTTCCAGAAGATCATCGGCGAGGAGGCCAAGCGCCAGCTGCAGGACTGGTACGGCATCGACCATCCGGACGCGATCTGCGCCTGCGTGGGCGGCGGCTCCAACGCCATCGGCATCATGAACGCGTTCCTCGACGACGACCGGGTGAACCTGTACGGCTACGAGGCGGGCGGCAACGGCCCCGAATCCGGCCGCCACGCGATCCGCTTCGCCCCAGGCACCGGCGAACTGGGCATGTTCCAGGGCGCCAAGAGCTATCTGCTGGAGAACGCCGAGGGCCAGACGCTCGACACGTACTCGATCTCCGCCGGCCTCGACTACGCCTCCGTGGGCCCCGAGCACGCCTGGCTCAAGGAGATCGGCCGCGTGAATTACGGATGGGCCACCGACGAGGAGGCCATGAACGCCTTCCGCGACCTCAGCCAGAGCGAGGGCATCATCCCCGCCATCGAGAGCTCCCATGCCGTGGCCGGCGCCTACAAGGCCGCCGCCGACCTCAAGGCCAAGGGATACACGGAACCGGTGATGATCATCAACATCTCCGGCCGAGGCGACAAGGACATGGCCACCGCCGGCAAGTGGTTCGGATATCTGACCGACGATCAGGCCAAGGCCCTGGAGGTCACCGGCGCGCACGGCAACGCCGTGGCGTGATGATCGGGAACGGATACGAGACAAGGACACGATGCATTATGACGAATGAAACCACCACGCCGTCCGGACAGCCGCTGGGCATCAGCCATCGGCCGAGTCCGACCGAGGCCATGTTCGACCGGTTCCGGGCCGAGAACAAGCCGGCTTTCATCGGCTATCTGCCGTACGGCTTCCCCGATCCCGACGTCTCCCTCGACGCCCTGCGCACGATGGTCGAGCACGGCGTCGACGCCGTGGAGATCGGTCTGCCGTACTCCGACCCGGTCATGGACGGGCCGGTCATCCAGGCCGCCAGCCAGATCGCCCTGAACAACGGGGAGAGCATCAACGGCGTGTTCAGGGCCGTCGAGACCGTGGCCAACGCCGGCGGCGTCCCGCTGATCATGAGCTACTGGAACCTGATCTACCACTACGGCGTCGAGCGGTTCGCCCGCGACTTCGAAAACGCCGGCGGCGCCGGTCTGATCACCCCCGACCTCATCCCCGACGAGGCGGGGGAGTGGATCGAGGCGTCCGATCGCCACGGTCTGGACCGCATCTTCCTCGTGTCCCCCGATTCGTCGGACGATCGCCTCGAGATCGTGGCGAAAAACGCCCGCGGATTCGTCTACGCAGCCTCCCGCATGGGCGTGACCGGCGAGCGTGACACGATCAGCGCCTCCCCGGAGCGTCTGGTGGAGCGCACCCGCAAGGCCGGCGCGAAGAACGTGTGCGTGGGCATCGGCGTCTCCACCCCCGAGCAGGGGGCCAAGGTCGGCGCCTATGCGGACGGCGTGATCGTCGGATCCGCGCTCGTGCACACGCTGCTGGCCGACGACGACAAGACCCCCAAGGATCGGGCCGAGGGCCTTCGTGACCTCGCCGCCAAGGCCGAGGCGCTGGCCGACGGCATCCACCGTGCGCGCTAGTGTGTCCGGCATGACCTCATCCGGCATGACCCTAGCTTCGATCCCGTCCCCGACGTTCTCCGAATTCCACATCGGGCCGCTGACGATCCACATGTACGCGATCTGCATCCTGATCGGCATCTGCTTCGCCGTGTGGATCCTCACGGTGCGGTGGCGCCGGTACGGCGGCATCTTCGATCAGGTGCTCGACACCACGCTCGTCGCGGTGCCGAGCGGTCTCGTGGGCGCCCGCCTGTATCACGTCGTGACCACGCCGGACGCCTACTTCCCGCCTACGGGCAGCCTCGCCAACATCCCCAAGGTGTGGGAGGGCGGCATGGCCATCTTCGGCGGCGTCCTGTTCGGCGCGCTCGGCGCGTTCCTGTGGTGCCGGCGCAAGGGCTACCCCTTCGCGTTGCTGGCCGACGCGCTGGCGCCGGGCCTGATGGTGGCGCAGGCGATCGGCCGTCTCGGCAACTGGTTCAACCAGGAGCTGTTCGGCAAGCCCACCACGCTGCCCTGGGGTCTGGCGCTGAACGACGCCGACGCCATGGGCAAGACCCAGGTGTGCTACAACGGGCAGCCCTGCCCGGTCGGTACGCTGTTCCATCCCACGTTCCTGTACGAGATGCTGTGGAACCTGTTCGGCGCGGCCATGATCGTCTGGATCGGCCACCGGTTCGCCAAGCGGCTGAAGGCCGGCCAGCAGTTCGCCATGTACATGATGTGGTACGGACTGGGCCGCACCTGGATCGAGATGCTGCGCATCAACTACTCCACGCAGATCCTCGGACTGCGCACGAACGTGTGGACCGCGATCATCGTGTGTCTGCTCGGCGTCGTGCTGTTCGCCGTGCTGCAGCGGTTCGGCCGCGGGCCGGAGCCGTACGTGGAGCGTCTCACCCGGATCACCGCCGACGACCTCGAACGCCTGCAGGCCGAGAAGGAGGCCGACCGCGACCGCCACGAGGCCCGCAAAAACCACGGCTGAGGGGTCCGGCCACGCCGGCGGATCGTTCCCCGGCGACGAACGCAACACGACGATTCGGTGAATTGCCGCCGCCTCGTCGTTCAGATTTCCTAGAATGAGCACTATGACGATTAACATTGCACCCAGCATCCTGTCCGCCGACTTCTGCAACCTCGAGCGTGATCTCCATGCGATCGCCAACGCCGATCTGGTCCACGTCGATGTCATGGACCATCACTTCGTGCCGAACCTGACGCTGGGAGAGCCCATCGTCAAGCGCATCTGCGAAGTCAGCCCCCTGCCCGTCGACGTCCACCTGATGATCGAGGACCCCGACCGTTGGGCCCCCGAATTCGCCAAGTGCGGCGCCCAGTCCGTGACCTTCCACATGGGAGCCACCCACGCCCCCGTGCGTCTGGCCCGCCAGCTGCGCGACATGGGCTGCAAGGCCTGCTTCGCCGTCCGTCCCGCCGAGCCCGTCGAACCGATCTTCGACATCCTCGACGAGTTCGACATGATCCTGATCATGACCGTCGAGCCCGGCTTCGGCGGCCAGAAGTTCCTCGCCAACCAGATGGCCAAGACCCGTCGTCTGCGCGACGAGATCACCCGCCGCGGACTGTCCACCCACATTCAGGTGGACGGCGGCGTGAGCCGCGACACCGCGCACATCGTGGCCGAGGCCGGCGCCGACGTGCTGGTCGCCGGTTCCGCCGTGTACGGCGCCAAGGACATCGCCGCCGAGATCGACCTGATCCGGTCGAACGCCGAGGCGGCATATCGCGACTGACGAGTCGTGGCGGACCGAGTCCGCATAGATACCGGTTCCCGGTCCGGATCGCATCCCCGATCCGGACCGGACCATGACACCACAATCAAGGGGGAAGCACCCGTTATGAAGACTTTTGAATCCCTGTTCGAGGAGCTCAGCGCCAAGGCCGCCGCGCAGACCGAAGGATCCCTGACCGTTGAGGAGCTGAACAAGGGCACGCATTTCATCGGCAAGAAGCTGGTGGAGGAGGCCGGTGAAAGCTGGATCGCCGCGGAATACGAAGGTGCCGACCGCACCGCCGAGGAGCTCAGCCAGCTGCTGTACCACGCCCAGGTGATGATGATCAACCGTGGCATCAGCCTCGAGGACGTGTACAAGCACCTGTGATCGTCGCCGAGTGACGGCGAACGAATCCGAAGAAGGAGATTGATTCCAAATGCTGAGAGTCGCCGTGCCCAACAAGGGCATGCTGTCAGAACCCGCGTGGAACATGCTGTCCGAGGCCGGATACCGGCTTCGCGGCAATTCCCGCCAGCTGGTCGTCGAGGATCCCGACAACGGCATCGAGCTGTTCTACCTGCGTCCGCTTGACATCGCCGTGTACGTCGGCCGTGGCACCATCGACGTCGGCATCACCGGCGAGGATCTGCTGCTCAATTCCGGCACCGAGGCGCAGGAGCACATGAAGCTCGGCTTCGGCGCGTCCACGTTCCGCTTCGCCGCGCCGAACGACTCGTCGTTCCAGCGTCTCGAGGACATCGATGGCAAGCGCGTCGCCACCTCGTTCGACAAGCTGGTCCGCGACTATCTGACCGCCCACCGTCTCGAGGCCGACATCATCCATCTGGACGGCGCCGTGGAATCCTCCGTGCAGCTGGGCGTGGCCGATCTCATCGCCGACGTGGTCTCCACCGGCACCACGCTGCGCAACGCCGGCCTGCGCATCTTCGCCGACCCCATCATGCATTCCGAGGCGTGCCTGATCCGCTCGCCGCGTCTGGACGAGCACGACGACCGCCTGACCGTCCTCAGCCGCCGTCTGCAGGGCGTGCTCACCGCCCAGCGCTACGTGCTGATGGACTTCGACATCCCGGTGTCCAAGGTGGCGGCCGCCGTGGCCATCACCCCCGGCTTCGAGTCGCCCACCGTCTCCCCGCTGCACGACAAGCAGTGGAACGCGGTGCGCGTGATGGTGCCCCGCGCCAAGGTCAACCAGCTGATGGACCAGCTGTACGAGGTCGGCGCCAGGGCGATCATCGTCACCGCACTGCAGGCTTCGAGAATGTGATTCCGAGAGGGATATGAGCATTCGTACCGATACCACCGGGGCGGACGAAGCGTCGGACGACGAGTCGTTCAGCCCCGAACCGCGCAACGTCATCCTGACGGTGCCCAATGCCATTAGCGCCCTGCGCATCCTGTCCATACCGGTCATCGCGGTGCTGATCTCCAACCGATGGCTGATCTGGTCGCTGGTCGTGCTGGCCATATCCTCCGCATCGGACGGCATCGACGGATACATCGCGCGTCGATTCAATCAGGTGAGCCGCATCGGGCAGATCCTCGATCCGATCGCCGATCGACTGCTCATCATCTGCTCGATGCTCGCCCTCGGTTGGGCGCACATCCTGCCATGGTGGCTGCTGATCGCCGTGGGCAGCCGCGACGTGATCATGCTGCTCGAGGTGCTGCTGCTGTCCAACAACGACTACGGTCCGCTGCCGGTGCACTTCGTCGGCAAGGCGGGCACCGCGCTGCTGCTGATGTCGGTTCCGGTGCTCATCGTCGCCGACCTGAGGGTCTCCCCGTTCTTCGAGGTGCTGCACTGCGCCGGCGTCGCCGGTGCGATCTGGGGGGCCGCCCTCTACTGGGTCGCCGGCCTGATCTACATCATCCAGGGCTATATGCTGATTCATCAGGGCGGGGAACGCTCCACCGGAGCCGGATCCGACGGCAAGGAACTGGCCCATGCCGAATGATCTCCGGCCCGTGTCGTATCCGGTCGATCCACAGACCATGCCGGTGAGAAGACGATCCGCCTTCTCGCATTCGACGTTCGCGCTGATCAACCGGCATGCCGTGAAGGACGACGCCCATGTGGCCGGCCGGGCCCGTCGACGCAAGGTGCACGACGAGTCCCTGCGCCTGATCGACGACCTCACCAGCCGGCCGCTCGATCCGCTGTTCGACGATTCCATGCTGCTGCCGCAGAAGCAGTCGACGGCGATGAAATGGGCGACGAGGATCCTCACCTTCGTCTTCTGCGTGATCGTCGGCGTCTCCGGATGCGTGGTGGTGCAGGAGCTGCATCAGAACACGCGGCAGAAGGTGCGTGAGGAGCTGGCCGCCCAGGTCGCCGACCGCACCCAGCAGCAGCGCGACCTCGAATCGGAGGTGGCGGACCAGCGGGCGAAGATCGAGTCGCTGACGTCCCAGCAGCAGTCATCGAGCGTCGGGGCGACCGCCGTCAGCGACGGCATCGTCAACGGCACCGTCAAGGTGCAGGGGCCCGGCGTGACGGTGACCCTCGCCGACCCCATCGCCGCGGAGGATCAGAAGGGCGATCTGCCTCGCGACAAGAAGGGGCACACCATCCGGGTGGTCTCCGACTCCGATCTACAGAAGTTCGTGGCCAGACTGTGGGCCTCGGGCGCCGATGCGATCGCGATCAACGGCGTCAGGCTCGGCTCGCAGTCATCCATCCGCGTCGCCGGACAGTCCATCCTCGTCGGGGTGTCGGCCGTGCAGAGCCCGTACCGCATCCAGGCGATCGGCGATCAGGCCTCGATGATGCGCGCGGTGAGCAAGCAGAGCAACCAGACGCTGTACGATTCGCTCGCCCAGGTCGGCATCTATCCGGACTCCTCGCGGACGAGGGAGATTACACTGGAGGCATCGGGCATGCCCGATCTGGAATACGCAAAAGGGGTGAAGTGATATGCCTGCAATCATCGGCATCATCGTGGGCGTCGTCATCGGCATCTTCCTCAAGCCGGACATCCCCATCCAGCTGCAGCCCTATCTGCCGATCATGGTGGTGGCGGCCCTCGACGCGCTGCTGGGCTCCGCCCGCGCCTACTTCGAACGCAGCTTCTCCGACCGCGTGTTCGTGATCTCCTTCCTGTCGAACGTGGTCACCGCCACGCTGCTGGTGTTCCTCGGCAACCAGCTCGGCGTCGGCTCCCAGCTGACCACCGCCGTCATCGTGGTGCTGGGCATCCGCATCTTCTCGAACGTCTCCGCCATCCGCCGATTCATCTTCAGGGGCTGACATGGCCGGAGAGAAGCATAGCGGACACATCGGGCACGCCGGGCATAACGGGCGTAACGGAACCGACGGGCGTGAGGGGAATCCGGACTCCCGCCAGCAGCTGACCATGCCGTTCAAGCGGCTGAAGCATCAGGAGATCGCCGACGAGATGAACGACGATCTGTCCACCGGAGCGTTTCCCCAGGTCAAGAAGCGTCCTCCGCGCAGGGTGCGCGAGCATCCCGTGCGCGTGAAGGTGCTGTCATGGTCGATGGTGGCGCTGCTGTGCGCGCTGCTGGGCTTCGGCTACGTGACCCAGCTGCAGAACTCGCAGTCGTCCTACGCCACGCTGAGCGAGGATGAGCTCGTGCGCCTGCTCGACGAGACCAGCACGCAGATGGACAAGCTCGAGCAGCAGAAGACCCAGCTGTCCGAACAGCTCCGGTCCATTCAGGCCGCGGCGAATAAGCAGCAGGAGGTCGAGCGCATCGCCAAGGAGAACGAGGAAAGCAGCGGCATCCTCTCCGGCCGGCTGCCCGCGGAGGGCAAGGGCATCCAGATCACCATCAGCCAGACCGACAAGCATATTCAGGCGTCCACGCTGTTCACGCTGATCGAGGAGCTGCGCAACGCCGGCGCCGAGGTCATCGAATTCGACGGCGTCCGGGTGGTGGCGTCCACGTCGGTGCTCGATACGCAGAACGGGGTCTCCTGCGACGGCAGGGAGCTTGATCCGCCGTATACGGTGAAGGCCATCGGCAATCCCTCGACCCTGCAGAACGCCGTGCAGTTCGCCGGCGGCGTGGGTTCCCAGCTGCGCGTGAAGTACGGGGCGCAGGTGTCGGTGCAGGAGTCCGACACCGTGCGCATCGACGCCATCCGGCAGGCCAGCGACTACAAGTACGCGAAGACCGTGGAATAGATGCCGCGGCTATGCGGCGCGCTTCGCCTCGGCGGCTTCGAGCGTGTCGAGCATATCGGTCAGATACCGGATCACGCGCTTGCCTCCGGCCAGCACGCGGTCGTCCACCGCCTGATTGCGGCCGGCACGGATCTGGGTCACGATCCGATCGCCCTGCCGCTCCCGTTTGGCCGTGAACTTGCACAGCACCACCGCCTCGCTCGGCGGCTCCTCGCAGATCGAAATGGCGTAGCGGGCCACGACGGCCGGATCGGGGTGATGCGGCAGCTGCTGGGAGACCAGCGTGGCCAGCGTCTCCAGCACGCGGCGCTGGCCGGCCGACGCCTTGACCTCATCGTTGATGCGCACGCTCACCGCCACGCCGGGAACGTCGCGGGAGGGTTCGTCCGCGCAGATCACGGCCTCGAGATTGTCGTCCTCGATGGCGGCGTCGGCGTCGAAGGCGTAGTAGTAGCCGAGCGTGGCGAAGCCGTCGTCACGCTCGGCCGATTCCTGTCCGACTGATTCCTCGTTGAAAGACATGATGGGACTCCTTTGCGAAGGTACGTCACTCATGGTAGCGCAGAGCAGATGTCGTCACGGCGTCTTATAGCACGGCGCCTTACAGTACGGCGTCCGCCTGCATGAGGTAGACGTTCTGCCGCATGAGCTTGGCCTGGGGTCGGGTGATCTCGTCCTCCTCGAGCATCTCGCGGATCGTCTCCAGCTCCAGTCGGAACGTCTGCGTGCGGATGTCGTCCACGCCCTGCCGGGACGGCAGCTGCGGCCGCATCAGCGTCGAGGTCTGCGTGTGCAGCGTGCTCAGCGCGGCACGGTACTCGCCGATCAGGCGGGCGATGATCTCCGCGTTGTCGACGTCGGTGAGCACCTCCTGCTTGAGGTGGCCGATCGTGGCCTTGAACAGTTCGATCTGGATGCCTCGCATGTCGTTGACCTTGCCCGGGTCGAGTCCCGGGGTCACGCGGGCGATCAGACCCCAGATCCGACGGACGATGATCAGCGCCTGACGGCGGGGATTGGCCTGCCGGATCTGGATGTGGTGGCCGCCCGAACCGGTCAGATGGTTCAGCGAATGGCTCAGACGGTCGAGCAGCGATTCGGCGGCCTCCGCCTTGTCCGGATGCTGCTTCGCGTACTCGTTGAGCCACTTGCGCTCCCATTCGAGCGTGGTGACGCGTACCTTGTTCTCTCGCTTCATCGTCTCCTGCGGCACGGCCATCTTCACCCGGTCGATGCGCTCGGTATACGAGTGCATCACCGCACGCACCTCGGCATGGGTCTCGGGGGTGTCCAGCTCGGCGATCTTCGTCAGCGTGCGGCGCAGCATCTCGACCGAGTCCTTCGCATACTCCTCGCCGGCGGCGTCGTCGTCCTTCGGGGCGAGCAGCGGCAGCATCACGTTGGCCAGCACCAGCGAGACCACGATGTAGCCCGAGACGATGAACAGCAGGGCGTTGCGCAGCGGGATGTGCGTGAACACGTCGATCGAATACGGCAGCGTGAACGCCAGCGCCAGGGAGATGGTGCCCTTGGGGCCGCCGAACGTCATCACGGCGGCGGAGTGCCAGCGTTCCGGGGTCATCTTACGGCGCTTGCCGGTCTTCTTGTCATGCGTGAGTCTGAGCATGGCCGCGATCCAGATGAACCGCAGCACCAGCGACACCACGGTGATCACCGCGATGGCCAGCAGCAGCATCCGCGTGCTTACCGACTCGTTCTCCCAGCTGGCGCGCATGGCCAGCGGCAGTTCGATGCCCAGCAGCACGAACACCGAGCCGTTGAGGGTGAACTCGATGAACTGCCATACGGAGTTCGACACCAGATTCGTGCGGGCGATGTCGCTGCCGAATCCGTAGCGGTGGAAGGTGATCGTCAGGCCGGCGGCCACCACCGACAGCACGCCGGAGACGTGGAAGTGCTCGGCGGCGACGTAGGCGGCGAACGGGATCAGCACCTCGATGCCGATGCGCAGCGTCATCGTCTCCATGCGGTAGCGACGCAGCAGCAGCACGAGGTTGTTGAACAGGAAGCCCACCACGAAGCCGATGAGCACGCCGCCGCAGAAGCTGACGAGGATCCCCTCGGTGAATTCGAGGGCGGAGAACGTGCCGGTGAGCGCGGCCGCGCAGGCGAACTGGAATCCCACGATGCTGGCCGCGTCGTTGAACAGGCTCTCGCCGCGCAGGACGTGGAGCTGACGTTCGGAAAGCTTGGCCTCCTTGCTCAGCGCGGAGACCGCCACCGCATCGGTGGGGCCCAGCGCGGCGCCGAGCGCGAACGCGGCGGCGAGCGGCACCGCCGGCCACAGCACATGCAGCGTGACGCCCGTGGTGGCCAGCGACAGCAGTACCAGTCCCACGGCCAGCGACATGGACGGCACCAGATTGGCCGCGATCTCGCGACGGGGCACGTTGCGGGCCTCGAGGAACAGCAGCGGCGCGATGAACAGCACCATGAACAGTTCCGAATCCATTTCCAGATTCGGCAGGAACGGCGTGAAATACCATGCCACGCCCAGCAGGATCTGCACCAGAGGCGTGGAGATCTTCGGAATGAAATTGCTCAGTGCGCTGGAGACCAGCACGGCGATCAGGACTTGGAGGACGAGTGTGAGCGAGGCCATATGAAAACGATGATCCCTATTTTTCTCTCTGATGGGCACAACTGCATCCCAGCTTACCAAGCGGATGGTTACCGACGTATTGCGATTCGTCAAGGGCGCAAAGATGAATGCTTGGTGAACGCCGTATTTCCGTATGGGTGTCGCGACGTCCGCATAACAGCTTACCCTTGATAAGGTCGCGAGAATGTTTGTGGCCGCCTGAGCAAATTTCGATGAAACCAGTTCGATGAAAGGCGTGCGCATGTCATCAACAGCTGCTTCGGTCAGCTCCCCATCCAGTTCCCCCAATTCCGATTTCATCGGCAAAAGCGTGGTCACGCTCGATGACCTGACGACGGAGCAGATCGATCTGCTCCTGCGCAAGGCCGAATACATCGACGCCCACCGGCGCGAGGTGGCCCACGCCTGCGACGGCAGGATCATCGCCACGCTGTTCTACGAGCCCAGCACCCGCACGCGTCTGAGCTTCGAAACCGCCATGCTGCGGCTCGGCGGCCAGGTCATCGGCTTCGCCGGCGCCCAGCTGGCCTCGGTGAGCAAGGGCGAATCGATCGCCGACACGCTCAAGACCGTCGCCAACTTCGTGGACGTGGTGGCCATCAGGCATCCGAAGGAGGGTGCGGCGCTCGTGGCGTCCGAGGCCGTGGACATCCCGGTCATCAACGCGGGCGACGGCGGCCACATGCACCCCACGCAGACGCTGGCCGACCTGTGTACCCTGCAGTCGCGGTTCGGCCGCGTCAACAACCTGACCGTGGGCCTGTGCGGCGATCTGACCTTCGGCCGCACCGTGCACTCGCTGATCGAGACGCTGTGCCGGTTCGGCAACGTGAACTTCGTGCTGATCAGCCCCGACGAGCTCAAGACCCCGCGGTACGTGATCGACCGCATCAAGGCCACGCCCAGCTGCTCCTACGTGGAGGTGAAGGACCTGATCTCCGTCATCGGCGACCTCGACGTGCTGTACATGACCCGTGTGCAGCAGGAGCGCTTCTTCAACGAGGACGACTACCTGCGTCTGCGCGACACCTACATCCTCGACGAGGACAAGCTGCGTCTGGCCAAGAAGGACATGGCCGTGCTGCACCCGCTGCCGCGCGTCAACGAGATCTCCGTCGATGTGGACGGCGACCCCAGGGCCGCGTACTTCGAACAGGTGAAGAACGGCATGCTCATGCGCATGGCATTGGAGAGCTCGGTGCTGGGCGACGACCTGCCCGGCTTCGACCCGGACAAGAAGGAGGTGGCCGCCTGATGGAGGTGACCAGCATCACGGAAGGCATCATCATCGACCACGTTCCCGCGGGAACCGCGCTGAAGGTGCTGAACTATCTCAACATCGATCCGTCCAAGACCCGTCTGGCGCTGATCATGAACACCACCAGCCACCAGTTCGGCTCGAAGGACATCATCAAGATCGAAGGCGAGCAGAACATCGATCTCAACGTCCTCGGCCTCGTCGCCCGGCAGGCCACGGTCGACGTGGTGCACGGCGGACGCATCGTCGAGAAGCTCACCCCGAACCTGCCCGAGCATGTGACGAACGTGATCAGCTGCGTGAACCCCCGCTGCGTGACCACCATCGAACGCGGCATCAAGCAGCGCTTCCACCTGTCCCATTCCGAGCGGCAGGAATACCGCTGCGACTACTGCGACGAGGAAGCCAAGTTCTGATGATCACGCTGCGCAACATCACGGTGTGGGACACCGGCGAGGCCATCGACCTGATCGTCCCCGAAACCGACGCCAGAAGGTTCTTCCACGAGTCCGACTGCGTCGGTGACGGGGAGATCGACGCCACCGGGCTGACGCTCGCGCCGGGATTCGAGGATCCCCACGTCCATTTCCGCGACCCGGGCCAGACCTACAAGGAGTCCATGGTCTCCGGATGCGCCGCGGCGGCCTCCGGCGGCTACGTCAACGTGCTGATCATGCCGAACACCGTGCCGGCGATGGACGGCCGGAAGGTCACGCCGGACGAGCCGGGCGCCGCCGAGGTGCTGGGCGCCGGATACGACACCGTGATCGACTTCCTGCAGCATTACGACGAGACCCACGGCACGGCGCTGCCGGTGCGCTACGACCTGTGCGTGTGCGCGTCGAAGGGCCGCGCCGGCGCCGAGGCCACCGACGTGGCCGACTGGCAGTGGTACCGCAGGGGAGTGGACGAGGCGGCCAAGGACGAGGCCCAGCTCGCCCACCCGGTGACCGCGATCAGCGACGACGGCTCGGCCGTGCCCGCCGCGATCCTCGACGAGGTGCTGGCCAACGCCGAACGCACCGGGCTGTATCTCATCGAGCACTGCGAGCACCACGATACGGGCGCGGTGAACGAGGGGCCGGTTTCGCGTCGGCTCGGCGTGCCCGGCATTCCCGAGGACACCGAGCTGAGGATCGTGGAGCGGGACATCGAGGCCGCCCGGCGCACCGGCGTGCACGTGCACTTCCAGCATGTGAGCACCGCGATCTCCTTCGAGGCGATCCGCAGGGCCAAGGCCGAGGGGCTGCCGATCACCTGCGAGACCGCCCCGCACTACCTCGCGCTGTGCGACGAGGACCTGCTGCGCTACGGCACGCTGGCGAAGATGAATCCGCCGCTGCGCTCCGCCGAGGACCGTCTGGCCACGATCGCCGCGGTCGCCGACGGCACGGTCGACATGCTGGCCACCGATCACGCGCCGCACACCATCGACGAGAAGAACCTCGGATTCCTCGAGGCGCCCAACGGCATCATCGGCCTTGAATGCGCCTACGGCGTGTGCCATAAGGTGCTGGTGGAGGGCGGCCACATCGACGACCGCCGGCTGATCGAGCTCATGGCCACGGCGCCCGCCCGTCTGCTGGGCCACCATCCGACCGACATCACCGCGATGCTGGACGAGACCGACCGCGATCCGCGCCCCGCGGGCAGGAGGGTCCTCGACCTCACGGCCGTGGAGCATCCCGAAACGGCCGATCTGGTGTTGCTCGCCACCGACGAACGATGGATCGTGGACCCCGAGCGGTTCCACTCCAACGCGAGGAACACCCCGTTCGGCGGATGGGAGGTCAGCGGCCGCCCTCTGGCCACGATCCTCGGCTCGAGGCTCGTATTCTCCCGCATCCCCGATTCCCGCATCATCCGCTAACCGACGCCCGCGGCGGCCGGCCGCATGACCGGACGGCGGAAGGAACGATTCCGCCCGCGGCCGCCGCCGGGCCAGGAGCCCGCAAGGCCGCAAGGCCTGGAAGGCAAGTCTCGCAAGGCCCGGAAAGAGCCCAGAAAGGATTTTCCCCATGGATCGACTCATCGATGCCATCGCCACCGTGAACAACCCGAGTGTGGTGGGACTCGACCCCAAGCCGCAGCTGCTGCCGAAGCAGCTGCTGGACGAGGCCCGCGCCGACACCGCGCGTGCGCTGGAGGCGGACGACTCCACCAGCGAGACGTTCGCGTGGACGAGCAGCCTCGCCACCGCGTACCTGCGGTTCAATCTGGCGATCATCGACGCCGTGGCCGACATCGTGCCGGCGGTCAAGCCGCAGATCGCCATGTACGAAGCGCTGGGCGTCAACGGCCTTCTGGTGTACACGGCCACCTGCCGTCAGGCCCACGACCGCGGGCTGTACGTGCTGGGTGACGTCAAGCGCGGCGACATCGGCTCCACGGCCGCGGCCTACGCCGGGCATCTGAGCGAGCACGAGCTGTGGATGGAGGACGCCGTCACCGTCAACCCGTATCTGGGCGTGGACGGCATCACGCCGTTCGTGGACGCCGCCAAGGAGGCGGACGCCGACATCTTCGCGCTGGTCAAGACGTCGAATCCCTCCAGCGACGAGATCCAGAACCTCAGGACCGTCGACGGCGCCACCGTGTACGAGCACGTCGCCGATCTGGTGGAGCAGTGGGGAGCCGACTCCATCGGCGAGCACGGCTACTCGCGCGTGGGCGCGGTGGTCGGCGCCACGCACCCGCAGGAGGGCCGCGAGCTGCGCGAACGCATGCCGCACACCTTCTTCCTCGTGCCCGGATACGGCGCGCAGGGCGGCACCGCCGCCGACGTCGCCGGCATGTTCGACGAACACGGATCCGGCGCCATCGTCAACTCCTCGCGTGGCATCATCGCCTCGTGGCGGAACAGCGAGCGCTATTCGGAGGATCTGAGCTGCGACGAGGCCCTGAAGGTCGTGGCCTCCTGTGCGCGAGCCGCCGCAACAACGATGCGGGATAATCTGAACGCCGCCCTCGGCCGATGACCGGACGTGCAACCGGACGCCGTTTCCCCGGAGTCCTTTGAAAACCAGTAAAGGAGCCGTTTGTGACCGCAACATTCACCCCTACCGCGGACGTGGTGGCGCAGGCCGTCGAGGCCGGGTTCTTCCCCCCTCGCCACACCGTGGAGATCACCGACGTGAGGGAGCTGGCCGCCTCCGTGGTGCGTCTGACCTTCCGTGATCCGTACATCGCCGAGCACGCCCGGCCGGCGCAGTTCGTGAACCTGTTCTCCCATGATCCGATGCATCTGATGCCCCGTCCCTTCGGCGTCAGCGAGGTGTCGGGCGACCAGGTGAGCGTGATCTTCGCCGTCGTGGGCGAGGGCACCGCCGAATTCTCACATCTGCACGCCGGCGACACGATCGACGTGCTCGGCCCCCTCGGCCGCCCGTTCCGCACCAAGGAGGACGCGCACTACGTGCTGGTGGCCGGCGGACTAGGCGTGCCGCCGCTGATCTACACCGCCCAGTGCCTCGCTGGCCGTGAGGGCGTGCGCACCACCGCCGTGTTCGGCTACCGCAACGACCATTTCGCCGACGGCTTCGTCTCCCGCTACGCCGACCGTACGGAGAGCATCGACGAATCCGAAGGCAACGTGATCACGCTGCTCGACCGTCTCGAGGGCGACCTGCTGGCCGACGGTGCCGAAGGGGCCGGCAAGCCGGTGATCCTCTCCTGCGGCCCGCTGCCGATGATGAAGGCCGTCGCCGCGTGGGCCGCCAAGCGTGACCTGCCCTGCCAGCTGAGCATGGAGCAGCGCATGGGCTGCGGCTACGGCACCTGCGTGCTGTGCACGGTGGATACCGTGGACGGACGACTGAAGGTGTGCGCCGACGGACCGGTGTTCACCCGCGAACAGCTGGGATGGGGGGAGTGACGATGGCAAACGCCGCAACGAGCAACAACGCCGGCAGCAACGCAGGCAACGGGGAACGGCCGATCAACCTGTACGAGAAGCACGAGTGGAAGCACCCCACCGTGGTGGCCGGCGTGCCGTGGAAGAACCCCGTGGGCACGGCCTCGGGCACGTTCCAGTACGCCGCGGTGCGCTGGTTCTACGATGTGAGCCAGCTCGGCGCGGTCAGCACCAAGGGCGTCTCCCCGGTGCCGTGGGAGGGCAATCCCGGCGTGCGCACCGCCGAGGGGCCGGCCAGCAACGTCAATGCGGTGGGTCTGCAGAACCCCGGCGTCGACCATTATCTCGTCGACGACCTGCCGAAGCTGAAGGAGGCCGGCGCCACCGTGGTCTCCAACGTGGCCGGTCACAGCGACGACGACTACGCCGAGGTGGTGGCCAAGCTCGCCGACTCGCCGGCTGACATGCTGGAGATCAACGTCAGCTGCCCGAACGTGAGCCACGGCGGCATGAGCGTGGGCGCCGACCCGGTGGCGCTGAGCAAGCTCATCACCCGTCTGCGCAAGCTCACCGACAAGCCGATGATCGTCAAGCTCACCCCGAACGTCACCGACATCACCGTGCCCGCCCGGGCCGCGGTGGAGGCCGGCGCCGACGCGCTGAGCATGATCAACACCATCGTCGGCATGCGCATCAACACCCGTACCGGCAAACCGATCATCGACCATGTGACCGGAGGCGTCTCCGGCCCGGCCGTGCTGCCGATCGGACTGGCCAGGGTCTGGCAGGTGCGTTCCGCGCTGCCCGAGATCCCGATCATCGGCATCGGCGGCATCGACAGCGGCGAGAAGGCCCTCGAATACCTCTACGCCGGCGCGAACGCCGTCGAGGTGGGTGCCGCCGCGCTGTTCAACCCCACCGCGCCGCTGCGCGTGGCCCGTGAGCTCGACGATCTGCTCGACGAACGTCCGGAACTGGCCGCCAGACTCGCCGAAGGCAGGACCTGGCGCTGAACCGAACGCAACCATTCCAACGCACGGCCCCCGCTGGCGGGGGCTGCCGTCCTCGGACGGCCGGGGTGGGCAATCCACTCCCGTCGCTTTCATGACGCCTCCCGCCAGCGGGAGGGGATAGGAAAGACATGACTGACACCGCATCGCTCGACATCCGCTTCACCAAGTTCCTGCTGGACTCCCAGGCGCTGAAGTTCGGCGAGTTCACGCTGAAGTCCGGACGCAAGTCCCCGTACTTCATCAACGCGGGCGCGTTCGACGACGGCCGCAAGATCGCCACGCTGGGCGAATTCTACGCCGAGAAGATCGCCGCCGAGATCGAGGCCGGTGCCCTGCCGCAGGACATCGACACCGTGTTCGGCCCGGCCTACAAGGGCATTCCGCTCGGCGTCTCCACGGCCATCGCCCTGACCTCCTCGCACGGCATGGAGGTGGGCTACACCTTCGACCGCAAGGAGAAGAAGGACCACGGCGACGGCGGCATGATGGTCGGCACCCAGCTGCGCGACGGCATGAAGGTGCTGCTGGTGGACGACGTGATGACGGCCGGCACCGCGGTGCGCGAGGTCATCCCCAAGCTCAAGGCCGAGGCCGATGTGCAGGTGGTCGGATTGGTGCTGTCGGTGGACCGCATGGAGAAGACCCGCGACTCCGACCTGTCCGCGGTGAAGGCCGTGGAGCAGGAGTTCGGATTCCCGGTGTTCGCCATCGCCAACGTCCGCGAGATCTTCCAGGCCGGCCGTTCCATCGTGACCGCCGACGGCACGCCGTACGTGACCGACGAGATCAAGGCCGCGGCCGACGCCTACCTTGATCAGTACGGCGCCTGATCCCGCTGTCCGTCCCTGACGTCGGGGAGTTCCGGCGTCAGGCAGGCCATTCAGTCAGAACGGCCGCTTATTCAAGCCAGCCAGTCGGTGATGCGCGCCGATTCCCCGTCCCAGTGCTCTCGGACGAGCCGCGCGGCCTGCAGCCGCTCGTCCGAGGCCAGGGACTCGATGATCCGTCCGTATCTCTCGTCGCAGGATGCATGTTCCGGATCGGCCTGCGCCATGAAGGCCAGTTCGTATCGCGCGATCAGCACGCGCAGCTGTCGCGTCAGCTCGTCGAGCCGGTCGTTGCCCGCTTCGACGACCAGCAGCGCGTGGAACCTTGAATCCAGCTCCCATCGGCGTACGGGGTCGTCGGTTCCGGCGAGCTTGCGCGCCGTCGTGCGCAGTCCGTTCAGCGTGGAACGGCGGATCTCGTCCGGCATCTCGCGGATGGCAAGCATCTCCAGCGAGGCGAGGATCGGGAACAGTTCCTCGGCCTCCTGCCGGGTGAGCGGCCGAAGCCTGAACCCCCGGGCCAACGCCGAGGTCAGCACGCCTTCGGCCTCCAGCCGCAGCAGCGCCTCTCTGATCGGGGTGCGGGAGACGCCGAGCCGGTCGATCAGCATCGGTTCGGTCAGAGCATCGCCGGGCTTGAGATCCATGGCGAGGATCATGCCGACGATCCGTTCGTAGACCTGATCGCGTAGTGGTTTCGGTCGTTCGATGACCATGTGCTCGACTCCCATATGCCTGACTCCTATGTCCGCCGTATATCGTATCCAACAGAAATTGTATACGATACGCGCTGTGGACTGCGGTTATGTGTACCATGGCTCGGGAATGCAGACCATTGTGGCTTCCCCCTCTGGGGGAAGCTGTCAGCCACAGGCTGACTGATGAGGGGGCAGGGATCCAAAGGTCGATAGGGACCGCAGGCCGAGGTCGGCCTCAGGGCTAGACGTCCGTCGCCGCCGCGAGGATCGGCCGGTACGCTTCGATCAGCTGTGGCAGGCGCATGCGCGCGTTGGCCGGGCTGGTGGACGGCAGGGCCGTCATCGGCAGATCGAATCCGGCCTCGGTAAGCCGCGGGAGGCACAGACGTCGGTAGAGCTGCGCGGCCTTGGCTCCGGTGGTGAATACGTGCCTGATCTCGGATGGCCGGATCACCGAGGCGAGGTCGTTCGCGACGGCGTTGCGGATGGAGGCGTCGCTGGCGCCGACGATGTCGCAGGATGCGATCACGTCCCACAGGGCGATGTGATGCCGCAAGGCGAACGCTCGTCTGGCCTCGGTCAGTTTCGCCATTCGTTCGGCGGTGTCCGGGAACCGTTCGGGAACGGGGGAGGGGTCGTCGAAGAGCGCGGCCATGACCGGCCAGAACCGGTTGGCCCTGAACGCATAGTAGAAGGCCGCCTCGCGGGATTTCGGGCTCGGCATCGAACCCAGCACCAGAACGCGGGAGTCGCGGTCCCACACGGGGCCGAACCCATGCGTGACGTGCTGCGTGACATGCTGCGTGCCGGATGTGTTCGGCGATTCCGGCGCGTTCGACGTCGTCGGTGCTTCCGCTGAGGCGGCCATATCGGATCAGTCGATTCGGATCGCTGGTCGGTCGGATCAGTCGATCAGCGTGTAGCCGTGGGAGGCGATCACGGACTTAAGCTTCTCGAGATACACCTCGGCGGCCTGGCTGAGCTTGGCGCGTTCGTTGGTGATCCAGCCGACCAGCATCGTCTCGTCGCTTTCCAGCGGCACGGTGACGATCTTGTCGGAGTTGAGGTCCTCGTTGTCGATGCCGGAGCACACCGTGTAGCCGTTGAGGCCGACGATGAAGTTGAGGATGGTGGCGCGGTCGGTCACGTTGATCTGCTTGGGGGAGTACTCGGGCCACACCGCCTCCTCGGCGAAGTAGAACGAGCCCTCCTCGCCCTGCTCGTACTGGATCCACGGGTAGGGCTTGAGGTCCTCCATGGTCAGGGACTTCTTGCTAGCCAGCGGGTTGGACCGGGAGAGGAACACATGCAGGCCGGCGCGGAACACCGGGTGGAACTCGAGGTGCTTCTCGCGCAGCAGCTTGCCGATCACGTCCTTGTTGAAGTCGGAGAGGTAGAGGATGCCGACCTCGGACTGCATGTTGGCGACCTGGTTGATGATGTCGCGGGTGCGGGTCTCGCGGATCGTGAACTCGTACTCGTCGGACTTGATGGAGTTGATGAGCTCGACGAAGGCCTCGACGGCGAACATGTAGTGCTGGGTGGAGACCTGGCACAGCTGCTTGCGCGGCTTGGCGTTCTTGTAGCGCTCCTCGAGCAGGGCCGACTGGTCGAGCACCTGACGGGCGTAGGTGAGGAATTCCGCGCCGTCGACGGTCAGCGCGATGCCCTGGGAGGAACGGGTGAAGATCTCGATGCCCATCTCCTTCTCCAGCTCCTTGACGGCGGAGGAGAGCGCCGGCTGGGAGATGTACAGTTCGTGGGAGGCTTCGTTCATAGAACCGCATTCGACGATCTTGACGATGTATTTCAGCTGCAGGAGTGTCATAGATTCCAGTGATACCAGCAGGCGCAAACAGCGGTGCCGGTTATACCCCCGGGTTCCGCCGGTTTGTCCGATCCGTGGACGGGTTCGTGGACCTGTGGGGCCGTGCCGAGGGGCTATGTCGCGGGATTGGGCTGTGGGGCCGTGCCGCGAGACTATGCCGTCTTCCGGCTTCGTCGTGCGGCCGAGGAGACCCGGGACCGGCGCACCTGCCGTCCGATCACGAAGCCGATCGCGCAGGCCAGGACGAAATAGGAGAGCCACGCCGCGTCGGCGTAGAAGTCCGCCGACGTCATCGAAAGCCTCCAGGGGCCGTCTGGCGTATACGTGCAGTTCGCATAGTCGCCGTTGGCGCAGGTCTCGCGGTACAGGTGATTGCACAGCATGACGAACGGCACGGAGATCAGCACGCTGACGATCGGATAGGCCACGTCGCCGTACCGGCCGTCGCTCGCCCTCAGACCGACGACGAGATTGGTGATCAGCAGGGCCGCGGGCCATATGAAATTCAGTCCCAGCGGCACGGCCTTGCCGCCGGCGACGATCTGCCAGACGATCAGCGCCGCGTACAGGACCGTCACCACGATCCAGCCGATGACCAGTGAACGATGCGTGTTGATCCAACCCATGATCCGCCCCCGTTGCGTCTCTTCTCATTCGGCCTGTTGAGGCCGGTGACCCTCCCATGCTATCCGTGTGGGAGGGTTCTGTCACGGATCATGGGTCGGATGGCGGATGTCCGGCGTGTCCGACGGGGCAGTGCGAAGGGGCGGGACGGTGTGAGGGGACCGGGTCATGGTATGTGAGAAATACGGTCGAAAATGTGCGGAATCATAAGGTTTCCGTGCGGTATTGACCGGCAATAATCATTGATATTGCAACGATAAGGCGTGTTGTCGGCGGTGGAGACGGTATACTGAAAGTGAAGACAGGATATGTTCGTTTCGAAGGTATCCGCTTGGGTTTTCCGCATCGAGGATGATGCCGGAGGTCCTGTCTTCAGATAACAGAATTAGGGCATAACAGAATCAGGTATAACCGAACAAGGAACAGCCGATAGTATTGCTGAACGATAGGTGGTTCGAGGCACGAACCATCCGATGAGGTGGCATATGAGGAATCCGCATTGAGGCCCCGGGGTTTGAAACACCAGCTCCGGGGTCTCGTTTTTTATGCTTGCTGGTTTCCGGTCAGTGGGTTCCGATCAGGGCCTTGTCGTGATCGCGACGGTAGATGTCGGGCTCCACGTAGATCTCGAACCGGTACCAGGGCAGGGCGGTGCGCACGGCATTCTCGATCTTGTCGACGGTCTGCACGTCGTAGTCGCGGTCGAGCTTGGAGGTCTGCACCTTGACGCACAGCAGGATGTCGTCCTCGGACATGTGGATCGTCTGCATGTTGAGCAGGCGCTCCACGCCGGGCGTGGAGGTGACGGCGTCGACGATCTTGGTACGGGTTTCCGCGTCGACGGTCTCGCCGAGCAGCAGGGAACCGGATTTGGTGGCCAGCAGTGCGGAGCCGACCATCAGGAGCAGGCCGACCATGAGACCGCCGACCGCATCCCACAGCTCGTCGCCGGTGATGATGGCGACGCCGATGCCGGCGGCGGCGAACGCCAGACCGATGAGGGCGAGCGTGTCTTCCATGATGACGGAGGCGAGTTCGGCCGACTTGGTGCGCCGCCAGAAGCGAAGGAATCCGATGCGCTTCATGCCGATGCGATCCATGCGCTCACGAGCCTCGAGGATGCTCTTGTGCAGGCCCATGCCTTCGAAGCAGGCGCTGACCACGCAGACGGCGAGGGCCACGGCCAGCTCGAACCGGTTGGCCGTGTGGGCGGCCGGGTCGGCAAGCACGAGCTGCATCTTCTTGATGGCCTCGGAGGTGGAGTAGAAGCCGCCGACGAAGAACAGCAGTGTGGCAACGACGAACGAGGCGAGGTATTTCGCACGGTAGAGGCCGAACGGGTGATCGCCGTCGGTCTTGTGATGCGATGCCTTCTCGCCGATGATCAGCACGATCTCGTTGGAGCAGTCGGCGGCCGAATGCACGCTTTCCGACAGCATGGCGGACGATCCGGTGAAGATGGCCGCCGCCACCTTGCATACGGCGACGCCGATATTCGCCGCCAGCGCCGCCTTGACGGCCGCTCCCTTGTGCTCCGGTTCTCGGACCGTGACAGTCTTCTCGTCTCCCGCTGACTCGCTCATCAGCAGCTCACCCTCTTCTGTGTCTTCCTTCGATGTCTTCTGCGTCTTCGGTGCCGTGATCGGCATCAAGCATCAATACAAGATCACACTATAGGCCGAGCCGAGACCGTGGGCCGCCATAGTGTTTCCATGCCGGGTTCCAGTCTGAGGCTCGGTTCATGAAGTCACCGTCTGGACGTGTTCAGGGTGAAGGCCGTATAGGGGCTACTTCATGGGGTTTCCCGTGATATTCCCGATGTGGCCACGTCGTCGGCCCTTTATCCGAAGGCACAGTTTCGTCCAACGCTGTGTGGGCTTCCCCCTCCGGGGGAAGCTGTCAGCCGCAGGCTGACTGATGAGGGCAATGCAGCTCGCGCCCCCGCCGGACGAACAGTCCACTGGACTGTTCGTTGCAGTGAATCATGCTCCCGCTGGCGGGAGCTGTCCGGCTGCGCCGGACTGAGGGTGGTCGAGTCCCATCACACGGCGGTCCAACCACCCCAGTCCGCCTACGGCAGCCAGCCCCCGACGGCGGGGCAGAGTCAGAGACTACAGGCTCTTCCACGCCACGCCCTCGCCGCGCCAGCCGGCCCTGACGACGGCCAGATACTCGCCGTAGCTGGTGGTGTACACATGCTCGCCGCCGCCGTTGCCCCGGCCATTCCTCGGCTTGTGATAGGGCTTGGGGTTGTAGAGACGGTACACGTCCTGTCCGGCGGGACTGGTGTACCATGCGATGCCCTCGTCCTTCCAGCCAAGGCGCACGAGCATGTCGTGCTCCGCCTTGTTCAGCGTCCAGTTATGGTTGCCCGAGCGGTGGTTGTACTCGCGGTAGACGGGGCGTGCGCCGGGGGTGTCCTTCGACACCGTGATGAACGAGGATTTGCCGTGGTTCTCGTCACGCCAGCCCAACCGCACGAGCATGTCGTTCTCGGCCTTGCTGGTCGTGTAGTGGTGCAGACCCGAGTTGCGGTTGTACACGCGGTACACGGGCACCTTCTTCGAGCTCGGCTTCGACGGGTCCGTGGGCTTGACCGGAGTGGCGTTCTTCGTCCAATGGGCGGCGAGGGTCAGGTTGGCGGTCACCGGGCGGCTGAAGTCCCATTTGACACTGCCGTTGAACCATCCGGCGAACGAATAACCGTTGCGCGTGGGGTTGGCGGGCTGGGTGGCCTTCTGTCCGTTGGCGACCCTCTGCGAGGCCACCTGCGAGCCGCCGGCGGAGTCGAAGCTGACGGTGCGATAGACGACCTGCGGGGCGTTCTTCGTCCACTTGGCGGTGAGGGTCAGGTTGCCGGTCACGGGCTTGCTGAAGTCCCATTTGGCGGAGCCGCTGTACCAGCCGGCGAACGTGTAGCCCGAGCGCGTCGGGTTGGCGGGGGCGACGGCCTTCTGACCGTCCTTGACGCTTTGACCGGCGACCCGTGAGCCGCCGGCGGAGTCGAAGGAGACGGTGTGGGTGACGGTCGCGTTGACTTCGGGCAGGGCCGTGTACTGGTCGAACTTCGCCAGCAGGTTCTGGGGGAGAGTCATCGCCTGATCGGTGAGGTAACCGGTGGTCTCCTTGACGCATCCGCTGTCGTCGGCATCCGGATCGCCAATGGACCATCCACAGAGCTGAGTAATTGATCCGCCGGAATTGGCCTTCATGTAGTAGTTCATGACGTAAGCACCACGACTGGCATTGTTGACGGCGATGGTGGCGTAGACGTAGTCGTTATATTGGTTGCGATCGGGATTCCAGATGCTATTGACATAGGCCCTGTAATGGCCGGTCTCGCCAACCATCTTGCCATCGGCCGATCTGCCGTCGAGCTTGCCATCGGTCATGTCCTTGTCGTAGTTGGACTTCTCGCTCATTCCGGGAACGCCATCATAGGACTGGCCGTCGTAGAACACCCTGAATCCGGTATCCGGCCCGGCGATGTTCTGCGCATCGGTAATACCGAAATGATCACCGGTGGCGGCCACGGCGTTGGCCTTATTCTGTTCGCTACCAAGGAGCTGGAGGTTGAGTTTCTGAGCGGTCAGGCGCTTGTTCGGGTCATTGCACCGGCGTCCCTTGCCTGCCGGCAGGTCCATGCGGCAGGGCTCGTTGACCAGTGAGGTTCGGAACTGGTTGGAACGTACATCCTCCCGCAGGGCCTTCCCAGTGTTCTCCAGACTGGTGGCATCCCCCTTCGCACCGAGGTTCGTATACCCATCATCCTTGATGTCGGCGTTCATGTGGTTCATCGCGCGCCTGGCATCGCTTTTCTGGTCTTCGGAACCCCCGTAGACGCTCATCCACTTGAAGAACCCGTACGACGAATGGATCTGGGCCTGCGACAGCCCCGCGGGCCACCCCTCGGCCGCACCGGCCCCCGTGATCGGGGCGACGGCCACGCCGGCCAGCATCGCCAGGGAGGACAGGGCCACCAGAACCCTTCTTCCCGTCTGTCCTGTGATATTCATCGGTATTTCGAACCTCTTTTCCTGATTGTTTCCTCGTCGCCTCCCACGCTACTCGCCGGGGGCGCCCGTCACCCCCTGTCATGCGTCCCCGGCCGCCCGTTTCTGCGCGCATAGCCCACTTCGGTCGCCGGGAAGGGATTCCGGCGGCGGACTTTTCCAAGGAAAGGGGAAGGAACGATATGAGAGCAGGAAAGGCATGGATCGCCCTCGTGGTCGGTCTGGCGACACTGCTGAGCGGAGGCGGCCTGACGGCATCGGCCGCCGAGACCCCGTCCACCGACACCGTGCAGACCCAGACGCTCGACGGCGGCATGGGCGTCGGCGGCGATACGGACGATACCGGCGGCACGACCGCGACCCCCAAGGCCGGCGACACGCCATCCGCCAAGGACGACGCCACGACGGACGCCAAGTCCGATGCCACCCCGTCGGCCCCCGAGGCCACGGACGGCGGGTCGGACGCGAAGACCGGCGACGCCAAGGCCGAGACCGGTCAGGCCGCGCCGAAGGCCACCGCCCCGACGACGCCGCAGACCAAGGCCGACACGAAGGCCACGACCCCGGACACGGCGAAGGGACGTCAGGGCACGCTGGACGTCGAGGCCACCTCGGACACGAGCCTGAAGGACGTGACCACCCGGCTCTACCGGATCGGCGACTGGCCGGCCGGCATGACCGGAGACAAGGCGAAGACGACCTCGTGGGACGATCTGCACGCCACGGCCTCCGACCCGAACGTGGCCGCCATGGCCGCCAAGGCATACGGAAACACCAAGGGCGACCCGGTGGACGCGATGTGGCATGACCTCAACCCCGTCACCGTGAACGCCCCCGCCAACACGCTGGCCGCCGCCCTGAAGGCCGCGGGCGTCTCCCCGGTCGCCTCCGTGACCGGCACCGGCAGGGTCACCGTGCCCGAGGGCGTGTATCTGGCCGTGCCCGAGAACGGGTTCGCCCCGCAGGCGGTCGTCGGCACCACCACGCTCGACGGCGCCTCGACCCTGAAGGACAAGCCGATCGGCTTCGCCGTCATCGACGGCGCCTCCACCGTCACCCCGCTGGACAACGAGGACGGTGACGACACGGCCGAGGACGATTCGGACACGTCGCTGCTGGGCCGGATGATGAGCCTGTTCAGGCTGGCCGATCCCCTCAATAAGGTCAAAGTTAAGGTCGCCAGCGTTCCCAGAATGTATCATGGCGTCAACTGGACCGGCAAGTACATCATGGCCGACGGAGCCACGGCCCTATGCATCCAGGCCAATAAGACCGGCCCCGGCGTCGGTGCCGTGTATGTGCGGCAAAGCTACTCCGGCTTCTCCGCCCTTGAGGAGAACCGTATGCGCGCCGCCGTGTACTACGCCCAGCAGTTCTACGGCCCCAACATCGACAACGACTACGCCCGCATCCGCATCCACCACGCCTTCAGCTACATCCACAACGGCGGGCCGGAAAACCGGGCCTCCACCGTCGGATTCATGCCCGGCATCGCGGACGCCAAATGGCAGAAATACGCCAATCAGGCATGGCAGATGCCGTTGACCGCCCAGCAGTCGCACGTACGTCTGACCATCTATGTCCCCGCGAACAACGCCCCCACCCAGCAGCTGGTAAGCTACCAGACGGGCTTTAGGTGGCAGCCGACCGCCTCCACCCAGGCTCAGGCGAACTCGGGCGGATGGAAGGACGTGAACGTCGGCACCCGCATCGACCGCACCCAGTCCGTGCGCGATAACGTGGTCGTCAAGTCGAACAACGGCACCCATGTGACCGACGACTACTTCACCATCGTCTCCGAACTCAACGTGGACGTCAACAACGACGGCAGGGCCGACTACAAGGCCACGGTGTCCCAGATCGAGAACGTGAGGATCGAGCCGAACAGGTCGTACCAGTTCAGCAGCCCCGCCATCGGTCCCAGGCACCCGAACTTCAAGGCGCTCAACGGCTACTGGCCCTCCGGCGCGCACCTGTGGTGGGTGACCAGCGTCCGTCCCGCCCAGAAGGGCGATCCCGGCTACTCCGAGGCCGTGGGCAGGCGCATGGACAACAGCTACATGGTCAACCCGGTGAACCGCCAGGACGGCCGCACCACGGTCAGTGAGAACTTCTACGTTCTGGAGACCCCTTCGATCGACGTGAGCACCAAGGTGCGCAACGCGACCAACGGCGGGGTCACTCCGGCGAACAACACCGACGGCATGATGGACCACATCTCGATCGCCCAGAAGACGGGCAACAGCCTCGGCGACGGCCTGGCCAGCGCGGACACGCGACTGGTCATGGACCTCAACCACAACGGCAAGGCCGACACCGGCGACGCGGTCAGCCCGTGGATCCGCACCGAGAAACGGTTCGGCGACATCGGGCAGGGCGACGTGATCTCCATGGACACGCGCCTGTTCACGCCGGCCGACCTGAAGCAGAAGACCTGGGCGACGGGCGTGACCTACTGGTTCGACACCAAGGTGTACGTGCAGACCGGCAACAGGTATCCCACGGTCTCCGCGACCCTGTCCGGTGCCAAGGAAACCAGCGAACAGTTCCAGCTGTGGAGGCAGGGCACTGCGAGCTTCTCCACGGTCGCGCAGGGAATACCCAGTCCGCTGCTGTCCGGCGGTAGCCAGAAGGTCAAGGACCAGATCAGGGTCACCTGCACCGAGGGCGTGCCCGCGAACACCACGTTCACCGGCACGATCACCTTCAACGCGCCCAACGGCAAGTCGAAGGCGCAGGCGGTGACCATGAAGTGCGGTACGAACAACTACTCGCGGGAGTTCGCCCCGTCCGACGTGGGCATGGCCACCTGGGCGGCCGGCAAGTACTGGTTCGATCTCACCGTGCCCAAGCAGAAGTATGTCGAAAGGGCCACCACGTTTGTCGGTAAGACCGACGCGAATGAGTCGTGGACGCTGCGCGCCCCGAAGGTGACCGTCGCCACCCGGGCCGTGGACCCGTTCGACACGGCCGGCGGCACCGCCCCCGTCAAGGACCTCATCTGGACCACCTGCGAGAACATCGGCGACAACACCAGCGACGGCGAGTACCTGGCTGCCGTAGGCGGACTGGGGGTGGTTGGATCGCCGTGTGATGGGACTCGACCACCCTCAGTCCGGCGCAGCCGGACAGCTCCCGCCAGCGGGAGCATGATTCACTGTCCGTCCGGCGGGGGCGAGAGCTGCATTGCCCTCATCAGTCAGCCTGCGGCTGACAGCTTCCCCCAGAGGGGGAAGCCTGCGAAGCATCGCATGCGCGAAGCATCACCATGAAGCATCATCACATCATCATGCATGTTGCCCCGGAGTGATGCGTGTGTCCTCAAGGCGCACCGAGGGAAGGCGTACGAAGGTACGTCAATCATCTCATTAAGCGTTGCCCCGGAGTGATGCGTGTGTCAGCAAGGCGCGGAAAATGAAGGCGTACAAGGGTACGTCGAATTTTCCGTAACGCAGCTGACACTCCATCACTCCTCGGCAACCAGGTCGAGGTAGTCGTCGCTCCACAAATCCTCGTCGCCGTCCGGCATGAGCAGCACGCGTTCGGGGTTCAGGGCCTGCACGGCGCCCTCGTCGTGGGTGACGAGGACGATGGCGCCCTCGTATTTGCCGATGGCCTTGAGGATCTCGTCGCGGGAGGCGGGGTCGAGGTTGTTGGTGGGCTCGTCGAGGAGGAGCACGTTGGCGCGCGAGGTGACGAGGGTGGCCAGGGCGAGTCGGGTCTTTTCGCCGCCGGAGAGGACGCGCGTGGGCTTGAGCGCGTCGTCGCCGGAGAAGAGGAAGGAGCCGAGGATGCTGCGGGCCTGGGTGTCGTTGAGGTCGGGGGCGACGTGGGTGAGGTTCTCGAGGACGGTGGCGTCGTTGTCGAGGGTGTCGTGCTCCTGGGCGAAGTAGCCGATCTTGGCGCCGTGGCCGAAGATGACCTCGCCGGTGTCGGGCTTGTCGATGCCGGCGAGGAGGCGCAGGGTGGTGGTCTTGCCGGCGCCGTTGTAGCCGAGGATGACGACGCGGGATCCCTTGTCGACGGCGAGGTTGACGCCGGCGAAGACGATGTTGGAGCCGAAGGCCTTGGAGATGTCCTTGGCCATGATGGGGGTGCGGCCGCAGGGCGCCGGCTCGGGGAAGCGGATGTCGGCGACCTTCTCGGCCTTCTGGGCCACGGAGGTTTCGGAAAGCAGACGTTCGGCGCGGCGCATCATGTTCTGGGCGGCGACGGCCTTGGTGGCCTTGGCGTGCAGGCGGATGCCCTGCTTCATGAGACGTTCGGCCTTCTTCTCGGCGACCTCGCGTTCGCGGCGGCGGCGTTCCTCGTCGACGGCGCGCTGGTGCAGGTAGGCTTTCCAGCCGAGGGAGTACATGTCGATCTGGCCGAGCTGGGCGTCGAGATGCCACACCTTGTTGACGACCTCGTCGAGCAGTTCGGTGGAGTGGGAGATGACGAGGAATCCGCCGTTGAACTTCTTGAGGTAGCCGCGCAGCCATTCGATGGAGTCGGCGTCCAGATGGTTGGTGGGCTCGTCGAGGATCATGGTGTCGGCGTCGGAGAAGAGGATGCGGGCCAGTTCGATGCGGCGTCGCTGGCCTCCGGAAAGGGTGCCGAGCTCGCGCTTGAGCACCTCCTGGTCGAGGCCGAGGCTTTCGGCCATGACGATCGCCTCGGACTGCACGGCGTATCCGCCCGCGTTCTCGAAGTCCTGCTGCGCCTTGTCGTAGCGGCGCATGGCCTTCTCCATGATGTCGGGGTCGGGGTTGGTCATGTCCTTCTCCGCCTTGCGGATGCGGGTGAGGATGGTGTTGATGTCGCGGGCGCTCATGATGCGGTCGAGCGCGGACTGCTCCTGATCGCCGGTGTGGGTGTCCTGCGGCAGGTAGCCGAGCTTGCCGGTGACGCGCACCTTGCCGGCGGTGGGCAGCATGTCGCCGGTGATCACGCGGGTCAGCGTGGTCTTGCCGGCGCCGTTGCGGCCGACCAGACCGATGCGGTCGCCCTTCGATACGTGGAAGTCCGTGGGGTTGAGCAGCGTGCGCGCCCCGATGCGAATCTCCAGTCCCTGTGCCTCAATAGCCATGCCTCACCTGCCGTATGCGATCGAATGTCGTGATTCCTCGTGTATAAAATCCAACGGACCATGATACCGAACGGTGTGCCGAAACGCCGTGGTGTCGTAAACGTCAAGGAGGCAGACGATGTCGAAGGAATCCGATTCCCCGATGCGTCAGGCCACGCAGTCCACGGCTGCGCTGGCCAAGGGCGCGCTGAACGTCACCGAGGATACGGCGAGGAGGCTCGTCTCGCTGACGGACCGCGGCCCGTTCGGCGGCTTCAAGAAGTTCATTTCCCGCGGATCGATGATCGACATGGCGGTCGGCGTGGTCATGGGATCCGCTGTCACCGGCGTGGTCAACGCGATCGTGAAGTACTTCATCAACCCGCTGATCGCGATGATCGGCGGCAAGCCGGACATGTCGGCGATGCTCAGCATCACGTTTAACGGGGCGACGATCTCGTTCGGCGCGATCCTCAACGAGGTCATCAACTTCCTGCTCGTCGGCGTGGCCGTGTACTTCTGCGTCATCCTGCCCATCAACAAGCTGCGTGACGTGACGGCGTCGGCGCTGGCACGTGAGCAGGAGGACGCCGACGAGCAGGCCGGCACGTCCGTGGAGGAGCGGACGCTCGCCGTACTGGAGGAGATCCGCGACGAACTGCGGCGGTCGGACCGCGGTCCGGATCGCAGCCCGGAGCATAGCTAGGCGAGAACCGGAAAAGGGAAGGAAGGAAAGGAAGACGGAGACCATGGGACGGACATCACGGGGAGCCGGCACCACGCCGCGGTTGCTCGCCGCACTGATCTTTCTGGTGGCGCTGAATCTGCGACCGGCCATCGCCGCGGTCGGACCGGTATTGGCCGGCATCGGCACGGACCTCGGCTGGGGCGAAAGCCTGCTGGGACTGCTGGGCGCCATGCCGTTATGGGCGTTC
Organism: Bifidobacterium simiarum; assembly: GCF_002802905.1. Lineage (GTDB taxonomy): Bacteria > Actinomycetota > Actinomycetes > Actinomycetales > Bifidobacteriaceae > Galliscardovia > Galliscardovia simiarum. Next base: position 530,208 of record NZ_PEBK01000001.1, read on the forward strand.
GCCGCGATCAGTCCGCTGGTACGGTTCGTCACGGCGCGTATCGGCGCCGACCGGACGATCCTCGCGGCGCTGCTGGTGCTGTCCGCGGGCGATCTGATCCGCTCGTTCGGCGGTCCGGCCGGAGTCTGGCTGGGCACGGTCGCCGTGGGCGCGGGCATCGCCGCCGGCAACGTGCTCGTCCCGGTGATCGCCAAACGCGACTACGCCGGCCATGTTTCCATGGCCACCGGCGTGTACTCGGCATGCATCACGACCGGTTCCGCCGTCGCGGGACTGACCGCCGCGCCGCTGTCGGCGTCTCTGGGTGGATGGCGGCCGGCGCTCGCCGTATGGGCGGTGCCCCCGCTGATCGTGGCCGCACTGTGGTCCGTTCGTGTGATGCGGAAGCCGGCGGTGCCGCAGGAGAAGCCGGAGTCTCGGAAGACGCCGTTCACGGAACGGACCGAGGACGATCCCACCCGTCTCGCCCCGCATCCCGACCCCGTTCCCGGTACCGTTCCTCCCGGTACCGTTCCGTTGTGGCGTCGGCCGATGACCTGGTGGGTCACCTTATTCATGGGACTGCAGTCGGCCGCGTTCTACACGATGTCGAACTGGCTGCCGTCCGTCGTTGTCGCGGCCGGATTCGACGATGCGACCGCCGGCGTGCACCTGTTCGTCTTCCAGTCGCTGGGCATTCTCTCCGGCCTGATGATCCCCGCACTCATGCGGGTGCGCGGCAATCAGATCTGCGCGGCCATGACGGCCAGCATCCCCATGGTCGTCGCCGGGCTCGGCTGGATGCTCTCGCCGGGGCTGTCGCTGCTGTGGAGCGTCATCGGCGGCATGGGACAGGGCTCGGCGCTGGTCGTGGCACTGACCCTGATCTCCCTGCGCGGCCGGACCCCGGCCGAAACGGTGGCGCTGTCCGGCATGGCGCAGTCGATCGGCTATCTGCTGGCGTCGGTCGGGCCGCTCGCCTTCGGCTCGCTCGCCGAGGTTTCGGGCGGGTGGACCGCGCCGCTCACCCTGTTCACCGCGCTCGCCGCCGCGCAGTGCGTGGTCGCCGTGTTCGCGGGTAGGGACGTGCGGAATCCCGGTCCAACCAGGTGAGATCGTTCGATGAGCCGGTTTGGCCGGTGGCCGGGTCCGGTGAGACGGGGCCGTCGGATCGTGTTTTTCGGAAGTCCGCGACCGCATTCTGCCGGTCGTGGTGTATGTTCGGACGCATGACCGATGACATCACCGACCGTTCAGCCAGCCATGCCGATTCCGAGACCGTGGGCCCTGTGACCACCGACCCCGTGTCCGCGATCCCCGACGCCGCCGTGTGCGCCGAATCCGTGGGGTTCTACCGCGACCGCCGTCTGATCCTCGCCGACGTGAACCTCACCGTCCGCAAGGGGGAGAAGTGGATCCTGTTCGGGCCGAACGGCATCGGCAAGTCCACGCTGATCTCGATGATGAGCCTCAGGCAGTTCCCCAACGTCGGTCGGCTGTCGTTGCTCGGGCACCGTCCCGGCGGCATCGACAAGTTCTCGTTCCGAGACATCGCCCTGGCTTCGTCCCTTTCCGGCAGGGAGGTCGCCCCGCCGGCCGATCCGATCGACGTGATCGTCGACGCGGCGCCGATCCGTGCCGTGCCGCAGGATCTCGGCGATTCCGCCGACGTGGTCGAACTCACCGGCGGTCGCGAGCGGCGCCAGCGCGACACCGCCGAATACGAGCGTGCCTATGCGTTGATGGAACGGTTCGGCATCGAGTACCTCGCCGGCAAGCGCATGGCCGGGCTTTCCGAGGGGGAGCGCACGCGCGTGCTGATCTGCCGCAATCTCATGTCGGACGCCGAGCTCATGATCTTCGACGAGCCGACGACCGGCATGGACCTCGGTGGCCGCGAGCTCGTCGTGCGCGAGCTGGGACGGCTCGGCAGGGGAGAGGACGGCATGGCGGGGCGGACCGTCATCCTCGTTACCCACCAGCTGGAGGAGATCCCCGACGGGTTCGACCATCTGGCGCTCATGGGGCACATGCCCGAAGAGCGGTATCGCGAGTATCTCGACGCGCATCCGAACATCTACGCGCCCGACCTCGGCAACCCCATGCCCGGCACCATCATCTACACGGGCGGCCTCGACGGTGGGTTCACGGCCGATCGGCTGGGCGCCATGTTCGGATTCCCGGTGTCGGTGCGGCATACGGCCGGCCGCTGGTCGGCGATCAGGGCACGGTAGTCACCTGTTCGCTGCGGAATGATCGAGTTTTGTGGTTTTACGTCGCGAGTTTCCTGCGATATTCGGCTCCGAAGGGCCTTTTTGCGGGTTGTCGGCGTCGGGAAAGCCACAAAACTCGGGATGAGACCGTCCGGCGTGTCGCAAGTTGTGTTCAACCGCACTTGAAGCGGTTATATTGGGCTTGGATGTGAGCGCGCACATCACGGTCGGACCTTGCGGTCCGGTCGGGAATCATGGGTCGGCCGGCGATCGTGGGTCGACCGTGCGCGCGCACGAAGGTTGAAACACACACGATCGCATGGCGGCCGGCATCGGAAAGACCGGATGTACGCCATCGCCTGACGACAAGGAGCATTGATGAAGTATCGCAGCGTAGGCAAGTCGGGACTCAAGATCAGCGAGATCGCTCTCGGCAGCTGGGTGACCGATCTCAAGGGCTCGGCCCAGGAGGACATCGCCCGACAGACCATCAAGCTGGCGTTCGATTCCGGCGTCAACTTCTTCGACTGCGCCGACGCCTACTCGGCCGGCGCCGCCGAACGGTTCTTCGGCGAGGTGTTCAAGGACTACCCGCGCAAGGAGCTCGTGCTCTCCAGCAAGGTGTACTTCCCGACCGGTGACGGCGTGAACGACCGAGGTCTCTCCCGCAAGCACATCTTCGAAAGCATCGATCAGACGCTGAAGAACATGCAGACCGACTACCTCGACATGTACTTCTGCCACCGCTTCGACGAGACCACCGACCTGACCGAGACGCTGCGCGCCATGAGCGACCTCGTCTCCCAGGGCAAGGTGCTCTACTACGGCGTCTCCGAGGAGTGGGGCTCGGCCCGTCTCGAGGAGGCCCAGCGCATCATCGACCGCTACAACCTGTACCCGATCACCGTGGTGCAGCCGCAGTACAACCTGCAGGACCGCTACATCGAGCATGAGATCATGGGCACCTGCCGTCGCCACGGCATCGGCATCACCACGTTCTCGCCGCTCGCCCAGGGCCTGCTCACCGGCAAGTACCGCAAGGGCCAGCCGCTGCCCGCCGGCTCCCGCGCCACCTGGCAGGCCGACCACCAGATCAACGACCTGCTCACCGACGAGAACCTCGACAAGGTCGAGCGGCTGCGTGGCGTGGCTGACGAGCTCGGCACCAACCTGCCGATCCTCTCGATGGCGTGGATCCTGCAGCACCCGGAGATCAGCTGCGTGATCGCCGGCGCCAGCAAGCCCAGCCAGCTGGAGAATAACCTCAAGGCCTCCGGCTTCGAGATCCCGGCCGACGCCATGGCCGAGATCGACGCGATCACCGGCTTCCACCGCTTCGAGCGCCACGTCGGCTGATCGCGGCGATCCGCGCCAGATCCTCCCGCACCCGTCTGGGCTGACACTCGGCGGGGAAGTTGCCCTCGTCGTGCACGCCGTCGACGCTGCCCGGCGAATCGGCCTCCAACGCCGCGAACATCGGGGTGAGGTCGCACGGGGCCGGTCCGTGCTCGGCCACGAGTTCGAAGGTCTTGCCCTTCGCCTCGTCGCATCCGAGCGCGGAGATGAGCGTCTGCGCGATCTGCCGGCGCGAGACCACGCCGTCACGGGAATCGGCGTGCCGGCGGCGGTCGCCCTGCAGGAAGGTCAGACGCCGCTGGTCGGGGCCGTTGTAGTCGAACCATCCGGGCCGCACGATCGTGTAGTCGTTGCCGCTGGCCCGGACCAGCCGTTCCGACCGGCGCTTCCAGTCATGCGCCTGCGACGTGCGGTTGTAGGCGCTGTCCATGTAGGTTACGCCGATCGCCGTCATCAGCACGATGCGTACAGGGCGACCGGCGAGCAGCGTCAGCACGTTCCGTACCGCGCCGTAATCGACCCGTTCGACCATCGTCGGCCCGTCATGCGCGCCCATGGTGAACACCACGGCATCGATGCCGTCGACCGCCCCGGCCAGCGTGTCCATGCGGGTCAGGTCGCCCTGCGTCACCTCCACGCGGTCGTCGAACCTCGCCTTCGTCCCGCTGCGCACCAACGCGCGGACGCGGTATCCCATGCGGACGGCCTCGTCTACGGCGAGCCTTCCCACGCTGCCCGTGGCGCCGACGAACAGGACCAGCATCGGATTGCTTTCGCTCATCATCGCTCCTTTCCTTGTTGTCTGTTCAGCGTACCGATGACTGGTTGGCATTACTAATGTCGCTGTTGAATAGTATGGAATAAGGGAAATGCATGATATCGGCCGGGATGCCGGTGACGGGGAGGGACGCCATGGAGATTCGCATACTGCGCAATTTCATCGTGGTCGTGCAGGAGGAGGGCGTCACTGCCGCGGCCGACGTGCTGCGCATCAGCCAGCCGGCGCTGTCCCGGCAGATCAAGGAGCTCGAACATGAGGTGGGCGCCTCGCTGTTCGTGCGCGGCAACCGGTCCCGGTCCCTCGAACTCACCGACGAGGGCCGGCTGCTCTACCGACGGGCCCGCGAGATCGTGGAGCTCGCCGACCGGACCAAGTCGGAGATCGCCGCGGGGGAGCGGATCGAGGGAGACGTGCACATCGCCGCCGCGCAGAGCGTGGTCATGCGCACCGTGGGTCGGGCCGCGACCCGGCTGCGGGAATGCCACCCCGACATCAGGATCCGGCTGCACGACGGGTTCGGCGCGGACATCGTCGAATGGCTCAACAACGGTCTCGCCGACTTCGGCGTGCTCGTGCAGCCGACCGACATGAGCCGCTACGATCATCTCGTCCTTCCCGGCGGCGACGAGGTGGGCGTGCTGATGCGCGACGACGACCCTCTGGCCTCGCACGACGCCATCCGTGCCCGGGATCTGCAGGGCGTGCCGCTCATCATGCCCCAGGGGGCGCTGAACCGCCGCGAATACTCGGGATGGTTCGGACGGTACGGCCGCAATCTCAACATCGTGGGCACGATGAACCTCTCCTACAACGCCAGCCGATTCGTTCAGGAGGGGTACGGCTGTGCGCTCGGATACGGCGGGATCGTGGACATGTCGGCGGGCAGCGGCCTGTGCTTCCGGCCGCTCGATCCTCTGCTCCACGGCAGTCTGAGCATGGCGTGGAAGAAGGACCAGACGCTGACCCCCGCCGCCGCGGCGTTCCTTGAGACGCTGCGCGACGTGGTCGCCCGGGAGGAGGACGTTGAGGGGCGGACTGACGGATCAGTCTGACGGGATCGGTCTGACGGGATCGGACTGTCAGGGCGGACTGATGGGTCGGTCCGACGGGTCGGTCTGCCATGCACTACGGGTATGGAATACAAGAGCCATGTCGTATTTGTTATTGGCGTTCCGCGTTTCTATCGTGAGGCCATGAAGACGTCGCAACGAAGGAAAGGCGGTCATCATGGACGATAGGTTGGATGCGGCACGGCCGCACGAACCGCGGATCAGCGCATTCGCACGTGACTTCCACGGACGGATGCTTCCCGAAGGCGGCTTGCCGGGTTCGGCGTCGGGTTCGGCGGTGGAGTCGCTGGAACGCACCGATCCCGAATTCATGGAACGGTACCTCAACTTCGCCTACGACGACGTGATCCGGCAGGGCGCCGCCGAAGGCGAGCCGCTGGACGAGCGCACCCGGTTCATGGCGATCCTCGCCACGCTGCTCGGCTGCCAGGGAGTCGACGAGTTCCGCGACCTGCTGCCCGCCGCCCTGAACATGGGCGTGACGCCGGTGGAGGCCAAGGAGATCGTCTACCAGGCGGTGGACTATCTGGGCATGGGCCGCGTCCGCCCGTTCCTCGACGTGACCAACGCGGTGCTCGTCGAACGCGGGGTGACGCTGCCCCTGCCCTCTCAGGCCTCCACGGAGCCGACCGAGGAATCCCGACTGGCCGGCGGCACCGAAAAGCAGGTCGAGATCTTCGGTGAGCACATGCGCGACTTCCCGAACGCCGGTCCGGCCGACCGCAGGCACATCAACCGCTGGCTCGCGGCCAACTGCTTCGGCGACTACTACACGCGCGGCGGACTCGACAACGCGCAGCGCGAAATGATCACGTTCTGCTACCTCGCCGCGCAGGGCGGCGTCGAACCGCAGCTCATCGCCCACGCCGGGGGCAATCTGCGCGTCGGCAACGACAAGGCGTTCCTCATCAAGGTCGTCTCCGCATGCCTGCCGTACATCGGCTACCCGCGCTCGCTCAACGCGCTGCGCTGCATCGACGAGGCGGTGAAGGCCCAGGCATAGCGGTGAGCACGTTGGCGAGGGGCGAAACGCAGGCCGGCCGGTTCGTGTCGGCGACTACGCTGAACACCATCGGAACCCATCGTCAGGACCCATCCGCATATCAAGCAATATCCGACGAAACCAACGAAAATCCAACGAAGGAGAAACCCATGAGCGAAACGATGAAGGCCGCGATCTTCGAAGCCCCCGGCAAGATGACCGTACGTGAGGTGCCGAAGGCCCGTCTCGAAGCCGACGACGACGCCGTGGTGCGCGTGGTACGCGCCTGCGTCTGCGGCTCCGACCTGTGGTACTTCCGCGGGCTCTCGCCGCATGCCGCGAACAGCCAGATCGGCCACGAGTCCATCGGCGTGGTCGAGGAGGTCGGCCCGGCCGTTACCTCCGTCAAGCCCGGCGACTTCGTGGTGCTGCCGTTCCCGTACAGCTGCGGCAAGTGCCCCGTGTGCCAGGCCGGCTTCGAATCCGTGTGCCCTCACGGCGGCTATTTCGGCGCCAGCCAGGCCGAATACGTGCGCGTGCCCGAGGCCGACGGCACCGTGGTCAAGGTTCCCGGCTCGCCCGAGGACTACGACGACGCCACGCTCGCCTCGCTGCTTACCATCGCCGATGTGATGTCCACCGGCTACCATGCCGCCGTCTCCGCCGAGGTCAGGCCCGGCGACACCGCCGTGGTGATGGGCGACGGCGCCGTCGGCCTGTGCGGCGTGCTGTCCGCGAGGATGCTCGGCGCGTCCCGCATCATCGCCATGAGCCGCCATGAGGACCGTGCCGCCGTGGCCCGCGAGTTCGGCGCCACCGACATCGTGCCCGAACGCGATCAGGCCGCCATCGACCGGGTGCTGGAGATGACGGGCGGCTACGGTGCCGACGCCGTGCTCGAATGCGTCGGCTCCAAGCAGTCGTTCGACACCGCGATCGGCCTGATCCGCCGCGGCGGCGTCATCGGTCGCGTGGGTCTGCCGCATGACGTGGAGATCAGCGCCGAAGGCACGTTCTACGGCAACATCGGCATCAAGGGCGGTCCCGCCCCCGTGCGCCACTACGACCTCGACTCCGGTCTGCTCGACGCCGTGGTCAAGGGCGAGATCAACCCCGGCCGCGTGTTCACCGCGGAATACGACCTCGACCACATCCAGGACGCCTACGAGGCCATGGACCAGCGCAAGGTCATCAAGTCGCTGATCCGGTTCTGAGCGCCTGACGGCTGTGCGCGCGGCGTGCCCTGCGCTGTGCCGGTCGCATGCCGTCGCGCGCCACGCCGCCAAGTTACGGGCCGAAACCCCCGAATTCCGTGATTCACGGTGCCTTTCGGAGGTGCGGACGAAATGTTGGACGCTTCGGCGTCCGGATTGGAGTCCGTATGTATTCGGTTGGATTGCGTCGCATG
>NZ_PEBK01000020.1 GCF_002802905.1 Bifidobacterium simiarum
GGCGTGAAGGAATCCTTATCTTGGAGAAGGCTTCCCGCTTAGATGCTTTCAGCGGTTATCCCATCCGAACGTAGCCAACCGGCCATGCCACTGGCGTGACAACCGGCATACCAGAGGTTCGTCCACCCAGGTCCTCTCGTACTATGGGCAGGACTCCTCAAGATTCCAACGAGCGCAGAGGATAGAGACCAAACTGTCTCACGACGTTCTGAACCCAGCTCGCGTGCCGCTTTAATCGGCGAACAGCCGAACCCTTGGGACCTGCTCCAGCCCCAGGATGCGACGAGCCGACATCGAGGTGCCAAACCATCCCGTCGATATGGACTCTTGGGAATGATCAGCCTGTTATCCCCGGGGTACCTTTTATCCGTTGAGCGATGCCGCGCCCGTGCGCCGGCACCGGATCACTATCTCCGACTTTCGTCCCTGCTCGAACCGTCGTTCTCACAGTCAAGCCCGCTTGTGCGATTACACTCGACACCCGATTGCCAACCGGGCTGAGCGGACCTTTGAGCGCCTCCGTTACTCTTTGGGAGGCAACCGCCCCAGTTAAACTACCCGCCAGGCACTGTCCCTGATGCGGATGACACATCGAGGTTAGACGCCAGATGAGGACAGAGCGGTATTTCAATGACGGCTCCACGAATGCTGGCGCACCCGCTTCGAAGCCTCCCGCCTATGCTACACAGTCCACACCTAACGACAATACCAAGGTATAGTAAAGGTCCCGGGGTCTTTTCGTCCTTCTGCGCTTAACGAGCATCTTTACTCGTACTGCAATTTCGCCGAGCTCCTGGCCGAGACAGTGGGGAAGTCGTTACGCCATTCGTGCAGGTCGGAACTTACCCGACAAGGAATTTCGCTACCTTAGGATGGTTATAGTTACCACCGCCGTTTACCGGGGCTTGAATTCACCGCTTCACCCGA
>NZ_PEBK01000021.1 GCF_002802905.1 Bifidobacterium simiarum
TGGGAAAGGGTCTTACCGGTATGGGATGGGGTCGCGTCCTATCAGCTTGTCGGTGGGGTAACGGCCCACCGAGGCTTCGACGGGTAGCCGGCCTGAGAGGGCGACCGGCCACATTGGGACTGAGATACGGCCCAGACTCCTACGGGAGGCAGCAGTGGGGAATATTGCACAATGGGCGCAAGCCTGATGCAGCGACGCCGCGTGCGGGATGACGGCCTTCGGGTTGTAAACCGCTTTTGATTGGGAGCAAGCGCAAGTGAGTGTACCTTTCGAATAAGCGCCGGCTAACTACGTGCCAGCAGCCGCGGTAATACGTAGGGCGCAAGCGTTGTCCGGAATTATTGGGCGTAAAGGGCTCGTAGGCGGCCCGTCGCGTCCGGTGTGAAAGCCCGTCGCTTAACGGCGGGTCTGCGCCGGGTACGGGCGGGCTGGAGTGCGGTAGGGGAGACTGGAATTCCCGGTGTAACGGTGGAATGTGTAGATATCGGGAAGAACACCAATGGCGAAGGCAGGTCTCTGGGCCGTTACTGACGCTGAGGAGCGAAAGCGTGGGGAGCGAACAGGATTAGATACCCTGGTAGTCCACGCCGTAAACGGTGGACGCTGGATGTGGGGCCCATTCCACGGGTTCCGTGTCGGAGCTAACGCGTTAAGCGTCCCGCCTGGGGAGTACGGCCGCAAGGCTAAAACTCAAAGAAATTGACGGGGGCCCGCACAAGCGGCGGAGCATGCGGATTAATTCGATGCAACGCGAAGAACCTTACCTGGGCTTGACATGTTCCCGACGACTCCGGAGACGGGGTTTCCCTTCGGGGCGGGTTCACAGGTGGTGCATGGTCGTCGTCAGCTCGTGTCGTGAGATGTTGGGTTAAGTCCCGCAACGAGCGCAACCCTCGCCCCGTGTTGCCAGCAC
>NZ_PEBK01000022.1 GCF_002802905.1 Bifidobacterium simiarum
TGATGGAGTACAACAAGGACCATACGGGCGAGAAGTACCGCGACATCGCCGACGCGTTCGGCGTCGAGGACGCGTACACCGGCGATCTGGAGACCGTGCGCGAGGAGGCCGTGCAGGCCGTCCACCAGCTGACCGTGGATCTGGGCAACCCGACGACCATCTCCGAGGTGGGCGCCACCGAGGTGGATCTGGCGCCGCTGGCGCATGACGCGTTCCTTGACGTGTGCACGCCGGGCAATCCGCGCAAGGCCACCGAGGAGGACATCCTCGCGATCTACAAGTCGCTGATGTAGTCGCTTCAGCCTTTGCATAGGCGTCTCGCCCCCGCCAGCGGGGGCTGTCACGCGTTTGCGTGACTGGGGGTGGTTGAGTGAAGCGTGCTTGACCACCCCCACCCGGCTGGCGCCGGGAGCCCCCGACGTGTTGTGCGACGCATGGCCGGTGGGGCCATGCTGCTATGAACGGTCCACCGGACCGTCCATCCAGCGGGGGCTTGGCCTTCCCCTTAGGCTGAGCCCGCTTTGCGGACGCCAGAGGCGTTCGCCGGGCTCAGGCGAGCCGACAGGGTTCCGCCGTAAAGCGGGCAGTGGGGCTGCCCGTAGGCGGAAAGCGAGTCGACAGGCGAGCCTTCGGGCGTTGCATGGTCGAGGGGAGTCTTCGGTCCCGCATTCTGTCTGGCTTCCCCCTGTGGGGGAAGCTGGCGGCCGCAGGCCGTCTGATGAGGGGCCTTAGGCTCCCGGTGGTGTCGTTTCGGTGTCGGTGGGGTGAACGTTCCCGCATGTCCGTCGAGTATGTGGACGCTCGTTCCGTGGCGG
>NZ_PEBK01000023.1 GCF_002802905.1 Bifidobacterium simiarum
CGGTGGAGTGCATCCAGGACGGCGTGCTGCGGTTCAAGGCGTCGGGCGCGGACTTCCTGATCGGTCTGGGCGGCGGCAGTCCGCAGGATACGTGCAAGGGCATCGGCATCATCGCGGCGAACCCGGAGTTCGGCGACGTGCTCTCGCTGGAGGGCGTGGCGGACACGAAGAACCCGAGCGTGCCGATCTTCGGCGTGCCGACGACGGCGGGCACGGCGTCGGAGACGACGATCAACTACGTGATCACGGACACGAGGAACAAGCGCAAGTTCGTGGCGGTGGACCCGCACGACATCCCGGTCGTCGCGTTCGTGGACCCGGACCTGACCGACTCGATGCCGCGGGGCCTGAAGGTCGCGACGGGCCTGGACGCGCTGACGCACGCGATCGAGGGCTACATCACGCCGGGGGCGTGGAGCCTGTCGGACTGCCTGAGCATGCAGACGATCCGCATGATCGCGAGGAACCTGGCGAAGTCGGCGGACGGCGACGTGCCGGCGGGCGAGCAGATGGCGTACGCGAGCTACATCACGGGCATGGCGTACTCGAACGTGGGCCTGGGCCTGGTGCACGGCATGGCGCATCCGCTGGGCGGCCGC
>NZ_PEBK01000024.1 GCF_002802905.1 Bifidobacterium simiarum
CGGCCTTGAGGGCCGTGTAGATGAGGCCGTTCTTCGCGGCCTGGCTGTTCTCGTTGATCAGTGCGATGCGCATGATGGTTGGAAGTCCTTTCGATGTGTGTGGAATGCGTGTGCGGGGCCCGGGGGCGTCCGGGGCATGGGGGTCGGCCTTGGCGCCTCGCCCAAGCCCCTCTCATCAGTCACCTGTCGGTGACAGCTTCCCTCCCCGTGTGGGGAGGGAAGCCAGGGGATTACATGCGCCCTTGGGGCGCGGGATTGCGGGGATGCGTGCGAATTCCGTCGTCGCCGGGCGAAGGCGTACGAAGGTACGTCGAGCCCGCCGTAACGCCGGGGACGCTGGGATTTGCGCGTGGCCTGGGGCGTGAAATTGAATGATGCGTGCGGCTTCGAGGCGCGGGAGGTGAAGGCGTACGAAGGTACGTCGATCCTCCCGCAACGTGGAAGACGCTCCATCATTCAATTTCACGGCTGCTTGCCGATGTAGGCGAGAATGCCGCCGTCCACGTACAGCACGTGCCCGTTGACGAAGTCGCTCGCGTCGGAGGCGAGGAACACGGCCGGGCCCTTCAGGTCGTCCGG
>NZ_PEBK01000025.1 GCF_002802905.1 Bifidobacterium simiarum
ACCCCTGTAGTAGGTGAGCGCGGGAGTGACGCAGGATGGTAGCCGGCCGCGGCGGTGGTTGTCCGTGGTCAAGCGTGTGGCCCGTCCCCCAGGCAAATCCGGGGGGCTTGTGGGTGAGGCGTGATGATGGGAGGCGTTTGCCTCGATATCCGGTGATCCAATGCTGTCGAGAAAAGCTTCGGCGTGAGGCTTCTTGCCGCCCGTACCCGAAACCGACACTGGTGGTCAGGTAGAGAATACCAAGGCGATCGAGCGAATCCTGGCCAAGGAACTCGGCAAATTGCTCCCGTTCCTTCGGTTTAAGGGAGGCCCCCGTGGGTGACCGGACCTGCTCCGCGAGCCCGTGGGGGTGGCACATGAGAGGGGGTAGCGACTGTTTACCAAAAACACAGGAGCGTGCGAAGGCGCAAGCCGCGGTATACGCTCTGACGCCTGCCCGGTGCCGGAAGGTTAAGAGGATCCGTCAGCCTTCGGGTGAAGCGGTGAATTCAAGCCCCGGTAAACGGCGGTGGTAACTATAACCATCCTAAGGTAGCGAAATTCCTTG
>NZ_PEBK01000026.1 GCF_002802905.1 Bifidobacterium simiarum
GCGATCAAGGGTGCCGTGAAGGCCAAGGGTCTGCCGATCAGCACGCTGATCCGCGAGCCCGCCGTGCAGCTCACCGACGAGCAGTACGCCGAAATCCAGAAGCTGCTCGCCGAGTAGCGGCTCTGCCGGTGTGGCCGGCGGTTTCGTTCAGTGGGCGACATCCGCGAGTGTCGCCCTCGCTGGACGAACAGTCCGGTGGACTGTTCGTGGCAGTACGCCCTCACGGGCGTACGTCGCCCCCGCTGGCGGGGGCTGTCGGCCTTGGCCGACTGGGGGTGGTCGAACGACACGTCGTTGGTCTCGTCCCGGACTCGATGAGCAATCACCAATGTAACCCAACCCAATATTTCACCCAATTCAAATGCAAAGGAGCACATAAATGGTGTATCGCATGATTTTCAATCAGACGGCGTACTTCGGTCGCGGTGCGATCAAGGAGATCCCCGATGTCGCCCGCAAGCATGGTTT
>NZ_PEBK01000027.1 GCF_002802905.1 Bifidobacterium simiarum
GCGGCATGCGGCTCCCGACACACTCATGGCCGTTCGGCCCCGCTCCGGCGTGTGATGGCGGAGCCTATCACACGCCTGCGCTGCCTACGGTCGGGAACCGCATGCCGCCCCTCCGCACCCGCCCCGCTCCCGACCGTCGTCAAGGCGTAACGGGCCGACGACGAAACGAAGCACGCCCCGCGGGGCCTTCCCCCGCCGGGGGAAGGTGGCCGGCGCACGCCGGCCGGATGAGGGGCACGGAACGACGCCACGGAAAAACAAAGGACCCCTTGGTGGGGTTTCCTCCACCAAGGGGTTCTTCAGACGTGTAAAGCGGCGGTGTGCTACTCTCCCACACCCTATCGAGTGCAGTACCATCGCCGTGCCAGGCCTTA
>NZ_PEBK01000028.1 GCF_002802905.1 Bifidobacterium simiarum
AGGCCTTAGCTTCCGGGTTCGGAATGGGACCGGGCGTCTCACCTGGGCCATGACCGCCGCAAATCTTCGATTAACACCCACAGGGACAAGCCCCGAGGGCGGGATCGTGGCCGATTGGGAACCGGACAGCGGACGCGAACAACAAAGCCGTTGACGTTCTGATCGCAGAATTGACCGAAAGCGCTCCGTGTTGAACGGCAACCCACCGGACCGGCAACGGTCCCGCAACCCCAAAGGGTTGGATGTGTGATTGCCCTTCCCCCGTTAGTACCGGTCAGCTCCACCCCTCGCAGGGCTTCCACATCCGGCCTATCCACCAC
>NZ_PEBK01000029.1 GCF_002802905.1 Bifidobacterium simiarum
CCGATCAGGAAGTCCGCGCCCGACGCCTTGAACCGCAGCACGCCGTCCTGGATGCACTCCACCGGCGGGTTCGGCTTGACGTTGTCGAACACCTCGTACTCCAGGCCCGCGGCGTCCAGCACGTCGGTGACCTTCTTCGCGGTGCCGGTCTCCAGCAGCACCGGGTCGGTGACGATGAACGCCTTCCTGAAACCATGCTTGCGGGCGACATCGGGGATCTCCTTGATCGCACCGCGACCGAAGTACGCCGTCTGATTGAAAATCAT
>NZ_PEBK01000002.1 GCF_002802905.1 Bifidobacterium simiarum
CCCCCCCCCCGAAACGACACGGCTTCGTTTGCATTGACCCTCATCAGTCAGCCTACGGCTGCCAGCTTCAACCGCAAGAGCGGACGGCCTACGGCCGCGTTCCGTCACTCACCTGTCGGCTCGCCTGAGCCCTAAAAACGGCCCCGCCGTTTTCTTAACGGGCCCAGCCCAGAGGGGGAAGCCCAGTGCTTCGGGCCTTCGCTCGCCTACGGATGGCACTGCCGTCCGTCACGGCGTTTCATGAACATGGTCTGTCTGGGAAATGCAAAACGCTTTATCATCGGGGAGGACGTCGAAAGAGAGAAGTAGTGATGACGGTTCAGAAGACAAGCGGGGAATCATTGCGTCATACGGAAGGCAAAGAAGACAGAGAAGGCGAGGAAAGGCAAGACGGGCAGGAAAGGCAACAGCGCCAACCAAACAGCCAATCAAACAGCCGACCAAACCGCCAGCCAAACATCCGCCCAATCCAAAAGGAACCTTCCCAGCCGACGTTGCAGCTGCCCGACGGCACGGCGATGCCCCGACTGGGCATGGGCACCTGGCATCTGGCGGAGGGGCAGCGGCCGGAATCACAGGAGATCGCCGCACTGCAAACCGGCTTGGACCACGGCATGACCCTGATCGACACCGCGGAGATGTATGCGGACGGCATGGCCGAATCGTTGGTCGGTCAGGCGATCAAAGGCCGCGACCGATCGAAGCTGTTTCTCGTCTCCAAGGTGTATCCGCATCACGCCGGACGCCGTTTCCTGCGGCAGAGTCTGGAGGCATCCCTCCGCCGTCTTGGCACGGACTATCTCGACCTGTATCTGCTGCACTGGCGTGGATCGATTCCGCTGGCCGAAACCGTGGAATGCATGGAGCAGGCGAAAGCCGACGGACTGATCCGCAACTGGGGCGTATCGAATTTCGACACCGCCGACATGAAGGAGCTGTTCGCCACCCCCGGCGGCGACGGATGCGCGGTGAATCAGGATCTGTATCATCTTGGATCACGCGGCGTGGAATACGATCTGCTGCCATGGATGGACGCGCACGGGATCCCACTGATGGCATACTGTCCGCTGGCACAGGCCGGCACGCTGCGCAACGGTCTGCTCTCCTCGCCGGTCGTCCGTCAGATCGCCGCCGCCCACGCCGATCAGGGCATTACGCCGATGCAGGTGCTGCTGCTGTTCGTGTTGCACCGGGACGACACCATCGCCATTCCGTGCACCGGCAGCTCGGAGCATATGCTGGCCAATCTGCGGGTGCAGGACGTCACGCTCAGCACCGATGAGATGGCCGCACTCAGCCGGGCGTTCCCCGCGCCGACGAGCAAGGTGCCGTTGGATATGCAGTAGACGGAATCGAAAGCCGATGGGATTTATCTGCCCCTCATCAGTCGGCTCACGCCGCCAGCTTCAACCGCAAGAGCGGACGGCCTACGGCCGCGTTCCGTCACTCGCCTGTCGGCTCGCCTGAGCCCTAAAACGGCCCCGCCGTTTTTTTAACGGGCTCAGCCTAAGGGGAAGGCAAAACCATGGCGAAAAGCAAAGGGCGGTGCCCCTCCGTCCAAGGAAGGGGCACCGCCCTTGCGGTGTTTCACGTGAAACCACGGACTGCCGGGACCGGTCGGAGACTATCCAAGCTCCGAACAGTCCCGATCAGAATCCGAACAGCCCCGATCAGAATCCGATCAGCGCCCGGCGATCAACACCCAGAGATCAGAACTCGCGCTTCTCGCGGTAGAACTTGATCAGGGCCTGGGTGGAGGCGTCCTGATCGGCGAGGGCCTTGTCGTCCTGAGACAGCGCCGGGGTGATCTGCTTGGCCAGCTGCTTGCCAAGCTCCACGCCCCACTGATCGTAGGAGTCCACGCCCCACACGGTGCCCTCGACGAGGGTGATGTGCTCGTACAGGGCAATCAGCTCGCCGAGCGAGAACGGGGTGAGTGCCACACCGAAGATCGAGGTGGTCGGACGGTTGCCCTTGAACACGCGGGCGGGAACGATCTCCTCCGGCGTGCCCTCGGCGCGCACCTCATCGGCGGTCTTGCCGAAGGCGAGGGCCTTGGTCTGGGCGAGGTAGTTGCCGAGGAACAGCTCATGCACGTCCTGATCGCCGTCCTTCACCGGGTTCGGGGTGTTGGCGAAGGCGATGAAGTCGGCCGGGATGAGCTGGGTACCCTGGTGGATCAGCTGGTAGAAGGCATGCTGGCCGTTGGTGCCGGGCTCGCCCCAGAAGATCTCGCCGGTCTCGGTGGTGACGGGGGTGCCGTCCCAGCGCACGGACTTGCCGTTGGACTCCATGGTCAGCTGCTGCAGGTAGGCCGGGAAGCGGTGCAGGTACTGGTCGTACGGCAGCACGGCGTGCGAGGCGGCCTTGAAGAAGTTGCGGTACCACACGTTGAGCAGACCGAGCAGGGCGACGACGTTCTTCTCGAACGGGGTGTTGGCGAAGTACTCGTCGATCTCGTGGAAGCCGTGCAGGAACTCCTCGAAGCGGGCCGGACCGAACACCACGGCGAGCGAGGTGCCGACGGCGGAGTCGACGGAGTAGCGGCCGCCGACCCAGTTCCAGAAGCCGAAGGCGTTGGCCGGATCGATGCCGAACTCCTCGACCTTCTCCAGGTTGGTGGAGACGGCCACGAAGTGCTTCTTGATGGCTTCGGCCTTCTGGGCCTCATCACCGTCGGAGATCGCACCGTTGGCGACGAGCTCCTCAAGCAGCCAGGTGCGGGCCTCGCGGGCGTTGGTCAGGGTTTCGAGGGTGGTGAAGGTCTTGGAGACGATGATGAACAGCGTGGTCTCCGGATCGAGGCCCTTGGTCTTCTCGGCGAGATCGTTGGGGTCGATGTTGGAGATGTAGCGGGCGGAGATGCCGGCGTCGGCGTACGGCTTCAGCGCCTCGTAGGCCATGACGGGACCCAGATCGGAACCGCCGATGCCGATGTTGACCACGGTTTCGATCTTGCGGCCGGTGATGCCGGTCCACTTGCCGGAGCGCACGGCGTCGGCGAAGGCGTAGATGCGCTCGAGGGTGTCGCGAACGTCCTTGACGACGTCCTGACCGTCGACGATGTACTTGCCCTCGTCCTCCTCCGGGCGACGCAGGGCGGTGTGCAGCACGGCGCGGTCCTCGGTGTTGTTGATGTGCACGCCGGTGTACTGCTGCTTGATGCGCTCGTCCAGCTTCACGTCCTTGGCGAGGTTGGCGAGCAGCGCGATGGTTTCGGGCTTGATGAGGTTCTTGGACAGGTCGAAGTGCAGATCGCCGGCCTCGAAGCTGAGCTTCTCCACACGCTCGGGATCCTCGGCGAACCACTTCTTGAGATCGATGCCTTCAGCCTGAAGAGCGTCGTAGTGCTTCTGCAGCTCGGCCCAGGCGGGAGTCTGGGTGGCGTCGATAGGAGGATTAATGGCCATTGAACGGTCCTTTCATCACTTGAAAGCGGCGGGTGTTGCGCACCGCCATGTTCCGAACTTCACGATACTGTGCTCGGCGGACAGGTCGAAGTGCACAAAAGTGTTGCGATTTATGCGTTAGAACGTGCAATAAATTGACGTGATATCCAACGGCGACAAATGCAACCTGATGTTCATACTCCGTTTGCCGGCAACGCCTCACATGGGGCGCCCGACCCATGTGAGGGGCAACGACACGCCACAGCAGCGCAACACCGCACCACCGCAGCACAGCAACAACGCAGCTCCCGACGCCGCAAACGTGCCCTACAGTACCGAGTCCTCGCCGCGCGCGGCCAGCGCCGCCACCATCCGCTTGACCTCCTGACTGCGGGCCCGCGGCGCGACCAGCAGCGCGTCGGGCGTGTCGATCACCACCAGATCGTCGGCGCCGAGCACGGCGACCATCCGCCCCGATTCGGGGGCGATCACGTTGCCGGCCGAATCCAGACAGATCACCTTGCCCGCCTCCCCGATGATCTTGTTGTTGAACGGATCGGCACTGGGAATCAACGCGGCCACGGAATTGAAATCGCCGATGTCATCCCAGCCGAATCCGCCGGGCACCACCGCCACTCCCCCTTCCGCGGCCAGCGGTTCGGCCACGGCATAGTCGAACGCGATCTTCTCGATCCCCGGCCAGATCCGCTCCATCGCTTCGGCGCGAACATCGGCCGGACCATCCCACACCGACGCGATATCGGTCACCGCCCGGTGGATCTCCGGCTTCAGCCGTTTCAGCAGATCAAGCAATACCCCCGTTTTCATGACGAACATACCGGCGTTCCATCGGTACTCCCCGGTGGCGAGATAGGCCGCGGCCGTGGCGGCGTCGGGCTTTTCCACGAACGCCTCGGCCACGCGGGCGTGGGGCGCGTCCGGCACCCGGCCGGTCAGCGAGGCGCCCTGACGGATGTAGCCGAACGCCGTGGACGGACGGGTGGCCGCAATGCCGATCGTGGTCACGTACCCGGCGCGGGCGGCCGCGACCGCCTCGCGCACGCAGTCCGCAAAGGTCTCGTCGTCGCGGATCACATGATCGGCCGCGAACGATCCGATCACGCAGTCGCCGCCGTACCGTTCGGCGAGGATCGCGGCGGGCAGGGCGATCGCCGCGGTGGAGTCGCGCCCCACCGGCTCGCAGAACAGATTGGCGTCGGGCAGATCGGGCAGCTGCGCGCGGACTGCGGCCTCATGGGCCACGCCGGTGATCACCGATACGTGGTCGGCCCCGGCGATCGCGGCCAGACGGTCGAAAGTGGACTGGATCATCGTGCGGCCGGACCCGAGAAAGTCATACAGGAATTTCGGCCGATCACGCCGGCTGATCGGCCACAGACGGGAGCCCGCGCCACCGGCGGGAATGAGTGCATGGAAATCGTTCGCCATGCGGCCATTGTTCCACCACAACGGGATCGCAGGCCCGATCCCCCGATCAGCCCGGCCCACCGACCGCCCCGTCCGATCAGCCGGATCAGCCCAACCTGACCGACCAGCCCGACCCGATCCGCCCGCCGAGACGCGCCGAGCGAGTCCGACTGGACAAATCACGAAATCGACCCTAGAATAATCTTTCTGTGTGCGCTTGCGTTCACGATTCGCCACTTTAGCTCAGTCGGTAGAGCGGCTCACTCGTAATGAGCAGGTCGACAGTTCGATTCTGTCAAGTGGCTCCCTTCCCTAGGCCCTCAAAAGCCTAGGGTTTTGCATATATGCGCGAGTGGCGGAATTGGTAGACGCGCAGGATTTAGGTTCCTGTGTCTTAGACGTGTGGGTTCAAGTCCCATCTCGCGCACCAACGTCTCACATGAACCACCCCGTCGCCCTACCCAGTGGCCGTACCAAAGAATCGTAGGTAAGCGAAGCCATGTCGTCGTTGATTCATCCGATCACGCTGCTGCTCATCATCTTCGTCGGATACGGATTCAAGCGCACCCGCATCTTCGGCGAAAACGACTACCGCGTCCTGCAGCGCGTGGTGTTCAATCTCACGCTGCCCGCGGCGATCATCGTCTCGTTCCTCAACAATCCGCACGACCTGAGCATGCGTGGATCACGCTGTTCGGCTTCGTCTGCGGCATGATCCCGATTCCGATCCTCTACTTCGCCAGCCGTCACAAGCCGGTGAGCGAACGCGCGTTCCTGATGCTCAACGGCGCGGGCTTCAACATCGGCAACTTCTGCTTCCCCGTGATGCAGGGCATGCTCGGCCCGGCCTCGCTGGTGCCCGGCGCCATGTTCGATATGGGCAACTGCGTGGTGGTCTCGGCCGGCAGCAACCTGCTCACCCTGCGGCTGCTGCACATCCAGCCCGGCAAGACGCTCAGCGAACAGGGCGCCGGCGACGCGCCCGTGCTGCCGAAGATCACCCCGAAGGATCCCGACGCCCGTCGTCTGGCCCGCGCGGCCACGATCAAGGGCATTCTCAAGGGATTCCTCACCTCGGTGCCGTTCGACTGCTATCTGCTGATGATCGTGTTCATGCTCACCGGCGTCACCCTGCCCGGCGTGGTCTCCACCGTGCTCGAACCCTTCGCCAACGCCAACGGCTTCTGCTCGATGCTGATGGTGGGCATGCTGATGGACCTGCCGGCCGGCCGCAGCGACGTGATGCAGGTGCTGCGCGTGATGGCGTGGCGCATCCCCTTCGCCGCGATCTTCTCCGCGGCCGGATGGTTCCTGCTGCCGTTCGACACGGACATCCGCAAGGCCGTGGTGATGCTGTGCTTCGCGCCGACCGCGGTGTTCGCCACGCTGTTCTCCGACAAGGTGCTCGGCAATGCGCGTATGGCCGGCTTCTGCCTGTCGGTCACGTCGGTGCTCGGCATGGTCGCCATGACGGCGATCAACTTCCTGATCCCGGCGTGACCGAGCCGCTCAGCCGCTCAGCCGGCAGCACCGCTCAGTCCAGCACCATGGTGCGGATCAGCGGGGCCAGACGCTTCAGCGCCTTGGAACGGTGGGAGATCGCATTCTT
Source organism: Bifidobacterium simiarum (assembly GCF_002802905.1). Taxonomy (GTDB): domain Bacteria; phylum Actinomycetota; class Actinomycetes; order Actinomycetales; family Bifidobacteriaceae; genus Galliscardovia; species Galliscardovia simiarum. The sequence goes on from NZ_PEBK01000002.1 coordinate 6,427, forward strand.
CTCGTCGGGGGTCATCTCGGCGCTGGTGAGCGTCTCGCCCGCCTCCACGGCGCGTGCCGGCTGCTCCTCCGGCACGAAGATCGGGTCGTAGCCGAACCCGTGCTCGCCCTTCGGCGCACGGTTGATCATGCCCTTCATGTCACCGAGCTGCACGGTCTCGTTGTGCAGTTCGTACGGTGCCTCGGTCTGCCCCGGCTCGGGCACCACCAGCGCGGCGGCGCAACGGAACCGGGCGTTGCGGTTGCGGTCCGGAATGTCCTCGATCTGCGCGAGCAGCAGCTCGTAGTTGGCCACGTCGTCGCCGTGACGACCGGCCCAGCGGGCGGAAAGAATGCCGGGGGCCGCGCCGAGCACGTCCACGATCAGACCGGAATCATCGGCCACGGCGGGCAGACCGGTACGACGGACCACATCACGGGCCTTGAGCAGGGCGTTCTGCTCGAAGCTCACGCCGGTCTCCACCGGATCGGGAAGACCGAGCGATCCGGCCGACACCAGTTCGATGCGGTCGGCGTCCGCGCCGAGATCCTCGACGAGAATACGGCGAATCTCCACCAGCTTGCCTTCGTTATGGGTGGCAACCACCAGCTTCACGGTGTCAGTCATAACAGTCCCTTTTCACTCGGCCAACAACTTTCATCCGGGCAGCGTCCGGCAATCGCATTTGTCCGGTCACGTCGGATCACACAGTACGATTGGCGTACGCCGATCGGCCCCGACGATACCGCTGCCGGCAGGCCGATGGGATATCCCCCGAATGGATGACGGTGCGGCGGCGCGACCGACGCGCGGCCATGCACCGTCTTCAATTATGGCAGACCCGTGGAGAACGGAGGGACACCAAGCCTTCCCCTTGAGGGGAAGGTGGCCGGCTCGGCCGGTCGGATGAGGTGACGGACGATCCCGATCCGCTCGTCTGTCGGCTCGACTGAGCCCTCATCAGTCGGCTTGTGCCGCCAGCTTCCCCCAGAGGGGGAAGCCAAGACGAATCAGTCCTGGGCGAGGGCCTTGCGCTGCACGGCCTGCAGCTCCTTGTTGCCCTTCTCGGCCAGATCGAGCAGTACGCCCAGCTCCTTGCGGGTGAACGGACGGTGCTCGGCGGTGCCCTGGATCTCGATGAACTCGCCGGCGCCGGTCATGGCCACGTTCATGTCGGTCATGGCCTGACTGTCCTCCACATACGGCAGGTCCAGCATCGGCTTGCCGTTGATCACTCCGACGGAGACGGCCGAAACCTGATCCTTGATCACCTGACGGTTGGCGCGGATCATCTTGTGCTTCTTGGCCCAGTCGATCGCGTCGGCGAGCGCCACGTACGCGCCGGTGATGGACGCGGTGCGGGTGCCGCCGTCGGCCTGCAGCACGTCGCAGTCGATCTGGATCTGGTTCTCGCCCAGCGCCTTCATGTCGACCACGCCACGCAGGCAGCGGCCGATCAGACGGCTGATCTCGTGGGTGCGGCCGCCGATCTTGCCGCGCACGGACTCGCGGTCGGTGCGTTCGGCGGTGGCGCGGGGCAGCATCGAGTATTCGGCGGTGACCCAGCCGAGGCCGGAGTCCTTGCGCCAGCGGGGCACGCCCTGGCTGAACGTGGCGGTGCACATCACGCGGGTGTTGCCGCAGCAGATCAGCACCGATCCTTCGGGAACGTCGGTGAAGTGCCGGGTGATCGTGACCGGACGCAGCTCGTCCACGTCACGGCCGTCGGGGCGAATCGTCGTATTGGCGTCAAGCATGTCTTTAATCTGCACCATCGTGTCAAACACCTTCCCAATTCACGGTTGCGGTACGTCGGGCGTCTTCGGCGCCGTACGCCGCTTGCCCTACGCACGCTATCCGTCTTTGCCGACAATCACCGTGACGATCGGCCGGGGTATGGATTATCCGCCCGAACCGCCTAAACTGACTCCCTAAGAGCGCGAGAGCGCACGGAGTGATACGACGCGACGTGAAGGAGCCGTGACGAACGACATGACGAACGATTTCTCGCCGGCCATGATGACCGACATGTACGAGTACACGATGCTGGACGCGGCCATGCAGGACGGCACCGCGGACCGCCGATGCGTGTTCGAGGTGTTCACCCGCCATCTGCCCGCCGGCCGCCGATACGGCATCGCCGCCGGTCTCGGCCGCATCCTGGAGATGCTGAAGGACTTCCGGCCGAGCGAATCGGATCTGAAGTTCCTGCGCGACCGTCATGTGGTGAGCGAACGGACCGCGAAGTGGCTGGAGAACTTCCGCTTCACCGGCACGATCCGCGCCTACCGCGAAGGCGAGGCGTTCTTCGCGAATTCGCCGATCCTTCAGGTAGAGGGCACGTTCGGCGAGTGCACGCTGCTGGAGACGCTGATCCTGTCGGTACTCAACTACGATTCGGCCATCGCCTCCGCGGCCTCGCGCATGACCAGCGCCGCCGGGGACCGTCCGTGCATGGACATGGGCGGACGCCGCACCAACGAGAGCGCCGCCGTCGCCGCGGCCCGCGCGGCCATCGTGGGCGGATTCGCCGGCACCGCGAACCTCGCCGCCGCCAAGAAGTACGATCTGGTGTGCATCGGCACCGCCGCGCACGCCTTCACGCTGCTGCATGACAACGAGCGCGACGCCTTCGTCTCGCAGATCAACGCGCTGGGCCCGGGTACCACGCTGCTCACCGACACCTACAACATCGAGCAGGCAATCACCACGGCCGTCGAGGTGGCCGGCCCCGAGCTCGGCGGCATCCGCATCGACTCGGGCGATCTGGCCTCGCTGGCCCAGAAGGCCCGCAAGCAGCTCGATTCGCTGGGCGCCACGAACACGAAGATCACCGTGACCAACGATCTGGACGAGTATGCGCTGGCGGCGCTGGCCACCGCCCCCGTGGACTCGTACGGCGTGGGCACGATGCTGGTCACCGGTTCGGGCCACCCCACCTGCGCGATGGTGTACAAGCTCACCGAACGCGAGGGCGCGGACGGCCAGATGCACGGCGTGGCCAAGAAGTCGTTCGGCAAGAGCACCGACGGCTGGCGTAAGCGGGCGCTGCGCTGCTACCAGTACGGTCTGGCGCAGGGCGAGCTGGTGGTGTGCGGCCCGGCGGAGAAGCTGGCCTCGTTCGAGCCCGACAAGGCGGAGTACGGCGACACCAAGGATCTGCTCATCACCGCGGTGGATCACGGCGACATCGATGATTCGCTGACCGGCCACGACGCACTGTTGGCGGCCCGCGACCATCACCGCGAGGCGCTGGACGAGCTGCCGGTGACCGCGCTGTCACTGTCGCAGGGCGAGCAGGCGATCCCCACCGAGGTCATCACGATCGCCTGAGCGGTTTACGTTGGGAGCTGAGAGGGCCGAAAGGCTAAGTTCGGGTGGTTGAGCACTCGGTGGTTGAGCACTCGACTACCCTCATGGAGTATTCGACCACCCTCAGTCTCGCATCCGCTCGACAGCTCCCGACGAATTGTGCGACGTACGCCCGTAGATGCGCACTGCGACGAACAGTCCGCCGGACTGTTCGTCGGCGGGAGCACATACTTCGCCCCCGCTGGCGGGGGCTGTCGGCGGCAGCCGACTGAGGGTGGTCAAACGACGCCGGTGGCCAAACGGCGGCTACCGCATTTCGTCGTAGATGCGCTTGCAGTCGGGGCACACCGGGTAGTCGGAGGGGTTGTGCTTGGGCACCCACACCTTGCCGCACAGCGCCACCACCGGCCGGCCGGTCAGCCGGGACTCGGCCATACGCTCCTTGGAAACGTAGTGGGCGAACCGGTCGGCATCGCCGTCGTCGGTCTTCCTCGTCTCCGTCTTGGTGTCGGTGCGTTCCAGTACGGCGGTGCCGGTGCCGGAATCGGGGTCGGAGAGCGGCGCGTCGTCGAACAGGGCGTCGGACGGTTCATTGCTTACAGTCATCATGTCCTCTTCCTTTGGTGAGTGCCTGCGGGCATTGTGGGTACCTGCGGGCATTTCGCGGGGTATTCGCATCGATCACCCGAACCATACGCGACGTCGGATGATCGGTCAATCCACGTTCATCATAAGGCGGAATACGATACGCCATGTATCCGCATGTATCCGTGCCGCACCCCACTTCACCGCGCCGCACCCCGCCGCGCCGCCCCTCACGGTAGGCTGGAACGCATGACAATTGCAGTATGCCCCGGCTCGTTCGACCCGGTGACCTCCGGCCACATCGACGTCGTCGAACGATGCGCCCATCTATTCGAACAGGTTCATGTGGTGGTGGCGGTCAACGCGAACAAGCGCCCGATGTTCACCCCCCGGCAGCGCGTGGAGATGATCCGCACCGTCCTGCGCGACGACGGATACGAGAACATCCTCGTCGACAGCACCGACGGACTGATCACCGACTATTGCGCTAAGGTTGGAGCCAAGGTCATCGTCAAGGGTCTGCGCCAGAACGGCGACTACGAGGCCGAACTGGGCATGGCGCTGGTGAACAAGCAGCTGGGCGGCGTGGAGACGATGTTCCTGCCGGCGAATCCGCTGAAGGAACACATCTCCAGCACGATCGTGAAGGACGTGGCCCGTCACGGCGGCGACGTCACCGGACTCGTGCCCGCATCCGTGGCCCCGCTGCTCACCGAAGCGCTGAAGAACGAGAAGAGGTAGGTAGATAGGTATGAACGACTTCAGGGGACACGTCCCCGACGCCGACGACACCGGTGATTCCGTCGTCGCCCGTCAGATGAACGGCCGGGACGAGGCGATCGTGGACCTCGACGATTCCACGCATATCACCTCGGTTTCCGCCCGACAGGCCTCGGCCGCGCGGCCGGTGCCCGCTGAAGCCGCCATGCCCGTCAACGATCCGTCAGCCGCACGGCCGCGGCTCAATCTGCCGGGATTGGAGAATCTGCCCGATCTGCCCGGACTGGGCGGCCAGGGAACCGGCGCGAACGGGCCGGCTGCCGGCGGCACCGGTTACCCCGGCGGCGACGATCTGGATGACGCCACCCGCCACAGCACGCCGCGGCAGCCGGTCGGACAGCCGGTCGGCGGATACGGATACGGCGCCGGATACGACGATCCGCAGGACACGCAGCTCGCACAGCCGGCGCAGTCCGGGCAGCCGGCACAGACCGAGTACGCGGCGCAGTCCCAGTACCCGACGCAGACCGCGGCCGATCAGACCGCGCCCGCACAGACCGCGGATCGTACGACCACGCAGCTGCCGCGCAACATCCAGGCGTTTCTGGAGGACGACGAGGACGAGGAGCTGGCCACCAAGAACCAGTTCACCACCGTCTTCGACGTGCTCGAACGGATGGAGACGCTGGTGGAGGACTCCAAGTCCAGCTTCTTCTCCGGCGGTCAGGTGCGCGTGGATCGTGAGGAGCTCACCGGTCTGATCCGCGAGCTCAAGAGCAAACTGCCGGTGCAGCTGGAACGCGCCTCCGCGCTGATGCGCGAATCGGAACGGCGGCTGGAGAACGCGCAGTCGCAGGCCAGCTCGATCGTCGCCTCGGCGCAGAGCCGGGCGGCCACGATCGTGCGCGAGGCCAACGAGCAGGCGCAGTTCCTCGTCGGTCAGGAGAACGTGGTCGCCCTCGCCACCGAACGTGCCCGCAGCATCCTCGATACCGCCCAGACCAAGGCGGACCGTCTCACGCAGGGGGCCGACCGGTATTCGGCCAGCGTGCTGAACGAGCTGCTCAACCAGCTGGACAAGGCCACGCACGGCGTGCAGAGCGGCCTCGACGTGCTGGCCGAGCGTCAGAAGGAGGCGGCGCAGCGACTGCCCCACCTGAGCGACGACGACTATCCGCGGCAGTAGGCGGCAGACGACAGGCAGTAGGCGGCAGACGACAGGCAGTAGGCGGCAGACGACAGGCAGTAGGCGGCAGGCAGTAGGCGGCATCACGGCCGCACAGCGCGCCGACCGGCAGACGTACCGACCGGCGGCCGTACAGCGCGCCGGCAGACGGCAGACGTACAGTGCGCCGACAGACGTACCGGACAGAACACCAACAGACGTACCGACAAAGGAGCAGATATGGCAGATACGACCGGCATCCGACCGGAGGAATCCCCGTGGGCGATCTCCGTGGCCCAGATCGCCACGCGTCCCGGACAGAGCAAGGAGGTCGACGCCGACTTCCCCGAGCCCAGCGGCATCGGCGATGAGGTGTTCGACATCCGCAAGGGTGAGCCCGTGCATGTGAGTGGATCGATCGATTCGATCGTCGACGGTCTGCTGCTCAACGCCACGATCAGCGCCCCGTACGTCGGCGAATGCTCCCGCTGCCTCAAGGAGCTCACCGGCGAGCTGAACGTGCCGGTCACCGCGTTCTTCCCCTACGCGCCCGACGAGCACAAGCGCAATCGCCATGACGACGAGGAAGTGGAGATCATCGCCGGCGAGGAGGAGGGCGGCGACACCTATCCGCTCGCCGGAGGCAACACGTTCATGGACATCGAGGCGCTGCTGCGCGACAACCTCGCCGAGGCCATGCCGCTGCAGCCGCTGTGCCGCCCGGACTGCCGGGGCCTGTGCCCGCAGTGCGGCGTCGATCTCAACGAGCAGCCGGACCACGAGCACGAGACCACCGACATCCGCTGGGGCGCGCTCGAGGCCCTCAAGCAGCAGCTGGAGAGCGAGCAGCAGTAGAGGCGGCGGCCGTGCGATACGCCGCGCGACGGGCGGCCGATGACCATGCGGCGGCCGGCGGACAGCCACGCGGTTTGGCAAAGCGTGCGAAATGCGCTAGAATACCGAAGGCTTAAGCTCAATAACAACTTTCGATCGAAATAGAGGGTCCGAAAAATGGCACTGCCCAAGTACAAGACGTCGCGCGCGAACACGCATACGCGTCGTTCCGCCTGGAAGACTACCGCTGCCCAGACCGCGGTCTGCAAGAACTGCGGCGAGCCGGTGCTCGCGCACCAGGCCTGCCCGAGCTGCGGCTCCTACCGCGGCCGCACCTACCGCGCTGCGCTCAAGTCCTCCTTCAGCAAGTGAGACTGAACGTACCGAACGTCAGGTAATCGAAGACCTCGCCATCGACGGGTGGCGGGGTCTTTTTCATATTCCCGCCGGTCGGTCCGGCCGGTCACTAGACTTAAGAAGCATTATGGCCAACAAGCATCACAAGTCGAATCCCGTCGTCCTTCCCGAAGGACTCGAGCCGGGCACCGCTCCCGCCGATCTCATCGAGGCGCTCGGCGCGCCGATCAGCCCCGATCTGCTCATCCACTCGCTCACCCACCGTTCCTTCTCCCACGAGCACGAAGGCATGCCGAACTACGAGCGTCTGGAGTTCCTCGGCGACGCCGTGCTCGAGCTGGTGACCACAGAAACGCTGTTCACCCGCCACCCCGACTTCTCCGAAGGCCAGATGGCGAAGATGCGCGCCAAGGCGGTCTCCGAGGAGTCGCTTTCCGCCATCGCCCGCAGCAAGCTCAATCTGGGCCAGTACGTGCTGCTCGGCCACGGTGAGGCCGAATCCGGCGGCGCTGACAAGGACTCGATCCTGTGCGATCTGGTGGAGTCGCTGATCGGCGCGGTGTTCGTGGAGCACGGCATCGACACCGCCCGCAAGGTGGTGCACCGGCTGATCGACGAGACCCTGGCCCAGGTGACGCAGGCGGGCCCGGCGCTCGACTGGAAGACCTCGCTCACCGTCAAGGCCCATGAGCTGCACATGCCCGAGCCCCGCTATCAGATGGAGGTGAGCGGACCGGAATACCGGCTGGAATTCACCGCGCATGTGATGGCCGTGCTGCACAAGGGCGAGGAGGAGACCGAGATCGCCTCCGCCACCGGCACCTCGAAGCGCAAGGCCCAGCTGGCCGCGGCCGAAAAGGCCTGGCATGTGCTCGACAGCCGTCGGCACACGACGCACACAAAGCACAAGGACTGACCGCCGACTGACTGCCGACTGACCGATCACTGACCGCCGACTGACCACGCACCAACCGTCCGCCGCCGACGATCGATGGTCGGCGATCGGTGCGCGATGGACGCCGAACCGCGCGGCCGATTGGCGCGATGGCGTCCCCGCCGCCTACACTGGTCCCCATGACCGCACCGCCGACGCCACAAGCGCCGGCGCGCTCCTTCCCGAACGGTCCGCATAGCGTATACCCCACGCGGCGAAGATCGGTTCGGTTATATCCTGTTTCCGTTACGTAGATCACGCATGCCGCAAGGCGTGCCGAGGATGAGAGGAAGATATGGCTACGCCCACGCCTCTGCAGGCATTCAGTGCAGTTCCCAAGGCCCCCGTCGAGAAGCTGTCGGCAGACAAGCGCATCGTCAACGGTGAGAAGATGACCGGCGCTCAGGCGGTCGTCCGCACGCTGGAGGATCTGGGCGTCGAGGATGTCTTCGGCCTGCCCGGCGGCGCGATCCTGCCGGTATACGACGCCATCAACGACGACACCAAGTTCCGTTTCGTGCTGGTGCGCCATGAGCAGGCCGCCGGCCACGCCGCCGAAGGCTACGCCATCTCCACCGGCAAGGTCGGCGTGTGCATCGTCACGTCCGGCCCCGGCGCCACCAACGTGGTCACCGCCATCGCCGACGCGAACATGGACTCCGTCCCCATGGTCGTGATCACCGGTCAGGTGGGCGTGAACGCCATCGGCACCGACGCCTTCCAGGAGGCGGACATCGTCGGCATCACCTACCCCGTGGTCAAGCACTCGTATCTGGTCACCCGCGCGCAGGACATCCCCCGCGTGCTCGCCGAGGCCTACCACATCGCCAGCACCGGCCGACCCGGCCCGGTGGTGGTCGATCTGACCAAGACCGCTCAGACCGAGGATCTGTTCTACTCCTGGCCGCAGCGGCTGATCCTGCCCGGCTACAATCCGACCGTCAAAGCCCACGGTCGCGTACTGTCCAACGCGGCGAAGCTGTTCAGCCAGTCGTACCGCCCGGTGCTGTACGTCGGCGGCGGCGCGGTGCGTTCCAAGGCCGGCAAGCTGGTCAAGGCGCTGAGCGACGTCACCGACGCGCCGATCGTGACCACGCTGCCCGCCCGCGGCATCGTGCCCGAATCCGACGATCACGTACTCGGCATGCTGGGCATGCACGGCACGATCGCCGCCACCGGCGCCGTGCAGCAGTGCGATCTGCTCGTGGCGATCGGCGCCCGTTTCGACGACCGTGTCACCGGCTCGCTGCCCGACTTCGCGCCCAGCGCCCGCGTGATCCACATCGACATCGATCCGGCCGAAATCGGCAAGAACCGTCAGGCCGACGTGCCGATCGTCGGCGACGTGTCCACCGTGCTCACCGACCTGATCGCCGAGATCCACCGCTCCCAGGCCATCAACGGCAAGCCCGATCTGGGCGCATGGTGGGATCAGATCAACGAGTGGCTCGAAAAGTACCCGATGACCTACGACCAGTCCCCCGACGGCACGCTCGCCCCGCAGTGGGTGGTGCAGGAGCTGAGCCGTCAGGCCGACCCGAACACGATTTGGGTCACCGGCGTGGGCCAGCACCAGATGTGGGCCGCGCAGTTCATCAACTTCCACAACCCGAACTCGTGGATCTCCTCCGGCGGCCTCGGCACCATGGGCTACGGCCTGCCCGCCGCCATGGGCGCGGAGGTCGGCGCCCAGCACGAGACCGAGCATCCGAAGCCGGTGTGGCTGATCGACGGCGACGGCAGCTTCCAGATGCTTTCCGAGGAGCTGGCCGCCTGCTTCTTCAACCGTCTGCCGGTGAAGATCGCGATCCTGAACAACTCCGTGTACGGCATGGTCCGCCAGTGGCAGACCCTGTTCTACAAGAACCACTACTCGGCCACCAACCTGATGGACGGCGAGGCCCACAAGGGCGACGTGATCGGTTCGGACACCGCGGCCGGCGAGATCATGGACGTGCCCGATTTCGTGAAGCTCGCCGAAGCGTACGGCTGCGTCGGGCTCCGCGCGTTCACCGAGGAAGAGGCCATCGAGTGCATCCGCAAGGCCAATGAGATCAACGACCGTCCGGTGCTGATCGACTTCCGCGTGTGGAAGGACGCCATGGTGTGGCCGATGGTCGCCGCCGGCGCCTCGAACAGCGATGTGACGTACAAGCCGGGCATCCAGCCGCTCAAGGGCCGGACCGCACCGCTCGCCGCCGACAGCAACGACGCCGACGGGCAGGATGCGTGAGCCGCCGGCGCAGGCCGCAGGTTCATGCCATCGATCGTGATTGGTAGCAAGGAAGATTTGAGGTAAGCAAATGGCAAATTATCCCGCTTCTCAGCCCGGCGCCTCCCGCCACACCCTGTCGGTGCTGGTGGAGAACCGTCCCGGCGTGCTGGCCCGCATCGCCGGACTGTTCGCCCGCCGTGCGTTCAACATCAATTCGTTGTCCGTCTCCCCCACCGAGCGTCCGGACATCTCCCGCGTGACGGTGACCGCCGAGGTGGCCACGATTCCGCTGGAGCAGATCATCAAGCAGCTCAACAAGCTGCTGCACGTCCTCAAGATCGTAGAGCTCGACCCGGAGGACACCGTGGATCGCGAGCTGGTGCTGGTGAAGGTCTCCGCCGACGCGAAGACCCGTTCCGACGTGCTGGAGATCGTGCAGACCTTCCGCGTGCGCGTGGTCGACATGCATCCCGAGTCGCTGGTGATCGAGGCCACCGGCTCGGAGGCCAAGCTCGACTCGCTGCTGGCGCTGCTGGCCGACTACGGCATCATCGAGCTGGTGCGTTCCGGCTCCGTGGCGCTGAGCCGCGGTCCGAAGGCGCTGAGCGAGAAGGTCGTCGGCTCGGAAATTAAGGGCCGGTAAGAGTATCGAAAAATAAAGCCTCACAACTCGATTGATTACCCCGTATTCGGCCGGTTTTGGCCGGTACGGAGTCGAGTTGTGAGGCTTTGTTTTTTCGGAACCCTACTTCAGGACCTTACTTCAGGCTCCACACTGAGCCGCTGGGGCCGTCCTCGATGGCGATGCCGGCCGCGGCGAGGGCGTCGCGGATTGCATCGGCCTTGGCGAAGTCGCGGTCCTTGCGGGCCTGGGCGCGGGCCTCGAGCTGCTCGGAGATCAGGGCGTCGAGCACCTCATGCTCCTTCGAGCCCTCGCCGTTCACGTCGCCGGAGGAGACCCACTGCGGGGCGAGCGGATCGAGGCCGAGCGTGTCGAGCATCGCGCGCACCGACACGAGCACGGAACGGACCTCGGCCTTCGCGGCCGCGGAATCGGCGGCGTCGTCCAGCTTGCTCAGCAGGGTGTTGCCATTGCGCACCGCGGTGAAGATCGCGGCGGTGGCGCCGGCCACGTTCACGTCGTCGTTCATCGCCGTCACGAAGTCCTCGGGCAGATCGGCGGCCGGGACCGACGCGATCTCGTCCCATGCGGGCTGCTCACCGATGGCCGCACCCGCGCGCTCGACGAAGTTGCTCACGCGGTCGTAGGCGGACTGCGCCTCGGCAAGCGTCTGATCGCCCCATTCGAGCATCGAACGGTACTGCACGCTGGCCAGCGCGTAACGCACCACCCAGGCGGAATGCTCGGCCAGCACCACCGGCACCGAGAGACCGTTGCCCAGCGACTTGCTCATCTTCTCGCCCTTGGCGGTCACCCATGCGGAGTGCATCCACAGGTTGGCCGAGGGGAAGCCGGCGGCACGGGTCTGCGCCATCTCGTTCTCGTGGTGGGGGAAGCGCAGGTCGAGGCCGCCGCCGTGGATGTCGAAGCCGTCGCCGAGGTAGCGGTGGCTCATGGCGGAGCATTCGATGTGCCAGCCGGGGCGTCCGACGCCGAACGGGGTGGCCCAGCGGGCGTCCTCCGGGTCGGTGTCCTTCGGGGCCTTCCACAGCGCGAAGTCTCGCGGATCATGCTTGTCGGGCGAGGCATCGGCGGGGTCGACGGGATTGTACTTGTCGTCGCCGGCGGCGTCCACGCTCGGACCCATGCGGTCGGTCACTTCGGAGGCGGCGTCTGATTCGACGCCCTCACCCTGCTTCTGATGGGTCAGCTCGCCGTAATGAGGCCAGCTCGGCACGTCGAAGTACACGTTGCCGGTGGGCTTGCCGTCGGCGTCGGTGACCACGTAGCCGTGGCCGTTGTCGATGATGCGCTGGATCAGCTCGACCATGTCGAGGATGTGCCCGGTAGCGCGAGGCTCCACGGTAGGCGGCAGCACGCCCAGCGTCTCGTAGGCGGCGGTGAACTCGCGCTCGTAGATGTAGGCGCGCTCCCACCAGCGCTGGCCGGCCGCGGCGGCCTTGTCGAGGATCTTGTCGTCGATGTCGGTGACGTTGCGCACGAACGTGACCTTGTACCCCAGTCGGAGCATCCAGCGGCGAACCACGTCGAACGCCACGGCGGCGCGGATGTGTCCCACATGCGGCGAGCTCTGCACGGTGGCACCGCACACGTAGATGCCGACCCGGCCGGGCTTCAGCGGAACGAACGGGGTGACGCGATGGGTGGCGGTGTCGTACAGGTGAAGTCCCTTCGCCACGGAATCGTTGAAATCAAGCGCTTTTGGGGTATCTGTCATATTCACGAGCGTACTTTTGCAATACGACAACGCGCAAGGCTTTCCCCATACGTTTCGTTTATGGTTCGCTCCTCGTGGCCACGGCGCTGCGATTCGGCTCGGCTCGGTTCCGGATCGCGATCCGACGACCCGCCGGGGCAAACCCCGCAGTCCGCCACATCACTACGTTGCGAATGCGACATTTCGCGTGTGACATGTCGTTCGAGGTGCCACAATGGAGGTATGTCGCAATCTCAGGTACTGATTTTTCAACACGTTGAGTGGGAAAAACCCGGACGCATCCTCGACAACCTCGAAGAGATGTACGTACCCACGCAGATTCTCAACATCGCCAAGAAGAAAAAGCCCGACCTGCCCGATTTCAAGGACGTGGCCGGCGTGGTGATCATGGGCGGGCCGATGGGCGCCCAGGATTACGACAAGTACCCGGGCCTCAAGGCGGAGGCGAAGCTGGTGAAGGCCGCCGTGGCGGTGGGCAAGCCGGTGCTCGGCATCTGCCTCGGCCATCAGATCATCGCCGGTGCGCTGGGCGGCAAGCTCAAGCAGGGCAAGGCCCCGGAGATCGGATTCGCGCCGATCACCCGCATTGAGCAGCACGACTACTTCTCGATGTGGTCCAAGAGCCTCGAGGTGCTGCACTGGCACAACGACGTGGTGACGCTGCCGGCCGGCGCCCAGGTGCTCGCCCGCAGCCCGCTGACCAAGGTGCAGGCGTTCCGCGCCGGCACCGCGCTGGGATTGCAGTTCCATCTGGAGGTCACCGCCACGCTGTTCGAGGAGTGGCTCAGCGAGCCCTCGATGGTCAAGGACGCGAAGAAGGCCGGCGTAAGCGTCGAGAAGCTGCGCGACGACTTCGCCGAATACAATCCGCGGCTCATGCCGCTGGCCGAATCGGTGTTCTCCAGCTTCGCCGCCCGCTGCTCCACCTACGCCAAATCCCTCGACGCCGCCCGGTAAGGCGCGACGAACAACACTGCGTAATAAATTCCCTGAGTACCCCGCTCAACGTCCGGTACAGGCCCGATACAGGCCCTTGAGCGGGGTGCGGGCCAGCGCGCCCCTCAGCAGCCGACAACAATGCCGAATCGGATAGATCGCCACCCAGCATCGCACGTACAGACGGTATGGCCGCCCGCCGAGGTCGATCCGCCGATTCCCCCGGTAGCAGTCGGACAACACGCCGATCACCTGATCAGGACGAACATATTCCGGCGTGTAGGTGTTGTCTCCCCGAATCACATACCGTGTTTCGGACCGCGCGCCACTGACTCCGATCACCCGATGCAGCACATATGCGCCGTCGGTTTCCCGGCGGTACAGCGGTACGTCATACTTGTGCAGCACACCGTCCGGACGAACGTCCGCAATCGGCCTGATGATGATCGTATCGCGTCGATCGCGCAGCATCGGCCACATGCTCGTGCCGGATGTGGTGGAGACGAACAATCCTTCGGTCTCGAGGATCCGCTCGATATCCTCGGACCACGCCCGCTCAGTCAACGAGGAACCCGTTGTCTCGCATCTGCCGAACAAATGCGGTCACGTCGGTCTTCGCCTGCTCCTCGGTGATGTCAAATCGTTCAGTCAGTTCCTCGACGATCCGTTCCTCGCTGCGGCCGTCGGCCAGCGACTTCCAGATCATCTCCCCCGTACCGTTGAGCCGGATCATCCCGTGAAAATCCCTGCTTGCTTCTCCAGTGGCGATCACCACTCCCTGTCCGGCCACCTCACGCAGCACGAATCCATCCTTGATTCTCATCATCGTTCCTTTCTGTTGATGTCGTTGTTGATTCCGTTTTCGATGTCGTTCGACCGACCAAGCCGGATCGTCCGGTCGCAATACTCCAGCACCTCGGCTCGGTGGGTCACGATCAGTACGGTTTTGTCGTGCAGGGCGCGGATCCGCTCCAATACGGCCCGTTCCGTGGCGACGTCGAGAGCCGATGTGGATTCATCCAGCAGCAGTACCGGGGCACGGCTATACAGCGCACGTGCGATCGACAACCGCTGCATCTGGCCTTCGGATAGTCCGGCTCCCCGTTCGCCGAGCATGGTGTCGTACCGCCCGGGAAGCGCCTCGATGAATCCCGCCGCATCAGCGACCTCGCAGGCCCATCGCACACACTTGTCATCAATATGGTTGGGGTCGGCGTGAGGATCCGCAAACGCCACCACTTCGCGAATGGTCCCGGACATGAGACCGTTGCCCTGCGGTACGTAGGCGAACAGTCCGCGAGGGGCCTGTGTCGGGGGAATCCACCGGCCAGAGGTCATCTCGAACCTGATCGTGCCCGACTGCGGCACGTAGGCGCCAAGCAGCAGTTTCATCACCGTGCTCTTGCCGATACCGCTACGACCGGTGATCGCCACGAACTGTCCACGCGGAATCTCAACGGAGAAACCGCGCAGCACCTGATTGCGCCCGTAGGTGAAGTCTACGTGGTTGAATCGCAGGGCCATCAGATCGTCGGGAGACGGGGCCGTAGACGCCGTGGCCGAGCCATTTGTCGAAAGTTCGCCATCCCGTTTCGGCATCACGTCGATCAGCCGCTCGACGCTGGCGAGCATGGCCGCATGTTGGGGGAACATGCCGCCCAGCGCAGCGAAGGGCGATTGGATCTGCGCAATGAGCTGGATCACGGCCATCAGAGTGCCGTAGCTGATCGTGCCGTGCAGCAGACCATATCCGCACCACAGGAAGCCGATTAGATATCCGCCCTGCATGGCGACGTTCAAGCCTGTGGAAGCGAGGTCACTGGCCGCCACACGACGGAGACGGGCCCGCTGATGATCGGCCATGCGACGACCGGCCCAATCCAGCATTTTCGTGCCAACGCCAAACGACTGGATCACCAGCAGACTTTCCAGGCATTCCTGCATGAACGAGCGAACACGGCCCTCGGCCTCCTGCACCCGTTTGTGAAGCCGTTTCAGCCATCCGCGCAACAGCACCGAGAATATGGTCATCATCAGGCCGGCGGCGACAAACACACCGGTGAGCGCGGGCGAAAGCAGGAACATCACGGCGATGACGCCCACTATGCGGATGGCCATCGATACCGCCACCGGAGCCAGTGTGGTGACCGCTTCGGATACCACGG
This sequence comes from Bifidobacterium simiarum, assembly GCF_002802905.1. Classification (GTDB taxonomy): domain Bacteria; phylum Actinomycetota; class Actinomycetes; order Actinomycetales; family Bifidobacteriaceae; genus Galliscardovia; species Galliscardovia simiarum. The sequence goes on from NZ_PEBK01000002.1 coordinate 21,989, forward strand.
TGATATCCGAAGTGAGTCGGTTCATCAGTTCACCGGAATGATATCGGGAGGCATGCGCGGCATCGGAGCGGAGAATCCCGCCGAATACCGTGGATCGCAGTCGGTTGTCCATCGTCGATCGGGAAAGCTCCCCGACGTAGACATATGCCGCGCGCAGCAGAATCTGCACCAGCAGCACCGAACCGAACAACACGCCCATAAACCAAAATCGTGCCGAATCATGGGCGACCGCCGCATCAATGGCGTCTCGCATGAGCAGCGCGTAGCTCACGCCGATCGAAGCCATGCCCGCCTGCAACACGCAAAGCAGTAGCACCAGCCACACGGCTTTGCCGCATACGCCAAGCAGCCATCGATACGCCTTCCACGACGACTCACCGAGGATCTTCTTCAACTTCATATCCGTGTTCCAGACCATCATTTCATCGCGATTTCACCGTGCCGGCACCGCTCGATACCGTGGATACCGCACCCAGATCGTCAGTAGGATTTGCTCCAGTGGCTACCGTCCCGTTCCGTGACGACGCCTGACTCTCCGCTGACATCGGTATCACCCTGCTTGCCCGTACTGTTCTTCGAGGAGGACGAGCCGGATGACTTGCCGGAAAGACCTGGGGTGTCCACATAACTGTTGCCGCTGCCATTCGATTTCGTCGTGGCTCCGCCGGTCGCAGTGGATCCGCCGGTCGCAGTGGCTCCGCCGGTTGCGCCGTCCTCTTCCACGACCGCGCCGTAACCGTTGCCGCTCTGGCTCTGCTGATCGGTTGACGTGCCCTCGGTACCAGAGGATTGACCGTTCTGCTGCCCCGACTGTCCGGACTGGGATCCTGTGGTTTCGCCATTCGTTCCGGTCGAGGCGGATGCCGACGGCGACGACACATTTCCTGATTGGGATGAGGAAGAGCTTTCCCCGGTGCCCGAATGGCTCCCGGATCCGCCGGTGGATAGCGCTGACCATGCGAAGACCAGAATGACAATCAGCGCCACTACAGCCGCAACGACGATGCCGATCCTGATTCGGACACGACCTGCCTGCGATCGACGTCGTTCACTATCGTCTGCGTGCTTTCCCATATCAATAAACCCCCTGAATACCGGTGAATCCCGACGATGCCCATATGAGATTACGGCCCAGCCGGTGTATAACGTCTTCAATGAGTAAGGCCCGGATACGAAGTCCGGGCCTTAAGGCGCACGATGAGCACAAGTACCGATCAGTACGAGCAGGACCATTCGGGTTCAGCCCAAGTGCCGGTGTTCGAACACCAATGCCAACCCGGTCCCGGAGCGCCACTGCTGGTTCGCACGATGTCGTTCGAGGCGAACCGCACGATATGCATGTTCGGCTTCTCGTATGATTCAGCGCCATTGCGCATATGCAATGCTTTCTGCATCATCAAATCCTTTCACAACAAACGAGAGGAGGAGGCCCCGGAAACTGATTCCGAGACCTTCTCCTGCTTCGTCATCATCGTTCAGCGAATGAACGGATCGAAATCACTGCTTGGCGGAAACGCCGGTGCCCGGCCACGGCACGTCGGTGTCGCCGGCGCTGGTGCGGACGATATCGGCGCCGGTCAGCGCGATGACGGTCATCGACGGCTTGGTGTATTCAGTGTTCTGCATAATATGCTCCTTGCTTTTCTTGGGTTTGATGATTATTCGGTTTGGGTATTATCGAAGGGCCGCGGAGACGTCCAGAAGGCCCTGAGCGTAGTCCTTGACCACACCGGAGACGGTGCCGTCCTGAACGATGGCCTTGGCCACCTGATTCACCGAACGGGACTGCTCGACAGGGTCGAATACCGTGACGGACGTGCCGTCGGGCGTCTTGTACGTCAGGCTCATACGCACCCTGATGGCGGTGTCGTACTGATCCTTCGGCACATTGGTGAGCACCAGATTGTTAACGGTGTAGCCTTCGGTATCGGTGTACGGGTTCTTGGCGGTCGCATCGAAGTTGTTGATGCCAGGAATGGTGTACGACCAGCCAGCGGACTGGTACTGCAGGTTCTTGCCCAGCATCTTGGTGCGGTAGCTGAAGCGAAGGTTGGCGGTGTCCTTGACCTGCGGGGTATCGACGCGCAGCGAACCTCCCAGGAACTGGATCTTGTACGCCTGCTCAACCGGGATCAGGTAGGCGACAACGTCCTTAGAACCCTGCTGAGCAGGCTTGGACAGCGTCGAGTCGGTGTACCAGCCGGCGAATGCCAGACCGTTGACGTACGGGGCCTTGGCCTCATAGGTCGAACGAACGATCACATTGGCATCAGCACCACTGCCATAGACGACGTCCCTCGAGGTCATCTTGCCGGTGTTGAACAGGGGGTTGAAGTAGACATCGGCCGTGTTGTCCTTCAGCGCGTTCTTCTTCAGCACGATATCGGTGCTGGCGGAGGTCTTGCCCTGCCAGGAGCTGTAGCTGAGCGCCATGTAGGTGCCGGTGACCTTGTTGTCGGTCAGGTGCAGTCCCTTGACGTCGGAAATCGCCACGGCATAGCTCTTATTGGGCAGAGCCGTGCCATCGACGACATTGCCAGAAGCGGTGATCCCCTGCACGCCGTACTTGCCGTCGGTGTTGCCGTTGGCGACGACGAACATGGCACTGCCGCTCGTCACGTTCGGAGCATCCTTGGTGAAGGTCACCGTGTTGTTATTGACGGTGGTGTCCGCGATGGGGGTCGTACCGCCAACAAAGTTGATGCCGACGGCGGAGTTGTAATGGGAACGACCAAGCTTGAACGTGTTGTCGTGGATGTTCGTGCCGCTCACGCCCTGCTCCAGCCAGATCGAGCTGGGCTGGAAATCGACCTGTCCCTTGTACACGCTCGGAATGGAGAACGTGTTGCCGGTGATCTCAACGTCCTTCGCGCCGTTGGAGACGATCACGCTCTGCTGTACGCTACCGGACTGAAGCTTGCCGTCCTTGAACACCAGATCGTTGTTGTCGATCAGGAAGCCGAGGTTGGACACCTTGGAACCGCTGGCCTTCAGACGAATCGATCCGTTGAACGTCAGACCGGGCTGTGCGGCGGTGAACGTCACCTTGGTGTTGAAGGTGTACTGCGAGTGGTTGCTCACATTCTTCAGCACGGTGATGGTGGCGCCGTCCTGCGCGTTGGCGGCCTTGACGGCATCAGCGATCCATCCGTACGAAGTGGTCTTGCCACTGGCATCGGTCAGCAGCGCACCGACGGCCTCGTTCGTGTTTACCGCAAACGGCTTCTGTACGCTCGTGTACGTATCTGCGGAAATCGAAACATCATCGCTGGAGGAGGTCGAACCCTGCCAGATGCTCTGGAAGATACCGCCAGCGGCATTGCTCACCGTATTGCCGACGAACCTGATGCCCTTGACATTGGCCAATCCGGCAAAACGAGCGTTGGCGGAGTCCGCGGCACCGTTGTAGGTATTACCTTCGACGGTCACATTCTGAATGCCGTACTTGCCTTCAGTGCTGCTGTTGCCCATGGCGATCAGCAGCTGAATGGAACCCGACCTCGTAGCATCGGCGGCAGGAGCCGTCACGGTCACCTGATTGCCTTTGATCGTGACGTCATGAATGTTGTTGTTTCCCCAGCCGACCAGATTGACGGCCTGATTCGAATTCGAATCGGCAGCCACGGTGCCGGTGCCATTGGTGTCATTCAGACGACCGAGGTTGAACTCGTTGTCGGCAATGGTGAAGTTGGCGGAACCACGGACCCACACGCCGTTGTACTGCCACTCCTTGCCTTGGAACAGGGCACTCGGGGAATTGAAGACGTTGCCGCTTACCGTCACATTAGTGACGCTTTCCAAAGCCACGGCATTGAAGGTACCTTCGGCACCTGCCGCGGGACGGTCGAAGGTCACGCCCTTGACCGAAGAGCCGTCGGCGCCCTTGTTGAACGTCAGGGTACCCGCGAAGGAGACTCCCTTGTCAGCTGTGATGTTGAGCTTTTTGTCGATGCTGACATGCTCGTCCGTATTGGCGGTGATCACCACGGTCTGACCCGCCTGCGCGGCGGCAATGGCATCCGCCAATGTCGGATAGGCCGCGCCATCAACCGTGGCTACGTTCTTCGATGCCGCCGGTTGGGTTACTGCGATATCAGTATCCCCCCCCCCCCCGTTAGAATCTCCTGCTGCATATGAAGCAGGAGCGACAGAGGCAAGAGCCGCGATCATCGCGAAGCCGGCAAACACCCCCGTTCCTACTTTCAAAATCCTAGCTGACATCATTAATGTCCCTCTTCCGTCTTGGGAATAAAACAGTGAAATCACGTAGTTGCCGGCAGTGTTATGCATGCCTTACCTACAACCAACCCCCATGATAACACCCCTATACCCTCGATACACCCCCGATTCCAGACGCTTAAATATGGTTACTGTCTATGATCGAACGTCACCGAAGCCGATTACTCAACCATGGCGCCCGCGCTGGCCTTTACCGCGGCTTCGCTGATCGTGCATGACAGTCGGTATACCGGAACCTCGCGCAACACCGTATCCAGCAGATCCAACGTATCGGCCGCCTTCGAAGGATCGGACGGCATATACGTCTGCTGAAGAATCAATGGCATGGCTTCGGCCGCATCGATCCGTTCGCACGTATTCGCCACGCCGTCATCGTCCATGAATGCCGTGCGGGTCGACGCCGACTCATTGTCGAGCTCCCTGGATTCCTCCCGAGCCCGGGTCACCACGCAGATACCCGCCACCGGAGCGTTGACGTTACGCTGCCAACGCTCCTTGCCTGCCCACGGCGTGCCGTAGGCGGTAACAGTCGCACGGCCACGAAGACCGAGATCAGCTCCCATTTCCCCGCGGGAACCGTTGTCATCGGCGGAATCATCAACCTTCAGCATTGGCTTATCACCGTTGATGATGTCAACCCGATCGCCAAACACCTGTTTCCACAGTCGAATATGCGTGGTCTTCCCGGTCCCACTCGGCGCGGTGAAGATATAGGCCTTCCCCTGATATTCGAGCGTGGCCCCGTGAAACACCAGACGCCGATAGCCAGGTGCCACCTCGGCGATCCTACGGAACACGGCCAGTGTCTCCAGATACGGATCGCTCCAGTCGCCGGGTTCCCCGATCTCACGCTCGTGGTCGATATCGGCCTGCGAAACGTCAACGACGATATCCGCCTTCGCCGCGTCCTTGTCAAACCCCGCCGACGGCAAAAGATAGTCGGCACTCTGTTGGGCGATTCGATCGTATACCGACCGCACCGCCACATTGAGACCGGCCACACGCATGAGAAAATCAGTCATGCCGCCATCATACGGCGCGATGACGGACCGAGAACCGGCCAGACAACACGGCCATCGTCATACGATCAGACCGAAGTCAACGCGACACTCAACGACATGATCGACGAGATGCTCGCAGCCGATCCCGAGGAGTCACCGGAGAACACGCCTGAGACGAACAGCGACACCACGATCACGATCGCCGCAAAGACAACGAAAAATCCCACGGCGAGACCGCTACCGAGCTTGGTGACCGACGGCCGGTTTCGTTCGCCATCTCGTCGGGAGGAACGGGGCCCACCAACGGTACTGTTTACGGATCGTTTTCTGGATTTGCTCATGACGGTACCCCGCTCCTTGACCTATGCCGATACTGAATCGTAATGATATTGACTCGCAACGATATGCGGCCTCATGTATCAGGAAATCGGCCACGTCGATATCATGGCGGTATGCCGACGGCGATGACATGCGTGACCGTCCGCCAGCTCCACCCAGCCGATCAGACATTTCAGATATTGGAGGCCATCATGACACAGCACGACATATCGTCGCGCACTGAGGAGATGCCACCCGCCCAGTTGCGGCGACTGGGTGATCAGCTGGTCGAACTGATCGCGGCGGCGCTACGGGAGGATCGGCCGGACGACGACGGTGATCAGCGTAATACCGATCCGTCCGATATCAACTCGCAGGATATCAACTCGAAGGATTGGGTCTCGCTCTACGAGCTGGCCGCCTTCCACAGCGTGGAGGCCTTGACCTGGACCGGCATGAGCGGGACGATACGCGAACAGCTGCCGGAAGATCTCGCTGCGAAATGGCGTAACGACGCCGATCTCACCCTGTTCCGTCAGCTCGCCTACGATGCGGATCGGGAGTCCATATTGGCCGATTTCCGCAACGCCGGACTGTCATGGCTGCCGTTGAAGGGCATTGTGACCGCCACCTATTATCCGCAGCCCGGTCTGCGGTCCATGGGCGATCAAGATCTGGTGTTCGGATTCACGCAGTACGACGATGCACTTGGCGCGTGGCGGTTCCGCGGAAACAATGCGGACGAGCGCCAGGCAAAGGAGATTGAGGCCAGCGATCTCGCCAAATCGATTATGGAGGCACACGGATACCATAAGCGGACCGAATGGGAGCGGGAGCTCTCCTATGTGCGAGGCGGTCTCCATTTCGAGCTGCATCGCTGCATCGTCACCGATACGGAACGATCGCAGGGATATTACGACGATGCGATGAACCGGTATTACGCCAATCCGTGGCAGCTAGCGATCCCCGACGACGAAGGCTCCGGAAACTCCGAAGACGGTCACGCCGGCGGATTCCATTTCCGCCCGGATGACGAATACGTATTCCACATCGCCCACATGATGAAGCACTACCGATCCTCGGGATTCGGACTGCGGTTCCTTGCCGACGAAGCGGTGTTCTGCCGCAGATTCAGCGGCACCGGAGACGGTAATACCGGCGAACGATTCGACTGGGATTACATTCACGCCGAACTGCGCAAGCTGGAACTGGACCAGTTCGAGACCATGGTGCGATCATTGTCTCTCGCCCTGTTCGATCATCCGCGCGACTGGCGGCGACACGTCGGACCGAGCGAGCGCCAGCTGTTCGCGGAGATCATCGAAAGCGGAGTGTATGGCACGAAACGCAACGGAGCCACGAAGAGCTTCGATCGCCAACGTCAGGCCGCGCAACGTGAGGGACGCCGGACACGCGTAGGACTGATCTACGGATGGCGGCGAATCTACCCGCCGAGATCATGGGTGGAACAGCATTTTCCCGAATGGGCCGGCACATGGTGGAAGCGGGCGTTGCTGCCACTGTATCGCGTGGCGAGAGGTCTGCGACGGCATCCGAAGGACCTGCTGTTCGAGCTGAAGCTCATACTGCGCAAGTAGACCGCGATTCTTTTCGCACTTCTTTCGTGCTTTTCCGCATTCCCTCCCGCGGCGCCCACGGCCGGCACCATCGCCCGCGGGGCCTTGACTTGGGCGGGCGGTAGATTGGTAGTTTGTGCCTACTTATGATCTTGGATTGGAACACGTTTCGCTCGCCTTCGCCACGAAGACCATCTTCACCGATGTGACCCAAGGTGTGTTCGAGGGCGACCGCATCGGCATCGTCGGCCGCAACGGCGACGGCAAGTCCACGCTGCTGCACCTGTTCAACGGCACGCAGGAGCCGGATTCCGGCCGGGTGACCAAGCGCGGCGGACTGACGTTCGGCATGCTCGACCAACGCGATCCGCTCGACGATAACGCCACGGTGCGTCAGGCCGCGCTCGAGGGTCGCGAGGACTACGAGTGGGCGGCCGAGACCAAGTCGCGTGAGATCGTGGAGGCGTTGCTGGGCGGCATCGACCTCAACGCCCGCATCGGCTCGCTGTCCGGCGGCCAGCGCCGGCGCGCCGATCTGGCCCGGCTGCTGCTCAAGGACTGGGACATTCTGGCGCTCGATGAGCCGACCAACCATCTCGACGTGGTCACGATCCACTGGCTGGCCGAGCATCTGAAGAACCGCTGGGCGAACGGTTCTGGCGCGCTGCTGCTGGTGACGCACGACCGCTGGTTCCTCGACGAGGTGTGCTCCTCGATGTGGGAGGTGCACGACGGGGTGATCGACCCGTTCGAGGGCGGCTATTCCGCATACATGCTGCAGCGCGTGGAGCGTGACCGTCAGGCCGACGTGCGCGAGACGAAGCGCCGCAACCTTGCCCGCAAGGAGCTGGCGTGGCTCACGCGCGGCGCAAGGGCCCGTTCCACCAAGCAGAAGTTCCATGTGAAGGCCGCACGAGAGCTGATCGCCGACGTGCCGCCGGTGCGCAATACGCTCGAACTCAAGCAGATGGCCACCTCGCGTCTGGGCAAGCAGGTGGTGGATCTCATCGACGTGACGCAGATCTTCGCCAAGAATTCGCGTACGGCCGGCGACGAGGGCAACGGCGACGCGGCCGGTTCGGGCGACGGACAGGGCAGCCTGCCCGAGGATTTCGTCAACGCCATGTACGCCGAACCGCAGCCGCACGGCTCGATCGAGGTCGCGGTCGATACGATGGCCGATCCCCGTCTGGTGGACGCCGGCGTGCCCGAGGCGGTCGAGGCCGCGGCGAAGGCCCGCGCCGAAGCCGAGGCATTGGCCCGCGAACAGGGCGTTGCCGAAGTGCAGGTGAAGCCGGAGGTCACGTCGGCCGCACAGCGTGTGACCGTGTCGGGCCGCAAGATCCTCGACGATGTGACCTGGCTGATCGGCCCGGGCGACCGCATCGGCATCGTCGGTGCGAACGGCGCCGGCAAGTCCACGCTGCTCAAGCTGCTCGACGGCACGCTCACCCCGACCGCCGGCCATGTGAACATCGGCAAGACCGTGAAGTTCGCCGTGCTTTCCCAACGACTGGACGAGTTGGAGAAGCTGGGCAAGTACAAGATCAAGGAAGTGCTCAGCCGATATAAGCCCAGCTACATCGTGGACGGCAAGGAGGTGACGCCCGGTCAGCTCATGGAGCGTCTGGGATTCGAGTCCGCGCAGCTGATGACCCCGATCCGTGATCTTTCCGGCGGACAGAAGCGACGCATGCAGCTGCTGCTGATCCTGCTGGACGAGCCGAACGTGCTGATCATGGACGAGCCCGGCAACGATCTCGACACCGACATGCTCGCCGTGATGGAGGATCTGCTCGACACCTGGCCCGGCACGCTGATCGTGGTCTCCCACGACCGGTATCTGCTGGAGCGCGTGACCGATCAGCAGTTCGCACTGTACGACGGCAAGGTGCGTCATCTGCCCGGAGGCGTGCAGGACTATCTCGACATGGTCGAGCACCTGCAGAAGACGGGAGCGGATTCCGGAGCCGGCAAGTCGACGCAGGGTTCCGCGGCGAACGCGACGGAGGCCGATGGATCGGGCGACACCGACGATAAGCCGAAGCTGTCCGGCAAGGAATACCATCAGATCACCCGACGCATTTCGGCCATCGAACGCAAGCTCGCCAAGCTTGAGGAACAGAAGAGCGACCTTGAAGCGAAGATGGCGGCGCACGACCCCACCGACTTCGAAGGTCTGAACGAGCTCAACGGGCAGATGCAGGCCATCGCCTCGGAGAGTGACGACCTCGAAGCGGAGTGGATGGAGCTCAGCGAACAGGTCGAGTAGGTGATCTCGCCTCAGATCCTCCCAGATCGCGCATCGTTCTGGTGGGGGCGGCGGGGGCATGTGATTCGCGATACGCTCCGGGCCGCTTGGCTGAACCCGTTAAGAAAACGCCAGAGGCGTTTTTAGGGTTCAGGCGAGCCGACAGGCGAGCAAACAGAATGCCGGCCGAAGGACCGTCCATTCTTGCGGGATTGAACCCGTTAAGAAAACGCCAGAGGCGTTTTTAGGGTTCAGGCGAGCCGACAGGATTTCACCGATGAACGGCAGAGCCGTTCATCGGTGAAATGTGAGCCGACAGGCGAACGAAGGCCCGAAGCGCAGCTTCGTCCGTCACCTCATCCGACCGGCATATGCCGGCCACCTTCGAGCAGGAACGGACGGTCTACGACCGCGTCACCATGCTCGCCTGTCGGCTCGCCTGAGCCCGGCAACCGCCTCCGGCGCCCGCTTAACGGGCTCAGCCTCAAGGGGAAGGCAGGAGGACTTCGTCGCTTCGGTGCCCCATCCGACAGGCGAGCATAAGGAACAGGTCAACAGGCGAACGAAGGACCAAATCTTAGGCTCCCCCCTCTTGGGGGAAGCTGTCGGCTAAAGCCGACTGATGAGGGTCTTCGAACGAAACTTCGTCCGTCACCTCATCCGACCGACGAAAACAAACGACGTTAGTTCCAATTCCAGGGATTGATCAGTGTGACGCCAGTCCCCTCGAAATCCTTGATGTTGCGCGTGGCCAGTGTGCAATCATTGGCCAGAGCCGTAGCGGCAATCTGGGCATCGGCAGTCATGATCGGCCGCCCCATCCGCTGCCGTTCCACCTTGATCCGTGCATATCGCAATGCAGACGTTGCATCGAACGGCAGAACTCGTTCGACAAATGGGGACAACATGCGATTGAGCACCATGCTCAACTCATGCTGTCTCCTGCCTGCCGGCATGCGCCAGCATCCGTAGAACAATTCCGCCACGGTGATCGCCGTTATGGCAAAATCCTCGACGGAACGCCCTGCAAACCACTGCATTACCGACTGATCCGGCCGCGGCCTCACCAGTTCACTGATAACATTCGTATCCAACACAATGGTCATGCGGATGCTCCCCCTTCAGCCGACCGTCCGTCAGCCTCTTCGGTATCCGCCCAATCGACAAATTCGATATCCCTCTGCTCTTCCGCCCGACGATCAGGAATGGGAAACTCCTCATTGTCAAATCCGTCGATACCCATTTCCGCCATGAAGTCTCTCATCTCCTGCGCGAAATTCGTGGTTTTCATCTCCTCGTGCGCCACATAGCTGGCCGTCCATTCCTCGATCACCGATCGCATCTGCGACTCCATGGAACGGTTGTTGTCCTTGGCTGCCTGCTTGAGCACCACCACGCACTCCTCGGGCACCCGCCGGATCGTCAATGTGCGCACCTGCCCCGAATCATTCGCCCTGTGCTCTGCCGACCCGCTCTCTGCCGACCCGTTCTCCGCCGCTCCGCTTCCATCCGAAACCATGGCGCCCTCCTTGCCTGCATTATGCTGTCACCATTTATGCTAGCATAATGCATGCACCACCACCAAACACCACAGCCAACGCGGCACCCCGCTTTTCCCGCCGCATCGGTAGACTTGGGGACATTATGGCTTTTAACTCTTTGACTGACAGGCTTTCGAACGCCTTCAAGAATCTGCGTTCGAAGGGCAAACTCACCGATGCCGATATCGACGGCACGATCCGCGAGATCCGTCGCGCCCTGCTCGACGCCGACGTGGCCCTCGACGTGGTCCGCTCCTTCACCTCCCGCGTGCGCGAACGCGCGCTCGGCGCCGAGGTCTCCGACGCGCTGAACCCGGCCCAGCAGGTGGTCAAGATCGTCAACGACGAGCTGACCGAGATCCTGGGCGCCGGCGTCGACCGTCCGCTCAACTTCGCCAAGAACCCGCCGACGATCATCATGCTCGCCGGTCTGCAGGGCGCCGGTAAGACCACGCTCGCCGGCAAGCTCGGCTACTGGCTCAAGGACGCCGGCCACACCCCGCTGCTCGTGGCGGCCGATCTTCAGCGACCGAACGCCGTGACCCAGCTGCAGGTGGTGGGCGAACGCGCCGGCGTGCCCGTCTACGCCCCCGAGAAGGGCGTGCAGTCCGATGGCGGCGACGAGGTCAGCGCCCCGGGCGAGACCACCGGCGATCCGGTGAAGGTGGCCCGCGATTCCATCAAGCTCGCCAAGGACAAGCTCTACGACACGGTGATCATCGATACCGCCGGCCGACTCGGCGTGGACGACGTGCTGATGAAGCAGGCCCGCGACATCCGCGACGCCGTGCAGCCCAACGAGATCCTGTTCGTGATCGACGCGATGATCGGTCAGGACGCCGTCAAGACCGCCAAGGCCTTCGACGAGGGCGTGGACTTCACCGGCGTGGTGCTTTCCAAGCTCGACGGCGACGCCCGAGGCGGTGCCGCACTGTCCGTGGCCAGCGTGACCGGCAAGCCGATCCTGTTCGCCTCCACCGGCGAGGGTCTCAAGGACTTCGAGGTCTTCCACCCCGACCGCATGGCTTCCCGCATCCTCGACATGGGCGATATCCTCACCCTGATCGAGCAGGCGCAGAAGCAGTTCGACGAGGAGCAGGCCCGCGCCGCGGCCGCCAAGCTCTCCGAAGGCGAGTTCGGTCTCGACGACTTCCTCGAGCAGCTGCAGCAGGTCCGCCAGCTCGGCCCGATGAAGAACCTGCTGGGCATGATCCCCGGCATGGCCCAGCACCGCAAGGAGCTCGAGGCCTTCGACGAGAAGGAAGTGGATCGCACCGAGGCCATCATCCGTTCGATGACCCCCGAGGAGCGCCGCAACCCGAAGATCATCGACGGCTCCCGTCGCGCCCGCATCGCCTACGGTTCCGGCAACACCGTCTCCGCGGTCAACGGACTGCTGCAGCGATTCGAGCAGGCTGCCAAGATGATGAAGCGCATGAGCAGCGGCCAGCGCGGCTTCCCCGGCATGGGAGGCCCCGGCGGTACGAAGTCCAACCGCAAGGGCAAGGGCAAGAACAAGAAGAAGGGCGGCAAGTCCGGCAACCCGATGAAGCGCGAGGCCGAGGAGAGGGCATTGCGCGAGCGTCTCGCCGGCAAGTCCTCCGGCAAGAAGTCCTCCGGCTCCGCGTTCCAGAAGCAGCCGCAGAACCCGGCCCTGCCCGCCGGACTCCAGCAGGCCATGGGCGGCAACGGCATGCCCGATCTCCCGCCGAACCTCGGCGGCGGTCTCGGCGGTCTGCTCGGCGGCCGCTGATCACGACTCCGGAAGCCGGGAGGACATAACCCCGGACTCTTCCGGAAACCATCGTTTCGGGCTCCCCTCCTATCGGTGAGGGGAGCCCTCGTTATCGTCACCGCCGGCAGTCGCCGGCATTCGATTCATGCCAAAAACATCCTCATCTAACCGGCAGCGGGCGTCCCAACGCCGCGAACTGCTCAGACGCGCCACGAATCCCGAGCCCGATGGGCGTGCGCGCGCCGGCAAGCAATCCCGCGGCACACAATCCCGCGGCAAGCAATCCCGCACCCGCCGTCCCGCGTCCCGCAGACCGAACAGCTCGAAAAGTCCGCGCCGATCACGCGGAACCACCAGATCATCAGCCGTCAATCCAAGGAATCATCGCATGACCCTTCTGCTTTGGCTTTGCGTCATCGGCATCGCGCTATGGATGGCGCTCAAATATCTGCCCGCCGGCACGGAACGGTTCCGTCCGCTTCCCGAGGCCGTCGCGCTGATCCCGCTGCTGATCGCGCCGCTTGCGCTGGTCGCGATCGTCGCCCTGTTCACCCATCACCGCGCACCGCTGGCGATCGCGATCGTCCTGATCATCGTGCAGCTGGTCTGGCAGACCGGCTACGTCATACCGATTCCGGACTCGTGGACGGACGCGCTGGCCGTGCCGAGGCAGACCGTCGCCGCGTCGACGTCCGCGTCACCATCATCCTCCCGCACCTTGCGCGTTATGAATCTCAACACCCGCTACGGCCGGGCGGACACCGGCTCCATCGTGCACGAGGTGGAGATGGATCGCATCGACGTGCTCGCCGTGGAGGAGATCAACGACGACTTCGTCAAGCGCATGCAGGACTCGCATATCGCCGATCAGCTGCCATATCTGGTCCTCGGCGACTCGGCCAAAACCGATAACGGCGGCTTCAACGCGATCTGGAGCCGATACCGGATCACCGATTTCTCCACCGATACGCTGAACATCCACGCGGCGGCCGTGCCGAGCGCCACCGTGGACGTCGACGGCGCCGCGGTCACCGTGGCCGCCGTGCACACGAAGTCCCCCGCCCGGTCCGGCGCGGACTGGAGTCAGGGCATCCGTAACATCGGACTGTTCGGCATCGAACCGACCACCCGTCATGCGCTGATCGCCCAGGCCGAGTCCACCGGCGTGGAGCCCACCGAACAGATCGAGCAGACCGACTCCGGCAGCGGATCGATCGCAACCGGCGGCACCGCCACACCGGCCGCGGCCACCCCGCGCACCGTAGTGCTGGGCGACATGAACGCCAGCGTCTACCATCCCAGTTTCCGCTACGCGCTGGCGCTGGGCAGGAAGGCCTGCGGTCCCGGACTGGCCGACAGCTCCTTCGAACTGCACCGCGGCTGGCACAACACCTTCCCCGCCACCTGGCCCGGCTTCCCCGCGCTGATCGAGATCGACCATGTACTGCACACCCCAGGTCTGAAACCTAACTGGGCGAAGACGGTGAAGATCCCGCGGGCCGATCACAAGGCGCTGATCGTGGAGCTCAGGGTCGTGTGACCGACCAACCGGCTACCCGGTCATCCAGCCGACCATCCGACACGCCGGATCGGCCCCGATCCCGGTTACGGCCCCTCCCCCGGTTACGGCATCGCAAACCCGAAGCGAATCAAGACTCGCTTCGGGTTTTCCTATTGGAAAAGTGTGGTTATACTAGTTAGTTGTTATTCGCAAACCGTGGCGCCCTCTACACCCCGGCGAGCGAGGACACGTGGGTTCTCGGATTCCGTGCCCCACACAGAAACCGAAAACTCGCAACCCTATCCAATAAGGAGAGCCATTTTGGCAACCAAGATTCGTCTGAAGCGCCTGGGCAAGAAGCACTACGCCTTCTACCGCGTCGTCGTCATGGATTCCCGCAAGGCCCGTAACGGCAAGACCATTGAAGAGATCGGCATCTACGATCCCAACAAGCAGCCCTCGCTGATCCAGATCAAGTCTGACCGCGCTCAGTACTGGCTGGGCGTTGGCGCGCAGCCGACCGAAGCCGTCTTCAAGCTGCTGAACATCACCGGCGATTGGCAGAAGTTCAAGGGCCTGCCGGGTGCTGAAGGCACGCTGAAGGTCGCCGCCGAGGGTCCGGACGCCGAGGCCCGCGTGGCCGCCGCCGCCGATGAGGCCCAGAAGCTGAAGGCCGCCAAGGCCGAGGCCGAAGCGAAGGCCAAGGCTGAAGCCGAAGCCGCCGCTGCCGCCGAGTCCGAAGAAGCTCCGGCCGAAGAGGCCGCCGAGGAGAAGGCTGAGTAATCATGCTCGCAGAAGCCGTCGAACATCTGATCAAGAACATCGTCGATTTCCCGGATGACGTGTCCGTCCGTTCCCACGAGAACAACCGCGGCGAACTGCTTCGCGTGCGGGTGAACCCGGAGGACATCGGACGCGTGATCGGCCGCAGCGGCCGTACCGCGAATGCGATTCGCACCGTGGTGCAGGCGCTGTCCGACCACAAGGTCCGCGTGGACATCATGGATGTTCGTTGAGTTGGTAGGATGGTGGCCCGCAAGGGTTAACTTCCAACTCAAGGATCAGGACTGATGGCTGAACATCT
Organism: Bifidobacterium simiarum; assembly: GCF_002802905.1. Taxonomy (GTDB): domain Bacteria; phylum Actinomycetota; class Actinomycetes; order Actinomycetales; family Bifidobacteriaceae; genus Galliscardovia; species Galliscardovia simiarum. The sequence continues at coordinate 37,236 of NZ_PEBK01000002.1, forward strand.
CTCTGACAACCCTCAGCAGCGTGAGTTGCTGAGGGTTTGTCGTATCGGACGCGCCCAGGGACTCAAGGGCGAGGTCAACGTACGCGTCTTCACCGACGAGCCGGAGGAGCGATTCTCTCCCGACTCCGTGCTCTTGGCCCGTGACGGCCGCGAATTCCGCGTCGTCAGGTCACGCAAGTTCAAGGACCGCTGGATCGTCCTGTTCGCCGGCGTGACCGATCGCAATGCCTCCGAAGCGCTCAACGGCACCGATCTGTATGTGGAGCCGAGTCACGGGATCGGCGAGGGAACCGACGAGACGGACGAGGACGACGACGGCTTCTACGCCGAGGAGCTGATCGGTCTGGAGGCGAGGATCTACGCCGATTATGCGGCGGACGCCGATGCGACCGATGGGCCGGCCGAGTCCGGTGACTCCGATGAGACCGAGTCCGAAACCGAGGAGGACGGTGACTCCGAGGAGATCGCCGCGTCCGGGCCGTACGAGGTCGCCGGCAAGGTGACCGACGTGATGGAGAACCCGGCCCAGTGGCTGCTCACCATCACCGAGCCGAGCGGGGCCGAGTCGTTGGTCCCATTCGTCGAGGAGATCGTCCCCGAGGTCAACGTCGAGGAGGGCTATCTCGTCCTCACTCCCCCGAACGGTCTGCTGCAGGACCGGTAAAGGGACCGTCTGGGAGACTGCCGACTGGTTTTTGGTCATTCCAAGCTTGAAGAGCCGGTTTTCGGGCCGTTCAAGCTTGGATTTGCCAATAATCATCTGCCGCACGATCCAAGGAACGGTTTCATCCCCTTCCGAAACGGGTGGAGTCCCGTTCCACCAGGGTGTATCCGGTCATGTGGAATCTGGGTGCTCCGTCGTATCCCTGCATCCGCTCCAACAGCATGTCGAATGCCGTGTTGGCATATTCCCGCAGCGAGGGGTCTATGGTGGTGAGCGTGGGGTTGGTGAACCGGCCTTCATCGATGTTGTCATGACCGCTGATCTGCACGTCCTCGGGCACACGCAGACCCCGACTCGCACAGGCGTGCATCACGCCGATCGCGATCTCGTCGGTGAAGCAGACCATCGCGTCCGGAGGCGTCATGCTCTCCAACATCGTGCAGGTCATCTCAAACGACTTGCTGGTGGCCCACACTTCGTCACAGCAGACGAGATCCCAGTCGGGAATCATTCCGCGTTTGACAAACGCATCGCAGAATCCTTGAAATCTCAGACTGGCGGCACCTTCGGTCATGGAAGATACCTGATCCAGCAGTGCCTGCGAGGTTGTCTCCCCCGATCTCACCGCATGAATCACGGATGATAACGACTCAGGGGCTCCGAATGCCCCTACCCTTCTGCATCCCGAGTCCAAGAATCGTCCGGTCACGTATTCGATCGCCGCGCGATTCGACATCGCCACGTTGTCGAAATGTACCGCGGAGGAATATTCGCCCACCTGCACGGTCGGCTTGTTCCACGAGGAGTGGATGAATCCGTTGCGACTTTTCGGCGTAGGATGCAGAATCCATCCGTCCGTGGCCAGGGTCGACGCCTCCTGAATGAACTCCGGCAACCGACCGCCATACGTATTGATGATCACGCCATACCCCTTGGCATGGGCCGCCTCGGAAATCGCGTTGATGAGATGCAGGAAGAACGGGCGGAACTCCTCGACGGCAATGCCGATCACCTTGGTACGGCCCGTTTTCAACGATCGGGCGGAGACATTGAGCTGGTAGCCCATCCTGTCCATCACGGACTGCACCCGCTTGCGGGTCTCTGGCCTCATGCTGCCCGAATCGTTGATCACATTCGATACGGTTTTGATCGACACCCCTGCCTCGCGGGCAACGTCCTTGATGGTCACCCGTTTACGCATGTCAGTCCCTTTCGTCGTCCAACTCTGTTCGTCATTTAACCCCGTCACTCACGATCCGATCCGTTCCACGGTCCGTATCGTTCCACACGATCCCGCAAGATCATGCCAGTCGTCGTGCTCTTCATCAATCATAGAGAACGACATGACTGGTGCGGCTGGATATCGCCCACCCACACCAGTCATCCGACGGACCGATCAGCCTGATCAACCGGATCGATCAACCCAGCCGATCGGATCATGACCCAATCGACCGCGATCAGGCCGACACTAGGCGGACACTCCCTGCCGCCGCTCGGCCTCGGCCTGTCGCTTTGCCACTCCGGCCATGATCTCGTCGTACTTCTTGTCGATGTCGTAGAAGCACATGATCACCACGCACACGACCAGCAGAATCGCCGGACCCCACAGGGAGATCTGGTAGATCGCATTGATCGCGCTTGCGGACTGCGTGGCGGCAAGACCGTCATACCCGCCGAAGGCGAGAATCCAGCCGACCAGTGCGGTGCCGAGACCGGAACCGATCTTCTGGCCTAGGGAGCCACCGGAGTAGAGCAGTCCTTCGTTACGCACGCCGGTCTTGTAGTAGCCGTATTCGATGGTGTCGGGGAACAGCGCCCACACGGCACCGGCGATCGGTCCCTGCCCGAGACCGCGCAACACCTGTGCGACGACGAACAGTTCGAGATTGGTGGGGTTGAGCACCGGCAGGATGAAGCCGACCGCATACACCGCCGAGCCGATGAGCAGACAGATCGTCTTGCCGAACCGGCCGAACAGTTTCGGGCAGAACGGCAGGAACGCCATGGTGGGGATCAGGTAGGCGAAGGTGAGGACGCCGACGATGCCTTCGTTGTTCAGCACATACTTGGCGTAGTACACCAGACCGCCCTGATACAGCGTCTGCGCGATGGTAAGCAGAATGAAGTAGAAGAACGCAAGGAACCAATACTTGTTCTGCAACAGCGCGTGGAAGCTCTCCTTCAGAGGAACCTGTTCCTCCACATCGGCGGTGTGCACGCGCTCCTTCTGGGTCTTGAACACCACGAGGAACAGCACCACGGAGATGCAGGAGAGGATGGCGTAGGTGATCGCCCATGCCATCTGGGTGCCGCCGAAGAGCTCCACCATCGGGTACGTGCAGTTGGTGACGATCAGCACGCCCACCTGGGCCAGCAGCATACGCCACAGATTGAGGCCTTCGCGCTGGGCACGGTCCTGTGTGACCATGGAGTTCAGCGTGCCGTATGGGATGGCCATCGAGGAGAAGGCGATCATCAGCAGGTTGTACGAGATGAAGATGTATCCCACCTTCCATGTCTCGGACCACCCGGCCGGCACGGTGAACAGCAGGACCGTGAACAGGGCGAACGGCACGCAACCGAATAGCAGCCACGGTCGGGCCTTGCCCCACTTGGTATGGGTCTTGTCGATCAGGGAACCGACCACCATGTCGATGACGCCGTCGAACGACCGGGAGAACAGCATGATCGTGCCGATGATACCGGCGGCCACGCCGATCACGTCGGTGTAGAAGTACACCACGTAGAGGTTGAGCGAGGCGAAGGTGAAATTGATGGCGGTGTCACCGATGCCGTAGCCGATGTAGTCCTTGATGGTCAGCGGCTGACGGAAGGAGTGGGCGGCGGGCGTCTGCACGGTGACGGAGCCCGAAGGTTTTGCGGAAGTCGTGGTGGACATGGTTTCCTCCCCGTATGCCTTCTATGGTTTCCTATGGTCTCGGCAAGCGGTCACTTGCAGTGGATGATGGTCCAGGAGATCGGCGGCACGGTCACCTTCACGGTGCCGGAGGCGACGTCGAGCTCGGCGGTGGGGTTGTCGGCGGGAACGACGTGGTTCTGGTCGTCGGCGGTGTTGCGCGCGTTCGGATCGTCGTCGTGCAGGGTCTGTGCCTCCACCGTGGTGTAGGAGGCGCCGGCCGGCAGGCTGATTTCGAATTCGCCGGTCTGATCGGCCGAGCGGTTTGCCACGAATACGGCGAGCGAGCCGTCCTGTTCCTGCACGGCGACGGAGTTCAGCGTATCGACGTCGCCGTACTTGTCGGTGTGGTGACGATCGGAGGCGAGCTTCGGCTCCAGCACCGTGCCGCCCTTGGCGTGCTTGGCGGTGAGCGCGAACGGGTAGAAGGTGGTCTGTCGCCAGGCGTCGCCGCCGGCCACGGTCATGATCGGGGCGATGACGTTGACGAGCTGGGCGAGCGAGGCGGCATGCACGCGATCGGCGTTCTTCAGCAGCGTGATGAGCAGGTCGCCGAACACCATCGCGTCGGCGGCGGAGTAGATGTCCTCCAGCAGATGCGGGTGCTCGGGCCAGTTGCCGATGCCTTCGGGGTTCTTCGAGGGTTCGGAGTCCTGATACCACACGTTCCACTCGTCGAAGGAGATGTAGACCTCGTGGTCGGACTTGAGTCTCGCCTTGGTGGCGTCGATGGCGGCGGCCACGTCCTTGATGAAGGAGTCCATGTCGGCGCCGGAGGCAAGGAAGCTGGTCACGTCGCCGTTCTTCGGCCAGTAGTAGGCGTGGCAGGAGATGAAGTCGACCAGATCGAAGGTGTGGGTGAGCACGGTTTCCTCCCACTGCCCGAACGATGGCATCTCATGCTGGGACGAGCCGCAGACCACCAGCTCCAGATCGGGGTCGATCTGCCTCATGCCAAGGGCCGTCATACGGGCCTTCTTGGCGTAGTCTTCGGCGTTGAGATGGCCGAGCTGCCAGTCGCCGTCCATTTCGTTGCCGAGACACCACATGCGGATATTGAACGGCTCGTCGGCGCCGTTGGCACGACGACGCTCGGAGAGCTCCGTGCCGCCGGGGATATTGGCGTATTCGAGTAGATCCAAAGCCTCCTGCGTGCCTCGCATGCCGAGATTCACGGCCTCCATGAGCTCGTTGCCGCCCGTGGCCTCAAGCCATTTCGTCATCTCGTGCAGGCCGAACTCGTTGGTTTCGGTGGAATGCCACGCGAGGTCGAGGCGGCGGGGTCGGTTCTCCTTCGGGCCGACGCCGTCCTCCCAACGGTATCCGGAGACGAAGTTGCCTCCCGGGTAGCGCACGGTGGTCACTCCCAGTTCCTTGACCAGATCGATCACGTCCCGACGGAAACCGTTCTCGTCGGCGGTGGGGTGGGTTGGCTCGTAGATGCCTTCGTAGACGCATCGGCCCAGATGCTCAACGAAGGAGCCGAAGAGCCGGTCGTTGACGGGGGCCACTTCGAAGGCCGGATCGACGGTGAGTCTGGCATGGGCTGGGTTGGTGGTCATTATGGTTTCCTTTCAGAGGACTGGTCGTTGGACGACATCGGCACAACTTGGATACGGATAGTACAACGTTGTTCTTAACGGCACTGAAATCTCTATTTCTTTCGTGGTTAATGTTGGTTATTTGTTGATAAATCAGTACCTGTAGTTAAGTACAACCTTGTACTAGATCGGTACTATACACCGATGATTCCTCCGGCGCAATCCCCAATGACCCGACTGTGTCAGGTCATTGATGGATAGGCCTTCGACTGGTTTTTGGCAAAACCAAGCGTGAAGAGCCGGTTTTCGGGCCGTTCAAGCTTGGATTTGCCAATAATCATCTGCCGCGCGATCCGATACACGGCAGGAAACCCGGCTTGACGTGCGGAACCGGTAGGCTGGGGCCTATGCGTATTGACATCGTTTCCGTGTTCCCGGAGTATTTTGACGTGCTGAAACTCAGTCTGCTGGGCAAGGCGCAGGATCGTGGCCTCATCGACGTGCGGACCCATAATCTGCGCGACTGGACGCACGACGTGCATCACTCCGTGGACGATACGCCGGTCGGCGGCGGCGCGGGAATGGTGATGAAACCCGAGGTGTGGGCGCAGTGCCTCGACGATCTGCTCGGCATGAGCGCCGTGGACTTCACCATGGCGGACGGCGAGGCGACCCTGACCAAGGATCCCGCCACGCTCGGCGAGGATGAACTGAACGGCTCGGCCGCGCATCGGCCGTCGGCCTCCGACGCCGCTGAGATCGGATCCGACGGGACCGCCCCCAGTGACGCCACCGTCACCGGCGTCCGTGCCGGAGCCTACCCGGACGGCAGTGACGCAGCCGCCGCGAATGATGAAGCCGCGGCCCGCAGGCAGTCACTCACCGACAAGAAGACCCCCGAGGAGCTGATCGCCGCACTGGATTCGCTGTACGGCGAAGACGCCGGCTACAACGTACCGGAATACGATTTCCCGCTGCCCGACCATCCCGTCGGTACCGGCCGATCCGACGCCGATGTGCTTGGCGGCACAACCGACAGCAGCACGGACTCCGGCGACGTGACCGGCGACACGACCGGCAGCACGGCCGACGGCGACAACGCCGCCGCGGCCAAGCCGATCCTGATCTTTCCGAACCCCTCGGCCCCGCTGTTCACGCAGCGGGATGCCACCGAACTCTCCCGGGCGGGACGGCTGGTGTTCGGCTGCGGACGATACGAGGGCATCGACGCGCGCGTGCCGGAATACTACGCCCGGCAGGGCGTGGAGGTGCGCGAGTACTCGATCGGCGACTACGTGCTCAACGGCGGCGAAGTGGCGGTGTCCGCGATGATCGAGGCGATCGTGCGTCTGCTGCCCGGTTTCATGGGGAACCCCGAATCGATCGTCGAGGAATCGTACACCGGCGATCCGCTGCTCGAGCATCGCCAGTTCACCAAGCCGGCGGCATGGCGCGGCATCACCGTGCCGGATGTGCTCACCAGCGGCGATCACGGCAAGGTCGATCGGTATCGCCGCGATGAGGCGCTGGAACGCACGGCCCGCATCCGCCCCGATCTGATCGAACAGCTTGACTGCAAGGAGCTGAGCAAGGCCGATCGCAAAACCCTGATGCTGCTCGGCTGGGAGGTCTCCGGCCATCATCCGCGCCAGCTGCCTCCCGAACGACTGCCAATGCGGTATTTCTAGACCGGCCGGATACCTGATCGGGACTCCGATCAGGCGCAGCTCGACCACCCTCAGTCAGGCTAACGCCTGACAGCTCCCGACATCTTGTGCGACGTACGCCCTACGGGGCGTACTGCCATGAACGGCCCGGACCGTTCATCCAGCGGGAGCAGGATACGCAACGCACGCGGATCTGTCGCTACTCCAAACAGTGTTCGAAGTAGAACACGGCGGTTTCGCCGTATTTACGCGACTGGGTGATTTCCCAGCCTTCGGGGGCCACGGGGTCGTCGGAACGGGCCGACCGTTCCAGCATGATCACGCCGCGCGGATCCACCACACCGTTCACGACCAATGCCCTGAGCAGCTCATTGCAGGCCTCGGTTTCGAAGGCATACGGCGGGTCGATGAGCACCAGATCGAAGACCTCGCCGCGAGCGTCCACGTACTTCTCGGCCTTGGCCTTGACCGCACGGACAGTCATCGAAGCATCCCATGCCTTGGACTGTCGGAGTCTGGCGAATGATTTGCCGAGCAGCGCGGCGGCCGGTCCTGCGGATTCCACCGCCACCAGCGACCGCGCTCCCCGGGAAAGCGCCTCGATGCCGAGTGCGCCCGTGCCGGCGAACAGGTCGAGCACGCGAACGTCGTCGAGAATGTTGATGGCGGCCAGATGGGAGAATATGGCCTCCTTCGTCCGGTCGGTGGTCGGTCTGGTGCCGGTTTTCGGCGTCGTGAGCTCAAAACCCTTGAATCGTCCCGCAATAATACGCATACGCCCCATTATGCATGGAGGGCGGCATGGATGCCGGCATGGCGGGTACGCTCATCACCGGTCATGTATCCCTCGCGTCGCTCACGTACTGGTGATGAACCGCTCGTTGCCGCGCGTGAAGTCGAGCACCGCGCCCGCCAGCTCGGTCTCCCGGGAAAGATCGGGATCTTCGACCAGCAACGCCTGTGCCTGCTCACGCGCCTGGGCGATCATGTCGGCATCCTTCACCACGCGCAGCAGCTTCAACGACGACCGTCCGCCGGACTGCGCGTCGCCCAGCACATCGCCCGCGCCACGCAGTTCCAGATCGGCCTGCGCAATGGCGGCGCCATCGGTGGATGTGCGGATCACCTCGAGTCGCTGCGCCGCGATCGACCCCGGCTCGGCCCGCGAAATCAGGAACGCCCAGCTGTTCGTGCCGCCACGTCCCACACGGCCGCGCAGCTGATGCAGCTGCGAAAGCCCGAACCGATCGGCGTCAAACACCACGATGCAGCTGGCCTGCGGCACGTCCACGCCCACCTCGATCACCGTGGTGGCCACCAGCACCGGCGTCTCGCCACTGGCAAACCAATCCATCACCTGGGTCTTGGTCTCGTCATCGTCCCGACCGGTCAGCGTGGCGATCGCAATGCCCTTGAACTGCGGCAGCGCGGCCAGCCGCCGGGAGATCTCCTCCACCGAATGCAGCGGCGGCCGCGTCTCGGCGCCATCAGTCTCCGGCCCGTCGAACGGATCCTCGATGAACAGTCCGGTCTCCTCGCCGATACCGCGGTCATGACCACGCCCGGCGGACCGGCCACCCGACCGACCACCGGATCGACGGTCAGCCCGACCGTCAGTCCCACCGGACCGCCCGGCCACCCGGCCGTCAGCCCGCTCAACCGACCGATCCGAAGACCGTTCGGACCGTCCAGCAGCCTTACCGGCAGTCTGCCCGGCCACCACGGCGGGGATCTCATCGTCGTCGGGGTTCTCCTCGATACGCGGGCAGACGATATACGCCCGCTCCCCCGCATCCACGCGCTGACGGATATGCGCGAACATGCGGGCCATCGTCGGACCGTCCGCCTCGGGGATCACCACCGTGCGGATCGGCTTGCGCCCGCCGGGCAGTTCGGTGAGCCACGATATGTCCAGATCGCCGAACCACGTCATCGCCGCGGTGCGCGGGATCGGCGTGGCCGTCATCACCAGCAGATGCGGCGCCTTCTCCGACTTGCGCCGCAACGCCTCACGCTGCTCCACACCGAACCGGTGCTGCTCGTCGATCACCACCAGCGCGAGGTTCGGCGCCTGGAAGGTCTTCGAGAACGCGGCATGCGTGGCCACTACGATGCACGGCTCCCCGCTGGCCGCCTTGGCGAGCACGCGCCGACGCCGGGCGAGCTTCATGCCGCCGGTGAGCAGCAGCACGTCGATCGGATCGCCTTCGATGCCCTGCAGCATGGCGGAGATGCCGGCGTAATGCTGTTCGGCCAGCACCTGCGTCGGTGCCACCAGCACCGCCTGATGCCCGGCGTCGATGGCCTGCAGCATGGCGGCGACGGCCACCACCGTTTTGCCCGAGCCGACCTCGCCCTGCAGCAGGCGCTGCATCGGCGAGGGCTTCGACATGTCGGCGATGATGTCGTCGATCACCGCCTGCTGACCGTGCGTCAGATCGAACGGCAGCGAGTAGATGAACCGCTGACGGGCCGAGGCGGTCTCGCCCTTGGGCGTGGGGCATGCGAACGCCTCGACGTCGCCGGTGGCGGCGCGGGTCTTCAGCAGCGAGATCTGGGAGACGAACGCCTCCTCGAATCGCAGGGTGCGAATCCCCTCGTGGAACCGCTTCACCGAATCGGGGTGGTGCACGGCCAGAAACGCTTCGGCCCGATGCAGCAGGCGGTTCTGCGACCGCACCGATTCGGGCAGCACGTCGGGAATGGCCCGGGCCAGTGCGGCAGGGTCGATCACCAGATCATCGGGATCATCGGGGGCGATTGCGGCACCGGGATGACCGGCCGACGACTCCGGGGCCTTCCCCGCCCCCATCTCCGGCGACGGCTCCCGCTGGGCCAGCAACTTCAGGAACCCGAGGATCGACTCGTGGATATGATCGCTGGAGATACGCGAACTGGCATGGTACACCGGTTGCGGTCGGGACACCTTGCTCAGGGCCGCCTGCACCGAATCGATTTCCGCGGACCGGCCTTCGGGGTCGCGGACCACCACCACGTCCGGATGGGTGAGCTGCAGCTGACCGTTGAACTCGCTGGGGTCGCCGGACGCCACGATCACCGAGCCCGTCCTCAGGCGAGAGCTCATCCAGTCCGCATACCCCTTGTTATGCGAGAAGAACACCAGACGGGCCGAAGCCGGCATCATACCGGACGCCGAATCCTCGAAATCCGCGTCATCCACCAGCGCCTCGACGCGGAATCCCCGTCGGGCGTTCATCGGGACCACGCGCAGCTGCCGTACGCTGGCCACGAACGCGGCCTTGCTGCCGATGCGCATTCCGCCGATCGGCGTCACCGGCACCGGATCGGTCACGCGGAACGGATAGTACGTCAGCGCCTCGCCGAGCGTCGTCACGCCCAGCGCCTTGAGCGCGCCGACCCGCCGCTTGTTCGTCATCAGCGACGACACCGCGGAATCCAGTGAAACGGCCATACGGAAACTCCCCTATCGGCGACTATCGGCTACCGGTAACAATAAACCCTCGGAATCATGCAATTCCGAGGGTTACGGTTGCTACGCAATACGCAATCAGGCGACACGCTGAACCTTGCCGGCCTTCAGGCAGGAGGTGCACACGCGCAGACGAACGTTCTCGCCGTCCACGGAGGTGCGAACCGACTGCAGGTTCGGCAGGAAGCGGCGCTTGTTGCGGATATGCGAGTGAGAAACGGTGTATCCGACCTGCGGACCCTTGCCGCACACTGCACAACGAGCTGCCATGATGGACTCCTCTGACTTACTGTTTGTTCAAGTCTTCCCGTGTCCCCGTCGGGAAATCCCCGGCTTGAACACACAACTTCACGATATTACCGCGAAATCCGCTAAGAAGCAAATAATGCGTGTATCATGCCGAGTCTTTTCACATTGTACCCGAGGCCCCGACCCGCGATCGCACTGGCTGAGGCGAGTGCCCGAGTTTTGTGGCAACGCGCGAGGAGCGACGCATGTCAGTAGGCCGCGAGGCCTGCAACGACGGGCGTCAGCACCATGAGCAGCGCGGTGATGACCACAAAAGTCACCACTCCGGCGTTGCCGAACGCCACGCGCGCCCGATTGGCGGGCAGCAGCTCCTGTTCGGCGGCCCTGAGCACGAACCGGCGTCGGCGGATGATCAGCAGCACCACGCCGCCCACGAACATGGCGATCATCGCCAGGAAGTACACCGCGAGCGCCACCATCATCGGCCAGTGTTCGCGCAGCGCGGCCTGCCGCTCCGCATGCGTGCCGACTTCGATGAGGGTCCACGGCACCGAGTTCAGCCCGTCGATCATCATCGGCGTGACGATGCCGCCGAGGAAGTTCACCAGCGCATGCAGCCCGATCGTGTATCGCACATGACCGGTGCGCAGGTAGACGTAGCCCCACAGCAGGCCCCAGCCGAAGGCGTAGAAGAACTGGTAGAAGTTGGCGTGCATCAGGCCGAAGATCAGGGCGGAGAACACGATCGCCAGCCCTTCGCCGTACACGCGGGTGCGGTCGAGGATCTGCTTGCGGAACACGTATTCCTCCACCAGCGGGGCGAGCACCACGAAGACGACGAACTGGAGGATAATGCCGCCAGTGGAGTTATCGGAGGCCACGTCGTCGAGCGCGTTCGACCCCTGCCCGGCCGACAGCGCGTCGGACAGCAACGATCCGACGAGACTGCCCACGAACATGATCGGCACGCCCATGACGAAGAACGACAGGTAGCGGCCGACGCCCGGATGCGCGTCGGGATCATCGGCGACGGGCTGCGGCGGCATGGGTCGCAGCGTATTGAGGATCGCCAGCGTGATCGGCAGGGCGATCAGATACTGCGGCAGGGCGGACAGCAGCAGCTGCACGGAACCGTTATCGGTCAGGCCGGGCAGCACCGCATCGAGGCCTTCGACGAAGATGGCCGCGGCGACGTTGGTGACGAGCAGCAGCGTCAGCACCGCCCACCCCAGACGGGAGAACGCCTTGCGGGCCCATCTGAGGTTGACCGTCGGGAAGGCGCGGCCCTTCTCGTCGATCTGGGCCGGCTGCATGCCGTTGATTTCCTTCGGCACTCCCGGGGCCGGCACCGATCCCGGCACGGGTCCGGGCATCGGATTCCCTGGCAGCGGGCCGCCGGTCATTGGGTTAGACGGGTAGGCACCGTACGGCTGGTTGGGCGTGTACTGCGGCTGGGCGTATCCGGGATGAACGTACGGCGGCTGTCCGTACTGTGATTGTCCGTACGGTGACTGAGGATATTGCGGCTGACCGTATGGAGTCGGCGGATACGGGGTCTGACCGTACTGTGCAGTCTGACCATATTGAGATGTCTGACCATACGGCGAGGTCTGCTGGCCGTATGATGGCTGGGTCTGTCCGTACGGCGCCTGTCCGTACGGCGACTGACCATATGACGGCTGACCATACGGCGGCTGACCATACGGCGGCTGACCATACGGAGTCTGGGTCTGATCGTCTGGGGACTGCGTGTACGGGGCCGCGCCGTACGGGGCCGGAGGGTACGGAGTCCGGGGAGCCGATCCGTATGCCGGCTGACCGTAGGGACCGTACTGCGGTCGGTGATATTGCGGCTGACCGGAATGTGAAGGTCCGTACGGTGATGATCCGTACGGCGACTGTCCATACGCGGGCCGACCGGACTGATTGGACTGACCGGGCTGATCAGGCTGACCGGATCGATCGGAACCGGCCGGATCGGGAACGTCGTTGGCACCCGATTCGGCATTGGAATTGGCATTGCTATTGGGCTCGAACTCGGAGCCGGGATTCGATTCAGGCTGTGGTGACGTCATACCTTCCGAGTGTACGTGGGTTTATCACAGATCACTAGATGCCGGCTGAACGTCGTCCGAAAGCCCAAGCCGCCGTGTTCACCTGAGCTGGCCACGCGAGCTGTCCACTCGATTCGTCCGCCTGAGCTATCCTCCCAAGCTGTCCGCCCGATTCGTCCGCCCGGCCGCCGATCCCCCGCGCAATCCTTCGGCAATTCACCCTCCGTTCATGTTCGGCACTGTTTTCCCGTCGCCCGCGCCTTTACCATGAAATCTGGCGATTGCGATGAGGAGGCACCATGTCTGACACGAAGTACCCCGCCGGCGATCGAAACGATACCGCGCAGCCGAGCACCGACACCGAATCCGCTACGGTTACGGATGCCGGCGCCTACGCCAAGGTCGATCACACCGTGACCGATCATGCCACGGTCGATCACGCCAATCATGCGGGTGCGGTCAAGGGGCAGGATGCGCCCGAAGCGCTGGCGACCGGCGAGTTCCCGACCCCGCCGCGAGGCAAGCTCACCATGCGCGAGAAGCAGTGGATCGTCTACGACGTCGGCAATTCCGCGTTCGTGCTGCTCTCCACCGCGGTCATCCCGATCTACGCGAAGTCGCTGATGCCGGCCGACGGCAACATCGTCTCCGCGTGGGGGTACGCGCAGACCATCGCCTCGCTGGTCATCGCCCTGCTCATGCCGCTGCTCGGCTCGATCGCCGACGTGCAGGGCATGAAGATCAAGTTCTTCCTCGGCTTCTTCGGCACGGGCGCGGTGATGTGCTGCGCGATGGCGCTGCCGCTGTCCTGGCTGCCGTTCCTCATCGTGTACGTGCTGGCAACCATCGGACTCAACGGCTCGCTCACGTTCTACGATTCGATGCTCATCGACACCACGACCAACGAACGCATGGACAAGGTCTCCTCGCACGGCTACGGCTGGGGGTACGTCGGCTCCACGATTCCGTTCATCGCCTGCATCGCCCTGATCTTCGGCGGCCCGGCGCTGGCCGGCTGGTCGACGGTGGCGTGCACGCGCGCGAGCTTCGTGATCACGGCCGTCTGGTGGGTGGCGTTCACGATCCCGCTGCTCACCAGCTACCGTCAGGTGCATTACCGCGCCACCCGCGAGCATACGCGCGAGGCGGTGCGCGGCACGTTCACCGAGCTCGCCGGCACCCTGCACAAGCTGGTTCGCAACAAGCCGCTGTGGATGTTCATGGTCGCGTTCTTCTTCTACATCGACGCGGTGAACACGGTGATCTCGATGAGCACGTCGTACGGCACGCAGCTCGGCATCGACTCGACGCAGCTGGTGGTAGCGCTGCTGGTCACGCAGTTCGTGGCGTTCCCCTGCGCGATCCTGTACGGACGCATGGCCGGCCGGTTCGGATGCAAGCCGATGATCATGGCCGCGGTCGTGGCGTACATGGGCATCGTGTTCTTCGCCACGTTCTTCCTCAAGACGGCCGCGGAGTTCTGGGTGCTGGCGATTCTGGTCGGCATGTTCCAGGGCGGTATCCAGGCGCTGTCGCGCTCGTACTACGGCAAGATCATTCCCAAGGACCACGCCAACGAGTACTACGGCCTCTACGACATCTTCGGCAAGACCGCGTCGATCCTCGGCACGTTCCTCGTGGCCACGACGACCACGCTCACCGGCAACGCCTCGCTCGGCGTGCTCTCCATCGCGATCCTGCTGGTCGTGGCACTGGTGTTCCTCACGCTGCAGAAGGATCCGACGAGGGCCGCGTAGGAGGCGCGGCTCACGGCCTTCCCCTGAGGGGGGCGGGAAGGCTGGTGTCATCCTCCTCATAGCCAGACCGATTCATCAGGCGGAATGCTGGTCAGCGCTTTTGTCAGTCTGACGGCGTCCTCCCTGCTCAGTGTTCCCGTATATCCTTGTAAATCCTCACGTTTAAATCGAACTAGTTGGGCACATCGCGCGGTGGTAGCATGCGTCAGCCCAGCTTGTTTCCAATCACGCAATTGAATGTCACCTATGCCGTCCCATTTCGGATTGCTGGTCAGTTTCACCGCTACGCCACCATCGCCATCAACATCGACCACAATGCAGGTGACGTAATGATTGCGGGAACGGGTCTTGTCCTCCTCGAATCTGACCGGCATGCGATACACATCGAAGGTATGCAACGTTCCCGGAACGGGTTTCAGCACAGGCTGGTCGGGCATGATCGCTCAGTCCTTCCACGATTGCGGCAGTACCGGCGTCCCATCTTCATCACGCTTCGGATCGACGACCATTCGCTCGGGAACCGATATCACCGGATAGCCACGGCCATCCATTCCCCGATATGCCACGCCATTCGCCGCAACCGACCCTACTTCAGGCAGAGGCGAAGCCGACGGCACGGCACTTGGCTGGAAGGGCATGCGCTGTTCCTTAACCGATTGGCGCAGAAATACGTTGATGGCGGTATTCAGGCTCATTCCCATTGATTCATACAATTCAGCCGCCTGCTTTTTCAGATCCGCATCCACCCGGTACGTCGACGTAACCATCATCCACCTCTTATCAAAAAAAGTATGTCGTTTGTATTATAAAACATATACAAACGGCATCACAATGATCAATAATGACGGTCGTTCCATGAGTACCCCAACAATCCTCGTCGATCAGCGGTCAAGACGGTCCTTGAGGAGGCCGATGACGATGCCGGTGATGGCGCACAGCAGGCCGCCGATCGGCCACGGAATCCAGAAGAGGTGATCATCGACGCCGAGGAACAGCAGGGTCAGCCCGATGATCGTGGCGACGAGCATGATGATGCCGGACACCGCTCCGGCCAGTCTCGCGGAGAACGGCAGGGTGCCCTCGCGCTTGCGACGTTCGGTTTCGGCGTCCTCGTTGTACGCGTCGATCCTCGGCACGTTCCTCGTGGCCACGACGACCACGCTCACCGGTAACGCCTCGCTCGGCGTGCTTTCGATCGCGATCCTGCTGGTTGTGGCGCTGGTGTTCCTCACGCTGCAGAAGGATCCGACGAGGGCCGCGTAGGCAACTACGAATCTACTGGAGCAGCATGTCGCCGTATCGTTGCTCCAGTCCGTTCCGCACCCGATCGAATTCGGGAATGTAGTCACGGATGACGTCATCGACCAACCGCACGGCCTTGTTCGCGTCATAAATATGGGCGGAATCGTTGCGTGCACGCAACATGCGAAGCCACAGGGATTCATCCATGAAGTCGTAATACTGGAATGCGGTCTTCAATACATCGCGGGGAGAACCGGAAGCGGACACCGGATCGCCCTCATAGGCCAACAACGCCTTGAACAGTTTCCAGCCGAGTTCGAACTGCAATTCGAACTTGTCGATGACACCGCTTTGCACGAACTCGTTGGAAAGGTCCTGCTCGGGAGCCTTACGCAGGGACTCCAGTGCCGACACATAGTTCTCATACTTTCTCATACAGCACCTTCCCGCTCGTGGCGATCTCATTGCGAAGCTCGTCGGATATGGGCTCATCGAGATTCACAACATCGATCTTGAGCAACGACCACAGATCATCCTGCAGCATGCGCTCCAGACGGTCGAATCTCGCACATCCTCTGATTGCCAGATCAATATCGCTTTTGGGACGATTCGTCCCTTTCGCTCGAGACCCGAACAGAATCACTTCGCCGGCACCGCATTCCGCGGCGAACCCGCGAATCTGCGCATACACGTCCTCAATCGGAATCATCGGCCGCCTCCGTTCCGCCAGAACCCGGTTATGGTCATCATAGAACGCTGATGACGCCCGGCGAGCAAACCAGACTCCGTTTCCTCCCGGTAGGAGACAGGATCGGCAGGGATACCGAGAAGAACCGTGCATTCTCAATAATCAGCGGTCAAGACGGTCCTTGAAGAGACCGATGACGATGCCGGTGATGGCGCACAGCAGGCCGCCGATCGGCCACGGAATCCAGAAGAGGTGATCATCGACGCCGAGGAACAGCAGGGTCAGCCCGATGATCGTGGCGACGAGCATGATGATGCCGAACACCGCTCCGGCAAGTCTCGCGGAGAACGGCAGGGTGCCCTCGCGCTTGCGACGTTCGGTTTCGGCGTCCTCGTTGTACGCGTCAATGTTCAGCAGACCCCGACGAAGGCCGAAGTAGACGAAGCCGAATACGGCCACGGCATCGAGCAGCAGCATGATCGCATTCGGCCACCCGGCGTCGATGCCCAGCACGTCGCCCGCGTACACGACGATCGCGATGCCGACGAGGATCTCCGCAACGCCGGCCACCACGCCGGCTGCCAGCAGACGACTTTCGTGACCGCGATCGTCCTCGGTGTAGAAGTCCTCGACGTATGGGTGACGGCGTTTGAACGCCTCATGGGATACGGCGGCCGGAATCAGCAGCGCCAGGCCGACGATCACGCCCACGCAGATGCAGGCGAACGCCAGAAAGTCGTTGAGCGGCGACGGGCCGAGTATCGAATGTTCCGGGTCGAACAGACCCGCCACGCCGACCGATGCGATGATCGCGGCGACGCCGGAGGCGATCAGCAGCGCAAACCGACGGCGATGCTCATCGTAGCCAGTGAGATCCTTCGGCAGCGAGACGGCATCGGTCCCGGCATCGCTGACGACGGTGGCCGTGGCGACATCGACGACGCCGACGGGAGCGGCGGCGGATTCCGGGGAAGTCGGATGGGCGACGTCCCCGAGCACGAGATCGTCGAGCGTGCAGCCGAACAGATCGCAGATCGTCAGCAGCTTGTCCATTTCCGGATACGCCTTTTCGGATTCCCATTTCGAGATCGCCTGCCGCGAGACGCCGAGCAGCATGGCGAGCTGCTCCTGGGTCATGTTGCGGCGGGATCGCAGGTATTGCAGATTGGTGCGGAAAGTCATCGTCTCAATCCCTTCTTGGTGGTTCCATCATGTCACGTCCGAACGATGACTTCACTATCGCATGATGCCGCCGCGGGCTCCACCATCTTGCGGTTGCATCGGCGAATCGCAACCGAAAATCCCCGTTTAGCATCGCGCAACCATTGGTTGCATCGTTGCAATTCCAAAGGTTTTGCGCCTATTGCCCTCATCAGTCGGCTTCGCCGCCAGCTTCCCCCAGAGGGGGAAGCCCACTCGCCTGTCGGCTCGCCTGAGCCCTAAAAACGCCTCCGACGTTTTCTTCACGGGCTCAGCCCATCAGTCGGCTTCGCCGCCAGCTTCCCCCAGAGGGGAAACCCAACAGACAGCCGCCGTATACTGCTGGCATGAGCAATCCCCAACCGCAGGACCGCACTGTGTCTCAGCAGGACCGCACTGCGTCTCCGCAAAACGGCACCGCGCATCCGATCCGTAGGCGAATCGGTCTCGCGGCGCTCGCCATACTGGCCGTGATCGGCATCGGATACGTCGGCTACGTGAATCTGTGGCTGCCGAGCCGACCGCTTGACGTCAGTCACCTGCGCATCGACATCACCAGCACCACCAGTACGACCACCACTACCGGCAACACCTCTGACACCACGACCGACGCCACTGCCGGCAACGCCACCGGGGTCATGACGGGCTCACCGCTGACCAAGGCGCGGCTCAACGACGGCGCCACCGCCATCGTCAATCACTATCAGGATCTGCATGGCTGCGCCATCGACCGCATCGCCTATGACGGGCGGCGGTCGCATGCCGAACTGCAATCGGAACAGCGGATGGCGGCCAAATCCCCCGATTCCGCCAGCACGGTCGCTTCGGCGATCAGCGAATACGGCATTGGGCATGTCGCCGACTTCCAGATGGACTTCACCTGCCGTGTCCCCGCCTCGGGATTCGGCAAGGGCACCACGCAGGGGTACAACGTCTGGCTCGCCTACGCCCCCACCAACCCCAACGCCGATCACGGCTGGGTGTTCATCGACTCCGGATACTGACGCCAAAAACCCGTTCCCGGCAATTGATGGTGCCTTTTGGCCGTTTTTTCGCGGCGGAAACGACCGAAAGGCACCATGAATCCCGGATTTCGGGATAACCGGGGGTCAATATCACCAGGTCAGCCACTCGCTGGCGATCATGGTCGTCGTGTCATCGGTCATGATGCCGTCCACGGCACGCATATCGAAGATGGCATCCACCTGCGTGCGGAACGCCGCATATCCGGGGTCGTTGGGCAGCGGACTGTGCGAATGCGAATCCATGTAGGCCCGCCAGCCGTCGCGCGTGTATCGGATCGGATTGGGGAACACGCGGATCGTCGGCGCATCGAAGAACTCCGCAACGGTCCGCCGAAAATGCCGCCCGCTGACGCTCACGTCGGGGATGGCGGCGAGCGCGGCCGTGCCGGCGGCAGCAGTCCCGGCGGCGTCCGAATCCGACGGACCGTTGGCGCCGCCCGCAAGATCCGCGCCGAAATGATCGCTGTTGGTCCGGGCCGTCATCGCGGAATCGAATGACGTGACGTTGTAGAGCGAAATCAGCAGCACCCTGCCGCCACGCCCGATGCGGGCGCACTCCTTCAGGAACTCATCGTGGTCGAACCAGTGCAGCGACTGTGCGCAGGTGATCACGTCCACGCTGTCGTCCGGCAGCGTCGTATGCGCCGCGCTGCCGTCGACGACGGTGACGTTCGGCCATGCGACGACGTTCTCCGCCAGCGCCGTCCGCATATCCGAATCCGGTTCCACCGCGTAGATCATCCGAATACCCGCACGGGCACCGACACCGGACGCCGCCAGCGATACGGTGAATTTGCCGGTTCCCGCACCGACGTCGGACACCGTCGCCTCGGCCGGCATCAGCGAGGCCACGTATCGCACGGCCTCCTGCGGATACCCGGGACGCGCCTGATCGTAAACCTGTGCCTTACCGTGAAATCGCGTACGTTCCATGTACCCACGTTCCATGTCCCCACCTCCACGCCCACCCTACGCCCGTCGCGGCACCACCCACCGCCCGGTCTCACCAAGTCCCACCCGGCCTCAGCCGGTCCCACCAAAATACGGTGCCAAATGGTCGTTTTCCACGGCGCAAAACGACCGAAAGACACCATCAATCCCGGATTTCGGCATCACGGGACTGTCTTTTCGCCTATCATGCCGGTGCATCCGCCCGCATCGAAGAATTCACGGGGCGTTCATCCATGACGTCGGCCGCGCGCCATCGGCAACTTTACGATGGGAGGAACGATTCCTCTACCGGGAGCATTCATGGCCACATCACCATCCGGCTTATCCGCCGAGCCCGAACCCCAACCAGAACTCCGCCCGCACAATGCATACGAAAACCCACACGAGGGCACATACGAGGGCCGGAAGCTCTCCGTGCTGATCGTCAGCGAATCCTCCCTGGAGCAGACCAACGGCGTCAGCGGCAGCATCAAGCGAATTCTCGACCGGTTCGCCGAACGGGGATTCGAGGCCCGGGTGATCGCCCCGCAGCCGGCACCCGCCGACGGCACCTACGCCGGCTTCCCGGTGGCCGAGGAGCCGTCGTGGCCGATCCAGCATTTCAACGTGGCCATCTGCACGAAAACCCCGGTGATTCAGGAGATCAAGGACGGGCCGAAACCCGATGTGATCCACATCGCGGCCCCGATCTCGAAACTCGGTCATGCGGCGCTGATCGCCGGTGAGGAGCTCGGCGTGCCCACGGTGGCGATCTACCAGACCGATGTGGCCCAGTATGCCCGCCGGTTCGCCAGTCAGGCCGTCGACGGCGTCGATCCGCGGCCCACGCCGCATCACAACAAATGGCTGCGTCGCATCGGCAAGGCGGCCGGCGATCAGGCCGAGCGGATCGTCGCGGACCGCATCGCCCAAATGCACAATCTGTCCACGCTGACGCTCGCCCCCACCGATCAGGCCCGGAAACGACTGGAGTCCTTCGGCGTCGATCCGAAGCTCATCCGCATCTGGGGCCGTGGCGTGGATTCGACATTGTTCAACCCCGAACGGGCCGACACCCCCGCGGTCCGGGAGCTGCACCGACGGTGGAGCCATGACGGCACGGTTCCCGTCGTCGGCTATGTGGGCCGGCTCGCCCCCGAAAAGCAGGTGGACCGACTCATCGTGCTCGCCGATCTCGACGTGCAGCTGGTCGTGGTTGGCGGCGGGCCCTGCGAGGAGGAGTTGCATGACCGGCTGCCGAATGCGGTGTTCACCGGCATGCTGCACGGTGACGACCTGGCCGACGCCTACGCCGCGCTGGACGTGTTCGTCCACACCGGCGCGGAGGAGACCTTCGGTCAGACGATTCAGGAGGCGATGGCCACCGGTCTGCCGGTGATCGCCCCGGACAGCGGCGGGCCGATCGATCTGGTCCACGACGGCGAAAGCGGTCTGCTGTTCGATCCGAGCGACGACGCCGATCTCCACGACTGCGTGGCCCGGCTGATCAAGGAACGGTATCTGCGGGCGCGCATGGGCGAGACCGGATACCGGCTCGTACGGAACCGCACATGGCCGATGATGGTGGACCGACTGATCGACTACTACCGTCTGGCCATTGAACTCAATCTGGCCCATAGCGCCAACCGGTGACCGCGCCAACCGGTGACCGTGCCGGCGAATGACCGGTCAGAAGTGCGCGTTGAGGCGATTCTCGCAGTACTGCTGCAGCCAGGTGAGCACCGTGCAGAACAGCAGGTAGATCACGCCGACCTCGATGTACAGCACCAGCGGCTCATAGTAGATGGCCACGATGCGCTGGGCGGACATGAACATCTCCACCACCGTGATGTTCGCGGCCAGCGAGGTGTCCTTGACCAGCGCGATGAACGAGTTGAACAGCGCGGGGAACGCGGAGCGGAAGGCCTGCGGCAGGATGATGCGCCGCATGATGGTGAGATACGGCATGTTGGCGGCCAGACCGGCCTCGAGCTGTCCCTGCGGCACGGCGAGGATCGCGCCGCGCAGGGTTTCGGCGGTGTAGGCGCCCACGTTGAGCGAGAAGGCGATCACGGCCGAAGGCAACGCGGGGATGGTGATGCCCACGGACGGCAGGCCGAAGAAGATCACGAAGAGCTGCACCAGCAGCGGGGTGCCGCGGAACACCCAGATGTAGAACCATGCGATCTGCGAGGCGATCGGCACCTTGGCCACGCGGATGAACGCCACGAGGATCGCGATCAGCAGGCCGAAGAAGAAGGAGATCAGCGTCAGCGGAATGGTGACGGTGATTCCCGGAATGAGGAGTTTGGTGAAGGAATCCGCGACTATGCCCCATACTCGAGCATCCATTAGGCACTCCTTACGGTATTGCGGTTGCGTATTGCGTTTGCGGGTTTTGCGGTTTACGGTTTACGGTTTGCGGCGGTACGGATCAGGAAACGGTCGGCCGCACCCGACCGATCGCACCGGCGCCGATCACACCGACCGGCCACACCGACTGATCATGACCGTCTGATCACGTCCGTCTGATCGCGTCCGCCTGATCACACGGACGTCCCGCGACCGGAAGACCGAGGCAACCAGGTCGCGGGACGAACAGACGATGGCGGGCGAGCCGGCCGATCAGGTCAGCCGATCAGGTCAGCCGATCAGGTCAGCCGATCAGGCCGATCGATCAGGCCGGCCGACACGGTCAGCGACGATGCGACTACTGCTGGGAGAAGTCCTCGCCGAAGTACTTGTCGGAGATCTTGGTCAGCGTACCGTCCTTCTGCAGCTTGGCGATGGCCTCGTTGACGGCCTTGACCAGATCGTCGCTGCCCTTGCGGAACGGCAGCTGGGCGGCCGGGGTCTTCTCGGACTTGACGGCGATCTCGATGTTGGCGTTCGGCTTCTGCTTGAGGTAGTCCAGCACGGCGAGGCCGTCGTTCAGTGTCACGTCCGCACGGCCGGTGGACAGCGCATCCACGGCCTGGCCGAAGTCGTTGACCTGCACGATGGTGGCGCCCTTCTGCTGGGCGGTCTTGTTCCAGTTGCTGGTGCCGGTTTCGGCGGCCTTCAGGCCCTTGACGTCGTCGAAGGTCTTCACGCCCTTCGGGTTGCCCTTGGGGGTGACGACCACGCCGTAGGAGTAGGTGTACGGCTCGGTGAAGTCGTACTTCGCCTTGCGCTCGTCGGTGGCGCTGATCTGATCGGCCACCGTGTCGTACTTCTTGGCGTCCACGCCGGCCAGCAGGGAGTCGAAGCTGCCTTCGGCGAACTCGGCCTTGACGCCCAGCTCCTTGGCGATGGCCTTGGCCACCTCCACGTCGTAGCCGGTCAGCTCGTTGGTCTTCGAATCGTGGTAGCTGAACGGCGCGTAGGTGCCTTCGGTGGCGAACACGATCTTGCCGGCGGACTTGACCTGCTCCAGCGCGCTGCTGGAGGACGAGCCGGAGCTCGAGCCGGAACCGCAGGCGGCCATCGAGAACAGCACCGCCACACCGGACAGCACCGCGGCGGCCTTGCGTAGAATCGCATGATTATTGAACATGGCAAACCTCTCTCTTGATAATGAATTCCGTATGGATTTCAAGGATTTCACGGTTTTTCTAGGATCTCTGGGCTTCCGGGGGCGTCGAGGACGCTGTCGAGGACGCCGGAGCCTCCGACGGGGACCCCGCCGGAATCACGAGCACGTTATTGGTGGACGACAGGAACTCGGCGGTACGCCGTTCGCGCGGATGCTCGAAGATCTGCTTGGGATCCCCCTGTTCGACCACATGGCCGCCTTCGATGAACACCACGCGGTCCGAGGCCTCGTAGGCGAAGCGCATCTCGTGGGTGACCATGAGCATGGTCATGCCGTCCCGTCCCAGCTGTTTGATCACCTCCAGCACGCCGGTGACCATTTCCGGGTCCAGTGCGGACGTGGGCTCGTCCAGCACAAGCAGCTCCGGGTTGACCGCCACGGCGCGGGCGATGCCGACGCGCTGCTGCTGTCCGCCGGACAACGTGCTCGGGTACCGGTCGGCAAGATCGGCCAGCCCGACCCGGTCGAGCTGTTCCAGAGCCGTCCTGCGGGCCTCGTCGGGCTTGATGCCCTTGGCGTAGATCAGCGGCTCGGTCACGTTCTGCAGGGCCGTCTTATTGGCGAACAGATTGTAGCTTTGGAAGACGAATCCGATTCTGGAACGGATCGCATGGATGTCGGCCTTGTTGGTGCTGGTCAGATCGATGGGGCCGTCGCCGAAATCCACGGTGTCTGAATCGGCCTGTTCCAGCACGTCGAGAATGCGCAGCAGCGTGGACTTGCCGGAGCCGGAAGGGCCGATCACCGTGACCACGCTCTGCCGCGGGATGTCGAGGTCGAGCCCGTCCAGCACCTTGACGCCGTCGAAGCTTTTGCTCACATCCCTGATCTTGATCATTCGCATTCCCTTCGTATTCGTTCGCCCCTATCGTTTCGGGCAGTACACCACTGTATCCGCGGGGACCGCACAGAGGACCGGCGTGGCCATACAAACTGCTTATGGGACGTTATGGATCCGACCGTTCGGTAGGTTTCGGCGTCCGGCCATTGCCGCGGATCACGGGGCAGTAGGTCCGTAATCTGAGTGATTGTTCCATATACCGATGACGATGAACCGGCGACGGCCGTGGTCGACGCCGGTCAGCGGTCGGTGCCGGTCAGCGGTCGAGCCAGCGCGAGACCAGCGACGAGGCGGCGACGGCCAGACCGACGGGCACGAAGAACGTGATCGGGGCCTCGGCGAGCTCCATAACCAGACACATGGCCATAAGCGGGGCGCGCTGCGATGAGGAGAGCAGGGCGGCCGCGCCGATCAGCGCGCAGGCGGTGACCGAGTCGGCGGGCGAGACGCACACCCACAGCAGGCCGAGCATCGCGCCGAGCGTGGCGCCGAGGGCGATGCCGGGCTGCAGCACGCCGCCGGACGCTCCTGAGCGGATGGTCAGCAGGGTGACGACGGCTTTGAGCATGAAAGTGGCGGCCAGTAGGCCGAGCAGAATCCACAGGCGGGAGTCGGTGAACGCGGCGGAGACCGATGCGGTGCCGGAGACGCCTGTGCCGGTTCCGCCAAGGCCGGAGGCACCGAGGCCGATCCCGTTGAGCCAGCCGCCGAGCACATCGCTCCCGTTCGCCAGCAGCGTCCACGGCGAGGCGGCTGCCGACTGCGCGGACTGCACGGCGCCGGATGCGGACGCCGGACCAGACACCGAGCCGCCGACGAACGTGCTGAATCCCATCTGCGCGGCCGCACGGCCGTTGCCCATGAGCTGCGGCACGGCGAGCGCCACCACACCGGTGAGCACGCCGGCAAGCGGCATCTGCCACAGCAGCGCCCTGCCGGTGGCCTTGTGCGACGACGCCCATGAGGAGCCACGGCGGAACGCCGTGCCGGCGAACGCGCAGATCACCCCGCACAGCAGGGCGAACACCATGAGGGTCGGCGTCTCCCCCGGCTGCATGGCGGTGATGTCGTAGAACGCGTGATGCCCCTTGATCTCGGTGGCCACGAACGCCGCCACCGACGACATGCCCAGCCCGAATCCGATGGTCTCCAGCGAGATGTCGGCGAGCAGGATCTCCGCGGCGAAGAACATGCCGGCCAGCGGCGCATCGTAGACGCCGCCGAGACCGGCTCCGGCCGCCACGGCCACGACCATGCGCCGGTCGGACGGTTCGAGATGGAACAGATCGCAGAACCGCTGGGCCAGCATCGCGCCGAGTTCGCGCGGCGCGACCTCGCGGCCGATCGACGCGCCCGATCCGACAATGAAGATCTGCAGCACCACATGCACCACGGTCTGCCACCACGGCATACGGTCGCCGGCCACCGCCCGCTTGACCGACGGCACCTTCCTGGCCTTGCCGCGCAGCAGATACCATGCCACGGCGGCGATCGACAGGCCGACCGTCACGGAGATCGCCCGTCGCACGCCGGGCACCGCGAACGGCCCGGGCACCGACGGCCCTTCGATATAGCCGAGCATCACATGCTCGACGCCGTACAGCAGCAGGGTGAGCAGTCCGGCGCCCAGACCGATCACCGCGCCGAGCAGTACCGCGGCCGCGGCCAGCCAGCCGATCCTACGCCAGTCGACCGTTTCCCGACGGCGTGCGGCCTGTCCGCCGCGCTCCCCCACTGTCCGCTCTTTCACCGTCATATGCCAAACTCCATATCGACCGTATCGATCGACCGTATCGACCGTTTTTTTGCCGTCGATATCCTACTCGGAGCATGGATAAGGCCGTACCGATCAGCCGCGTGCGCGGCCGTGGACGTACCCTGCGGTGGCGGCGTAGAGCAGTCCGGCGGCGGGCATGGTGATCATGAACAGCGGGTAGAACCATGCGATCGGCACGCCGCCGTAGATCAGACCGCCGAGCACCGGACCGAGCGACATGCCCAGATCGATGCCGGCGTAATACGTGGCGTTGGCGATGCCGCTGCGCGCCTTGCCGGCGATGATCACGGCCTGCGCCTGGGTAACCGAGCTCATGACGCCATAGGCGGCGGCCATCAGGACCGCGGAAAGCAGCAACAGCACGTCGCTGGTCATCAGGTCGAGACACAGCAGGCTGGCGACCATGCACGCCGAACAGATGACGAGGAAGAAGCGGAAGCTCTTGCGGTCGAACCAGTCGCGGAATCCGATGCGCATGATCAGCAGGGCGATGGCGTAGCACGGGTAGAACAGACTGACCTCGACGGCCAGATGACGGGTGTTCGCATAGGTGACGATGAACGACTGCGTGGCGAAATACGGGATCGCGAACAGCATGAACACGAGGGAAAGCGGCACGACGCGCGGTTCCACGACGCTGCGCGGAGAGAGGTGATGCGGGCGGAGAGAGGACTCTGCCGCAGCGGTATCCCGTCTGGACGCCACCGGATGCCCGCCGTTCTTGATGAACAGGACGGCGATCATCATGAGCACGGCCATGACCATGGAGATCATGAACGTGTGCCGGTAGCCGATCAGCTGATGCATTTTGATGCCGGTGGCCGGGCCGAGCGCCATGGCCAGCGCGTTGGTCGTGCCGTAGAGACCCATGCCGGCGCCCATGTGGCGGATCGGCAGCAGGAGCGACATCCACGTCGCCAGACACACCGAACAGCAGGCGAAGCCGACGCCGTTGACCATGCGGGCGAGCAGCAGGGAGACGGGGCTGGTCGCCGTCGCGTACCAGATGCTTGACACGAGATACAGTACGGAGCCAACGCCGACCAGCAGGCGTTTGCTCGCCCGGTCGGAAAGATTGCCGGCGATCGGTCGGCAGAACAGGGAGACGAGGCTCATCATGCCGGCGACCAGACCCATCATCGCACCGGAGGCGCCGAGGCTTTCCGAGAACCCCGCCATCAGCAGGGACGACAGCGTATTGCTGGCCATGAAACAGAAGGTGGCCAGCATCACCAGGGCCACGTCACGCGTGATCAGTCTCTCATCCGGATTGTGCACCCCACTGTTATAGCGCCACGTCATTCGATTGACAACGGATTGCTCACGATGGGGCGGGTTACGCCGAATAGCTGCGCGCCTTGCCTTCCCCTCGAGGGGAAGGTGGCCGGCGAAGCCGGTCGGATGAGGTGACCGGCGACCGTCACCGGACTATGACGCCACATAACAAAAAAACGGCATCCGCTCCGCTTGAGCGTCTGCCGTGTCTGGGTGGGCGATGTAGGAATCGAACCTACGACCCCTTCGGTGTGAACGAAGTGCGCTAGCCGCTGCGCCAATCGCCCGAATTGCTTCGGATATACAAAACGCGAGGTTTCCCTCGCATTCGTGGGCGATACAAGATTCGAACTTGTGACCCCTTCCGTGTCAGGGAAGTGCGCTACCTCTGCGCCAACCGCCCGGTTGCGAGCGGACAACGGGACTCGAACCCGCGGTCTCGACCTTGGCAAGGTCGCGCTTTACCAACTAAGCTATGTCCGCAGTCTGTCGCCTTAACAGGCAACGGAGAGGTAATATACACGACTTTCAACCCGGTGACAACACATCGGCGTGTCACGCCAGTTTCCAGTCATTACCGCCCCGGCGAATCACCGTGTGGCGACAGCGGAAACACCGGTGATCCCGGAGGTGCCGAGGTCGGCAAAAAATGCCGCCGGCATCCGTCCGGCAATCACGGGGTGCACCGGATTCGCGGATCACGTCCGCGCAAGCGTGGCCGATCCGGCACGATAGGAGCCGGGTCTGCGGACCGTCACCGAACCCGGACCATGCGAGGATCCGGGATTGTGAGACGAACTGGGACTGTGGGATGGACTGGGACTATGGGCGATCGCCGCGGTGACGTGCCGCAGCGACAATGTGCGGCCGGTCACGGCGATGGTGCCGGGCTGGGTGGAGACGAAGACGGTTCGGCGGTCGGCCGGGAAGTCAAATCGACGTGCGGTCATGATGGGTCCTTTCGTCACTCGGGCGACGGGACTGCCGCCGCCCGAAGCATTCGGTTCTGCGTTCGAGTCTTCATTAGACCCCACGAGCCGCAAAGACCACTTGGACGCCCCTTACGGACCTCTCCGCACTTGCCTCGGTTTTTCGGAGCAACGCCTGACCGTTCGCTTAAGGCCGGCGAAACCGTCGGCGAAACCGTCGGCGATCAGCGTCGTTTCGCCCGCAGGAACACCAGCGGCGTGAGCACCAGCGGCACGGCGCTGACCCCCATGGCGAGGAACGTCAGGTTGAAGCCGTGCATGGTGGCCGCCTCGGGCGCGCTGAGCACGCCCATGAGCCCGACGAACACCGCCTGCCCGATCGCGCCGGCGATGGTGCGCAGCGCGGTGAGCAGGGCGTTCGCGTCGGCGATGCGGGTTTCGGCGACGGCCCCGGTTCCCCAGGTGACCAATGGCATCATCAGGCAGCCGATGGCGATGCAGCGCACCACGTTCAGCGCGGAGGCCACCCAGATGGAGGCGGCCAGCGGCACGAACGTCATGGCGAGATTGCTGATCAGCAGGCAGATCGAACCGACGAGGAACAGCCGTCGGATGCCGAACCGGTCGTAGAGGCGGCCGACCATCGGGCTGATCACCGCCATGGCCAGCGAGCCGGGCAGCATGACCATGCCGGCGAGCGTGGCGGTGCCGCCCTTGATGGTCTGCACGTAGACCGGCATGATCACCGAGGAGCCCATCATCGCGAAGTACAGCAGCATGCTGCCCACGACGCTCAGCGCGAAGTCCCGGGAGGTCAGGGTGCGCACGTCGAGGAACGGGCGAGAGAGACGAAGCTGACGGGCGACGAAGACCACCGAGGCGAGGACGCCGACGACGAGGGATCCCAGCACGGTGAGGCTGAGGAACGGCGCGGAGCCGAGATTGCCGACGCCGAGGGTCACGCCGCCGAAGGCGAAGATGCTGATGGCGAAGGAGATCACGTCGAAGGACCGCTTCTGGGTGCGCAGCACGTCGCTGAAGGTGACGATGGCGGCGACGAAGGCGATGAGCATCACCGCGATCACGAGCAGGAAAATCGACCGCCAGCCGAACAGATCGACCAGCACGCCGGAAAGGGTGGGGGCGATCACCGGGGTCACGCCGACGACGAGCCCGTACCAGCCCATGATCGTGCCGCGCCGGTCGGGGTAGATGGTGAGCAGCACCACCTGCGCCATCGACATCAGCAGGCCGTTGCCGCCGGCCTGGAGCACGCGGCCGACCATGATGATCGGGAACGACGAGGACAGCACACAGACGGCAGATCCGATGATGAACAGCGCCGCGCCGATGAGATACAGGCGCTTGGTCGGGAAGCGCGTGATCAGGAACGCGGTGAGCGGCATGACGATGCCCATGGCCAGCGAATAGCCGCTGGTGAGCCACTGCCCCACCGACATCGTCACGCCGAGATCGGCGGCGATGGGCGGCAGCGCGGTGGTGAGTGCCGTGGCCATCGTGGTGGTGGCGACACAGGAGAGCATGATGTTGATGAAGATCATCGTGCGCCGGCGCTCCGGCAGCAGGTGCTCCTCGTTGGCCGTCATGGCGGCGGACAGCGCCGGGGATTCGACGGATTCACGGTTGCGATCGATCACGTCACGCCTCCTCGCCGCGCAGCTGCGCGTAGTGGTCGCGGATGGTTTCGAGGATCTCGGCGAACTGCCGGCGCTGGTCGTCGCTCAGCGCCTCGACCAGCTCATGGGCGGATTCGCCGTCCATCGACCGCGCACGAACCGCCTCCGCGTGGCCTTCCTCGGTGAGCGCGATCAGGTAGGTCCGGCCGTCCTGCGGGTGCGGCGTCCGTCGCGCCCAGCCGCGGGCGATCATCTTGCCGAGCAGTTCGCTGAGCGATGCGGCCCGGATGCCCAGCACCGCCGCAAGCCTTCGCTGGCTGACCTCGCCGAGTCCTTCGAGCGTGAGCAGGCATCGATACTGTCCGCTGCCATAGACCGGCGATCCCTTTCTCGCCACGTCCCGCCGGTGGCTCATCCGCGCCACCGTATGGAACAGCTCCGCAATCCGGGCGTCGCTCATCTCATGTGATTCCATCGTTATCCCCAATCATTTCCCCATATCCACATGTGTTCCGCAGGGCATATCCGCAGGGCTTATCCACACCGGATACCGCGCATATCCGCATGTCGCCGCGGCCCATCCGGCACGCGGACGCCACCACTTTTGTTAGGTACCTTGCAAATTATAGCGAGGTACCTAACAAAATCAAGGCACGAAAAAACCCGGACGGCATGGCATGGCGTCATGACGTCCGGGCTCAGCGCGGTTGGGGAGGAAGGAATTCAGCCGCGCTTCTTGACCAGATCCTCGGAATCCTTGTCCAGCGTGGCCATGATGGCATTCTGGGCCTTCTTCACGTAGGAGAAGCCATCGGCGGCGGTGAACTTGGCCTTGGCCTCGGCGTCCTCGGAGACGGCGCGGGTCACGCGGGCGATGGCCACCAGCACGTTCGGCAGCTGCGAATCGGGAGCGTCGTTGCCCAGTTCGCCATAGAAGCGAATGGTCTCCACGTCATTGGGATTGGCGGTATTGCCGGGAGCGGCCTTCACTGCTTCAACGATGCCACCGAGATACTGCTTCATTGGATATTCAGTTGGAATGCTCATACCCCTTACGATAGGAGCCTCGACGGTCGATGAACAGCTTTGTGTACCGGTTACGCCAAAGGGCAAAACATCGTCGGACCACTGTACATCCGACGGCTTCCGTAGCAAGATGGAAAATATTGTCTCTCTTGGGATTTCATGGTTTGGCAACCATTGGTTGCCCGCTGCGCAACCAATGGTTCACCGACATTTCAACCAACATTTCAACGGATGGCCCCAGTCGGAGGACACGCCGATTGAGGCAGATCGAACCGACCGAGATCAACCCCCTCATGATCGAGTAGCGCGGCCTTGATGTCGAGCCTGCCGCCATACCCGCCGAACGACCGGCCGGCACCGACGACCCGATGGCACGGCACGATGATCGTGATCGGATTGTGCTTCACCGCGCCACCCACCGCCTGGGCGGCCATGCGCCGGCCGCCGCGACGTTCGGACAGTTCGGCGGCGATCTGGCCATAGCTCATCGTCCGTCCGTACGGGATCTCGGCGACCACCTCCCACACCTCACGACGGAAGGCGCTGCCCGCCGGATTCATCGGCGGCAGAAAACCGGGGTCACGGCCCGCGAAGTAGTCGTCCAGCCACCGTCGGGTCAGACGAAACACCTCGACGGCACGATCGACACCGGCACGATCATCGCCGGCATGATCATCTCTGGCATGATCATCGCCGAACCGCTCGTCCCCGGCACCGATCTCCTCCCCGGCACCGGACCTCGGTCCGATCGGTCCCGCGGCCGCCGGAACCCCGGCATCCCACCACCAATGCTCCAGACACAGTCCGGTCAGCGCCTCGCCGTCCGAGGTCATGACCATCCGTCCGATCGGCGTCTCCACCGATTCGCGCATCACCTTCGCAGCCATACGATTCGCAGCCATACGATCGTTATAGCCGAACCGTCGGCCGATCCGCCGACGGAAGCGTGATCTCCGTCGCATTTCTTTCGCAGCTGAACCGTGGCGTTTCGCCGTGATATCGGTCATCATGAACATCAGGATGACCATGCCGGACGAGCCGGCGCGAGAAACGGAGACCACGATGACCAACGACGGTACGACCACAACCAGAATCGAACATGACTGCATCGGCTCGATGGAGGTGCCGACCGACGTGTACTGGGGCATCCACACCCAGCGCGCGATCGGCAACTTCCCCGTCTCCGGCATCACCGACGCCCAGCATCCGGAGCTGGTGCGCGCCTACGCCACGGTGAAGCGCGCCTGTGCCGCGGCCAACGAGGAGCTCGGTCTGCTCGATCCCGAAAAATCCCGGCTGATCCGCAAGGCCTGCGAGGAGATCGAAGGCGGCAAGCTCGCCGACCAGTTCCCCGTAGACGTCATGCAGGGCGGGGCCGGCACCTCCTCGAACATGAACATGAACGAGGTGATCGCCAACCGTGCGCTGGAACTCGCCGGACGGCCGCGCGGCGACTACGAGTACATCCATCCCAACGACGACGTGAACCACTCGCAGTCCACCAACGACACCTATCCGGCCGCCTGCAAGCTGGCGCTGATCGACGCGATCGGCCCGCTGGCCCAAAGCGCGAAGCGGCTCGCCAAGGCGTTCCACGATCTCGCCGACCGGCACATCGAGGACGTGACCATCGGCCGCACCCAGCTGCAGGACGCCGTGCCGATGACCTACGGTCAGGAGTTCCACGCCTTCGCCACGCTGCTGAAAAGCGATCTCAACGCCTTCGACCATGTGGTCCCGCAGCTCGCCGTGCTCAACCTCGGCGCCACCGCCATCGGCACCGGCATCTGCGCCGACCTGCGCTTCCGCGAATCGGCCATCGACCATCTGCGACGCATCACCGGACTGCCGATCACCGCCGCCTCCGACCCGGTGGCCGCCATGACCGACATGGGCGCCTACGTGGCCACATCGGCCGCGATCAAGAACCTCGCCGTACACCTGAAGAAGGCCGCCGACGACCTGCGTCTGCTCAACTCGGGCCCCCGCGCCGGATTCAACGATCTGACCGTGCCGGCGCGGCAGGCCGGGTCGAGCATCATGCCCGCGAAGGTGAACCCGGTGATCCCCGAATGCGTCAACCAGTGTTGCTTCACGATCTTCGGCATGGACGTGACGGTGAACTGGGCCGTGGCCGAGGGCCAGCTGCAGCTCAACGCCTTCGATCCGCTGATGGTGCATGAGCTGCTCACCGGCATGTCGCTGCTCACTCGCGCGATGGACGTGTTCCGCACCAACTGCGTGGAAGGCATCGAAGTGCATGTGGAGACCGGCCGGAAGTACGCCGAATCCTCGCCGTCGATCTCCGCGGCCCTCAACCCGTACATCGGCTACGAGCACGCGGCCGACATCGCCAAGGAGGCGACGGCCAGCGGCCGCACGGTACGCGAAGTGGCCGGCGAGCGCACCGCCCTGCCCGCCGAGCAGCTGGACGAGATCCTCGATCCGATCCGACTGGCGCGTGGACTCGGCCAGACGTGCCGCGAGCGGGTGAAGTAGGTTCCGCCACCGGGACGTTCCTCGTCATCCCGCCCCTCATCCGTCCGGCTGACGCCGGCCACCTTCCCCCGGCGGGGGAAGGCCAGAGAAAGCGGGACATGCCAACTATTTGACCTTCCCCTCGAGGGGAAGGTGGCTGCCGGAGTCAGTCGGATGAGGTGACCGGAGAGCTCATCGGCCCCTCATCCGTCCGGCATGGCCGGACACCTTCCCCCGAGGGGGAAGGCCAAGGATGCGCCGAACGCAGAAAAGCCCTGCGGGGAATGCTCCCCACAGGGCCTGCAAGTTATGTCGATTTCTTAACCTTCCCTTCGCGGGGAAGACAATGCGCTTTGCTTAACGAAGCATCAGCCTTCGATGGCGATGGTGTGCTTCTGCTCAACCTGAGGCTGGGCTTCCATCTTCGGCAGGGTCAGGCACAGCGTGCCGTTCTCGTACTTGGCGTGGATGTCGGACTCCTTGAGCTCGTCGCCCACGTAGAAGCTACGAGAGCACGCACCGCTGTAACGCTCGCGACGCAGCCACTTGCCGTCTTCAGCACCGGCGCCCGAAGCCTGGCCACCGTTGTTCGCAGCGGACGGATCCGCGGTGTCGGCACCGGTCTGGGTGGCGCTGTTCTTGTAGCCCGTCACGGTCAGGTAACCGTTGTTCAGCTCGATCTTGATGTCGTCCTTCTTGAACCCCGGCATATCGATATCGACGTCGTACTTGTCGCCCATATCGCGCACGTCGGTGCTCATCATGGAGTTCATCGTCATCAGACCCTGACCATTGGTCATATCCTGACCGGCGTTGCGGGTGCCGCGCCAATCGCCGAAGAACGGATCATCGAACAGATCCGAGAACATCATGTCATTCATCAAAGCCGGAAACATCGCCATAATCGGTACTCCTTCATATCCGGAGGAGAAGCGGGTTGGCTTCAGATCGCGTCCGCGGCCTTTCGGCTGCGATCGCGATCTGTTTTCGTGGCCGCTTCCGGAACCCTTATCCCGGGCTCCCACCTTCGCCTTGCAATTCCTGTTATAGGTCGCTCGGCCGGAACCGTCACCGATGTTTACCCACAGTGAAAAACTTGAGTGCAACGGACTCAAGTTTTACATATCGACTTACCCGACTACCCGATCACCCGGCTACACGGCTATCCGACTACACGATCACTCGATCACTCGACGAAATGCGTGATGATGTTCTCGGTCGTGGCCTCGCGCGGCCCGGCCAGCAGATCCGCGTCGGCCGGATGCCCCAGGGTCATGGCCGAAACCGGCACGAACCCCTCGTCCACGCCCAGCGCGGCGAACATCTCGGGATGCTGCTGCAGGCTCTTGATCACGCCGAGGATGTATCCGCTGCCCAGTCCGAGTTCGGTGGCGGCCAGCTGCATGTTCTCGATGATGCATCCGGCGTTGCAGTAGTTCGTACCGCGTTCCATGCCGTCCTCGCTGCCGGAGACCAGAATCAGCACCGGCGCCCTGTACGTCGGCCCGGTGCCCATGCGGCCGCCGTTCGCCCCGGCGAGCGCGTCGATGGCGTCGATGGCCTTGCGATCGACGATCACCGAAAGCTGTACGGCCTCGAAATCATGCATGGCGATCGGCGAGGCGTTCGCCGCCTCGAGAATCGTACGGATCTGGTCCTTGGTGACCGGCTCGTCGGTGAACGCCCGGCAGGTCTTTCGCGTGGTGATCACTTGCATCGTATCCATGACAACCTCCTTGCGGTCATTGCGGCCGGCAACGCCGCCGGCCCTACCTGTCATTGTAGGAGTCGGCGGGCGGCATATGCGGGAGGCGAAGCCGAGGATAACCGAGCAGAATCGGGCGGATCAGCAGGCGGATCGGGGCCGCGCCTCTACAGCGTGAAGTGCGTCCAGCGCCCCGCGCACATCGTGGCCGCGACCGGCATGGACCGCAGCGCCTCAGCCGATCCGGTCGCCGGATCACCGAGGGTGAACGGGTCGGCGTCGAGCAGCACGAGATCGGCGGGATCTCCGACCGACGGCCGGTACCCCCGCTCGAACGTGGAGGAGGCGACGGCCGTGCGAATGTCAAGCGTCTGACCCGGATCGTCGGCCGCGCGATCGTCGTCGGTGCGGTACACGGCGGCGGCGATCGCCACCCACGGGTCAAGGACGGCGACGGGCGCGTCGGAGCCGAACCGCAGCGGCACACCGGCCTCGTGAAGCGAGCGGAAGGCGTACGGCATGAGTCCATCGTCGCGGATCATGTCGGCCCAGTACCGCGGGATCACGTCGCGATCGTCCATGGCATGCTGCGGCTGGACGCTGGCGGTCAGGCCAAGCCGGGCGAAGCGCGCGACGTCGGCGGGATCGAGCAGCTGGGCGTGCTCCACGGCACCGGTGGCGCCGCTATGTTCGAAGGCGTCGAGCACGATGTGGTTCGCCTCGTCGCCGATGGCGTGGCAGGCCACGTCGAAGCCGTTGGCATGGGCGAGGCCCATGTACCGTGCGATCTCGTCGGGGCTGTAGCTCAGCGTGCCGCGAGTGGGCGGGGTGATGCCGGTGTAGTCGTGCGAGCAGTAGGCGGATCGGGTGTTAAGCGAGCCGTCGGAGATGAGTTTCAGCGTGGTGACGTGGGCGAGACCGCGGCTGCAGGAAATCTCGTCGCCGCCGTGCCAGCCCTCGCCGATCGCACGGTCGAGGTATTCGGGATAGACGCCCACCCGCACGCGCAGACGGTCGAGGCCGTGGGCGAACCGTTCGGTCCACTGGTCGATGGCGTAGGCCATTTCGTAGTCGCAGATGCCGACCACGCCCTTGGACGCGGCGTCCCGTTCGGCCATGTCGATCAGCCGGAACTGTTCGGCCTTGTTGGCGTCGCCGAGCCTGGCGTAGGCGTCGAACCATTCGAGCTCCCCCACCAGACCGCTGTCGCCCACCTGCACGCCGAGGATCTGCGCGGCGGCGGAGTTGACCCAGCCGCAGTGCATGTCGGCGCTGGACAGGGCCACCGGCTGCCCGTCGGAGGCCTCGTCGATCATCGCGAGCGTGGGCTGGTCGTCGTCGGACCACAGCGAATGACGGAAGCGCATGCCGACCACGATGGCATGCGGGTCAAGGCCGGCGGAAGACCGGCGTGCGGCGGCGAGATGGTCGCGCAGCATGGCCATCGCCTCGCGGGCGCCGCCGGCGGCGAGCAGGTCAAGCCGGCCGAACGTGGAGGCCCATTGGGTGAAGTGGGTGTGCCCGTCCCACAGACCGGGAATCATCCACCGGCCGTCGGCGTCGATGGTCTCAGCGGGGGCTGTCTCGGTGAAGGCGAAGTCGGCGGGGGCAAGCCCAGCGGAGTCGAGCCCAGCGGGGGCGAAATCAGAGTCGGCAGAGACTGTCCCGGCCGGCGTAATAGCCGCGATCCGATCACCGATCACGGTGACGTCCGCCAATCCGTCCTCCCCCGGCATCCGGACGTTGACGATCCGAATCGGACGGTCATTCTGATCAATCAAACCGTTCCGGTCGGTTCGTCCGTTCCGGTCGGTTTGATCATCCCGATCGGCTCGCCCATTCCTACCGGTTCGATCATGCCTGACGGTTTGATCATGCCGATCGACCAGATCATGCCGATCATTCCAAGTCTTGTTCTCGCATGCACCCATACCCACCATCATGCCACCGGCAAATCGCGCGGATGCCTCGAGACCCTCGACCCAAATGTGATGAAATCGTGTTTTAGAGTTTTTTAGAGTCTTTAGATCTATTAGACTTTTTAGAACATTACAGGCAGCAAGGGGAATCGTATGCCGAATCCGTTCAAACCCACCGCCGGCAAGACACCACCGGTACTTGTCGGCCGTCAGAACATACTGGAAGACTTCCGATTCGCACTCACGGACGGGCCGGGAGCACCGGGACGGTTGCGCTATATCACCGGTCCGAGGGGCGTCGGCAAGACCGTCATGCTCAACGCCATCGGGAACTACGCCCGGAATCTGGGATGGACCGTCATCGATCAGACCGCGGAACGGGGATTCGCCGAAGGCATCATCCAGGCCTTGAGCGATCACCGGTCAGTGCAGCCCAACGCCATCACCCTGCCCTCGGCGTCGATCGCCACGCCCGTTCTCGGTGCCGAGGCCACGGTGAATCTCGGCAAGGTGGAGTTGCGCCGTCTGGAGAAGGCCCATAACCTCCGACTGGCCATCGGCGCGAAACTCGATTCGCTGGATGAGTCCAGACAAGGCGTGCTCATCACGCTGGATGAAGTGCAGATGACCTCCATCGAGGAGATTCGTTCGCTGGCCATCGGGGTTCAGCATCTTATCCGGGAAGACAGGAACGTCGCCTTCGTGTTCGCCGGCCTGCCTTCCATGGTCGAGGAGGTCATCAACGACAAGGTCATCACGTTCCTGAGAAGAGCGGAGAAGGACCACTTAGGGAGTGTGGATCTTCGGGAAATATGGATCGCCTTCGAACAGACGATCTCGCAGTACGGCAAGCGCGCGGATTATCAGGTTTTGAATGAGCTGACGCAGGCGACCAACGGATATCCGTTCATGATCCAGCTTGTCGGATATTGGGCATGGCGGTACGCCGACGTGAACGGCCATGACGATCGCATCACCGTCGACGATGCCGAACAGGGCATTCGTCGCGCGAAGCTCAAGCTTGGAGACATGGTTCACGCTCCGGCATTCGACGGACTGTCCGCCATGGCCAAGGATTATCTGATCGCCATGTCGCAGGACGACGGACCTTCTCGAACCGCAGACATCGCCAGACGCATCGAACGTAATGCCCAGTTCGCCAGCGTCTATCGGGCCCAGCTCATCGAAGAGGACATCATCGAACCCGCTGGATACGGATACGTGGATTTCAAGATCCCCTATCTCCGCGACTATCTGAAGGAACACGCCGCACACCATCAGATGAAAATGACCATACGGAACATGCTGCGGGAAGGCGAAAGTCTCAAGGAACTGAATCCGAAGAAGACAGAACCGCGAGGATCGGAGTCCTGATCGGCCGCAGTCGATCCCGAGGCGGTCTGGATTGCGATCGACTGCGATCTTGGTCCGGGGGTTTGTGATTTCCGGGGTTTGCGATTGTTCAGTTGGCTTTCATGGTTCTTTTGGGTTGCGCGGGCACCGGCCGCGTACGATGGGAGCGTTTTTGCCGGCAATCGATTCGTCAACGATCGGGTGAGCGGCAATCGATTCGATGGATATCGGTCTGATGTGAATATCGGTCTGATGGATACGGGAGGCGTGGTGCGACAACTCATCGAGCAGCCGTGGGAGTGGCTGCAGGACAATTCCGGGCGGATCATTCTGCTGGTCGCGGTGGTGGTGGCCGCCGCGATCATCGACAAGGTGGTGTCGAAGGCGCTGCGGCTCGCACTGGACCGGTCGAGCATCCCCAGCGCATCGATCTTCGTGAACATCGTGCGCGTGGTGATCTGGGTGATGGCCGCGGCCACGGTGCTGAAACCGGTGTTTGGCATCGAACCGACCACGCTGGCCACCGCGCTTGGCGTCGGCGGTATCGCGCTGTCGTTCGGTCTGAAGGACACGATTTCGAATGTGATCGGCGGGTTCGGCCTGATGGTCAGCAAGGTGCTGCAGCCGGGCGATCTGGTGACGATTCAGGGGATCTCCGGCACCGTGAAGGACGTGACGTGGCGGCACACCATCGTGATGGACCGCACCGGGGCCGAGATGTGGGTGCCGAATTCGGTGCTCAACACCACGGCGTTGGAGAAGCTGCCGGTGACGGTGGAGTCGATGACCACAGTGCCGTTCACCGCGCGCGGCGAGCATCTCGACACGGAGGCCGTGACCCGACAGATCGTCGCGGCGGTCGAGGCCGCGGCATCGGATGTGATGCTGCCGGATCATCCGCCGCTGGTGAAGTTCGTGGGATTCACC
Source organism: Bifidobacterium simiarum (assembly GCF_002802905.1). Lineage (GTDB taxonomy): Bacteria > Actinomycetota > Actinomycetes > Actinomycetales > Bifidobacteriaceae > Galliscardovia > Galliscardovia simiarum. The sequence goes on from NZ_PEBK01000002.1 coordinate 76,062, forward strand.
CCGTACGGCGTGGACGGGAAGATCCTCGTCTTCGCCAAACCCGATATTCTGCTCTCCACCGTGCAGGACCGCGTCACCCGAGCCCTGGCCAACCAACCATTCCTAGTGCAAAATGCCGCCCCGTTAAATGAGGCGGACTCCGCCGAATAGGGGCGGGCGTAGGGCCAGCCACTACTGGTGGCCCGAAGCCAGAAAAACGGTGGCCACGGCCACACCACAATTGCGGATTGCGCCGTTAAATGAGGCGGACTCCGCTGAGTAGCGTTGACATAGGCCCCTCATCAGTCAGCCTGCGGCTGCCAGCTTCCCCCAACGGGGGAAGCCAAACAGGGCTGGTTCCGGCAACTATGGAAAACACTCGGCGGTCCGATGGATTCGACCGCGGAAACGGGATTTCCGCGATCCGATCCATCGGATATTGGGGGATCGTGATGGATTGGACCGCCGAATCCGGGGTTTTGCGCTCCGATCCATCGACAGTCTGAGTCAGGAGACCGGAAAACCGCATGATTCCAACAATCCGGAAATCGTGGGAGACAGATTCCGATGGATTGGACCGCATATCGGCGAATATGCACTCGAATCCATCAGATATCGGCGAATTCCGATGGATTCGACTGCGAAAATGGCTTCTTGCGTTCTAATCCATCAGGACCGGATGACCATCGGCGGATAAGGAGCCGATGACAAACAATGCAGCCCCAAAACCCCTCATCAGTCAGCCTGCGGCTGCCAGCTTCCCCCGACGGGGGAAGCCAAAACGGACGATGCCGACGCTACTACAACAACAGCGCTTACAACAACAGCGCCGGCATCATACCCCACTGCTAGCTCAGCGGGCTGCGGCGGCGAAGGCCGGGACCGGGCGCGGCGAGACGATCACGGACGATCCGATCGTCAGTCCGGCGGGCACCTCCTGCACGGGCAGCTGCACGGTCACTTCGAGCTGCGTGCCGCTGTGGCGGGTCAGCTCACCGGGCGAAACCACGGTGTCGATGCGCACCAGCGATCCGAGGAAGTGGATGGCCGAAACCCTCGCCTGCACGCCGGGGCCGGCCACCACGCCGGACTGATCGTTGACCCGGATGGTCATGTTCTCCGGTCGGGCGAGCACGTCCACCTCGCCGGTGGCGGAACCGTCGACCACGGGCACCCGCTGGCCGAACACCATCGCCTCGTGCACGCCGGGGCCCGCGACCCTACCGGGCAGGCGGTTGGCCAGTCCGATGAAGGAGGCCACGTATTCGGTGGCCGGACGCTGGTAGAGGTCCTGCGGCGCGGCGATCTGCTCGATACGGCCGTGGTTCATCACGCCGATGCGGTCGGCCACGGCGAGCGCCTCCTCCTGATCGTGCGTGACGAACACGGTGGTGGTGCCGGCTTCGAGCTGGATGCGGCGGATCTCGTCGCGCAGCTGCACGCGCACCTTGGCGTCAAGGGCGGAAAGCGGCTCGTCGAGGAGCAGCACGCGCGGGTTGACGGCCAGTGCGCGGGCGAGCGCCACGCGCTGCTGCTGGCCGCCGGACATCTGCTGCGTGTACTTCTTCGCCTGATCGGCGAGGCCGACGAGGTCGAGCTTCTCCATGGCGAGCTTGCGGCGCTCGTCCTTGCCCATGCCGCGGATCTCGAGGCCGAATTCCACGTTCTGCAGGGCGGTCATGTGCGGGAACAGCGAGTAGGCCTGGAACACCATGGCCATGTCGCGTTTGTTGACCGGCACGCCGGTGACGTCCTGGCCGCCGACGAGGATGCGGCCGCCCTGGATGTCCTCGAGGCCGGCGAGCGAACGCAGCGCGGTGGACTTGCCGCAGCCGGAGCCGCCGAGCAGCACGACCATTTCGCCGGGCTTGATGTCGAGGTTGAAGTCGTCGAGGGCGCGGTTGGTGGCGCCGGGGTAGATCTTGACGACGTTCTGCATCTGCACGCCGCCGCCGCGCTCCTGCGATTCCTTGAGCACCGCCTTGGCGGCCTCGGTGACGACGCTACCGTCGACCGAGCTTTCGTTTCTGAATGATTCCGCCGTCTTGGCGACGGTCGCTTTCTGATCGGCGAGTGACATTACTTACCTTCCTTGGTTTTGCGCATGGCGTCGGAGATGAGGTCGAGCGCCACGAGCAGCACGACGCCGAAGAGCAGGGCGAGCAGGGACATGGCGGTGGAGATCTGGGAGTTGGACTGGCCGAGCTGGTAGAGCGCGACCTGCAGGTTCATGCGGCCGAGCAGCGAGGCGACGGTGTATTCGCCCAGCACCACGGCGATGGAGATGAACGCGGAGGAGAGGATGGCCTGCCACAGGTTCGGGATGATGACCCGGAAGAACACATGCGGCCAGGAGGCGCCGAGCGATCGGGCGGCCTCCACGAGGGTCTTCACGTCGATGGAGTTGAGGCCCACGGCGATGGCGCGGAACGCGAACGGCATCACGAGGATCACGTAGGCGAAGCACAGCCAGATCGGGTTGGTGCTCAGCACGTCGGCGGACAGCCACCGGTAGATCGGGCCGAGGCCGACGACGAGCACGATGGCCGGGATGGTCAGCGGCAGGGTGGCGACCCATTCGATGGCCCGTTCGAGTGCCTTGGAGCGGATATGAACGATGACCATGGTCGGCACCATGAGCAGCAGCATGATCACCACGGTGACGGCGCACAGGGCGAGGGATGTGCCGAGGCCCTGCCACAGCACGGTAAGGTCGGCGCCCAGCGAGTCGCCGTTGCCGGTGAAGATGGCCTCCCACGGGGCGAGCGACCAGCGGCCGGACAGCGGGTGGCGCAGGGTGAATAGCAGCATGGACAGCAGCGGGACGAACAGGAATCCGAGCGTGATGAACAGGATCACGAACTTGATGACGCGCTGCTTGCGGATTCGGGCGGCGCGCAGCTGCGGCGGGCGGGAAGCGGGGTCCACGCCGGCCGTGGCGGCGGTGCCGGCCGCGGCGGTCTGGCTTGCGGCTTGGCTCTGGATTGCGTTGGGGTTCACTGCCATCGTCCGGCCCTCTTTTCCACGGCATGGCTCAGCAGCATCACGATGGCCACGACGATGATCATGGCGAAGGCGAGCACCTGGGCGAAGCCCTGCTGGTTGGGATCCATTTCGTTGCGCATGGCGCCCTGGATCATCAGCGGCACGAGGATCGAACGCTGGGAGAACAGGGCGGCCGCGGTGGCGTATGCGGAGAACGCGGAGGCGAACAGCAGCAGGAACGCGGAGATGAAGCGCGGGGTGAGGATCGGCAGGGCCACGCGCGTCCAGTACTGGAAGGTGTTGCCGCCGAGCGATTCGCAGGCCTCACGCCACTGCGGGCGGATCGAATCGACCGCGGGCAGGAAGATGATGATCATCAGCGGGATCTGGAAGTAGCAGTACACGGTGATCAGACCGGGCAGGGAGCTCAGCCAGTTCGGGTTGACGATCATGCCGGTGAGCTGGCGGATTAGCAGGGTGCCCACGCCGTTGATGCCGATGGTGGCGATGAACGCGAACGCGAGCATCACGCCGCCGAACTGGGCGAGCACCGACGAGATGGCGGAGACCATGCGGCGCAGCAGGCCGTTCGGCTTGGCGCCGATGACCAGCGCGTAGGAGGCCAGTCCGCCGACGACGGCGCCGATCACCGAGGAGGCGACGGAGACGAGGATGGAGGTGACGAACGCGGCGAGCGTGTTCGCTTCGAAAAGCTTGTTGAAGTTCGACAGCGTGAATCCGCCGTCGTGGGTTTGGAATGCGCCGACGATCACGATGATGGTCGGTGCGACGAGGAAGCATGCCGTGTAGGCGAAGAACGGGATGGTGACCGCGAACGTGCCTAGTTCCTGGCGATGCCTCGCAAGCGTGGATGAGGAGCTGCGGCCGAGCGCCGAGCCTCTCGTGGCGATTGCAGCAGTCATGATATGCCTTCGATATGTTGCGTTATTGGGTTGGTGTCAACCGGTTGGGGTCATACGGCACGGCCCCCGGCGAGCGCGAAAGGGTCGTGCGCCGGGAGCCGATTGAGAATCAGACCGGATCGGACCGGTATCGGATACCGGACCGGATCGGTGTCATCAGTTGCCGATGGTGGAATCCCAGTTGTTCTGGAGCCACTCGGTGATGCGGGTGGAGTCGTCGTTGGTGTAGGTGACCGGGGTGCCTTCGATGGTGACGGCGCTCTTGAGGGTGTCCTTGTCGACGGTGCCGTCCTTCTTCATGGAGTCGAGCAGCACGGGGTTGGCGCCGCCCTTGAACCACAGGTTCTGGGCGTCGGCGGTGTACAGGTACTCCTCCCACAGGCGGGCGGCGGCCGGGTGCGGGGCGTCCACGTTGATGGCCTGGTTGTAGTAGCTCACGACCTGGGCCTTCGGGAAGGTCTTGTACTCCCAGTTCACGCCCTTGGCCTTGAGGCTCTTCTGGTAGGAGGCCTGGTTGTAGGTCCAGTCCATGACCACGCCGGTCTGGCCGGAGTCGATGGTGCCGTCGGTCACGTCGACGGTGGTGAGGTTGCCGGCGTCCTTGAGCTTCTTGAAGAAGTCGAGGCCGGGCTGCAGCTTGTTGATGTCGCCGCCGGCGAGCTGGTTGATCATCAGGTAGCCGTTGAATGCGGCGCCGGCCTCGGCGGGCTTGCCGTTGAGGGCGACGGTACCTGCGAACTTCGGGTCAAGCAGATCGTTGATGGAGTTGATGTCGCCGTACTTGTCCTTGTTCCAGCCGATCGACATGATGCCGGTGTAGTCGGCGTAGTACTTGCCGTCCTTGTCCTTCACGGAATCCGGGATCTTGTCCCAGGCCTGCACCTTGTAGGGGGCGAAGTTGGCGGTGGAGGTGGAGGCCACGGCCTGGCCGAGGTCGAACACGTCGGGGGCGGCGTCGGTGCCCTTGTTGGTCTTGGCGGCGTCGAGCTCCTCCTTGGAGGAGGCGTTCGGGTTGAGCTCGGTGATCTTGATCTCCGGGTACTTCTTCTTGAAGCCGTCGATCACCTCACCGTAGTTGGACCAGTCATGGGGCAGGGCGATGACGTTCAGCGCGTCCTCTTCCTTGGCGGCCTTCTCCAGGTCGGCCAGGGTGCCGAAGTCGGCGAGGGAGGTGGCCTTGGCGGACTTTTCGTTAACGGTCACGGCCTTGCCGCTGGAGGAGGAGGTGCTGCTCGAGTCGCTCGAGCCGGAACCGCAGGCGGCCATCGAGGCCACGGTGATCAGCGCGACGGCGGCCGCCGCGATCTTACGCATGTGCTTCACGGGGGATTTCCTTTCACATAGCACTGCGTCCGGCCGCTGGTGGGCGATTCGTCCATACTTGGGGGTTGGGTTCGAAACGCCGTCGTTCGTTCGGTTGGTCATAGGCCAGACGCAGTGACATCTCTCGGATCGGAGGCCGATCGTCGGCTCCGATCTCCAAGGGAGAAGATATGCCCGCGAATTGAATCGGGAATGGAAACAACATGAACTACGGTGGCCGATGTAGGTCACGTAGCTGAACGATCGATGAATTCGCGCTACGTTCGCCGTAGCGGTGAGCGGATCAGTTTCCGGATATACCAGTGGTAAGGGAAATGCGGCCGGCGACGGTTCAACCACCCTCAGACCGCCTACGGCGGCCAGCTCCCGCCAGCGGGAGCATGGAAAAACCTTGCCGTAAGTGAGATTAGCCGCCTTAGCTCCCGCCAGCGGGAGCATGGGAGCACCTCGCCCACCGCGGATCCACCGGCCTCACCAGCCCTCCCGCCGGCGTGAGCAAGGGACACTCCGACTATCATTGATCTGGCTGTGTTCCTTCTTGACCTAGCTGTCGCTCCCGCCGGCGGGAGCTGTCAGGCGGAAGCCTGACTGAGGGTGGTCAAGCCACTCAGTCCGTCATCCCGGTCCATATCTCGATCCGTCACCAGCGGCCGGCGATGGGCGTGCCGCAGTCCGGGCAGACGCTGCGCGCGCCGGGCAGGCGCTTCACCCGGTCGGCGAGGATCCGGTACCAGTCCCGCTCCACCAGCGCGGCCCGGCAGTCGGGGTTCGGACAATACGTGGTGTCGCCCTCGCGATCATGCACGTTGCCGGTGTACACATAATGCAGCCCCTCCCCCAGCGCGATGCCGCGGGCACGGGTCAGGGTCTCCGGCGGCGTGGGCGGCACGTCCATCATCCGGTAGCTGGGGTGGAACGCGCTGAAATGCAGGGGCACGTCGGGGCCGCAGTGCTCGCGGATCCACGCGCATTCGGCGTGCAGCTGCGCATCGTCGTCGTTGAGCCCCGGAATCAGCAGCGTGGTCAGCTCCACCCACACATGCTCGCCGGCCGGGTTGCGCGCCTCGTTCACCGCGAACTCGATGGTGTCGAGCACGTCGGCCAGATGCGTGCCGGTCACCTTCCAATAGAACTCCTCGGTGAAGCCCTTGAGATCGATGTTCGCCGCGTCCATCGCATCGTAGAAATCCGGACGGGCCTCGGCGCTCATGTATCCGGCGGTGACGGCGATCGGCCGGATACCGAGCGCCCGGCACGCCTCGGCGGTGTCGATGGCGTACTCGGCGAACACGATCGGATCGTTGTAGGTGAACGCCACCGATCCCACGTCATGGTCCCTCGCCACTTCGGCGATCCGTTCGGGAGACGCCGACACGCCCAGCCGGTCGAAACTGCGGGCCCGCGAAATATCCCAGTTCTGGCAGAACCGGCATCCGGAATTGCAGCCGGCCGTCCCGAAGCTCAGCACCGCGGAGCCGGGGTGGAAATGGTTGAGCGGCTTCTTCTCCACCGGGTCGATCGCGAAACCGGAGCTGCGGCCGTACGTGTCGGAGACGATACGGCCGTCATGGTTGCTGCGCACGAAGCAGAAGCCACGCTGGCCCGGGCGCAGCACGCATCGGCGCGGGCACAGTTCGCAGCGGGCACGGCCATCCGGCAGTCGCGTCTGCCATCGGCCCTCAACCAAGCGGGATTCGGTCAGGCGGGATTCGGCCGGCTCCCCGCTCATGACCGTCCGCCCGTCTCACGCTCCGGCCTGGGCGTCCGCGACGTCTGCGGCGTCTCCCCCGGCGATTCCTGATACGCGGTCACCGTGTACCGGCTGCACGAGATCTCCCCGTCGTTCCACCCATATCCGGCCGGCAACCCGGCCTTGGCGAGCAGATGACCGACGAAATCGGACGGATCGGGCAGCTCATCCCACACCTGCGGCAGGAACGTGGCCCGGTGACGGAATCCGTCGCTGATGATCAGCCCGTCCCTGCCCGGCCGCAGCGTCCGTTCCAGTTCGGCGCGGCTGCGCACGGCCATCGGCTCCGGCTCGGACAGCACGGAGACCTCCACGTCCAGCAGCGGGTACTCCATCGCGGTCACCGGCATGAAGCGCGGGTCGCGCATGGCCGCATCCGCCGCATGCTCGGCCACGTCCCGGCCCAACGACTGGTGCGCCTGCAGGGTGCCGATGCAGCCGCGCAGCCGACCATGCTCGGTCAGGGTGACGAAGCTGGCGGCCGGCTCGTCCAGCCACGGGTGGTCGGCCACGGCGGCGGCAAGCGCGTCGCGGGCCGAGGCGTCGCCATTCAGGCCGAGCCGTTCGCGGATCGCCGCGCGGGCAAGACCGATCAGCACCGGGCCGCGGTCATCGGGATCCGGATCCGGGGAGCGTCCGGAGGTGTTGGCGTCGTCGGTTGTGTCGCTGTCGGCTGTGTCGTCGCCGGCTGTGTCACCGTCAGCGTCATTATCGTCAGCGGCGGCGTCGCTCGGGCCGGACGCCTGCCAGACGGCGAACGAAGCGTACCCGACCACGGAATCGTCGGGTCGGGCCATCGGCGGGCGCTCGTCGTCGGCAAGCGTGACCACGCCGTCATCGCCGGACGTGCTGCATCCGAGGAACCGCAGGTCAAGCGCGCCGGCACGTTCACGGCAGACGTCGAGCAGGCCGTTGACCGGATAGGCGCCGCACGCACGGTTGGGGTGGATCGGCAGGTCAAGTCCGGCGATGCGGCCGATGGTCTCGTCGTCGAGCATGCGGGCGTAGCCGTTGGGATGGTAGTGGGACAGGTCGGAGCTGATGACGATCACCGTCTCCGAGCCTCCCCACAGGGCCCGCAGCACGTCGCCCACCTCGCACGGGGTGGCGTCGCCGGCGTTGAGCGGGATGATCTCGAGACCGTCGCCGAGCACGGTCTGGAGGAACGGGATCTGCACCTCCACGGCGTGCTCGCGGACATGGGTGGGGTCGTTGAGCAGAAGCGCCGGGGCGGGGGCGGAGGATGAGGCGCGGGTGTTATTCGGCAGGTTGAGAAATGCCTGTAGGCCGGCATCGACAGCGGATCCAGCACCGGCGGCACCGGCGGCGTATCCGAAGGCCTTCGCCTCTCCCGCCACGTCGATGGGCACGACGCCCAACGGGGTTTCGAATGCCGTGGCCCGGCACATCGCCACGCCTCGGACGGCCACGCGATGGGTCGGTCCGACGATCACCGCACGCCGGATCGTGCCGCGCCCCCGTTCCAGCAGCGCGTAGGCGAGCGCGGCCGTGGTGCCGGAGTAGACGTAGCCGGCATGGGGCACGATCACCGCCTTGGGAGCGCCTTCGGGAAGATGCGAGAGGGCGCCGGAAGCGAGCAGGCTGCGGGCGTAGTCGAGCTGTCGGGCGATCATGGCCCGCAGCGCGCGCGAATCGTCGGGATAGAAGGTGCCGGCCACCGCAGCCGGACGAATGCGATCAGTGAACGTCATCGAAATCACCGCCTCACCACCCCATCGTAGTCAGGAAGCGCCGTGATATTCACGAAATGCCGAGTTGTGAGGCTTCGATTCCCGATCGGCATGAACGCCGCATTGAAAACAAGCCGATTCGGAAGCCCTACATGGGCGTTTTCCTGAATCGAAGCCTCACAACTCGGGTTTTGCTATCGCAGGATGCCTTCGATCAGGTCGGTGATCAGGTCGGTGTAGGGCAGGCCGGTGGCGTCCCAGGCCTTGGGGTACATGGAGATGGAGGTGAAGCCGGGCATGGTGTTGATCTCGTTGATCATGATCTCGCCGTCCGGCGTGACGAACGTGTCCACGCGGCTCAGGCCGGCGCCGTCCACCGCGGTGAAGCCCTTCGCCGCGATCTCGCGCACCCGCTCAAGCGTCTCCTTGGGCAGGTTGGCGGGCACCTCCACATGGGAGGCCTGCGCGTCGGTGTACTTGCTGTCGAAGTCGTAGAACTGGTCGTCGCCCTCGTTGCGACGGTCGAGCACGATCTCGCCGGGCCAGCTCACGCGCGGCTTGTCGCCGGGCTTGGCGGCCAGCACCGCGCATTCGATCTCGCGGCCCTCGATGCCCTGCTCGATCAGCACGCGCCAGTCGTGCTTCGAAGCCTCGTACACGGCGGCGGCCAGTTCGGCGGCGTCGCCCTCATGCTCCACCTTGGTCACGCCGAAGCTGGAGCCGGCGCGGGAGGGCTTGACGAACAGCGGGTACTTCAGGCTCGCGGCCTGCACCTGCGCGAGGATGTCGGCGCCGTTGGAGGCGAACTCGGTGGCGGCGTCGAACTCGCGGGCGTCCAGCGTGATGCCGGGGGCCACGGGGATGCCGGCGGCGGCCAGCAGCACCTTGGTGTAATGCTTGTCCATGCAGGCGGCCGAGGCGAGCACGCCGCAGCCGACGTACGGCACGTCCATCATCTCGAGCAGGCCCTGCACGGTGCCGTCCTCACCGTAGGGGCCGTGCAGCACGGGGAACACGGCGTCCACATGGCCGAGCGATTCGAGCTCGTTGCCGTTCTGCGCGAAGAACCCATCCTGACCGAGGGCGACGTCGAGCACGACCATCTTCGAACCTTCGGTGATGGTGACCTCGGGCATCACGCCGTTGTCGAGGCTCCAGCCGCGCGGGTCCTCACCGTTCACGATCCACTTGCCGTCCTTGGTGATGCCCACGGGAATCGGCTCGAAGCGGTCGGTGTCGATGGCGTTGAGCACGCTGGCCGCCGAAATGCAGGAGATCGGATGCTCGTCGGCCCGGCCGCCATACAACACCACGATGCGCTTCTTACTCATAATCCAAATCCTCCGGTCCATGCAACGGCCGTCGTTCGCGACGTCGCCGCTCACGAATGTTCATCAATATCGATAGCAAGACTACCCCGCCGCGACTGCCGACGGAACGGGAGTCCGAAGTCTGCGACCAAACCGCTCACAATATGGGCGCGATACGGGCGCGCAGGAGCAGAATGGGGACGTTGGGGCGCGCGGTGCGGGGCTTCCCCTCGAGGGGAAGCTGGCAGCCGCAGGCTGACTGATGAGGTGTCCCGAACAACCGCTCCCGCCGGCGAAAGCGGAGGCAGGAGGCAGGAGCGATTACTCGATCACGTCGTCCTACTCATTGGTGATTTCGGTGCCGAACAGCTCAGAAAGCATCTGCTCGCAGGAGATGCCGTCGCTGAGCACATGGCTCATGGCCGCGGCCAGCGGGGTCGGCACGCCGAGCTTGTCGCCCAGCGCGACCACGGTGGCGGTGGTGGGCACACCCTCGGCCACGCCGTCGCTGGCCTTGGTGGCCTCCTCCACGCTCATGCCCTTGCCGAGGTTCGAACCGAACGTGTAGTTGCGCGACAGCGGCGAGCCGCAGGTGGCGATCAGATCGCCCACGCCGGCCAGACCGGAGAAGGTCTTCGGGTCGGCGCCGCACGCCTTGCCCAGCGACGTGAGCTCGGCCAGACCGCGCGTTTCGATCATGGCGGCGGTGTTCTCGCCGTAGCCGGCGCCACGGGCCATGCCCACGGCCAGCGCCACCACGTTCTTCAGCGAACCGCACAGTTCGAGGCCGATCACGTCGGTGGAGGTGAAGGGATGGAAGTAATGCGTCGAGCAGGCGTTGGCCACCTTCGCCGCGGCATACGGGTTCACGGAGGCCACGACGGTGGCGCTGGGCTCGCGGGCGGCGATCTCCTTGCTCAGGTTCGGGCCGGAAACGGCGACGAACCGGTTTTCGGGAAGGTCCAGCGCCTCGCGCACGACCTCGTCCATGCGCTTGCCGGTACCACGTTCGATGCCCTTCATCAGCGATACGACCAGCGCATGTTCGGGGATCAGACCGCGGAACTCCTCGAGTGCCACGCGGGCGAACTGGGCGGCGATCGCCACGACCACGATCTCGGCGTCGGCCACGGCCTCGGCGCGATCGCCGGTGGAGGTCATGGTGTCGGGCAGTCGATCGACGCTGGGCAGACGATACGAGTTGCGGTGGTTGTCGCGGATATCGGCCACGATCTCGGGTTCGATGGCCCACATCGTCACATCGTTGCCGGCGTCGGCGCAGACCCGTCCGAATGTGGTGCCCCAGGCTCCGGAACCCAAAACCGTTACATTGACCATAGTGCCGATCACTCCTTGATTCTCCGGCCACGCCGATTCCGGGTATACCGATTCCGGTCATGCCGATGGTTGCTCGTTCGCAGGCCACGGCCGCACGACGCCGCCACGCTGCACATCGAGGCACCAGTCTACCCCGCAGGCCGGTCGAGGCCCCGGGCTCGGACTGCCGATGGTCCCGGTATGGCCCTGATTTGCCTTTGGGAACTATCTGTCCCCCTCATCAGTCAGCCTACGGCTGCCAGCTTCCCCCCGAGGGGAAGCCAAGTGTTGGGAAGGCACGATCGTCAGATACGAAAAAGGCCTCATCCGAAGATGAGGCCTAACCCTGTGCCCCCTCAGGGACTCGAACCCTGGACACGCGGATTAAGAGTCCGCTGCTCTAACCAACTGAGCTAAAGGGGCAATTTCTTGCCGCGGCGCTCGCCGCAACGAGAGATAAATATACTCAGATTTAAGAGACATGCAACTTACGGCGTGTCGCCTTTGTTTTCAAGGGTTTTCCAGTTCACTCTTTTTCAGGCTCCCGAAAGAGTGAATCAAATGTTGTCCCCATTATCATGATTTCTTTCGAAATCATGGCGATAACCGCCTTGCCATGTTCGAAGATGTGCGATTCCAATTCACTCTTTTCCAAGGGCCCGCAAAGAGTGAATTAGGACGCCCCGCACGGCGTAACCCGAACGTCATCGGGGCGGGGTATTGACATTCCCATGAACGAAACGACCAATACCTCCGACATCGCGACTGCCAACGACCCCGCCGCCGAACTGACGGCGGAGCGCCTGAACGAATACTCCGCACGCTTCAACGCCGACCGCGCCAACATCATCGCCTCCACGGCGGCCACCGGCAACGGCGTGCTCAAGGCGGCCACCGACCAGCGCGGCCTGCGCCGACTCCCCCGCGAATTCTCCATCGAGCTCAAGCAGGGCTCCATCACCTCGCAGCGCCGATCGGGACGCTGCTGGATGTTCGCCAGCCTCAACGTGCTGCGACAGGACGTGATCCGCCGCTGGAACCTCGACGACTTCGAATTCTCGGAAACCTACCTGTTCTTCTACGACAAGCTCGAGAAGTCGAACCACTACCTCGAGGAGGTGCTCGCCACGCTCGACGAGCCGACCGACTCGCGTCTGTTCCAGGCGATCAACGGCTATCCGGCCGACGACGGCGGCTGGTGGGCCATGTTCGCCGCACTCGCCGCGAAATACGGTCTCGTGCCGAAATCCGCATATCCGGAGAACGCGAATTCCAAGGATTCCGAGGCGTTCACCCAGTATCTCAACGCCAAGCTGCGCGAATTCGCGCTTGAGCTGCGTACGGCCCACGCCCATGGAGCCGACGTCGAAACGCTGCGCCGCCGCAAGACCGAGATGATGAACGACGTCTACCGCATCGTGGCCGTGGCACTCGGCGAGCCGCCGGCGACCTTCGACTGGGTGGTGCGCGGTAAGGACGATGACGACGAGGACAAGTCGGCGAAGACCGGCGACGACGGCAAGACCGGCGACAGCAAACCCGATAAAACCAACGACGGCTTCGGCGACAGCTTTGTTAGTGGCAAGCTCATCGTCGAGCACGACATCACCCCCATGGAGTTCTACGCCAAGTACGTGAAGCAGGACCTCGACCATTACGTCGGACTGGTCAATGCGCCGATGGCACGCACCCCGTTCGGCCGCCTGTATCGTCTGGCGCATGACGGCAACGTGGTCGGCGGTCAGCCGATCGAATTCGCGAACGTGAGGCTCGACGTGTTCAAGAAGGCGATCATCGATCAGCTGCGCGGCGGGCGGCCGGTCTGGTTCGCCTGCGACTGCGACCAGTTCGCCCTGCGCGGCGAAGGCGTGTTCGACCGCACGTCCGTCCGCGTGGAGGACCTCTTTGGCATCGAATACACGATGGGCAAGGGCGATCGTCTGGAATACGACGTCAGCCCGTCGAACCACGCGATGACGCTGATCGGCGTGAATCTCGACGCCGACGGAAAGCCCGATCGCTGGAAGATCGAGAACAGCTGGGGCAAGGACGCGGGACGGGACGGCTATTTCACGGCCACCGACGAATGGTTCGACGACTATGTGAACGAGGTGGCGATCCACGACGACGTGCTGGACGAGGCGACGAAGGCGATCTTCGCCACCGAACCGGTGATGGTGCAGCCGTGGGAGCCGATCTCTCGAGCCACGCGGTGCGCATAGGCGCGTAGAGATAACAACAACGACAACGCCGGCGGTCCCTTCGAAAAGGACCGCCGGCGTATCGTCACAAGTCTGTGATCACACCATCGTCTGTGATCACAAGTCTGTGATCACCCGGATTACACGGTGATGCCCATGCCGGTCAATCAGACGATCAATCAGACGATCTTCGGCATCGGGGTGGTGAGCGACTTGGTCAGGTTCACCTGAGCGATGCCGGAGCCGGCACGCACCTCCACCTTCTTCAGGGTCACGGTACGCTCGTCGGCCGCGGCGGTATCGTCGTCGGTCATGGTGGCCGGGGACTTCACCGCGCACACGGCGAAATCGTTGAGATCGCGGCCCACGCCGGCGACGAGTTCGCGGGCCTCGGCCAGCGACTCCTCGAAGCCGGGCTTGAACACCACGCGCTCGGCCGGCACACCGTAGGCGTTCGCGGCGATCCAGCGCACGGTGTCGACGATGTCCTCGCCCTTGCGGCCTTCCGGGGTGGCGGGCACGCCGACCGCCTCAAGCGCGGTGACGAAGCCGTCGATCTGATCGACCAGACCATCGCCGCCGTCACGGAACAGGTTGCCGATGATCGGATCGCGGAAGCCCAGCTCGGCGGCGGTTTCGCGCAGGGCCGGAACCTGATCATCCTCGCCCTCCCACAGGTTGACCAGCGGGAAGGTGGGGATGCCGAGCTTCTCCAGACGGTTCACGTGGAACGGGTAGCGCCACTGGCGGGACGGATCGTCGCGCCAAGTGGTGGCGCGGGTCACGACCAGCGCGGCGGACGGCCACTGGGCGCCGTACTCACGGGACGCGATGTCAAGCCACTTCTGGGCGCCGGCATCGGCACCGTAGCCGGCCTCGACCACCACGACGTCATGCAGCGCGCAGGCCAGCTCCACGCCGACCAGCGTCGGGATGCCGACGGACACGTTGGCGAACGGGCCGCCGTGCACGTACACGGGCGTGCCCTTGGAGGTCTCGGTGAGGGCGGGCTTGACGGCGTCGGCCAGAATGTTGGTGATGCGCCACAGGTCGGTCAGCTCGCCGAAGGTGACGGGCTTGCCCTCAAGCGTGCCGGCGATCATCGCGGCCACGCGCTCGCCGATCTCGTCCATGGAGCGGGAGAGCACCACGATCTGCATGAGCTCGCAAGTGGGGGTGAGCACCATCTTCTCGGCCACGTTGCCCTTGCCGTAGTCCACGGCGATGGAGCGCAGCGAGCGGGACGGCACTTCGGAGACGCGGGGCACAAGCACGGTGTCGAGCTTGCCCTCGTCCACGGCCTTCTCGGCGAAGGAGACGAGCAGGTTCTGGGCGGCTTCGATCGCGCCCATCTCGCCGCACAGACCCCAGTCGATCAGCTCCGGGTGGGTCAGGGAGGCCTTGCCGCCGCCGGAGGCACCGCCCTTGGAACCGGCCGCGGTGATGCCCATGCTCGGCTGGCGCAGCACGGCGGTGGCGTCGATGCCGCGCTTGCGCAGCGCGTCGATCAGCGCGATGGTGGTGGTGGTCTTGCCTTCGCCGCGGCTCGCCTTGAGCGGGGTGTCGGCGGTGACGAGCACCACCTTGCCGTGCTTGCGCGGCGCATCCGGGTTCTTCTTCAGGTAATCCAGGTACCCGAACGCGTCGATCTTCTTCACCAGACCGTACTGGCTGGTGAAATCGGCCACAGTAGCCATACGTTTCTCCTATTCGTCTTGTCTTGTCGCTTGATTATCGCTGGTATCGCCTGAGCAAAGCCGCAGCTCTCCGACACCCCAAGCCTACCGCCCGGCATTCCCGGAGAGCCGGAGGATTCCAGCTTTCGCCGGCAGGGGCGTCAGGCGGAACCGTCAGGCTTCACGTCCGATTGGGGTGGCTGGAGCGTCGAGAAGGATTCGACCACCCCCAGTCCGCGTCCGCGGACAGCCCCCGCCAGCGGGGGCGGGTCATGTTGGCGCCCCAGTAGCGGTTACGAGCAATCGTAGCCCCCGCCAGCGGGGGCGGGGTTGGGGACGTAACCCATTACCGTATAGCACCCTTGGACCGCCCCAGCCGGCCGGGGCGGGAAAGACGCCGCTCCCGCTGGCGGGAGCTGTCAGACGGAGTCTGACTGAGGGTGGTCGAGTCCGCTCCCGGCTGCCGACCGGCTGCCGGCTAGTTGTCGGAGAGGTGGAAGTCGTTGCGCATGTGCATGCTGGCCTCGTACAGCACGTCGCTCAGCAGCGCGTCGGTCTCCGCCTTGAGCTGGTCGGCCATGGTCTGATTGGCGGCGGCGAGGATCTCCCGCACCTCGGGGTTGCGGGTGGCGGCGATGATCGCGTCGGCGTCGCGCACTTCGGCGGCGGCCTCCTCCTCATCGGCGAGATCGTCGAGGTCCACGGGGTTCTCGTCCAGTCGGGCGACCTGCTCGTCGGCGGCGGCGATCATCCGGTGGCCGAGCCCGCCGGTCTTCTCCTGATACCGGTCGATCAGCGACGAGGTGGCGGCGAAGTTCGCGTCGGCGAGCGCGCCGATGAGTCGGTTGGCCCAGTAGAAGTTGCCGGAGTCGACGTGATCGGTGGTGTCGGCCAGATAGGCGGGGGTGACATCCACGTTCGCGTAGAACGGCACGAGGGTGTTGAACGGGTTGGATCCGTAGGCCATCCACTGGATGGCACGGCAGGATTCGGTGCGGTAGGGGCGGATCTGCATGACGGCGAGCTGGCTCTGGCGGTTGATGCCGATGGGGCGCAGGCTGCCGCGGGTGTGATCGTCGCCGAGCGTGCCGTACGGATCGTAGGGCGTGCCCTGGTAGTGCGAGCTGAGCACGTACTTCACGTCCTCGATGGTGATCTTACGCTCGGGCTGGCGGGCCCACGGGATGTCGTCGCTGTCGGGGCGGTGGGCGGCGTCGGGGCCGTCCCACACCTCGTCGTACGGGTTGAGGAAGCGCTGCATGAACCATGCGCGCGGGGTGTTGTAGACGTGGTCGCGGTCGGAGTGGGAGCCGAAGGCGTCACGCGGGTTGAAGGGGCTGACGTCCTCGACGGCGAGGTCGAGGTGGTTGGCGGCGATGAACTCGTCAAGGTCGGCGGAGCACATGTGGTCGGTCTGGTCGCCGAGGGCGTCGTCGAGGTCGAATTCGTCGATGCCCAGCTGGTTGGGCATGGTCACGTAGGCGTCGTCGGGCACGCGCTTGGCGATCCAGTGGTGGCCGCCGACGGTTTCGAGCCACCAGATCTCGTTGACGTCGGAGAAGGCGATGCCGTTCATTTCGTAGGTGCCGTACTGTTCGAGCAGGGCGCCGAGACGCTGCACGCCTTCGCGGGCGGAGCGGATGTAGGGCAGCACGATGGTGAGGAGATCCTCTTCGCCGATGCCGCCGGGCACTTCGGGCTCGTAGCCGGGTTCGCCTTCGGTGCCGCGGGCGGGGACGAGTTCGACGAACGGGTCGGCGCCGAGCACGCGCTCGTTGGTGGTGAGGGTTTCGGTGGCGCTCATGGCCACGTTGGCCTCGTTGACGCCGGCCTCACCCCAGATGCCTTCCTTGAGGTTCGCGTTGGGCACGGAGGTGTACTGCATGGGGTCGTCGGGCAGGTCGATTTCGACGTGGCTGAGGACCGAGCGATACTTGCGCGGCTGGTCCTCGGGCTTGACGACGATGAACCGCTTCGGGGTGAATTCTCCCTGCTGGGAGTCCTCGTTGCGGGCGATGATGGTGGATCCGTCATAGCTGGCGTTCTTGCCGACCAGAATGGTGGTGCACGACATGACTGTGGGTTTGCTCCTTTTTTCTATCAATGTCATCGACAACGTTATGCCGCTTTGAATATATCCATCGGCATGCCTCAGCCGAGGGAAGATTCGACCACCCCCAGTCTCGGCATCCGCCGAGCCAGCCCCCGCCGGCGGGGGCCACACGAACCCCGCTCCCGACCTACGGACTGTCGATGCTGGGCCGATTCCCCGCCAGCGGTGGCCATCATATAAGCCCCGCTCCCGCCGGCGGGAGCTGTCAGACGGAAGCCTGACTGAGGGTGGTTGGCGTACGGAAGAGGTGGCCGGAGAAGCTTCGTTCGGGTTCGGCACCTCATCAATCAGCCTGCGGCTGACAGCTTCCCCTCAAAGGGAAGCCAAGAATGCCAGTCTCACGCCTTGCCGGTGAGGAAGATGGCGTCCTGATCGGCGGGGTCGCCGTTGGCGGCGGCGTCGCGCAGCGCGTGGATCATCTCGTTCATCCAGAACCCGCCGGCGAGGCCCTTGAGCGGCTGCTTCGTGGCGTAGACGTGCAGATAGTAGTCGTGGTCCTTGTCCGGCGGCTGCGGGCCGTTGTATCGCATGGTCGCGGCCGGGTCGGTGCCGCCGACGAAGCGGGAGGCCTGCGAGGTGCGGCCCTGCAGCGCCTCGGGGACCATGGCGACCATCTGCCGGGAGAAGTCCGGCGGGATCTGCAGGGCGTGCGAGTCGTTGAAGTCGTACATCAGCGCGGCGATCGGCAGGTTGGCGACCGTCCAGTGGATCCATTCGAATCCGCAGACGGGGATGGAGTCGGGGTCGGTGAACGTCCAGTGCAGGTACTGGGCTTCGGGGTTCACGTCGTCGACGTAGAACGGGAAGGAGACGACGGGCACGCCGGCGTTGATGTACTCCGGGTCGGCGGCCTTGGCGAACACATCGGGTATCACGGTGAAATCGGCAGAAATCTTCATAAGGCCCAGCATAGAGCACCAGCCCGCGCACTCAGATGAACGCACGCCGAATTGACCATGCCTGTTTTGTGGTTTTCTCGCCCGGAAACTCCCGCCGAATCCACCATATAGCCCATAAATCAGCGGTTACGGTCCCGGGAAAACCACAAAACAGACGGGCCCGACTCAAGACGACCCCGATTTAGGCGATTAGCGAGCAGAACAGGGCTTCGAATACGAGCAGCGGATTGCCGTTGCCCATCAGCCGACGTCGGGCCAGATTCACCTGATCGAGCCGCCAGACCGCGGCCTCGCGGCTCAGCCTCGAGGCCAGATCGGCGATGGCGGTACGGTTCTCCTTGTTGACCAGCCCCACCGCGTCCTCGGCGTTGTTCTGCAATACGGTGACGTCCCGATAGATGCTGGCGATGGAGTTGAGGGCCCGGTCGAGCACGTCACGGCTGCGTCGGGTGGCCCGCCGACGCACGTCGTCCTTCTTGCCGATCGCATTGTAGGCTCCACGGATCTTGGTGGGGATGCGCTCCTCGGGGTCGAGTCCGTTGATCCGGCGGAATTCGGCCTGTTCGCGCTTCACATCCCGGTTGGTCTCCTCCTCGGCCTGGGCCTTGGCGTCGCCGATCAGCTGGTCGGCGAGCAGCACCGCGTCGGAGGCCCTGCCGAGGTTCAGCACGCCGACGACGAGCGTGTCGCGGTCGGTCATCACCCGCTCGTTGGTCGCGTACAGCTTCGCGATGCCGATATGGCCTTCGGCGAGACGCGCGGCCCGGGCGGCGATGTGCCGGTCCGCGCCGGTCTCGGTCTCCAGAAACCGGGCCACGGCCTGATCGCCAGGCACGGCGAGGTTCACCATGCGGGTACGCGAACGGATCGTGGGCAGCACGTCCTGCGCGCTGGGGGCGCACAGCAGCCAGATCGTATGCTCGGCCGGCTCCTCGATGTCCTTGAGCAGCACGTTGGTGGTGCGCTCCATCATGCGGTCGAAGTCCTCGATGATGATGATCCGCCACGGCGCGGTGCCGGGCATCTGCTCGGATTTTTCGACCAGATCGCGCACCTCGGCGATGCCGATGGTCACCTTGTTGGTGGCGAGCACGCTGACGTCGGGATGCGACCCGGCGAGCACCTGCCGGCAGGTCTTGCATTCGCCGCATCCGTGGTTCGGACATTCGAGCGCGGCGGCGAACGCGCGGGCCAGATTCGACCGCCCTGATCCGGGAGGCCCGCAGATCAGCCAGGACTGGGCGATTTCGGCGGGCGACTCGACGATGCGGGACAGCAGTTCGACGGTCGGCTTCTGGCCGACGATGGAGTCCCAGACGCTCATCGGGACTCCCCCGAAGACTTCCCGACCGGCTCTTCCGTAGCCTTCACAGATTCGGCCGACGTCTCCCCCGCCGAGCCGTCGATCAGCCCGTCGATCAGCCGGTCGATGTCCTCGCGGATCCGCTCCCACACGGTTTCCACGGTCTGCGCGGCGTCGATCACCCGGAATCGGTCCGGCTCGTCGGCGGCGAGATCGAGGAACGCCCGCCGCGTACGGTTCTGGAAATCATCGCCGGCGGATTCCATGCGATCCTCGTCGTGCTGGAGTCGGGCGTGCGACGCGGCCGGATCCATATCGAGCAGATACGTGCGCGCGGGCAGCAGACCGTTCGTGGCCCACATGCTCAGATCGCGGATCTCCTTGGCCGTCAGCTCCCGGCCGCCGGCCTGATACGCCAATGAGGAGTCGAGATACCGGTCGGTGATGACGACCTCGCCCCGGGCCAATGCCGGTCGGATGGTTTCGGCCACATGCTGGGCACGGTCGGCCGCGAAGATCAACGCTTCGGCGCGCGGCGCGATGTCGGCGGCGTCCTCGGCCACGTTCCGCAGCAACAGTCGGCGCAGGGTGGCGCCCAACGGCGTGCCGCCCGGTTCGCGCGTGACCAGCACGGTCCGGCCGCGCGACTCGAGATACTGCCGCAGCCGCTCCACCTGCGTGGTCTTGCCGACGCCGTCGACGCCTTCGAACGAAACAAACAATCCAGCCATGGCCTCTACCGTATCGGCCCGCCCCAACTTTCTCGGGGATGCTCGTACGGAACACGGAACACCAGTTCTTGGCAAATCCAAGCTTGAAGGAGCCGTTTTCGGCCTGTTCAAGCTTGGATTTGCCAAGAACCGATCGTCACACGACTGGATTCGACTACTTCTTCGACTTCGAGGTCTTCGGGGTCTTGGCCACGACGGCGGGGCGTTCGTAGCCTTCGTTCGCGGTGAGCCATTCGATGTCGCCCCTCACCGTGGCCGCGGTGGAACCGATCTTCTCGGCGATGCGCGTGTTCGCCCAGCCCTTGTCGGCGAGCTTTTTCACCTCGGCGCGGCGTTCGGCGCGCTTGGCCTCCACGGCACTGACCTTCGGCGCGGTCTTGGCTGCCGACTTGGCAGCCGACTTACCCTTGGCCGCGGTCTTACCCTTGGCGCCGCCACGACCCCGTCCGCGCCCACGGGTCGACGGGCCGGCGGCACGCTTCTCGGCCAGCAGACGGAACGCGTCGGCCGGATCGATCGATTCCGGCGAATACTGCCTCGGCAGCGTACGGTTCGTCTCACCGTCGGTGATGTAGGCGCCGAAACGACCGTCCTTGATCGTCACCGCCTTGCCGGTCTCCGGATCCGGACCCAGTTCGCGCAGTGGCGGCTTGGCGGCGCCGCGACCACGGCCGCGACCGTACTTCGGCTGGTCGAACAGCTCCTTGGCCTTGGCGAGGTCGACGGTAAAGATCTCGTCCTCCGAACCGAGCGACCGGGTCTCGGACTTGCCGTCCGCGCCGGTCTTGGTCAGGTACGGGCCGTATCGGCCGTTGTTGGCCTGGACGGTGAACTGCTCGGGCGCTCCGGTCTCGGCGTTCGTGCCTTCTAGCGTACCGACCGTGCGCGGCAGGCTGAGCAGCCGCAGCGCGTCGTCCAACGTCAGGGATTCAGGGGTCATCGTCTTGAACAGCGACGCCATCTTCGGCCGGTCCGCGGTCGAACGCTTGCGGGCCGTACGCTTGCGCGGCGCCGGCTGCCCCGCCTCCTCGGCCTTCTTCGCGGCTTCGGCGGCGGCCTTCTCCGCGGCGTGCTCGGCATCCAGCTGAGCCTGGATCTCCGGGGTGATCAGCGCCACGTACGGGCCGAACCGGCCGTTGCGCAGCTCCACGGTGCCGCCGGTCTTCGGATCGGTGCCCAGCACGCGCGGACCGCCGGCATTGTTGCGGATCAGATCATGAGCCACGTCCACGGTCAGCTCGTCGGGGGCGATGGTGTCGGGGATCGAGGCGTGCTTCGGATTGCCCTCGGCGTCCAGCTCCTTCGTGTCCTCCAGGTACGGACCGTACCGGCCGACGCGAACGTGAATGCCGTCGCCAATGTCGATCGTGTTGATCTCACGGGCGTCGATGTCGCCCAGCTGGGCCACCTGCTGCTGCAGGCCGGCGTGCGCCTCCTCGGGCGAGCTGACGGAATTCGCGCCCGTGCCGAAGTAGAAGTGGGTGAGCCAGTCCTTGCCGGTTTCGTGGCCGCGGGCGATCTGGTCGAGCCCGTTCTCCATCTGCGCGGTGAACTGGTAGTCCACGTACTGCGGGAAGTTGGTCTCCAGCAGCTTGATCACCGAGAACGCCAGCCACGAGGGGATCAGCGCGCGACCCTTCTCGTACACGTAGCCGCGGTCGATGATCGTGGAGATGATGCTCGCGTAGGTGGACGGTCGGCCGATCTCCTTGGCCTCCAGCGTGCGTACCAGCGAGGCCTCGGTGTACCGGGCCGGCGGCTGGGTCTCATGGCCGTCGGGGGTCACCTCCACGGCAGAGAGGACGTCCCCCTGCTTCATCGGCGGCAGGGACTCGCTTTCGGAGCCGGACTTGCCGGACTTGGACTTATCGGACTTGCCTTCGTGACCGTCGGCGTGACCGTTGTCATGGCCGCCGCCGTGACCACCCTTGCCGGACTTCGCGCCGCCGAGCGCCTCCAAGAAACCGGGGAATTCGATCACGGTGCCGGAGGCCTGGAATACGGCCTCGCCGTGCTCGCCGGCGTCGGCCGCGAGCCGGACCGTGGCCGTGGAACCGGTGGCGTCGGCCATCTGCGAGGCGAGCGTGCGACGCCAGATCAGCGTGTACAGCTTCAGCTGGTCCGGCGGCACCTTAGTGGCCAGCTCCTCCGGGGAGCGGAACGTGGAGCCCGCCGGGCGGATGCATTCGTGGGCCTCCTGCGCGCCGGCGGTCTTGGTCACATACTGCTTCGGCTGCTCGGAGAGGAACCGCTCGCCGAACCGACGGCCGACCTCGGCGCGGGCCGCGGCGATCGCCTCCTGCGAGAGCGTGACCGAATCGGTACGCATATACGTGATGTAGCCGTTTTCGTACAGGCCCTGCGCCGCGCGCATGGTGGCGCGGGAGCTCATGCCGAGACGGTTGCCGGCGGTCTGCTGCAGCGTGGACGTGGTGAACGGCGGCTGCGGACGACGACGGTACGGCTTGGTCTCCAGCGAACGCACGACGAACGGCACGGTTCGCACGGCCTCGGCCACGGCGTTCGCCAGATCCTCGTTCATCACCACCGGCACGTCCTTGAGGGCGGCGTCGGTGAGGTTGCCGTCGGGGCCGAAGTCCTTCGAGCCGGCGAGACGATGACCGCCAAGCGCAACGAGACGGGAGTCGAAGCCGGAATCCAGATCGCCGGAGGCGGCCACCAGCGTGGCGATCACGTCCCAGTACGGCGTGCGGACGAACGCCATGCGCTCGCGCTCACGCTCGACGATCAGTCGCGTGGCCACCGACTGCACACGGCCGGCGGAAAGACCGGGGCCGACCTTGCGCCACAGCACCGGGGAGAGCTCGTAGCCGTAGAGGCGGTCGAGCACACGGCGGGTCTCCTGCGCGTCCACCATGTGGCCATCGACGTCTCGCGTGGCGGTCAGCGACTTCTTGATGGCCTCCGGGGTGATCTCGTGGAACACCATGCGCTTGACCGGCACCTTGGGCTTGAGCGTCTGCACGAGATGCCAGGCGATCGCCTCGCCTTCGCGATCCTCATCGGTGGCGAGGTAGAGTTCGTCGGCCTTCTTCAGCGCGGACTTGAGTTCCGCGACCGTGGATTTCTTGTTGTCGTTGACGATGTAGTACGGCTTGAACCCGTCGTTGACGTCCACGCCGAACTTGCCGAACTGCTCCTTGTGGCCGGCAGGCACCTGGCTGGGCTGCGCGAGGTCGCGGATGTGACCCACCGAGGCCATCACCTCGTAGCCTTTGCCAAGATAGCCGCCGATCTTCTTCGCCTTGGTCGGCGACTCGACGATGACGAGCTTGGTGCCGGTAGCCATAGTCAACTCCTCCTTGATTTTCTGCACGCCATATTACCCATGCCGTCTACCTATGCCTTGCGGGTGCCGTGCGTTCACTGTGCGGGTGGCTTGCGGGGGCCGCGTGGTCACCGTCGCTTCGGCGGGGCCGGCGGGGCGCCCACGAGGCCGAGTTTCGACAGCGGCGACGCGGTGATATGCCGCAGGGCGAGCGTCAGGCCGAACGTGAGCGAGGCGACGCCGGCAATCATCACCGACGCCGAAACGCTTGACGCCGACGCCGCCCATTTCGCGCTGTAGGCCAGCCCCGGGGCCAGCTGCCAGATCAGGTATGACGCATAACCGCAGGCCATGAGCCCGCCGACGATCATCACCGTGCCCACGATCTGCACGCTCACCGAGGAGACGCGGGTGCCCGGCTCGTCCATGCCGCTGCCGCCGGTGAAGGCCAGCGACAGCAGGGCGGTGGCGGCGACGATCAGCAGGGTCATCACCACGTCGGAGGGCCGGTGCCAGCCGTCGGCGATGACGCCGAGACCGACGAGCGTGACGTAGCAAGCGCCGACGATCGCGACGACCGCTCGGAAGACGCGGGGCACCACGCACAACAGGGCCAGCGCTGCCACCGCGGCCACGGCCACATGCCCGGACGGCGCGGAATTGCCCGCGGTCTTCAGCGACGACATGTCAAGGGTCTGACGCGGCAACAGGTGCTTGAGCAGCTCGGCCAGCGCGATGGCCACCGCCGCGAAGCCGATCATCTGGGCCAGCAGACGCCAGCGTTTGCGCAGAACGACCACGACCACCGCCGCGACGGCGAAGAGCAGATCGGGGATCGCAGCCGACGAGAGATTAAGCGGACCGAGTGCGATGTTGCCGCCCAGCGCAGTCAGGATGCCGGCGAGCGCTGAATGCCCGTCGGCGGCCTTGGCGACCGCGGAGGCGAAGCTTTCGTAGGCCAGATTGTCGTATTGCTGGCCGATCAGCGTACGCACCGCCGATCCCCACACGCCCATGGCAGTCAGCACCATGAGGATCGGGAACACCACGCACAGGGTGACGCTTGACCAGCGCGGGCGGACGGTCAGCGGATCGCGCAGACTGGCCGGAACGGCGTTGGGGTTCAATTCGAGACCATTGGCCGCAGCGCCTGCTTCCGCGCCTGCACCGGATGTGCCGGCCGCTCCGGATCCGCCGTTGGCCACCCAGCGGTTGGCGGTCAGCGCGTCGAGCTCCTCGGACAATGACTGCACGGGCTTGAGCGGGCTCATGACCGGGGCCGATGCGGCCGAGCGCGGCGCGTGGCCATGACGGCCGAGCTCGGGCACGGGGGCCGGTGCCTGATCGGACGCAAGGACCGGCTTAGGGATGGACTGGGTGGGCTGGAATTGCACGGGGGCCGGCTGAGTGGGGGCCTGCTGTGCCGGAGCCGGCTGAGTGGGAGACGGAGTCACAGGATCCGGGAATCGTACGGAGTCAGCAGGTTGCGCGACATCGGCAGGCGACTCCCCTGCCGCGCCGGTCGCATCGCCGACCGCGCTGCCCGCATCACCCGCCGCGGAACCGGTCACATCACCCGTCACATCGTCGAACCGCAGCCAGGCCGCAACGTCGGCGTTGCCGGCCCGCACACCGTCGGAGACCCCGCCGGCCGACGATCCCGCCTTGGGCTGCGGCAAGGCGGACGGGTCGAGCGGTTCAAGATGCAGATTCTGACGCTTCCTGTCGTTCATAGACACGACTGTAAGGCCACTGTGCGAAAAGGGACGATATCTCCCTGTTTTACGGCGCGTTTCGATCGGAGAAACCGGTCAACGTGGTGAATCACGAAAGGAATCCGCCGGAAAACCAAGAATAGGAAATCAGAACAAAACTAAAAGATATTGGCGAAAAAGAAAAGACCCCTACGCACCCGACAGAGACCACTTACCCTTGCTGCATTCCTGCCCTGGGGGGATTGGGCGGCATGACGCCGCGTAGGAGCCGAATACCCACTATACACGATCCCCGGACCAGCGCCACACCGCCGGCCGGGCATGTACCATGAACATGAAAGCGCAACCGGATGATGTGCGAATCGCCGCGAATCGTCAGACACATGCGAATGGAGGAGCCCCAACCATGCAGACCACCAGCCCAGCAACCAGCGCGCCCAAGGTCGGCACACCCAAGGTCGAGGATGTGGATCTGGTCGTGGTGGGAGCGGGCCTGTTCGGCCTGACCGTGGCCCAGCAGGCCGTCGAACACGCCGGCGCGCGCGTGCACATCATCGACGTGCGCGACCACATCGGCGGCAACGCCTACTCCTACATGGACGAGGAGACCGGCGCGGAGATCCACCAGTACGGTGCCCACCTGTTCCACACGTCCAACAAGCGGGTGTGGGAGTATGTCAACCGCTTCACCTCGTTCACCGATTACGTGCACCGCGTGTACGCCACGCACGACGGCGAGGTCTACCCGCTGCCGATCAATCTGGGGACGATCAACCAGTTCTTCCACGCGCACTACACGCCTGCCGAGGCCCGTGCGCTGGTCGCCGAACAGGCGGGCGAGCTGGCCGGCACCGACCCGACCAACCTCAACGACAAGGGCATCCAGCTCATCGGCCGGCCGCTCTACGAGGCGTTCATCAAGAACTACACGGGCAAGCAGTGGCAGACCGATCCGGCCGAGCTGCCCGCCGACATCATCAAGCGTCTGCCGGTGCGGTTCAACTACGACAACCGGTATTTCAAGGACACCTGGGAGGGTCTGCCCACGGACGGCTACACCGCGTGGATGGAACGCATGATCGACGACGAGCGCATCAGAGTGAGCCTGAACACCGACTTCTTCGACACCTCCCAGCCGTTCAACCGCGATGCGCTGGCCGCGGCCGGCAAGCCGGTGGTGTACACGGGTCCGGTGGACCGCTACTTCGACTACGAACTGGGCGATCTCAAGTGGCGCACCGTGGACTTCAAGGAGGTGCGCTACGACGAGGGCGATCACTTCGGCTGCCCGGTGATGAACTTCTCGGACGCCGACGTGCCGTACACGCGCGCGATCGAATTCAAGAACTTCAACCCCGAGCGCGCGGCAAGCCAGAATCCGAACCGCACCGTGGTGTGGGAGGAGTACTCCCGCTTCGCCGAGCGCGGCGACGAGCCGTACTATCCGGTCAACACCGAGGCCGACAAGGCCCTGTACGCGAAGTACGAGGCCCGCGCCGCGGCCGTGCCGAACACCGTGTTCGGCGGGCGCCTCGGCACCTACAAGTACTACGACATGCACAACGTGATCGACACTGCCCTGACCGCGTATGAGGAGCAGGTCGCCCCGATGCTGGGGTGAAACGGAAAAGCAAGCCTCACAACTCACAAAAAGTCCCCCGATTCGGTCGATTTCGGGGGATTTTTTGTGAGTTGTGAGGGCGGGATGTCAGGATCTCATTCGCCCGCGGCCTTGGCGGAACTCTTAGCCGCAGCCTTCGCCGCCGCCCCCTTGGTCTCCGAACCCTTAGCCGAGTCCTTCCCCGAACCCTTGGCCGCCGCACTCTCCGAAGCCGCCGCACTCTCGTCCGGGGCCGGCACCTCGCCGGTGTTCTTCACGCCGGGCTCGGGCAGCTCCTCGATCTTCGCGTCGCCGTCCGCATCCGGCTCGGGCAGGGTCATGAACTTCGTGTTCTTCAGGTATCCCTTACCGGCGGAGATGTCGTACTGGATCAGCTTGTAGTCC
Source organism: Bifidobacterium simiarum (assembly GCF_002802905.1). GTDB lineage: Bacteria > Actinomycetota > Actinomycetes > Actinomycetales > Bifidobacteriaceae > Galliscardovia > Galliscardovia simiarum. The sequence continues at coordinate 103,272 of NZ_PEBK01000002.1, forward strand.
TTCATCAGCTCCTGCGTCTCCTCGTCGGCCTTGGTGATGTCGAACCGGTTGCCGTTCTTGTCGAGGTAAAGCGCCTGGCCGCTCGGGATGCGGCTCCAGCTTTGGATCTCGTTGACCACCGGCGGCTCCATCGCAGGCACCTTGTCGTGCATCATGGTCAGGAACGCCAGGTACGGCGAGACCTTCGCGTTCATGTGCTCGGCCGCCTGCGCCATGAAGTAGTTCGGCGAGGTGATCGCCGTGGTGGAGGCCGGCAGCTTCGTGCCATGTGACGAGGACGCCTTGTTCGACCAGATGAAGTAGTCGGTCTCGTGCAGCTTCACCGAATTGTTGGAGTCCTGCGAGGCGGAGGCGTAGATGCCGGGCAGATGGTCGCCGTAGAAAATCACGGTGATCGGCTTGTTGATGTTGTCCAGCTGGGCGAGGAACGCCTGAGTCGCCTGATCCGTGTACTCCACGCCCTTCGCATACGTCTGGATCTGCGTGGTCTCGTCGATGCCGAGCGGCTGCCCGGTGGCGCTGGACGCCTGGAACTCGTTGTTCGCGTACCAGTTGTCGTAGTTCATGTGGTTCTGCATGGTGAGCACCGAGAGGAACTGGCTCTTCGAGGTGTCGATCTTCTCGAGCAGGCTCTGGTAGGCGTCGGAGTCCTTCACGTACGGCGAGGAGTCGAGCTTGCCCTGATGCGCGATCACATCAGGCTCGTTGAGCGTCCAGAAGTGCTGGAAGTTGAACTTGCGGTAGTTCTCGGCGCGCGAGTACATCGACGACTCGTACGGGTGGAACGCCTGCGAGTTCTTGCCGCCGTTCCACAGCTGGTTGAACGTGGGCGCCCACTTGAGCTTCGGCACGAGCTGCTGGTACGGCGAGCTGAGCGAGGCGTCGAAGTTCGCCATGGTCAGGCCCGTCATCGACATGAACTCCATGTTCGCGGTGCCGCCGCCGTAGCCTGCGGACAGCATGAGTCCGCTGGTGGTGCCCTGCTTGATCCGACGGATGTTCGGCATCGGATCCTTGTTGAGCTTGAGCCCCGGCACGCGCGTCGGATCGGAATACGATTCGGAGAGCACCATGATCACGGTGCTGTCCTCCATGTTCGAGGCGCGGTCCTCGTTCATCTCGTTCGCGGCCTTGGCGTACTTGCGGGCGATCTGCTTCATCGTCTTCTCGGAGTAGTTCGCCGGTTCGTCCATCACCTTCGGGTTGATGAACCGTTCGAAGCCGATCAGCGTGCCGTTGGACTGCGCGTCCCACACCGAGTCCCACAGCTTCGGCGAGTCGCCGAACCGCTGCGCGAGATTGTTCGCCCATGATCCGGTGGTGGCCAGCCCCGCGGTGAACAGACCGAGGAACAGCGCGGGGATCACGATCAGCACCACGCGGGCGGTGATGCACAGGTGGCGATGGCGGCGATCGGCACCGACCGATTCGCGCCCGCCGTAGTCGAAGAGCCGACGACGACCGTCGCGCTTGCCCATCGAGTAGGCGATCACCACCATGGTGAGGAAGAACATGGCAGCCGTGGCGAAGATCCGCCCGGCCCCCGTGGGGATGAAGCTGGTCATGTTGCCGGCGTCGGCCTTGAGAAAGTTCAGATCGCTGGGTTTGATCGTCTCGTACCGCACGCTCACCTTGAACCGTTCGGCCACCGCGCAGAATCCGACGATCGACAGGAAGACCGGCGAGGCCACCCAGAACCGGTTGATCAGCATGGTCAGCACGAAATAGATGATGCCGAGGATCAGCAGGTTGAGCAGGAACTGGAAGTCGCCGCTCGTCCACATCTTGGAGATGAACCCGCCGAAGCCGCGCAACGGCTCGACCGTCCACACCGACCACTGCAGCAGACCGACCGCCACGATGTCGACGACCAGAAAGGCGATGACGTACACCCACCACGGCAAGGCGCGGTGATTGTTGCCCGGATACGCCAGATCGGCGTCGGTCAGCTCGACGGTGTTGTCGGCATCGGCGACGTCGATTCCGGTGGTGTCGATCATGCCGTTCCGGTCCACGGCATGGATGTTCGTCCTCGTCGGCTGCGCACCGACCCCGGCGATCCCAGTCCCCCCGGCGATCCCGGTCTCCCCGGTACGCGCGGCGTCCCCGCTACGCACGGTCTCCCCGGTGCGTACGGTGTCCTCGTGTTCAGCCGTCAACGATCCGTCTCCTTGCCCCGCAAACCAACATGAATTCCAAGTAAACAAATCTAATGTTCCGCACGGCGGACCACCACGATTTGCGTAAAACAACCCGAGAATCCACAAAACCGGTCCACATAAAATCGTACGGATACTATGAACATTCACTCACCGATCGGTAGGCTGTCAGGGCGGTCGGGGTAGCCTAGGCCGTATGGCTTCCCAGACTCGTAGAACCGCGTCATCCGCGCCCCGCAGTTTCCAAGGCGCGGCAGGCTCCTCAACGAACCCGTCGTTCGAACCGCCGGCGGGCAGCCGTCGCTCCCGGCGCGCGGCCCAGCAGGCCCAGCAGAGCGCCGGCCCGCGCCGATCACGCCGGGCGGCCAACCCGAAGAAGGGCAAGGGCGGCAAGAAGAAGCACAGGATCCTCAAGGGCTTCCTGATCGCCATTCTGGCCATGATCCTCGCCGGCTGCGGCGTGTTCGCCTACATGTACGTCACCACGAAGATCCCCGATCCCGAGTCGATCGCCCTGGCCGAGAAGACCAAGGTGTACTACGCCGACGGCACCACGGAGATCGGCACGTTCGCCGAGCAGAACCGTGAGATCATCGACTGCTCCGTCCTGCCCAGCTACGTGGGCAACGCGATCGTCGCCTCCGAGAACCGCACGTTCTGGTCCGACCGCGGCATCGATCTCAAGGGCATCAGCCGAGCGCTGATCAACAACGTGACCAAGGGCACCCGACAGGGCGGCTCCACGATCACCCAGCAGTACGCGGAACGGTATTATCTGGGCGAAACCACCTCCTACAAGGGCAAGATCAAGGAGGCGTTCCTCGCGCTGAAGATCGCGCAGACCCAGGATAAGGACAAGGTCCTGTGCAACTACATGAACACGATCTACCTCGGCCGCAACACCTACGGCATTCAGGCGGCCGCCAAGGCGTACTTCAACAAGGACGCCAAGGATCTGACGCTGTATGAGGCCGCGACGCTGGCCGGCATCATCCCCTCGCCGAACAACTGGGATCCCGCGGTGAGCCCCAAGATCGCCCAGCAGCGCTTCAACCGCGTGATGAACATCATGCGCGAGGACGGCTACATCTCCGCAAAGCAGAAGGCCGCCGCGAAGATGCCGAACACGGTGAAGCAGACGATCAACAACGTGTATCAGGGACCGAAGGGCTACCTGCTGAAGATGGTGCGCAACGAGCTGGTGGCGTCGAAGGCGTTCACCGAGCAGGATCTCGACACCGGCGGCTACAAGATCGTCACCACGATCGACAAGGCCAAGCAGGACCTCATGTATCAGGTGGCCAGCAAGAAGGGCGGTACCAACAGCATCCTGCCGGACGGCGTGCAGATCGGCAGCATCTCGGTGAATGTGAAGGACGGGTCGATCGTCTCGCTGTACGCGGGCGAGGACTACCTGACCAAGCAGTTCAACAACGTGACCGACGCCACCTATGAGGTGGGTTCCACGATGAAGCCGTTCACGCTGCTCGCCACCGTGCAGAAGGGCGTGAGCCTCGACACCACGTTCAACGGCAGCTCGCCGCGCGACTTCCCCGGGCTCTCCACCCCGATGACCAATTCGGGCGGCGAAAGCTTCGGCTACATCAACCTGTATCAGGCCACGGCCAACTCGGTGAACACCGTGTACATGGATCTGCAGCAGCATCTCGGCGCGCAGACCATCATCGACACGGCGCACACCGCCGGCATCAAGGGCAAGATCACCGCCGACGCCTACACCACGCTGGGCACGTCGGCGCTGAGCGTGATGGACATGGCCCGCGGCTTCTCCACCATCGCCAATCAGGGCCAGAAGCCCACTCTGCACATGGTGAGCAAGGTGCTGAACTCCTCGAAGAAGGAGCTGTACAACGCTCCGACCACCACCACGCGCGTGTTCGACGCGAACGACGTGGCGCTGGTGACCAAGGCCATGGAAGGCACGGTCCAGGACGGCGGCACCGCCTCCGAGGCCGCGTCGATCGGCAAGACGATGGCCGGCAAGACCGGTACCGCCAACGATTCGAAGGCGCTGAGCTTCGTCGGATTCACCCCCAACACCATGACCCTGTTCGCCGCGTGGAACCCCGATCCGAAGACCGGCAACGCCAACGTAATGCCGGAGATCGGCGAGTACGGCGTCTACGGCGCGTACGCCGTGCACCTGTACACCGAGTACATGAGTCAGGCGCTGGACGGCGTGGCCGACGAGTCGTTCCCCGAGCCCGAGGACGACGGCACAATCGGCGGACCTGACGGCACCTGGGGCACCGGTTCCGGCTACAGCAGCAGCAAGAACTCCTCCGGATCCTCCAGCAGCAACTCCGGCAGCTCCGAAAGCGGTTCGGCGTCCAGCCCGAGTGCCTCCGCCAGCCCCTCGGCCAGCGCGTCCGCCAGCCCGAGCGCCTCGGCTAGCGCGTCCGCCGGCACGACGAGCGGCACCGGCACCGGATCGGAAGGCAGCGGCACGGGCACGTCCGGCGGCACCAGCGGCGAGACCGGTACCGGCTCGGGAACCGGCACTAATGGCTCGGGCACGGGCACCGGAACCAGCGGCAACGGCGGTACGGGCACCGGCACGTCCGGTGGAACCGGCACCTCCGGCGGCACTTCGGGAGGCACGGGCACGCCCGGCGGCACCAGCGGCGGCACGAGCGGCGGAACCGGCACCTCCGGCCAAGGCGGCGCCGCCACCGAGTAGCAGCAGCGCACGCCACCAATACCAATGGGGCTCCGGAATCCAACAGATTCCAGAGCCCTTTTCCTGCCTTCCCCGGGGCTGAGCCTGTCAAGAAAACGCCAGCGGCGTTTTTAAGGCTCAGGCGAGCCGACAGGCGAGCTGATGAGCAGCCGGCCATAGGCCGTCCGTTCTTGCTCGAAGGTGGCCGGCTCAGCCGGTCGGATGAGGGGCCAAACAACGCAACCTATTCGGGTCTACTCGCTAATCGCCTCAAGCTTCTTCGCCTGCTTCAGCGACCACACGCCCAGCACGAAGGCCAGCACCATGCATCCCAGACTCAGAGCAAACATGATCGGGAATCCGCCCGGCAAATCAACGATGAAGCCCCAGAACACGGCGGCGAACGCACCGGCGAACGCACCCACGGAGGAAACGCGAGAATAGATGTTCGTGTAGTCGCGAGAACCGAATACGGCTCGCACGAGCAACGGGGTCTGCACAGTGGTGCAGGCGTAGACGAAGCCGAAGAGGAACGCACCGACCATGAGGATCGCAGCCTGCGCGGGCAGGAACCACATGAGCACCACGCCGATGATGCCACCGCCGATGCCAGTGGAGAGACCGGCGACCACGCTCTTGTCATTGATCGTACCGAGCAACACCTTGCCCAGCGCCTGACCGGCCATGCATGCGGAGGCCACTACGCCGGAAAGAGCAGCGATCTGCGGCAGAGAAGCTTCGAACGACTGGCAATATGAGGGCAGGAACTGATACACCGTCTGGTTGATGGTGATGATGCCGCAGAACAGTGCAAGAGCGAAGAACGCCGGCGTGCGCATGGCCTTGGCGGCCGAGACGCCACGAACCTGCTCGGTTTCGGCCTTGCTCTCAGCACCTATAATGTTCGCGTGGTCCTCGGCAGCGCCATACGGCAGCAATCCCTTATCCGCCGGCTTGGATCGCACAATGAAAATGGTGAACGGCAGAGTGACGATGAGAATGATGATGCCGAACACCAGATATCCGGTACGCCAGCCTTCGGGGCCGGACTTGATGAGTGCGGTACCCAGCGGGTTGAAGATCACGCCACCGATGCCGGTGAATGCCATGCACAGGCCGACGAAAAAGCCGACGCGCTTACGGCACCATGCGTTGATCAGTGTAGGAACGGCAAGATACAGCAGCGGAGCGGTACCGAGTCCGATGAACACACCTGCGATATAGAACTGCCATACGGCTTGGAAGAACGACATGGCAATGCAGGCCGCACCATCGAAGATCACGCCCGTTGTCAGCACGATGCGGATGTCGAGTTTGCTCATCAACTTGCCGGAAACGGGCAGGCCGATCATCATCGCGATGTTGGCGATGCTGAAATACAGGGTAAACGTGGCCTTGGCCACATGGAAGTATTCGCTCACAGGGGTGAAGTAGATGCCCGCGCAGCTGTAGACCAGCGCACAAGGTACGCAGGTGAGGACAATGCCGCTGGCCACGATCAGGAAGGCGTAGTGGAATCCTCCCTGCTTACGGCCAGCCGGTTCGGGAGCCGCGGGCCGCTCCGACGGCTTGACGACGTTGTTCATGATGGTTCCTTTCCGCGGGGCCTCTCGCACCCGCTCGTGACTGTGGCCTCTGGTCATGGGACTCGACCGATCAGCGCGTTCCATGACCAGAGGCCACGAGGTGGGATGGTTGGGATCGTCGGAATGGACGAATCGGATTCAGCGGCCGATCACTTGATCTGACTGCCGATCTGCTTGGAGCTGCACAGTCCGATCGGGATCAGGGAGACGACGCAGATCACGACGAGGGCCATCATCACGGAGGGCTGGCCGAAGATCGCGCCGACCATGGCCATCACGGTCACACCGGCGAAGTTGCAGATGTTATAGATGATCTGGATCGGGGTCCATGCCATTTCGAAGTCCTGACGACCGAACACCGTGGTGGTCATCGACATGCACACGTTGGCGTTGCCGGAGATGGAGAACATCAGCAGGGCCACGGCGACGGCGCACACGATGTTGTTGGAGCCGAAGAAAAAGACCAGTGCGCCGGCGAGGATCATCATCGCCACCACCACGAAGGTGGTGTTCTTGGTACCGAACTTCTGGTCGAGTACGCCGATGATGTAGTGGCCGAGCATACCGAAGGGCCACATCGTGCCCATGAGCAGGATGGCGAAGGTGAGCTCATGACCGTAGGAGACCAGCGTGGGGGCGAGCAGGGCCATGGTACCGGAGGCGGCGAGCATGGCGATGCCCCATCCAAGTCCGATGAGCCAGGTCTGCGGGGTCTTCAGCACCTTGGAAACCGTCCACGGACTGTGCTTCTTGTACTCTTCGGCTGCGGCGAAGTCACGTTCGAGCTGTTCTCGGGAGATGCTGCGATCATTGTCGGGCCATGCGCCGGCCTCTTCGGGGTTGTCCTTGACGAACAGGAAGGTAACGACGGCCAGCAGGGCGCACAGCACTGCGCAGCCCCAGAAGAAGCCGCTGATGCCGATCGAGGAGCCGGCGCAGGCCACCACCACGGCGTTGATGCAGGCGCCGTTGAGGGTCATGCCCATCGTGGCCATGCCCATGAACATGCCCTTCTTGTGCGGGAACCAGCTGGAGCCGAGCTTGCCAAGACCGATCACCGCGTAGGCGGTCATGGTAACGAAGAACAGGAGCACGCCGATGACGAACATCGTGAAGTTGTTCATCAGCGCGAGGATCGCGAAGGCGACGACATTGCCGATCAGACCGATGATCGACACGTTGCGGGCGCCGATCCTATGCCCGATGATGCCGAAAAGCAGAATGCCGACCAGTGAGGCCCATCCGGATATGGTGACGACCATCGACATCTGCGTGGTCTGCCACCCATACATTTCGGTAAAGAGCGAAAACAGGGTGTTGGAACCGTTGTTCCAGAAGTTGTAGAAGAAATAGAAGCCGATACAGGTGGCGGTAACGCCCCAGCCCTTGATTCCGAGATCCGGTATCCAATGGTTGGTCTTGCTTGCCGTTGCGGTGGTGCTAGTCATAATCCTGTGGTGTGCGTCGATGCACACGCTCTCCTTTCTGCCGATGCCGCCTCATTGCGGCTGTTGGTTTCGCCGGAGCCTCTTCGCGCCGGCAACGTTTCCCGAAGCTGTCATCGACCCGGAAGTGGGCCTCTGGTTGGTAGGTGCGGCGGATGACAGCGTCCGCCGCACCACGATTGTTGGGCTGACCGACCGGGGGAAAATCAGCCGACGTCCGGAATGGCTCCTTCCTGGGTGAATCCGGCCCATGAGGGTTCGCCGGTGTAGGTCATCACCGCTTCGGTGCCGGTGAGGGCCCGGACCGCGCCCGCGGCCAGTGCCTCCATCTCGAAATCGCCGCCGTATGCCTGGACGGGGGCGATCCAGCCCACGCGATCGGCGATTTTGGCGACGAACGTCTTGTCGTTGCTCACGCCACCGGTGAGGATGATGCCGTCGACCCGGCCCTTGAGCGTGGCCGCGAATCCTCCGATGGCCTTGGATACCTGGTATCCCATGGCGTCGTAGACGATGCGCGCCCATTCATCGCCGTTTTCGATGCGGCGGCCGATCTCCCGTGCGTCATCGGTACCAACCAGTCCCATCAGGCCGCCGGTCTTGCCGACCACGTTGAGCACGTCCTTGCGATCATGCTTACCGTCGAAGCACAGCTTCACCACAGGCTTGAGTGGCACATCGCCGGAGCGGTTGGGTGCGAACGGACCGGATCCTTCCAACACATCGTTGGTGTCGATCATGCGGCCGTGTTCGTGCGCGGCGACGGAAAGACCGCCGCCGATATGAGCCACGATCACATTGATGTCCTCGTAGTCGCGTCCGAGTGACTTGGCGTAGCGAATCGCCACTTCCTTCTGATTGAGGCAGTGGACGTGGCTCTTGCGGTAGACGCCCGGATAGCCGGTGATGCGCGCCACGTCGATCAATTCATCAGTGTCGGGCTGGTTCACAGCGTAGGCCGGCTTGCCGGTTGCCTTGGCGAAGTCATACAGCAACGGGGCTCCGAGAATGGCGGGATGGTTCACGCCGGAGTTCGTCACATGCTCGCACACCGTCTCGTCGATGGCGAAGATGCCGCCGACCGTGGGACCCATCGAACCGCAGTAGCCGGAGAACGCGTCGATGTCGTCGAGCGACATGTCGTGTGCAGCCAGTTCGTCAAGAATGGTCTTCCGGCGGTAGTCGAACTGGTCGATCGCATTGTCGAAGGCGGCGAGCTCGTCGGCGGGATGCTGCACGTTGGCCTTGAAGATCACCTCCTCGCCCTTGAACGCGGCGATCTTGGTGGAGGTTGATCCTGGCGACAGCGTCAGGATGACGGGAGCGGTAGTCATGTTGATCCTTTCTGGAGAAGCCCGGAAACCGTCCGTTCGACGTCGAACGGACGACGGGGCTGACAATGATGGTGAGGTAATGGAAAGAGAAGGAGTCAGGGAAGCATCACGAGTCGGTCGCGATCACTCAGCTCTGACGAGCAGCATCAGGATGTTGCCCATCATTTCGGAAACGGGCGCACTGCGGGAGAAGTCGCACACCGGCTTGGCGAAGCCCTGGAGCACTGGACCATAGACGTCGGCGTGACCGAAGGTCTGGATGAGCTTGACGCCGATGTTGCCGGCATGGATGTTCGGGAAGATCAGCACGTTGGCCTTGCCCGCGACCGCGCTCTCACGCTTGACCTTGCGCTCGGCGGTCTTCGGGTTGATGGCGGCGTCGAGCTGGAATTCGCCGTCGAAGGCGATGTCGGGGCGACGCTGCCGGGCGAGCTCGAGTCCGTGACGGATCACGTCGACGGAATCGTCCTCGGAACTGCCGCAGGTAGTGAAGGAAAGGAAGGCCACGCGCGGCTCCCATCCCAGCAGCGACGAAATGGTGTCGGCGGAGGAGATCGCGATGTCCGCGAGCGCCTCGGCATCGGGCAGCACGTTGATCGCGCAGTCGGCGATGGCGAGCATTCGGCCCTGCGGGCCTTCGAAGCCAGGGGCGTCCACCACACCGAGGCTGGAGACCACGTTGATGCCGGGGGCGAGTCCGATGATCGACTGGGCGGCAATGATCACGTCGGCGGTGGTGAGCACACGGCCGGCGGCGACGCAGTCGGCCCGTCCGGCGCTGACCAGCATCATGGCGGCGTTGACCGCGGTCTTGGACTTGCGCAGCACGGCCTTTTCGCTAAGCAGTCCGGCGGCGGTGATCGGCTCGACCAGCGACCTGCGGGCCTCCTCGTCGGTATTGTCGAAATATTCGGCACCGGTCAGATCGAGATCATGTTCGGCGGCGAGTGCGACGATGTCCTCCTGCCTGCCGACCAGAGTGACCTCGGCGATATCGTCGGCGAGCAGATTGGCCGCGCATTCAAGGATCTCGGGGCAGTCCGTTTCGGGGAAGACGATGTGCTTGTGTCCGGTCTTGGCGCGTTCGGCCAGCTGATCGATGAATTCCTTGTCCATGATGATTCCTTTTTGTGTTGGTTGCCGCTACTTTGCGGAAACGGGTTTGGTAACGATTGACGTGGTGATGTAGTACAGCACCATCGAGGTGAGGTATCCGATGACGACCAGCTGGCCGTAGGTAGCGAGCCAAGTGTCGATGATGCCGTTCGGACCGGTCTGCATGACGGCCATGGTGAAGGAGATGCAGGTGACGAAGATCAGGTTCTCGACGAATACGGAGACCCACGGGCGGACCTTGGATGTACCCAGCCACGCGGAGCAAAGTCGCCCGGCGGCGGGGACGGGAAGGATCAGCTGCAACAGCACGTTGGTGCAGAAGGCGGTACAGGCACCCGGGTACCAGGAGGTCAGAGTGATCGCGGCACCGGAGAGCAGCATCGCCGAGGTATTGATCACTATGGCCAGAACCAGATCCTGCAATACCATCAGTCGGGTGACGGGAGTCATACGCTCGCCTCCCGGGAGTCGGAATCAGTGGAGCCGGTCGAATCCGAGGATTGACCTTTCTCGCTCAGCCATGGGAACGGTACGGGCTTCGGGACCGTGCCGAGCACGTCGCGCAACGCCTCGGATATCATCTCACCGGCAAGTCGGTCGGTGTTCCGAGGCCGCGCCTCGATGATTTCCGGCGGGTTGGCTGCCCGGTAGGCTTCGGGGTTCACGGCGTCCTCGATGTATCCGTGATAGGCGTGCTTCACCATGTGCAGATGGGTGTCGACGCCAAGAGCACGCAGTCGATCCGCCATATGTACGCCTTCGTCGGCCATGGCATCGCCTTCGACGGGCAGGATCGATACGGACGGCAGATCGGCCAGCTCGGTGTCCGGAGAGTAAATCGGCGAGATACGTGGGTTACGACGATCGGCATCGCCGCAGTACCAGTCGTTGAAGGCCTCCATCAGATCGATCGGCAGGTCGATGTCTCGCAGCGCCTTGTCGGCCGGAGCGGTGGATGCGTCGAAGAACGGGTAGTGCAGGGCGAGCCCGGACACACGGTATCCGGCGATGGTCTTACTCTCGATCGCGCCGACAAGCGCAAGCTGCGCTCCGGCGCTGTATCCCATGAGGATGAATCTCCGGGGATCCATGCGGTATTCCGCGGCACGGTCGGCGTACCATCGCAACACGTCGAGCACGTCATCGAGTGCGGCCGGCCACGGATACTCCGGGGCCAGACGGTAGTTCACACCCACCACATGCACGTTGAAGGCGTCACGGATCCATTCGCACAGGGCATCGGTCTTACGAGCGTCCCCCATGGCGAATCCGCCGCCATGCAGTTCGAACACCACGGGAGCGGTGTCGCCTTCCTGCACATCGGCCATGTGCAACCAGGTGTCGAGAGTGGGATGCGAATCATCGCCGGCGGCTGCCACCTTGCAGGCGATATGACGCCCGAGAATCGGTCCGGCGAGCACCGGCTCCAATGCGGCTTCGCGTAGGGAAGGAAGGATCCTGGCGAAGCTGCGCAATTCGCGGGCGTCCATGGCTCACTCCTTTTGCTGGATTGGACAATACTAATGAGTGGGAAGGAATCGGATCGGCCGTATGCTCCGGCCGATCCGAAGGGGAGGTCGGCTCCCGTCTCGGAACCCGACGGGAGCCGACCGGATCGTCCGACTTATCGGACGACGTAGTCACCGGCCTGATAACGGGGCGGGATCACCGGGATCTCGATCCAGGATTCGTATTCGCCGCCGCCATGAACGTTGTGCGTGCCATGGTTGTCGGTGTCCCAAGCCAAAGGCTCGAACCAGCCTTCGCGGATGTAGCGACCGGCGATCTGCACGCGCAGACGCTCGCCCTTATGCCAGACTCGGCTGGAGGGAACGATGGCGATGTCGACCGGAACGATCTCGCCATTCTTGAGCTTCTCCTCGCTTTCGTTGGCCAGCACCGGGATATGGCGCTTGGAAAGCTTCTCGTCGAGCTTGCGTCGGGAGACACGGCACTTGCCCCATGCGCCCGGATGCGGCTCGTCCAGCGTGTACCACGGAATCCATTCGCCATCGGCGGAGGCCTTCTGGATGTTGACGAACATGTCCATGTCGTCGTAGCCATCGCAGGAGACGAACAGGTGCAGGTTGATGTAGCCGGTGATCTCGGTGTCCTCATCGAAGACGTAGTCGAATTCCAGCTGGCCGGAATCCGGATCGTACGAAGCCTTGGAGGCATCGGCGACCGGGGCGTCCTTCAGGGTCACGGAGGCGGGGTCGAAGTAGAGCTTGCGGTACTCGGTGCGCTGCAGCGGGAAGGTCTTCTCCGCGCGGCGGTCCTGATAATCGCAGTCGTAGGCGTCCATCACGTCGAGGCGGACGCGCGGGGTCATCTCCCAGCCGTTGTGAATGTCCTTGAGGTAGCGGTCGTAGAAGCGCTTAAGGTCCTCGAGATTCTCCGGCTGGTAGGTGTCCGGCCATTCGAAGTCGCGATGGGCACGCATCCACTTGAGGCGGGACTTGCAACGACGCCATGCGTTGAATGAGCCGGGAAGGTGGAAGTGGCTCCAGCCCGCGGTCTGGTAGACGGGGATACGCACCTTGGAGAAGTCGGGCATCTTATCGCGCCAGTAGGCGTTCTCGAACGGGTACATACGGGCCATGGCCACCTGATCGTCAGTGCCGTTGGGGCCGGTGACCTGGGCAGCGATGAACTCGTTGAAGCTCAGCGCGGGGATGCCACCCTCGAACAGGCTCTCACGGTACAGGTCGGTGGTGGACTCCCACGGGGCGATGCAGGCCAGATGCGGCGGCTGCTCGGCGGCGATGCCCCACTGGTGCATGGCCACGCCGGAGTTGCCGGACATGCCGACCTTGCCGTTGCACCATTCGCGTGCGGCGAGCCACTCGACGAAATCGTAGCCGTCTTCACGGTCCTGATGGGTGAACATGTGTACGTTGCCTTCGGAATGACCTGCGCCACGCACGTCCACGTTGGCCACGGCGTAGCCCTGATGGCACCAGTACAGCGGATCGGGGGATTCGAACTTGGCGCAGTTGGAGACGGTCTTCGGGGGAACGCCCATGATCTGCCATTCGCTCATACCGTCGCCGGGGCGCTTGCCAAACCAACTCCACGAGACGATCGCGGGGATCTTCTCCTCGGTCACCGGACGGTAGATATCGCAGTAGATCTTGGTGCCGTCACGCATGACGACCTCCTGATCCTGCTCACAGATGATGCCGGGCGCGGCCTCGTAGGTGCGCTGGTTGAACGGCGGACAGAATCCTTGACCCATGCGGGCCATCGGATCCTCGGAATTGGCGAGGTCCACCTCCTCCTGATCGGCGACGGGCTGACGCGAGACGCGGTAGCAGACCTTCATCTTCTCGCCCTGGAATTCCTCCTCCAGCAGGTAGAAGATTCCGCCCTTGGAATCCTTGTAGATCGGGACGTCGTCGTTGACGTTCGCGTTTTCACCGGTCTTGGTGATGAAGTCGGAAAGCTTGCCGTCTACCTTCTCCCAATCCTCGGGAATGATCGGCTCAACCATAATGTGCTCCTTTGCTATGTTGTGAGGTTGCGCGTACTGATGGGGTTTCGTCCGGACTGCGGTCCGTTACATGTCCAGCAGTTCGACGACGTAGTCGGCGGCGTCGCCAAACGTCTCCTTGCGTCGGAAGGTCATGTACGGCACCTCGGCGTCGAATTCATCCTCCAGATACGTGGTCAGCTGTGAGTACTGCACGGACTTGAGCTGCAGGTCCTTGAAGGAGGTGTCCTCGGAGAACTCGGAGGCGTCCTTGCCAGTAAGAGATGCCACACGGGTGCGGATAGCGTCCAGTACCTCATTGCGTTCGTCAGCCATGATGATTCCTTTCCCTATGATGATTAGAGGATTTGCTTGTACAACAGCCCAAGGCAATTTGGTCTTCATCCTTGTGGACTCTTGCTGCCTTGTGGTTTATAGATTAAGGATTTTGCATAGTTTTGTCGCCAAAAATCGATGTGCGTCGGCATGAACTTCATGGGTAAAAACACCGATTAATTGTGCATTTGCACAATACATGATCTAGTCTGATTACAGAACGGAGGCCAGCATCCCCCTCCGTAAACCGACGAGAAAGGCCTCGTACGCCCCATGCACCTGCGAACCATACTGACGGAACTCGATGTCTCCGAACACCTCACCTCGAATGACGCGCTGCTCAGCCGGGATTTCGTCTGTCTGCCGGCCGACGCCGACTCCCCCGAACCCAGCGACGCCGACCACACGGTACTGCTCACCCGGCTCACGGACCTGTCCCATCATGTTGGAGCCCGACACCATTCCGCGATCATCGCCCTGACCGATCAGCCACTGAACCGCGATCAGGACGTTCCTCCGAAAACCACGATCTGCCGTTCCGCACTGCCGTTCAAGGTGGCCCGACAGCGATTCGACCGGCTCGCCCACCTTGCTCCGTCGCTCGACTCCGCCAAGGCACGGCTGTTCGACTCGTTCCAGCGCACCTACAACATCCAGCAATTCGCCCGGGAGGCATATGACGTGATCGGCAATCCGCTGATCGTCACCGATACCGGCAATCGCATCATCGCCACGGCTGGAGATTTCCCCGCCAACCGCCCCGATATCTCCGAACAGCTGAACAAGGGCTACGTGTCTCAATCGGTACATCAGGCGATGCTCGACAACAACATCATCGAAGAGGCCCGCCGCAACCGGTCCGCCACGATTTCGCTGAATACCACGTACGATCAGGAATGGGTGACATCGATCATCTACTACAAGAACCTAGAGATGGGCCGCTTCGACGTGCTGGCCCTCTCACGGAACTTCGGCGCCTACGATCTGGAACTCGTGGAATACGCCGGCGCACTGTCCGGCATCCTGCTCGATCGCATGAACCCCGTATCGTCACAGACCATCTCCAGCGCGGCCATTCTGGAGGATGTGATGAACAACCGATTCATTCACGAATCCGAAGCCATCGAGCGTCTTTCCAACGCCGGATTCGCACCGTCCCCGGCGTACGCCCTCATCATGATCCAGGGCAATCAGAGCTTTGCCACACCTAACTACAACTCCCATATCGGCAGCATTCTTCACACGGTCTTCCCCGAAAGCGTCTGGCTGGTGTACAACGGCTATTTCTTTCTGCTATTGCCGCTCAAACCCAGCGCTTCTGATGGATACGAGTACTACGACATCCTGCATGAGCGTGTGTTGCATGACGGAGTGTTCGCACAGGCACTGCGCAATAATTCACTGCGAGCCTACGTCAGCGATCCGTTCCATCAGATCCTCGAATGCAGGGAACAACTGTATGTGTGCCGCATGCTCAGCCGGGTGATCTTCGACGACGAGCCTATCAGCTTCGCCAAACGTCATCGCGGACATATCATGGCCTACCATTACTCCATTCGGCACGACATCTCCGTGCTGCTCGACAAACGCATCCTGAGGATGTATCAGTACGACAAGCGACGGCACACCTCCTACATCGATACGCTGACCGCTCATCTGCGATTCCCCGGCAATGCCACCAAGGCCGCAGAAAGCCTCAACGTACACCGGAACACATACTTCTACCGTCTGCGCAAATTACAGGAACTCTTCCACATCAATCTCGACGACGGCAAGGATCTGATCGACGTGGCGGTGACGCTTGACATCACCGAACACTTCCCCACAATTTCCAATACCGCACCGAAGATCAATCCTCTGCCGATGGATGATCAACCGCGGAATGGGGGGGGGGGCGAGTAAACCTGCTATCGGAGCCGGAGACAGAGACGCTGTCTGAATGGACAGGATGGAAACCGATCTGACCGGCACCCGATCAGAAGATCGCAAAGACTTGTTTAGCCAAGAAAATCCACGACGGCGGTAGACATCACCAGATCGCCGTCATAGGAAACCGAGACTTCACACGATCTTACGCCGCCCAGTGCGGCAGCCAGATCATCGGCAAGCGAAGCGGTTGGCCAATCGCGCACGAGCTCCACACGAATGTCACGGAACGACAAGGAACGGCCCAGTTGGGCTTCCAACACGACCCTGCGGGTATCATCGATGCGCAGAGTCTTGTACACGGATTCCTTGATCGAAAAGACCTTCGCATAATATCGACGAACGTCATCGGCGCGATCTGCCGCAGCGATCTCATCGATCGTAAACGTTCTACGGATGAACGGATCGGAGTCGTCCAGCGTAATGCCGTCCAAACGGCTCATATTCATAAGGTCGCACCCGATTCGCATGGTTACACCTCTTCTTCCATATCTACCGGCCACCTCATCCGTCCGGCAGAGCCGTACACCTTCCCCTCAAGGGGAAGGCAACGCCATCCGCTCTGTCTGCTTAACTACGGAAGTCTCTACCGTCCGCACACCGGACCGCCGAACCACCGGCATTACGCACGTCGTTTGCCATAGTAGCCCGATACACTGAGGATCATGGTCGATTCTCAGCCCCAACCCGTTCAGCCTTCACAGCCCCAGCCCCGCTCCCGCTCCGACTCACCGCTCGTCTCCGTCATCGTGCCGGTGTACAACGCGCAGCGGTTCCTGCCCTACTGCGTCGACTCGATCCTGCGCCAGTCCTACGCGAATCTGGAGATCATTCTGGTGGACGACGGCGCCACCGACGACTCCCCCGCGATCTGCGACGACTACGCGGCCAGGGACAGCCGCATCGTCGTGATCCATCAGCCCAACGGCGGCATCGCCAAGGCGCAGAACGCCGGGCTCGACGCCGCACACGGCCGCTACCTCGCCTTCGCGGACAACGACGACATCCTCGACTCGCGCAACATCGAGATCCTGCTGCATGCGCTCGAATCCACCGGCGCGAGCATGAGCAAGGGCCGCTGGAGCCAGTTCGGCGTCTCCCGGCTGGACGAGGTGGCCGATCTGGCCCGCCTCGGCGCGGCCGACCCCGAAACCGTGACGGTGTTCCGCAATCCGCTGCGCGCGTATCAGAGCGTGTTCTGCAAGAGCCTGCGATTGCTGCTCGACGCGATGGGCCGGCACGGCGAGGCCCGGTATTTCAACGAGGCGAACTGGTGCCGCCTGTACCGGCGCGAGCTGTGGGACGGCGTGCGGTTCCCCGAGGGCATGTACGCGCAGGACGTGATGGTGGCCGGCGAACTGTATTCGCGCATGGACAAGGTGGCCGACGTGAATGCGGTGCTGTATCACTGGCTGCAGTCCGGCGAATCGGTGACGCATTCGCAGCGCAGTCTCGGCTTCTACCACGACAACGTGCTGGCAGGTCTGACGAATTTCGATCACGCGATGGCGAACGGCGTGACCCCGGCGCGCAGCTACTACACGATGACCGAGCAGCTGCGCGAGGCGGAGCAGGCGTACGGCCGCGGAGACGCAGCCGGATCCGACGCCGACACCCGTCTGCTGGCTGACGACCGCGCTCAGGTTCGCAAGGCCATCAGGCGGCTGACGGTGTGTCAGCGTCTGCGGTGCCGCGTGCTGGCCGCGGCCCGATATGCGGAGAAGCTGGTCTACGACCGGCGGATCAAATCCATGCGGTAGCTGGTCGGTCACCGACGCCCGGCTCGACCCCGCAGAAAGACCGCTCCCGCACCGACCGCCACCAGCAGCAGGCAGGTGCCGAAGGCCCACGCCACGTCGCTGCCCGTGCGGGACAGGGCCGACGCCCCGCCCGACTGGTTCGCGCTGCCGGACGCATCAGTCTCCACTTCCGTCCGGTTCGGGGACGGGGTCGGGGTGATCTCGATGCTCTCGTATCCCCCGTTCGCACCGGACGCCGACGAAGTCTGACCGTTCGACGAGCCGTCCGATCCGGACTGGCCCGACTGACCGATCTGCCCGTTCGCCCCGCCCTGACCGGACTGACCGGACTGCGACTGTCCGTCGGAGGTCCCGCCCTGATTGCCGGAAGAGGTATTGTCCGACGTATTGCCGGACTGACTTCCGTCGCCGAGATCACGGGTCACCGCGGCGATCGCATTGACCAGACCGGCGCCGCGATACTCCTTGCCATCGTCCGGCTTGACCAGATGGTCGTAAAAGTAGCCGGCCTGCTTCTTCAGCAGCGCGGTGATCTGATCGACCGTGTACGTCGGATGCTCGGCGCGCAACAGCGACACCACACCGGTCACCAAGGGGGTAGACAGTGACGTTCCGCTCAGGTAGGCGTAGCCGGACGAATCAGCGTACGGATACCATGAGGGCACGGTCGAGTAGATTCCTGAACCGGGGGCCGTCACAGTGATCGAAGTCTTGCCGTAGTTGGAGTAGGAGGCTCGAGTCAAGGTCTGTACATCGGCCGCGTCTACAGGATCGGAGGCGGAGACGACGATCACTCCGGGCAGCATCGACGGCATCTGGATCTCACCGGACGACGGGGGGTTATCCAGATCGGTGTCGTGGTTGTGCGCGGCGGCCACGATGGTGACGTTGCTGGACTGCGCGTAGGCGACGGCCCGCTTGGTCACCTCGACGGAGGCCGTCTGCGTCGCGTCCCCGGGGTTCCACCACGAGCCCCACGAGGTCATGCCGTAACTGTTGTTGGCCACGGCGAAATGATGGTCGGCGGCCCAGACCAGACCGCAGACCGCATATTCGGGGTAGACCCAGTCGTAGTCGTTGGTCACGCGCACCGAGGCCAGACGAGCCTTCGGGTTCACGCCGTCGATGCCGATGCCGTTATGGGCGGCGGCGATCAGACCGGCCACATGCGTGCCGTGCGCGTACACGGTCTGCCAGTCGTCGTACTGCGTGGCGGGGGCAGTGGAGGTGGGCGCGCCGGCCGACTTCTGGTCGGCGATGCCGTTGACCTGGCAGCTCACCGAAAGGTCGGGGTCCACCTGTCCCTTGAGATCGGCATGGGTGGTGTCGATGCCGCTGTCGAGCACGCCGACCGTGACCTTGAAGCGGTCGGCGTTGGTGTTGCCGACGGTGGTGTTCTCGATGGTTTCGACGGCCTTGTCGGCGCCGATCGCCCGCTGCGCCCAATTCTGGTCGGAGGCTTCCGCTGCCCCCTGGACGGCGGAGGAGCCGCCGGATGACTGGGAAGCAGTGGACTGACTGTTGGTGGATTGGGTGGATTGGGTGGACTGGGCGGACTGGGCGGACTGGACGGCCGATGACTGGCTGGCCGATTCGACCGCGAGACTGTGGCCGGAAACGTCCTGGGTGACGCGATTGCCGTCCTGATTCTGCTTGTTTCCCCGCAGGGAGTAGGCCTGCACCGACACGTTCTCCTCGCCGGTCACCGGGGTGCGGCGGGTCGGTCCCACAGAGTCGAGCGCGATGCCGGCGGCCTTGGCCTTGGCGGCGAAGTGTTTGGCGAACGAGCCGTCCGTGGACTGGACGAACAGGGAGCCGAACTGATCGTAACGGGTCAGCACGGTGGCGCCCAGCGATTCGGCGAGATCGGCGGCCGGCTTGGTGCTGACGGACTGGGACTGCTGGACGGCCCCGGAGTTTGACGCTGACTGGGACTGTGCTGTCGACTGGGACTGTGGCACGGTCAGGTTGATGACGTAGTTGCGGGGGGAATCGTCCTCATACGAGGGAGATACCGTCGGCGACGACTGGGAGGACGACGAAGTAACGTCCGATGCTTTGACGGAGATCGAGGATACGGGCTGGACGCCGGACGCGGCGGATGAGGAACCGGCGGCTAAGGAACCGGCTGCTGCGGAATCCGTGGCGATGCCCGCCGAGGCCGAACCGGTGAGGCCTGCGACTGCGGACTTCCCTGACCCCTCAGATGATGTGGCGACGGATGCGCCGGATCTCTGCGCAGAGGTCGCCGATCGGCGGTTCGGATCGGTGCTCGTCGTTGCCGACCGTGCTGCCTGACTGGGCTGTGCCGACTGACTGGGCTGTGCCGACTGAGCAGATTGTGCCGAACGGTCCGACTGTGTTGAATGGTCAGACGGTGACTGAGACTGCGATGATGCGGTCTGCCGGGAGGACTGCGAATCCCGCGCGGACGAGGAAGCATTCGACGATGCGGAAGAGGCCGTTGCGATCTGCGACGACGAGGCCGGCAGCGCAGTGACGACCGGATTCGCAGTGGCAACCGGCTGCGCGGCTACGGCGAACGAACCCGGTATGGCGATCACGCCGACGCCCATGGCCGTCGCTACGATCGTGGTCACCAGTCTTCGAGCCAAACCTCGCATATGTGCCTTCCCCTTCCCGTCTGTTGCCAGCATACCCGCTGCACTGTTCACACCGAGAAAAACTTTCGCACCTCCACACACCATTTGGATTCCGTCGAAACCGGCGGCGGGCGATGGCTCAATGACATTTGGCCGGAGAGCCGGTTTTTGGCAAATCCAAGCTTGAAGAGACCATATTCGATGCCTTCAAACTTGGTCTTGCCAAAAACCGTAAGGAGGAAGGTCTAAATCCCTCCGCAGCTGATGGACCACAATGAGACGACCCCGCCAAAGCGGGGCCGCAGGTTGCTGGCTTCGGGCCGCCAGTAATGACGGCCTTCCGCAGAAGCCTGATTGAAGGCAGTGCCTTCAATTACAGGCTTCTCCAGGCGACGCCTTCGCCCTTCCAGCCGGCGCGCTGCACGGCCACGTACTCGCCGTAGCTGGTGGTGTACACGTGTTCGCCGCTGTGACGGTTGTACAGACGGTACACCTTGGTGCCGGCGTTCGGATTCACCGTCCACGCGGTGCCTTCGCCCCTCCAGCCGAGGCGCACGAGCATGTCGTGCTCGGCCTTGTTCATCGTCCAGTTGTGGTTGCCGTTGTTGCGGTTGTACTCGCGGTACACCGGGGAGCCGATGCGGGCAGCGTTGAACGAGACGCCCTCGTCACGCCAGCCAAGGCGCACGAGCATGTTCTTCTCGGAGGCGTTCGTGGTGTAGTGGTGCAGACCGGAACGACGGTTGTACACGCGGTACACCGGCACCTTGGTCACCGCCAGATCGGAGACGGTCACGTTGTAGTTCAGCGGCGGGATCGTGCCGTAGATGTCCGAAGCCACCTGCAGGTAGTACGTGCCGGCGCCCAGACTCAGCGTGGCGGACTTGCCGGTCTGGTTGAGGTACCACTGGCAGAGGCCCACCTGCGCGAGGTTCGAGCGGTACAGTCGGGCGGTCCACTTGCTCAGATCCCTGCTGTCGTATCGCTGGGAATGGAACGCCAACTCCACCTTGGTGGTCTTGGTCAGCGTGAACCGGTACCAGTCCTGCTCGCCGTTACCGGTGTTCGCCCACGAGGAGGCGTTCGTGGTACGGCCAAGGGTCAGCACGTCGGCGGCGGCGCGGCTGTTGTTCCATTCGGTCTCCCAGTTGGCGTTGACGCTGTAGCTCACCTTGAACGTGGTGGTGGCGCTGCCCCTCGAGAACGTAGCGAACTTGAGGTAATAGGTGCCGGGGGCGAGGCCCTGCTGACCGAGGGAGGTCTTGCTGCGATCGGCGATCGGATCCTTGGAGATCACCCGGTTGGCGCTGTCGATCAGCTCCGGCGAGCTGAATCGGTCGGTGGAATTCGCCAGCGGCGAGTACGTGACGTTCACCACGCCCTGCTTCGGCACCGAGAACTTGTACCAGTAGTCGGGCGAGTACTGGCCGTCGTTGCGCTTGATCGTGTAGGTCTTGTTCACCGCCACGGCAGCGGCATGGGCCTTGCTGAGGTTGGTCGCCGCGGAGGCACCGCCGGCAACCTGCTCATCCTGCTGGGTCTGGGCGGACTGGGTCTGTGCCTGCTCGGTCTGTGCCTGCTCGGTCTGTGCCGGAGCCGACTCGGACGGCGCGGCCTCGGCGGCCGACGCGAACGACACCGGAATAATCATGCTGGCCGAAGCAAGGGCCGCAATGCCCAGCTTCCCCCATCGACCAAACATATGCTGACGCTTCATCAGAACCTTCTTTCTTCATCTCACCCGATATCCGCTGCGGGCAACGCCCCTATCTTCCCACGTCCTCTCCCCTACCCGACGTCAATCCCGATACTTGGCCAGCCCGATCACGACACGCCGATCGGAGTGGCCGATCGTGAACGGTCAGGCCAAATTACCGTCTTCGTGAACGGTTCGGCCAACTCCCCGCGAACGGTCAGGCCAAGTATCAGATCCCAGACCAGATACGATCGGGGATGACCGAACACGACCAGATACACCCGATATACGAAAAAACGGTGGTCCGACACCGTGTGATGTCGGACCACCGTAATGAGATGACCGGCGAAGGCCCCGGCCCTCAGCCCTCAGCCCTTACCGCTCGGAGCGGTTGATGGCGGAGATGATGGCCTTCAGCGAGCTCGTGGTGATCGAGGAGTCGATGCCGACGCCCCAGATCACGCGGGTCTCCGGCTTGTCGCCGATCTCGCACTCCACGTAGGAGGCGGCCATGGCGTCGGTGCCGGCGGTCATGGCGTGCTCCACGTAGTCCATCACGGACACGTCAATGCCCAGCGCGCTGATCGCGTTGAGGAACGCGGCGATCGGACCGTTGCCGATGCCGGACAGCTGACGCTCCACCGGCTCGGAGTCCTTATCGGTGCCGCGATCCAGCACGGTGGCCTTGAGCACGGTGTCGGAACCGTCCTCACCGGAGGAGACCGAAACCTTGAGGAGCTTGAGGCGACCCCACTGCTCCAGCGTCTCGTCGTTGGTGTCGCCCACGACCTTGCCGGCCTCGGTCACGCCGCCGGACTCCACGGGCAGGTACTCGTCCTTGAACAGGCGCCAGATGTCCTCGTCCTTGACTTCCTTCTTGGTGTCGTCGGCGTACTTCTGCACGATCTTGTCGAACTCGATCTGCAGACGCTTCGGCAGGTCGAGATTATGGTTGGTCTTCAGCAGGTAGGCCATGCCGCCCTTGCCGGACTGCGAGTTCACGCGGATGATCGCCTCGTAGGAGCGGCCGATGTCCTTCGGGTCGATCGGCAGGTACGGCACCAGCCACACGAACTTGCTCAGGTCGGCGCCGGCGCGGTCGGCGGCCATCTGACGGGCCTCGAGACCCTTCTTGATGGCGTCCTGATGCGAACCGGAGAACGCGGTGAACACGAAGTTGCCGGCGTACGGGTGGCGCTCGGAGATCTTGATCTGGTTGCAGTATTCGACCGTCTTGCGGATCTCCGGCACGTTGGAGAAGTCGATCTGCGGGTCCACGCCCTGCGTGAGCAGGTTCAGGCCCAGCGTGACGAGATCGACGTTGCCGGTGCGCTCGCCGTTGCCGAGCAGGCAGCCCTCGACGCGGTCGGCGCCAGCCAGCACGCCCAGCTCGGTGGCGGCCACGCCCATGCCCTCGTCGTTGTGCGGGTGGAGGGAGAGCACGATCGCGTCGCGGTTCTTCAGATGGGTGGAGACGTACTCCACCTCGTCGGCGAACACGTTCGGCGTGGTCATTTCCACGGTGGCCGGCAGGTTGATGATCATCGGGTGGTCGACGGTCGGCTTGATCACGTCGATCACCGCGTTGCACACCTCGACGGCGTACTCCGGCTCGGTGCCGGTGAACGATTCGGGGCTGTACTCGTAGTAGAGGTCGATGCCCTCGGCCTCGCCTTCGAGATCCTTGCACAGTTCGGCGGCGTCGGTGGCGAGCTTCTTGATCTCGGCGCGGTTCTTGCGGAACACGACCTCGCGCTGCAGCACGGAAACCGAGTTGTAGAAGTGGACGATCGCGCGCTTGGCGCCCTTGAGCGCCTCGTAGGTGCGGCGGATCAGGTGCTCGCGGCACTGGGTGAGCACCACGATGGTCACGTCATCGGGGATGAGCTCACGCTCGATGAGCATGCGGATGAAGTCGAAGTCGGTTTCCGAAGCGGACGGGAAGCCCACCTCGATCTCCT
Organism: Bifidobacterium simiarum; assembly: GCF_002802905.1. Lineage (GTDB taxonomy): Bacteria > Actinomycetota > Actinomycetes > Actinomycetales > Bifidobacteriaceae > Galliscardovia > Galliscardovia simiarum. The sequence continues at coordinate 127,346 of NZ_PEBK01000002.1, forward strand.
TGTAGCCCATGGAGACGAGCAGGTTCCAGAAGCGCAGCTTGCGCTCGGAGTCCATCGGGTTGACCAGCGCCTGGTTGCCGTCTCGAAGATCGACGGAACACCAGCGCGGGGCGCGCTTGAAGGTCTTGTTCGGCCAGGTGCGCTCAGGGAAGCTGAACGGCACCTGAAGGTCGTAGGCCGCGTACTTGTTGTACGGCATCTTGCTCGGCTTCTGCGGGGAGCCGATGAATCGTGCGGGAGGCAGCAGCGGGTCGTTGTTCCCTCCGTTGGATGCCGCAGCCGCAGCTGCAAGATCGAATACCGAATCGACGTCGGGGTTGTGATCCTGGCCCATACTTCCTCCTTTTCCATACAGTCTGCGCACGCGGATTGTCTCGGTTCGCGCAGGTCGGCGCAGTTCGCGCCCATATCGTATTCCTCAGTCCCGGCAGGCCACGGATCGCGGCCATCAGGGGCAACTCCCACAGTTTACAAGCCGGTAACAACAGAAACACCCCGACGGTCAAAACCCGTCGGGGGCTGTATAGTCGTGAGGCTCCGGAGCACAATCAGGGAAGGAATATCATGCCGGAACATCATGATGACAATATCATCAAGGATATTGAACCCATGGCAACAGTCAGTCTGGAGGATCTGATCGCCCGAGCCATGCAAGAGGGCTTTACCGTGGAATCGCTATGCCTGATCGCAGGAATCACCGATCAGGCAACAATTCACCGTTTGGAGACCTTGGATTTCTCAGGTCTCGATCAGGAAACCCTTAATCGAATCAACTATGTACTGTCAGAACTGTACATGCATGACTTCGATAGTGAGCTCTATCTCATCGACATAGTCGAAACACTGCACACCATGTTCCGCATCCCTGTCGAAGCTATCGCAGCATACACGGGATTTACCACGAAACAATTGGAATCACCTTCCGCAATGTCGCATGAAGCTGGTAACAATTCCCATTCTGTAATCAAGTTGCTCAACTTGTTCACCACCGCAGTCCGAGAAAAACTCCACTAGGATTCCTAGCGCTACCTTTTACGTTGGCCTTAGCGGTCACTGCGGCATCAGGTATTTCTACAACTCCTTCAGAAACGCGATCAAGGGGCGAGTAAAGGCCATAAGGGGCAATACCGGATATCTGTCCGGAAAACTCAAGGTAATCGGTTACACCCCTTGTACAGTCAATCAGCATTTTGTCGTATGAGACCATACCGACCAACAACAGAAACACCCCGACGGCCAAAACCCGTTTGATGCGCGACAGTCAATCGCTCGTCCGACGGAAGAGGCCGCGTCTTTGCCTTCCCCTTTGAAGGGGAAGGTGGCCGGCGAAGCCGGACAGATGAGGTGGGATGAGATGCTGCTTCGCCCCTGTCTATCGCTCACACGATGCGGCGGTGGGCGGCCCAGCGGGCGAGTTCGCCGCGGTTGGAAAGCTGGAGCTTGCGTAGCACCTTGGAGACGTGGGTCTCCACGGTCTTGATGGAGATGAACAGTTCGGCGGCCACCTCCTTGTACGAGTAGCCGCGGGCGATGAGTCGCATCACCTCCTGTTCGCGGGGACTGAGCACATCGATGTCGATGTCGTCGTCCAGATCACCGTCGAGATCGGGGGCGGCATCCGGCGCCGCAACGGTCGGGACCGGGGCCGGAGCCGCAGCCGGCCGCGCCGGTCCGAGTGCATTGAGCACGAACCCGGCCAGCTTGGGGCTGAACACCGCGTAACCGTCCGCCACCTGTCGGATCGACGCCACCAGATCGTCGGCGGTGATGGTCTTGGTCACGTAGCCGCGGGCTCCGGCACGAATCACCGCGCCCACATCCACCGGGGCGTCGGAAACCGACAGGGCCAGATACAGCGTGCGCGGCGCCGCGGCCACGCTGCGCAGGATGATCTCCGAGCCGCCGCCGCCTTCGCCGCCCGGCACATGCACGTCGAGCAGCACCACGTCGGGCTGGGTGTCGGCGATCATCGCCACGGCACCCTCGACGTCGCCGGCCTGGCCGACGATCTCAAAATCGGGAGCCACCGCGTTCAACGTACTGATCACGCCCGCCCGAAACAGGTCATGATCGTCCACCACGCCGATGCGCACCGTTTTCTTCGCTGTATCCGCCATCATCACACTTCCCCATTATGCCCGTATCCGGTCAAAACCCGAGTTGTGAGGCTTTGATCCGCGATCCGACCATTCACGCCCACGGAAAATCAACGTTTTCAGCACCTCGAAACGCCGTTTCGCCGAACCCAAGCCTCACAACTCGCCATTTAGTTGCCATGTAGTCGACTTTCAGTCTCCCATCGGCTGGGTCAGGCGCACTTCAGTGCCCCAACCGGGCCGGGAGACGATCTGTGCAGTGCCTCCGGCGCGTTTCATGCGCCCCAGTATCGATTCCCGGACGCCGAGATGCCCTGCCGGCAGCCGGTTCGCGTCGAATCCGCCGCCATGATCGCGGACGAACACCTGCAACCGACCGCCGCTCACCTCCATATAGACGGCGATCGGAGGAGCGCCATGCTTGGCCGCATTGGTCATGGATTCGGCGGCCGCGTCGAGCAGCGAGGCGAAATCCGGACGATACGGGCACTCTCCCACGGTCACCACTTCGATCGGCTGCTCGTAGGAATCCTCCACCTGGGCGGCCACCCGCTTGAGCACGCGGGAGAACGGTTCGGCGGTCTGGCCACCGACCGAGGCGGACGAAGGCGCGGCAGTGCGTGACGCTGCTGATTGCGACGCCGCGGGTCTCGGATCCACCGATTGGGATACCCCCGATTGCGACGCCGCCGGCCGCGACTCAGCGACGTTCACCCCCGCCGATCTTAGACCACCGGATTCCTCCCGGTCCTCCGCCAAACCGGCACCGCCCGGCTGACGCGAATGCGCCACGGCCTCCGGATCGCCATACAGCCACTCGCGCAGATCACGTTCCTGCGAGCGGGCCAGCGCCGCCACCTTCTTCGGATCGTTGGCCTGCAGCTGGATCAGCGCCAGGGTCTGCAGCACCGAATCATGCAATCGGGAGGCGATGTCGGCACGAAGCTCCTCGCGGGCGGTCCGAGCCCGCTGCATGCCCAGATCGGACACCAGACTGATCCACCATGGCGCGACGATCAGCCCCACCGTCACCAGCATGACCAGTCCGGCGAGCGCGCCGATGAGCAGCACGCCGATGCTGGAAAACAGCGAGAACATCACGAGCACGCCGAACAGCGTCAGCCCGATGCTGCAGGCGGTGAGCACAAAGGTCGACCGGCTGGTATGCACTTCGGGATGCAGTCGGTCGTCCATGATGAAGCTCATCAGGGTCCATCCGATCGTCACGCCGACGAAGACCATGGCCATGCCGAGCACCAGTTCCTCGGGCAGTCCCATGATCGACCCCCATATGGCCAGTCCGATGGCCAGCACGCAGACCAATCCGACGACCGTGCCCGCGGCGGCCGGCCTGACGGCTCGTCCCCGCTGGGCCTGTTGGGCGCGGCTGGCGGCGTCGACCAGCGAATCCAAGGTGGTGCGACGCAGCGGGGAGTCGAATGCGGGCGCGCTCCCCGCGCTCCCCCGATCGCCGCCGGTCCCCGCCTTCCCCGCAATCGGCTCGGACGCCGGATCAGACGTCGGCTCACCGTACGGCATATTCGGCGTATGCGGCGTATGCGTCATCATGTCTCCCTTCGTTGCCTCCACCCTAGCAACCGGAACCGGGTCCGACTCGGGGATTAGGGGACACCCAGACACGAATCAGGGTTCTTTCAGGGTGTTCCCCCATAGCGACGAAAGGCCGATTGCGGTGGAATGGAATCATCAGGAAACACACGTCCCGCCGGCCGACCCCGTGATCATGACGATCCGCAACGAGCATCGCGATCACGGCCACGGCATCCCCGCGGCACGTATAGCACGTATAGGAAAGGAAGACGTACGATGACGAGCACTTCAGGCGGCCCGCAGTATCAGGGCCCGCAAAACCCGTATACGCCACAGTCCGGCAACCCCGGCCAGCCCTACCGGCAGCCGTCCCAGCCGCAACGCCCGGCGCTCGGGTCCGAATTCTTTAATTGGATCCGCTCGCTGAACTTCTACCGCAGCACCGACCGCTGGGTGGGCGGTGTCTCCGGCGCGATCGCCAACCGCATCGGCTGGGATCCGCTGATCATCCGCATCATCTGGTTCGCGTTCTTCTGCGCGGCCGGCTTCGGCGCCCTGCTCTATGGTCTGGCCTGGATGCTGCTGCCCGACGAGCGTGACGGCACGATCCTGCTGGAGGAGGCCATCACCCACGGCCGGTTTCCGGCGGCGTTCTGGCTGTCGGCGCTGATGATGCTGATCGGATGCCCGGGCAGCGTGTTCGCCGTGCCGTTCATCTCGATCCCGGTGTTCATCGCACTGATCGTGGCGGCGATCATTCTGTATAACCGCGATCAGAACCGGCGCAACGCCACGAACCCCGGTAACCCCGGTCAGTCGGGGTTCGGCGGCCCCGGCAATCCCGGCGACCCCCGCCAGCCCTACGGCCCGAGTGCCCCGAACGGCCCGCAATCCGCCGCTTCACAACCCAACCAGCCGACCGGAACCGGAACGCAGCCCAACCAGCCCGGCAACGGCCAGCCCGGCCAGCCCTACAACCCGTTCCGCACCCAGACGCCGAACAACGGCCCGACCTTCTACGCCGGTCCGCAGCGCATGCGTCCCGTGCCGCCGGCCGTGGTCTACCGCCGCAAGCCGGCCGGCCCGGTGGTGGTGGGCATCGCCTCCGGTCTGATCCTGCTGTCGCTGGCCGCGCTGATCGCCATGATCGCGTTCGGCTTCATCCCCGGCGAGGTGTCGATCGTCACCCTGATCGCGGTGTGGATCCTCGGCATCACGCTGGCGCTCGGCCTGCTTACGATCGTCCTGGGATTCGTGGGACGCAAAACCGGCGGCCTGATCCCGATCACCATCGTGGCGATCATCGCCTCGCTGTGCGCCTACGCCGTGCTGCCCTCCGTCAACCACGCGGGCGCGACCATCGACTCCGTCACCAACAGCACCTACGTCAACGCACTGCATTCCGAAAGCCGCACGTACCACTCCTCCGACTGGGAGCAGCTGGTCGACGGCGGTCTCAAGGTGGTGAACTCCACGGTCACGATCGACCTGCGCGACTGGGACAGCCGTGACTGGAGCAACGCCAGCCCGGAGACCGGCCTGAACTACTCCTCGAAGGACTACCGCGGCTGCCCGGTCGGCGAGCTCGATCTCGAGGCGGTGAACTCCACGGTCACGCTGCTGACGCCCAAGGGATGCGCGACCGGCTTCGGCGACATCAATCAGGCGTTCAGCCAGCTCAATCTGGAGGATTCGAATGGCACGCGGTACAGCACCAGCGACTCGGTCGTCATCGACCGCAACGGCGATTCGGTGTACAGCTGGGATTCGCGATACGAGAACATCGCCGACAAGTCCGCGTACATCGACGGCGAGCTGGTGTTCTCCACCGTCACCGTGCAGCGCGAGGTCTCCGGGGACTCGAGTTCCAGCTCGAACCCGTACACCAGCTGAGACGGCCGAACCGGCTAGACGGACGCATAACGACGAATACGACAACATGACGATGGAAGCGAGACGATCATGAACCAGAAGAACGACGACAGCATCCGCGCCACCGCGGACGATTTCACCGACACCGTAGCGCTGGAACAGCGAGGTGCGACTACAGCCGCGACCGCGGCCGCGAACCTGACGGACAAAACGGCGGGTGAGCCGACGGGTGGATCCCCGACCGGTTCGGAGGATCTGACGGCCACGCAGCCGCTCAGCACGACGAATGATCAGTCGACCGATACGGTACCGATCAGCACCAACGACGCCGACACCGTGGCGTTCCCGGAGATCGCCGCGTACAAGGCCCTGTCCGAGGCGCCGACCCAGACGCTGTATCCGGAGCGGATCAAGGCGCAGACCGCGCAGACGGTGACCATGCCTCCGTTGGACGATACCGACGATAAGGCCGACGGCGGCAATGAAGACGGCAATGAAGACGGCAACGGCGACGCCACCGTGCCGATGCCACTGACACCGATGCCACTGACGATGGCCGATCTGACGGACGACAAGAAGACGGACGAGGCCGAGCCGCAGCAGCCGATCGCCTATGCCGAACCGGTGACGCCGATCACGTCGGCAACACCGACCCCGCAGCCGGATGATCAGGACGATCAGAAGGCGACTGCCGATGCTGCCGAACACCACGACGCGACCGACGCGGACGCCCGTCAGCGGGAGGCATGGGACCAGCAGCAGAGCGCGGCCCAGGAGTACGCGGACGAGGCGAAGCGCAACAGCTATCCCGGATCCGGCGCCGCGTATCAGCAGACGACCGGCGCCGGCACCCCGTACGCCAACTACCCCGGCTGGAACCAGTACGCGCCGAACATGGCCGGAGCCGGTGCGCATGGCCCGGCCGGCATGGGACCGGGTATGGGCGCCGGCATGCCGATGGGTGCGGGAGCCGCCGCGGCCGGTATGCCTATGCAGCCGCCCGCCCCCGCCATCGAGTACAAGACCGGCCCGAACGCCCCCACCATCGTCTGGGGCGTGATCGTCGCGCTCGTGGCGGTCGCCGGACTCGCCGGGGCGTGGATGTTCGGCACCAGCCCCACGTCATGGTCGGTGATGCTGATTCTGGTGCTGGTGGTACTCGGCATGGTGCTGGTGATCGGCGGCGTGGCCGCGGCCTTCCGCAGGCCGGACCGGCGTGCTGCCGATCGCAAGGTCGACCGCAAGACCTCTGCCGGAAGCAAGCGCAGCGGCAAGTAGGCAACGGTCATAGGCAACGGATAGCCCCAGTAAGCGCAAGGCCTCCGTCGCGACTTCGGATGATCGCGACGGAGGCCTTGTCATGACCGTCAACGGCAACGGCCGTCACCGGTAAGTGGCCGTCACATAAATGGCCGTCACATGTAATGGAACAGGGAGACGCCCCGGCGGGCCATGCAGTAGGCGTTGCCCAGCCAGGTGTGCTTGCTGGTGGGCCATACTGCGCCGAGACGCGGCGCGTTCTGGCTCATCCAGATACTCGGCACGCGGCCGTCCGCGCTGCGGGAGCCGAGCAGATTGAAGCCGTTCTTGCGCACCAGCCAGTCCGGATGCTGGGTGGCGATGGCCAGTCCCTCCTCGAGGGTGAGGGGCAGACGACCGTCGGATTCCACCAGTTTGCGGGCGATGTCCGGTTCGCGATTGGTGTACTTGGTACCGGTATGCGGATCGATCACCACGTAGAACGGTCCCTCGGGCGGCTCGAAACCGTCCTGCGGCAGGAAGCTGGCGATGTCACGCGGCGGCATGGTGGTGAAACCGGCCATGCGGTTGATGCTGGTTCGGGAGATCAGCGACTCCGGGGAGACGAGCTCTCGGGTCGGCACCAGAAGAATGTTCGAGCCCAGATCGGACTGCTCCAAAGCGGTGATGATCGGCGTGGCCAGCGCACGGAAGGCGGCGGCCGAAAGATCGGCGACGTCCGGGTAACCGAGCGCTACGATTCGGTCGAGCTGCTTTTGCGCTTCGCGAGATGCTTCAGACATGCCTACCAGTATTCCCACCGATAGTGACAAAGGAACCGTGGCCAGGAGCCGAGCGGATGGTGGCGAAAACGACAAAGGGGCTTTCCGAATGCCATCGGAAAGCCCCTGAACATGGGGGATTACAGGCCCCTCATCAGTCAGCTACGCTGACAGCTTCCCCCATAATGGGGGAAGCCAAGACGTGCAACCGTTGGGACGTGTTGCTTGCTCCCGCTGGCGGGAGCTGTCAGCGTAGCTGACTGAGGGTGGTCGAACCACGCAATCTCGACCACCCCCAGTCTGCCGGCCGGCAGACAGCCCCGACATCTTATGCGACGTGCGCCCGGCAGGGGCGCACTGCTACGAACAGTCCACTGGACTGTTCGTCCAGCGGGGACGGAGGTACATCAGAGCTGATCGCCGAAATGCTTCTTCGCCACGATCTCGGCGAGCTCGATGGCGTTGAGGGCGGCACCCTTGCGCAGGTTGTCGTTGGTGATGAACATCGACAGGCCCTTCTTGCCGTCGACGGCCTGATCCTGACGGATGCGGCCGACGAAGCTCGGATCCTTGCCGGCGGCGAGCTGCGGGGTGGGGATGTCGTCGAGCACGACGCCCGGAGCCTTGGCGAGCACCGCACGGGCCTCGTCCGGAGTCACGTCCTTCTCGAACTCGGCGTTGATGCTCATGCCGTGGGCGGTGAACACGCCGATGCGCACGCAGGTGCAGCTGGCCTTGAGCTCGGGCAGGTGCAGGATCTTGCGGCTCTCGTTGCGCAGCTTCTGCTCCTCGTCGGTCTCCTCGCTGCCATCGTCCACGATCGCGCCGATGAACGGCACGGCGTTGAAGGCGATGGTGCGCACGACCTTGGTCGGCTCGGGGAAGTCGATGGCGGAACCGTCGAACACGAGCTTGTCGGCGCCCTGCTCGATGGCGGCCTTGGCCTCGTTCATCAGCTGCAGCACGCCGGCGCGGCCCGCACCGGACACGGCCTGGTAGGAGCTGACGATCAGGCGCTTGAGGCCGAACTCGTCGGAAAGGGCCTTCATGGCCGGCATGCAGGCCATGGTGGTGCAGTTCGGGTTGGCGATGATGCGATCCGGAACCTCGTCCAGATCCTCAGGGTTCACCTCGGCGACGACCAGCGGCACGTTGTCGTGCATACGCCACTGGGAGGAGTTGTCGATCACGTAGGCGCCGGCCTCGGCGAACTTCGGAGCCCACACCTTGGAGGTGCCGCCGCCGGCGGAGAAGACGGCGATGTCGATGCCGGAGAGATCGGCCTTGGCCACGTCCTCCACCACGATGTCATGGCCGCGCCAGTTGAGCACGGTGCCCGCGGAGTGCGCGGACGCCATGAAACGCAGGTCCTTCACGGGGAAGTCGCGCTCGTCGAGGATGCGACGCATGACCATGCCGACCTGGCCGGTGGCGCCGAGAACCGCTACGTTGACGCCCTTATCGTTGATTTGCACCATTTCAGTGTCCTTTTGTTGTTCCGAACAGTTCCCAAATGTGATTCAGATGGATTCAGCTGCGATCCGTGCCGAAGGCCGTACGGTCAGCGGCCGGTGCCGCCGTACACCACGGCCTCCACCTGATCGGAATCCAGCTTGAAGGCGGTGTGGATGGCCCGCACGGCGTCGTTGAGATCGTTCAGCGGCACCATGGCGGAAATGCGGATCTCGGAGGTCGAGATCATCAGCACGTTGATGCCCTTCTCACTCAGCGCGTGGAAGAACGTGGCGGCGATGCCGGAGTGGGTCTTCATGCCGACGCCCACAAGCGCGACCTTGCCGACCTCCTTGTTCACGTCCACGGTCTCGTAGCCCAGCTCAGCCTTCTTCTCGGCGAGCACCTGCTCGATCTTGTGCAGCTCGGCCTCGGAGGCGGTGAACGAGATGTCGGCGGTGCCGGTGGAGGCGGCCGCCTGCACGATCATGTCCACGTTCACGCCGGCCTCGGCGAGGCTGGTGAACACGGAGGCGCACACGCCCGGACGGTCGGGGATGCGACGCAGGGTCACCTGCGCCTCGGTGCGGTCGTGCGCGATGCCGGAAACGACCGGATCTTCGGGGCCGAGATCGGGGAAGAGATCACCCATGGACTGCGATTCGTTGCTCATTGTTTCACCTTTGGGATTGGTCTGGTTGGTTGACGTTGACTGACGGTACTGACTTGGACTTGACGGTTGATCGGATTCGCCGACTCGCCTACTGCAGGTTCGGGATGCTGCGCGGATCCACGCCGTCGGGCAGCACCAGCGTGCCGGGACGGTGGGAGAAGGAGCTGCGCACATGCAGCGGCATCTTGAACCGCTCGGCGTACTCCACGCAGCGCAGGGCCAGCACCTTGGAGCCGCAGGCCGCCATCTCCAGAATCGCCTCGTAGCTGATCGCGGGGATGCGACGGGCGGTGGGCACGATACGCGGATCGGCGGTGAAGATGCCGTCGACGTCGGTATAGATCTCGCACACGTCGGCGTCGAGCGCCACAGCCAGCGCCACGGCGGAGGTGTCGGAGCCGCCGCGGCCGAGCGTGGTGGCGTCGCCCTTGGAGTTGATGCCCTGGAAGCCGGCCACGATGGCCACGTCGCCGCGGTCGAGCACGGCCTTCACGCGCGCGGGCTTCACGGCCTTGATGTGCGCGGCGCCGTAGCGGGTGTCGGTGAGGAAGCCGGCCTGCTGGCCGGTGAACGAACTGGCGTGGGAGCCGGCCGCGTGGATGGCCATGGCCAGCAGGCTCATCGAGATGCGCTCGCCTGCGGTCATGAGCATGTCCATCTCGCGCTCGGGCGGATACGGATCGATGTCCTTGGCCTGATCGATCAGATCGTCGGTGGTGTCTCCCATGGCGGAGACGACCACGGCCACATCGTTGCCCTTCTTCTTGGTGTCGATGATGCGACGGGCCACGCGCTTGATGGAATCGGTGTCGGCCACCGACGAACCGCCGAATTTCTGAACGATGAGTGCCACTTCAATCCAATCTCGTGTCGTGCTGCGGCGGACTCTCCCCCGCCGCGCAAGTAGTCCACTACTCTACGCAAACGGCAAGATTATAAGGGCGCGAACATTGCGAAAACCCTTCATCGCCAGCATTTGGACATCCCGTGGACACTGCGGCCGACGGCTGGTCGGGGGCCAACCGCATGTCAATCGATCTACCCGCCATCGGTACGGCTGTCATCGGTACGGCAGCCAATAGGCACGTCAACCATCGGTATCAGCCGGTCCGCGTGATCTCCCCGCACCCGAACGGCCTACGCCTCCCGACGACCGGCGAGGGCCCTGCCGAGGGTGATCTCGTCGGCGTATTCGAGATCGCCGCCGACCGGCAGACCGCTGGCGAGTCGGGTCACCTTCACGCCGCACGGGGCGATCAGCCGGGCCAGATACGTGGTGGTGGCCTCGCCCTCGATGTTCGGGTTCAGTGCGAGGATGACCTCCCGCACGTCCTCGACGCCCTGCGCGGCACCCTGCGCATCCACCGAATCCGCCGAACCGGCCGCATCAGAAACCGACTGCGGGGAAAGCCGTCTGAGCAGCTTGGGAATGTTGAGATCCTGCGGCCCGACGTTGGCCATCGGGTTGATCGCCCCGCCGAGCACATGGTAGACGCCGCGGAACTCGCGGGTGCGTTCGATGCTCATCACGTCCTTGGGCTCCTGCACCACGCAGATGATGGTGTGGTCGCGACGGGGGTCCGCGCAAATCGGGCAGGGACTGGTCTCGCACACGTTGCCGCAGACGTCGCAGAACCGCACGCGGGCCTTCACCTCGGCGATCGCGTCGGCCAGCTCCCGCGCCTCGGCCTCGTCGGCGCCGAGCAGGTAGAACGCGATGCGCTGCGCGCCCTTCGGCCCGATGCCGGGAAGCCGGGCGAACGCATCGATGAGATTCTGGATCGCCCCGTCATACGCCAATGCCATGGCACGTCCTTTCCGTTGCCTTCAGTCGTCTCAGTTCTGGGATTCCTTGTCCTTCTGCCGTTTCGCCGCGATGTTGCGCGGATTGTTCGGATCGTCGGCGGCAAGATCCTCCACGGCCTTGACGTCGAACATCCGCTTGAGCTCCTCCACGTCGAGCGCGGTGTCGGAGCCGAGCGCGGCGTCGTCCATCGAATAGTCGTCGTCCTCCGGATCGACCTGCGGCGTCGGCAGACCGGGGCCGGCGGCGTTTACGCCAAAGCCCGCGTTGACCCCGGCCGGACCGGCACCGTTCGCGGTCTGGCCGTGGGCGAATCGTTCGCGGGCCGTCGGGTCGAAATGCCGTTGAGGATGCGCCGGATGATCAGGCTGGGCGGACGGCTGCGGCTGGGTCTGACCGGGCTGGGTCTGGCCATGCGTCTGACCGGGCCATGACTGACCGGACTGTGACTGACCGGACCATGACTGGTCCGGCTGGTTCATCCTGCCTGCGGCCTCCCACCCGGTCGGTTCGGACTGTGCGGAATGGGCCTGTACAGACTGTGCCTGCGCGTTCTGTGCGGCGACGCGGCCGGCCACCTGCCACGGATCGGTATCGTCGAAACCGGCGTCCGGGAAATCGACCGGAGCACCCGACGGCGATCCGACGGAAGGCCCGGCAGACGATGCGGCAGATGATCGAGTCGGTGCCGGGGCCGTCTGCTGCCACGGATCATCGATCGGATCGGCGGAAGAAGCGCCCGGCGTACCGACGGACGGTGATCCGGAATTCGTCGTCGCGGTAGCGGACGACGAAGCCGCGGAGGGGACGGTCGACGGGACGGGAACCGCCCACGGATCCTCGTCGTCGCTGAGGTCCGGCACGGCCACATGCTTGCCGTGATGCGGCTCGTCCGGTCCGTCATGACGATGCCCCATGTGACGTTCCGACTGCTGGGAAAGATCCTGATACGGCTGGACGTCCGACGTACCGGGCAGGGCCCACGGGTCCTGCTGATCCGACTGATCCTGCAGAGTCAGCCGATCCGACTGGCCCGGACGATAATCCTGCTGAACCTGCGAGCCGCCTCGGTCGGAGTCCGCGTCGGCATCCGAGGATCCTGCGGATCCGTCGGCCGAATCGGAGCCGGAGCCCTCCGTCGAATCCGCGGACTTCGATGCGGTCGCGGGCCTGACCATCGCGGACAGGGAGCCGAAACTCTCCTGCAGCACCTGCGACTTGATCCGCTGCTGCTCATCCGCGGGCAGCTTGCTCAACGGGGGTGCGATCTGTCCGTCGGCCATCTTCTCAGTCGGGGCGAGCGCGACCTCGGGTCCGAACACCTGATGGGTGCGGGCGCGCAGGATGTCGACCACCTTGGTGGTGCCGTCCACGCTTTCGGAAGCCACACCCAGCGCGAAGGCGTACTTGTTCAACGCGTTGGCGAACTTGATCCACAGACGCATACGGCTGGTTTTCGGATCTGGCGACAGGTGTACGCGCGGCACGCGGTCACGGCTCACGTACTGACGTACATCGTCCGGCAGGGAGGTGACCAGCGCATCCCACTTTTCGTCGGGGGTGCGGGAATCGTCGGCGTGGCCGGACTGCGGAGTCTGAGCCGACTGGGAAATCTGTGCGGGCTGGGGAGTCTGTGCGGGCTGAGACTGCGGTGCCGACTGCGTAGCCGGTGCCGACTGCGTAGCCGAGTTCGACTGTGCGGCCGGGGACGCTGATACGGCTGACGATTCGTCATCGACCGGCCATCCGGAGGACTGGACCGGCTGGGACTGATTCGGCTGGGTTTGGGACGATTGGGACTGGCCGGCGGAAGCGGCCGACGGCGTCGACGTCTGCCGGCGTCCCGCGAATCCGCTGGTTTGCTTCTGCCCGACCTCACCGTTCCGACCAGCGTCGCTATGCCGACCGGCATTGCGGCGGGCGCCGGCGAATCCGTGCACACCCGACTGTCCGGCCTGCTGACCACCCTGGGCCTGACCACCCTGGGTGTTGGCGGCCGATGAACCCGACGACGCGGATCCGTCACCCACGGCGGGCATGCCGACACCCTCCGACGGCGCAGCGGCAGCCAGCGCGCTCTGCGGCACCAGCAGTCTGGCGGCCAGCAGCTCCAGTCGCATGCGAGGCGACGTGGCGCCGCTCATCGAACCAAGCGCATCGTTGATGATGTCGGCGATCGACGTCAAACGGGCGAGGCCCAGCTCACCGGCCTGACGCCTGAGATCATCCAGATCCTCGGCCTCGGCGTCGTCGTTCAGCACGGACTCCGCGCGCTCGCCGGCGATATTGAGGACCAGCAGGTCACGCACGCGCGACAGCAGATCCTCCACGAACCTACGGGGGTCAAATCCGCCGACCACCACCTTCTGTACCACGCCATACAGCTTCTCGCCGTCAGCATCGATCACCGCGTCAATGGCGTCTCTGATCAGCGCATCGGGGGTGAAGCCCAGCAGCGCCACGGAGGCGTCATGGGTGATCACGCCGTCCACCGCGCCGACCATCAGCTGGTCGAGCACGGAAAGCGTGTCTCGCATCGAACCGCCGCCCGCGCGCATCGCCAGCTTCAGTACACCCGGCTCGGGCTTGATGCCCTCCTTGTCGCAGATCTTCTCCAGATACGGGCCCATGATCTCCGGCGGCACAAGGCGGAACGGGTAATGGTGGGTGCGCGAGCGGATGGTGCCGATCACCTTCTCCGGCTCGGTGGTGGCGAAGATGAACATCACATGGTCCGGCGGCTCCTCCACGATCTTCAGCAACGCGTTGAAGCCCTGCTGCGTAACCATGTGCGCCTCATCGAGAATGAAGATCTTGTAGCGGTCGCGGGCGGGGGCGAATCCGGCGCGCTCGCGCAGTTCGCGGGCGTCATCCACGCCGTTGTGCGACGCGGCGTCGATCTCCACCACGTCGATGGAACCGGGACCGCCAGTGGCGAGATCCCTACAGCTTTCGCACTCGCCACACGGATGCGAGGTCGGACCCTTCGCGCAGTTGACGCAACGAGCCAGAATGCGCGCGGAGCTGGTCTTGCCGCAGCCGCGCGGACCGGAGAACAGATAGGCGTGCGTGAGCTTGCCCTCGTCGAGGGCGCGGGAAAGCGGAACGGTGACCTGATCCTGCCCGATGACACCGTCGAAGGTGTCGGGGCGGTACCTTCTATAGAGTGCAAGAGCCATAACCCAGTCCTAACCTCAATCCCTTGGAAAACCAACACACCACGACAACCAAACCATCACGCAGCTGTTCAGCCCTCGCGCCCGATGCATCGCGCTCGCATCGCCTAGCGACATTCCACCTTACTATGCGCCGTGGCCGTGGTAGCTACGATACCGGGCACGCTGCGATACCGGGCACGCAAGGCCTCGGCGAACCGCGTCGAGCGGAACCGATGCGCACCGATGCTTGCCACAGGCCACACGCCCATCAGCGCATTCGTGACGAAGCATTCGTCAAACCCGTGCAGCTCATCCGGCATGATATGCGCCTCCTCCACGTCGACGCCAAGCGCCGGAGCACCTTCGGCGATCACCCAGTCGCGCAGCGTTCCCGGCAGCAGACCGCAGTCTTTGGCCGGGGTCATCAGAGAAAAGCCACAAAACTCGGTATCCGGATTTTTGCCGCCATGGCGCACGAAAAATATATTCGCATTCGTGGTTTCGCTGATTTCGCTACGGGAATTCAGCATGACGGCACCGTCGTATCCGTGGATTTTCGCGATTTTCGTCTCCAGTATGTTGTCACCCTGGTTCAGAGTTTTGTGGCTTGTCAGCGGCGAAGTCTCGTTGCGCCGCACGCCGCTCCACGTCAGGCGCATGGCGTCGCTCGGGTCGCGTCGCTCATACGGGTTGGCGCGAGTGGAAAACGATAGGTTTCGCGCGGAAACCATGATCTTGAGCACCGTGTCGGCGGAGTGGCCGGCCCCGATGCGGTTTCCGATTCCCGCACCCTCCCTGTTCCTGCCGTCGGATACATGACGGCGTTCGTCGTCGAGCGTCGATCGCAGCACAAGGTCGGCGAGCCCGGCCATCGACGCATATTCACGCCCTTCGGATTGCACGAGCTGCCGCACCGCCGCCGTGGCCTTCGCGAAGGGGACGGCGGTTCCTCTCGCGAAGAGGCCGCCGGCGATGGCACTTCCGTCGATGCCCAGAAACCGCAGTCCTGCGGCCAGTCGCCGCATATGCCGATCGAACAGCAGCGGTCGCCCGTCATGCACGGCGATGGTCTCGAACATGCCCAGACCGAACTGGTAGCCCTCGTCCAGATGCAACAGACTCTCCGCTCTTTTCGCTTGCACCATGTCAGCCGCTCCTCCTCACTGATCGCCCGCGCCCGACACGGTCGTCGAGTCCGCGTCCGTGCCCAACGTATCCGCGACCGCTGCCGCACCCAGCGCGTCCAGCACGGCCCTGGCCTTGTGCACGGCCTCGTCGTATTCCGCGGCCGGATCGGAATCCAACGTGACCCCGCCGCCCGCACCGACCATGTAGTCGAAGCGGCCGGATCGACCAAAATCACCGCTCTCCTTCACCGTACCCGGTTCGCACACGGCCGCACGGATGATAATGCTCAGGTCGCATACCGGCCGGGCTTCCGCCGAATCGGATCGGGTTATGGGATGCATCACGGAATGCATCACGGTATGGCTCGGTCGGATGTCTGTCTCACGGCCTGATCCATGGCCTGCACAGTCATCCGATCCATCCCCTGCCAGCTGACCTGCCGCCCCGCCTCGCAGCCACTCGTCCGGATCCGTACCCACGTATCCCAGACTGCCGGTGTATACGCCCCGCGGGGATCGCTCGCATTCCGCGATGATCTCCGTGGCCCGGCGCTTCGGCGTGCCGGTGATCGAGCCGCCAGGCGACATGAGCCGCAACGCCTCGCTCACGGCCATGCTGGGCCGCAGTCGGCCTTCCACCACCGATACCGTGTGGAAGACGTGCGGGAACATGCGGATCACCTCGAATTCGGGGACGGTCACGCTGCCCGGTTCGCAGATGCGGTTCATGTCATTGCGTTCCAGATCGGTGACCATGAGCAGTTCGGATCGCTCCTTGTCGGAGGCGTGCAGATCGGCGCGCAGGGCAGCGTCCTCGGCCGGGTTCTTGCCGCGCGGACGGGTGCCCTTGATCGGTTCGGTCGTCACCGTGCCGTCCCAGATCGAGAAGAACCGTTCCGGCGACGAGCTGACGATCACGCGGCGTGCCTTGGTCTCGGGGTCTCCGGAATCCATGGCGGCGGTTCCAAGACGGTCGGTTCTAAGGCAGCCAGTTCCGCGGTCATCCCCAGAGTTATCCCCGTTATCCTCATTGCCTCCGAAGTCCAGATACGCGGCGTAGGGCGAAGGGCTGTCGGCGTACAGCCGTCGGAACACGTCGATCGGCGAGCGCGGACTGCGCACGAAGAAGCGCATCGACATGTTCGCCACGTAGATGTCGCCGTCACGCATATGCCGTTGCATGTGTTCGACGGCCTCGATATAGCCGTCGCGGCTCTGATCGGCGTGGACCTCGATCTCGCAGATCGGATCGGATCGGCTTTCCCGCGGATCATTCCTCATACCACCCACAGGATCTTCCGCCGGTACGTCATAGTCATGCGCCCCCGCTTCCAACGCTTCGGACCATGCGGCGTTCAGCTCTTTGATCTGGGCGTCGGCATCGGTCAGCCGCCCCATCGCCACGGCGTGTACAGTCCGGTCGCGGTGGTCCTCCACCAGCCACAGGTCGAACCACGCCCAGCGAGAGACGCCGTCGTCATAGCCGAGGTATCCGATCGCCGTGGCATGATCGGGCGGGTCGGCGGTCACCCGATACGCCCGCATCCCCATCAATGAGTAGCGGGCCCGCGCGGCACCGGTATCCGAATCCACGCCGTTATCCGGACCGACAGAGTGCAGATACGCGATATCCCCCGTATACCGCCGGGCGAAGAAAGGCAGCGCCTCGATCAACGGCCGGTACGGCAACGAAGCGGAGACCGGGAAGACCAACGAAGCACGGGAGACGGAAGACCCGCACCCGAAACCGTCACAACGAATAGCAGACAAAGCGATATCGACGGAGATATCGGCAGACTGGGCGGCAGCAACGGCAGACACGACGATCCTTTCATTCGGCCGGCGAGCTCACACCGCAAACGCACCGGCATCCCAAGGACAGTCGTTATCCGCCGCATGGCGACGGTCCGTAACTGCAAACCGCCGCCAGTCTACACCAGATCATCTGCCTATTGGCCGGAACCACCCCGCCGCAGAATCCAACAAAGCCCTCAATAACAAGCCCGGCAATGGATCACTGGAACCATTGCCGGGCTTATCGGATGCAGTCAGACGCCATACCATCAGACCCACGTATCAGGTCGATCGAATTACGCCGTCACTGTCATAGACGCCGTCACCATCACCGAACCTATCACAACACGGCGGAGGCGACCAGATCGCGGTAGACTCCGGCGCTAGGCTTCGGGGTACGCTCGAAGTTGCCGGATTCGCGGTTGACCGAACACAGACCGAGCTTCGAATCGTAACCGGAGATCCACTCGAAGTTGTCGAGCAGCGTCCAGTGGAAGTAGCCGAGTACGGGCACGCCGCGGCGCACCATGTCGATCAGAGGCGGCACCGATTCGCGAATGAACCGGCAGCGCAGCTCATCGTCGTCGGTGGAGATGCCGTGCTCGGTTACCACTACGGGCATTCCGGTGAGCTCGTGAATGTACTCTACCGAACCGGCCAATGACAGCGGCTTGACCTCGGTACCCATGCCGTTGACCGGAGCGCCGGGGACAGGCGGGATGATGCCGTCATCGCCGTAGACCAGCTGCTCGTAGTTCTGCACGCCGATGAAATCATCACCCTGCACGGCGTCCACCCATGTGCCGTAGCAGGCGGCGCGCTTCGTCTCGCACAACTCCTTGCCGCGCTCGGTCGCATAGGTGTCGTCGATCACCGACAGCGAGAGTCCCACCGGCAGATCGGATCGCTCGGCGCGCACGGCCGCCACGGCCGCACGATGCGCCTTCTTGAACCCCTCCTCGAGTTCGTCGAATTCCTCGGGAATTGCCACGTTGCCGGTACGGTAGCGTGCAACGCCTGCCTTACGACTGGCAGCATCGAGGCACAGGCGTTGCAGATCGATCGCCTCCTGCGGCAGACCGCCGGCCGCCAGAATATGCGGCAGATTCGGTTCGTTGAACGTCACGGCCAGCGCGATGCGATCGCCCAAACGGGAGATCACACGGGAGCACTGCTCGGTGAACCAGTCGGGAGCCTGCGGATTGAACCATGCGCCTTCCTTGGCGAACCAGTGCGGAGCGGTGAAGTGGCACAAGGTGACGGCCGGGGCAATGCCACGTTCCAAGCACCCGTCGACCACGCGATCGTAATGGTCGAGAGCCGACTCGTCCACATGACCGTGTTCCGGTTCGATGCGCGACCATTCCACCGAGAATCGGTAGGCGTTGAGCCCGAACGACTTGATCAGGTCGAGATCATCCTCCCACTGCTCCCAGCTGTTGCAGGCCGCATCGGCCGGCACCTTGAACACGGACGGGGTCACATGCTCCAGAAAGGTGGTGTCGGCGTTCGTGTCGTTGCCGTCGACCTGATGGCCGGCGGTGGAGGCTCCCCACAGGAAGTGGTCGGGACGGCGGGTGCCCTGGGAAGCGTGGGCGGTAGTGGTCATGATGTTCTCCTTACTTGTTGACGATTGATGATGATTGAAGATGACCGAAGCCGACAGCCGGCCTCCAGACATTACGCAGCCAGTCAGTGGCCGAGCCGTTCGGCGACGAAGGCCCGTGCCACGTCGGCGGCCTTGTCGGCCTGTGGCATGTATCCGCGACCGGAGACGATCTCGATGATCTCCTCCACCGGTTCGTTGAGGCTCGCCGCCGCGCCCTTGGCGATGGCCGAATCCACATTGCCATGCGAGTAGGCGATCAGATCGGCCCGCCGCACCCACTCACACAGTTCGGCGAACAGATCGGCGTCGTCGAGCAGGTCGCGCACGGTATCGATGGATCCACGTCCGGCCGGAACAGTGGCGGTCAACGTATGTCGGCCATGATCAAGATCCTCGGTCCGCCCGTCGGGCAGCACCACCTGCGCGGTTACGCCGACCGGTACAGTGATGTCGATCGTCGCGGACCGCTCGCCTAGGCCAGTGCCCTGGCCGATCCGCCATGAAACCGACAGTTCGCCGTACGGAGTCCGTTGCACGGCCTTCGCATGGTCCATCCCGGCGGCGACGGCATCGGCAATGATCGGGCTGATCCGCACCCGCCGCCATGCCGGGGCCAGCGATTCGATGCCGGCCACACCTTCGAGCAGCCAGTGCGCCACGGCTCCCAGCGCATAATGGTTGAAGCTTGTCATTTCGCCGGGATTGATCGACCCGTCCGGCATCATGGAATCCCATCGCTCCCAGATGGTGGTGGCGCCCATGCTCACCGGGTACAGCCAGCTGGGGCATCCGCGCTGCAGCAGCATGCGCATCGCCAGATCGGCGTGTCCGGCCTTCACCAGCGCCGGGCAGACCAGCGGTGTGCCGAGGAAACCGGTGGAGATATGGAAGGCTCCGATGCGCACCAGATCGGCCAGTCGCGCACCGGCTCCGTCACGCTGGGCGTCGGTGGCAAGCAGATCCCACATGATCGCCTGCGCGTACACGGTCACCGAGTCGGAGAGGATTCGTCCGTTGGCGGTCACGTATTCGGCACGGTAGGCGTCGGCGATGTTGTCGGCGAGCGCGCGGTATCGTCTCGCGGATTCGATGTCACCGACGATCGCATAGGATTCGGCCACGATTCGGGTGGAGTGGGCAAAGTAGGCGGTGGCCACCACGTCGGAGTCGGCCTTGGATTTGCCCGGGTCCTCAGGCGGGGCGTCCGGGTCGAGCCAGTCACCGAACTGGAAGCCGCCTTCCCACCGGTGGGTGCCGTGGGTGAGCGCGTCCACGCCGTCGATGAACCGGCTCATCATGGGCAGGAATCGCTTCAGTACGGTCGCGTCGCCGGTGGCCCGGTAGACGGCCCACGGCACGAGGACGCAGGCGTCGCCCCAACCGCAGGTGAGTTTCGGCCCGTCGAGCACGTCGGGGATGACAACCGGGATACCGCCGTCGGCACCCTGATCGGCGGCCATGTCAACGAGCCAGGAGCTCAGGAAGCCGCCGGCATCGAGCAGTGAGACCGCGGTGGGTGCGAATACGGCGATGTCGCCGGTCCATCCGAGACGTTCGTCACGCTGCGGGCAGTCGGTGGGGACGGTGAGGAAGTTGTCGACGGCGGACCAGCGGGCATTGAGGAACAGCCGGTTGACATCGGGGTCGGAGCATTCGAAGTCGGCGAGCTGATCCATGTCGGCCGAGACCACGCATGCGACGAGGTCCTCGGGACGGATTCCGATGGCCGGTTCACCGTCGAAATCGACCTGCACATACCGGAAACCGTGCTGGGTGAGCTGCGGTTCCACGATCTGCTCGGCCTCTCCGTTGAGGATGAACTCGTCGATGGCCTTGGCGTTGCGCAGCGGACGTACGCCAAGCTCGCCATGTTCCATGACCTCGGCGTGACGCAGGATCAGCCGGTCGCCGGCCTTGGCGCCACGGACGGTCATGCGCACCCAGCCGGAGACGTTCTGGCCGAAGTCGACGACCGTTTTCCCAGATGGCGTGACGATGATCTTCTGACCGGGGATCGTGTCGATGATGCGGGCGGGCGGTATTTCGGCGGGGACGATCGCCGCTTCGGGCATGGGATAGACGGTCACGTCGTTAGCCGGATCGGCATCGTCCCCCAGCAGCGGCAGACGGGTATCGGTGATCTGTCCGTCGTACAGATCGTTGGACAGAATGCCGGAGCTTCGCCAATGCCACTGATCGTCGGTGGCGACGGTATGGCTGCCGGAGCGATCGTGCCAATCGAGATCGGCGAGCAGCCACAGGTCGTCGCCGTACACGTTGGTGCGGCAGCCCCAAGTGAGCTGGCCGCGATACCAGCCGTTGCCGAGGATCACGGCGATTTCGTGCTCGCCAGGAGTAAGCAGATCGGTGATGTCGTAGCTGAACGCGCAGATACGCTTGCCGTATTCGGTCCAGCCGGGGGCGAGTTCGTCATGACCGATACGCCGGCCGTCGAGGTAGACGACATACACTCCGCCGGCGGTGATGTGCAGGCGGGCGTCGTCGGCGTCGGGTCCGACGGTGAATCGGCGGACCATCACCGGGGCGGGATCCGCGCGCTTTACGGTCGGGGTCGGAGAGATCGGCCGACCGGACCAATCGGCCTTGTTGAGCGGCCCGCATTCCACGGTCGCCGGGTCGGACCAGTCGGACCAACGTCCATCGGAGCCGGCCACGCGAACGCGGACGGCGGCGGATGCCTTGGAGATCAACGGGTCGACCGGCCAGTCGACGAAGACGCTGTCGACGCCAGCGAGGTCAGTCACGGTTTCCCTGCCGTCACGGATCACGGCGATCTGTGCCGCGGCCTGTCGCCAGCCATCGGGAGCTTCGGCGACCCGCCAGGAGATCGCCGGGGTCGGGCTCGCGAATCCAATCACGTCGCCAGGCCGGCTGTGGCCGAATCGCACATCGGCGATGCGGAGTCCGGCGGCATCGTGTCGAAGATCACCGTTCATGTTTGCTGCTTCCATGTCTTCCATCCTTGTCCTACGGTCCGTGTCTCGCGGCTCTGATGCCGGCCGCACCCGCGGCGTTCCCGCCTCCGGTGCGGCCGGCATCGATCACGACGTCAGTTCGCCGTCACTTCACGCCCTTGACCAGCGGCATCATGGCGGCGGCGACCAGTGCGGCCACGGCGGCCACGCACCAGAAGAGCAGGTAGTTCGGGCTCGCGCCGATGTTGATGAAGAACGGGGCCAGTGCGGGGGCGAGCATCTGGCCAATGCTTAGGGCCACGCTGAACATGGCCATGTCCTTGCCGGCGTCCTTCTGATCGGGCAGCACCGAAGCGCACAGGGCCAGATCGACGGTGAGGTACATGGCCTGTCCGACGGCGAACAGCTCCCAGGCGATGATGAACTGGATGAAGCTGTGCGAGGTGCCGCCGAGCACGAGCGCCGCAGCCATGCACAGACCGGCGAAGATGACCAGGGGCTTGCGGCGGCCGATCTTGTCGGAGATCACGCCAGACATCGTGAAGAACAGGATGCTCACGGGGGCGGAAAGCAGGGTGAGCAGGCCAGCCTTGGCGCCGACGTCGTCCAGCGGCACGCCGAGACCGTCGATCATGTAGTAGGTGAAGTAGCTGAACATGGCGGCGATGGTGAAGCCGGTGAGGCAGCGGGTGATCCAGACCCACAGGTAGTTCGGGTGCTGGCGCGGGTTGACGATCATGCCGGAGAACGTTTCCTTGAGGTCCAGCGGCGGCACCTCGTCCTTGGTCTTCACCGGATCCTTGTACAGCACGAACAGCGGAATGGAGGTGATGAGGCCGAGCAGCACCGGCATGGTCATGAGGATCAGCGGATGACGGACCAAGGCGCCGGCAAGGTAGGAACCGAATGAGGTGGCAAGGGCGCCGAACATGCCCATGAAGCCCATAACGCGGGCTCGGTATCGATTGGGGACGCCTTCGACGGGGATCACGCTGTAAATGGAAAAGCCGCACTGCATCATCAGCACGCCGATTACGTAGGCGGCGCCCAGCACGACCATGTTGTCGCTGATGCCGGACACGGCGAGCGCGGCCACGGAGATCAGCAGACAGCCGATGATCCACGGCTTGCGGCGACCGAGACGGCTGGTGGTGCGGTCGGATAGCGCACCGATGATCGGCTGGCCGAACAGCATGGTGAAGCTGCCGATGGCCACGATGCGACTGTAGAAGTCGTTCTTCTGGTCGGGTGCGATCGCCGCGATGCGCAGCGACAGACAGGTGGACAGTGACATGCACATGATGTACATGCCGATGGCGGCGATCAGCACCAATGCGATCGTCCTCTTCGGATTGCCGTATTCACTGACGATGCGATCGTAGTCGTCATCAGGATCCTGCACGGTCTGCGCCGTGGTCTGGGACACCGTGGTCTGGGACTCGCTCATCTCGTCTCCTTCGAATGTTGCACCGGTCAGGGCAACTCTGCCCATGCCGGTTTTCCCTGCTTGAACTATCCAACGATGACGCTTCATTCCTATGTTCTGAGGCATAAACATATCGCTGAAGCCGACCGTTTTGCGGCCATCCTTCGTACCGTGCGCCTCTGCATCGGTCGATTGATACTTCGGTTCTACCGGTGGCGGACACCCGGCGAGAACACAATTTCCACTGAACGGAAAAACAGGCCACGTCGGCGAAATCACGACGCGTACAGTGAAGTCATGAGCGATATGGGCAACGAATCGTCTTCCAAGGGCGGCAGAGCCGGCAAAGTCGGCAATCCCGGCGTTATCGACCGTGCGTTCGCCATTCTCGACTGCTTCACGTCGGAGGAACCGCAACTCAATCTCACCCAGATCGCCGCACGAAGCGGACTACCGATCAGTACGACCAGTCGTCTGCTCGGCGATCTGCGCAGACACGGTGCCATCACCCGATACCGGGACGGCAACTATTCGATCGGCAATCACCTTGTGGAACTCGCCCAGACCGCGAAGCCGATGCTGTATATCCGTGAGCTGGCCTCACCCGCACTCGACAATCTGGAGCGGGCGACCGGACTGCACGTCCAACTCGCCATGCTCGAGGACGGCGACGCCAGGATCATCGATCGCCGGATCGGCAAGCAGGATCTGCCGATCTACTATCACATCGGAGACGCCATGCCACCGGTGCCCACGGCGGTCGGCCGGCTGCTGCTGGCGTTCGCCTCACCGACCGTGATCTCTGATGTGCTGGACGACGACGCCTTCATCTGGCCGTCGTTCGACTCACCAAGACCCACTCCACAGGAAATCCGGGATGATCTCGACGCCATCCGGCGGACACGGCTCGCCGTGCTGACCACGCCCGGAGCCCCGGTGCATTCGGTGGCGGCTCCGGTCACCGACCGCACCAAATCCGTGGTGGCCGCGGTGGGCGTCGTGGTACGGACCGGAACCATACCGCTGCAACAGCTTGTTCCTCTGGTCAAGGCCACCGCCAAGGATATCTCCCGACGGCTGGCCGGCCCCAAGCCACGGCGAACGCTTCCGCCTTGGGAGGAGGCCAGCAAGGCCCGCCCCTCCGCCTAGGCACTCTGTCTGGGACTCTGTCGTGACTTCCGGCTGGGCAGTATTTCCCGGTAACCGTCTCAGCGCAACGTCGTGTTCCAGTTTTTCCGCTGAGTGGGAATCGAACGGTTCGTTCATCCGCGCCGCTCATACAGTGAATGCATCCGATCAGCCGATCGGCACCGGACATAACGGCCTTCCACACCGGAAGCCCGGCCACACGCAAAGGAGCGATTCGGCATGCACTACCACAATCCCGTCATCGGCGGCTTTTACCCGGATCCAAGCGTCACCAAGGCGAACGGCGTCTACTATCTGGCATGCAGCTCGTTCAGGTATTTCCCTGCAGTGCCGTTATTTGAAAGCGATGATCTGATCAACTGGCGGCAGATCGGTCACGCACTTACCCGCACCAGCCAAATCGATCTGTCGTACGACTTCAACCGTCCCGGCATCTTCGCACCCACGCTGCGATATCACGACGGCCGGTTCTACCTGGTGACCACCGACGTCGGCGGGCGCTGGAACTTCCTCGTCTGGACCGACGACATCCACGGCGAATGGTCCGACCCGATCCCAATCGATCAGGGCGGCATCGACCCATCGTTGCTGTTCGATGAAGATCACACGTATTTCATGAGCAACGGCGTGGCAGACGACGGCCGCAAGGGCATCGCGCTATGCGAGATCGACATCGAGACCGGCGAAAAGCTCACGCCCAGCCGCACGATCTGGACGGGTACCGGTGGGCGGTTCCTCGAAGGACCGCATCTCTACCGCATCGGAGACCGGTATTATCTGCTGGCCGCGGAAGGAGGCACCGAGTACGGGCACATGATCACCTACGCACGCGGCACGTCACCGTGGGGCCCATTCGAGACATATGACGGCAACCCGGTGCTCACCAACCGCGATCTCGGCAACAGCATGCTGCAGGGCGTAGGACACGGCGACCTCATCGACGACGATCACGGCAACTGGTGGATGCTGCACCTTGGGTTCCGACAGCAGGGAACGATGGCACCCTACCACCACATCGGACGCGAAACCCTGCTCACGCCGGTCACCTTCGATGATGCCGGCTGGTTCACCGCCGGGGATCCGGATCATCCCGGCACCGCCTCGTTGGACGTGGACACCGACCGGATCGATGATGGCGTCACCCAACGTCCACTCGATACGATGACGTTCGACAACACGGAACCGGGCGTCGACTGGTGCACACTGCGCAAGCCTCTGCCGGATCGGATCCGGTTCGGCAGGATCTCCGGGCATGGAGATGAGAACGAACCCGGCGTCACCGTGACCATGACCGGCACCTCGGTCACCTTGGATACGCCGGGCGCACCGACCTTCCTCGCCATGCGGCAGCGTGATCTTTGCGCCGATATCGTCTGCACGGTGGAAGTCACCGACGGCGAAGCCGGGCTGACGGTCTTCATGGACGACGAGCATCACTACGATCTGGCGGTGCAACGCCTGACCGACGGATATCGCCTCATCAAACGCGTCTGCGTAGGCGATCTCAAGGTCATCGATCAGATGGTTAGGCTCACCGACGATGCCGGTCACCTCAACACGGATCACCTCAGCGGAGAAACGGACCCGTACCGCGTGACGCTGCGCATCGAGGCACAGCCCGACGCCTATCGGTTCTCCGCCGAAACGGATGACGGTGCCCGAATCGATCTTGGCCGCAATCGTACGAAGTATCTCTCCTCGGAAGTGACCGGCGGCTGCTTCGGCGTAATGATCGGACCATATGCGCAGACCTGTGGAGATCGGGCCAGTGCCGCAGTCACCGCACCGGCCCGATTCACCGATTTCGCCTGTCGGTATCGGTGATCGCCTACGGATGATCCATGGATGATCCTCCATACCTTCATCGAGGATCATTCATGGATCGAATCCGGTCCGGTCACCACTGGAATACCTTGGCAGGACCGCGCCGTTCCTCACCGTCCGCCTGTTCACCGCCTTCTCCGTAATCGCCGACGACGATATCCGGCATACGATCTACCGGGGCGATGACCAGCAGCCAATCCTCTCCCCTACCTGCGGTGGGCGCCACACCGACTAGGCGAGAATCCTCCTCGATCAGTCTCCCCTCACACCGATCGCCATTCCTTGGCGAATACCAGAGCACGCCCAGTCCTTCCGGACTCTGACAGAACAATTCGGACACCCGTGTCCTATGCAGGATCGCCTCACCACCGCTGGGCAGATAAACTAGCAACGCCTCGCCGTCTGCGCTCATCGCCGCCTGCATGTGGTGTTCCAGATCATCCGGATTCTCGGCCAGCACATCCCGACACGGACGGCATCGGCCCAGACCAAGGCTCTCCATCGCATCGCGCAGGTACCGCATCTGTCCGGCGCCTTCATCGGTCAACGCTTCGAACCATGTTTTGCGGAACATCGCATCGCGCTCCCGTTCGCCGATGGAGCTCCACACCGAACAATGGCCGTAGGTGTGTCCGAATGCACCGGATAGCAGACCCCAATAAGCCCTCCGGCGGACCATCCATGAATCGTGGAACTGCGTGAAATCAGGCCACGACGTCGGCATCATTTCATAGGCGGGTTCGCCGTCCCACACCGGCATGGGCCTCGCACGGTCATACTCCTTGGCGATCAGATCGAAATTGCGGGCATCGACACCGTGCCCGGATTGCAGCATGATGTAGCTGATCCATGCCTCATCGTCCGTCCAGTACGACATCGTCGAGCATTCGCCGGTCTCCAGTTCATGACAGGCATGGTAGGTCAATGGCAGGTCCCTCCATCGAGGGTCGGGGTCGTCGTATCGCAGATCCGCTCCCAGCACACCCTTCGCCAGTCCCTCGGCAAGTCTGCGCCACACATTGCGATAGTCGACGCCCTTGTGGATCGGCTGACGGTCGCCTCCCAGACACCACAGCACGTTCGATCGGTTCCGATATCGCCGGCCGATCCATTCACCGAAGCCTCGGGCGTTTTCTTCGGTGACGGTTTTCTCGAAGGTTTCGCCCATCCAATTGTCGCCCACCACCAGCTGACCCCATACGGGCAGCAGTAGCACATACAGGCCGTGACGCTCCGCCGCCTCGAGAATACGGTCGAGATATGCGAAATACTCCTCATTCGGCTGGTTCAGATCTCCGTCATGCAATGCGGGACAGCCCGATGGAGTGCGCATCAGCACGTCGCGCTCCGGATCCAGCGCCACGATCTGCGCGACGGTGAATCCCTGAGCTCTGCGCAGCCGCATGTAATGCTCCACATCCTGCCACATGATCCGCTGAGGCAGCGTCCACGCCGTATCAGCAAGCCATGCGAATGGCTCACCATCCTCATACTCGAAATATCGGCGGTCTTCCGAAATCTTCAGTCTACGCATCGTCGTCGTCATGGTCATACCTCCATTCACGCACTTCGTCGTGCCTGATGTGCGGCATTCCACCGCACTGTTCCATCTATAGGAATCGCCATGTCTCGCGACAACACCGTTTCCGGTGAATGGAAAGACGACGTCGAACCAGCGTCTCCGCTTACCGATTACGATTACCGGACATCGCAACAGACCGCATTGGACGTATCCGTATGGCATTCATGCGGAGGCGAGGGCCTTGTCGAGGAGGGCGCGGATGGCTTCGGAGCGGGAGACACCGAGTTTGCGGGCGTAGCCGTCCACCAGTTCGAGACGGGCGTTGTCGAGCCGCACCTGCACCTTGTGCCGTGCCGGGGTTCTGCCGATCTTCAGCGGCCGGCCCGGGCGGCACTTGTTCAGGAACTCCAGCGAATACCCGCGTTCGGCTTCCTCGGCCGCCTCGTTGAGCATCTTGTTTTCCTCTTCGGAGAAGTAGTCATCTCCGACGATCACATAGTTGTAATGCGGTTTCTTCATCGTTTGCCTTTCCATCGTGGATACTCCATGGCCCCCTGCAGCAGCAATGGCCAATAGGTTTTTCGCAGTCTCATCGCATGAATGAGACGCCATCGGCCTTTGTTCAGCACTGCAACCACCTCCAAAGCGACGGCATTGCCGCCAAACCCCAGATACAGCACTTTCAGAGGATCTTCGCTCATGATGCGAGTCGCCTGCGGATGGTCCATCACCGCCAGCGCGTCAGCCGGATCCACGCCGTGCTTCAACGCCGACATACGGACGAGAACAGATCGCTCATCAGGGCTATCAGCACCTTCATTATTGTAGTACATAAATCATGGTCCTTTGCAAATCATGGGAACGAGACCGCCCGGGTCAACGGGATGCGCGAATATGGTGTGCGGTTGACGACGAGGCCGTTGATCGACTCCGATCGACATCGAGGTGCGGCACGTCGAAGAGAACCATCACGATCCACCCCAGAGGAAGGGAACCATCATGCCGGAGAACGGCAACGCAACGAGCGTCGGCACCGTGGCCGAGCAGGCACAGACGCCCATGACCCCACAGAAGCAGACCGCCAGCCAGACCCAGCTCGCAGGTCAGAAGACGGAAGAGCCCAAGATCCCCGTCCCCATCTTCAACATCAACGCACTCAACCCGGCGGAGACCGAAGCCGCCGTGGAAAACGCCGGCGTGGCCAAGACCCAGCTCAGCGGCGGCAAGGCCTTCGTCTCCGCCATGTTCGCCGGCGCGTTCATCGGCTTCGGCGCCCTGTTCTTCCTGATCGTCACCTCCGACCCGGCGATGACCTGGGGACCGAAGCGCTTCGTCGGCGGCCTCGCCTTCTGCATGGGCCTCGTGCTCGTGTTGTGCTGCGGCGCCGAACTGTTCACCGGCAACTCGCTGATGGCCTCCGACATCGCCGCCCACAAGATCAGCTGGAGCGCGCTCGCCAAGAACTGGGTGATCGTCTGGTTCGGCAACCTCGCCGGAGCCCTGCTGCTGGTCACGCTGATCGGCTTCGCCGGCACCATGGGACTCAATGACGGCGCCGTGGGAGGCACCGCCGTCGCCACCGCGGCGTCGAAGATCACACCCGACTGGTTCACGCTGTTCTTCCGCGGCATCCTGTGCAACATCCTCGTGTGTCTGGCCGTCCGCATCGGCTTCTCCGCCCGCTCGGTGGGCGACAAGGTGCTCGGCATCCTGCTGCCCATCGCCGGCTTCGTCGCCATGGGCTTCGAGCACTGTGTGGCGAACATGTTCTTCCTGCCCGTCGGCCTGCTGGCGAAGACGCTTGGCTTCGGCGCGGACGCCGCCGGCGCGGACGCGGTCACCGTTCAGGGAATCCTGTACAACCTTTCGGCGGCCACGCTCGGCAACATCGTGGGAGGCGCGGTCTTCGTCGCCCTCGCCTACTGGTTCGTCAACGCCAAGAAGGACGCCCAGAAGGCAGCCTGACAGGAACAGCACTGAATCGCCCGACCGAACGGCATCCGCTCTCAGACTGATCCGCCAAGCCAGCCCCGGAAAGCCGGTCCAGCAAATCAGCCCCGCCAAGCCGGTCCGAAGGATGACGGCCACTGCCTCATGGCAACCGCCGCCTATTCGCAATCCTTCGGGCCGGCTTTCGCGTGAGCCTCCACGTCACCGACCACCGGCACCCGTGAGCGGACGGAAGCCGCGGCGACGACGTCCTCGCCGTGAACCTCGCACGACGTCAGCGTTCCGCCGTTACGAGCCGCCACGTTCGACGCGATCGCGCACGGAGCCCCCGTCGACTCATACAGCGCCGTGGCGCCGGCGAGCGCCGCGTTGTCCGCCGCGGTCTGCGCGCGCGACTTGCTCATCAGCACATTGCCCACGGCGAGGATCACCGACAGCATCACGCCTACGGCGCACACCAGCGCAACACCGGTCACCGTCCCGCTGCCCTGCTCCCATGCGCGGACTCGCGAACCGCAGGCACGTTCCCGATCCGCGCAGTCCCAATCAGCACATTCCCGATCAGCACGTTCCCGATCAACGCAATCCCGATTCACGCAGCCCCTACTCATGCAGTATCGCCACCGCCTTCCCCGTCATCGACGCCGGTAGGATGCCCAGCGGACCGGGCATCACCGGACATCGCGTGGTCACGGTCACCTCGGTACCGCCCCGCGATACGCTGACCGACGCCCCAGACCCGGCGATGCGGGAGACCACGCCGCTGGGATCGCCGCCGGACTCTGCGGACACCACGATCTCCCGCGCCGCGGCACGAGCCGCCTCCTGACAGGTCATGCCGACGGTCACCGCCCGCGCCGAACCGAACAAGAGCAGGGCCAACACCATCACCGCGGGTAGCACCACCGCGAATTCGGCTGTGACCGTACCGCGTTCGATCCCGTACCGCCATGATGGTTTCGGCCCGTCACCGATGTCACCGCCGTCGCTGACGGAACCGACGGAACCGAAACCACCGCGAATGCGCCACCAACCGCGAATGCGCCGCAGCACCTTGCGGGCCAGCATCGCGTCCGCCCGCATCAGACGCTCAGCGCCTGACGGACGATATTGGTGAGCAGTGATTTGACGGCGCCCGATTTCAGGATCGCCACCAGAAGCCCGGCGAATCCGGTGGCCGCGATCATCACCACCGCATACTCCGCCGTGGCCAGTCCCTTCTCGGGTTCGGCGGTCATCGTCCGTAATCGGGCGTCGAGTAGATAGATCCTCTGCCGGAGTCGTCCGACCATGTCGCCCATCCCTTCGGGAGGCGCGGAATCATCGAGTCGAACCATCTGGGTTCCGTGATGCTGTGTCATGATACTGTTCCTTTCGTTGCCTGGCCGACGCTCTCGGAGGATCGGCCGACGTGGTGAATTCGTTGATGCGCTCGGTGAGCGCTGATGCGGGTTGGTATGGATTGCCGTCCCGCGTATTGATGCCATTGGATTGATGATTGATGCATGGCATTGCTGCCATTGGTCGTCTTCCGCTTCGGTTTTGCCTCCTTTCCTGTCTTGGTTGTTCGACGATGATGCTGATGACCGGACCTCTGTCCGGCAACGATCGCACGCCCGCTATCCGCCGGCGAAGGCCGCGATGGACGGCACCACGCCGATCAGGATGAACGCCGGCAGGAAACACAGTCCCATCGGCATGAGCAGCCTCACCGACAAGCCGGCTGCCTCGCGCTCGATATATTGCCGTTCGTCCCGGTCGATCTGCTCCACTTGAGCGGCGATGCGCAGCAGCGGCGAGACCCCGTGCCGCCAGGACGGCTCCAACGTGTTCCGTAGCACCTCGAGGTTCTCGGCCTGCCGGCCACGCGGGGACACCACCGACCATGCGCTGTTCCACTCGACTCCGCGGTTCAGCGCCGAAGCCACATGAACCATGTCGTCGCCCAGCCGGGTGCCGGATACCGCACCGATGATCTGCAGGGCCCGGGGAATGGAGGATCCCTGTCGCACGGCCACGGCGATCAGTTCCAGCATCAGGGTCACCGGCAGTTCCTCGCATGACGTGCGACGATCAAGCAGCGGCATCCACCGCACGGGGCGCAGGCGCAGATACGCGAATACGATGACCGCACAGGCGCAGACCAACGACCAGATGTCAGTCATCGTCACCACCTCCATCGCGATCAACGACGTGAGATTCCGGATCCCGCAGGCGACGCAGCAATCCCTCCACCCACAGCACCCCGATCAGGCAGAACACCAGCCCGCCCGTCAGACACATGCCGCCGATCGCACTGCCAAACAGGAACGACAGCGGATGCGCGCCGAGCAGCTCGCCAAGCATGATGGTGATCGCCGGCAGCGAGGCCAGCAGCCGGATCGTGGCCTGTGGCATGGCCATCGACTTGGCACGCAGCTCATCGACCAGCCGCGTCCTGCGGTGCGAGGCCGTCACCGCCTCCAGACAGCGGGCCGTTTCGCACCCCAGCCGTTCGCTGACCAGACAGGCCACGGTCACGCTACGGGCCACCCGGTCGGCCTGCTCCTCGGTCTCACCCTTCGCCCGCCGGGCCTCCATCACCTCGCGTACGCGATGCTCGTTGATCGTCGCCGTGGGAAACCGGCGGCCTGCCTGCTCCTCGAACGCCTCGACCACGCTGCCGCCGTTGCGCAGGAACGCGATCAGCGAAGCCAAGACGGCGGTGATGCCGATGCGGGAGGCCGGACGGTCGACGGTGCCCTCCAATGCCGATATTCGGCGCAGCCGCAGGGTCGGTGCGCGCAGCAGCAGCCAGATCATCGTCCCGCAGCAGATCCCCGCACACCATGGGTATGAAGACCATGGGTATGAAGACAATCCAACCGCCTCTGTCATCCCAACCGCCCCAGTCATCACGCTCATCGTCGATCACCTCCAACCGATCCAGTTCGATTCCGTCAGACCCATCGAGGTCGCGGTGGCGGCAACCGCCGTCGGGCAATCCGGTCCCAGTCGCCCACGACCGCCGCCGGCCACGCCAGATCCTCCGACCGCACCGGCACCGCCAGTCCACCGACGCACGAACTCAGCCCAGCCGTCATGGCATCGCGGGCGTCCCCCGCCATCCCATTCGCTGAGTATCCGCCCCGTCAGCAGACGATCACGATCGACCTGCAGCACGCCGATCTGCGCGATCCGACGACGCCCGTTGCAACGCTCCAGATGAAGCACCACATCGAACGCACCCTCGGCCAGCATCGACAGTGCCGCCGGATCAAGACCCGCCAGCAGTCCCAGCGTCTGCAATCGCGATGGCACCCGACCCACGCTGTCGGCGTGCAATGTGGTCATGCCGCCGTGGTGCCCGGAATTCAATGCCCGCAGCAGATCGGCGATCTCCTCGCCACGACACTCCCCCAGCACCACACGATCCGGCCTCATACGTAGCGTCGCCTTGACCAGATCGGACAGATCAACCGCACCCTGGCCCTCCACGTTGGCTTCGCGGACCACCATCGACACATGGTCACCATGAGGCAGATCACCCAGTTCACGGGTCTCCTCCACGCTGACGATCCGCTCCCGCTGATCGCATTGGGCGAGCATCGCCTTGAGCAGCGTGGTCTTGCCGGTGCCGGTGCCGCCGGTGATCAGCACCGTGGCCCGACCGTCCACCAGACCCCGCAGCACCGACCCCCAGATGGGTGGGAACATGCCGGAGGCTCCCAACGACGGCAGCGTCGCCAGCGTACGATCCGGGAATCGGATCGAAAGCGCCGCACCCTGAGAGACCAGCGGCGCGATCACCGCATGGATGCGGATGCCGTCGACCGTGGAGGCGTCGGCGATCGGATGCGAATCATCCAACCGCCGTCCCAGCTGCGCGCAGAGCTGCACGGCGTATTCACGCACCACCTGAGGCGAACGAAACCCCATCGGCACCCAGCGTTCTTCCATGCCGTGGCCACGATCCGCCCAGATCCGCCCGTCGCAGGTGACCGCCACGTCGGTGATCGAAGCGTCATGCGCCAGCGTGTCCAACGGCCCGAAGATCAATCGATCCTCCATGATTCACCGCCTTCCCCGCAGCACGCCGAATCGCGATCCGCCGGACGATCCCGACGACCCTCCGGGCGAAGCGGAACCGGCCGGTCTCCCGCCCGTTTCCGTCAAGGAGCAGCATTCCCGTTCGATCCGCTCGCAGACCGCCTCCACGAGCTTGCGGCTGCGACGCGGGATCGCCGGTATCCCCGTTCCCTCCAGCACCGATCGGCCAAGGGAAGAGTCCTTCGGCATCACGCCCATCAGTTCACGACCGAGATAGTCCTGTGCCTCATCGGGGTCCACCGTCCCGGTTTTCGACGTCCATGACGGAGCGACCCCGACCAGCGCGACCGGACCGCCCGACAGCATGGCGAGTTCGGCCTTCGTCCGGGCCAGGCCCAGTACGCTCAGCTCCGTCACCAGCACGGCCAATGCCGGGCGCAGTTCCCGCCGCTGCCGGGAATGTCCCGCATCAAGCACCGTCACGTCATGCGCTTCGTCCAATGCGCGCAGGGCCGCCTGCACCTCCCACCAATCCGGCGTGGATGCGGCCCACGAATCGGCGGCAAGCACGGGGATACCCTCCCATTTCGGCAGTTCGTGCCTGAGCGCATCCGGCTCCATCCTGCCCAACGGGGCATTGATGTCGCCCCACCGCAGTCCGGGTTCGGCCTCCATGCCAAGAGTCACGTCGATGCCACCGGCCTGCAGATCCAGATCAGCCAGAGCGCAGGAGAGTCCGGATCGGGCGCACTGCCACGCGCACATCGCCGCGAATACGCTGACCCCTACCCCGCCGGACGCCGAGAGAAACATCACCGTACCGGGCAGATCGCACGAACGTCCTTCGGGCGTACGCAGGGAAGACGAGTCGGCACCAGTGCGGACGACGGAACCGAGACCGGAGCCGGCAATGGTTCTGCCGTCGGTACGAGCGTCGGACAGAAGACGGCGTTCGCCGGAATCGCGCACATAGAACCGCTGCGGCGAGGGAGGGACGCGCCCACCGACGACCGTCGGTCCGGACACCGCCCCGGACGCCGGCCCGGATACGACGGAAGACGCGGAGGAAGGTACGGAGGATACGGAGGAAACATGTGCTGAGGTCGATACTGTGGTCATGCCCCGATTGTGGCAGGCCGAGCCTGCGGGCGAAGGAAAAATCGGGGTATGTGGTCAAACGTGAATTTGCACGGCGAGTTATCCACAATGAGCGCTCACACGAACAATTCGACACGGTTCAGCTCAGAAACGGCACGGTTTCATCCATAAAAACGCACGCGGCCGATCACTTCGCAACACTTCGGCACAAACCGGTCAAATACGTAGTTTCGGCTTGATTTTCGCGCCGACGTGGAGATAATAGGAACTACAAGCAAAACAGAACAGCGGAGCCCACAAAAGTAAATGATCACCATGATTACATCATGTTGGGCGGATTTGATAAGACTTACCGCCACGACAGAGTTGTTGTGCAGAGATTCCGCATCCGTAGCGCTTGTACACAAAGCCGACCCCCGAACGGGGGCCGGCTTTTGCATTATCTGCCTTGTTTGTCCTGAACCATCGGAGTGATCTGCTCTGCCGAGTTGCCCGGTTCCGTCATCGAACCCGGCTCGCCTGTCTTGACCGTTTCAGCAGCTTTATCGCCCGTCACGCCCTTCTCCCAGGCGAACGTCACCAGATGCTCCTCGCGTCGCTCGCCGCCAAGCCAGCGCTTGATGAAGTAGATCGCGTAGCACAGCACGATGAACACGATCTCGGCCACCAGCGCGAACCGCTGCGAGACATCGAACACCACCAGCACGCACGAGGCCGTACACAGAATGAACGCCGCCCACGGCACCCACGGGAAGCCCGGAGTCCGGTACTTGAGGTCGGCGTCCGTATGGCCCGTCTTCCGCCATTCCTGACGGAAGCGGATCTCGCAGTAGGCGATGGCGATCCACACCACCACGGCCGACAGGCCGGAGATCGCTACGAGCACCAGATACACGGTCGAGGCGGCCACCACCGACGACAGCAGCGCCAGCAGACCGCCGGCGATCGACGCGCACAGGGCCAGCATCGGCACGCCGCGTCGGTTCGTCTTGGCGAACCACACCGGAATCATCCGCTCATGGCCCAGCGACCACACCATGCGCGTGGAGGCGTACAGACCGGAATTCGCCGCGGACAGCACGGCGGTGAGCACCACGAAGTTCATGATGTCACCGGCGAACGGCAGGCCGATCGCGTTGAACACCAGCACGAACGGGCTTTCGTCGACGCCCGCCTGACGCCACGGGATCAGTGAGGCCATCACCACGATCGATCCGATGAAGAACAGCACCAGACGCCACAGCGTGGTATGGATGGCCTTCGGCACGGCCTCCTCGGGGTTGCGCGTCTCGCCGGCGGTCACGCCGATGATCTCGGTGCCGCTGAAGGCGAAGTTGACGGTGAGGATCGTGGTGAACACCGGCATGAATCCGTTCGGGAAGATGCCGTCCTTCACCAGATTGTGGAACATCGGCGCGTGGTCGTAGCCGGAGATGGGGATGAGACCGAAGATCGCCGCGCCGCCGATGAGGATGAACGCGCAGATCGCGATCACCTTGATCGACGCGAACCAGAACTCCGCCTCGCCGAACACACGCACGGACAGCGCGTTGACGGAGAAGATCAGCACAATGCACGCCGCGCTCCACATCCATGTGGGCGTATGCGGGAACCACCGCTGCATCAGCAGACCGGCCGCGGTGAACTCCGAACCCAACGCCACCGTCCAAGTGATCCAGTATTGGATCGCGATCACGAATCCGGTGGCCGGTCCGATGAACTTCTCGGCGTACACATGGAACGAACCGCTCACCGGCATCGCCACCGACAGCTCGCCGACGCACAGCATCACCAGATACACGATCACCGCACCGATGGCGTAGGCCAGGATCGTGCCGATCGGGCCTGCCGTGGCGATCGTGAATCCGGAGCTGAGGAATAGGCCGGTGCCGATCACGCCGCCAAGCGAGATCATGCGCAGATGGCGCGTCTCCATGCCCCTCTTAAGTTCCACATGCGTCTGCTGGCTCACTCGACGCTTGCCGTCCGGGGACGTCTCCCGATCGCCCTCGCCGTGAGCGCCGCTACTGTTGGTTGCGTTGTCGTCGGCCACTGTTGTTCCGTTCCGTCATATCCGTATCGCTGAACGTATGCGGGAACGGCACGACGGCCGTGTTCCACGCACACTAGCCCACCACCATACTCAGAAACGCGGCCGAGCACCAACCGCGGCCACAGGCCCGGTCAACCACCAGCAGATCAACCACAGGCCCGGTCAATCGCCAGTCCGGTCAACCACCAGTCCGATCAGCAACCGATACCGTCAGCCGGCCATGGCCCGGATGTCCACCGGGCAGGAGAACCGGCTCTTCAGCTCGTCCACCGAAGCCATCGGATCGGTCGCGTCGGCAGTCGACCCCGAACCCGCGGACGATCCGGCCCCCGAACCGGATCCTGAACCGCTACCGGAGCCGGCGGAACCTGCGGAGCCGGCCGCCGAGGAGGACTGCGACTGCGCGCTCGACGTCGATCCGCTCGGCGCCGGGGTCGAGGGGTTCGCCTGGCTGGCCGAGCACTTGTCGGTCACCTTGCCGCCGGAACCGGTCTGAATGCCGGTCTCGTTGATGATCGGCGTGGTGACCATGTTCAGCGCGGCCTTGGCGGTCTTCGGCACGCGCACCGTGTACGCGATCGTCATCGACTCGCCGGGGCCGAGATCGGCCATCTTGATGTTCATGAACTGATGGTCCTCCACCTCGCCGTTGGAGATGAAATCGGCCTTCTCATACGCCACGGAGGTGATCTCGCCGCCCTTGGGAGCCATGAGGAAGAGGCGCAGCTGCATCTTGCCGGGCGCCTTCTCGCCGACTACGAAGCTGGGCAGCTTCTTGACCTGATCCTTGGTCAGCGTGTTCTTCATCGTGAACGTGACGGTGTATTCGTCACCCAGATCGTCGCTGGATACCCGGGCCAGCGAGGTCGCGCGCGGCCAGGCGTCCACCTTGTCGGTCAGACGGTTCTGCATCGACTGGTAGTTCTCGTCGCAGGTCTTGATCACCTCGGTCTCGGTCTGCAGATACCAGTCGAGCTTGCTGGGCTGAGCCTCGGTGAGGTACACGCCGGTGACCGGGTTGGTCTCGCTGTCGGGCAGCTTGCCGGCCGCGTTCTCATTGATGATGTTCGTGTCCACCAGGGCGTCGAACTCGCTCTGGTCCTTCATCCACATCTTGAAGTGGCCGGACTGCGAGGTGTCGCGCAGACTCTTGAGCACGCCGGAGACGGTGGAGCTGTTGAGGTTGGAGAAGATGCTGTTCATGATCTTCTTCGAGGCCTCGTCCACGTACTGGTTCTGCTCGTTGAAATCGGGGTGGTCCACGTACAGGTCCTTGAGGAAGAACTTGACGGTGGAGGTGCCGTCCACCACCTTGCCGTCGTCGAGCGTGACGGAACCGGTCGCCCCGACGAGCGACTGGAGGAACACCGGATCGACCGCGATCACACCGGCCACGTTCTTGTTCTTATTGCCTTTCTGCGCCTTCCACAGGTTCTTGAGGTTCACGGCCGCACGCTGGTAGTTCGGATTCACCGTGGTAGTCTGCGGATACCGGTACACCTGATCGCCGAAGATCGCGGCCTCCTGAACGTTCTGACTATCGAACGGCGCGGTGCCGTACGTGAAGTTGATCGTGCTGTTGAAGTCCTCGATCGTCACCTTGCCCTTGTTGGCGGTGATCTCGGCCACCGTGCCGACCATGCCGCCGCCGGAACGCAGCTCGGCCGGGTTGTACACGGCCATCAGATACGTCCGTTCGCCCTTCTCGCCGAGCAGGTCGGGCAGGGCGTTCACCAGATTCGTGTATTCGGTGAGCGTGGAGTCCACGGACTGCAGACCCGCCTTCTCCATCTGCACGGCCTGATTGAGCTTGCCGATCTTGGTCTCGGGCACGGCGTCAAGGGCCTTCACCTGCGCATTGATGTCCTTGTGCGCGCTCTTGAGAATCTTCGGCGCATCCATCAGGGCGCTGACGTCGACGGTCTTGTTCTTCATCGAGAAGCCGTTGAGCCGGTCGGAAAGATTGAGCAGATCGGTGAAGGGGCCGTCGACCAGCGTGCCCATCGAATCGAGCATGGTCCTCACGGCGACGATGTCGTTGCCGTAGGAGGTGTGCTTCTCCACCAGCGTCCATTTCGGACTGTTGAATTCGTCGCGCAGCTTGCGGGTGGAGGTCACCAGCTGCTTCGAGGCGGTGGCGATGTCGGTGTCGCCGCCGCAGCCGAGCGCGGAGTTCGCCAGGCTTTCGGCGGAGTCGATCATCCTGTTGGCTTCATACCACATCGAGATCGCGGAGACGGCGTACACGCCAACCACGGAGAGGAACAGGCCGAGGATCGCGGAGACGACGCCGAATCCCACCTTGGCCGGCAGGGACATCTGTTCCAGGAGCCGATGGCCCTTCGACTTGCAATGCCGTGGGTATGCCTGCATAACAACCGCCCATCATGTTGTCGTTGTCGTCGTACGCCATCATGCGTTACGCCATCATGCTGTCGTACGTCTCGTCCGTTCGCCGCATGCGCCGCGCCCGCCGCCACGCACCGAAACGGCGGCCGACATGGCGATCACAGGGCATGCACAGAGTCAGATGATACATGCCGTACTTTAAAATGCCGCCGATCGGCCCGGTACGCGCACAGTTCTTTGACGCGCACCGGACCGGTCAGCCGCCGACGATGTCGCCGATCCGTCACCGACCCATCACCGGTCAGCCGCACGACGGACGGCACGAGATCAGGCGTCCACGATCTCTTGACCGTACTTCTCCGCCAGCTCCCTGAGGTTCTTCGGCTCGCCGTAGATGCCCACCAGCTCGCGCATGCGGTCCTCGTTCTCCTTGCCGAACTTGGCGCAGCGCTTGATCGCCTTGGCGGCGGTGACGAACTTCGGCGGGAACGACTTGCTGTTGAAGTTGTCCGCGTACATCACCACCTCCTGCTCGAGGTTCTTCGGCGTGTAGTTGGCCGGCGGCAGCGGCAGATGCTGCTCCTCCACCATCTTCTTTGTGATGCCCACGCCGGTGTGGTTGCGGCAGAACTCGGCGATCTCCTCGTCCACGCCCTCGGCCTTGAGCAGGTCGTAGCCGGCCAGGCCGTGCAGGATGTAGCGGTCGCGGTCGAAGCTCACCGGCTCGCCGTTGGAGCCGTCGTTGTCGATCACCGAATACGTGCCGATGTCGTGCAGCAGCGCGCCAACCACGGCCTTGTCGGTGTTGAACAGGCGCGGGGGGATTCGGGTGGTGTACTGGCGGATCATGTCCTCGCCCAGGGTGCAGCGCTGCACGAAGAGGTTGTTCTGCCTGCGGCACAGCTCGCGCACGATGTTCGCCACGATCATGCAGTGCCGGTAGACCAGCTCGTACGCCTCCTGCGAGGGAGCGTACTTGCGGTGGAGTTCGTCGATCTCATCAAAATTCGGAATCATGGTTCCCATCTTAGGGAGGTGAGGGGATTGTGCGCGGACCGGTCGCCCGAAATCCCGGATTCCCCCGGATCCCCGATACGGATTTCCCCCCGGATCTCAATACGGGATTCCCCCGGAATCCCGATCCGGATCTCCAATACGGATTCCTCGGATTCCTAATCTTAGGGAGGTGAGAGACTTAGGCACATGAACGATGTTTCAATTTCCGAGGCGAAAAAGCTGACGGCCAAACTGGCCATCGTGGTGGTGACCTACAAGCGTCAGGAGCTGCTGAAGACGCTGTTCGAATCGATCGAGCAGTCCTCGCTGGCCCCGTGGCGCGTGGTGATCGTGGACAACGAGCATTCCGACGAGACCCGGAGGATGGTCGAGGAGTTCGGCGAGCGCATCACCGCGCAGTGGGGCAAGACCATCGTCGACGCCGACGGCAATCAGGGACGCGTGGTGTATGCGCCGCAGACCGATAACCTCGGCGGCGCCGGCGGCTTCTCGGCGGGCGTGAGGAAGGCGTACGAGCTGGGTGCCGAATGGTTCTGGGTGATGGACGACGACGTGGCCATCGAACCCGACGGCATGCGGATGCTCGCCAAGTGGATGCCCTCCCATGACGTGATTCAGGGCAGCCGCTACGACTACGACGGCGGTCCGTTCTACTGGCAGTACGATTTCATCGTGCCGCTGGGCATTCCCAATCCGATCGCCCCGGCCGCGTTCGGCCACGCCGGCTACCGGGTGATGAACACGCTGTGCTTCGAGGGCGGCCTGTTCCGCCGCGACATCGTCGAGAAGGTCGGCTTCCCCGATCCTCGGTTCTTCATCTACTGGGACGACACGATCTACGGCTATCTGGCCAGCAAGGTCACCAATCCGATCGTCGTGGCGGACCGCGTCATGCGCCGCACCCGCACGATCGGCAACTGGGACATCGCGGGCCTCCGCCAGCTCAATTCCACCTCCGACATGAACCGCTACCACATCATGCGCAACCGCGGCTACATGGCCCGCTATTTCATGGCGAACGGCGACTATCGTCCGTTCCTGTTCGCGATGGGCACGGTCGCCACGTTCGCCAAGGAGGTGATCCGTCTGGTGGCGGTGGACCGCGAGCATGTAGGCAGCGGACTGAAGAAATTGGTCGCTGGCTGGTGGGATTCGCGCGCGCTGATGCACGATCCGGACTGGAAGCCGATTCAGCCGCTGAAGCAGCGCTGAAACAGTCGGCGAAACAGTCGGTGAAAGAGTCGGCAACGGCAGGGCCGGGAGAGCCGTGGATTCACGGGACGATTCGCAACCATCACCCCCGTCTTCAGCGTTCTCCCAGCCTTCTTGCAGAACCGCGGTAGGGTTCGGCAAGAGAAATCTCACGTAGGGCGCCCATAGTGGGTGCCACGGGACGCCTCCGACCTGCCATGCACACGCAGGCCGTGCGTCCCGGCCAATGTAAGTGGAACTGGAGAAGTACATGTTCGTCCTGAAGAATGCATGGTCGGCGATGTGGCGCCGCTGGTGGCGCACGCTGCTGATCATGATCGTCGCGCTGGCGGTGTCGTTCGGATCGATGATCGGCCTTTCGGTGATCAACGCCGAGACCAAGGCGACCGGCAGCGAATACGACAAGCTCACCCCGGCGGTCACGTTCCGCCCCGACCGCGAGACCATCACGCAGGTCAAGGGCAAGGGGGACGCCGGCAAGGTCGACTGGACGAAGTACCGGCTTTCCTGGAACCAGTATTCCGAATACGTGCAGAAAAGCGGCATACAGCTGACCAACGCCTACTACGGCGAGACCACCACGGTGAAGCTGGACAAGGTGAAGAAGACGGCGAACGCCTCCGACGGCACCGGTTCGCTCACCGGCAAGCTCGCCTCCGACACCTTCGCGATCACCGGCTTCTCCGACGAAAGCGCCTCACAGGACGGCCTCAACGGCAAGTACACGATCGTCAGCGGCAAGAACCTCGGCTATGACGAGAACAGCGTCGGCCAGGCGCTCATCTCCGAATCGCTGGCCAAGGCCAACAACCTCAAGGTGGGCAGCACGTTCACCGCCACGAACCCCTCGAAGACCTCCACCAAGCAGAACCTCAAGGTGACGGGCATCTACCGCAACACCGCGGCCGTGACCGAGGCGAAGACCGGTCTCGACCCGGAGAACACGATCTACACGAACTACTACACGATGACCGTGCTCGGGCTCTCCACCACCGATCAGGCCGGCACCTCCACCAATCTCGACGTGGCGATGATCCTGCAGAGCCCCTCCGACTACGACAAGTTCGTCAAGGCCGTGCGCAAGGCCGGCCTGTCCAGCGACTACGTGATCAGCTCCACCACGCTGAGCGACTATGACGCGAAGATCGCCCCGCTGAAGTCCCTGGCCGCCAAGCTCAAGCCCGGGCTGATCGTGTTCGCCGTGGTCGGTGCCGCGCTGATCGTCCTGCTGCTGGCGCTCGGCATGCGCGGGCGGACCGAGGAGATCGGATTCCTCACCGCCGTGGGCATCGGACGCGGCGGCATCGCCAACCAGTTCGCGCTGGAGGCACAGATCCCGCTGCTCGTCGGCTGGGCGATCGGCGTGGCCGCGGCCGCGTTCTCGGTCGGACCGGTATCGAACTGGCTAGCCGCGGGAGCGAACGCCAGCATTGACGCAGGCATGATCTGGCGGATGGTCTGGATCGGCGTCGGCGTGCTCGTGGCGACGGCGGTGATCTGCTTCGTGCGGATGACGGCCATGAAGACGACGACGATTCTCGGTTCCCGAATGGAGGCGTGACGATGAGCGACAAGACGACTGATACCGACAAGATCGACGACAAGACCACCGAAACCAACAAGCCGACCGATACCACCACCGAACCCGACAAGATCGACCGTACCGAGCCCGTATTCGACATCGTCTACGACGACCCGACGAACGCCGAGGAAACGGTCGAGGAGATCCGGGTGACCCCTTCGATGACCGCAGGCGGCGAAGAGGACGATTCTCCGGAGGATCAGGCGGGGCCGGGTCAGGCAGAGCCGGCGGAACCGGAATCCGATGACGAGACGGACGACGAAACTGGCGACAAGACCGACGACGAAACCGACGAACCTTCCGAACCGAAAGTGACGGCGGATGACCCGGAGGCCGAGCAGGTCGAACATGCGGCCAGCGCGGTGGACCGCGAACTCAAGAGCCGCAAGGACACGTTCACGTTCAAGACCTATCCGACGCTGGCCCTGAAGCATGTGTCGGTGGCGGCGGGCCGCGGAGGCGCCGGCGGCGACGTGCTGCACGACGTGAGCCTCGAGTTCTACCAGCGCCGCACCCATGCCGTGCTGGTCTCCTCCGAGGCGGAGCGCATGGCCGTCACCGGCCTGCTCGCCGGCATCGTGCGACCGACCGACGGCAAGGTGCAGTTCAAGAGCCAGGACCTGCACGAGTACACGCCGCAGGAATTCCGCGGCCATTTCATGGGATTCATCCCCCAGCGCGGTGCCGTG
This sequence comes from Bifidobacterium simiarum, assembly GCF_002802905.1. Classification (GTDB taxonomy): domain Bacteria; phylum Actinomycetota; class Actinomycetes; order Actinomycetales; family Bifidobacteriaceae; genus Galliscardovia; species Galliscardovia simiarum. The sequence continues at coordinate 171,339 of NZ_PEBK01000002.1, forward strand.
CGCACGGACTGGAGCGCCGTACGTAATCTGGTGGCCGCGATGGACGCCTCCAACCGCAACTTCCTGCGCCCCAAGCCGATTCTGGCCGAGCAGCTGCTGCAGCAGGTCGACTTCCCCGAGGAGATGGCGAACAAGCCGCTGACCGCGGTCAAGGAGCTGGATCGCCGCCGCGCGGCCATCGCCCGCGCCCTGTCCTGCGAGCCGTCGGTGATTCTGGCCGACGAACCGACGTCTCAGCTGGGCGAGGAGACCGCGGAAACGGTCTGGGACCTGCTCTCCGGTCTGACCCGTCACGACGACTACTGCGTGATCATCGTCACCGAGGATCGTGATCTGGCCAACCGCGCCGACGTCACCTACGAGATCTGACCGACCGATCCGATCGCACGAAATCCGCGCCGGTCGACCGCAATCCGATCGACCGCAATCCGATCGCCGCGGATACGATCCGGGTCACTCGTGGAAGACGCCGTCGCGGATGTTGACGTAGCCTTCCGGTTCGATCTGGAAGGTGGAGTGCTCCACCGACACGGGGAAATGATCGCGCACGCATTGCTGCAGCGAGGTCAGCACGTCGGCGTAGTCGTCGACATTCTCGGCGTCCACCACCACATGGGCGCTCAGCGTGGGCAGTCCGGTGGCCACGGTGATGGCGTGCAGATCGTGCACGTCCACCACATGCGGCACGTTGCGCAGATGGGTGCGTACGGCGTCGAGATCCAGCCCTTCCGGCGTTTCCTCCAGCAGCACCCGCATGCTGGAATGGAGCAGCTTGCCGGCGCGGGGGATCATCATCAGCGCGATCACCGTGCCGGCGATCGAATCGAAGTTCGACCATCCGGTGGTCATCACCAGCACAGCCGACACCACCACGGCCACCGAGCCGAGTGCGTCGTTGACCACTTCCAGGAACGCGGCCTTCATGTTCATGTTGGACTGCCGGTCGCCCATGAGAATGATCATCGAGGCGATATTCGCCAGCAGGCCGAGCACGCCGAAGAACAATAGCAGCCGCGGCGCCTCCATCTGCTCGCCGCCGCCGAGCAGGCGCTGTACGGCCTCGATCAGCGCGAACAGCCCCACCGCCAGCAGGGCGAGCGCGCCGCCGGCCGCGGTCACCACCTCAAGACGCGCCCATCCCCACGTTCGTGAGGCGCTGGGCTTGCGTCGCATCAGCACCGCGGTCACGGTCGAGGCGGCCAGCACCGAGATGTCAGTGAGCATGTGGCCGGCGTCCACCATCAGCGCCAGAGAGCCGGTGACCGCCGCACCGGCGATCTCCGCCACCAGAATCGTGGCGGAGAGGCACAGCGCGATGATCAGCCGCCGCGCATGGCCCGGATCGCCGATATTGCCCGTGGAATGCGTATGTTCGCTCATACCACCGAACCTACTCCTCCGGGCGAATCCGGTCTACCCAGACGATCCGGCCAAGCGACCTCCCGGCTACTCCTGAAAGACCTCCGGGCGTTCGGGGTCGCCCGGCTCGGTGTCGAGCGTACCCTCGGCGTGCAGGAACTCGCGCCAGAACTCCAGCGACTGCCCGTACGGGCGGGCGTCGGCGCCGTGGGCCTGCAGATCGGCCTTGGCCTCGCGCACGTCCACCGCGCGCAGACCGTCGAAGTAGCTCAGCAGCCCCTCGAACTGGGAGCGGTCGTAGAACAGCGAGGAGACGATCTCGGTGAGCCGCTGGGCACGCGGCAGCGGCAGCGAATCCCAGTGGCGCAGCTCGATGAAGTTCTTGAGTCGCACGTCGTTGAAATGCGTGGAGATCAGATGGTTGATCTCCGCCTGGTTCAGTTCGCGATCCGGGTAGAGATCGGCCGCCGTATCGAACGGCGCCGAGAAGACGGGCCGGTCGCCGGTGTATTCCGGGGTGTGCGAAAGATCGGCGATGAACACGGGGGTGGTGAGCACGTCCGTCGCGTAATGCTCCCAGTCGTAGTTGTCGTCGTACAGGCCCCACAGCTGGTCGGTGCGCTGCGGATCGATGTGATCCCACATCTCCTGACGCAGCAGCGGGAACGGGTTCGTCTCCTTCTCGAAGAACGGGGTGTTACGGAAGAACCATGCGAGGATCGGGCCGACCGCCGTGCCGATGCGAAGCTTGTCGATGGAGTCCTTCTCGCTGAAGTAGTCGATGCTCACCTGGGTGGAGGCGGACGCGCGCATCATGCAGAACCCGTATCGTGCGATGTGCGAGAAGTACTTCTGCATCGCGTGGTAGCGAGACTTCGGGATGATCTCGATCTCCTTGTAGGAGGTGTCGGGCTGGTAGCCGTAGTTGATCAGGCGGATGCCGAACCGGTCGAGGATCGGATCGATGTCCCGGCGGAATTCCGTGTACAGCTGTTCGAGATCGTCGGCGTGGCTAAGCACGCCCAGCGAGCATTCGATCTGCCCGCCCGGTTCCAGCGAGATCGCGATGCCGTCGCGTCCGAGACCGAGCAGATGGCCGTCCTCGTAGTATTCACGGGTGGGATCGTAGAACTGCGCGAGTGCCTGCAGCACGCTGCGGATGCCGTGCGGTTCGGCGTAGGTCACCGCCTTGCCGGTGGATTTGCGGATCGGCAGATGCTCGATCTCCACGCCGAAGCCCCGGTGATCGGGGGTCTTGATGCCGGATTCGAAGAACCGCACCAGACTGGCCACATGCTTGGGATTCGGGACCGTGGTCTGGTGGGCAAAGTCAAAGGCTCGTATCGTCATGCTTCATCAGCCTACGCGAGACGGGCCGGCAACACCCGACCGGGGCTATACGAATAATCGATATGCCGCGCAATCCCCGATTTCCTCGCGCGGGCCGGATCACACGGATCGGCTTACCTCGCGCGGGTCGTTTCACCTCATGCGGGCCACCTTCCCTCGCGCGGCGAGGACCGGCCGCTTACAACGCTTCGATATGGAACTCGCCGGTGCGGTTGGAGGCCACGATCATCCGGTTGTTCTCCAGCGTCTGCCAGCCGTCGCGTTCGCGCTGCTCGAATCCGGAGCTGGCCGCCACCACGCCGCCGCCGGCGAGCGCACGGTACCGGATGCGCCGGTAGTCGCGGGCGTGCTCCTTCTGCCCGTAGCGGGCGTAGAGGTCCTCGATCTCCGGTTCGGGGTCGAGGCTGCCCACGGCGTGTACGCAGATGAATTCGTCACCGGTCTGGATCATGCAGTTGTACGAGGACTTCGGGTAGCCGCCGCGCAGGTCCTTGATGGCCTCGCGCACGGCGTCGGGCAGTTCGAGGCCCTTGTGGAAGTAGGAGAGCACCAGCGCGAAGTACACGGCGGAATCGCTTTTGCCGCCGGTGCGCAGCATGTCGAGTTCGGAGACCGGCTTGCTCGGGGCGCGCACGATGTTGCGCTGATGGGCGTCGGAGATGTCGCCGTTGTGGATGAACGAGACGCCGTCGGCGAAGAAGGGCTGCTGGTTCTCCATGATCAGCGGCAGTCCGGAGGAGGCCAGACGCAGATGGTAGAGCGCGCCTCGAGCGCCCTGACACTCGATGGAGCGGAACACCGGGTCGGCGTAGGCCGAGGAGGTGGATTTGTACACGCTCACGTTGTTCGACGGGGTAGGCGCCCCGCCGTCACGGATGCCGGCCGGCTGATACGGGTCGGTGACCAGCGCCGCGCCCCAACCGTCGTTGTGGATGATGGCCATCTGCTGGAACGTCTCGAGTTGGGAGTTCGTCAGCACGTCATCAAGACTCAGGTTGTCCCCCGGTGTAGCGTATCCCAACAATCTGCACATAGCCACCTACCATAGCGGCAGTGGGATACGACGTGCCACCGGCGTTATAGCGAATGGCTATAACGTCCGATGGCCGGCTAATGGTCGTAAGGGGTGACCGGCCGATGGGACCGGCGGCCATCCAAGGGTCGTAGGGAGGCCGTTCCCGTCGCCGACGCGATCTGACGGCCTGCCCCGAGCCTTGCCTACGCCGCCTTTTCGGCCGGCTCCCCCACGCTTGACGCCGGCCGCAGGTCGAAGTTCGGTTTCGAACGCGGATGGGCCACGGTCTGGCCGTCCACCTCGATCGTACGGGTCAGGTCCGTCTGAACCGACCCCGCCACCGACTCCGTCCGGGCCGCGGCTTCGCTTTCCGCCGCGGCGATGGCCGCCGCACGCTCGTTCTCCGCCTCCTCGCGCTGTTCGGCGCGGATCTCCTGCAGGGTGATCGGCTTCTTCGCCCGTCGCAGAGCCACGCGCTTCAAGGCCGGCACCTTGTTGGTGGAGACGAACAGCGGCTGCACCTCCACCACCGGGTTATATGCGGCAAGGCCGAACCATTTCACCGGGTTGCCGGCCAGATGACGGATCGCGTACTTTACGCGCAGCGAGGTGGCGCCGCGCGAGGTGATCTTGGATTCCGGCATCAGGGCCTTGTGCACCAGCACGTACTGGATCGTGCCGATCTCCGGGTCCTCGTCCACCTTCGGGTAGATCACGGTCTGCCGCGGCAGGGTGCCGTCGTTGATCAGATCGTGCATGATCTGATGCAGGTACGTGGCCACGTTCTGGCTCACCTTGAAGCCGAGGCGGATGCGCACGCGGAACAGGAAGCTGGTGCCGAAGTTCTCCACCGAGTATTCGCGCGTGAACGGGTCGTCGGTCACCTGCACGGAGACCGCCCACCATGCGCGGGCCCGCTTGGGATGGTTCGCGAAGATCGAGTAGAAGATGTCGGTGTCGAGACGCCGCAGCTCGGGGTCGGACGTCAGGTACACGAGGTTGTCGGCGTAGTACGGGATCTTGAAGTCGCGGTGCAGCGCGTCGAGGGCGGGCAGGAACTCCTTGGGCCACATGTGCCGGCGCTGCGAACGCTCGACCTTGGTGCCCTGATCCCAGGTGACCATGATGCCCAGGATCGCGAGGGTGAGCAGCATGGTGAACCAGCCGCCGTGCAGGAACTTCGACATCGAGGCGATGAAGAACAGCGTCTGGATGGCGAGGAACAGGATCGCGAACACGATGGCGAACACCCGCCGCTTCCACGCGCACCAGATGTAGGCGGCCAGCAGGATCGTGGTGGTGATCATCGTGATCGTCAGCGCCAGACCGTAGGCGGCGGTGATGTGCTCGGAATCCTTGAACATGGCCAGCACGCTCAGGGTGGCGGCGCACAGCACGATGTTGACGGCCGGGATGTAGAGCTGGCCGCGGGTTCGGGCCGGGTAGCGCACCTGCAGGTGGGGCATCCAGTTGAGGCCGGTGGCTTCGGAGACCATGGTGAACGCGCCGGTGATCAGGGCCTGCGAGGCGATCACGCCGGCGGCCACCGACAGGACGACGGCCACCGAACGCAGGTTCGGCGTCATCATCTGGAAGAACGGGTTGAGGCTTTTGATCCCGTACAGGGATTCGTTGTGCTGGTTGCGCAGGATCCACGCACCCTGACCGAAGTAGTTGAGGATCAGGGCGATCTTGATGAACGGCCAGGTGGCGTAGATGTTGCCGCGACCCACATGGCCCATGTCGGAGTACAGCGCCTCGGCACCGGTGGTGGCGAGGAACACGGTGCCCATCACGGCGAGACCGGCCTTGTTGCCCGGGTCGAACAGCAGGAAGTCGATGCCGTACCACGGGTTGAGCGCGGCGAAGACCGTCCAGTCGGTGCCGAGATTCGCCACGCCGACCACGGCAAGGAACGAGAACCAGATCATCACGACGATGCCGAACACCTTGCCGATGCTTTCGGTGCCGCGCGACTGGATCGCAAACAGCACGACGATGATGCACACGGTGATCATCAGGGTCAGATTGTCGTTGGCGTCGAAGATCGGTTCCAGCTGCGGGATGGTCTGCAGACCCTCGACGGCCGAGCTGATCGACACGGCCGGGGTGAGCACGGAGTCGGCGAGGAACGCCGCACCGCCGATCATGGCCGGATACGCCAGCCATTTGCCGTACCGGCGGACCATCGAATACAGCGCGAAGATGCCGCCTTCGCCCTTGTTGTCGATGCGCATGGCGATCAGCACGTACTTGACCGTGGTGATCAGCGTGACCGACCAGAACAGCAGTGACAGCAGGCCGAGCACGGACTGCCGGTCGGCGTACTGGATGCCGCCCTGACCGGAGACGAAGGACTGCGCCATGTACAGCGGCGAGGTACCGATGTCGCCGTACACCACGCCCAGCGCCACGATCGCCATGGCCAGCGTGACGCGGTCCGGGCTGTTCTGCACCCGACGCCACCATTTGCCGATCCGGGTCTTCGGCGTCTTTTTTGCCTTTTTCTCGGATTTCTCGGCTTCGCGCTTCGCGCGTTCGGCCTCGGCCTTCTCCTCCGGAGGCACGATGTGATGCGAGATCTTCGGAGCCTTGACGATACCGGTCAGCTGCAGCGATCCGGTGTCGGTCACCGAGATCGGCGGCAGCACCCTCGTCACCGCGGTCGAAGGATCCGACGGGTCGGAGGCCGGCTGGGTCTTCGGGGTCTTCGCCGACGACGGGGTTTTCCCGGCCGACGGGGACTTCCCGGCCGATGAGGTCTTCGCAGTCGTGGTCTTCGCAGTCGGTGCCTTCGCAGCCGATGACTTCGTCACCGCGGCCTTTGCCGTCTCCTGAGATTTCGTCGTGGATTGCGTCGGCTTGTTCTTCTTTGCGGATTTCGCCGGTTTCGCGGGCTTCCCCGGTTTCGCGGGCTTCGCAGGGTTCACCGGCTTCGCGGACGTGTTCTCAGCCGACTGTGCGGACCGTTCGGTCTTATCGGACTGTGTCTGTGTGGTCTTAACGGACTGTGTAGTCTTAACTGACTGTGCGACAGACTCTGCGGTCTTGGCGGTCCGGACTGTCTTGGCGGTCCGGACTGTTTCAGGGGATTCTGCGGTCTTGAGAGACTGTTCGGTCTCGATATGAATGGTCCCGGTCTGGGTATCGGATCCGGCCGGTTGTTCGGTTACCGGCTCGCCGCCGGTACTTTCCGCCTCCGCATCTTCGGCGGTGTTATTGGCGACGTCATTCTGCTTCGCCATGTGCAACCTCCAGCATTCAACACAACGGTTTACTGCACTGCATCGGCTGTCGGGCAGCCGCATTCATGGATTACGAATCCATAACACCTTCACATTTTCTCAATGCGAAGAAAAAGGCTACCACTCTCCGAGCAAAAGCACTAAACACACTCGGGACGCCAGTGTGCGAATAGCGGGGTCGGTTCAACACCGGGCAGTCGGAAGCCGGCTCAATATCAACGATCCCAACGGGTCACGAGATTCTCCCCACTGTTCCCCCGACCGTGAAATTCCCACGACAACTTTCGGCACAGTGTCGGGTCCGATAGGACGGTACCGCGCCGGATATCGTCGGATGGAGGCGGTTGTCGGCTGGTTCCGGATGGTGCCGGTCGGTACCGGATGGCGGCAGTTGTCGGCGGATTCAGCTCGGCGTCAGATGCCGTACACCGCCTGCGTATTGCGACGGGTGATCGCCGCCATCTCGTTGACGTTGATGCCCAGCACATCCGCCATGGCGGTCAGCGTGTAGGGAATCATGTACGGCGCATTGGTCCGGCCGCGATACGGCATCGGCGTGAGATACGGGGCGTCGGTCTCCACCAGAATATGGTCGGGGGCAATCATCGCCAGCGAGGCGCGGATACCATCGTTGCCCTTGTAGCTCACCGTTCCCGAAAAGCTCAGATACCACCCCTGTTCGGCGGCGATGCGTCCCATTTCGGCGTCACCGGAATACGAGTGAAACACAGTGCGTTCCGGGGCGCCGTCCCTGAGCAGAATGTCGATGCAGTCGGCGTGGGCGTCACGATCATGGATCTGCATGGGCAGGTTCAGCTCCTTGGCCAGCGCGATATGCGCGCGGAATGCCTCACGCTGGTATTCGCGAGCCTCGTCGCCGGTACGGAAGTAATCCAGACCGGTTTCGCCAATGGCCACCACCCGTTCCGGATACGCCGTGGCCAGCCGATGGACCTCGGCGAGCGCGGCGTCGAAGTCGAGATCATGCCACGGCTTGTACTTGAGCTCCAGACCGTCCGGCCCCTTGGCTCCGCGGTGCCCATGCAGCACGGATTCGTTGGGGTGGATCGCCAGCGCGGCATGCACCCGGTCGGGAAAATCGTTCGCCAGATCGACCGCGTCCTGAAGATGCGGGTATTCGCAGCCCACGTCGATGATCTGCCTGATGCCGACAGCGGCCGCCTGATCCAGCAGCTCCCCCTCGCTGTACACCGGCACCGGCGGCTGTCCCTTGATCTCGGCCTCATGCGCCATGGCCGCGGAGAACGGCACCACCGACTTCACATGCGTGTGATTGTCATAGGTCCATTCGGTCAGCGGTTCCGGGGCTGGCGCCCAGCTGCGGTTGCGATGATGCTTGCTCATGCGCACCAGTATGGCGGGGTGGCGTGACGATAGCGGGCGGCGGAAAGCGTGGAAAAGAAAAACCCGGCGGGGATTGGCCGCCGGGAAATCAGAGAAAGGAAGAGAGAAGAGAAGGGTTCAGTTATGAGGATTCAGTTATCATCCGCTTACCGAATGATCCGACGTGTCGAACCATCCGTGGGATGTGTTCGGATTGTTCCGGGTTGCACCTCCGGGGTTTCCGTTGACATGTCCCATATAACCCGACGTTACTGAACGCAACGATGCCATAACCTGAAAATAAGCTGAAAATCATGCGCGGGAAATGTGCCGCTCCGCACGCCAATGAGATCTGCCACACAGTATGCGGGCCAATCCGATGATCGTCGCGCCACCAAGCCGGGTAAAACGCTGTACTCACCGGATTGCAGTCGGGAAACACGGTGCTCCGTCCACTACACGCAGCGCTCCGTCCGGAAAAAGAAGAAGCCCGGTGGAGAGAAGGTCACCGGGCTAGAGAGAGAAGAGAGAAGAAGGGTTCAGTTATCAGATTCGATCGGGAATCTCGTCTGCGGTGCTGTCCGCTGACATGTCTTATATAACCAGCCCATACTTGGGGGAATGATATGAGAACCTGAATCTTTCCTGAAAATGTGGGGCGGGAACTGTGAACAGCCGGGCACGAATCTCCCAAAACACAACTTTGCGGTGCCTTCTGGTCGTTTTCAAGACGAATAAACAACCAAAAGACACCGCAAATTGCCAGAAACGGGGATTTCAGCCCTTATGTTGCTGGATCAGCAGCCAGCAGCCAGTTGCCAGCAGCCAGCAGTCAGTTGCCAGCTTCGGCTACTTCTTCAGCTCGGCCTTGGCGGCGGCGAGGCGCTCGGCCTCCTTGGCGCGACGGGCGTCCAGCTCGGCCTGGAAGCGTTCGAGCTCCTCGGCCACGGCCTCCTTCGGGATCTTCGCGAAAATCGGCTTCGGCTTCGGCACCTCGGCGCCGACCTCGATGGGCTCGCTCTTCCACGGATGCACGTTCACGCCGAGCTTGTAGTCGCCGGTGATGATCGGGTAGGTGAATCCGGGCTTGTCGAGATCCTCCACCTCTTCGATGTGCGGCAGCGGGGAGAACGTGCCCTTGCCGCCGAGCGCCTCCCACACCTTCTGGGAGGAGTGGGGCAGGAACGGGGCGAGCAGGTGGTTGGCGTCGGAGACGGCCTGGGCGGCAACGTGCAGCACGGTGCCGAGACGGGCTTCGTCATCCTTGATCTTCCACGGTTCGACGGCGGAGATGTACTTGTTGATCTCGCCGACGATGCGCATGGCCTCGGCCAGCGCGGCCTTCTGGTGGTGCTTCTCGAGGAATCCGCCGACGGTGTCGAACGCGGCGACGGTCTGCTCCAGCAGGGCGCGGTCCTGATCGGTGAGCTTGCTCTCGTCGATGGCGGGGATGGAACCGAAGTTCTTGGCGATGAGGTTGGCCACGCGGTTGACGAGGTTGCCCCATGCGGAGGCGAGCTCCTCGTTGTTGTGGCGCACGAACTCGGCCCAGGTGAAGTCGGAGTCGGAGGACTCGGGGCCGGCCACGGAGATGTAGTAGCGCACGGCGTCCACCGGGTAGCGCGAGAGGATGTCCTTCACGTAGATCACGATGCCGCGGGAGGAGCTGAACTTCTTACCTTCCATGGTCATGAACTCGGAGGCCACGACCTGTTCGGGCATGTTCAGCGGACCGTACTTGCCGGTTTCGCCGCCCTTGGAGCCCTGACCGTTGTAGGCCAGCATCTCGGAGGGCCAGATCTGGGAGTGGAAGGTGATGTTGTCCTTGCCCATGAAGTAGTAGCCGGGGGTCTCCGGATCGTTCCACCAGGCGCGCCATGCCTCGGGATCGCCCTTGCGGCGGGCCCATTCGATGGAGGCCGACAGGTAGCCGATCACGGCGTCGAACCACACGTACAGCTTCTTGTTCGGGTTGTCGATCCAGCCTTCCACCGGCACGGGGATGCCCCAGTCGATGTCGCGGGTGATGGCGCGCGGCTTGACTTCCTTGAACAGGCCCTTGGAGAAGTTGATGACGTTGGTGCGCCATCCCTCACGGGTGTTGAGCCAGGCGAGGTTGGCTTCGGCCAGCGCGGGCAGGTCGAGGAAGTAGTGTTCGGTCTCCTCGAAGCGCGGGGTCTCGCCGTTGATCTTGGAGACGGGGTTGATCAGATCGATCGGATCGAGCTCATTGCCGCAGGCGTCGCACTGATCGCCGCGGGCGCCGTCCGCGTGGCAGATCGGGCATTCGCCCTCGATATAGCGATCGGGCAGGGTACGACCGGTGGAGGGGCTGATGGCCACCTGCTGGACGCCCTTGTAGATGTAGCCGTTGGCGAGGCACTGCTTGAACAGCTCCTGCACCACATGCTCGTGATTGCCGGTGGTGGTGCGGGTGAACAGATCGTAGCTGAGGCCCAGATCGCACAGATCCTTGGCGATCACGCGGTTGTAGCGGTTGGCGAGCTCCTGGGCGGTAAGGCCTTCCTTCTCGGCCTCCACCAGAATCGGGGTGCCGTGCTCGTCGGTGCCGGACACCATCAGCACGTCGTTGCCCTTCATGCGCTCGAAGCGTGCATAGACGTCCGAGGGGACGCCAAAACCGGCGACATGGCCGATGTGGCGGGGGCCGTTCGCATACGGCCAAGCGACATTGACAAGAATATGACTCATAAAAACCGATTATGTGCGCTAGAGGGGACAGCGTCGGCGGGCGGTTATGCACCGTTTGCGATCGGTCTGCGTGGATAACTTCGCGAAGTTATCCACAGCGAACACTCAACTGAGGCATATTCGTCCACTTATCCACATTTTTTCTGCCCGGTTTTCCCGACGGCCGGTTCCCCTCTAACGTCGGTTCCATGACTGCACAATCGATATCGGATCCATCGGACATGCCTAAGTCAGCTGGCATCAAGCCAACGAAGCCAGCTGGCACAACGGTCATGCCGATCTCGCCGACGGCGCTCCCGGGGACGCCGAACATCATGACAGCGCCATCGCCGGGACCGGGCGGTGATGTTGCCACGGCGATCGCGTCCGGATCGGGGATGACCATCCCGCCGTATATCGGCGATATCGCGAATGCATGTCTGGCGTATGACCGTCGATCTCGGCCGAGAACGACGACCGGCGCCGACGACCGTCCCGATGCGCGGACTATCGGTTCCCGCCCCTCCGCACGGCGCTCCCCCGGGCGGAGGTCCGATGGGCGGCATCCTGCGGGCCGAACGTCTGCGAGCCGAACGTCATCGGGACGGTCGATCGGCACCCCGTCACATCGGTCGTCATCGGTCAGGACCTCGTCGGTCAGCGCATCATCGTCCAGTCCCTCGTCGAATGGCACGACGCGACGGTACTCCGGAGCCGTCCCGCAGCCGCTGCCTGCCATCGTGCAGATCGACGACGTCACCGGTGACATGGGGCTCGAACGACTGGTGGAGCGCAAGGTGCTGGTCCGTCTCGACGACACCTGCGCCTACCCGGCGTCCTATGCCGGCACGCTGTACGGCCGCGCGTCGATCGCCGAACAGATGGTGCCGTTCGGCGCCGCCGCGACCGGTCCGCTGGCGCTGTGGGTCTGGCAGGGCGGCCGGTTCCCCGGACGGGTGGACGTGGTCTCGGGATCGCATTTCCGGGCCCGGGTGCATGGCCGGCAGATCGTCGTGCACAATCGGCGCACCCCGCCCGAGCAGCTGATGCGGCTGCGGCAACTGCTGGTCACCTCGCCGATGCGCACCGCCTGCGATCTGGCGTGCATGGATCTGCCCGGGCAGAGACCATCGCACACCGAAGCGCTGATCGCACGGATGCTCGATGCCTATGGGATCAAGGTGTCGCAGTGTCTGAAGACCCTGTGGGAGAATCCGCGGTGGCCGAACCACGGACCGGCCGTGCGGATGCTGATGAACGTGGAGAAGCGAATGCTGATGGACCGACAGCGGCAGGAGCTGAGCGAAGCCGAACATATCGACCGGCTGGACGATACCAACGACGAGATCAACGACGATATCGGTGCCGATATCGGGAAAGGAGACACCATGATCATTGACGCGGCCGACGACGGACCCGACGACACGACCGGCCGCGGAACCGACGTCACGGCCGATGGATCGGGATTCGACGGGATGGGCGACGATGCGGAGCGCATCCGGTGAGGCTGGACCATCCGGCACGACCGAGTCATCCGGCGCTGTGCGGGGGCGACGCCGCCATGCGGCCGAGCGCCGCCGGACCGGTCCGCGCCCATGGTTGGGTCCACGGCTGCGGCCCCGACTGCGACGACGTTCGCGGTCCCGTGGACGTCAGGACTCGGTCGGCGACGACAGGCTCACCGGCATTGCCCGGAGAAAGCCCTCACATCGGCCGGTGCGGAGCAGACCGGCGAGCGGACGAGAGCCGACACCTCCGCCGCCCCCGTTGCGACTGACTGCAGCAGTCGCCTGCGATCCGCACACCGAGCAGGATGTGCTGTGGCATATCGCCAGGGAGGCGCCGCAGCTGCGCATGTGGCTGATCGCCAATCCTTCGGCGACCCCGGCGATGCTGGAGTTCGTGGCCCAGACCGGCGGCCCGGGCGTCAGAAGGGCCTTTGAGGTGCTGTTCGAATCCATGGACGAACAGTGAATGAGCGGTTGCGGGAGTCGCAGGAGCTGGCGGTGCGGAGAGACATCGACGCGGGAGCTGGCGGTACGGGAGCTGGCGGTGTGGGAGCCACCGGAAGCCAACCGTACGGGAGTCCATCTGGCATGGAGACTGTCGGCCCGGAACACGAGAGATCGGGTCACTGGCCGTCGGGTCATTGCCGTCGGGTCACTGCTTGATCTGCAGCACGGCCGCGTAGACCTGCTTGCGGTTGGCCAGCGAGCCGTCAGGCAGCGGATGCTCCTCGATCACCTCGGCGATGGCCTCCTTGATGCGAAGCCCGTCCTCCAGGGCACGGTCGATGGCCAGCACCGCCAGATCCTCCACGCTCAGCGAGGCCGGAGCCATCTCGCGGGCCTCGTCCTCGGAGGCGCCGGCGATCACCAGCACGATCTCGCCGCGGGGCGGGTCGTCGATCACTCCCTGCCGGATCTCGCCGATGCCGCCGCGGCGAATCTCCTCATAGTCCTTGGTCAGCTCCCGGGCCAGGGCCATGCGACGGTCGGGGCCGAATGCGGAAAGCAGGTCGTCCATCGAATCGGCGATGCGATGCGGGGTCTCGTAGAACACGATGGTCCGCCGTTCGGATTGCAGCGATCGCAGGCGCTGCACCCGGTCGGCGTGCTTGCGGGGCAGGAACCCCTCATAGCAGAACCGGTCGGTGGGCAATCCGGAGAGCGCAAGGGCGTCGAGCACCGCGCTCGGGCCGGGGGCGCAGGTGACCGGCAGTCCGCGCTCGATGGCCCGGCGCACGATCGCCAGACCGGGATCGTTGATCGTAGGCATGCCGGCATCCGAAACGACCAGCACGCAGGCGCCGGTCTCCACCTCGTCAAGCAGACCGTCGGCCTTGCCGCGCTCGTTGTGATCGTGATAGGCCACTACGCGGCCGTTGACGTGCACGCCCAGTCGTCGGGCCAGATCGTACAGGCGCCGCGTATCCTCCGCGGCCACGATGTCGGCCTGTTCCAGCAGCGCCACCAGTCGCGACGAGGCGTCGCCTACGTTGCCGATGGGCGTCGCCGCAAGCACCACCGTGCCCCGAGGAACCTCCACGATCCGTTCGTCCTGATCACCATTCACTACCGACTGCATACCTTCCAGTATCCACGATCCTCATACCTAATCGCGCGACCGAAAGGCGGGCAACATGAATAATAGTTAAATTCTCCCGTGATTTACCCTCATTTTTCCTACTGTTCGTCGACGTCGATAATAAAGTGGTACGTATGGCTCAGATATTCAATGCACCCTCGAAGGCGATCCTTAAATCGCAGATCGCCGAGCATATCGCGGAGACCCCGAAGGACACCCGCGAAAACCCCAACGCCGCTCACTACGAGCCCCTGCCCCCCGACAGGTTCTTCGACCGCGAGCTGAGCTGGCTGAAGTTCAACAAGCGCGTTCTGGAGCTTGCCCAGGACGAGACGCTTCCGGTGCTGGAGCGCGCGAACTTCGCCGCCATCTTCGCGTCCAACCTCGATGAGTTCTTCATGGTCCGCGTGGCCGGCCTCAAGCGCCGCATCGACACCGGCATCGCCGTGCCGAGCGCCAGCGGCCTGAGCCCGCGCCAGCAGCTGCGCGCGATCTCCGATCAGGCCCACTGCCTGCAGGACGAGCACGCCAACTACATGATCGAGCACATCCTGCCCGATCTCGCCAAGGAGAACATCGTCCTGCTCAAGTGGAGCCAGCTCACCATCGCCGAGCAGGAGCGCCTGAGCAAGTTCTTCCGTCAGCAGGTCTTCCCCGTGCTGACCCCGCTGGCCGTGGATCCCGCCCATCCGTTCCCCTACATCTCCGGCAACTCGCTGAACCTCGCCGTGATCGTGGAGAACCCGAACTCCGGCAAGTCGCACTTCGCCCGCGTGAAGATCCCCGACAACCTGCCCCGACTGGTGGCCGTGGACGACATGACCGATGACGAGGCGTCCGACGTGCGCTACGGCTTCGTGACGATGGAGAACCTCATCATCGCCCACCTCGAGGCCCTGTTCCCCGGCATGATCATCAAGGAGGCACGCTCCTTCCGCGTCACCCGTAACGAGGACATCGACGTCGAAGAGGATGACGCCGAGAACCTGCTCAACGCCATGGAGAAGGAGCTGCTGCGCCGCCGCTTCGGACCGCCGATCCGTCTGGAGCTTTCGCAGAACACCAGCCCGTTCCTCTCCCAGCTGCTCGCCGACCAGCTCGGCGTGAACGACGAAGAGGTGTACCGTCTGCCCACGCCGCTCGACGCCACGGTGCTGTTCGAGCTCGGCTCGGTGGATCGTCCGGACCTGAAGTTCCCGAAGTTCGTCCCGACCACCAACCGTCAGATCGCCGAGGTGGAATCCAGCCGCGCCCAGGACATCTTCGCCGCCATCCGCGAGCGTGACATCCTGCTGCACCACCCCTACGATTCCTTCTCCACCTCCGTGCAGGCGTTCCTGGCTCAGGCCGCCGCCGATCCGAAGGTGCTGGCCATCAAGCAGACGCTGTACCGCACCAGCTCCAACTCCCCGATCGTGGACGCGCTGATCGACGCCGCCCACGCCGGCAAGCAGGTGCTGGCGCTGGTGGAGATCAAGGCCCGCTTCGACGAGGACGCCAACATCGCCTGGGCCCGCAAGCTCGAGCGCGCCGGCGTGCACGTGGTGTACGGCATCGTGGGCCTCAAGACCCACTGCAAGCTGTCGCTGGTGGTCCGTCAGGAAGCCGATGGCCTGCGTCGTTACTGCCACGTGGGCACCGGTAACTACAACCCGAAGACCGCCCGCATCTACACCGATCTCGGTCTGCTCACCTGCGACCCGGTGGTCGGTCAGGATCTGACCCGCCTGTTCAACCAGCTGTCCGGCTACGCTCCGAAGTCGAGCTTCCACCGTCTGCTGGTCGCCCCGCGCGGCATCCGCACCGGTCTGATCGAGCGCATCCGTCGCGAGGAGACCGCCGCCCTTGCCGGCAAGCCCGCATGGATCAAGATCAAGGTCAACTCCATCGTGGACGAGGCCACCATCGATGCGCTGTACCGCGCCAGCCAGGCCGGCGTGAAGATCGACATCGTGGAGCGTGGCATCTGCTCGCTCAAGCCCGGCGTCCCCGGCATGAGCGACAACATCCGCGTGCACTCGATCCTCGGCCGCTTCCTGGAGCACAGCCGTATCTACGCCTTCGCGAACTCGCAGGGCCCGCAGATCGGCGAAGGCCCGGCTTCCGGCCCCGAGGTGTGGATCGGTTCGGCCGACCTGATGCACCGCAACCTCGACCGTCGTGTCGAGGCGCTGATCCGCGTCACCGCTCCCGAGCAGATCGAGGAGCTCATCAAGTACGTGGATCTGCAGATGGCCGACACCACCAGCAGCTGGCACATGCAGCCCGACGGCACCTACATCCGTCATTCGACGGATGACGACGGCAAGCCGCTGGTCGATTGCCAGGAGGCTCTGATCAAGAAGCACACCCGTCGTCCGCGTCACAACTGACTCCGTCGGACGGTTGCCCGTATGATGTCACGTATCGGTCGGAATCTCATTTCCATCGGCCGATATGTGGCATGGATCATCAGGTTCGGTCATCGTACCGAATAGTGGTCCCGACCGATCGGTCGGCGTCGGCAACCGACGTCTAACTTTTGACGGGTGACGGCCGTAGCGTCATGCACGACCCCGGATATCACCGATCTGATATCCGGGGTCGTTTGTTGCCATCTTGTTGCACTTTCGAATGAATGATATCGGTTTCACCGGCACATAATGGTAGGGAGTTTCCCGGGTGGAAGACCGTTCCTCTCTGGAGACCTAACCATGATCACGATCGTCGGACGCCCGTGCAGTTGCGGCAATCCCGGCAATATGCGATGTGAGGCGAGCCGACGATGACCAAAGAGAAAGATATCGCAATGAGTAGTACGGTCGTCGAAGCAGCCGGCGGCATCGTGTACCGCTGGCGCGATGACATCAGGCTCGAAGGCCCCGCGGCCAAGGACCCGGACGTCATTCTGGACAATCTGGAACTATGCGTCGTACATCGACCGAAATATGACGACTGGAGCTGGCCGAAGGGCAAGCTCGACGTCAACGAATCCCATCGCCACGCCGCCGTGCGCGAGATCGGCGAGGAAACCGGCCTGTCGGTGGCGCTGGGCGCCTATATCGGCGAGGTCGAGTACCCGCTGGAGGATGAAGGCAAGCCGGGCAAGCGCCGTTGCAATCCCCGCAAGCCTCGCAAGCATGTGCTGTATTGGAACGCCCATGTGATCGACGCGCAGGACGCCGAAAAGCGGCGTTACGCCTTCGGGCCGATCAACACCGATCCCAACGAAGTGGACAATGTGTCGTGGATGTCCCCCGCCGACGCACGGCACAAGCTCACCCACGTACTCGACCGCGACATTCTCGACCAGTTCGTGGCCAAGGTCCGCGGCGGCATCCTCAGCTCGCACATGTTCCTGCTGATCCGGCACGGCAAGGCCGAAGGACGCAAGTTCTGGGGCGGCACTGACGCCGACCGTCCGCTCACGCCGCGCGGCGCGGCCTACGCCTACGCACTCACCCGCGAGATCGCCTGCTTCGGCATCGACCGACTCGTCACCTCGCCGTGGCGTCGCTGCACCGGCACCATCGAAACGTTCTCATGGCAGACCGGCCTGCCCGTGCACATGGCCGACGACCTGACCGAGGACGCGTTCGCCGACCGACCGGATTCGGCATGGGCCTGCATTCTCGGCGAGATGCGCCACACGCTGGAATCCGGCGAGACCACCGCCGTGTGCATGCACCGTCCGGTGATCGGCGGAGTGTTCGAACACATGCGGGAACTGTGCGAGTCGAAGGCCCTGGCGAAGAGGCTTCCGGCGAAAACACCGTACATGGCCACCGGACATGCGGTAGCCTTTAATATCGTTGACACGGAACATGGTCCGGCCATCATCGATATTCAGAAGGTAAGCCCGATTGTCTACTAATTCCTCCGCCTATGGTTCCTCCTCGGTCCGTGCCGCCGGCTCTGGTTTCGCCGCGGCACGCTCCGGTTCCGCACGGTTCACCCGTCCCGCGCAGCTCGACGCCGCTCTGGTCGATCAGCTGGCCGGCGGCGTGGACCCGCAGCAGCTCAGCGATATGAGCCACACCACCGCCGCATCCCTGCTTGACCGCGTGCATCACACGCAGGATCCGCAGGTGGTGGATCGCGTGCTCACGCTGGTGGAGCACGAGGGCGTGGATCTGGTGGCCGAGCTGTGGAGTTCGGCCGAGCCCGAATCGCTGCCCGGCGTGCTGTGGCGACTGTACATGCTGCGCACATGGATGCGGCGCAATCGCGAGAACATCTCCCGACTGTGGCGACTGGGGGAACCGGTGGCCACCACGGCGTCGGCCATCGCCGGCGTGGATCAGGCACCGACCGCCGACGACATCGCGCGCACCGCGGATTCGATTCTCTCCGGCGCGTTCACCGGTGATTTCGCGGTGGCGCTGGAACGGGCCAGCGCGTTCTGCTCGGTGATCGCGGCCGGACTCGTGGCCGAAACGAAGCGGCGGCAGGAGGAGGCGCAGCGTCTGGGGCTGACTGCTCTGGAAACGCAGGCGAAGCTGGCGAACTCCGGGGCCTCGCACATGGTGAAGACCGCGAAGTCACTGTCCGGCACCGCCAAGGATTTCCGGGCCGGAGCCGGTCTGTGGCGCGAAGGACGACTGGAGTAGTCCGGAATCCAGTCAGGCGCCGTGACCGGACGGTGAGCGTTCGGCCACGCCTTGCGCGAACATGCGCGTTTGGTGATCGGCGGCCCATGCCGTACACTGGGTGACGCGTCGGGCCGTGCATTGCCCCGGGCTCCATTTTTTGCCGCTGCGAGCGGCCCTTGCGCCGACAGGCGCATTCACGGTCCGGCGTTCTTTTTCTCCTTTCCTTTTCCTTGCTGTTCCGTTGCCGAGCATTCCGGCAGTCGCTGGGTATGCGGTATGCGTTGACGATCGTCTCCGCCATCACCGGTCCCGCCATCACCGGTCCGTCATCACCGACTCCGCCATCACCACTGATGCTTGACGATCTTGTAGGTGTTGCCGTCACCGAACAACCATCCGGAACGACTGTCGATGTAATCTGAAGCCTCTTGCATCGTCACGTCTTCCAGTACGACCTCGTCGCCGGACAGCCATCCGCCCACCTTGACCACATCGTAGGTAGGGTCGCTGAAGAAGAGTCCCATGATCATTCCTTTCCATAGAGGTGCGTTTGCCTTCACCCCTATGAACCGGACAATTGCCGATGGGCCGGAATTCGCGCGACAAACCGCAGAGAAGCAGGATTCCCATGAAATTCCCAGCTAACGCACATGGTGTGTTGAAATTCATGCGGTTATATAAGAACCACGGTCGAACAGCACAGGTCGAATACACAGACAGACCGGCTGTACAGCCGCAATAACTGAATCCCTTCTTCTTCTCTCTTCCTCTCTAGCCCGGCGGTCTTCTCTCCCGCCGGGCTTCTTCCGTTTTCGGCCGGTATGGTCAAACCCGCACGGGCAATGCCCTTCGATTTGGTTTGGTCGGCTGGAGCGTGTATCGTAGAAGAGTTGCCCCTCTAGCTCAACGGTTAGAGCAGCGTCCTTTTAAGTCGTGGGTTGTGGGTTCGAATCCCACGGGGGGCACGGATGATCTCCTGAAACCGCAATGGTTTCAGGAGATTTTTTATGCACGGACATCCGCGAATCCGCAGCGTCGCTTCACAGAACGTGCAGAGAACATAGAGAGCACCGGACAGCCAGCGAGAACGGCGGCAAACCAGAAGGAGAGGACGTGAATCAGCAGGACCAGAAAGGTCAGAGGGACCAGGAAAAGCACCACGTCGAACAGCGGACCACACCTACGAGCATCGCGCTGCCCATGAAAACCATGATCCGTTTTCTCGTCGGATTCCTCCTCTGCGGCGTCATGTGGATGACGGCCTTCAACTGTGCCAGCATGGTGCTGCTGCCCCAGCGTCTCAAGGACGACGGCTTCGCCGACCCGAACGGCATGATCGCGCAGCTCAATGCCGCGGGCGCGGTGGTGGCCCTGTGCGCGAACATCGTATTCGGTTCATTCTCCGACCGCTCCCGTTCACGTTTCGGACGCCGCACGCCGTTCATGGTGCTCGGCGCGATGGCCGCCGGCACATGCCTGCTGCTGGTGTCGCTCGCACACAACACCGTCACCATCATCGCCGCATGGTGTGGCCTGCAGCTGTTTCTCAACGCCCTGCTTGCCCCGTTCCTGGCCACCCTGTCGGACAGGATCCCCGGCCACCTGCGCGTGAGGATGTCCGTGGCCTACGGTCTGGGCACCACCATGGGCAACGCGCTGGGCACCATGACGGGCGCCTTGTTCCATGAGCAGAAATTCATCGGCTTCGTTATCGCCGCAAGCCTGCTCGCCCTGTCCGGACTGGTCGTCGTTACCATCTGGCCCAAGGAGCCTTCCGCCGCGAACCTGCCGGCGCCGGACTCCGGCGGCGTGAAGGCCGTGCTGCGGAGCTTCAAGCCACCGACCCGTGGAGCCGCGGACTTCTACAAGGCCCTGGTCGGACGGTTCTGCCTGATGCTGGCCTACAACATGGTGTACGCCTACCAGCTGTACATCATCGAAAGCTATCTGGGGCAGAACGCCGGTCAGGCCGCTGCCACCATCGCCACACTGTCGGCCTGCACGATGGGCGCCAGTCTGACCGGCATGATCGCGACGGGCGTCATCGCCGAACGCTGGGGCCGAAGGAAGCCGCTGCTCATCCTGGCGGCACTGCTACTCGCCGCAGGATTCCTGACGCCGCGACTGATCCACTCCGTGTACGGCTTCTACGTGTACGGTCTGCTGGCCGGTCTGGGGTACGGCACCTACAACGCCGCCAATCAGGCGTTGAGCATCGACGTGCTGCCGGATAAGAAGGAGGCCGGCAAGGGCCTGGGCATCCTCAACCTGGCCAATACCTCCGGCATGATTCTGGCGGCGGTGTTCACCTCCGGCATCTACGCGATCGCGGGAACCTACCGTCCGGTGTTCATCATCGCGGCACTGATCGCCCTGACCAGCATTCCCTGCATCACCTCGATCCGCTCCGCCCGGTGATGGCCGCACAACCGTCGGTACAATGTTGCCGTGGAGATCAGCCCGGAAACCCGTGAATTCATTCGCCTGCACCGTACCGATGACGTGCGCGACCTCGCGCTGCACGCCGGAAACACCGACGGCATCGATCTGCCGTTCGCGCTCGATCAGATCGACGGATGGCAGCGAGCGCGGATCAAGCTGCCCGAATGGGCCGACTGCAACGACATCATCTACCCGCCGCATCTGTCGATGGAACAGTGCTCGTCCCAGACCACCGCACGATACAAGGCCGATCTGGCGGCCCGGCTGATCGACGCCTCCACCGATACCGTGGCCGACGCCACCGCTCTCGTCGATCTGACCGGCGGATTCGGCGTGGATTTCTCGTATATGGCAAGGTCGTTCGACCGGGCCGTCTATGTGGAGCGGCAGGCGCATCTGTGCGATCTGGCCAAGCACAATACGACCGCGCTGGGATTGCATCACACCGAAATCGTCAACGCCGATTCGGCCGAGTACCTGCACACTCAACTCTCCCCGACCGCTCCGGTCACGATGATCTTCATCGATCCCGCTCGCCGCGATGCGCATGGCGGACGCACGGTGGCGATCGCCGACTGCACGCCCGACGTGATCGCTCTGGAACCGCTGCTGCTCGCCCGTGCCCGGTACGTGATGATCAAGCTCTCCCCGATGCTCGACTGGCGCAAGGCCGTCCACGATCTCGGCGGGGCCGGCGTCGTGCGCGAAGTGCATATCGTCTCGACCGGCAACGAATGCAAGGAACTGCTCATCGTGCTGAGTGGGCACCGACAGACTGACACCATCCGAATGCATTGCGTCAACGACGGGGAGATCATCGACTACGTCATCGACGCAAGCGGCGAGATCGTCGAATCCAGCGAAATCACCGCCCCCGCCGAAATCACATCCCCGGCCGAAATCGCCGCATCCCAGACCGTCTGGCGGTACCTTTACGAGCCGAACGCCTCGATCATGAAGGCCGGCTGCTTCGCCCTGATCGAACGGCGATACGGCATACGGCAGATCAGCCAGAACAGTCATCTGTTCGTCTCGACCGGCCCGGACCCGATCCCAGACTTTCCCGGCCGCACGTTCGCCGTCGACGCCGTGACCGGCATGGGCAAGCGCGAACTCCGTGCGGCGCTGAACGGCATCACCCACGCCAACATCGCCGTGCGCAACTTCCCGATGACCGTGGCCGCGCTGCGCAAGAAACTCAAGCTCAAGGACGGCGGCGAGACGTATCTGTTCGCCACGACCGACGCCGAACGCCGGCACATCCTGCTGGTCACGCGAAAAACCGAGCAGAAAGTCGCCCGCCGGATCGTCTAGCCCCACCTCACCGGGACAACGCGGAAGATCCGGTGAATCGTTCGCCTCGTCATGGTAAAACGGCAATCATCAGCCCGATCAGACGAATCGTGACGCACATACGATAGTCGACGGTAGCCGACGGCAACCGCCAACGGACACCGCCAGCGTCGACACCAACGCCAACGACGATACGGGCATACGGCATAACCGGCAGAAGGAGCATGGAATGATCAACGAGGATTACAAGGCGATGCTTGGTGGCAAGTCCGTCATCCGCGAGCTGAGCGAGTACGCGACCGCCCGCGGCAAGGAGATCGGCTACGAGAACGTGTTCGACTACAGCCTCGGCAATCCGAGTGTGCCCGCGCCCGCCGCGTTCACCGACGCGATGGTCGACCTGTACGAGCACGGCGATCCGGTGGCCATCCACGGCTACTCCCCCTCGCTGGGCATTCCCGAGGTGAAGGACGCCATCGCCGAAAACCTCAACCAGCGGTTCGGCATGGCCTACACCGGCAACCACATCTTCCCCACCACGGGAGCGGCCGGCGCCCTCGCCCACGCCATGCGCGCGGTGACCAAGCCGGGTGACGAGATCATCACGTTCGCGCCGTACTTCCCCGAATACCAGCCGTACGTCAAGGGCACGGGCGCCCATCTGACCATCGTCCCGGCCGACACCGCGAACTTCCAGATCAACTTCGAGGCGTTCGAGGCCGCGCTGAACCCGGGCGTCATGGCCGTGCTGATCAACACGCCGAACAACCCGTCCGGTGCCGTCTACTCCGCCGAAACGCTGGAGAGGCTGGCCGGCATCCTGCGTGCCAAGCAGGTCGAATACGGTCACGATATCTTCCTGATCAGCGACGAACCGTACCGGGAGATCGTATTCGACGGCGGCGAGCAGGCCTACCCGGCGAAGTTCTACGACAACACGCTCACCTGCTACTCGTGGTCGAAGTCACTGAGCCTGCCCGGCGAGCGCATCGGCTACGTGGCGGTGAACCCCGCGGCCACCGACGCCGACCTGCTCGTGCCGATGATGGGCCAGATCTCGCGCGGCACCGGCCACAACTGCCCGCCGAGCTCGATCCAGCTGGGCGTCTCCAAGGTGCTCGACAAGACCGCCGACCTGAGCGTCTACGAGACGAACATGAACCTGCTGTACGACGCGCTCACCGGCATTGGCTTCGACGTGGTGCGTCCCGGCGGCACGTTCTACATCTTCCCGAAGGCCCTCGAGGACGACGCGACCGCGTTCTGCCTCAAGGCCAAGGAGCATGACCTGATCCTCGTGCCGTCCGACAGCTTCGGCGTGCCCGGATACTTCCGCATGGCGTACTGCATCGACACCGAGAAGGTGAAGCGTTCGATTCCGGCGCTGGAGAAGTTCGCCCACGAGGAGTACGGGCTGTAATCGCGTCCAGCAATCGTTTCGCGGCCGGCAGACGTTGCGCATCCAGCAGGCGTTCAGGAATCTTCCACGGAGCCTGTCGCAAAGTCGCAGGCAATGTTGCCGTCGACTTCAGGACCTCTTTCGCTGAGCATCGTTGAATAAGCATCAGCAGCAAGTTCAACGACCAAGCGAAAGAGGTTCATCATGCAGCCGCAGAGCATTCCGCCTCGGTACGGCAGGACAACCCCGGCAGACACCACGACTTTCACCGCAACGGCACGCAATAATCCGGCCCCCAACGGCGCAACATCCAACGACACAACATCCAACGGCACAACCCCCAACACCCGCACCCCCAACACCCGCACACCCAACACCCGCACGGTCGTCGCCACCCGAAAGCTGATCGCCATCGCCGCCGCAATCTCGCTGGCGGGCGGTCTCGCGGCGGGCGCGGGCACCACTTTCGCCATTCGGCATTTCGCCGCGGCATCGTCCTCCGCACCGGGAGCGCCCGGCAACGGCCAGAGCGGTCCGGGAGGCCAGAACGGACAGGGTGGCGCGAACACGATGAGCTACGACTACGCCGGTTCGTACTCGGCCGCGCTCACCGCCGACGGCACCGACAAGACCTCGAAGAACGCGACCACCGCCGCCACGAAAGCCGATCAGAACGCGGCCCTCGTGCAGAACGGCGGTTCGCTCACCCTCACCGACGCCACGCTGAAGAAGTCCGGCGACGGCAGCAGCGACGACAACGACAATTTCTACGGCACCAATTCGGTGCTGCTCGCAGTGGGCGAGGACTCCAAGGCCACAATCTCCGGCTCGAAGCTGACGGCCACCGGATCGGGCTCGAACGGCATCTTCGCCACCGATTCGGCCACCGTGCTCGCCAATAACACCACGATCAGCACCACGTCGGCGAACTCCCGCGGCCTCGACGCCACATACGGCGGCACGATCCTCGCCGGATCGATCACCGCCACCACGAAGGGCGACCACAGCGCCACGCTCGCCACCGATCGCGGCGGCGGCAGCGTCTCGCTCGTCAAGGGCACGCTGAACACGGCCGGCTCCGGATCGCCACTGCTCTACTCCACCGGCGACGTGCAGGTGAACGACGTCACCGGCACCGCCACCGGCAGCCAGATCGCCGGCATGGAGGGACTGAACACCATCCTGATCAGCAACTCCACGCTGACCAGCACCAACACCGGCAAGACGGGCAGCGATCCGGTGGCCAACGGCGTGATCATCTACCAGTCCACTTCGGGCGACGCTGAGGCCAGCACCGGCGAGCACGCCACGTTCCAGGCCAAGGATTCCACGCTGAAATCGGCGATCGAATCCGGGTCGATGTTCTACTTCACCAACACCACCGCGGACGTGGTCCTGAGCAACACCACGCTGGACTTCGACACCGACGCGGCCAACCTGATCCAAGCCGAAGGCAACGACTCCAACAACTGGGGTCAGGCCGGCTCGAACGGCGCGACGGTGAACTTCACCGGACGCAACCAGCAGTTGCGCGGCAAGGTCACGGCCGACACGATCTCCACGGTGAACCTCTACCTGCTGGAAGGCACCACATGGACGGGGTCGGCGTCGATCAGCAAGAACACGTCGGCCAGTGACGGCAGCGACTCGGTCAGCGATGCACCGATCACCGTGAACGTGGACGGCAAGTCCACCTGGGTGGTGACGGCGGACACCACGATCAGCGCGCTGAACGTGGCCAGCGGCGGCAAGGTGGTCGACTCCTCCGGCCGCACGGTGACGATCAAGTCCGACGGTAAGACCGTGGTGAGCGGCGACAGTGATCTGACCGTGACGGTCGACAGCTACTCCACCACCGTGAAAACGACCAACGACACCAAGCTGGCCAGCGACACCATCGACCGGTCCGACTTCGACAGCGCATTCGGCACCAGCACGGAGTGGACGATGTAACGACTAACAGCAGGCACGGCCAACAACGACTATCAACGACCAACATCAAGGAGCAATCATGACCAACGGCAATCCCACCACCAACGACAACACCACTCCCATCCGTACGGCCGGCAACAACGGTTACGCACAGAACCCCGGATATCAGCAGACCGGCGAATATCAGAATCCCGATCCCGCCCAGAACGCCGGATACGCACAGACCCCGTACCAGTACCCGTCTCAGACGAACGCCGAGAACCCGGCCGGCGGCACCGATCAGCTGCTGCACCCCCAGCAGAGCCAGCAACCGCGTAACCAGCAGCCTCAGGGTCAGCAGCCGGAAAACGCCAAGAAGAAGTCCGGCAAACCGAAGTTCGGCGGACTCAGGGGCAAGACGATGGCCGCCGTGGTCGGCATCTCGCTGGTATGCGGTCTGTTCGGCGGCGTCGGCGGCGCCTTCGCAGTCACCGCGGTGACCGGCGGACATGGAGGCGGTCAGCAGCAGATGATGCAGGGGCCTGGCGGCAAGAGCGGCGGCTCGTCCAACGGCAACGGCATGGGGCAGCCGCCGAGCGGCGGTCAGGGTGGCCCTGGTTCGAATGGCAGCTCGAATGGCAGCTCTAATGGTTCCGGCAGCGATTCCGGCTCGTCCAGCGACGGTGACTCCAGCTCGTCCGGCAACAACTCCGGCTCCAGCAGCAGTTTCCTGACCGGATCGGATGACACCACCATCCAGTCCTGACCGCCGTTTACACGACACGACATACCTCACATGGGCCGGGTTGAATCGTTACAAAACATGAAAAACCCGGCCCACGTGAGGGTCACATCCCCCGCGAGCCGATCCACGCCACCGCACAGTAGCGCCCAACGCCCCGTGCCCGCGCTACTTACGAACCGTCGCGAGATCCTCCACGGTGCCGCCCCACGCCTTACTCAGCTTCTGCGCCGGCTGCTTCTTGCCGACGACCACCCACGTCGTGCCGGTGAGCGTGGCCCAATCGGAGCCGGCCGCCTCTCCGGAATGGGTCTCCAGCAGCTCCAGCGCCTTGCTCTGCAACGGCGCGCGATACACCGACACCGCCGACTTGTTCTCGAACGTGGCATATGCCGTTCGCGTGTTCACGCACAGTTCGATCGACTTCACGCCCGGGTAGCTGCTCGCGTCGGCCGGCTTCCATCCTCCCGGGCAGGCGCCGTATGCCGACTCCACGCCCTTGCGCATGGCGGCGGCGTTGGTCACCGGCGCTTCGTCGCGCACCGGCTTGGTCACCAGTCCATCGGAGAACATGGTGTTCACGGCCAGTCCGCACCCCGAGAACAGCAACGACAGCACCACGGCGAACACGCCCCACACCGTGGATCGGGTGCGACCGCCGGACGCCTTGGCCCGCAACCGCGCCCCGACGATCAGCACGATCGTCACCACGATCAGCACACCCGAAGCGATCAGCAGCGAATCCAGTGGCAGGTCCTTGATCACCGGAATCGTCTCCGGCGCGATCCCCTTGGCCGCCACCGCCACGGCGACCGCCACCGAGATCAGTCCGAACAGCGCACACAGCTTGCCCCATGCACCGGACGCGGATCCCCGCCGTTCCCCACGTCCGCCGCTTTTGCCGCGTTTGCCCAGAGACGACTTGCGATACTCCCCCACGCGATACGTACTGGTATGTGCCATATCCATCTCCCTCGCAGCGTTGACGGCATCATCGCCCGCACCACTCACTACCAGCCGACGACGATGCCCGCATCGGATTCCAGTGTAGGACGCCCGCCACGCCCGCGCCATCACCCTTCAGGATGACCGACCGTGAAATTCCGCACGCCCCGCAGCAGTCCCCGCAGCACACCCCACAGCAGTCCCCGCACCGACTCCGCCGGTCACACACCTACTTCGGCACATCCACGCACCGGCTCCCACGCACCCCGTAACACTACGGTTCCTGTAGCGCTACGGTAATCGTAGTGCTACTATGGGCGTTGCGCCGAGACCGGGCTGCCTGACGATATCGTCCCAGCACCACGACGATGGACCACGAAGATGGACCACACCAGTGGACCACACCAGTGGCACCAACGCCACGACGATCCCAGACGACATCGCCACGCTCCCGTCCGGCCTTCCGCACCGACGCCGACGCCTCCAGCCGGCGATCGGCAACCAGCACCGAGGGGAATGCCATGAGAAACGTTCTGCGCGTGGTCAAGCGCGATCTGCTGCGCCTGCTTCGCGTACCCGCCGCGTGGGTGATCTGCGCCGGCCTGATCGTCATCCCCTCGCTCTATGCATGGTTCAACATCGTGGGCTTCTGGGATCCGTACGGCAACACCTCGAAGATCCAGGTGGCCGTGACGAACGAGGACGCCGGCACCAGCAACGAGACGCTCGGCGATCTCAACCTCGGCAACCAGATCGAGGCCAGCATCAGGAAGAACCACGATCTCGGCTGGCATTTCGTCACCAAGGACGAGGCACTCGACGAGGTGAAGGCCGGCAAAAGCTACGCCGCCTTCATCATCCCGAAGGATTTCAGCTCGGATCTGGCCACGCTGCTCACCGGCGACTTCCAGCAACCGAAGATCACCTACTACGTGAACGAGAAGGCCAACGCGATCGCCCCGAAGATCACCGACGTGGGTTCCAGCACGCTCGACCGGCAGATCAACAGCACCTTCGTCTCCACGGTGAGCAAGGTGGCCGCCGGCGTGCTTAACGACAAGATCGACGACGTCGAAGGCAAGATCACCGACAACAAGAACACGGCCTCCGCCGAACTCAACGGCACGATCGGCAAGATCAGGAACGCCCGCCAGTCGATCGGCGAGCTCAACGACACCGTCTCCGCGGCCAAGCGGAAGACCGCCGACGCGAAGACCTCCCTCGATCAGGTGCGCGCACAGACCGATCTGCTCGCGGCGAGCCTGAAGACCACGTCCGGTCTGCTGAACTCCACGCAGACCACCGTAACCAAGTTTTCGACGTCGATGTCCGGCACGCTCGACACCGGCACCGGCCTGCTCTCCCAGGCCACCGCCAAGGCCAACACCTCGGTCGGCAAGGCCTCCGGCGCCATCGCGAGCGCTCAGGGCAAGGTGGGCGCGGCGATCAGCACCGGCGAGGCGGTCACCTCGCGCAACGCCGAGATCATCGCCGAACTGGAACGGACGGTCAAGGCCCTGCCCGCGGACACCGAAGCCGGTCATGCGATCAAGCATCAGCTGCAATCCATACTGGACGGCGACCAGTCCACCGGGCAGATCGGCCTCAAGGCCCGTAACCAGACCGCCCAGCAGACGCTGAAGAACCTCAATACGCTGAACACCGACACCGGCAAAACGGCCGACGCGGTGGCGAACGCGACCACTGCGATCACCTCCGCCACGCAGAGCACGATCGACACGGCGAACGGCTACCGCAATACGCTCGGCACCACCACCCTGCCGCAGATCAACTCGGGACTGGCCGGTCTGAGCTCCACGGCGAGCACGCTGAGCGGCACGATCAGCGACCAGCGGCATCTGATCGATCAGACCGCCGTCATGCTCGACCAGCTCGACTCCACGCTGTCCACCACCGCCAAGGCACTGAAATCCACCGACGGCACGCTGGCGAACATGCAGAAGGACCTCGAAACCGCCCGCACCGACATCGCCGCGCTCACCAGTGCCGACGTGATCGGCGATCTGCTCGGCACCGACGGCAAACTCGACGCCGACAAGATCTCGGATTTCATGCTCTCCCCCACCACCCTGCGGACGGAGACGCTGTACCCGGTGAACTCGTACGGTTCGGGCATGGCCCCGCTGTTCACCGATCTGTCGCTGTGGGTGGGCGCGTTCGTGCTCATGGTGATCGTGCGGCTGGAGACCGACGACGAGGGCATCGACAATCTCACCGTCACCCAGCGGTACATGAGCCGTTGGCTGCTGCTCGCCATGCTGGCCGTCGCGCAGGCGGTGGTGTGCTGCGTAGGCGATTTCATCATCGGCGTGCAGGCGGCAAACCCCTGGGCCTTCGTGGGCACGGCGGTGATCACCTCGCTCACCTATCTGAGCATCACCTACGCATTGTCGGTGACGTTCCAGCATGTGGGCAAGGGCCTGTGCGTGGTGCTGGTGATCGTGCAGATCCCGGGCGCTTCGGGCGTCTACCCGATCGAGATGATGCCGGGCTTCTTCCGCCATCTCTACCCGTTCTTCCCGTTCACCTATTCGATCGATGCGCTGCGCGAGACGATCGGCGGTTTCTACGACGGCCACTGGTTCCAGTATGTGGGCAAGCTGATGCTGTTCGTGGTGGCGAGCTTCGCGCTCGGTCTGATCGCCCGGCCGTATCTGACAAACCTCAACCGTCTGTTCGCCAAGGAGATCGCCGAAAGCGACATCATCGTGGGCGAGCAGGCAGAGATCCCGTACCGCGAATACCGCTTCTCGCAGGCGATCCGCATGCTCGCCAACCGTGACGAATACCGTGCGCACATCCGCCGCCGAGCCATCCGGTTCGCCCAGCGGTACCCCCGTCTGCGGCTCGGCGCGCTGATCGCCGGATTCGCGGTGCCGGCCATTCTGGCGATCGTGTTCTCGGTCAGCCCGGTCTTCCGCGACGCGAGCCGCAAGGTGATCATCCTCGGCGCATGGACCCTGTGGATTCTGATCATCATCGGCTTCCTGATCGCCATCGAATACATCCGCGACAACATCGAACGCCAAATGCTGCTCAGCTCCATGAAGGACGACGAGGTGCGGTCGATGTTCTCGTTCTCGGTGCGCGACAAGCTGCTCAAGGTGCGCATCCCCTCGCTGGGCACGCTCGGGGTCCGCAAACCGGGTCGGCCGGGCAAGCCGGAAGGCAGGCATTCGGCATGAGCGATATGACCGACGGCAAGAACGGCGAGAATGACGGCAGGAATGGAATCGATGCCATGACCACGACGCAACACGATCAGACCGGCAAGGACCGGACCGGACAGAGTCAGACCAAGCAGGGCCAGACCAAGCACGATCAGGCCAAACATGATCAACCACGGCATAACCACAGCCATCCGATCTGGCGGCTGTTCCTCGGCGACATGCGCCGCATCAACGGCAACGTGGTCTCGATCATCATCGTGATCGGCCTGATCGCCATCCCCTCGCTGTTCACCTGGTTCAACGTGGCGGCCAGCTGGAATCCGCTGAACAACACCAAGAACCTCACGTTCGCGGTGGCCAGCGTGGACGAGGGCTACAAAAGCGATCTCGTGCCGCTGAAGGTCAACGTGGGCGATCAGGTGGTCTCCGCGCTGCGCGCCAACGGCCAGCTGGCGTGGACGTTCACCAGCCGCGATGACGCCATCGACGGAACGAAATCCGGCAAATACTATGCGGCCGTGGTGATCCCGAAGTCGTTCAGCAAGGACATGATGACGTTCTTCGACGACGACGTGACCCACGCGAAGCTCACCTACTACACGAACGAGAAGAAGAACGCGCTGGCCCCGCACGTCACCGGCGAGGGCGCGGACGAGGTGGCCGCGGAGATCAACCAGATCTTCGCCAAGACCCTCTCCGACGTGGCGCTGAACATCGCCTCCTCGATGTCGGAGTATCTTGACGACGCCGACACGAAGAGCCGCATCGCCAGCCTCAACGGGCACATCGAGGATCTTTCCGGCCAGCTGGCCGACGCGGCGGACACGCTCGGCACCTACTCGGAGCTGGTGGATTCGGCGGATTCGCTGCTGTCCGGCTCCTCGAAGCTGCTCGCACAGGCGTCGGGCGCGGCCAAGGAGGTGGGCGACGACGCTTCGGGCGCGAAACAGTCGGTCGGCACGATCACCGACGCGATGAAGGCCTCCTCGAAGTCGCTCGCCGCCGCGTTGACGTCCAGCGCGAACAGCTACCGGGCCGTGGGCGACGAGATCGACACGGTGTACGACGCAGTGGGCACGCAGAGCGCGGACAGCGCGAAGGCGCTGCGCGATCAGGCCAGTGCGGTGAACCAGCAGGTGCAGGCGTATACGACGATCCGGAAGAACCTCGCCACGCTTGCCGGGCAGATCGCCGGACTGAGCGGAGACACGGCGACCAGCCTCGGCAGCACCGTGGCCTCGGACAGTGCGGCGGCGCTGAACACCGCGGTTTCTGGATTGGATTCGACGATCACGCTGCAGACCAAGCTGCGCGATCAGCTCAACACGGCGGCCGCGAAGATCGAGTCCGGCAACGCCACGGCGCAGCAGGACCGGGCGAAGATCAGCCAGCTCGCCGAGCAGGCGAAGAACAGCGTGAACGGGCTGAGCTCCGATTTCACCAACGACGTCAAGCCGAAGATCGACGAGCTTTCCGCCAACGTGAGCACGTTGGCCACGTCGCTTGACGCCAACAGCGGCAAGCTGGACGAGGTGACGAACGACCTGACCGACGGCGCCGCTTCGGCGAGCGGCAAGATGGCGAGTGTGAAGCGGACGCTGAACGATACGGCCACCAAGCTCAACGATTCGGCGAACCGGATCAAGGCCACCAGCAGGAACATCGCGTCGGCGCTGAACAGCGGGGATGCGAACGCGCTGAAGAAGGCACTGGGATCCGACCCGGAGGCACTGTCGACGTCGCTGGCCTCGCCGGTCGGCATCACACGCAAGGCGCTGTTCCCGGTCGCCGATTTCGGCTCGTCGCTCGCGCCCTTCTACACGTTCCTGCCGCTGTGGGTCGGCTCGCTGCTCATGGCGGTGACGCTGAAGACGTCCGTCTCGCATCGCATCCGCAAGGAGCTCGGAGACCCCCGTCCGCATCAGATGTATCTGGGCCGCTTCGGGGTGTTCGCGGTGCTCTCGCTCGCGCAGACCACCTGCGTGTGCCTCGGCAACCTGCTGTTCCTGCATGTGCAGGCGGTGCATCCGTGGCTGTACATGCTGTCGGGCTGGCTCGGCGGACTCGTGTTCAACTTCATGATCTACACGCTGGTCGTCTCGTTCGGCAACGTGGGCAAGGCCATCGGCGTGCTGTTCCTCGTCGTGCAGATCTCCGGTTCGGGCGGCGCCTATCCGCTGGCCGTCATGCCGAAGTTCTTCTCGGACATCAGCCCGTTCCTGCCCGTCACGCACGCCATCAACGCAATGCGCGCGGCCACGGCCGGCATCTATCACAACGACTATTGGAAGGAGATCGGCATGCTGCTGCTGTTCGTCCTGCCGACGCTGCTGCTCGGTCTGGTGCTACGCAAACCGCTGGTGCGGTTCAACACCTGGTATGTGGCCAAGGTGGAAAGCACGAAGCTGATTAGCTAAGGGATTTGACTGAATGAGTGGTTCGACCACCCCCAGTCTCGCGTCCGCTCGACAGCCCCCGACGTTATTGTGCGACGTGCGCGGAGCGCACTGCTACGAACAGTTCACCGAACTGTTCGTCCAGCGGGGGCAACAGGTTTCCCGCCCCCGCTGGCGGGGGCTGTCGGCGAAAGCCGACTGGGGGTGGTCAAACTTGCTTCCCTCAGCGGAAGACCCACAACAGAACATTCAGACCATTCAGAGAAAAGAGCTGCCATGAATTCCGCACGGGCAGAACGCACGCGCAAGGAGACCGATCGCAAGATCATGCAGGCCACGCTGCAGATCGCCGTGTCCAAGGGGCTCGGCCGCGTTTCGATCGAAGAGGTGGCCCGCCGCAGCGGCGTGGCCAAGACCACGATCTACCGCCGGTATCAGAACGCCGACGATCTGCTGAACAAGATCACGTCGCTGGAGATCTCCTCGTCGCCGGAGCTGGCCGAACTGGAGCCCACGCAGGGCAATCTGGAACTGCTGCTGCATCGCATGGCCGACCGGTTCGCCACCAGCATCGGAGTGAAGGCCGTCGGCATCGTACTCAGTTCGGAGGAGGATTTCTTCCGCAACATCGTGCAGCAGGTGATCGATCCGGAGGAGCGGACGCTGGGCGATTTCTTCCGTCGCGGCATCGACGCCGGCGTCTTCCGCGACGGATTGAATACGAAGATGCTGTTCGGCACGGTACTCGGTTCGATGATCGCCTGCGAGGCGCTGCGCGGAGCGGTCAGCGACGACTGGCCCCACGAGATGACCGCCCTGATCTGGCCCGCCATCGCACGCGCGTAGGTCTTCTCGGCTTCCCCCTGGAGCCAAGTTCGACCACCCCCAGTCTCGCTACGCTCGACAGCCCCCGACGTTATTGTGCGACGTGCGCGGAGCGCACTGCTACGAACAGTTCACCGAACTGTTCGTCCAGCGGGGGCACAAGATTCCTCGCCCCCGCTGGCGGGGGCTGTCGGCGGGAGCCGACTGGGGGTGGTCAAGCCAGAGAACACCATCACCTCATCCGACCGGCATCCGCCGGCCACCTTCCCCTCAAGGGGAAGGCAAAAAATGCTTCGGGCCTTCGCTCGCCTGTCGGCTCGCATTTCGCCTACAAACGGCTCTGCCGTTTGCTTGACGGCGAAATCCTACGCCGGATGATTCCGTAGGTCGCGTTCGATCCATGCCATGACCAGCGCGGCGAGCCGGTCGATCTCCTCGTCGGTCAGCGCCCGCCCTTTGGGGATGTGATGCCACTTCTCGATGCACCCGCGGCAGCAGGTGGCTGTCGCATGCTGGGCGGTGAACACCGGATGCCCGTGCCATGGCGTCTGCTTGCCGTCCTTGTACGGTTCGGCCGGTCCGACCCGCTTGGCGAGCATTTCGTGCGCATGCCGGTCGATGGTTTCCTTGCCCTTGGCCCGCGCGTACGCCCGATCCTTGTCGCTGAGCACGAACTTCGCCCGGAACCGACTCGTCGTCAACCGGGACAACGTCCGCCCGATCCACGCGGTACGCCGGTCACCGTCTGTGCTCTGCGTATTTGTTACGTCTGCCACGTCCATCACCCGCAGCAATCGTAATCAGTCGTATCGTGATTTACTAAATCACGATTTACTAAATCGTAATCTACTAAATCGTGATTTAGTAAATTGCAGGAATCCTAACATGTTAACGGCGAATTCTAACATGTTAGGATTCTGCAAGGTTAGTGAAAGGATAGGGAGGACAGGTACGAAAAGCTGAAGCAGTAGTGCCTAGGAAGTATTGACATCCGACAATCGTATGCGCGACCGTATGCTCTTGGGTATGCTTGATAGTGTGCGTATCATCATCCATCCACATGCCCGGACGCACGGGTTGTCGGACGAGCAGATCAGATCGGCCTACGAAACCGGTTCCGGAGGCGCAGTCATCCGCTATCGCGACCGAGACACCGAACCGCCCCGCTGGGCCACGATCGGCTTCGACGCCGAAGGCCGGGGCATCGAGCTTGTGTTCGTTCGGTTGGATGACTACACACCGTTGATCATCCACGCGAACTACCTGACGAAAGGATTCCGCGACGAAGTAAGGAGGAGCCGATGACCGGACGCACTTATATTGCCGAGAACGGCACCGAAATCACCGATGAACTGGTGGACAAGTGGGCGGAGGAGGCCGAGAACGGTTTCCCCGACGCCGAGGTCACGCCATTCGAGGGACGCGCATGGGAAACCGACACCGAACCGCTCAAACCGCGTACGATTCGTCTGAGCGACACCATGTGGCATCTGATCGAGGCGGATGCCAAACGTCATCACATGACTGTAAGCGCGTGGGCGCGTGCCGCCATGACTGACCGTCTCTCACGCCACATCGACGCATAAGCCATACCATTGCATAACCCACCATCGACAAGGCGCCCAGCAAGCCACAATGCCCCCAGATATCTACTCGATGTCATAGAACCTACCGAACATTGCAATCTGACCGGAGCACACTCCGGCCAGATTGCATTCCACCCCGTAGAGCTCACTCGCTTTGACCGGAGATGTGACGGTAGAGCTCCGGATCAAGCGGACGGGCCAGCCGCAGCGTCGCCAACGTCACCTTCACCTCCTGCTCACCGGAAGCGTTTGGCTTGCGAGTGAGCTCGGCACGCTTCAACGCAGCAACCCGACCGACGTAGTAATACTTCTTGTCGTCCGCCTCCTCCCGGCGCATGACGAACAAGGGGATGAAATGTGTGTCATCCCAATCCGGGCCGATCCCCTCGCGCATCCACCGGAATTCCGGCGACTGCGGAGTGCGACCGTTCTTGCTGTACCACGACATTTCCTGCGCGTTGATGAACCGATCCTCGTACTGGCTGTTCGCATACTTGACGAAGATCGGCATGGTCCCGGTCTCCTGATGACGGAAATAGCCACCGACGTTCTGCCCGTTAAGCTCCTTATGCCAGCCGCACAACCGCATCACATCGGCGAGCGCATACTTCTGCTCATACAGGAATCCGCGATCCAACGGACGGCGAAGTTCCCGGGACCGTTTGAACAGATCACGGCAATTACGCAGACCGGTCCGCAGGGTATCCGCAAAGAAAATACGGAAAGTCCGGTTTTCGGCCAGCATGTCAGCGAACTCGTCAGTCAGTCGGCAGACGCCATCGGCATCGCATTCGATCAGCGGGGTGCCACCGAACCGAGAACGGCTGGAACCGTCCCGGCTGTCATCAAAATACGAGTAATCAAGTACGTGGATGGCGGATTCCATCTGCTCGTCCGTCACGTAGGCTTCCGGGAATCGGCTGCGGATACGGTCGGTGAGATCGGCGACGGTCAGATCGAATGCCGAAGATGACTTACTCCAGACCGGCCGGTCAGTGCCATCGGAATCATCGGTCTTCCGGATATCGTCCAGCCGCTCTTCCGGGAATCGGCACAGCTCATCAAGAATCACCAGCTCGTGCGGTCGAAGACCGGGCAGCAGCGCGGCCGTGGCCATCTTCAGAATGCCGGTTTCCACCTTGGAGACCGGTTCCAGCAGATCAATGAACCGTTCATCGTCGCTGTCACCGTTCCGACCGCGACCAATACTCTTTTCTCGCGAGAGCACAAATTCCAGATAATCGCTTTTCTTGGTGGCAAGCGTCAACGGCAGCGAAGGATCGTAATCGTAGACGTCGGTAAGCATGGGAATACGGCCGTACTCATATCGGATCTGCCGGTACTGCTCGGCCAGCTTCTTCATCTCGGACCAATCGGCCGTGTCCAGCGACTTCAGCACGCGTTCCTTGGCGATCGGATCGAAACTGATGGACGACAGGCCGATCGACGTGCGCTGCAGATTCTTGCGCGCGATGTCACGGTCACCGGTGTTGCCGTACAGGGCGACGGGGATGAGATAGTTGTTCGCATAGTTGCCGATGAAGTCGATGACGACGACCCGGTCCTTATGCGGGAACTTGCGCAGACCGCGGCCGAGCTGCTGGGTGAAGATGATGCTGGACTGCGTATTGCGCAGCATGACGATCTGGTTCAGCGAGGGGATGTCCACGCCTTCGTTGAACAGATCGACGGTGAACAGGTAATCGAGGTCGCCGTTCTCCAGCTGCTTGATCAGTGGTTCGCGATCCTCCTGTTTCGGGTAGCGGTTACTGGTTACGGCAGCCGTGCGATAGTTGCGCTCCATCTGCTGGTTGTACTGCTGGTTGAACAGATCGGACAGCGCCTCGGCCTCTTCCTGACGACTGCAGAACACCAGTCCGGTGATCTGCTGGTGGTACTGACCGTACTGCTGTAGCTTGTCGATGATGTACCGCACGCGCTCCGGCGTGGCCAGCTGACTGATCTCGTAGTTCAACTTATCGGAATCATTTGCACTCATACCGTCCTGGACGCTGATGGTCTCACCATCAGAGCCAAGGTATTCAGCCACTCCGTGATATTCGAATGGGCAGAGCATGTCCTCGTCCAAGGCCTTCTGCAGTCGGATCTCATAGGCGATGTTGTAGCCGAACAGTTTGAAGATGTTGATGCCGTCGGTACGTTCCGGCGTGGCCGTCATGCCGAGGATAAATCCGGCGTCCTTGAAATGCTCGATCACCCGTTGATAGCTGGCGGCACCGGCGTGGTGGACCTCATCGACCAGCACATAGTCGAACTCGTCGGATGCGAAGCGCTCCAACACCTCCGGACGGCTCAGCGTCTGGACGGTGGCGAACACGTACTTGCGGTCGTAGTCCTTGCTGGTGCCGGTGAACAGGCCCAATTCCTCCTTCGGGCAGCCGAGCACCTTCTGGAACGATTCCATCGCCTTGACGAGGATCTGATGCTGCTGAGCGATGTACAGCATTCGCTTGGGCCGATATTGCCGGACGTCAAAGGCGGAAAGATAGGTTTTGCCGGTACCGGTGGCGGAGACGATAATCGCACGGTGCTCACCCTCATCACGGAGCCTCTGCAAGTTTTCAAGGGCTTCGCGCTGCATGGCATTCGGCTCGATCTTCCGGTTTTCCACTTCCCGGATGATCTCCCGACGTGGAGGAGCGTACTTCTTGAAATCCTCCTCGTACTGTTTGATCCACTCATCGGTGAGCGGGAAGGACTCCTCAATCTGGGTATCAAGCTCCTCACGAACCTGCCGGACCAGTTCGCCTTCCGGCAGGGACGAGACCTTGAGATTCCATTCGCGCTGTCTTGTGGTCAGCGCGGTCTCCGTGAGGTTGGAACTGCCGATGTACAAATTGACGTAGGAGCTGTCGTCACTGGTTTTCCGAACGAAGACATAACCCTTGGGATGGAAATTCGGAGCCTTGGCTTTTTCCGCACCGGATGAAGATTCTCCATCACCGTTCCAGATACGAACATCAATTCCCGTCTTTTTCTGTATAAGGGACAGGTCCCAGAACGTCTTCGGATCGTTGAAGTAATTCTTCGTGGAAGTGATGATTCGCCCTGAACCTTCGTCAGTACGTTTCTCTGCCCAATCGGAGAACGCTTGCCGCAATGAGCCAATGGCAAATGAGTTCACGAACGCCACCGATATATCGAACGAGTCGCTGGATTCGAGCTCTCCCCTAAGCTCATCAAGCATGGTGGCGCCGGGACGGTTGGCGATCAGTTTCGGCGTATAGGCGCCCGGCGCATCGTCATTCTCCTGAATCAGGCCGGAGCGGATATCGGCTTCCACCAGCGCCTGCGTAGCTACTTCAACGGAAGATCGGCTGCCTTCCCGGTCTTCCGGGGCTTCCCGAGCAGGCTCGGTTCCTACCGTCTCACCGAATTCGTCCTGATCGACGATCTGTTCCGATCCCAGCGCGCTCGACATCGCAACCCCCTTACCGTGATTACGGCCAGGGTATCCGACGCACCAAACAACGAAAGTCAGAACCGCATAGCGGAAATAAGCTTGACGGCTTTGTGGTCGGCGGGGGCCCAGTCTAGGGTGGGCATGTCGGCGGGGGTGAGCCAGCGGAATTCCTGATGCTCGGTGCGGCGGGGCTCGCCGGCGAGCAGGTGGCAGACGAACACGGTGAGGGTCACCGTGCCGAAGTCGTAGTCATAGGAGTCGGTGCACACTTCGTCGCCGATCTCGACCTCGCACAGCAGCTCCTCCTCGATCTCGCGGTGCAGGGCCTCGCGCGGGGTCTCATGCGGTTCGATCTTGCCGCCGGGGAACTCCCATTTGCCGCTCAGCTGCTTGCCGCCGCCGCGCTGCGCGCACATCACCTTGCCGTCGCGCACGATCGCCGCGCCCACCACGCGGATCTGCTTGTGGCTGCGCTCATCCTGCTCGCTCTTACCTTCGATCTTGCTGTCGCTCATCGTTACCCTCCTCAGGCCTTCCTGCGCTCTCCTGCACGATCAACGCTCATCCAACGCTCATCAGAGCGCTCAAAATACCCAGGATATCCGTGCCGACGAACGAATAATCGCGCACAATACCGAGTTGTGAGGCTTCTGTCTGGGAGCCCGTCATCGAGCGCCGCGAGGATCCGCGGAAAATCAACGTTTTCGTATGCCCGTTACAACGGAAATATGCCGTTTACCGCAAACAAAGCCTCACAACTCGAGTTTTCGGCCCAGAACCGGACCGGAATCGGCCCAGAATCGACCGAAAACCGCCTCGGACGCCCAACCGACTACTCCGAGGCCTGCTCGCGGGCCAGCTCCAGAGCCTTGTTGAAGGCGTCGGAGGTCCAGCTCGCGCCGGCCACCTTGCCCACCTTCATGCCCTTGAGCGGCTTGCCTTCCACCACGCCGGGAATGGCCTTGATGAAGTCCTGCTGATGGGTCTTCGAGATCGACGTGAACGGGTGACCCACCACCTGCACGTCGGCCACCTTGCCGTCGGCGATCTTCAGCGTCACATCGATGCTGTCCTCGCCAACCGGGCCGTACTGGCCCTTGATCGCGTAGGTGCCGTCCTTGTACTTGCCGGTGTCCTTGCCCGTCGAAGCCGAGGAGCTGGCGGAAGCCGAAGAACCAGCCGACGAACCGGACGAAGCCGAGCTGGAGTCCGACGGAGCCGCCGAGGATTCTCCGGAATTGCCGGCGTATTCGTCGTCCATCGGCACGGCCTTGGATTTCGGGTCGCCGCAGCCGGCCAGCAGCGAGCCCGCCACGACGAGCCCGGCGAAGGCAACGGCGGCGGTCTTCACGGAAGTCTTATGGGTCAATGTGGTCTCCTTCCGGGAAAGAAGTGTAGTCGATTGTGGGGTGAGGCTGGTGGCTTCGTTTGACCACCCCCACCCGGCTCACGCCGGGAGCCCCCGCCAGCGGGGGCCCAGAGTAGGTCCTCACCTGGGGGCTTTGCCGGGAGCTCCCGACGTATTGTGCGACGCATGGCCTTTGGCGGCCATGCTGCTATGGACAGTCCACTGGACTGTCCATCCAGCGGGGGCCCAGAGTAGGTTCTCCGGCGTTAGCAACGCAGCCTACTCGCTGAGGGGCTGGGCGCCGGTTTTGGCGGCCTTGGTCGGGTCTTCGAAGCCGATCGGGGTGTCGCCGGACTGCGCGCCCTCCGCGGTGGAGCCAGTGGACGCGGGCTTACCGCCGGCCGCCTCATACGCGGCGCGGGCCGCATCGTCGTTCCACTTCTCGCCCACGAGCACGCCGTGGTTGAGCATGATCTCGCGTTCGGCGCAGCTGGCCACGAGCGCGTCATGCGTCACCACGATGATCGTGGTGCCCTGCTGGTGCAGCTCACGGAACAGGTCGAGCACGATCTTCTCGTTCTTCTCGTCGAGGTTGCCGGTCGGCTCGTCGGCGAGGATCAGCTTCGGCTCGTTGATCAGCGCGCGGGCGATGCACACGCGCTGCTGCTCGCCGCCGGAGAGCTGCCCGGGCAGGTGGTGGGCGCGGTCGGCGAGACCCACCTTGTCCAGCGCCTCCATGGCCTGCTTTTCATCGACCACCGAATGGTAGTACTGCGCCACCATCACGTTTTCCACGGCGGTCAGATGCGGGACGAGGTAGAACTTCTGGAACACCAGGCCGATGAGGTTCTTGCGCACGTCGGCGAGCTGGGTGGCGTTGAGGTCCTCCAGCTTGCGGCCTTCCAGCGCGACGGAACCCTTGGACGGGGTGTCCATGCAGCCGATCATGTTCATCAGCGTGGTTTTGCCGGAGCCGGACGAGCCGACGATGGCCAGCCATTCACCTTCCGGCACGGTGAGCGACAGATCGTCGACGGCGTGCAGCGATCCGTAGATCTTCGAAATGTGATCGAGTTCGAGAAGCATGGGAGATTCCTTCTTCCGGTTGGTGGGTATTCGATGTAAGCGATGGGTAAGGACTGGCCTTCCCCTCGAGGGGAAGGTGTCGGCTCTGCCGACGGATGAGGTGAGGGACGAAGCATTCTCCGCTGTCCACCTCATCAGTCAGCCTCCGGCTGCCAGCTTCCCCTCAAGGGGGAAGCCAATGAGGAGCGCAGGTGTTCAGCCACCCCCAGTCTGCCTCCGGCAGCCAGCCCCCCCGCCAGCGGGGGCATGAAGTTATATTGGTCGGCCACCTCATCAGTCAGCCTTTGGCTGCCAGCTTCCCCTCAAGGGGAAGCCAATGAAGGGCGGGGACATGAAGTTAGCTATTCCTCGCGCAGCACGACGGCGGGGTCGATGTGGTTGGCTCGGTGGACCGGCGGAATGGAGGCGAGCACGGCGATCAGCGCGGCGAGGATCACCGAGCCGATGGCCAGCGGCCAGTTGACCGGCAGCATACGGGAGAACACGACGGTGGTGAGGGCCCGGGCCAGCGCGTAGCCGATGGCCGTGCCGATCAGACCGCCGATCAGACCGTAGAACGCGGATTCCACGTAGAACTCCATGCTGATGCTGCGACCGGAGGCGCCGAGCGCCTTGCGCAGGCCAATCTCGTAGCTGCGCTGGGAGACGATCGACGAGATCGTGGTCGAGACGCCGACCAGCGTGAGCACAAGCACCACCAGCGAGACGATCCAGAATAGGGTCTGCAGCATGGTGATGATGCGGGTGTCGGAGGAGGTGATCTTGGTGACCTGCTGGGCCTTGACATGCATTGACGTCATGTCGTTGATGGAGGTGACCGTCTTGGTCAGATCATCGCCGGACGCAGAAGCCGAGTATTCGATGACGTCGGCGCCGCGAGTGGTGCCGGTCAGCTTCTGCACGTCACCCAGCGTGGCGTAGATGATCGAATCCTCGTTGCCGCCGGTGTCGACGATGCCCGCGACGCGGAAATCGGTGCCCTTGGTGTCCATGATGTCGCTGGAGACGCGGCCGTTCTCGGTCGGCGAGGACGGGGCCGCAATACCGGACTGATCAGACTGATCAGAACCGGACTGATCGCTGGTCGTACCGGAACCGTCAGTAGAACTGCCGGACGCACTGGCCGAGCTGTCCGCGCTGGACGAGCTGTCCGCACTGCTCCCGGTGTTGTCCGACGACCGATAGCCGATCGTAATGGTCGAACCGATGTCGGCGCCGGTCGAATCGGCCACGTCGCGACCGATGAGCACGGAGCCGCTCGACGGCCAGCTGCCGTCGACGCTCCAATGATGGTTGAGGTCTCGCACCTGCGCGGCGTC
Organism: Bifidobacterium simiarum; assembly: GCF_002802905.1. Lineage (GTDB taxonomy): Bacteria > Actinomycetota > Actinomycetes > Actinomycetales > Bifidobacteriaceae > Galliscardovia > Galliscardovia simiarum. The sequence continues at coordinate 213,908 of NZ_PEBK01000002.1, forward strand.
GACCCCGGCCATCACGTACGGCGCCGCGTTGACGCGCACGTTCTCGTAGCGGTACGTCGCGTATCGCGCGTCGCCGTGGGCGCGCACCATTTCGGTGGTGTGCTCCACCATCGCCTCGTCGATGCCGGTCTTGCGGCCGTCGGTTTCGATCGGTGTGACGATCAGGTTCGCGCCGTACGAACGCATTTCGTCATTCATCTGCTGCGGCACGGCGATGCAGATCGCCGCCAGACAGAACAGCGTGGCGGCACCCACCATGGACGCCACCACCGCCATCACGGCCCGGGAGCGGCGGCGGAACACCGCACCCCAAAGCATCGTGAAGAACATTCGGGTATTGGAAGTCATCGGTTTACCGGCCATGCAGCACCTCCGCGGGACGCAAGCTCAGAATGGAACGGATCGAGGACGCGGACGCCACCAGCACGGTGATCGCCAGCAGCACGAACACGAGCACGAACACCATCGGACGCATGGTGATGCCCGACGAGAACACCACATGCCCCACGATCTGCGCAACACCCGAACCGAGCAGCGCACCGACGATCGCACCGACCAGCGAGATCGCGGCCGTTTCGGCGAGCATCAGGCGCGACACCGAACCATCGGTGGCGCCGATCGCCTTGAGCAGCGCGAGCTCGTTGGAGCGCTCCGAAATCGAGGCGGCCATCAGGTTGGCCACGGCCACGGCGGCGGCGATCAGGCTCAGTGCGGTCATCAGGATCATCACGGCCTGCGTCTTCTGCAGCACGTTGCCCTGCAGCGCGGCCACCTGACGCACCTGCTTGGCCACGGCGCCGGGGATCACCTCCTCGATCTGGTAGGCGATGGAGCTCGGATACGCGGTGCAGTACCACGTCTCCCACTCCTCCTGGCTCAGAGCGGCCGGGTTCTTCGCGGCCTTGCGCGCCAGATCGTTCTCCGGGGTGGTCAGCGCCTTGACCTCGATCTTGTTGACCTGATCGGGCAGGTTCGCCAGCACCTGGGCGACCGACGACGGCAGGTACAGCGAACCGTTGTCGTCATCGCCGGAGTCGAATGTGCCGACGATCTTGATCTGCTGGGACCGGCCGTCCTTGGTGAGGGTGATCGTGTCGCCGGGGTTCACGCCCAGCTTGGCCGCCAGATCCTTGCCGGCCATGCCTTCGGCGGCGTCGTCCTTCGGCCAGTTGCCGTTGACCTGCCACCACGAGCGCATGCCCTCGACGCCGGCCACGGTCGACTCGCCGGTCGGCAGGTGCAGCGTCTTGTTGAACCAGGTGCCCACCAGCGGCACGTCCGTATGACCGGACTGCGCCTGCACGGTCAGCTCGGGCGCGAAGTTGGTGATGTTGAAGGCCCAGAAGATCGTCTTGATCTTCACCGCGTCCGACTCCTTGAGGAACGCAGTCGGGTCCTGGCCGGCCGAAGCCCCGCCGCCGTCACTGTTCTCGGTCGAATACAGATCGGAGACCACCGCGTCGGCCTTGGGCTGCACGGTGATGTTCGAACCGTAGGTGGACAGTTCGGCGTTGAGCTTGTCGCCGACGTCGAATACGACGCCCAGCATCGCGACCGACACCGTGGCCGACAGGCACACGGTCAGCGCGATGAGCAACCGTCGACGCAGCTGGCGGCTGAACGAGCGATAGATCATTCGCAGAAAGAACATTTCGCTCCTTCCCTGTTACTTGAAATGAACGCTTACTTGAAATGAACACTGAGCGCGTCAAGATCGGCGGTCTGGATGGTGATCTTGCCGTTGGCGACCTTGTAGGGGAACGGCACGGGGTTGCATCCGCCCTTGAAGCCGATGGTCGCCAGATTGATGGCCACCTCGCACTTCTTGCAGATGATCTTGCCGTCCTTCTCGTAGTAGCCAGCGTCGCCGCAGTTGTCGCAGGCATCGAGGCCGATGCCGTAGGCGCCGCCGTTCTTCTTGATGATGATGAACCGCATCACGGTGCCGTCCTTGGCCTTGTATTCGAAGCGGTGCAGATGACCGTCCTCGACCTGGCTGAACGGGATCGTGGCGGTGGTCTTGGTCAGCGAATAGCTTTCCGGCGGCGAAAGGGTCGGGGCCTTGTTGATCTCGGCCACGCCGAGCGTAAGGGTGACGGTCACGCCGATCATCGCGACCAGACTCCACACGGAGGCGGCGATCGCGCGACGGCGGAAGGCCTTGTGCTTGCGGGCGATCGCCTCGTTGGCGCCGGTCATCGGCAGGCGGAATCCAGCCACGACGGAGGCGATGGCGGGCACGAGGAACACCCAGGCCTGCGCCTGGATCATCCACGGATTGTGGTTGAGCGACCATGCGAGGAACACGAACAGCGAATGCGGGAAGATCAGGACCTTGACCTGAATGATCTGGAGCAGGGCGGTGGCGTGCTGCCACAGCAGGATCACCAACACGGCGAGCACGGCGAACATGAACGCGGGACGAACCGCGGTGGAGCGCATGGTGCGGAAGATCGCGGCGATGATGATCGAGGCGCCGACGCCGAGCGCGAAGCCGAGGGCCCGCAGCAGCATCGCCGACGTGAAGATGGGGTCGCCCGGCTCCACCCAGATCGTCAGCTGGAGGATCACGTCGGGCAGGGCGTAGAAGACGGTGAGTGCGATGCACAGTGCGGCCACACCGTTGGCGATGTGCATCCAGATGGCGTGGTTCTTCCAGTTCGCGACGATGCGGGGTGAGGCGGCGATGAGCGCGATGGTGAGCACGTCGACGATCACGCAGGCGATGAGCAGCGGGAAGTTGACGAAGGTTCGCTGGTTGATGACGGCGGAGGCTCGCAGGCCGGCGAACACGATCGACGCCACCAGACCGATGGCGAAGCCCCAGCGGCGCCAGTGCGCGCTGATCGGCTTGTCTCGTCCTTCGCCGACGGTGAGCATGACGCTCAGACACATGATCAGCAATGCGGGGGCGAGCGTTCCCGGCATCACCGCAACGAATTGTTTCAGCATTCGCTTCGCTTCTTTCCTAGGTGGTCCTTAGGATTCGGTGTTTCTTAGGATTCCTTGAGTTCTGGTGGTTTCGCGCAAAAACACGAAAACCCTTCTGCCGGGTCCGGCCTGATTCCAAGCCGATCCCGACAGAAGGTTTGGTGTAAGTTCTCCGGGCCTCGCGGCCCTGTGGCTTCCGTTCACTGGCCCCTCATCAGTCTGCCTGCGGCAGCCAGCTTCCCCCGGCGGGGGAAGCCCAGCAAAGGACCTGCCTTCCCCTCGAGGGGAAGGTGGCCGGCTTGGCCGGTCGGATGAGGTGACCGATTGCCGAAGGCAGACTGATGAGGGGCATTGACGCGAGGCCCGCTACGGGCAGTCTCGCTGAAGATCAGCGAGACCCAACCGACCAACGGGCCGAAAGCCTACTTCAGTGGCTCACCACTGACGCGGGGTGTAATCCCAGTTGTCGAAGGTGACCTCGATCGGCTCGGTCCAGAACTTGTGGTTCTTCACACCGGTCTCGGGATCGACGTGCAGCATCCAGCCCTTCTTCTCCGGGGACTGGATCGACAGCTTCAGCTGGTAGGTGCCGGCCTTGTCGAGCTTGACGTTGGCGCCGTAGTGCGGGCCGTCGGAGGCGTTCATCTGCATGAAGGTGCCGGAGGTGGCGGTGCCTTCGACCTGCTTGCCGGTGGACTTGTCGATGATCTGGTAGTTCACGGTCAGGTCGGGGACGAAGTCGCCCTTGCCGTAGCCGTAGTCGGTGCCCTCCTGGCTGGCGTGGATGTCGGCCTCGAGGTGGAAGCTCGCGTCGGCGGCCTTCAGGCCCATGCCGGCGGGCTCCATGTCGATGGGCTGGAAGTAGACGGCGCCGACGGTCAGCGGGCCGGCGGCCTTGTCCTGCTCCTCAGCGGTGCCGGACGGGCCGACCGGGACCTCTTCGAAGCCGGAGGCCTCGCTCGGGGCGGCGGCGGAAGAGGAGGAATCGGACTTGGCGGAGCTGCTGGAGCTGGAGCTCGAGGAGCTGGCGTTGCCGCAGCCGGTCAGGGCGAGCGCACCGGAAAGGACGATGGCGGCGAGGGCCATCAGCTTGCTTTTCTTCATTTCTCTATTCCTTTACTGTAGTGAATTGGGGGATTCACGTTGATCAGTTATTGGGGCGGCCGGTCGGAATCGCTTCCGGATCCGGTCGCAAGTCTTCGTTGGTTAGTTGGTTAGTTGGTTAGTCGGTTATTTGGATTCGCTGGTTTCGCTGGATTCGAGCTTGGCCTTGGCCTTGTGCTTCTTGGCGAAACCGACCGCGAACAGGACGATCACGGCGATGGCCGCGAGAACCTGGGCCACGATGGATTCGACGTACGGGTAGAGGCCGATCCAATCGTTCGTAGGCACGCCGGGCAGGTACATGGCGGGCAGCAGGTCGCCCTCGATCAGGGCGTGCACGCCACCGCCGGCAAACACGACGACCAGCACGGACATCAGGATCGACGTGACCATGAAGAACGGGCCGATCGGGATCTTCACCGACGTGAAGCGGATGATCAGGAAGATGATCACCAGCACGATCGCCGCCGCAATGCCACCGATCCACATGCCCTTCGTATCCTGACTCATCGTGTAGATGGACTGGTAGAAGATCACGGTTTCGGCACCCTCGCGGAACACGGCGAGGAAGCTCAGCATGGCGAGCGACACCACCGTGCCGAACGCCACCTTGTCGCCGGACTCGACCTGCGAGGTGACGGAAGCCACGGCCGACTCGGTCTTGTTACGGATGTAACGGTTCCACGCTTCGACCGAGGACTTGTTGAGCATCCAGTTGCTGGTCCACAGCAGCATGCACATGGCGATCAGGGCGCAGATGCCCTCCATGATCTCCTGCTCCTCGCCTGCGCCGCCGAACATCAGCGTGAAGATCACGGCGATGACGCCCGAGCCGGCCAGACCGGCGAGCACGCCCACGTAGATCCACTTGGTGAAGCGGCGGTTGCCGGACTTGACGAGGTAGGCGATCACGGCGGCCACGACGAGCAGGGCCTCGAGACCCTCGCGGATCAGGATCAGGAACGCCTGACCGACCGCGCTGGTGAGGAACTTGAGGGCACCGCCCTCCTGATCGGCGGCACCGCCGTCGAGCTTGGCCGCGTCGGTGGTGAGCATGGTCTTGAGCTGTTCGACGTACTGCTTGACCTCGGAGACCGGCTTGCCCTGGTTCATCGAGGAACGGCTCAGCTTGAACTGGTATTCGACCTCGGAGACGCGGTTGCCGCTGATGGCGCTGAGCACGGTCTTCTCGAAGCCGAGCTTCTCGTAATGCTGGTAGTAGGCGTCGTTGACGAGCGTGGCGCCCTTCGCGGCGTCACCGTTCTCGTAGGCCTTCACGGCATTGTCGAGGATCGGCAGCATCGCGTTGGCGACGTCCTTCCACGTCTTCGCGGTGTTGGTGGTCTTCTTCTTTTTGGCGTCGAGGGCCTTGCGCTCCTTGGCGGTCTGCGCGGCGCGGTCCTTGGCGTACTGCGCGGGATTGGCGAGCTTGGTGTTGGCGTCAAGCGTGGCGGCCGTGGAGTTCAGGTCGTTGATCAGCGCCTGGGCCTTCGAGGCGATGGTGGAGGCGTTGCCGGTGGTGTAGGCGGCGGTTTGCAGATCCTGGAACTGCTGGGTCTGGCTCTGGTACTTCGCCGAGCCGATGGTGTCGTTCACCACCTTGCCGAAGTTATCGGCCTCGTAGGTCGACCACTGGGCGGACTGGAACGCGGAGGCCGCGCCGGCGTTGTCGCCGGACTGGTAGGTCTTCTGGCCGGTGGCGATCTCATCGGTGATGGCCTTGGCCACCTCGGCCCACTTGGTGTATGAGATGTCGGTGCCGTCGTCGCTGGAGCTGGACGTGCTCGAATCACTCGACGAGGCGGCGGATGCCACCGGGGCGAACGGCGCAGCGAAGAACGACGTGACCACGATCAGCATGACGGCGGCTGCCGCGCACACGCGGGCGATCACATCGAACTGTGAAGAACGAGACCTCATAAACTTCCTCTCAACGACCTCGAAATCTCAGTACCCGCGAAATTCCGCAAAATTTCTTGGATTTTTTGTGTCGGGCCAAGGAGAAAGCCGTGTCGCAGAAGAAATTCAATGAATATTCGAATGCCGACCGACGTGCGGCAACCATTCGAAAACCCTCGAATTTCTAGGGTTCGCGGCTTTTTCCAAAGCCACACGTAAAGCTAAAGCAGTTTTTTCCAAAAAGAAAGTCTTGATTTTTTCGGTGATCGGTGGTATTTGATTCCGCTCTTTTCGGCGCGCCGAAACATACCCCTTACGCATCGTCCCACTATGCGGTCGGCTGTGCGGTCAGTCGGCTGTGCGGTCAGCCGTCTGCGCGGTCAGCCTCGCCGCGCCCGACCATCACTCGGCTTCCCCTCGAGGGGAAGCTGGCAGCCGCAAGGCTGACTGATGAGGTGACGGTTCCCTCACACGGGCCGCCCGCCCCACGTGAGGGCCAACTACAAACCGCTGCAATCCCAACGATCTCCAAGATCTCCTCACACGGGACGGGCGGCCCGCGTGAGGAATTCAACGACACACTCCGTTACCATGACTCGCCGGACCTCGCTCCCACCGGCAGGGGCTGTCACGCTTGGCGTGACTGGGGGTGGTTGAATATCAAATCATATGAAATCATCTTGCACTTCATGCAACCACCCTCAGTCTGCCTCCGGCAGCCAGCTCCCGCCAGCGGGAGCCTGATGGTGTGTCGCTCTCGCTACCATGGCGAGGCTACCATGGCCGGTATGAGCTCTACCGCGAACCGTCTGACCCATATCGCCGCATTCCCCCACGCATTGGGCACCGGCATCATCGTCAGCGGTTCGCAGCCGATCCCGCCCGATCTGCACGATCGAATGGTCCAGTCCATCGAACGGTTCGAAGCCGTGTTCTCCCGCTTCCGATCCGATTCGCTGATCGGTCGGATCGCGAACGGCAACGTCGGCAACTGCAACGTCGGCGGCAGTTTCGGCTTCCCTGATCCGCAGACCGCCGAGGCCCTGTTCACGCTGTACGATCGTCTGTTCGCCGCGACCGGCGGGGCGATGGACCCCACCGTCGGCGAGGAGCTCACCCGGCTGGGCTACGGCGCCGATCTCACGTTCAGCATGGACGGCCCGGACCAAATCGTCACGCTGCATGACCGGATCATCCCACCTGACCAGTCCGATCAGTCCGACCTGTCCGCACCGTCCAGCCAGACCGCACCGTCCGGCCGACTCACGTGGGCCGCGATCACCCACCATTCGGGGGCACTGACCGTGCCGGGACCGGTCCGGCTGGATTTCGGAGCAGCCGGCAAGGGCATGATGATCGATCTGCTGGCGCACATGATCGAGCGGGAACTGCCCGGCTGCGAATACGTCGTGGACGCCGGCGGCGATCTGCGAGCGCGGATCGACTCACCGATTCAGGTGGCGTTGGAGGATCCGGATGATCAGACCCGGGCGATCGGCGTGGCCGAAATCACCTCAGGGTCGTTCTGCGCGTCCGCGCCGAGCCGACGGCATTGGCGGGTGCGGTCGGCGGAGGGGGCGATCACGCGGGCCCATCACCTGCTCAATGCGCTCGATGGGCAGCCGGTCGACGATGTCAAGGCCACATGGGTGTATGTGCCGACGGTGATGAACAACAGCGAAGCACCCGACTGCGATGCGGGAGCCGATGCTGAAATGCTCGATAATCGGGTTTACGCTGATGCGGAACCCGGCAACGCCAGTCCCGGCAACGCGAAACCTGACAACGCTAGTACCGGCGCCAGTATTGACAACGCGAAACCTGACAACGCGAAGCGCGGCAACGATGATCCTATTGCCGCTAACAGTGCCATTGACATTGCCTCTCGCTTCCCCACCGCGCTGGCGGACGGTCTGGCCACGTCCCTGTTCGTCGCCGACCCGAGTGCGCTGGCCGAAGCGTTCAGTTCAGACGATGGTGCGCCCATGTTCCAATGCGCCCTGATGCTCCCCGACCGCACCGCCGGCGCCTCGGCCGCCTTCCCCGCGCGATTCTTCACCACCTAGGCGCATGCTTCACGGTGGCCCAGTTGGCTCCTAGGTGTCCGACAGGTCGCTGAATACGGCAAATCGGACCTATCTTCATTCTGCGGGCACTTTTCGGGTACTTGTAGACACCCATCTTCATTCTGCGGGCACTTGGCGAGGTATCAGCGGCGAGGAATTGTTGAAATCCCAATGACATTTCGGCGGATTACCCGGCGATACCGGGCTCGAGGTGCCCCAGGAATGAAGATAGGTGTCTGCAAGGCACCAAAATCTGCCCCAAGAATGGAGATAGGCCCGAATATACCGGAATCTAAGTCCGAATGAGCCGGAAGCCAAGCCCGAATACACCACTTGCCAGACGAATGGCCTGAAATTTCCTACGCCGGCGAACAGCGCACCTACACTGGAAGATGAGAGGCTCGAAGATCGGAGGCCGATATGACACCGTGGTCTATAACAACGTGGTCTGCAAACAAACACGGAACCATCAACAAACAGGGAACCATTAATCTACCCCGCGCATTCAACATAACAATGGCAATCATCGCCGCAATAGCCATGATGCTGACGACCGCGATCGTGGCGCTGGCCGGTCCGATCGACGGCATGGCCGCAGCGGATACGGGCGGCTCGCGGAATATGTACCGCCTGTACAACCGCAATTCCGGCGAACATTTCTACACGGCGAATGCCGCGGAGCGCAACATGCTGATCCACGCCGGCTGGCGATACGAGGGCATCGGATGGGTGGCGCCGGCGAGGTCGAGCCGCCCGGTGTACCGACTGTATAACCGTCACGCCGGCGACCATCATTACACGATGAACGGCGCGGAGAAGAACATGCTGGTTCGCGTGGGCTGGAAGTACGAAGGCATCGGCTGGTACTCAAGCGACACGAATCGAAGCTACCCGCTGTATCGCCAATACAATCCGCATGCTCGCCGTGGCACGCACAACTACACGCTGAACGGCAACGAACGCAATATGCTCGTCCGCGCCGGATGGCGTGACGAAGGTCTGGCATGGTACGCGGTCGGGCCCGGACGGGCGGATGACATGTATACGGCACTCGGATTGCCGACCTGCAACAGCGCACGAGTCTGGAAGAAGTACCGGGATGACGCCGGCTACATCTGGATGTGCATGGCTTCGCTACCTTCGGATTGGTACCCAAGCTCGTATTACTGGGGGTGGGGCGGCACCAAGACCGATCCGTTCCCCAACATAGGCCCGGTATACCGTTACTGACCCCTGCCCACCAAACAATAACCCAACGATACTTGGCCAACACGTTCAGGAAGACCCCATTTTCGGCCCGTACGTGAACGTCTTGGCCAAGTAAGGGGTCTCGTGAACGATTTGGCCAGCGAATAATGAACGACTTGGCCAACGAACAAGCCCAGCCACTCTCAGTCGGCTACCACCGACAGCCCCATGGCCAACTGCGGCCCCATGGCAAACCGCGACCCCATGGCAAACCGCGGCCCCACCCCTTACTGATCAAGGGACGGGGCCGCAGTTGGCCGGTTTCGGGCCGCGCCTTGCTGGCTTCGGGTGGCCGGCAAGCCCGTCACCACATCAGTCAGTCTTACCTGTGGGCTTCCCCTTGAGGGGAAGCCCCGGCAATTACAAGAGGAGAGCCCAGCAATCACAGGCTGTTCCTGCAATTGAGGACTTGCCTTACGGCAAGCGCTTTGCTGGCTCCGGACCGCCGGTAACAGCGACCCTCCGCAAAAGCCTGATTGAAGGCAGTGCCTTCAATTACAGGCTTTTCCAGGCAATGCCCTCGCCACGCCAGCCGGCGTTCTGGACGGCCACGTATTCGCCGTAGCTCATCGTGTATACGTGCTCGCCGCCGCCGTTGCCGCGACCGTTCTTCGGCTTGTAGTAGCGCGTCGGATTGTACAGGCGGTACACCGGCTTGCCGCTCGAAGGCGCATACCATGCGATGCCCTCGTTACGCCAGCCGAGCTTCACGAGCGTGTTGTGCTCGCCCAGGCTCATCGTCCAGTTGTGGTTGCCACTGTTCGGGTTGTACTCGCGGTACACCGGCTTGGCCCCGGCGGTGCCCTTCGGCACGGTGATGAACGAGGAGCTTCCGCGGTTCTCGTCGCGCCATCCGAGCTTCACGAGCATGTTCTTCTCGGCGGCCGACGTGGTGTAGTGATGCAGACCCGAGTTCCTGTTGTACACGCGGTACACCGGCACCTGCTTCACGGTCGGCTGCGTCGGCTTCGACGGCTGCGACGGCTCACTCGGCTTGGCCTTCACGGTCACCGTCGCACGCGCCTTCACGCTGGTCCCCGCCACGGTGCCATTCACCGTGAACGATCCGGCCTTCGCATACTGGCCCGAGTAGATGTACGGCCACGTCACCGCCACGGTCTTGCGCGCGCCGTTGGTGTAGGTGGCGGTCACCGTGCTCGGCAGCTTCGGCGCGGTTCCTGCGGTCGTGGTCACCGACACCGGGTCGATCGAACGGATCGTCGGGGCCGCCGGGTTCTTCTTCCACTGCGCGTACAGCGTCGTGTTGGTCAGCGGCAGCACGATCGAGGCGCCGGGCTGGTAGGAGAGACCCTTGCCGTCGGCGCGGGTGTTCCACGCGGTGAACGTGTAGCCGCTGCGGGCGAATCCGTTCGCCGCCACGGTCACCTTCTGCCCGCTCTTGCCGGACGTCGTCTTCACCGAACCGGAGGTCGCGCCGTTGCCGGAGTAAGTCAGAGTCACGGTCTTCGGCACGGCCTTCACGATCACCGGGAAGCTGTACGTCCGTCCCTGATCGGTCACGCGGATGCTGGCGGTACCGGCACGCAGCGCGGTCACCTTACCGCCCGCCGTCACGCTGGCGACCGACGGGTTGGACGACGACCACGTACCGCGGAACTCGTACCGGCCGGACATGTACCGCAGCTTGGCCACGGCCTGCACGGAGGTGCCTTCGTTCATCGTGCCAAGATTCGACTTCACGCCCTGGTTCAGCAGGGCCTGGGCCACGTTGACCTCAACGGTCTTGGCACCCTGCCAGTTGGTGGCGCCCTGCGTGTAGTTGTACCGCAGACTCGAGGAGGTCTCGCCGGCGAAGGTGGTCCCCCAGTCGGGGCTGGTGCCCTGACCGAATCCGTACCACCGCACGTCCGGCTGGATCAGCTGCACGTAATGACCGACCTGTCCGGCCGGCTTGCCGTTGAGCAGATTGATGTAGTCGGACTTTTCGGAAGCCCACTGATTGTCGATCGCGTAGGCCATGTCGCGGCCGCCCCACGCGAGGATTTCGCCGAACGCCTGATACCCGTTGTAGGTGGCGGTGAAGCAGCTCGTCCCGTTCGGACGATTGTGGCCCAGCTCGTAATCGGCGGCCTCCACGGCACGCTGGGTGGCGATGCGCTCCAGCTCGTTCGACCACTTCGGGGAGAGATACTCCTGCTCGGACATGCCGATCTGCTTCAGATAGTCACGCACCGAGTACTGGTAGGTGACGCCGTTGATGCCCAGACGGATCTTGATGCGACTGTCGTTGAGCGCGTCCTTGCGCCACTTGATCACATGGTTCAGTGCGACGGACCGGACGGTCTTCTGGTTCAGCGTCTCGTTGACGTAGACGGTGACGCCGTCGCCGAGCGTGACGCCCAGACTGGAGACACCGGCCTTGCTGGCCGAGGCGGAGCCTGAAACATCAGCAGCGGAGCCGGAGGCGTTGGCGGATCGGGCCGCGGCCTCGGATTCGGTCTGGGTGGCCGCCTCGCTGTCGGTAGTGGTATCGGGGGTGACATCGGTGGTGGTGTCCGACGCGGTGATGGTGACCGGCTGGGTCTGGGCGGCCGTTGCGGATGAGCCGTCGGTGTCGTCCGCCCACGCGGTGCTCATCGTGATCGCGGATCCGCCCAGCATGGCTGCTGAAACGGCGACGGCGACAACACGACGCAGTGTTTGCCTCTTCATGATGGTGATTACTCCCGTCCCGGCAGACGCCGGTGAACCTCTTGTACTCACCGATAGTTTATCCCGTCCGCATTGCCGAAGACGGAAGCGGTGTCGAGGAGGGAGATTGCTTCGCTTGGCGGAGGGTGGCATGTGTTGTCCGACGCGCTCCGGGCCGCTCAGGCCAAGTCCTTACGGTCGGACAACACATGCCGCCCTCCGTTGTGGGCAAACCAATAAGCGAGCGAAGGCCCGAAGCGCCCAGGCTTCCCCTTGAGGGGAAGCTGGCAGCCGCAGGCTGACTGATGAGGTGACAAGCAGCGTTTCAACCCACAGCCCGTGCCCCCGCTGGCGGGGGCTGGCCGCCGTAAGGCGGACTGGGGGTGGTCGAACCGCCATGCGACGGGACTTGACCACCCCCAGTCGGCTCCGCCGACAGCCCCCGCTAGCGGGGGCATGACGAAAGCACCTTGGCTTCCCCCAGAGGGGGAAGCTCAGAAGACCGTCGTCACAGGCTCGTCCCGCAATTGAGGACTTGCCTTACGGCAAGCGCTTTGCTGGCTTCGGGCCGCTGGTGGCGACGGCCCTTCGCAAAAGCCTGATTGAAGTCAGTGCCTTCAATTACAGGCTTTTCCACGCGACGCCTTCGCCCTTCCAGCCGGCACGCTGGACGGCGACGTATTCGCCGTAGCTCATCGTGTACACATGCTCGCCGGAGTGACGGTTGTACAGGCGGTACACGTTCTTGCCGGAGCTGGGCGCATACCAGGAGACGCCCTCGTTCTTCCAGCCGAGGCGCACGAGCATGTCGTGCTCCTTCTTGTTCATCGTCCAGTTGTGATTACCGGTACGACGGTTGTACTCGCGGTACACCGGCTTGGCTCCGGACGTGTTGCCCGGCACGGTGATGAACGACGTGCCCTCGTTGCGCCAGCCGAGACTCACCAGCATATTGCGCTCGGAGGCGTTCCTCGTGTAGTGGTGCAGACCCGAACGACGGTTGTACACGCGGTACACCGGCACCTTCGTCACCGTCCATGGACGCACCGACACCGTATAGGCCATCGGGTTGAGGGCACCACTATCATCGATTAAATTCTTGTACCATTTACTGTAGGTTACGCGGATGTAGTAGGTGCCGTGGGCCAGCGTCAGCACACCATCACGCCCGTTCTTATTGCCCGTCCACGTATATGTTGCGATCTGAGAGAGATTGGGAGCATACACTCGGGCGGTCCAAGATGAAATATTGGCATTACTATCAGGTACGCTACGCAGCGCGATCTGCACCTTGGTGGCCTTGGACAGGGTGAACCGGTACCAGTCCTGTTCTCCATCGTCCTCATTACCCCAGATCGACCCGTTCAGCGTGCGGCCGAGAGTCAGGACATCGGCGCTGGCACGATCGTTGTTCCACTCGGTCTCCCAATTCGACGTTGCGGAATACCCGACCTTCAGACTGTATCCGCCGGTCTCTCCGCGCCAATCACTGGTCCTGATCTTCAAGTAATAGGTTCCGGCTGCGACGCCGATGTAACCATAGGAGGTTATACCAGGCCCCCAATAGTAATCGTATTTGAACAGTACACGGCCGGAAGAATCCAACAGCGACGGGTACGCATACCTATCGTTCAAGCCCTGCACCTTGACCACACCAGGACGTTTGATGGTGAACCTGTACCACACATCGTTACCAGCGTCTTTGCTACTATCCATGAGATCGTACATGCGATTGACCTGAATCGCGATGGCACGGCTCATGCTCGTATTGTTCCTAGCCGAAGCGTTACCCGCGATCGGCGTGGCAGCGGCCTCGCCAGACTGCGCAGGCTGAGTGGACTGTGCGGACGGCGTAGTCTGCGCGGGCTGCGCGGATGCGGTCGGAGCCGACTGAGCCGACTGCTCCGCTGCCGGGGTCTCGGCCTCCGCCGCATTGGCGACCGAGATCGGCGCGAACATGCCGACCGCAACGACGGCGGCCACCGCAAGACGGCCCCATGCACCCCAACGACCGGGGGTATGTTGGTTTCTCATCGAAAACCTCTTTTCCTCATCTTCCTCGCCCGCAAATCACATGCGGGTTTCGGCTTCATGCTTTCACCCCCCCCCCCGACTAAAAAAGCCCAATCCGACTCAACCGTGGTCATCGGCACCGATCCCAGAACCTGACCAGACAGCGGGCGAACTCCTCGGGCTGATCGTCCTGCGCCAGATGCGCGGCGTCGGGCATCACCATCGGCGTGATGTCGAGCTTCTCGGCCTCCCGCTCGTACACCTCGTGCGGCCACACGTCGTCATGCTCGCCATACAGCATGGCCATCGGCATGCCGGACTCGCGCAACCGCGCCAGATCCGGCGTCACGTCGTCGAAATCGGTCATGAACCGCGCCACCGACGCGAGATGATACTTCGACGAGGCGTGCATGCACTGACGGAACAGTTCGGCCAGCCGGTCCTTCTGCGGCAGGTCGCGCATTCCCCACCGGAACACGGGGAACAACGCCTTCGTGCCGATCGCCCGGATGATCGCCGGCCCCACCTTGATGATCGGCGTGCTCTTCACCGGCTGCGCGCCCGAATCGAAGAACGTGAGCGACCGGACCATCTCCGGGCAGCGGATCGCCACACGCCGGGCCACCACCCCGCCGAAACTGTGACCGACCAGATCGATCGGCCGCTCCCGTCCGCCGAGCCGCTCCAGCACCTCGCATCCGTCGGCCACGAAATCCTCGAGTTCGTAAGCTCCCGGCTCATGCGGGGCCGCGGAATCACCCTGACCGCGCTGCGAGTAGGCGACGATCGCACGGGACGGCTCGACCCCATCCCGCCGCAGCACTTCACTCCGCCGCGTTACCTCACTCCACAATGTCGGGAAGAACGGGATGAAATCCTCCTTGGATCCGGTGAATCCCGGGATGAACAGGGAGACGCGATCGGCGGTCTCCAGATTGTGCGTGCCGAACGCGGTGAGATCGCCGACGGTGACGGGGATCGCGAACGTCCGCAGAAAATCCGGGGTGTCGAACGGCCCGAACGCCGGCGTCCGGCGGAACGGTCCGCAGAAGGTCCGGGCGTTGCCAATCCCATCGTCTACCGCTTTGCCGCCGCGATCATCGCCACCGCGATCATTACGTCGTACTGCCATCCCCTATGCCCCTTTGCGTTCGCCGTTCTTCGACGCTGTTCCATCGATATCGCCCGTCGGTATCGTCCGACCAGTTCCACAACCTCACCGTCAGCCGAATCCGCCCGGAACCACCGCCACATCCCGGCCTTGTCCGGCTGGCACCTGACTTTATCCGGCCGATACTCGGCCTTGTCCGGTTGATGACAGTGCGGTCAGGTTCCGTTATACCGCAATTTCGACAGTCGGAACCGTGAAACAGCCGTCGATGTTTCACGTGAAACATCATGCTGAATCGTTACCGGCATCGTTTAGGATGGACGGCAGAGAGCCACCGGCGGCGCAGGTCCGTGCCAACGGCGGCATGCAGCGGGCCATGCCGTGCGGAAGACCGCATTGCGTGGGCTGCGCGAGGAACAAGAGCGCGGAAGAGTGCGTGCAAGGCGCAGGAGATCATGCGCGGAGAAGGAGACGATATGCGTTGTCCGCGATGCGGCTATGAGCTTCAGCAGGAGGACCGGTTCTGCTCGGAATGCGGGTGGGATCGTTCGACCGCCGATCAGCCGACCGACGATTCGATCGGACTGCTGAATCTGTACGGCGACACCTACGAGAGCCCGCACCTGTCCCGATTGGTGAACGCCACGGAGCGGTCCGCCGGACAGGCCGGGCGGCAGGACTCGCAGACGCCGCAGGCGCCGCAGCAGCACAATCCGCAGGCGCCGCAGACGTCCCATCCGCAGACCGCGCAGCCGGCGACACCGCAGCAGGATGCATCGCAGCCATCGCAGCAGGACGCGACCGTCGAGCCGGCAGCAGCCAGAACGGCGGGATCCTCAGCTGAGGCCGATCCCGCGGCGACCGTAGTCACGCATTACGACTTCAATCAGTCCGTTCGGACCGTTCAGCACGATCCGGCCGATCAGTCTGAACAGACCGTACCAATCACACATGCCGCACCGATCACCCAGTCCCCCGACTCCGACCGGACTGATCAGTCCGGTCAGCCTGATCAGTCCGAATCGAACGGCCAGCCCCTCCAGTCCCCCAACTCTGGTCAGTCAGACCAAACCGATCAGTCGATTGCCGATCAGCCGGCCCAGACCGAACTGCTCGGCAATCAGCCAGCCGGTCGATCCGACGAAACGGGCGATGATCACCGCGATGCCGACGTCGACGCCGACAACCCTGGCGACGGAGATCCCACCGACACCGCCAGCTCCCCTTCGCCGATGTTCAACGATCTCGTCAATACCGCGGTATTCGATCCGGTCAGCATGAAGGAGGCCGGGTTCAATCCGATCGTCCCCAATTCCAGCGTGACCGATCGGATCCGTAAAACCAACCGATTTTCAGGCAAATCGGCCGGGCTCGCGACCAATGCCGCCGCCGGAGCCGCCGGAGCTTCCGGCAATGGCTCTTCCGGGCTGGGCCATGGTCTCGCTGCGCTGGGCCAGCGATTCGTCCGCTCCGGCAAGGCGGGCTCACGCGGTCCGGCCTCCGGCAATGGTCCGGAGGGCCCGAGCAATCCGATCGGCACCGGCGCTTACGGTCAGACCACCGACAACCACGCCAACGGTTCCGACGCCTTTGATTTCGGCGATTTCAGCACCGGCACTTCGAACGAATTCGTCATCCGCCCTGACTCGTCCGGCGCTTCCAATGCGTTCGGTACGTCCGGCACGTCCGGTTCGTTCGGCGCCTCGGGTTCCGCCGGCTCGGGCGCTGCGGCCGTCGACGCCGTCTCGGCCTCCCGATCGGCGCGACGCCGCACCCCGATCATCGTGGCCATTGCGGCGTTGGTCGTCGTGGCACTGGGCATCGGCGCGTTCATGATGCTCCGAGGTCAGTCCTCCGGGCCGACCGACCAGTTGGTCAGCGTGCCGATCATTCAGGCCGAGCAGGCCGATGACGCCGTCGCCCAGCTGGAGAAGGCCGGCTTCACCGTGAAGGTCAAGCAGGAGCACAATGCGCTCGACAAGGGCCGGTACGTCGGCCTGTACCGCGTGGAATCGGGCGAGCGGCTGGCCAAGGGCTCCACGGTGACCATCATCGAATCGCTCGGACCAGTGATCGCGGAATCCTCGTCTCCTTCGGCGTCGTCCTCCGCTTCCGCCTCGGCTTCGGCTTCGGCGAATTCCGGCGCGACCGACGAACAGTCGTCAAGCGGCACCAATACCGACAACGGCATGTCCGCGGGCGAGAGTGCCGGCGGCACGAACAGCGGCAGCTCGAACGGCAGCAGCGGCAGCTCGTCGTGGAACGCGGCCAACGATTCCTCCGTGCCGCCGTCGTCCACCTACACCACGTTCACCGATACGGCCAACGGCCTCAGCATCGCACTGCCCAGTAATTTCAGGCAGATCGCCTCCTCGGATGACTCCGCCCAAGCCCACCAGACCCAGTACATCGGATCCGGCATCGAGGTGACCGTCTGGGGCAAGTCGAACGCGCAGGGACTGTCGGCTCGTGAGGAGCTGGGCGTGCGCAAGGCAGCGGCCGGCGTGCCGATCGCCTACGAGCTGGTGGCGTCGCCGTCGCTGTACGTGAGCTACGAGAAGGGCGGCTACATCTATTACGAGCGCGAGGTGCTGAACAACGGCAGGATCGTCGGCGTGCAGCTCAGGTATCCGACGAGCAACCGCGGCACCGGCGACCCCCTGACCTCCACCATTCCGCCGACCCTGAAGAATCTGGTTGACGACGCCCCGGCCATGCAGTGACCATGGCGGAGTCGTGTCCGCGGCTGAGTCGTGTCCGCGGCTGAGCCTGTGCTGAACCACGGCAGGGCTCGGCCACGGGAACGGGCGGATGGGTGCCGGGGATGGGCGGATGGGTGATGATCGACACACTCAAGGCCATTCGGCCACGGAGCCAGCAAGCTGGCTCCTATCTTACGGTCGCTCACCACCCATCCGCCCATCCCGCTTTGCATACCGCCAAGGGAGATTCAACAGGCTTCCCCCAAAGAGCGAAGCCAAAAAACGACTCACCTGAGTCCACGCATACAATCCCACAGTGAGACAACCACGTTCCCGTCCCACGCCTCCCGGCCGATTTCAGCTCATAGACCTCTCAAAACGCACCTATCTCCATTCTGCGGGCACTTTTGAGGGATATGCAGACACCTAACTGCGTTCTGCGGGCACTTGGCGAAGTAGAGAAGATGCGGGATCGTTGAAATTCCAATGGCGTTGGCGCGGATTATCCAGCGGCGGCGGGTCTGAGGGGCCCTCAGAATGGAGATAGGTGTCTGCAAGGTCCTCAAATCGACCCGCAGAATGGAGATAGGTCCCAAATCATCGTTATTCGGGATCGCCACGACGGCCGCCTTCCCCTCCGAGGGGAAGGCGCAAGGTCTACCTACCATCCGTGGTTGCCACCTGGGCCCACGGCTGCGATCGCCACCGGGGCCTGCCGGCTACGGCGAAAACCTACTATTGGCCCCTACCGGCGACCGTGGGCGATCTGCGAGGCGACGAACAGCACGATCAGCCAGATCACGCCGGCGACCACGGCCACGCGGTAGCTCGGCGAGAAGCACATGAGCACCACCACGAGTGCCAAAAACGCCAGCACCACCCACGGGGTCACCTTGGCAAACGGTAGCTTGAAGTGGATCGCGTCGAGCGCCTGCTGCCCGGAAAGCCCGGCCAGCGAGGAATCGGCCGGGGATTCGCCGGCGAAGGCCACGCGACGGAACTTCATCTCGGTGATCATGATCATGGTCCAGTTGATGATGCCGGCGATGGTGGCGATCGACATCAGGTAGTTGAACGCGAACTCGGGCCACACGAACACCACCACCACGGCGATCGCGGTGATCACGGCGGAGGTGAGCACGCCGGCCACCGGCACGCCGCGGCTGTCGAGCTTGCCGAGGTACGCGGGCGCGTTGCCCTGCTTGGCCAGCGAGTACAGCATGCGGGAGTTGGCGTACAGGCCGGAGTTGTACACGCTCATCACGGCGGTGAGGCACACGAAGTTGAGGATGCCGGCGGCCGCGTGCACGCCGACGGAGTCGAAGATCTGCACGAACGGGCTGGTCTTGCCGTCGATGGTGTTCCACGGCACGACGGCCATGATCACGCCGAGCGCTCCGATGTAGAACACGAGGATTCGCCAGATGATGTCGTTGGTGGCCCGCGGAATCGTGCGCTGCGGGTCTTCGGTCTCGCCGGCGGTGATGCCGATGAGTTCGGTGCCGCCGAAGCTGAACATCACGACGACGAGCGCCATGAGCAGGCCGGTCCACGAGCCGTCGCCGGCGTGGCTCATCAGACCGTTGGGCAGGAATCCGCCGCCGACCGTGAACCAGTTGGCGAAGCTCGCCCGCACGCCGGACGCGGTGGGCAGGTTGAGCACCAGCACCGCGAGACCGCCGAGGATCATGGCGATCACGGCCACGATCTTGATGATTGCGAACCAGAATTCAAATTCGCCGAACTTGCTCACGCCCAGCAGGTTGCCAGCGCAGATCACGACGAGGAACACCGCGGCCGAGACCCAGGTGGGGATGTTCGGGAACCAGTAGTTGACGAAGCTGCCCACCACGGCGAGCTCCACCATGGAGACGAGGATGTAGTTGAACCAGTAGTTCCAGCCGCTGATGAAGCCGGCACGCTTCGACCAGTAGCGGGTGGCGTAGTAGCTGAACGCGCCGGCCTTCGGGTCCTCCACCGACATTTCGCTCAGCGCGCGCACGATCATGAAGATCGCCAGACCGCCCACCAGATAGGCGAGCAGAATGGACGGACCGGCCAGTGCGATCGATTCGCTGGAGCCGTAGAACAGGCCGGTGCCGATTGCGCCGCCGAGGGCGATCAGCTGGATGTGACGGTTCTTCAGTTGCTTGCGCAGCGTCGCGGGCACCGGCACATCGTCGGTCTCGCGCGGCTTCGCGGACGTTTTCTCAGCCATAGGGATCCCTTCTCTCTCAGTTGGCAACCGTGTACGAGCGTAGCCGTATGGCTTGTCAGGCTGCGTCTCCGGTCCCCGAACCCCGTCCCCGCCGCACCACGTTCACCAGTCTCCGCCACACCCCAACCCGATATTTGACACTATAAAATATTGGTGGTAGAAAATATACCGAGATCGATGAACACATCGGATTCTCGGAAGGAACCCAAGGGACTTTCCGGGGATTCCCGCAGATTCTCGGAAAGGGGCCGTCATGGGATATGCCGAGGACGCGGTCGACGAGATGTTCGAGCTGGCCGTACGCAGTCGCGGCAAGAGCATCGACTCGGTGAACCGCGGCGCAAAGGGCGAACTGCCGGCATTGCACATGCTGGCCGTGTCCAGCACCCCGCTGACCCCGGGCCGTATGTCCGATACGCTCGGCGTGAGTCCGGGACGCGTGTCCGCGATTCTGGACCGTCTGGAGAAAAAGGGCATGGTCGTCCGCGAAACCGATCCGTCCAACCGCCGCAACGTGCTGGTGAGCATCACTGACAAGGGGCGGGAGGTCGACCACCAGTCGTTCACCGAGATCCACAACCGATTCGTCCGCGTCTTCGAGCGCATGGGCGAGGAGCACACCCGTCAGTTCCTCGACCGATGCCGGGAATTCGCCGGCTACATGCGCGACGAAGGTCTCCCCGAGCCGCCGGAAGGACCGCCCTGCGCGATCTGACGGCCTGACGCCACAGCCCCGGTATGGCCGGGGTTTATTGATGACCAATCTTGAACACCGTAAACAATAATTACTAGAAAACAAACACAAGGAACACAAGGAAACACAGGGGGATATACCGTGATCACCATCTGTAAATACCTCTCCAAAGCCGAATGGGGGCAGCTGTTCGTCGGCCTGCTGCTCACCGTGGCGCAGATCTGGTTCAATCTGGAACTGCCCGACTACATGGCCGACATCACCCGCCTCGTCGAAACCCCCGGCAGCGAAATGCACGACGTGTGGGTGGCCGGCGGCAAGATGCTCGCCGTCTCCCTCGGCGCCGTGGCCTGCATGGCGCTCACCGGCCTGATCACCGCCCGCGTCGGCGCCTCGTTCAGCCAGCGTCTGCGCTCCCTGGAGTTCGCCCGCGTCGAATCGTTCGGCCCGGCCGAAATGAACCGCTTCTCCACGGCCAGCCTGATCACCCGATCCACGAACGACATCACCCAGATCCAGATGTTCGTGACGATGGGTCTGATGCTGCTCGTCCAGTCGCCGATCATGGCCGTGTGGGCCGTGGCCAAAATCGCCGGCAAGGGCTTCGAATGGACGATGGCCACCGGCGTGGCCGTGGTGATCCTGCTGGCCGCCATCGCCATCCTCATGGCGCTGGTCATGCCGAAGTTCAAGGCCATGCAGACCCTCACCGACAACATCAACCGCGTGGCCCGCGAGAACCTGACCGGCCTGCGCGTGGTGCGCGCCTACAACGCCGAGGACTATCAGGAGGCGAAGTTCGATCGCGCCAACGACGATCTCACCAGTACGCAGCTGTTCACCAACCGTGCGATGAGCGTGATGATGCCGCTGATGAACACCGTGATGAACGGTCTGATGCTCGCCGTGTACTGGATCGGCGCCTACCTGATCGACGCGGCCGGAATGGCCGACAAGCTCACGCTGTTCTCGAACATGGTGGTGTTTTCCAGCTACTCCGTGCAGGTGATCATGAGCTTCCTGATGATGAGCATGGTGTTCGTGCTGTGGCCGCGCGCCGACGTCTCCGCCAAACGCGTGCTCGAGGTGCTGAACACCGAGCCGACCGTGACCGACGGCGAACGCACTTCCGGCGAGCGCGACGCCGAGGGTCGCGAGCTGCGTGGCGAGGTGGAGTTCCGCGACGTGAGCTTTACCTACCCGGATTCGCGTGAACCGATGCTGGAGCATGTGAGCTTCAAGGCGGAGCCGGGTCAGACGGTGGCGTTCATCGGTTCGACGGGCTCCGGCAAGTCGACGCTGGTGAATCTGGTCCCGCGCTTCTACGACGTGACCGAGGGTCAGGTGCTCGTGGACGGCGTGGACGTGCGCGACTACACGCTGACCGCGCTGAGGGATCGGATCGGGTATGTGCCGCAGAAGTCCGTGATGTTCAAGGGCACGGTGGCGAGCAACGTGGCGTACGGCGACAGTAGCGGTAGCGGCGACAGTGCGGCCATTACCTCCTCTTCCGGTAACAACGTAACCGAATCCGGTAAGGAAATTGCGCGATCGACGGGCAATGGCGTTACCGCGGATAGTGTGGAGACCGCCATCGACGTGGCGCAGGCCAGCGAATTCGTCGACAAGATGCCGCGCGGCATTGACTCGGACATCGCGCAGGGCGGATCGAACGTCTCCGGCGGTCAGAAGCAGCGACTGTCGATCGCCCGCGCGGTATGGCGTCACCCGGAGATCATGGTGTTCGACGACTCGTTCTCTGCGCTCGACTTCCGCACCGACCGGGAGGTGCGGGACGCGCTGGCCCGCGAATGCGCCGATTCGACGAAGCTGATCGTGGCGCAGAGGATCGGCACGATCATGCACGCCGACCAGATCATCGTGCTCGACGACGGGCATGTGGTCGGTCAGGGCACGCACCGCGAGCTGCTGGAGACCTGCGAGGTCTACCGTCAGATCGCCGAAAGCCAGCTCAGCGAATCCGAGCTCGCCGCATAAGAAACTCGATGCCGTGCGGGGGCTGGGCCGGCGTGCGGCCCGCGATACACTCAAGGCCGTTCGGCCCCGGAGCTGGGCAAGCCGGCTCCTAGCCTACGATCGCGAACCACACGCCGGCCCATCCCAGCCAGTCGTCGGCCACGAGAATCAGAGACCACGACGACCGACTGAAGAACGCTTCGCTCATCACCTCATCCGACCGTCTACGACGGCCACCTTCCCCTCAAGGGGAAGGCACAAGGAAAGGATTTTTACCATGCCAGGACCTATGGGACCACGCCGGGCCGCGGAGAAGCCGCAGGACTTCGGCAAGATCATGGGCAAACTCGTCCGCTTCTGCAAGCGGTATCTCCCCGCGATGATCATCGCGCTGATTCTCGGCGCGGCCGGCACGGTCTGCCAGATCATCGGACCGGACAAACTCAAGGACGTCACCAACGAGATCACCAAGGGGCTGCCCGCCATGGTACAGGGCCGTCCGATCGCCGGATCGATCGACCTCGACGCCGTCACCCATATCTGCGTGACGCTGGTGGCGTTGTACGTGGGCTACGCGCTGCTCACCTACGTGCAGAGCTGGATCATGGCCACGGTCACCCAGCGCACGGCCCAGCGTCTGCGCGACGAGATCTCGAAGAAGATCAACCGTCTGCCGCTCAAGTACTTCGACAAGACCAGCTACGGCGACGTGCTCAGCCGCATCACCAACGACGTGGACGCGATCGGCCAGACGCTGGGCCAGTCCCTCGGCTCGCTGATCACCTCGATCACCCTGTTCGTCGGTTCGCTGATCATGATGTTTACCAACAATGTGGTAATGACGTTTACCGCGATCGGTGTCAGCGTTATCGGATTGATCATCATGATGGTGATCATGAAGGCCTCGCAGAAGTACTTCACGCTCCAGCAGCTCGCACTCGGCGAGGTCAACGGCCATGTGGAGGAGATGTACTCCGGCCATACGATCGTCAAGGCGTACTCCGGCGAGGCCGACTCCATCCGCCAGTTCGAGAAGCACAATGATCGCCTCTACGTCTCCGGCTGGAAGTCGCAGTTCCTTTCCGGCCTGATGATGCCGATCATGCAGTTCATCGGCAATCTCGGCTACGTGGCCGTGTGCGTGGTCGGCGCCGCGCTGGCCATGAACGGCACCATCGAATTCGGCGTGATCGTGGCGTTCATGATGTACATCCGCCTGTACACGCAGCCGCTCTCCCAGTTCGCGCAGGCGTTCCAGAACCTGCAGCGCTGCGCCGCCGCCTCCGAGCGCGTGTTCGGCTTCCTCGAGGAGCCGGAGATGAGCGACGAGACCGCGCTGGAAGGCCGCCATATCACCACCGAGGCGGGTGACGGCAACGGTCTGCGCGGCGACGTGGAATTCGACCACGTACGCTTCGGCTACGAACCGGGCAAGCCGGTGATCCACGATTTCAGCGCCACGGTGGAGGCCGGTCAGAAGGTGGCGATCGTCGGCCCGACCGGCGCCGGCAAGACCACGATGGTGAACCTGCTCATGCGGTTCTACGATCTCGACGGCGGCGACATCCGCATCGACGGCGTCTCCACGAAGTCGGTGCCGCGCAGCGAGGTGCACAACCAGTTCGCCATGGTGCTGCAGGATACGTGGACCTTCGAGGGCACGATCCGCGAGAACATCGTCTACGACAAGCAGGGCGTGACCGATGAGCAGGTGCGCGAGGCCTGCCGCGCCGTGGGCCTCGACCGGTTCATCCGCTCGCTGCCCGACGGCTATGACACGGTGCTCAACGACAACACGAGTCTTTCGGCCGGCCAGAAGCAGCTGCTCACCATCGCCCGCGCGATGATCCAGGACGCGCCGATCCTGATTCTCGACGAGGCCACATCGTCGGTCGACACCCGCACCGAGGAGCTGATCCAGAAGGCGATGGACCAGCTGACCGTGGGCCGTACCAGCTTCGTGATCGCCCACCGTCTCTCCACGATCAAGAACGCCGACATGATCCTGGTGATGAAGGACGGCGACATCATCGAACGCGGCACGCATGACGAGCTGCTGGCCGACGGCGGCTTCTACGCCGACCTGTACAACAGCCAGTTCGCCACCTTGGCCGCCTGATCGCGTCTCATCCGTTCGTGCCCCGCGGGCGGCGGCCGTCTGCCGCGGGCAGACCGGGGAAGGTCAGGGACGGGCGCTCGACCACCCCCAGTCTCGCGTCCGCTCGCCAGCCCCCGCCAGCGGGGGCACGGCCCATCAGACCATAGTCGGCGTTGTCGGTCTCCTGCGGCATCCCCGCGGCGGGGGCATGATGCGGGCCATGCGGACGGTCTCGTCTCTCGCCACTTCGCTTAGGACCGCATTGGGCTTCCCCCTTGGGGGAAGCTGGCTGCCGCAGGCAGACTGATGAGGGGCCTTGGACGATGCAAGGCTGATAGATTACGCGGTTATGCGGTCGCGTCGCCTATGACAGACCGGAGTCCGACGCGGACTCCCGCATATCGCCTATGCTGGAGCATGATCGAGCCGGCAACGCAAGACACCGGCAACACAAGTCGGCAGCAAGACGCCGAGCAACACGGCAACGATGCGAGAGGGGACGGATATGGCGCGACTGGCGGGATTCGACATGCCAAGGCTGGGCATGGGCACGATGGCACTGGCCATCGAAGGGCGGCCTGCGGACCGTGCCGAGGCGATCGACACGATCCACGCCGGTCTCGACGCCGGCGTTCGGTATCTCGACACCGCGTGGTCATACTATCTACCCTCCCGCGCCCCGTTCGGCTCGTCCGCCGACTTCGGCTACGGCGAACAGCTGGTCGCAGAGGCCCTGCGGACGTGGGACGGTCCGCGCGACGAAGTCCTGATCGCCACCAAAACCGGGTTCTGGCGGTCCTGCGACATCGCCGACACCGCGGTCCTCCCCCGATATCGGGTCGTCCCCTCCCCCTTCCGCAACTCACAGTCCAATACGTCACGGCCCGGCACCACACAGTCCAGCCCGTCACAGTCCGGCAAATCCAAATCCCACCCCCACTTCCGCCCGCTGTCCAACGACGACGATGTCCGTCCGGTCTTCCAGGCCGAGGGCAGCCGGTACGGCTGGGTGCCCGACGGCCGCCCGTCCACCATCGCCCGCCAGGCCCGCGAATCGGCCCGCCGTCTCGGCGTGGACACGCTCGACCTGATCTATTCGCACGGCCCGGATCCGCAGATCCCCTACGAGGATCAGATGGCCGCGTTCCGGAAGCTGGTCGACGAGGGCGTCACCCGATACGTCGGCGTCTCCCGGGTCAATACCGAGCAGATCGACATCGCCCGCGACGTACTGGGCGATTCGCTGGTGGCCGTGCAGAACCAGTTCTCCCCCTCCTACCCCGATCCCGAAAACACGATGGCGCACTGCCGGGATCTGGGACTGGCGTTCGTCTGCTGGAGTCCGCTGGGTGGGTTTCTCGATCCGGTCAATCAGCGGGCGTACGACCGGTTCCGCGACGTGGCCGCCGAACGCGACTGCTCGTACCAGCGGGTCACGCTCGCCTGGGAACTGACCCGATACGAGGGTCTGTTCACCATCCCGAGCGCCCGGAATCCGCATGAGATCGAGGATTCATTCGCCGCGACCTCCTTGCGGCTGACCGACGGCGAACTGCGGTATCTGAACATGGAGTCGAACACGATTCGGTAAGATTCAGCCAGTTTCCAACCCGTGTTAGGACTGGGGCATACAGTTAGAACCATGAGTGACATGATGCATGCATGGCGGGTACAAGGGCAGCCCGGTCCTATCGAGAACGAGCCGTTGGAGTGGGTCGAAACGCCGATCCCCCGGCCCAAACCGGGCGAGGCGCTGATCCGCGTGCTGGCGTGCGGCGTGTGTCGTACCGATCTGCATGTCTCCGAGGGTGATCTGCCGGTGCATCTGCGGCATGTGACGCCGGGTCACGAGATCGTCGGCGAGATCGTGGCATTGGGCGGCGAGGGTTCCGGCTCCACCTCCGAGTCTTACGGTTCCGCCGGCTATGGCTCGGGCGCGTCCGGCAGCCGATTCCCCGGATCCGGTCACCATTCCTCCGGCAGCTCCTACAACGCCTTCGGCGAGCCCGACTCGGCCGACCGGTTCCGCATCGGCGAGCGCGTGGGCGTGGCCTGGCTGCGGCACACCTGCGGATACTGCGAGTTCTGCCGCGCGGGCAAGGAGAACCTGTGCCCGAATTCGCGGTACACCGGCTGGGACGAGAACGGCGGCTACGCCGAGTACGCGGTGGCGCCCGTCGATTACCTGTATTCGCTGGAGGGTCTGCTGCCGCCGTCGCAGTCACGGCCGTCGCGTCGTCATTCGAATGCCGCGTCGTCGATCGGTCCGCGCTACACGGTCGAGACGGTGGCGCCGCTGCTGTGCGCGGGCATCATCGGATATCGCGCGCTGCGTCGCACCGGTCTGCTTGACGGGGTGAGCGCCCATGAGATCACGGCCCGGTCGACCACGCTGAGCGTGCCGTCACTGCCGAAGTCGATCGACGTGCCGCAGCTGAGGCGCGGCGGGGCCGGTAATGGGTCTGCCGGGGCGGGATCCGGGTCGGATCTTGGGGCGGGTTCCGGTGCGAACGCCCGTCACGGACGTCATGGCGGTTCCGGCGGTTTCGGTGGTCTCGGCGGCGGCACCGACCATCTTGGCTACTCCGGCTACCCTTCCGATATTTCCACGCCGACGCATATCAGCACGTCCCCGGCCGCGCAGCATATCGCCTCGAATCTGGGGCATACGCCGGTTCTGGGCCTGTACGGTTTCGGCGGTTCGGCGCATATCACCGCGCAGGTGGCGTTGGCGCTGGGCATGCGCGTGCATGTGCTCACCCGCGGCGAGGAGGCTCGCAATCTGGCGATCGAACTGGGTTGCGCGTCGGCGGCCGGCGCGTACGACATGCCTCCGGAGCCGTTGGATGCGGCGATCATCTTCGCTCCCGTGGGTGAGATCATTCCGCCGGCGCTGGAGGCGCTGCGTCCGGGCGGCGTGCTGTCGCTGGCCGGCATCCACATGAGCGACGTGCCCGCGTTGAACTACGAGCGTCATCTGTTCCACGAGAAGGAGATCCGCTCGGTGGAGTCGAACACCCGTGAGGATGGCCGTGAGTTCCTAGCGTTCGCCGCCGCGCATTTCATCGCGATCGACGCCCACCCGTATCCGCTCGCCGAGGCCCAGCGCGCCCTGCAGGATCTCAAGGCCGGCCGCTTCGCCGGCGCCGCCGTTCTGGTGAACAAGTAGTCGGGATCTGGTCCGGGGTCGGGATCTGGTCCGAGGTCGGGATTTGGTTCGGGGTCGGGATTCCCGGACCCCGTTAGTCTCCGGTTCTTGGCAAAAGCAAGCTTGAAGAAGCCATTTTCGGGCTCTTCAAGCTTGCTTTTGCCAAAGATGGTACGGAGAGGCCCCTACTTCACCTTCTTGATGAAGCTCACCAGCACGATGCCCAGCACTGCCAGTCCGGCAGCCAGCGGGAACACCGCATGGTAACCGACCGCGTTGATCACGATCGAAGCGAAGATCGGGCCGAACACCTGACCGCCGTTATTGGCGATGTTGAGCAGGCCGAGATCCTTGGCCGCGGTCTTCGGGTCAGGCAGCACCTCGATGTTCAGCGCCTGATCGACCGAGTTGAACATACCCATACCGATGCCGACCACCACCGCGTAGACCAGCATGATGAACGCCTGCGAGGTGAACATCGGCACCAGAGAGCCAATGGTGATCAGAATACCGGCGATGATCACCGGCAGCTTGCGTCGGCCGATCTTGTCAGAGACCGGGCCTGCGAAGAAGCACATCACGATGGCGGTGGCCATCATGATCATCGAGATCATCGTCACATAGCCCTGCAGCTTGCCGCCGCTGAGCTTGATGTAATCGGTGAGAATGTACAGCTGGTATCCGGAGATGGCGAACGACGAGGTGATGATGCACATCTTGCCGATCATGGCGAGGTAGAAGTCGCGGGCGCCCTTGGTCGGGAAGGCGAAGTTGTCGGAGAAGGTCTGCATGGTGATCTTCTCGACCGGCATGTCCTTGGTGGACTTCTCACGCAGGAACAGGGCGGCCACCGGACCGGAGAACAGCACCATCACGGCCATGACGATGAAGCCGGTGTCGGGTACGGGCAGGAACAGCGAGGCGAAGGCCTGACCGCCGTACTGGCCGATGCAGGTGCCGAGTGCGTAGACGCCGGACATCGTGCCACGGTATTTCGGTGCGGTACGGTCGGCGATCACCGCAATCAGCGGAGCGACGATCATGTTCAGGAAGATCATGTACACGGAGTCGGCCAGCACCACATGCCAGACCTCGGTGCAGTGGGCCCATGCCAGAATGCACAGGCACGAGCCGATCGATCCGGCGATGATCCAGGGAGTACGACGGCCCCAACGGGAACGGGTACGGTCGGAGAGTGCGCCTTCGACGATGTTCGCGATGGTGGAGACGATCATGGCCACCGTGCTCATCAGAGCAATGGCACTGGTTTTCTGGTCAGGGGCGATCTCGGCGACCTGCTGCGGCACCAGCACGCCCACCAGTCCCAGATACGATCCCAGCCACAGCAACACACCGATCGCCAGTGCGATGGCGGTGGGAATCGGGATCTTCTTCTGCTGTTCATCGGTCGGCGTGGTCCACGCCATGGCCTTATCGACGATCTCACTCATGGTATCGATACCTCTTTGTCTCGATGTCTTATCATTCGCACGATATGACCGCCCGACCGTTCCATACGGCCGGGCGAATCAGTCGGATCAGTGCAGTTCCTTTAGCAGAGTCACGCCCCAAGGGCCAAGTTCCGCCTCATCCACCGGGCCATCGGCATCGGCGAGTACCGGCACGCAAGATACCGGCAGCTTGATGCGGACGGGATCCCAGTTCCAGTTGAACAGGAAGTGGATGCGCTCACCCTTGCCGTTCACGGCGGAGGAATGAGACACCGTGGGATGCCCGGAGACCCATCCGGCTTCGGGACCAAGCACATAGTCATAGACCGATGCGGCGAGCGCGGCATTCGGCACGGTACCGACGATGGTGACACGTCCCTTGCCGGATGGCGCTGTGGTGACCAGCGGGAACTTGCCATAATGCGGATGATCGGCGGTTACGAGAGTCTCCGCCCCGGCAGGAATCAGGCAATCGATCCAGTCGGTCGCGGTGGCACCGTCCCGCAGCGGCATGGCTTCGGTGGCCACGGCCGGTACGTCATGACGCAGGTTGCAGAACTCCTGATACGAGGCTTCGGCATCGTCGGCCAGACGTGAAGGCTTGACATCGAGACGCGGACGGGCCAGCAGATCGGCGTAGGCGGAACGCGGGCCGAGGATCAGATGACCGCCGGCGGCAACATAGTCGCGCAGCCAGGCCAGCATCTCATCGGAGGTCACGTAGGCTCCGACGACCAGCAATACTGGGTTGTCCGCGACGAATTCGGCAGCCGGCTGCAGCACCTCGCGGGTGTCAGGGTCGATGATCTGCTCGTCCTGGACCAAACGCATCTGACGGCCGGAGACGTAGGCCCCTTTATAGAAGGCAGTCAGCGTATCGTCGTACGCCTGCGGGTTGCGGTCCTTGTGGGGATCGGTGTCGCCGCCCGGAGAGATATGCGGTTCGTAGGCCAGCGCCCACCGTGATTCCACCGAGTACAGGACAGTGATGTCGGCATCCGGGGTGAGGCCCACCACGGTGTCGCCCGCCTTTTCCAGATCACGACCCAGATCGGCGACCTGTTCGAAGACACGGCCGGGCTTGCGATCATGCGGCAGAATGCCGCCCCAATAGGTTTCGGTGCCGTAGTGCAGCTGCTGCCAGTGCCAGTATTCGATCATCTCGGCACCGCGGGAGATGAACTGCCACGCCGACTGCTTCCACTGGCCGTCATATCCGGGACGGTTGTCCGCGGAACCGCCGATCGGTCCGCCGTTGTTTTCCAGCACGAAGTACGGCTGCTGCTTGAGGGAGTAGGTGCGATCGCCCATCAACGCCAGCGACCAGGGACCGGCCGGATGCCAGGAATGTTCGGGCATATCGGGATCAGGCAGTCGCAGACCGTCCTGCATTTCGAAGTAGGGGTCACTGCCCGCGATATCGAGCGCACGGGATGCCGTCACCTCGTTGGTGGCGTCACGGCCGAGGGCATGATTGACGGTAATGAACTGGCTCTTGGGGCACAGACTGGTGATGAGTTCGCGCTGCCAGCCGAGCAATTCATCGGTGAGTTCGGCCTGATACCGCCGCCATTCGATGTCGTACTGCGGCTGGGCGTTGCCCTCCGGCTTCCACAAATCATCCCAAGTGCTCAGCTCATGCGACCAATACACCAGTCCCCACGCCTTGTTGAGCTTCTCCACGGTGCCGTAGCGATGGCGCAGCCAATCCTTGAACCCTTCGAAGGCGTCATGCGAATAGTTGAGCCAGAGTCCCGGTTCGTTGTGCAGCTGCCAGCCGATGACGGCGGGATGGTCGGCGTAGCGTTCCACCATCTTGCGGATCACTCGTTCCGCATAGAAGCGGAAGACCGGATGACTCAAGCTATGCTCCTCACGTCCACCGAAGAACCGCTTGTTGCCGTTTGCGTCCGTGAGGGCCACTTCCGGATACTTGCGCACCAGCCACTGAGGAATGGCGAAGGTGGGCACACCGATGATGACGCTGATGCCGGTTTCCTGAGCCTTATCGAGCACGGGCTGGAGCCAGTCAAGCTCGAAATGCCCATCCTCCGGCTCCCAGTGCGACCAGCTGCCTTCACCCACGCGAATCACGTTCATGTGGGCTTCCTTCAGCAAACGGAAGTCTTCTTCGAGATTGTCGGTCGGCTGGTATTCCTCGTAGAACGCCGGACCAAACAGAATGGACTTCGGTTTGAATGATCGATCGGCCATGGTGTATTCCTTCCCCGATATTGCACTCCACAATCCAAAATGTGTACGTTCACATTTTGATTTGTCAATACCGAGAGAAAAACGCCGTCACAAGGACGAAAAAACGGTGCAAACACAACGATGTGAGCGCGACACACCGATCTTTCCGATCTAATGTGAACGTACACAATTTGATGGCAGCGAAGGGTATGACTGCCGCAGCCAAGACTGGAAAACCATGGGCGGCGAGCCCGCCGCATACTCACGCCAACACCATCGTCGACGGGCGCGGCCGCCTCACACCTCACGATGATCACGCTGCAATCACGGCATCATCAAATCGCGCCAGCATCACTCGCCAGCATCAACCGCACGCCGCGTCGACGACTCGCGAATCACCAGCCTCGGATGAGTCAGAACGGAATGAGAGCCCTCGCCATTCAGCACGGCAACCGCCTGTCGCACGGCGATCCTTCCCAATTCCTCGAAATCCTGATCCACCGTGGTGAGTGAGGGAATCGTATACTCCCCCACCGCGATATTGTCGTATCCAGCCACCCTCACATCCTCAGGAACGCGAATCCCATGCTCATGCAGCGCCCGGATCAACCCCAATGCCATCTGATCATTACCGGCGAAAACCGCGGAAGGCAGATCCTGCGCAATCAGGTTCCCGGCCCGATACCCCGACTCCTCGCTCCAGTCGCCGCGATACAGATGTCCGGCGATCAGAGCGAAATCAGCCTGAGCCTCACGCCACCCCGTCAATCTGGCATCCGCCGAATACCATCCTTCCGGCCCGGCGATATGGTCAATACGCGTTGCGCCCTCGTCGCGCAAGTGTCGCATCATCGCACGGACCCCTTCAGGCTGATCGATATCCACCGTGCTGACTCCGGGAATGCTCGATTCCGTACACCCGATATCGATGATCGGCAGATCCACGCTGACCCGTACGGCCGGCTCCACCCACGATTCCGCCGCGCAGATGAAGATCAGCGCCACATCATTAGCCAGCAACCGATCGATCGCCTCATTGACGGCCGATTCGCTACGTCCCGAGAGCAACGACAGCTTGGTCGAATATCCGGCATCGGCGGCCGCGCGCTCGATCGACCACAGAATCTCGGTGGGACCATACTGCGAGGCGGAGGGTACAAGAATACCCAACGTACTCGGCACGCCACTCTTCAGTACACGCGCGTTCTCGTTACGGCGATACCCGGTCTTGGCGATGGCGTCCTCCACCGCCCGACGGGTCTTCTCCCGCACTTTCTCAGGATTGTTGAGCACACGGGAAACGGTCTGATGAGATACTCCCGCCATCCGCGCCACGTCAATCATCGACACCGATCGACGACGTGCAGAATGACTTATGGGGTTTCCGGCAGACACAGACTTCCTCCTTGCCTTACCCGTCCCAGTGTACCCGGGCAGACTCTTCCGCAGAACCGTTTTGCAAGGACAATCCTTGGCCAACCCGTTTACTATTCCTTGGCCAACCCGATCACCAAAATCATAAGTTGGCCAACCCGATCACGAACCCCGTTCCTTGGCCCAACCGTTCACGAGGACCCCGAAAACACCCTCCAGATGAACGGTTTGGCCAAGTATGGGGAAAAGGATCCTACTTACTCAGACCCTACCTACTCAGGGCCTGCTTAAGGTCTCGGTCCTCGAGCTTCTGCCGCCACTGGCAGAAGCCGCCGAACACGACCAGCCACACGAGGCCGGCGATGGCGGGGCCGCGGGTGTCGGTGGAGATGAACAGCGTGCAGTACACGAACACGAAGAACGCAATGGCCAGCGTGTTGGTGATCCTCCACGCGGGCATCACGTAGCCGTCGGCGATGAAGTCGGCCGAGACGCGGTAGCGGCGGTGCGCGATCATGGTCAGCGTGTAGATGAAGATGATCACGGCCGACGAGGCGGACGAGAACAGCACGAAGGCGCTGGAGACCTGCGGGAACGCGTTGATGATCGGCGAGAGCACGATCATGCAGGCGGAGACGATGATCGCCTTGGCCGGCACATGGTTCTTCGAGACCACGCCGAGACGCTGCATGGCGGGCGACGGCGACTCCTTGGCCAGCTGGTACAGGTGGCGGCCGGCCGAGTAGAGCAGCGAGTTCAGGGCCGACGAGGCGGCGGTGATCACCACGAAGAACACGAGCGCGGCGGCCCAGTCGAGGCCGGCGTACTTGAACACCATGATGAACGGCGAGGCGAACGAGCCGTCGGCGTTCGGCTGGAAGTTGCGCCACGGCACGATCACCATGATCGCGACCAGCGCGCCCACGTAGAAGATCAGCACGCGCAGGATGATCTCGTTGATGGCCTTGGGCAGCACCTTGCGCGGATTCTCGGTTTCGGAGACGGTCACGCCGATGAACTCGATCATCTGGTAGGCGTAGAACACCATCTGGAAGCTCATCAGCAGCGCGAGCCAGCCGTTCGGCGCAAGCGAGAACCCGTCGGTGATGTTCGTCAGGCTCACGGAACCGGCGGGACTGATGTGGTCGGCGCCGGTGATCTGCACGGCCGGGTAGTGGTAGCCGATCACCAGCATGACCACGGCGGTGGCGATCATGCCGCAGATCAGCGTGATCTTGATCATCGAGAACCAGAATTCGGCCTCACCGAACACCTTGACGGCGATCAGGTTGATCCCGGACAGCGCGACGAGGAAGCACAGTTCGATCAGCCATTTCCAATGACTGAGATCGATGCCGAACGTATCGAAGAACGTGACGAAGTAGGTGGACACGGCCGTGATCTCGCTCATGCCGATCAGGATCAGCACGATCCAGTACGTCCAGCCGGCGAAATGCCCCCAGCCGCGACCCAGATAACGGGTGATGAAGTTGATGAACGTGTGCTGGCTCGGGTCGCGGTACATCATTTCGCCGATGCCGCGCATCAGCAGGAACATGATGATGCCCACGATGATGTACACGAAGACGATGCTCGGGCCGGTGAGCGAGATCGATTTGCCGGAACCCAGGAACAGACCGGTTCCGATCGTGCCGCCGATGGCGATGAACTGTACGTGACGGTTCTTCAGTCCACGGTTCATCTGGTTGTCGGCATCAAGCTCTTCGACTTTTTGCATACACGTCCTCACTCCCGCCGCGTCCGATCGCTGATATGATTCGGCGATCAGACGCGACTGTGCACGACGGAGCGCCACAACTTATGCGGCAATTGCACTAGCCTACAAAACCTACAGGAATTTCGTGTAACGACCGCCGATGCCGTCTCACATCGCAGTCATTGCAGGGCCGATCAGGCGAGATCTTCGCCCGGCCACCCTCAGTCGGCGCCGCCGACAGCTCCCGCCAGCGGGAGCACAGGACCCTTGCCTTCCCCTCGGAGGGGAAGGTGGCCGACGCAGTCGGACGGATGAGGTGACACGAACGAAGCCACGGCCACGCCCGGTACTCCTCCGGCCCACTCCCCTCCGAGCACTCCGAGTACTACTCCTGCGGGATGGCGCGGTCGGCGATCAAGCGGCGGTACCAGTGGTAGCTGTCCTTCGGGATGCGCTCGAGCGTCTCGTAGTCGGTGTAGACGATGCCGAAGCGCTTGGTGTAGCCGAACGCCCACTCGAAATTGTCGAGCATGGACCACACGAAGTAGACGCGCAGGTCCACGCCGTCGTCGATGGCCCGCAGCGCGGCCTCGAAGTGCCGACGCAGGTAGTCGATGCGCTTGGGGTCGTGCACGGCCTTGGTGCCGTCGGGGTTCACGGTCACATGGTCGCCGCCGGCCGCCGCGGTGCCGTTTTCGGTGACCATCAGCGGGATCTCCGGGTAGTCGTTGTGGACGTGCATGAGCAGGTCGTACAGACCCTTCGGGTCGATGTTCCAGCCCATGTCGGTGTGGTCGCCGGGCGTGGGCAGCCAGTCGACGTCGCTGGCGCCGGGTGCGGTGGAGGCGGCCGTGGACTGCGGGAACTGCGGACGGTCGCTCATGGCCAGCAGCGAGGTGCAGTAGTAGTTGATGCCGAGCACGTCGAGCGGCTGGCGGATCTGCTCCAGATCGCCGTCCTTCACGAACGACCAGTCGCAGATGCCGCGGGTGATGGCGAACAGCTCGTTCGGGTAGTAGCCGCGCAGCATCGGGTCGAGCCACACGCGGTTGCCGATCAGGTCGAGACGGTGGACGGCGTCGGCGTCGCCGCGGTTGAACTGCAGGTTCAGCGTGACGGACAGCTGCGAAGCGTCCCCGACTTCGGCCCGCACGGCCTGCGCCATGAGACCATGCGCCAGATTGAGGTGGTGGACGGCCGGGAACGCGCCGGGTCCGAGGCCCAGTCCAGGGGCGTGTTCGGTGCCGGCGTAGCCCAGGTACGCGGAGCACCACGGCTCGTTGAGGGTGGTGTAGGTTTCCACGCGGTCGCCGAGACGCTTCGCCACCGCGCCCGCGTAGTCGGCGAGACGGTAGGCGGTTTCGCGGTTGAGCCAGCCGCCCTTGTCTTCCAGATACTGCGGCAGATCCCAGTGGTACAGCGTGACGGTGGGGGTGATGCCCTTGGCGAGCAGCGCGTCGACCACGCGCTCGTAGTAGTCGAGTCCCTCCTCGTTGACCGGACCGCCGTCGGTCGGCATGACGCGCGGCATGGCCACGGAGAGACGGTAGGAGTCCACGCCGAGATCGGCGAGCAGATCGACGTCCTCCTGCCAGCGATGGTAGGAGTCGCAGGCCACGTCGCCGGTGTCACCGTTCACGGTCTTGCCGGGCGTGTGGCTGAACGTATCCCAGATCGAGGGGGTGCGACCGCCTTCGGTAGCCCCGCCTTCGATCTGGTATGAGGCGGTGGCGGTGCCGAAGCGGAATCCTTCGGGGAACGTGGTGGATGCCATGATCGTGATGCTCCTTTACCGGTGACGGAGGGCTGGGTGTCGTATGGCGGCCCTCGGGGGACGGAGCCATAGGTGTGAGAGGCGCGCAGCTCCGTCGACACACGCCCCTCGGCTTTTTCAACCTATCATCGTTCCGGCCTGATCATCCGCTCTCCCACCAATGATTTCGACGATTATCGACAATCGCCGGTCTGATCAACCGGCCAAATCAACCGGTCTGATCAACCGGCTACCGGACCGACCGGATCAATCAACCAGACCGACCAGACCGACCGACCAGACCGACCGACCAGACCGACCGACGGCTCAGGACCGCTTCCCGGCCTTCACCGCCTTGCCGTGGGTACGCAGCGGAAGCAGTCCGGCGATCACCACGATCACCAGACCGATGCCGAGCGTGATCAGCAGCGGGCCGGTGGCGGTGTTCCACCATCCGTCGCCGTTGTACAGCACGGCGCGAATCCCCTCGCCGATATAGCGCTGCGGCACCCAGCC
Source organism: Bifidobacterium simiarum (assembly GCF_002802905.1). GTDB lineage: Bacteria > Actinomycetota > Actinomycetes > Actinomycetales > Bifidobacteriaceae > Galliscardovia > Galliscardovia simiarum. The sequence goes on from NZ_PEBK01000002.1 coordinate 250,773, forward strand.
GTACACCCAGTCACGCCAGAAACCGGGCAGCAGTTCGAAGGGGAACAGACCGGCGGTCATGCCCAGTCCGAATGTCAGCACGCCGGTCAGCACGCCGAGCGGCACGGAGATGTTGAGCAGACCGAACAGCACGGCCATGATGGCGAAGCTGGCCAGCCACAGGAACATGACGGCCGACCAATCCAGCCAGCCCGCGCCGGTCACCGCACGCACGCAGTCGGCGCCAAGCGCGACCAGCAGCGAATAAACCAGCGCCGAGCCCATCTGCATGGCAAGTGTCTTCCACCGCTGGGCCTTATCGTCGTAGGACTTCGGACCAAGTACGGCCACGGCGATGATCGAGACGACCATCGACATCATGAAGGTGGGCATGATCAGCACGTTCAGTCCCATCATCGTGGCGGTGGGCAGGGCATTGGACTTCACATGCGAGGTGTCACCCTCGTTGATCACCTTGGTCTCCACGGTCGCGCCGGTTTTGCCCAGAACGGTGGGCAGACTGGATTTGAGCAGATTGGCCACCAGCGGGCTCTTGCCGTTGTCGATGGTCACGGTGATGGTCGGGGCGTCGGCCGCGTCGGCCGAATCGGATTCGGAGGACTGACCCGACTGGGCGGACTGACCCGACTGCATGGACTGGGCGGCGGCCTTCTGCACCGCCGACTGCACGGCCTGCTGCACGTATTGCTTGGCGTACTGCTGCGCGAACTGCTGGGCCGCGGCACCGGTCAGTCCCTTGGCCTGCACCTGAGCCATCGCCGCCTGCTGGGCCTGCGCCTGAGCCTCGGTCTGCGCCTTAACCATCACCTGGGCCAAGGCGGTCGATTCGGCGATCTTCTCCTTCATGGCCGTCTGCTGCTTGGCCACCTGCTTGGCGGTGAAGTCCTCGGGAATGACGATCGCGGCATAGTAGTCGTGATCGGCGAGCCCTCGGTCGAGCTCGCTCTGCGATTTCACCTCGTGCCAGACCATCGGCGAATCGGCGTCGGCATCGGCGTCATCGCCCGAATCGTCGGCAGTGTCGGTACCGTCAGAGGGTGCCTCCCCCGACGTGAGCTTCTCCACCATCGTGTCGCCGACGTTCATCGCCTTGCCCTGCACGGTCGCGCCTTCGTCCAGCGAGAGCACCGCCACGGGCAGTTCCCGCACGCTGGCGTTCATCATCGGGTAGAACATCAAGGCCATCAGGCATGAAACACCGACGATGACGGCCAACGGCATACACAGCGTCCTGATGATTGCAGTCTTCGATCGCATGATCGCTCTCCTTCGTTCCGTTCCGAAGAACCTCTTCGGATCTCATGCAATCGACACTTTATGCAACATGACGTTTAATAAAAATCCCCTTTATTGGATATAGTGTTGAATAAACAACCACCTAGCCAGCCGCCATCTGCCACAGGAAAGGACACCATGCCGCGCCCGAAACTCAATGACCGGTCCGCACCGGAGAAAATGCAGCAGGCCTTCTGGACCCTGCTGGAGACCAAGCAGTACGACCGCATCACCGTCAACGACATCGCCCGGACCAGCGGCATCAACCGCGGATCGTTCTACTACCATTACGGCAACATCGCCGAACTGGCCGAGGACGCCATCGCCGCGATCTACGAATCACCCGAAGTGCTGGACTTCATCACCTGGATCATCCACCGGTCAGAGGATGACATCGCCTCGCTGCGGCTCACCCGACTGCTCGACATGCCACAATTCCGCTCCTCGATCCAGCGCATTGCGCTCGTTCTCGGCCCGCACGGTTCGCCGGCGCTGACCCGCCAGTTCAAGGACTACGTCATCGGCATGTGGATGACCGTGTTCGGCATCGACGCCGACGTGCTGGACGTCTCCCAGCAGCTGACCGTGGAGTTCATCGCCAGCGGCATCACCGGCATCTTCGGCCGGATCAGCGAAGTCGCCTTCGAGGGAGACCTCGACGCCCTCAACCGACTGCCGATCCCGGGCATCGTCGTGCAACTGCTGGCCTCGCTACGCGAAACGGCTCCGGCCGATCCCCCGAAACCGCAGTCGGGAGACGCCGAAGCCGCATAACCGCCAAGCGCAGCCGAGCCAGCCGTTCGGCACGCCCCTACGCCGCCGCCTACTCGGCCAGCGCCTTCCTCAAAAAGTCCCGCTGGAACAGCAGCAGGTTCTCGGCCACGGTCTCGTCGTTGGTCATATGCGTAATGCCGGTGAGCGGCAACACGGTGTGCTCACGGCCGGCGGCCAACAACGCGGAACTCAGCCGCAGCGTGTTCGCCACGGTCACGTTGTCGTCGGCGAATCCGTGGATCAGCAGCAGCGGCCGGCGTAGGTTCGCCGCGTCGTCGATCAGACTGTTCCGCCGGTAGACCACCGGATTGAGCCCCAGATACCGTTCGGTGTAATGCGTGTCGTACAGCGTCCAGTCGGTGGGCGGCGCGCCCGCGCAGGCCGCCTGGAACGTTTCGGAGGCACGCAGTACGGCCAGCGCGGACAGGAATCCGCCATACGACCAGCCGATCATGGCCACATGGTCGAGATCGGGCTGCGGCACCGTCCGGTTCGCCGCGTCGATGACGTCGGCGTCCACGTCCGCGCCGCCCGCCACGTCCGCGAATCCCTCGTCGTCGGCTGCCAGCGCGTCGCGGAAGTCGGCGACCACGAGATCGCGCATCACGCCCGGCAGCGCCTCCACGGCGTCGACCTGATCCTGCAGCGACACCTCGGCGAACCGTTCGAAGATCTCATGATCCCACCGCAGTCCCCGGGCGCCGGTGCCGCGACCGTCCGCGGCCACCACGATGAAGCCCTGATCGGCCCACCACTGCGCGTCCCAGTACATCGACCGGCTGAACATCACCTCGCGATGCATCGGTCCGCCATACGGCTTCATCAGCACCGGCAGGGTCCGCGCATTCGCATACGGACTGTCCGCGCTCGGCAGGGTGATGGCCGCGTGCAGACCGCGCTCCCCCAGCCGCACGAACTTCACGTTCGGCACGAATCCCGGCACCTGAGCACGATTGTCGATCGTCGCGCGGAATCGGCGGGCATCGCAGGTGCCATCGGGGCCATTCGCGACCGTGTGGATCATCACGCTGCGATCCGAGGTCATCGTGCGGCCGAACAGCACCAGACCGTCACCGCCGCGCGAAGCCGACCAGACGCCCGGCTCCGGGTTCAGCACGGTCGGCCGGCCATCGTCCGCACCCTCGTTGACGTCATTGCCGTCGGCGCTATCGGCGGCGAAGCTGTTGCCGAATCCGCCGGAAATCCTCGCCCCGCCATGGCCTTCCGCGTTCACCTCCTGCCAGTACGACCCCAGCAGCTCCTGCTCGTCGGCCGGCAGCGGGAAGCTCACCACGTCCACGCCGCGGGCGTCACGGGTCGCGCGGGCCAGCACGTCACGGTCGGTCACGTCAAGGACCTCGAGCACCTGCCATCCGGCCGGGGTGAAGGCATGGCCGTTCACCGCCAGACGCATGGTGTCGGTCTCCTCGTCGGGCATGGCGGTGATCAGCTGGCCGTTCGGGGTCCATGCCGGGCATCCGTGGATCAGATCAAGCCAGAACCGGCTGCCCGTCACCGTCAGCGTGGTGGTCGGCAGCCAACGGTGACGATGCTCCTCGGAGGCCAGTGCGCCGCCATCCGCCTCCAGCGCGAACCCGTCGAGAATACTCTGCTGCGAGGCGTATCCGACGTTCGGATTGCTGCCCTCCTCATCGATGCGCAGCACCTGATCGGCGGTCTGCCGACGGTTCTGCACCAGCAGGATCGGGTCGCCGCCGTGGCTCCAATGCACTTCGGCCAGGTATTCATAGCCGCGGCGATCCCACCACACCTCGGGCAGATCAAGCACGCTCGAATAGGCCATGCTGCCGGCGCGATGCGAGGCCGAACCGATGTCGAACCGGAACAGACGCACGTCGGCGTTGTGGGTGAGCGCCTGCGGATAGTGGCGGGACTGCGCCGGCTTGGTCGGATCGGACGGATCGGAGATATGCCACAGCGGCTCCGGGGATTCGTCGGCGCATTCGATCAGCAGGCTGCGCGAATCCGGGGACCACCAGAAACCCTCGTAGCGGTCCATCTCCTCGCCGGCGGCGAACTCGGCCAGACCGACCGTCATATTCGGCTTGTCGGCGATGCCGCACACCGACCGCTCGTCGTCGGGCCGACCGTTTTCGCCGATCACCACGAGGTTGATCATGCGGCCGGTGGTGTAGGCCACCAGCTTGCCGTCGGGGGAAATACGGGGGTTGAGCACCGGGCGGAACAGTCGTCCGGGATGGCCGCTGAACGTCATGGCGGACACGTATCAGGTGTCGCCGAGCTCGCGGGTGACGGCGTGCAGTTCGCCGTCGCGCACGGGGACGGAGACGGGTGCGGTAGGCGTGGCGGTCCGGGCGGAAGTGTTTTCGGGACCTGCTTCGGCACCGTCGACGGTGTTGTCAGCATCAATGACCGGGTCGTCATCATCGCCGATCTGGGTGAGCCACAGACGACCGCCCACCGTGAACACCACGCGACTGCCGGACTCGTCAACACTATACGACACAATGCCTTCCGCCGATTCGCGGGCACGCTCACGACGGGCCTTCTCCTCGTCGGGCACGCCGGCGCCCGCGGAGTCCACCGACTTCGTTCCGGAGACGGACAGCAGATCACGCGGATCAGCCAGCAGGGTCTCATGATGGTCGCCGGTCGCACCGAACCAGCTCAGCCACAGGCAGGTGACCGCATCCTCCGGGCCGCGGGAGCGCAGGAACAGCGTGCGTGAGCCGTCGCCGATCACCTTCGGGGTGCGGGGGGCACCGAGCGAGAACCGCCGGGTACGTGCCTTTAAACGGGGGTATTGCGCGATCGCCGGATTCGTTGCGTCCGCGGGGTTTGCTGCGTTCGACGAGGCCGTCAGGGTCGTTGCCTTCGCCCGAGACGCTCCGGTCATGCCGGATGATTCATACCGGTCGGACGATTCATACCGGTCGGAAAAGTCCGACGAATCGCACGGTCCAAAGGAGTCAGAGGAGTCATCAGAACCGTATGAGTCGGAATCGGAAGGATCCTCCCGCTCATCGGGACGATCGAAATCTCCGGGTCCGCCGAAACTGACGGTTGGGTCATATCCGGTTTCCTCGTATCCGCGGTATCCGGAATCCGCATATTCGGAGTCCGTATATTCGGAGTCCTGATATCCGCCGTCTCCGTATCCGGTGTTTTCGTATTCGTTGGCTGCGACATTGTTCATCGTGTTTTCGTCCATCTCACGCGCTCCGCAATAGTCGGTTTCATCCCATGCCAAACATACACAATCCAGCATGGAAAACGCGAACGGTCGGCGTGATTTCCCGGACTGGCGAAGCGATCGCCTTGGTGGCCGAACCCGTCACCATGCGTCTCCCCCTGGTGACCGAGCCCGGCCCGCGTGAGCGTGACGGAACATGACCGGTCAGATCATCGGCTCTTGCAATCGCGCAGGGCCAGCAGACGACCGACGTTCTCCGCGGTGCGAGCGAGGTTGGCGGGCCCTTCGGCGAGCGCCTCGGCCAGCGTCATCGCGCTGGGTACGATGCCGAACACCGCGTCGATGCCGAGATCGTACAGCTGATCGATCCCCTCGCCTACGTATCCGGCGAGCGCGATCACCCCGATCCCCGGGTTTCCCGACCTCACGGCCCGCGTCACTCCCATAGGGGTCTTGCCGTACTGGGTCTGGAAATCAATACCCCCTTCGCCGGTGAAGCAGTAGTCGGCGCCGACGGCACGATCGGCCAGCCGGACGGTTTGCGAGACGATCTCGACGCCGGATCGCATGGTCGACTTCGTGAAGGCAAGCAGCCCCGCGCCGAGACCGCCCGCGCCGCCGGCACCCGGCGTATGCGCGACGTCGATGCCCAGATCGCGGCTGATGATCGCCGCGTAATGAGCGAGATTCGCGTCGAGCCGCTCGACCATGTCCGGGGTGGCGCCCTTCTGCGGCCCGAACACCGCGGAGGCACCGGTCGGTCCGACCAGCGGATTGGTCACGTCGGAGGCGATGAGGATCCGGGTTTCGGCGATACGCGGGTCGATGCCGGAGACGTCGATGCGGGCGAGCCGGTCGAGGAATCCGCCGCCGCGCGGGATCGGGTTGCCGGCCGAGTCGAGGAATCGCACGCCCAGTGCCTCGGCCATGCCGGCGCCGCCGTCGTTCGTGGCGGATCCGCCCACGCCAAGAATGATCGTGCGGGCGCCGTCGTCGAGTGCGGCGCGGATCAGCTGACCGGTGCCGTAGGTGGTGGTGACGAGCGGGTTCTTGGTCTCATCGTTCACGAACTGGATGCCGCTGGCCGCGGCCATTTCGATGACCGCGACGGGGGCGGCGGGAGTGGTGTCGGCTTCGGCGGCGTCTCCCGTTACCTTGCCCGAGACCCTGGTCCCACTGGCCGCATCATTCCCCAGCAGACCATATTCCGCAACGGTTTCCCGCTGCAACGGGTCAAGCACGGTCGCCTGACGCAGGGTACCTCCGGTGGCGTCGACCAGCGACTGCACGGTACCTTCGCCACCATCGGCCATCGGCACCATCACATACTCGGCGTCGGGGAACACGCGGCGCAGTCCCTCGCGCATGGCATCGGCGGTCTGCTTGGCAGTCATGCATCCCTTGAACGAATCCGGCGCGATAACGAATTTCATGACAATCTCCTTTGATTTTTCAACGATACGGTTTTCACGGTTTCACGGTTTTCGATGCGGAAATTTCGATGCGGAAATTTCGGAACGGTCAGAATACGGTATAGACCAGCGTGGCCACGATCGTCATCGTCAGACCGACGATCGACTCAAACGGCACGCTTTTCATACGCTCGCCGACCGTCATCTTCATCGCCTGACCGGAAACGTGGAAGTAGTTGCCGTGCGGCAGGTGGTCGATCACCGTGGCGCCGGCCTGCATGGTCACGGCCGCGGCAACCGGCGTCACGCCGAAGTCGAGGATCGACGAACCGAACGAGCTGCTGCCAAGGATCACGCCCGTGGAGGTGGACGCAGTGGCGGCCGCCATGAGGATGCCGGCAAGCGGGGCAAGCAGGGAGCCGGAGACGCCCCACGCCTTGATGAGGTTCACGATCTGCGTGGAAAGATCGGAGTTGGTGATCAATCCGCCGATCGCACCGGCGCCGATCAGGATCAGGACCACGTCGGTCATGCGGGCGAGGCCGGCCTTGGTGTAGTCGAGCAGATGGCGGCCCTGACCCATGACGAACAGGCCGACCACGGCGGCGAACGGCAGGATATACATGGCATCCACCTGGAATTTGGTCAGCAGACCGATGCCCAGCACACTGCCGATCGGATTGACGAGCAGCAGCACGATGGCGATGACCGGGGCGACCAAGGCGCGACCGATCGACGGCAGTTCCCGGGAGGATTCGGCGGGGTCTGCGGTACCGGCGGTATCGGTATCGCCGCCGTTACCAGCCTCGGCGAGAGTCGGCGCCGCACCATGATTGCGCAGCAGCGTGGCCAGCAGCACCGCCATGGCCAGACCGCAGACGGCCGGGATGAAGCTGCCGACCATGACCGCGGACGGCTGGATGCCGAAACCGGAGGCGGCGGCGATGGTATTCGGATTCGGGGAGATGATGTTGCCGGCCTTGCCACCGCCCGACAACGCGACCAGCAATGCCAGCTTGGAGATCCCCAGACGGTTGCCCACCTCGAGGGCGATCGGGGCGACGATCAGCACCGCCACGGGAATGAACACGCCGACCGCGCAGATGATCATCGTGGCGAACGCCAGCGAGAAGATCGCCAGGCTCTCGCCGAATTTTGCGACGATGGTTTTGGCGATACGGTCCGCCGCACCGGATTCCATCATCACACCGGCCAGCACGCCGGCGGCAAGAACGCGCACGATCGTACCGACCACGCTCTGCCCGCCAGCAACCACGACGTTCACGGTCTGCGCGAGCGAGGCGCCGCCGATCAGGCATCCGATCACCGCACCCAGCAGTAGCGCGTACGTGGCATTGAGCTTTTTCAGAATCAGCACGATCGCAACGGCGAGGCCCGCCAATGCGGCCCACCAAGCGATCGAAACACCCTCCACCATGGAACATCTCCTTTGATCTCGTGGTATACGGACCAGTACCATTTGCAGCAACCTTAATCAGACTGGAATCATTGCTGTGGTATCTGATCTAGATAACTCTTATTTTCCGCGGAAAGGTCACTGCTTTCCATATCCCCGGGAACGAAAAAGATCGTTGAGAAGATCATGCAAAATAGTACCGGTAACATTCCAGCCCGGGAAAATCACCTATGCTGGTTTCATGAACATCGATCCTCGCATCGCACAGACCATCGTGGAAAACCTCAAGAACGTCATTCGCCACGACATCAACTTCTTCTCCCCCGATGGTGTCATGATCGCCAGCACCGATCCGACCCGCATCGGTTCCCAGCATGATGCGGCACGACTTGCGGCATGGGAGGAACGAACCATTGCCGTGGATACCGACGACCAGTTCCAAGGAGCCCGGCATGGCATCAACGCCCCCGTGATGCTGGGCGATGACGTGGTGGCGGTGATCGGCATCACCGGGGAGCGGAGCGAGGTGGAGCCGTTCGGCGAAGTGATCCGCAAGATGACCGAAATCCTGATCCGGGAGAACACGGATCAGATCAATCGTTTCGACCGTCGTATGATGGCCGCGAATCTGATCGGCCTACTGAGCGCCAAGGACCATGACCGCGGTCTGGTCGAATATCTGGCGGACACGCTGCACATCGATCTGCAAGCTCCTCATCGCATGGCGATCGGTCGGTGCACGCAGCAGGATGCGGCACATTCCGGACGCGACGATATCTACGATATCCTTATGCGGCATCTGGGAGATCACACGGACACCGTATTCGCGGTGTCCGCACAGGGTTTTCAGCTGTTGATCGGCGAGCGACCCGGCAAGCGGACCGGTCAATCCGGCGATGGTAAGAGCGGCGCGGTCACGACAACCGCGATCACGACGGCCACGTCCGAACGGCGACTCCTCGAAACGCTCGAGGCCGTGCGGCTGGATATCGAGCAGACTCTCGGTCGGCCGATCAGTATCGGCATCGGCGAACAGGCACTGACCACGGACCGATATTGGCACAGTTACGATCAGGCACGCACGACCGTCGATTGGCTGCGATTCACCGACCAATCCTGCGTGGCGGACTATGGTTCGATCGGCATCGGCATCGCCGTATCGGCCATCGATCGCGATGCGGCGCAGGTGTTCGTCAGTCAAGTGTTCGCCGGTCTTACCGACCGCGACATCGAACGCTTCCATACCATATTCGAGACGTATACCCGACACAACGGCAGCATCAATCGGGCGGCCGGCGAACTGTTCATACACAAGAACACGTTGCAGAACCATCTCAATGCCCTCGCCAAACGCACGGGCTACAATCCGCGCGAACTCGCCGATCGCGACACCCTGTCTCTCGCTTTCCTCCTGCGCAGACATCTTGCCTTCTCCGGCCCTGCCCTCTCTGGTCCCACCTTCTCCGCCCCCGCCTCAGGAGCCTCAACACCCCTCACGCGGGCCGCCCGGTCCAAGTGAGTCAAACCATCACACCGTTGCAATTTCAAGGGTTTTACCCTGTCGCTCACACGGGACGGGCGGCCCACGTGAGTGACATCACTCGAAACCCCATACTCCCAAGCAATAATTCCGACGACTACGGTGGATAACCACAAAACCGTCCACAAACACCCCCATGACCAGCGGCAATATCCCCAGTTATCCACATCGTTTCGAAGTAGACAGCGCCCCAAGCCCAATCGCTATACGCTCACGGATATGAGCACCTACCAATATCCCCTGCCACCGACGTCAGCGGACGGCACCATGGTCCGCGACTATCTCGCGAGATCCCTCACCGCTCTGCAATCCGAGGAGCTCCGACGCTGCCAATCGCATCTCCAGCGCAGCATCACCAATCGCCCTCCGATCTATACGGGACTGACCGCGCTAAAACTCTGCTGTATCGAGCTACCGTGGCATCCCGGATTCAGCAACGACGCATTGCAGGTCCTGTATTCCGACCGCAATCAACGCCCGACGCGAAACCATACGCGATACCTGCCTTGGCACATCCCCGATGACGGGCAGACGAAATTCGCCAACATCCACTACACGCAGGACGATACGTCGATCATTTGCACGCATCCAGTGGTCACATGGGCCGTCCTAGCACGAATGCTGAGCCAATCCGAAGTGATCGTACTGGCGGATTCACTCCTACGCGGCACCGCCTGCCCCATATCGATCACCCTTGCCGACCTGCGAACCTTTCTGAAGCAGACGCCCGACTTCGCGGGGAAACGACGGTGTCTCGCCGCCCTGCCCTTTGTCCGGACGATCACCGATTCCCCGATGGAGGCGAGAACCGTACTGGTACTGCTACGGTACGGTCTGCCGAAGCCGCAGTTGCAATGGAAAGTGTACATTCCCGAACTGCACCGGACCGTCACCGTCGACATGGCTTACCCGGAAGCCTGCGTAATCATCGAATATGACGGCGATGCGCACCGAATAGATCGACATCAACACCGTTGGGACGAACGAAAACGTCAGGCACTTCGAGCGATGGGATTCACCGTGATCGTGGTGTTTGCCGACGACGTGACCACCGTCGAGGGGAAAATCGCTTTGGTGCAGAGGGTTGCCCGGGCCTTGGGAATCGTCGAGACGGGAATGCCCCTACCGGAGTACCGTGTGCTGCTCGACGACGAACGGCGCATGGCGCATCGTCTCGAACAACGCCGGTATCGTTTGAGACAACGGGCCAAGGGACGGGCCGTATAGCAAATGGCGCGGGGTGCCGATCGAGATCGATCTCACACACGGGACGGGCGGCCCATGTGATCACCACACGCGGATCCTTGAAATTACGCCATTTTCCATATGGACCTCACATGGGACGGGCGGCCCACGTGAGGAGGTCATTGGCAACGTAAAACCGCCGCTCCGGATGAATCGGGGCGGCGGTTTTGGTTTTTTGTGTGGGTGGTTTCGCTTGAGCCTCGCTTGACCACCCTCAGTCAGTCTGCGACTGACAGCTCCCGCCAGCGGGAGCATGGGCGCTGCAGTTCAGCGAGTAGTGCTCACTGAACTGCTTTTCTGATCAGTGAGCAGAGCTCACTGAACCTGGGCGCGGGCGATCTTGCCGGTGAAGGAGTTGGCCTCGTCGGCGTCCTTCACGCCATCCTTGTTCCAGGAGAACATGGCGCGCAGCTTCGGACCAACGGTCTCGATGCGCTCGTTGGAGTACTTCTCCTGCAGCTCCTTGAAGTGCGGAGCGCCGGCATCCTGATCGTCGATGAACTCCTTGGCGAAGGAGCCGTCCTGGATGCGGCCCAGGTGGTACTCCATGCGCTTGCGGCAGTCCTCGTTGATGACGGTGTTGGTGTAGTCGCCGTACTGAGCGGTGTCGGAGCAGGACCAACGAGCCTTGTTCAGACCACCCTCGTTCATGAGGTCGACGAGCATCTTGAGTTCGTGGCAGACCTCGAAGTAGGCGATCTCCGGCTGGTAGCCGGCGTCGGTGAGGACCTCGAAGCCCATCTCGACGAGCTTGTTCACGCCGCCCATGAGCACGTTCTGCTCACCGAAGAGATCGGTCTCGGTCTCTTCCTTGAACGTGGTCTTGATGGCGCCGGCACGCAGGGCACCGAGGGCCTTGGCGTAGGCGAGGGTCAGCGCCCAGCCGTCGCCACGCGGATCCTGCTCCACGGCCACCACGACCGGGACGCCACGGCCGGCGGCGTACTCACGACGCACGATGTGGCCCGGGCCCTTCGGGGCGACCATGAACACCGGGTGATCCTCGGTGGGCTTGATGTAGCCGTAGTGGATGTTGAAGCCATGAGCGAAGGCGACGGCAGCGCCCGGCTTGATGTTGGGCTCGATGTCGTTGGCCCAGATCGTACGCTGGTACTGATCGGGGGCGAGGATCATGATCACGTCGGCTTCGGCGGAAGCCTCGGCCACGGACTTGACCTCGAGGCCCTGCTCCTTGGCGAACTGGACGGACTTGGAGGTCGGACGAAGGCCGACGACCACGTCGACGCCGGAATCACGCAGGTTCAGCGCGTGGGCGTGACCCTGGGAACCATAGCCAATGATGGCAACCTTCTTGCCGGAGAGGACGGAGAGATCACCGTCGTTTTCGTACCAGATCTGTGCAGCCATGTAAGCACTCCTTTGACTGACGCACCGACGTCGATCACGAGAATCGACACCAGCGCATGGTGTTGTGTGGTTGCGCATTATGCCGTTGTCCGCATGTTGCGCGTTCGGGGTCGCTCGGGCACCTGCCCGGGCGGTCTCAAGCGTGGCGGGATTGTGTCCCGCAAACTGCCCACCATCCTACCGATAATGTCGCCCACATCACATTCCCGTCCACAACGTGGGCGCCCCCTTGAGCCATTCATGCTCAACCTGCATCGTTTGACGCCAGCACACCGCGCACCAAACCCACCAGCACACCTCACGCCGCATACGAAAAGACCGCCGCCCCGAAATGAATCGGGACGGCGGTCTTTCACGCTATCGCAACGTCAGTCCGCGACCGACAGCTCCCGCCAGCGGGAGCCGCAATCACTGGACTGCCTTCCGGTCAGCAAGCGGCAATCACTGAACCTGGGTACGAGCGATCTTGCCGTTGAAGGACTCAGCCTCATCGGCGTCCTTGGCCGGGCCGTTGTTCCAGGAGAACATGGCGCGCAGCTTCGGGCCGACGGTCTCCAGGTGCGGGTGAGAGTACTCTTCCTGCAGCTTCTTGAACTTCGGAGCGCCAGCGGCCTGATCGTCCATGAACTCCTTGGCGAAGGAGCCATCCTGGATGCGCTTGAGCTGGTACTGCATGCGCTTCTTGGTCTCCTCGGTGATGACCGTGGAGGTGTAGTCGCCGTACTGAGCGGTGTCGGAGCAGGACCAACGAGCCTTGTTCAGACCACCCTCGTTGGCGAGGTCCACCAGCATCTTCAGCTCGTGGAACACCTCGAAGTAGGCGATCTCCGGCTGGTAGCCAGCCTCGGTCAGCACGTCGAAGCCCATGTCGCACAGGTGGTTGATGCCGCCCATGAGGACGTCCTGCTCGCCGAACAGATCGGTCTCGGTCTCCTCGGTGAAGGTCGTCTTGATGGCGCCGGCGCGCAGAGCGCCCAGAGCCTTGGCGTAGGCCAGGGTGATGGCCCAGCCGTCACCGCGAGGATCCTGCTCGACGGCCACGACCACCGGGACGCCACGGCCGGCGGCGTACTCACGACGCACGATGTGGCCCGGGCCCTTCGGGGCGACCATGAACACCGGGTGATCCTCGGTGGGCTTGATGTAGCCGTAGTGGATGTTGAAGCCATGAGCGAAGGCCAGAGCGGCACCCGGCTTCAGGTTCGGCTCAACGTCCTTCTTGTACACAGCGGCCTGGTACTGGTCAGGCAGCAGGATCATGACGATGTCGGCCTCGGCGACGGCCTCCGGCACGGACTTGACCTCGAGGCCCTGCTCCTTGGCGAACTGGACGGACTTGGAGGTCGGACGAAGGCCGACGACCACGTCGACGCCGGAGTCGCGCAGGTTCAGCGCGTGGGCGTGACCCTGGGAACCGTAGCCGAGGATGGCCACCTTCTTGCCTTCGAGCACGGACAGATCGGCGTCCTTCTCGTACCAGATAGTTGCTGCCATGATTGGCACTCCTTTAATTAGTTTGGTGATTACCGAGCGATTGGACGTCCGGCAATCGGTTGAGATTGCTGACGGCCTTCGGCGAGAAGGATTGTGTCCTAGACGTTGAAAGTCATCGATCACTGGGAACTAGTTCTAGTCCTCCAGCACCCGGCGCGGAAATCCGCGTCCAAATATTGAATATTCAATTCTTGCATTGCGGACTGGCAACTTTTGGGCCGCCAGCCGCGTCCCGTTCATTCGACCACCGCCGGATGAACGGGAGCTGAATTCCACCAAAGAACTCAGTGAAAATCCACGAAGATCAGTTGCGGTCGGTTGTCTCACACGGATCGGGTTTCCTCACACGGGACGCCCGGCCCACGTGAGACAACTTCACGGTTGTTGAAATATCAACGTTATTCAGGATCACCTCACGCGGACCGCCCGGCCCACGTGAGGACGAGCCTCAGACCCCGAAGTCACTTGGTGAAATCAACGTCCTTAGCTGAGGCTTCTCAAGGGGAACAGTCCAGTGGACTGTTCCCGAAGCCGATGCGAGCGCACTCTACAGTGCGCGAGGATGAGACTTAGGACTTGATTTCACTTGGTGAAATCAACGTCCTTAGTCTCATGGCAGCTCAGCACCGCAACGAGGCAGCACAGCGCCATGACGCCGAGGTACAGGCCCACCGAGTGCACGCCGAAGTGGCTGGACAGCCAGGTGGCGATGGTCGGCACAAAGGCCGCACCGACGATGGCGGCGAGGTTGTAGCCAATGCCGGAGCCGGAGTAGCGCACGTTGGCGTCGAACAGCTCGGGCAGGAAGGCGCCGATCGGACCGAAGGCGGTGCCCATCAGGGCGAAGCCGATGCACAGGAAGGCCATGTTGGCCACGAAGTTGCGGGTGCCGACGATGTTGCCGTTCAGCAGGAACGGGAACAGCACGGCGAACACGACGAGCAGCACGGAGGAGGTGATGATCACGCGCTTGCGGCCGAACTTATCGGCGTTCACGCAGGAGATCACGATGAAGGCGGCGAACACGCAGATGGCGATCATCAGCATGAGCAGGTACTCCTGGTTGGTGAAGCCGAGGCCGCCGCCGCCCTCGCCCTGGGCCTTGGTACCCCAGGCGAGCGACCAAGTGGCCAGCGTGTAGAACAGCGTGTAGGTGACGGCGACGAGGAACGTGGCCTGCAGGACCTGCTTCCAGGACTTGCGGAACACCTCGACGATCGGGGCCTTGACGACCTGCTTCTTCTCCTGAGCCATGCGGAAGATCGGGGTCTCCTCCATGTGGACTCGCACGACGAGGCCGATGATCACGAGGATGGCGCTGAGCAGGAACGGCACACGCCAGCCCCAGGCCAGCATGGCGGCGGAGTCGTTGAAGGACTCAAGCACGAAGTAGGTGCCGTTGGAGAGGAAGAAGCCGATCGGGGCGCCGAGCTCCGGGAAGGAGCCGTACAGGGCGCGCTTGTCTTCGGGGGCGTTTTCGGTGGCGACCAGTGCGGCGCCGGACCATTCACCACCCAGACCGATGCCCTGCACGAAACGCAGCAGGCACAGCAGGGCGACGGCGACGATGCCCCAGGTGTTGTAGGTAGGCAGGCAGCCGATCAGGAAGGTGCCGATGCCCATGGTCATCAGGGAGACGACCAGCGTGGTCTTGCGGCCCATGCGATCGCCGAAGTGGCCGAACACCAGCGAGCCGAGCGGGCGGGCGATGAAGGCGATGGCGAAGGTCAGCAGGCTCATCAGCAGGGCGACCGTCGGGTTCGCCTTGTCGGAGAAGAAGATGTGCGGGAAGTAGTTCGCAGCGGCGGTGCCGTATGCGTAGAAGTCATAGAACTCGATGGCCGTGCCGACCATGGAGGCTGCGATGACGGTCTTGACGGAGTCACGCGCCATCGTCTTCAGGTCTTTTTCAGTCGTTGCCTCGACTGCTGTCATTTCTCTAATCTCCTGTGTAGTCCGTGAATCTTCTGTTCGGGGGCCAACGGTTTCTCTCTGCAAGCGGCCGTCCGTCCGATTCCCGGGTCTCTCAGTTTCTTGAGTTGTGTTTCGCCGTTCGTTTTCTCATTGCGCGAATCGGTTTGCGATTGGCAACATGAAAAAAGCCCCGCTTTTGGCAGGGCTTAAAACCAGATTTTGTCTGTTCCGAACCCCGCCATGTTGACGGGATCGAACAGTGAAAATGTCGAATCAGTCCGCCAACGAAGACGGAATAATAATTCGGCCGGACACAGCAGCGCTCATTCCAGCGGTAAGTGCAGCGGTCATTCCGTTCATCTTGGCGAACCTCCTTTCGGCGTCATACATCTTTGCGGGCCGTTCGACCCGAACCACTGTGAAAGATAGGCGTGGCCCCCGGCGTATGCCACTCGGGGGTCACTATGTGGACAGTACCGGGATCAGATAATGATCGCGTCGTAGATCGGCCGCAACGGCAGCTCGACCACCCCCAGTCTCACTTCCGTTCGACAGCCCCCGCCGGCGGGGGCAGGGTAATGTGTATCCGCTGTTCACCCCAGTCTGCCTACCGGCAGGCAGACTGGGGGTGGTCAAGCCCTACAGCTCGTAGGCGAAGGCCTCCCACGGGGCGAGCTTGCCGAAGAGCAGGTCGGCGGCCACCTGCTCGGACGGGTAATTAGCGATCAGCACGCGGTCCGCGCTCGCCCCGCCGATGATCGCGCCCGACATGTCGAGACCAAGCACGTCCTTGGTTTCGGGCGGCAGCGCGGCCGATTCGCTCGACATGTTGACCACCACCACAAGGCGCTTCTCGCCGGATCCGTCGATGCCGCCGCCGACGCCCTCCTCGTGCAGCGTGCGCACGAACGCGTACACCTGCGGGTCGGCCTCGTCGAGCATGTCCCACGCGCCGGCCGCTACCACCGGATTGGTGTGGCGCAGCTCGATCAGCTTCCGGTAGAAGGCGAGCACCGAATCCTCGTCGCGCAGCTGCTTCTTGACGTTGATCACGTCCTTGTTCGGGTTGGTGCCGATCCACGGCTCGCTCGGCGCATACGACGCGGTGAAGCCGGCGTACTTGGTGGCGTCCCACTGCATCGGCGTGCGGGCGTTGTCGCGGCTGATCGCCTTGAGCGCCTCCATCATCGCCTCCTCGGTCAGCACGCCCGCCTCGGTGAGCTGGTGGTACATGTTGATCGACTCGAGGTCGCGGTACTGGTCGAGCGAGTCGAAGTACACGTTGGTCATGCCCAGTTCCTCGCCCTGATACACGTACGGCGTGCCGCGGTGCATGTGCAGCAGCAGCGCGATCGCCTTGGCGGAGAGCACGCGCATCTCCTCGGTGGAGTCGTCTCCCCAGCGGGAGACCACGCGCGGCTGATCGTGGTTGTTGAAGAACAGGCTGGTCCAGCCGCGATCCTTCACCGCCTGCTGCTGACCGGCGAGGCAGCGCTTGAGCTGGCTGAGCTCCCACGGTTCGGCCGTCCACTTGGACTGTCCGCCGCCCGGCTCCACGTGGTCGAACAGGAACAGCATGTCGAGCTCGCGGTTGTCCGGATCGGTGATGTGCTCGTTGCGCTCGGGCGTGATGCCGGGCGCCTCGCCCACGGTGAGGTAGCCGTCACGTCCGTCGAACACCTCGCGGTGCATTTCGGCGAGGAACTCGTCCTGCCGCGGTCCGTCGGCGCAGAACGGGTTCGGGCTGGAGTAGCCGTCCGGCCCGATCGGCCCGGCGTCGACCGTGGACTCCCCCACGCCCGGCAGTTCGCCGTTGGCGTCCACATGCTTGGAGATCAGCGTGATCACGTCCATGCGGAAGCCGTCGACGCCGCGGTCGAGCCACCAGTTCATCATCCGGTACACGGCCGCGCGCACCTCGGGGTTCTCCCAGTTGAGGTCGGGCTGCTTCTTCGAGAACTGGTGCAGGTAGTATTCGCCGCGCTTCGGATCGTATTCCCATGCCGATCCGCCGAAGTACGAGCCCCACGCGTTCGGCTCGGCGCCCGGCGTGCCCGGTTCGTGGCCCGCCTTGGCCGGCCGCCACCAGTACCAGTCGGCGTGCGGATCGTTCTTGTCACGCGAGGCCTGGAACCATGCGTGCTCGTCGGAGGTGTGGTTCACCACGAGGTCCATGACGACCTTCAGTCCGCGGGCGTGCGCCTCCTCCAGCAGCTCGTCCATGTCGTCGAGCGTGCCGAACATCGGGTCGATGTCCTGATAGTCGCTGATGTCGTAGCCGTTGTCGTCCTGCGGCGACCTGTACACCGGCGACAGCCAGATCACGTCGACGCCGAGATCGGCGAGGTAGTCGAGCCGGCTGGTGATGCCGGGCAGATCGCCGAAGCCGTCGCCGTTGGTGTCCTGGAAGCTGCGCGGGTAGATCTGGTAGACCACCGCGTTGGACCACCACGGATTCGGCGTGGCCCCGTTGGTGTGGATGGCGTCGGGAAGCGTCATGCGCTGCTCTGCGGTCATTGCGATCCTTTCTGTGACAGAGTGATTGACTAAGGTGATTGAGAGTGATTGGTTATCGGTGACTATCGGTAATGGTCAGTACTGATCGGCAATGATCGGATCAGCCCGGACCTCGGTCAATCCGGACCGGATCGGCCCAGACCCCGACCGTTCCGTTCAAACCTCGATGGCCCAGAACAGCACGGCGTTGGCCGGATTCAGGCTGGGCATCCGCAGACCGGTGGACTCCAACACCGCTCCGGGCAGCCGGATGCCGTCGGCGTTCCACCATCCAAGCGGGGTCTGTCCGTTGGCCGCGGACTCCAGTTCGCCGCCGCCGGCCGCGCTGTTCCATCCGCCGCCGAGATCGACGTTCACCGGCACCGGCTGGATCAGATACGTCGATTCCGGCTTCAGACCCGGCAGGTGCACGGGTGCGGCCGGGTAGGTGGCCGACGTGGTCAGCTGCGTAAACCGGTAGATCGCCGCGGAACGGTCGGGCTTGACCACGCCGTCGAGGCGGACCGCCGGATCGCCGGTGTCGGCGTGGACCAGCGTGTCGATGGCGAACCATTCGCGGTGCTTCTTGAACTCGGCGATCCACTCGGCCAGTTCGTCGACGGCCTCCTGCGGCTCCTTGAGCAGATTCCACTCCACGCCGAGGTGGCCGAAGAACGCGGTGGCCATGCGCATGCGCTGGCTGGTCGGCCGATGCGTCGAATGCGCGGGACTGGCGCCCACATGCTCGCCGATCATCTCCGGCGGCACGAGCAGCGAGGTGTAGCGCTGGATGTCCACGCGCTCCACCGGATCCACGCAGTCGGACGCCCAGATGCGGTCCGCGTATTCGAGGATGCCGAGATCCACGCGACCGCCGCCCGACGAGCAGCTTTCCAGCTCCAGTCCGGGATGATTGTCCTTCAGCTCCCGCCACATCTCATACACGGCATCGGTCTGCGCGTGCACCGCCGGCCGGCCGGAATACGGCGAGACGGCCTCGGTGACCAGACGGTTGTGATCCCATTTGATGTAATCGATGCCCAGTTCGTCGATCAGTCCGTCGATCGAGTCGAACACGTACCGCCAGGCCGCCGGATTGGTCAGGTCGAGCGTCTGCTGGCTGCGGCCCTGCATCGGCAGACGTCGGGCGGGCAGTCCGGCACCGCCCGGCTGAGCCGCCTCCCCGGCGCCGCCCCCCGGCACCGCGGCAAGGATCCAGTCGGGGTGGGAGCGGGCCACGTCGGAGTCGGGATTGACCATCTCCGGCTCGAACCACAGGCCGAATTCCATGCCCTTGCCGTGCACGTAATCGGCGAGCGCCTTGAGGCTCTTCGGTCCGTCCGGCCATACGTCGGGCGAGATCCGCCAGTCACCGAGGCCGCTGGTGTCGTCGCGGCGGGAACCGAACCAGCCGTCGTCCACGACGAACCGTTCCACGCCTACCTCGGCGGCCTTGTCGGCGAGCGCGGCGAGCGTGTCGAAGTCGTGGTTGAAGTACACGGCCTCCCAGGTGTTGAGGATCACCGGCCGCGGCTTGGCGGACAGTTCGGGGTGCCGACTGCGCAGGTAGGCGTGGAAGCGCGCGGCGACCGCGTTGAGGCCGTCGCCGAAGGAGCCGTATACCCACGGCGTGCAGTAGACGTCGTCCCGCCGCAGCGTGACCTCGCCGCCGAACAGCGTTTCGCCGCCGCCGATCAGACCGCTCGTGTATGGCGTGCGCTCGGCGGAGAGGACGGAGTTGCCGCTCCACGCGGTATGTACGGCGTAGGTTTCGCCGTGTTCGAATCCGAATCCGGGGACGCCGGCCGCGAGCAGCAGCGAGGCATCGAAGTCAGGCCGGCCGACCATGCTGACCTTCGCGAAGCGTCCGATGGTGAGCGGCTGGCGCTGCGGGGATCGTTCGCGCAGATGGTGGCCGGTGGTGGTGAGGATCTCCGTGGCCACGGCCGGTACGGGGAAGCCGAGCTCCACGATGTTCACGGCCAGCGCGTCGGTGCTTGCGGCGGCCGGGCCGTCGGTGCCGGACGGGTTGACAGTACCGGACGGGCTGACTGTGCCGGCCGGGTCACTCACGGGGGCCGGGCTGCTCACGCCTGCCGGATCACCCAGATTGCGCACTTCGGCCCGCTGACGGACCAGTCCGCTCGGCAGCAGTTCGCAGACCCATCGCAGGCCCACTCCCTGATCGGCGTCCTCGGCGCTTACCGTCACGACGGCGGTGTCGGAGGCCTCGACCTCGGCCTTGATCATGGTCACCGTGAACCGGCAGAACAGTTCCACGCCGTTCCGGCTCACCGAAAATCGCGGGGCACCCGTCCATGATTCGGACTGGGTGGGCAGAATGCTCGGCCATGAGGTCTCGTCCAACGCACCGGAGACCCGCTGCGGCTTCGTCGCATCGTACAGGTTCGGCAGCCATTCGCCGCGTCCGGCCGCGGGCAGCGTACGGCCCCAGTGCACGATCCGGGGCAGACGGTCGTCGGGGAAGATCAGCGCGACCGCGGCGTTCGCGGCTGACTGTTCGAGATACACGGCGTGCAGGGCGGTGCCGTCGGCGGCGACTCCCTGCGCTTCCTGAACGACCGGCTTGGCGGGGGCGGGACTGAACTTCGGCATCGTTACCTCGTTTCGCGCAAACATCCGGTGGCCGTGACGACGCCGGATGATCACTGGATCTCTTGGTCTGACTCCCATCCTAGAGACCGAGGCTTACCGATCCGCGGATTGCCGACGCGGGCCGTGTCACTTGCGGTTCGGCAGCTTCTCCTTCAGACCGGGAGTGATCTTGATGGCGGTCCACAGGCTGCGGATCAGCAGCACGCCGAGGTAGATCGCAAACAGATTGGCTCCCATACGCGGGCTGATCGCGCCGGCGATCATCGTGCCGAAGGGGGCCACGATCGCGGCGGTGATGCCGATGGCCAGACCGTTCTTCAGGTGGACGAGCTTGCGACGCCAGTTCGCGGCCGTGCCGGCGATCGAGCTGGGGAACATGGCCAGCAGCGAGGTGCCGCGGGCGATCAGATCGGAGGCGCCGAACAGCACGGACAGTGCCGGGACCATCACCGCGCCGCCGCCGATGCCGAGCAGGCCGGCGAGCGTGCCGATCACCACGCCGAGCAGAGCCAGCAGCACGCCGGTGACCACGGTCATGTGGATGGTCTGGTCGCGGGAGGGGGTGAACACGATCTGCGAGGTGATCACGAAGCACAGGAACACCACGAACACCCAGCGCAGCGCCACTTCGGGCAGTCGGGACAGCAGCCAGCTGCCGATCTGCGAGCCGATGAGCATGCCACAGACGAGGAGCAGCGCGGCGATCCAGTCCACATTGCCGCCGGTGGCGTAGGAGATCACGCCGGTGACCGACGTGGGGACGATCGCGGCCAATGACGTGGCCGCCGCATGACGCTGGGACAGGCCGAGGAACACCAGCGCGGGGACGATCACCGTGCCGCCGCCGATGCCGAACAGGCCGGAAAGCACGCCGGAGACCAGTCCGACGCCGATCAGCATCATCCATACGTGGCTCGCCGGGCGGCCCTCCCCCAGCGTGGCCGAGCCTTCGTCGGATTTTGCGGTGGTGGGCTGTGCGGTGGTGGTGGACTGTGCGGTGGTGGCGTTCGAGGCAGTGGCGTTCGCGCCGGCGGCGGGCTTTGCGGCGCTGACGTCCACGGGGTGCAGCTTCACCCGCGTGTTGTCCGCCGCCGCCGATGCGGAATCTTGGTTCTTCATATCGTCATTCACGATGGTCACTGTACTCTTCACCAATTACTCTCATTGGCGTATGCCCATCGTCCTGCGTCCATGGCCCATCGCCGTCTCAGCCGGCGGCGTTTGATGGATTGCACTGCATTTCACTGATTTTGCAATCCGATCCATCGAAATCATGCGGGATTTCATGGATTACGCTGCATATCGCCGAAAATCACGCGCAATCCATCGGCCGGCGACCACCCAGCCGACAGAAACCGCATGATTCCAACGATCTGGATATCACGCGGCGGACGACTCGATGGATTGCACTGCATTTTGCCGATTTTGCAGCCCAATCCATCGAAATCGTGCCAAAAACGATGGACCGCGCCGCATATTCGTCAATATGCAATGCGATCCATCGGCCCATCGACACCGCACCCCGTCAGCCCCACAGCACCGCACCCCACAACACCACAGCCCCGCCAACACCGCGATCCGTATGATGGAATCAACGTGGGGAGGCCATATGGGCAATATCACCGATACCGCTCGATCGGAGACGCGGGATTTCGCCGCGCATCCGTTCGACGACGTGGATGCGCTGGTGCTGTCGCAGCTGATGTACGAGCGCATGCCCTCCTGCGTGCCCACCCTGGCCGACGCCGAACGCCAATACGGCAGTTTTGTGGCCAGACTGCGGTCATGCTCGCCCCGCCACCCGCTGCGATCCTTGAAAACACTGTGGCGCAGGCCATTCCCCTCGGTCCCGATCCGGACGATCGACCACAATCTAGGCCCCTCGGACTTCCGGCTCGACACCAACTACGCCGGTCTGGGCGATCCGGAGTGCACGGCGGAGTTCTTCCGCGTCCTCGCCGTCAATCCGCGATACGCCCCGCTGGGGTTCGGCGCCTACGAGGAGCTGCACGACGAGGCCAGGCAGATGCAGTTCGCGGCGATGACCGTCGATCTGGGACGCATTCCCCGCGTGACCGCGACCGAACCCCCGTCGACGACCAAACAGCAGCCGGCCGCCACCAACCGGACCGCCGACCAAGACTCCGCCAAACAGACCACTACCAATCAGCCCACCACCGCCAAGCAACCCGACACCGGCCCATCCAACACCCCGCCCGCTCCCACGCTGGCCGTGGTGTTCCGCGGCACCGACACCTCACTGGTCGGATGGAAGGAAGACCTCAACATGGCCTGCCAGTATCCGATCCCCGCTCAGGAGGCGGCGGCGCGGTATCTCGCCCGCGTGGCCGATCTGTGGCCGGGCCGGCTGCTGGTCATGGGTCATTCCAAGGGCGGTAATCTGGCGGTATATGCGGCGATGGCCGTGCCCGAAACCGTGCGCGAGCGCATCGACGTCGTGTATTCGCTGGACGGGCCGGGATTCCTGCCCGGCATGATGGGCAGTCACGCGCCCGAATATCACGCCGTCAAGGCCAAGGTACGCAAGATCGTGCCGGAGTCGTCCAGCGTGGGCATGATCTTCGAGCAGCTCGACGACGATTCATTGGCCGAATACGCGGCGTTCGTACCGGTCCGATCCGATGGGACGGGCGTGATGCAGCATTTTGCGTTCACCTGGCAGATCGGGCGGCAGATCGGGCGGCCCAGCGATTCAAAGACCGCCGCCACGGAGACCACCACCCCGGAGATCTCGGAGACCACGGAGACTGTCGACGGAGGGTTCTCCCCCGCGCCCGACGGACTGTCGCCGATCGCCCGGCGGTTCAACAAGTCGCTGAACGACTGGGTGCTGAGCATGCCGGTCGAGCAGCGGCGGCGCGTGATCGACAGCGTGTACGACGTGCTGCGGGCCAGCGGCGTGACCTCGATCGTGGATCTGCCGAAGTCGCTGCCCGGGTCGATCCCCGCGATGCTCGGCGCAGTGAGGAGCCTTTCCGCGGACGATCTCGCGCAGGCGGGGTCGGCGCTGCGACTGCTCGCCGCGGCCACGCTGAACAATCTCGGCCGGTAGCGAGGTAGCGTCCGGTCACGACCACCCGGCCGGTAGCAGGGCATCGTCCGGACAGACCGACGGATAGCCCGCCCGGCAGACAGACCGACAGCCCCCGTTCGGCAAGTCGTAACGTCGAATTCCCCGATCGGCGGGACAATGGCAGTGGATACGATCACATCGAGATCGAGGAGGCCAACGATGGCATACGCAACTGTTAATCCATATACCGGGGAGACGCTGAAGACATTCCCCTTCGCGACGGTCGAGGAGACGGACGCGGCGCTGCAGGCCGCGCACGAGGCGTTCGAGGGCTGGAAGAACGAGCCGATCGAGGAGCGCACCGAGGTGCTACGCAAGGCGGCGGCGTTGCTGGAGACCGAGCGCAACGAGTACGCGGAGATGCTCACCACCGAGATGGGCAAGATCATGTCGGAGGCGCAGGCCGAGGTGAGTGTGTGCGTGGCGATTCTGCGGTATTACGTGGAGCATACGAAGGATCTGCTGAAGCCGCGCATGCTGCTCACGCAGGGGTTCGGCGAGACCGACGTGCATCTGGTCAATGATCCGACCGGCATCGTCTTCGCCGTGGAGCCGTGGAATTTCCCGTACTATCAGGTGATTCGCGTGGCGGCGCCGCAGCTGGCGGCAGGCAACGTGGTGGTGTTGAAGCACGCGTCGAACGTGCCGCAGTGCGCGCAGCTGATGGAGCG
The DNA here is from genome assembly GCF_002802905.1 of Bifidobacterium simiarum. Lineage (GTDB taxonomy): Bacteria > Actinomycetota > Actinomycetes > Actinomycetales > Bifidobacteriaceae > Galliscardovia > Galliscardovia simiarum. The sequence continues at coordinate 275,264 of NZ_PEBK01000002.1, forward strand.
GCTGTTCATGGAGGCGGGGGCGCCCAAGGGCGTGTTCACGAACCTGTTCCTGCCGCATGATCTGACGGAGCATGTGATCGCCAGCCCGTATGTGCGCGGCGTGGCGCTGACCGGTTCGGAGAAGGCAGGCTCGATCATCGCCTCGCTGGCCGGCAAGCATCTGAAGAAGAGCACGCTGGAGCTGGGCGGCATGGATGCGTTCATCGTGCTCGAGGACGCCGATATCCAGTCGGCCGCCGAATGGGCGGTGCGCGGACGCAACCGCAACGCCGGTCAGGTGTGCGTCTCGTCCAAGCGGTTCATCGTGGTCGACGCCGTGTACGACGAGTTCGTGGAACGCTATCGCGCGGAGGCGGCCAAGCTGGTGCCCGGCGATCCCGCCGATCCGAAGACCACGCTTGCCCCGCTCTCCAGCGCCACGGCCAAGAAGCAGGTGGAGCAGCAGGTCGCCGACATCGTCGCGCAGGGTGCCTCCGTGGAGTATCTGGTCGACGTGCCGAAGGAAGGCAATTTCTACCCGTCGGCGCTGCTGACGAACATTCCCGAGGGCTCCGAGGCCACGCGCACCGAGATCTTCGGACCGGTGGCGCAGCTGTATCGGGCGAAGGACGAGACCGACGCGATTCGCATCGCCAACGACTGCCCGTACGGTCTGGGCGGCTCGGTGTTCACGTCGGACATCCATCATGCGCAGGAGATCGCCCGACAGCTCGACACCGGCATGGTGACGATCAACCGCGCGAGCGCCTCCGGGCCGGACATCCCGTTCGGCGGCGTGAAGAACTCCGGCTACGGCCATGAGCTCATCGATCTGGGGCTTAAGGAGTTCCTGAATCAGAAGGTCGTGATTAATGGCTAGGTGCTGAGTTCACTAGTTCACTCTTTTTGGCCTTCGTCAACGAGTGAACTCAATGTTGTTCCCCTTCACAGAACAACGAACAGGCCGCCCCGGGAAGATCAATGATCTGCCGGGGCGGCCTGTTCGATAATGTGCGGTTCCAATTCACTCTTTTTTCATGCCATGCAAAGAGTGAACCGGATGTCGGCTCACAGGCTCAAAAAGAGCTCATGAATCCTCGTGTCATCGGTCAGCTCGGGGTGGAACGCCGTGGCGAGGATATTGCCCTGACGCAGACCCACCACATTGCCGTTCACCTCGGTCTCCACGGTGGCCTCGGGGCCGACGGAGACGACGAACGGCCCGCGGATGAACACCAGCGGGAAGTCCTTGATGTCGCCGAAATCGGCGGTCGCGGCGAAGGATCCGAGCTGACGCCCGTAGGCGTTGCGGCGTACCACGGCGTCGAGCGCGCCGAAGTACACGTTGTCGTCGTTGTCGAGCTTCTTCGCCAGCAGGATCATGCCGGCGCAGGTGCCGAACACCGGCTTGCCCGCGGCGATGTGCGCGGCGATCTTGTCGAACAGTCCGGTGGAGTGCAGCAGCTTGCCCTGCGTGGTGGATTCTCCGCCCGGCAGGATCACGCGGTCGATGGACTCGTCGAAGTCCTCGGCGGCGCGCAGCAGCTTCCACTGGGCGCCGAGACGGTCAAGCATGGCCGCGTGTTCGGCGAACGCCCCCTGCACGGCGAGGATACCGGTCACGCCATGCTTGGCGCTTTCGGCCTCGTCGGACTCTTCCTTGGAAATGTATTCAACGGCTACTACCAATGTCGCCTCACTCGCCGCGGGCGGCCATGATGGTTTCGATCTCGTCCTCGTTGATGCCGACCATGGCCTCGCCGAGGTTCTCGGAGAGCTTGGCGAGCAGATCGGCGTCCTGCCAGTTGGCGGTGGCCTGGACGATGGCGGCGGCGCGCTTGGCCGGGTCGCCGGACTTGAAGATGCCGGAGCCGACGAACACGCCTTCGGCACCGAGCTCCATCATCAGGGCGGCATCGGCCGGGGTGGCCACGCCGCCGGCGGCGAAGTTCACGACGGGCAGGCGGCCGTTGTCGTGCACGTACTTGGCCAGATCGTAAGGCACGGCCAGCTGCTTGGCGGCCTCGAAGATCTCGTCGTCACGCAGGCCGACGAGCTCGCGGATCTGCTTGTTCATGGTGCGCATGTGGCGCACGGCCTGGATCACATCGCCGGTGCCGGGCTCGCCCTTGGTGCGGATCATCGCGGCACCCTCGGCGATGCGGCGCAGGGCCTCGCCCAGGTTCTTGGCGCCGCACACGAACGGCACATCGAACTGGGTCTTGTCGATGTGGTAGACGTCGTCGGCCGGGCTCAGCACTTCGGACTCGTCGATGTAGTCGATCTCGATGGCCTGCAGGATGCGGGCCTCGGCGATGTGGCCGATGCGGACCTTGGCCATCACGGGGATGGACACGGCTTCCTGAATGCCCTTGATCATCGCGGGGTCGGACATGCGGGAGACGCCGCCGGCGGCACGGATGTCGGCCGGAATGCGCTCCAGCGCCATGACGGCGCAAGCGCCCGCATCCTCGGCGATTCGCGCCTGCTCGGGCGTGGTCACGTCCATGATCACGCCGCCCTTGAGCATCTGGGCAAGATTCTTGTTCAGCTCGGACCTGTTCTCGGCCATGCTTTCTCCTCTTGTTATCGATACCGTGATATCACGGATACCACGCGGATATCGTTCGATTGGCGTCCCCCGTCGCCCCGCACGTCGGTACCTCTTCGGCATGGCCCGGACGGCCATGGAGTCGCGACTCGGCGCATGGTTCGGCGAAAGCGCAAACACACAATCATCCATGCTATGGATCCTGCGTTACATCCATGCGCATTGCCCAAATATCGACGCAAAACCCGCGGTTATGAGATAACAAAAACCGATAACGCGCTCAAATCCCCTCACTTGGGCCGCCCGTCCCGCGTGAGGTGCTACCGCTGCAGACGACACCGCTACCGCTGCAGACGACACAGCGCGTTCATGGCGTCCCGCACGAACGGCGCCTCCTCGCCGCTGAACAGCACGATCAGGTAGTCGCCGGCCCGCACCTCGGTATCCCCGCGCGGCACGATCTCGCTTTCCCCTCGCCGCAGTCCCACGATCAGGCATCCCGAGGGCCATGCCACGTCACGCACCCGGTGCATGTCCGCGGGCGCCCCCATCTCCACGGGGAACTCCATCACGCCCCGCCCCACCTTGCTCGGCACCCGCGCCTCATCGGTGCCGGCCGCGACCTCGTTCGGATGCTGCTTCATGTACCGCTCCAGCAGCGCCCCGTAGATCGGCTTGACGTGCAGCACGTCGGACACCAGCAGCCCGATGAACGCACTCAGCGCCACCGGCAGCATATGCGTCACGGTGCCGCTCATCTCCACGGTGAGCAAAATCGACGTGATCGGCGTCTTCACCGAGGCCGACAGCGTCCCCGCCATCCCGCACACGGCGAACAGCGGAATGCTCTCGGCCGGCAATCCGGCAAACTGGTTCGCCGCCAGTCCGCAGATCCCGCCGCCCAGCGCGCCGACCGACAGAATCGGCATGAAGATGCCGCCCGGCGTACCCGCGCCGAAGCTGGTGGAGGTGAACAGGATCTTGGCCACGAACAGCAGGATCATCATGCCGAGCCCCACCTCGGCCACATCCCAGATCGACCCGAACCCGGCCGCGGCGGCCTGCAATCCGGCAGCACCCCCGTCATCAGCCGCCATCAACGCTCCCCCGTCATCCATGCCACCGCCCACATGCTCGGCGAGCGCGATCAGGTTCGCGCCGCCGCCCAGCACCTGCGGCAGCAGCAGTCCCACCGGCAGCGCCAGTCCCAGCGCCACCACGGGCCGAGCCATCGCCGGCAGCTTCCCGAACAACGTCTGGAATCCCAGCAGCGACCGGTTCATCAGCACGCCGATCAGTCCGGCGATCAGCCCCACAGGCAGCACCCATACGTACTGCCCGATCGGCAGCTGCGGCAGCGATCCGAAATCCAGTACGGGAGTCAGACCGAAACAGTATTTCGATACGAAATCGGCGGTGAGCGAGGCCGCCGTGGCCCCCATCAGAATCGCCGGCGAGAAACTGCGATGCACCCCTTCCAGCGCGAACATCATGCCGGAGAGCGGTGCGCTGAACGCCGCGGAAAGACCGGCGGCCGCACCCGCGGTCACCAGATAATGCTCCTGCATGTCCTCACGACGCCCCCGTCGCAGACGATGCGCCACGAACTGGGCCCCGCACGCGCCGATCTGGATCGACGGACCCTCGCGTCCCATGGAAAGACCGAACGCCCCGGCCAGCAACCCCCCGATGAACCGTACGGGCAGGATCGTCTGCCACCGCATCTTCAGCCCGAACAGCACCACCCCTTCGGTCTGCGGGATACCACTGCCGGAGGCCATCGGCTCACGACGGATCATCCACGCGATCAGCAGGCCGGCCGCAAGCGCCGCCACCGCCCAGGGAGCCATAAGCCACGGCGTCTGCCGGATCTGCGCGTACATCCACCGCGCGAATTCCACACCGTATTCGATGCCAAGACGGTATAGCACCACGAGCACGCCGGACACCACGCCGATCAGCACACCGGCGGCGGCCATCTTCCACTTGAGCCGGTTGAACGAGGACAGCAGCCGATTCACCGTCGATCGCGTATTCACGCCACCTCCCTCACTCGCCACAATCCGGTCCGGAACCGGTAAATTACCGGGTCCGGTCACCATCCCGACCGGATCGCTCTCCATTCCACAGTGAGTCTACGCCGTGCCGTTCTCGACATCGCGTCGGTTCACATCCAGTAATGGCAAAAAGCCGAGCGCCCCGCAGTACCTTTATTTGACGCCAAATGACATATTGGTCACCCAAGATCATGGAATCATTGAAATTCCAACAATTTTTTATTTGACACCAAATGACGCGGCGGTGCTAAACGTCTATCGTTCGCACCGCCGCGTCAACAAGGGCCACCATTCTACCGGCCATAGTCGGTTCCGAAATAACGTTGCGTACCCGTTCAGCGGAGCCGCCTCGGCTTCCGACTACACCTCACCGTTTTCGACATTGCGGCGGGCCACGCCTTCCATGATCTCGGCGTACTTCTTGTCGATGTCATAGAAGCATAGGATCACAATACCTACCACGAACAGCGCAATCGGAATCCATACGTAGATCTGGTAGATCGAATTGATGGCACTGGCCGACTGCTCGGCCTTGGTGCCGTCGTATCCTCCCCATCCGAGTACCCAGCCGGTGAGCGCGGTACCGACGCCTACACCGATCTTCTGCCCCAGCGAACCGCCGGAGTACAGTAGGCCTTCGTTACGTACACCGGTCTTGGCGTATCCGTATTCGATGGTATCGGGGAACAGCGCCCACACCGCACCGAGCATCGGGCCATAACCAATGCCCTTCACGATCTGCGTGAACATGATGAATCCGAAACTACTCGGCATAAGCATCGGCAGCGCATAGCCGATAATGCTCACCACTGAAGCGGCCAGTAGCACGCGGGTCTTGCCATACTTCTCGTACAGCTTCGCGCACACCACCAGCATCACCATGCATGGAGCGAGATAGCCGATCGACAGCACGCCCACGTAACCGGCATCATTGAGGATGTACTTGGCGTAGTACACCAGCGAACCTTGCGTCAACGCGTACATCACGCTCCATACCACGAAGAAGCCGAATGCCAGGAACCAGTACTTGTTCTGTGCCAACGCCTTGAGACTGATCGACAGCGGAATCTTCTCCTTGTGAGGCTGCTGGACGCGTTCGCGTTGGGTCTTGAACACGATGAGCAGCAGCACTACGCCGATCGCGGCGAGAATCGCATACGTCCAGACCCAGGAAACCTGCTTGTTACCGAATGCGTTGACGAGCGGCAGAGTGAGATTGGTGACGATCAGCACGCCGATCTGCGCGAGGAACATGCGGGCAAGATTGAACTTTTCACGCTGTCCCTGATCCTGCGTGACCAACGAGTTCAGCGTGCCATACGGGATCGCGATCGACGAGAACGCCACCATCAGCACGTTGTACGAAACAAAGATGTAGATGACCTTCACCGTGTCGGACACATTCGCCGGTACCGCGAACAGCAGCGCGGTCAGAACGGCCAGCGGCACACAACCGAAGAGCAGCCACGGTCTGGTCTTGCCCCAACGGGAACTGGTTTTGTCCACCAGAGAGCCGACACATACGTCGATCACGCCATCGAAGGCGCGGGAGAACAGCATTAATGTGCCGATGATCGTGGCGGAAACGCCGACTACGTCAGTGTAGAAATACACCACATACATACCCAGCGAGGCAAAGGTGAAATTGATGGCCATGTCGCCGATGCCATAGCCGACATAGTCCTTAAGACCTAGATTCTGTTTCATGGACGGGATTGCCCCCGCGGTTTGTGATGTGTGGACGGCGGTCATTGCGGTCTCTTTTCTCTGATTGTCATGATTGCCTCGCCATTGGCAATCACTTTGTATTGATGGGCGAGATGGGAATGAGCACACCACTGATAGGAGCGTGCGTATCATTCGGCATCGAAAGGATGATCCTCGCACGGTTTCGTTTCGCGACCCCGTGAGACGGATCGGCAAAGATTCTGCGAAATCCTCATACCGCGCACTGCGATGTACGACGATATGAGGTCGCGGACCAAAAATAGGGAGAGATCGTCTGTCGCCTGACGTTCAGCCGACTGACATTCAGCCGACAGACGGTCACCATATCGGAATATCGAATTCCGATTCTTACTGCGTTGCGGGGCGGCCCCCGCTCTACCCGATCAGATCATCAGATCTCGTAGATCAGGACGTTCCAGGAGGCGGCGGGCAGCTCCACGGCACCCGCACCGACCGAACCCGCACCGTCAGCACCCGCCACCGGCAGTTCCGCGGGCACCACGGTGTCCGGGTGCTCGAAGGTGTTGCGCGCCTTGAGATCCGGACCCGTCAGCACCTCGTGCTTCACCAGCTTCGGCGCGGCACCGTCGAATCCGCGGAATTCCGGCGCAAACGATGCCGGCGCCGACAAATCGGAGTTCAGCGCGAACACGCGGATCTGCCCGGCCTGCTCATCCGAGACGGCGGCGGCCACCACGGTCGGCAGCTCACCCATGCGGGTGTTCTGCGTGCCGCCGGAGAACACGCCCTTGAGCACGGTGCCGCGACCGTACCGGGTCAGATCGGCGAACGGGTAGAAGATCGTCTGCTTGAGCAGGTTGCCGTCCTCGTCGGTGGTGATCGGCGCGATCACGTTGATCAGCTGCGCGAGGCATGCGATCGAGACGATGTCGACGTTGTTGAGGATCGACAGGCCCAGTCCGCCGACGGTCAGCGCGTCGAGCAGCGAGTACTTCTCCTGCAGGATCGGCGGATGCTCCTCCCACTTGCCGGCGCTGGTGAGCTCGAACGTGGTCTTGCCGTTGAGGTCCTCCATCGAATCCATCTTGATGTCCTGGAAGTTCCACACGTTCCATTCGTCGAGGCAGATCTTCACGTCCTTGGTCTCGTGCAGCTTGTCCTTGGACAGCTGGATCGCGTGACGGGTGTTGTTGATGTGGTTGTCGAGCTCCTTCCACGAGGCGAGGAAGTCCACGTCGCTGATGTCCTTCGACTGCATGGTGTAGTAGTGCGTGGACACGTAGTCGACGTAGCGGTACAGCTCGCGCAGCACGCTGATGTCCCAGTCGAGGTATTCGGGCAGCATCTCGTAGCTGGTGCCGCACACCACGAGCTTGATGTCCTGATCGACCCACTTCATCATCTTCGCGGCCTCACGCGCCTTCTTGGCGTAGTCCTCGGCCGAAAGGTGGCCGGCCTGCCACGAGCCCTCCATCTCGTTGCCGAGGCACCAGTACTTGACGTGGTACGGTTCGCGGTGGCCGTTCTTGATGCGCAGGTCGCTCCAGTAGGTGCCGGAGTCGTGGTTGCAGTATTCCACGAGCTCGGCGGCGGAACGGATCGTGCCGGTGCCGAGGTTCACGGCGATCATCGGCTCCACGCCGACCTCCTCGCACCACTGGCAGAAGTCGTCGATGCCGAACTGGTTGGTCTCGATGCTCGACCACGCGAATTCCATGGTCTTCCTGCGCTCCGACTTCGGACCGATGCCGTCCTTCCAGTCGTAGTTGGAGACGAAGTTGCCGCCCGGGTAGCGGATCACGCCGAGGTTGAGGTCCTTGACCACCTGCTTGACGTCGTTGCGGAAGCCCTTCTCGTCGGAGTACGGCTTGCCCGGGTCGTAGATGCCCTCGTAGATCGAGCGGCCCAGATGCTCGGTGAAGGAGCTCCACACCTTGTCGTCGATGGCGCCGACGGTGAAGTCCTTGTCGAAGATGTACTTGGCAGTGTTGGCTGCGGCCGACGCGGCTGCGGTCTGCTTGGTTTCGGTTGGCGTAGCGGTCATCATTAACCCCTTAGCTTGTGTTGATTCAGCTTTGCTGATCTAGCGTTTGCTGATCGACTGCCGTTCGGACGGTTCGCGGCGCATGCATGACGCCGCATCACGTCACGTTTCCGGTATGGCACCGGCAACGATCCCGGCAGTCCGGCGATATCGCCGTTACGAAATATTATATCCGTTCTTGTTTATATATCAAATAATCGTAAGGAAATATTTCGTCCAGAATTTCGCGCGCAGACGCCGGCGCCACGATCTGAGCGCCATGCCGTCAGGCTATAATCCTTGTATCCGTAGGACGAGTGGGATGGACATCGTGGAGCAGATCGCAGCAGCATCACAGACCGCAAAGACCAAACTGACCGTGGCCGACATCGCCGCGATCGCCAAGGTCTCCGCCCCCACCGTCTCCAAGGTGATCAACGGCCGGCCCGGAGTCTCCGACGCCACCCGCGAACGGATCCTGACCATCCTGCGCGAACACCACTACATCTCCCCCGTCGCACCAAGCTCGCACAAGACCGGCATCATCGAACTGCTGATCTCCCACCCGCACACCGCCTGGGCGGACGAGATCCTCGTCGGTACGCTGGAAGGGCTCGAAGGCTCCGGATACACCCCCGCGGTCTCCAGCTGCCCGCCGGTGGAATGGAGCTTCGACCCGTGGATCGACGAAGCCGTGCGCCACGGCGCCTCCGGGGCCATGATCTGCCTGACCAACATCCCCGCGGCCGGCATCGAGCGGCTCCGCCGCGCGGGCATCAAGGTGATCCTCGTCGACCCGACCGGCGTCGTGCCGCAGGACGTGTCGATGATCGGATCGTCAGACTATCAGGGCGCGAACGACGCCACCCGGCATCTGGTGCAGCTCGGCCACCGTCGCATCGCCTTCCTCAAGGGGCCGGACGACTGGCGCACCTGCCGCGCCCGGTTCAACGGATACCGGTCGATGATGGAGGAGGCCGGGCTGCCGATCGACCCGGATCTGGTGCTCGGCGAGGTCTACTACTACGACGACGGATACGAGTGCGGCCGGCGGCTGTTCGCCATGGACGACCCGCCCACCGCGGTATTCGCCTCCAGCGACATGCAGGCCGCGGGACTGTATCAGGCCGCGCAGGAGGCCGGGCTGGCCATCCCCGACGACGTGTCGATCGTCGGGTTCGATGACCTGCCGTACGTGCGGTTCCTCAGCCCGCAACTGACCACCGTGCATCACGCGATTCAGGACATGGCCCGGCTGGGCGCGCGGTCGCTGGTCGACATGATCAACGGCGAGGAGGCGCTCACCCGGATCGACCTGCTCACTCATCTGGAGGTCCGCGGCAGCACCACGCCGCCGAAACGGCGGTGACGGACGGGTGACGGCAGCTCTACAGCGCGCCCATGAACTGCCAGCCGAGGGCCGCGCAGATCACCGGGACCGCGATGCAGGCGATCAGATAGTAGCCGGCCATCGACCGGCGACCGCCACGAGCAAGCGTCACGACCTCGTTGATCGCGGTGGAGAACGTGGAGAGTCCTCCGAGGAATCCGGTGACGGCCATCAGATGCCACGGCTCGGGAAACCCGCCGCCCGCGGCCGCGAAGCCCGCCATGCCGGCGAGGAACGACGCGATGATGTTGATGATCAGCGTGGAGAGCGGGAAAGCGTTCTTCCACGCCAGTTTGACAGCCGTATCGAGCACGAAGCGCGACACGGCGCCGAGGCCGCCACACACACAGACGGCCAGAAACGTGATCACGGCAAGAACGAAGCTCATCGGGCGGCCTCCTTTCGGCGGGACGCCAGCCACAGTGCCAGCCGCACGCCGGCGTAGGCGAACAGCAGGCCGACGCCGAAGCTGAGCAGTACATACACCAGCACGCCGAACACGTTGCCACGGGCCAGATCGCCGAACTGTTCGAACGCCAGCGTACTCATGGTGGACAGCCCGCCGCACATGCCCATGCCGAAGCCGCGCGAGACGAGATCGCGACTACGCTGGCGAATCCAGAGGGCCTGCGAGAGGTAGGCGGAAAGAGCCGCGTAGATGAAGCAGGCCACGATGTTCGCGGTGAATGTGCCGAGATGGATGGCCGAGAGAACGCCGGCAGCGCCTGCGCCCGAACCGGATCCGGCTCCGCCGGTCGCTGCGGTGGCGGCGTTGGCCAGTGAAAGCCCGTATCGCATGCCGGTGCCGAAGCATCCGCCGAGGAACACCACGAGGTAGATCATCGGATCGGCGAGCGGCGGGCGATTCTTGATGGCCGGCGCCTTAGCAGCCGACGCCTTAGCGCCAGAGCCAGCGCCAGCGCCGTCCGCCGACGAGCCGGCTCCACTTGTGGGGGTGGAATCAACGGGAGTCTTTGTCATGCCTTCTTTCCCTTTCCTCATCATCGCGACAGGGGAACAGGCATCATCACGAGAAAGCGCATCCGCCCGATCCGACCATCCACGATGCCTGCAGGCCACGCATCACGCGTGTCACACACATCATCAGTCCGCACGATTGCACACGGATGCGCCCGTCGCACGAATGTTCTGCACACGACGCCGAGTGATTTCGGACATCGTCTGTCGAATCGTAGGAACCATCAGCGGAAATGCGGTTCAGACGTCCGGCCTCAAGCCCTACGACCGCGGCGCGTCAGGCGCTTCGGTCGATGCCGAACATCTTGGTGAGTTCCATCACCGCGCAACAATATACGCCGATCACCCTTGCGGGGCAATCGGCGTTTCACCATACGCCAAAACCCGAGTTGTGAGGCTTTGTTTGGGCAAAGCGCCGATTTGCCGGCACACCGCCGTTGCTATTGCAACGTTTTGCGGATGCTCTTCCGCCGCTTTCGCGGACCGAAGCCTCACAACTCGGGTTTTCCGATGTATTGGGCCGGATATTGAGCCGAATCAGTCGATCAGCGAGTGGATCGAGATGATGTGATCGCGCTGCGGACCGGTGCCGATCGCGGAGATGCGGCAGTTGGAGATCTCCTCCAGACGCTTCACGTACGCCTGGCAGGTGGCGGGCAGATCGTTGAAATCATGCACCTGCGAGATGTCCTCGGTCCAGCCGGGCAGCTCCTCGTAGATCGGCTTGGCCTTGGCGAACGCAGCCTGATCCACCGGCATCTCGTCGTAGCGGGTGTGGGTGCCGTCGGCGTTCTCCACGTCGTAGGCCACGCACACCGGGATCTTCTCCAGACCGGTGAGCACGTCGAGCTTGGTGAGCACGAGATCGGTCAGGCCGTTGACCTGCGAAGCGTAGCGGGTCACCACGGCGTCGAACCAGCCACAGCGGCGCGGACGGCCAGTGGTCACGCCGTACTCGTGGCCCTGGGCGCGCAGCCAGTCGCCCTGTTCGTCGAACAGCTCGGTGGGGAACGGGCCCTCGCCCACGCGGGTGGTGTAGGCCTTGGCCACGGCGATCACGCGGTCGATCTTGGTGGGGCCGACGCCCGTGCCGGTGCAGGCGCCGCCGGCGGTCGGGTTGGAGGAGGTGACGAACGGGTAGGTGCCATGGTCCACGTCGAGCATGGTGGCCTGGCCGCCTTCGAACAGCACGGTCTTGCCTTCGTCGAGCGCCTTGTTGAGCACCAGCGAGGTGTTGGCGACGAACGGCTTGAGCTTCTCGCCCAGCGCGAGCAGCTCGTCGGTGGTTTCGTTCACGTCGATCGGACGGCGGTTGTACAGCTTCACCAGCATCTGGTTCTTCTGATGCAGGCTGGCCTCCACCTTGTCGCGCAGGTGGTCGGCGTTGAACAGATCGTGCACGCGGATGCCCACGCGGTTGATCTTGTCGGCGTAGGCCGGGCCGATGCCACGGCCGGTGGTGCCGATCTTGTGCTTGCCAAGGAAGCGCTCGGTCACCTTATCAATGGTGCGGTGGTAAGGCGCGATGATGTGCGCCGACTCGCTCACCAGCAGACGGGAGCAGTCCACGCCGCGGGATTCGAGTCCTTCGATCTCCTGGAACAGCACCTCGGGATCCACGACGACGCCATTGCCGATCACCGGGGTCACGTTCGGGCTGATGATGCCGGAGGGCAGCAGGTGCAGCGCGTAGGATTCGTTGCCCACGACCACGGTGTGTCCGGCGTTGTTGCCGCCGTTGAAGCGGGCGACGTAGTCCACCTTGGTACCGATGAGGTCGGTGGCCTTGCCTTTGCCTTCGTCGCCCCACTGGGCACCGATAAGAATGATTCCGGGCATGATGCACCTCCGCATACGCAGTTTTTCCCGATTTTCCGCCGCAAACAGCGTACCCCAGCCCCTAAACCGGTACCGTATGCGGTCCATCTGCCGGGCACGACGACACCTCACGCGGGCCGCCCGGCCCATGTGAGGCCGAAACACCGTTACGTACGAACGATTGTCAGGCACAACCAACGACGCTCGTCAGGCACGACGACGAATACGCATGAAACCGATATATGCCGCATCCGCACGGCATTCGCGCGGCGTCCAAGCCCCACCCCGCCACATCCCCCGCCCGATGATCACGACACGATAACAACGATTACGGGACCATAACAATGGTCACAGAGTCGTAACTTTTCGATATATCTTCCCGTGATCGAAATCCGTTCAACACCACGATGAAAGCGATTTCCCAAAAATCGTTGCACCCGTTGCAATCACAAGAAAAATCCGACTTCACGCACATGTCACTGCACCGAAAACACCGCGCCCCCGACGCGGCGATCAGCACAAGAATTGTTATTTTTCGCTGTTGACTTCACGACGCAGAGTCCTATCATCGTGAACTGCGTTAGCGCTAACAAGGGCGTTATACCGGACTTCGCAGTGCAGTCAGCAATGACGAGTGCAGTCAGCAACGACGACACAACGAAGCGTCAGACCGGACCTAACCACCCTGACGAGCGCAAACCAGGTGATCGATTTAGGGAGAAAAATGAGTAGCTCGATAACCTCAAGCTTCAAGGAGAAGCTGGGATTCCACGACTATGTGTTCTATGGCTTCGGCGATATGGCCATCAACTTCACGTTCGGCTCGCTGGGCATGTTCGTGGTGTACTTCTACACCGATGTCGTCGGCATTTCCGCCGCCGCGGTCGGCACGCTGATGCTGATCTCGCGTTCCTTCGATGGCATCATCGACGTCTGCGTCGGCTCGCTGGTCGACAAGACCCACACCAAGTGGGGTAAGGCCCGTCCGTGGCTGCTGTTCGGCGCCATTCCGTTCGGCATCCTGACCGTCACGCTGTTCGCGGTGCCTCACAACGCTTCCGATACCACGAAGATCATCTACATCTTCATTTCCTACAACCTCCTGATGATCGCGTTCTCGTCGATGGCCATCCCGTACGGCACCCTGAACTCGCTGGTCACTCAGGATCAGGAGCAGCGTGAGAAGCTCAACCTCTCCCGTATGTTCCTCGCCCAGATCGGTATTCTGATCATCACCAACGCCACCATGCCGCTGGTCAACGCCTTCGGCGGCGGCCAGACGGGCTGGGTGCTCGCCTACACCGTGCTGTCGATCGTCGCCTGCGCCCTGTTCTGGACCGTGTTCGGCACCCAGAAGGAGCGCGTGCAGGTCGCCAAGGGCACCAAGAAGAACAGCCGCTACCCGCTGAAGGTCGAGGTCAAGGCCTGGCTGAAGAACAAGTACTGGTTCATGGCCTTCGGCTTCCTGGCGTTCTTCCACGTCGCCTACTCGCTGACCCAGGGCTCGCTGGTCTACTACGCCAAGTACTACCTGCACCAGCCTGACGCCGTCGGCGTGCTGACCCTCGCCTACCTGCTGCCCGCCATGGTCGGCATCCTCGCCTGCACCAAGCTGTTCCCGAAGTTCGGCAAGACCAAGGTCGTCATCGTCTGCCTGGTCGTGACCATCATCGCCTACATCCTGCCGCTGTTCGGCAAGGAAAGCTACAGCTTCATCGTGTTCACCCAGATCGTGAAGGGCATCGTCTACGGCCCGATTCTGGGCTCCATCTGGGCCTTCTTCCCCGACACCATCGAGTACGGCTACTGGAAGACCAAGATCCGCGTTGAGGGTCTGCTCTACTCCGGTGGTTCGCTCGGCCAGAAGATCGGTCTGGGCATCGGAACTGCAATGGTCGGCTGGGTGCTCGCCGCTGGCGGCTACGACGGTGAGAAGGCCGTGCAGTCCGCCGGTGCCATGAACGCCATCGACATGATCTACGTCTGGCTGCCGATCATCTTCTTCGCCGTCTGCATCGTGCTGATGGCCATGTACCGCATCGACAAGATCTTCCCGAAGGTCATGTCCGATCTGGCCGAATGGAAGGTCAACGGCGCTCCGAAGCCGGATCCGGAATTCCAGAAGCTGCTGGACGAGGCCGATGCCAAGGCCGACACCAAGTGACTTCCGGTCACTGACCTGATCTGATTTCAGACATCAGATAATTCAGATACGGAAAGGCCGGGTTCCTCCCGAAAGGGCAGGGACCCGGCCTTTCCGTATGTCCGTATCCCGATGGTCGATTCCGCCGATTCCGCCGGCCGTTCCGCAGGTCGATTCCGCCGGCCGTTCCGCCGGTCAGTGTCAACCGGACGATCAATCTGGTCAGCCGATCGGCGTCCGCCTTCCGTACGTCCGGTTGACCTGATCCGGACTACTTCTGCGTGCGCTCGTAGACCCCGCCGGAGCCGGCCCCCTGCGACACGTTGACCAGCAGCCAGTCCTTCGGGCCGCTCGTCGACTCGCCACGGATTTGGAGCGCCCACTGCACACTCGTATCGAACGAGTCGAGCGAGGTCCCGGCCGGGTAGGCGATGAACTCATCGCACAGTTTCAGCCCGGATTCGCCCTCGTCGGTGACCTTGAGCGCGGAGGCGTCGCAGTCCAGCTCGATCGAACCGTCCGACTTCCGCTCGGCCGAGGAGAACCGGCCGCTGAACGGATACTGCTTGCGAGGCGCGTCGGCCACGGAATCCCCGCCGCTCAGATCGGCGGCATACGTCGTGCCGCTGAACGTGCCGTCGGATTTCAGCGTCATCAGCGAATACATGCTGCCGTCGGCCGACGGCGAGTATGAGTACTGCGATCCGGCCAGTTCGGCGAACAGCTTCGTGGATTCGGCATCGTCCTGATCATCGGAATCATCGTCGGCCCCGGATGTCGCCGAATCACCCGACTCCGACGTACCCGACGCCCCCGCCACGTTCGCGTCGGCCAGCGAATCCCAGTCGAGCGCGTAATAGTCCTCGTCGAGGTAGTACACCGTGCTGTTCGACGGCGCGGGCTTCATCTTCAGACTCGTGCCGGAGGAGTTCGGCACCCGCGGGTCGGCCGGCAGGAACGGATTGGAGTCGGCATTGCTCGTGTAGGCGATCTCGGTCTGAGACTTGTCGTACAGCGACTTGTCACGCATCACGATGAACGGGCGATCCGTGTTCACGGCCTGCTGCTTCTTGGCCTTGGCGAGCGCGGAGGCGTCGAAGTAGCCGGAATCCTCCACGGCCTTGAGATCCGCATTCACCGGCACATAGAGGAAGAAGTCGTTCATCTTGCGCGTCAGTCCGGTGGGCTTGGACAGCATCGTCGGGTCGAAAACCCGCTGCCCGTTGACGCAGGAGACGCCGCCACTGTCGCCGACGGCCGCATCACCGCAGTAGACATCACCTTCGGCGGAAGCCAGCGGGAACAGTTCGAACGCGCCGGTCTTGCCGTTGATCAGCAGGCCGTCGTCGACCATGCCAGGCGCTTCTCCGAGTGCCTGGAAATCACGCGAGGCGGTGAGCATGTCGGAGCGCACGCTGTCGTCGATGCCACTGTCTTCAGTGTCGACCAGACCACCGAGGGTCTTATGCCCGCTCGATTCGGGGAACACGCTGTACAGATATCCGTCATCCTGCGACGTGGCGAGCACGAAGCAGTCGTTGGACAGGACCGGACCGGTGGAGCCGTCGGAGCTTCCGGAACCGGCGGACGAGTCGGCACCGTCGGCGGCGCTATCGGCGGCCTTGCAGAACCGGCCGTCAAGGAACGACGGCTTGTTGACGACGAGCTTATGACCCTCCAGCGTCTGGGTGAACATCGTCTTTGTCTGGCTCGCATCGACGCCGTAGTACAGGGTCACGTTGCCATCGGCCGGTTTCGTCGATCCGAACGCGGGGTCGGCGTCGATGATCTTGCCCAGATGGGCCCTGGAGGAGAACTTCGGCTTCAGCGTGACGGTGTATCCCTTGGCCGACAGCGTCTCCCCGGCCTTGTTCTTGTCCATGCCGAAGAGGTCGTAGCCCACGCCGTCGCCTTCGACGGCCACACCCACTTCGATGGTGTTGTCGTAGTCGTCGGTCAATGCGCTGCCGTCCGACGGCAACGTGGCGACGACCGTGCCGGGCTTCTGCTTCGAAGTGTCGGTAACGATCACCTGCTTGTACTTCACCTTGGCGCCCATGGATTTGAGCGTGGCGGACACCTTGGCCGCCTGCTGGCCGACCGTCCCCTTGGGCACGCCGGGGCCCATGGATTCGGTGACGGTCACCGTCTGGGTGGGTTTGATGCTTTCGCCGTATCGCACGCCGTCGAAGCCGACGAACGTGCCGGAGGCCTTGCCGGAGTAGACCTTGGTGATCGTGGTATCGATGCCGCGGTCGTTGAGCTGTTTCGCCACGTCGGCCGCGGTGATCTTCTTGCCGGACCGCGGCGTGATCTCGTTGATCTCCTGGGCGGTCGGGATGGTCTTCCGGCCCCAGACGCCAGCACGGTAGGTGGCGAACAGTCCGCTGCCGATCACCAATGCCGCAGCCACGATCGCCGCGATGATGATCGCCAGTTTCCGGTTCGGCTTGCCGGACGTATGGGATTCCGGCTGGCCGGACTGGCCGGGCTGATCGGATCGGCCGGGTTGATCGGGCTGGCCGGACTGGCCGGGTTGGTTGGACTGGCCGGATTGATCTGACCGATCAGTACCGTTCTGATCATCCGTACCGGACTGATCATCCGGATCGGAGATGGCGGCAATCGTGTCGGATAGTGATTCATCAGACCGTGATTCATCGGATGATTCGGATTCCGACCGATGTTTCGAATCAACGTCGGCAGTGACCTCACTCGGGCCGGATTCATCTGTACCGGCCCCGACCGTATCGGACTCGACCGTATCGGACTCTCCCGTGCCAGTTCCGGCCGTACCGGATTCATCCGTGCGGTTCTCGGTCACACCGGTTTCTGACGTGCCAGTTTCGTCCACACCGTTTCCGGCCACATCAGTTTCGTCCACACCAGTACCGGCCACGTCGGTCCCGACCGCACCGGATTCTCCCGTACGATCTCCCGTACGATCATCACCGTTGTCGACATCATGCAGCGGATGTCCACACTGATCGCAGAACCGATTCGTATCGTCGTTTTCCGCGCCGCATTGCTGACAGAGCATAGCCGCCTCCCCTTTCAGGATTCTCTCTATGTTCTGTCAGCGTACGACACCCCCTTAAACAATCCGACTATCAGGTCGGAGAAATGCCATGTTCACGGTTCTTGGCAAATCCAAGCTTGAACGACCCCAAAACGGCCTCTTCAAGCTTGGATTTGCCAAAAACCAAAGAATTGCCGATCACTCAACCGCCGCGCGGAGGGCGTCGGCGCGGTCGGTGCGCTCCCAGGTGAAGTCCTTGTCGTCGCGGCCGAAGTGGCCGTAGGCGGCGGTTTTGCGGTAGATGGGGCGCTGCAGGTCCAGATCGCGGATGATCGAATACGGGCGCAGGTCGAAGACTCGGTTGACGGCCTCCACGATCTTCTCGCGGTCCACGGTCTGGGTGCCGAAGGTCTCCACGTCCACGGAGATCGGCTTGGCCTGCAGGGCGAAGTAGCCGATAGTGACCTGGGCCCGGTAGGCCAGACCGGCGGCGACGATGTTCTTCGCCACCCAGCGGGCGGCGTAGGCGGCGGACCGATCCACCTTGGACGGATCCTTGCCGGAGAACGCGCCGCCACCGTGCGCGGCGAGGCCGCCGTAGGTGTCGACGATGATCTTTCGGCCGGTCAGACCGCTATCGGCCTTGGGACCGCCGTTGTGGAACGGACCGTTGTTGATCGTCACCGTGGCGTCGTCGTGCCGCACGTCGATGGCGTCCAGCACCGGGGCGACGACGTGCTCGCGCACCGCCGATCGCACCGCTTCGAGGGAGAGCTTCGGCGAATGCTGGGTAGAGATCAGCACGTTGGTAATGGCCTGCGGACGGAAATCGTCGTCGTATTCCAGCGAGACGATGACCTTGCCGTCCGGTCGCAGCTCGGGCACGATGCCGTTCTTGCGCACGTAGGCCAGTCGTTCCGCCAGACGGCTCGCCGTGTAGATCGGCAGCGGCTGCAGCGACGGATTGTCGTTGATCGCGTAGCCGACCACGATGCCCTGATCCTGCGCCGGGGCGTTGAGGAGATCCTCCTCAGCCTTGCCGGTGTTGACGTCGTAGTTGCCGAGGTTCTCGTCGAATTCGCGGGGTCGGATGTTGTTGATGATGCCGCAGCCGTCGGGGTTGATGCCGCTTTCGGCGTCGGTGTAGCCGATGTCCCTCAGCGCCTGCCGGGTGATCTCGACGTGATCAAGCACGGTCGGCGCGGAGATCTCGCCCTCCACCACGACCAATCCGTCCTTCGCCGTGGCCTCGGCGGCCACCGCCGAACGGCCGTCGACCTGAAGATAGGCGTCGAGGAGGGAATCGGAGATGATGTCGCAGGCCTTGTCGGGATGGCCTTCGGTCACCGATTCGGAAGTGAGGACTCGTGTCATGTGAAACTCCTAGAAGTAAAGAAATTAACGGAAATACGTAAATGCTGATAGTGAATAGTGAAAAGTGGGTAGAAAACGACAGCCAGCGAAAAGTGGGTCGCGAACGACAGCCACCGGGTCGCAAACGCTAACCACCGGATCGAAAACGAAGAATGACAGAATGGCGGAAAAGGAGTCCCCGCCACGACCGCTACTTCAGTGCGACCACCGCGATGTAATTGCCCTTCTTGTAGCCTTCGATGGGATCCTCCACCGCCTGTTCCTGATAGGGCGGGTTCGCCAGCACGGTCTGGAAGAACCGGAACTCACGGAATCCGAGGCTCCTGAGCAGATCGACGTACCATTCGGTCAGATGCCAGTAGGGCTTGTATTCGTCGCGGCCGGTGCGGTAGAACGTGGTGCCTTCAAGCAGATCCTGAAAATCGTCGTCCTTGATCTCGGGATACCGCTGCGTCAGGTACAGCACCGCCCCCAGCGCGCTTTCCTTCGGCACGTCGGTGAACACCAGCTTGCCGTGGGCGCTCAGTGCCTCGTAGTTCCTCCGCCACGTATCCTTGAGCTCGTCGTCGTTGAGGAATCCGAAGCTGGAGCCGTTGTAGACGATGGTGTCGTAGGCATCGGGCTCGTAGTCCACTTCCTGCGCGCCGGCCACTTCGACCTCGAATCCCCTCTTTCTGGCGAGCGCGGCGAATCCTTCGGACGGCTCGACGCCCTTGACGATGTTGATGCCGTACTCGTCCCGCAGCTTCTCCTCGGCGATCCCCGATCCCATGCCGATGGACAGGACCCGACCGGGATCGGTGACGGTCAGCGCGGTGTGCAGCAGCCTGAACCGTGACTGCGTGATGTTCGGACTGCGTTTCGCACTGTCATCCAGCAGATTCTCATTGCCGGCGAAGTAATCCACGACCGTGGATTTGGGCATGTTGATCCCCCTTTATGCATAATGCTGATGCCATTTCGGCAAACCGTCTCGCAGACCAACAACGGCAAAAACCAAAAACCGATGAACGCCATGCGAACCACCATGACCTGGGAATGTCATACCGTGGATTTCCTCTCCGATGGCGACCCCCATCGCCATCAGCCGGAGAATTGCTATCATCATAGCTGTCCGGTCAACGCCGATACGCCGCATTCCCACGTTTGCCCACCTGATTCTGCTTATCGGCACGCATAGCCAGAACCTATAACCGTGACGTTGCCATTCCCCTCCGCGTCCCACTAGCATTGATCTGCGTATTTTCGATGGTTTCAGGGGACCATCATTGCAGGGGGATAATCATGGCAAGCATTCCGGAGGCAACACCTCGACATACCGCGGCCAGACATACCGCATCCAGACATACCGCGGCCACGGACCGGCACCGCACCGCCGGTCACGAACCCGCCAGTCAGAAACCCGACCGGTCGATCCACGACCGGTCGATCCACGACCAGCTGTGGGCCTTCAATGCCGAACGTCTTCAGGCCCATCTGATGGCCGGCAACATCACCACCGCGGACATCGTCAGGGCCAGTCTGGAACGCATCGGCGAGGTGAACCCCGGACTCAACGCCATCATCGACGTCTACGAGGACGAGGCGATCGCCGCGGCCACGGAGGTGCAGCGCAGCCGCCGTCGCCATCGTCGGCTTCGGGGCGTTCCCGTCACCATCAAAGACAACATCGAGTCCAAGGGCCATATCATGAGCGATGGCTCGGTCACACTGAAGAACAACCGCTGTACCCAGGACGCGCCGCTGGTCTCCCGACTGAGGGACGGCGGCGCCCTGATTATGGGCCGGACGAACTGCCCGCCGTTCTGCTGGCAGCTGTTCGGCAGCAACGAACTCTATGGATCCACCCTCAACCCGGTCAACCACCGGTACACTCCGGGCGGATCAAGCGCCGGCGCCGCGGCATCGGTGGCCTCCGGCATGGTGCCGATCGCCCACGGCAACGACGTCGCCGGTTCCATCCGGTACCCCGCGTACGCCAACGCCATCGTCGGGATCAAACCCACGACCGGTCTGATCCCCGGATCCGATACGCCGCAGGACCGTCCGTTCGCCTTCCAGATGTTCGCCTCGCAGGGGCTGCTGGCCCGGACCGTGACGGATGCGCGTCTGGGGTTCGACGCGATGCGCGGCTATGCCGCCGGCGACCCCGCGAGCATTGCGTGCGAGATGGAATACGATGCCCAGCCGCACCGCGTCGGCGTCTATCTCGGCGACGAGATCAGCGTGACCACGCCCAGCGTGCGCAATGCGGTACTGCATGCGGCGCGCGGATTCGAGGAGATGGGCTGGACCGTGGAGTACATCGAAACCGATGCGTTCCGACAGCTGTTCCGTCTGGAGATCCTACTGCTGTTCGGCCAGTTCCTCCACTCCGGCGCCGACGAGATCGCAGCCGGCGGCGAGATCCTGCGCAGGGGTCTGGCCGGCGCGCACGGTACCTTGGAGACCCTGTATGGGGACGGCTACCGCCTTACGCTGGACGATTACATCGCCGGTCTGGCCGAACGCGGATCGGCCATCCGCAAGCTCAGGAAGCTTCAGGACCGCTATCCGATCATCATCACGCCGGCCAGCGCCGAAACGCCGTTCCTGCTGGACGAGGACCAGACCGCGTCACGGGAGCGGGCGATCGACATGACGTTCTCGGTCTGGCCCATGTACGCCCCTCCCATCGCCGGGCTGCCGGGAATGGTGCTGCCCACCGACGTGGAGTATGACGGCATCCATCTCGGCGTCCAGCTGCTCGCCCGGGTCTATGACGAGAACACGCTGTTCAGGGCCGGCCGCGATCTGGAACGGTATTTTGCGCTGGACCACGACCCGGTGGATCCACGGTAGGAGGGAACCCTGCCGCGGCAGGAGGAAGCCCGGCCTCGGAGGCGTGAGCCGGCCGCGACAGGAGCCCGGCTCACGCCTCCGCGAACGTCGCGGCAAACGCCTGCTCGAGATCGGCGATCAGATCTCTGGGGTTTTCCAGCCCCAGAGACAGCCGGATGGTGTTCCCCGGCAGCTGGATGTTCTCGAGCGCCTTGTCGTCCAATTCGATGTGCGTGGTGCGCACGGGATTGATGATCAGCGATTTCGCATCCCCGATATTGGCCTGATAGCTGAACAGCCTGACAGCGTCGATGAAGCGCCGGATCGCCGGATCGCCGCCTTCGAGCCCGAAGCTAAGTATGGAGCCCGCCCCGCGGGGAAGGTACTTGCGCGCCAGATCCTCGTATCCACTGCCCGGCAGTGTTGGATAGTCCACCCACTCCACATGGTCGTGCGACTGCAGGAACCGCGCCACGGCTTCGGCGTTCGACACCTGCTTGTCGACCCGCTCGGTCAGGGTCTCCAATCCGTTGAGGATCAGGAACGCATCGAACGGACCGAGGGTCGCTCCCAGATATGACAGGTACACCGCCTTCGCCCGCGAGGTGAACGGCGCCTGCGGGGCGATGTCCAGAATGCTGCGCGGCACGTCATTGAGATCGCGCAGCACCCATGCCGGTTCGGAGAACTGCGGGTACCGGTCGGTTCGGTAATTGAATCTGCCGCTTTCCAGAATGGCTCCGGCGATCGCCGTGCCATGGCCACTGATGGCCTTGGTGGCCGAATACACGACGACGTCGGCGCCATAGTCGAACGGGTTGAGCAGGTACGGCGTCGCCACCGTATTGTCCACGATGAGGATGATGCCATGCCGGTGCGCGACCTCGGCGAGCGCTTCGATATCGGCGATCACGGTCTGCGGGTTCGAGATGGATTCCACGAAGATGGCTCTGGTGCGATCGCCGATGGCGCGGTCGTAGGCCTCCGGATCGTCGGCGTCGTCCACGATGTCGAACGATATGCCCAGATGGGGCAGCACATGGGTGATGGTGTCCAGACTGCCGCCGTACAGACGGTAGTTGGTCAGGATGCTGCCGCCGCGGTCGGCCGCGTTCAGCAGCGCATAGCTCACCGCCGCCATGCCCGACGAAAGCACGAGCGCCGAGGGGGTGCCGTGGAGGGCTCCCAGACGGTCCTGGAGTACGGAGACGGTGGGATTGGAGAGCCGGGAGTAGATCGGACCGTCCTGTTCGTAGCGGAACATGGCGTCCGCGGCATCCGCGCCGTCGAGCACGTAGGATGCGGTTTCGTAGATGGGGACGCTGCTGGCGTGCAGGTGCTGCGCCGGATCGTAGCCGGCGCGCACGCTCAGGGTGTCGAAATCCCACTGATTGCCGGGTGACTGATTGCCGGGGAATGTATTGCCGGATGCCTGATTATCAGGTGACTGTTCGGTGGACAATGGTTCAAGCCTTTCTGTTTGCAATGCCGTTCGTATGGGCCGCCCGTCCGGGTCAGGCGCTGCGGCGACGGGCCGCGAAATGATTGCCGAGCGTCTGGATGATCTGCACGATGACGATGAGGATCAGCACGGTGATCAGCACGGTGACGGTGTCGAACTGCTGGTAGCCGTACGTATACGCCAGATCGCCGATACCGCCGCCGCCGATGGTGCCGGCCATCGCCGTGGCGCCGATCAGACCGATGCAGGCCGTGGTCAGTGCCAGGATGATCGACCCCTTGGCCTCCGGCAGCAGGAAGTACCAGATGGTCTGGGCCGTACTCGCCCCAAGGGTCTCGGCCGCTTCGATGATGCCGTCGTCCACGTCGAGCAACGCGCTTTCGATCAGTCGGGAGATGAACGGCGCGACGAAGATCGTCAGCGGGACCAGCGCCGCCTGGGTGCCGATGGTCGTCTGTGCGATCAGTCTGGTCAGCGGTGTGATAGAGACCATCAGGATGACGAAGGGCACCGATCGGATGATGTTGATCACGACGTTGAGGATGCCGTACACCCAGCGGTTGGGATGCAGTCCCTGCGGCCGGGTGATCACCAGGATCACGGCCAGCGGTATGCCGATGAGCGCGCCGATGAACAGGGAGACCCCCACCATGATGACGGTTTCCTGAAACGCGACGATGTACTGATCCACGGTGACTGTGGAGTCGAACAGGTTGAAATTGCTAGTCATGAAGCACCTCGGCCTCCAGTTTCGGATCGTTCCGCACGAGTTCGCCGATCCTGCCCGACAACGCCGACGATCCTCCCGATCCTCCGGAAAAGCCGAGGACGATCTTGCCGACGGTGACGTTGCGCAGCGGAACCTCGTTGGCGTACAGCAGGGAGACGTTGCCGTCATACGCCTTGCGGATGTCGGCCAGCAGGGTCTTGGCGCCGTCGTCGGTGTAGGAGAACTGCACGACCGTGCCCTCGTCGCCCTGATCGATCCGGTTGCGAAGATCCTCGTTCAGGGTGTTCGGCACGACGGTGTTGACGAATTTTCTGGTCAGCGGCTGGACGGGGTGGGCGAACACCCGGCCCACCGGACCCTGTTCGATCAGCCGGCCGTGCTCGACCACCGCCACGTAGTTGCAGGCCTTGGCGATCACGCTCATCTGATGCGTGATGAGCATGATCGTGATGCCGTATTCGTGGTTGATACGTTGCAGCAGCTTGAGGATCTGCACGGTGGTCAGCGGGTCGAGGGCACTGGTGGCCTCGTCACACAGCAGGATCTTCGGGTTCGTCACCAGCGCCCTGGCGATGCCCACCCGCTGACGCTGACCGCCCGACAGCTGGGACGGGTAGACGTTGTGCTTGTCCTCAAGGCCCACCAGTTCCAGCATCTGCGACACCTTGCGGGCGATCTCGTCCTTCGGAGTATGGGACAGGACCAGCGGGATGGCGACGTTTTCGGCGATGGTCTTCGAGCTGAGCAGATTGTAGTGCTGGAAGATCATGCCGATCTGCCGGCGAAGCAGGCGCAGCTCCCTGCCTTTCAGGGACGCGGGCTCCTGCCCCAGCACGTTGACGTGGCCTTCGGTCGGCAGTTCCAGTCCGTTCACCATGCGCAGCAGCGTGCTCTTCCCGGCGCCGCTCGAGCCGATCACGCCGAAGATCTCCCCGTCGGGAACGGTGAGCGACACGTCGCTAAGCGCCTGGAACGACTGGCCTTTGCCGGTCGGATACGACTTGCCGACGTGCTCGTAGACGATGGCGCTCATGCGTTGTCCTCCGGCACGTACCAGTAGCTGCGGCTGGGATCGGTTTCGAGGAAATGCTTGAATTCCTTGGAATGGTAGGCGTTGGCGACGGCCTTGACCCACGCTTCGTCGCGGCTGGTGTCCTTGATCACGATGCGATTGAGGAACTCGGGGCGGAAGTGTTCCTTCGCCACGAGAAGCTTCTGGTCCACCTTGGCGTTGTACGCGGGCTGGCCGCAGATCACGCCCCAGTCGGCGTCGGGCAGGTTGCGCGGGACGCTGGCGCGGTCGACGAGTTTGATGTTCAGGTTGTGCGGGTTCTTGACGATGTCGTTCGGCGTGAGTTTCGCGATGTCGGTCTTGGGGTTCAGGGAGATCCAGCCGATGTCCGAAAGCAGCACCAGCGCCCTCGACAGGTTGCTGGAGTCCTGCGGCACGAGGACGAGATCGCCGGATTTCACGTTCTTCAGGGAATGCTGCTTGTCCGAATACAGGCCGGTGGAAAGCGACGGCAAAACGCCCGCATCCACCAGGTGGGCGTCCTTCGCCTTGTTGAAGGCCTGCATGTAGGCGCGATGCTGGGTGACGGTCAGGTCGACAAGACCGCGTTCCGTGGCGTCGTCGGCGGCCTGAGGATCGTTGAAGTTCTTGTACTGCACGGTGTAGCCCTCCTTTTCGAGGATCGGCTGCACGCCTTTCTTGAACAGTTCCGCATAGGGGCCGGGAGTGGCGCCGAGCGTGATCGTCTTGTCGGATTGCGAATTCGCGGAACCGCCGCAGGCCGCCAGCGATGCCACAAGCCCTACGATGGCCGCAATCGCGGCAACGCCCCGTTGCCAATGTCCCAGTCTCATTGTTGTATTCCCCCTTCGTGGCCGATTGGCCGCGTGCATGTAGACGGCGGCGTGACGGCGGCCTCCCCCAACAGAGCCGTCGTCATCCGCTTAGTTCCGGGACTATACAGCAGCGATCATGGCGTCCCCAAACCGGCCGCCATAGCTATTTCTTAGACGACACCATAACTTCGTCGCCTCCGAAACGGCCCCCATACGCAGAATCGATCACCTCGTATAGTGCCGGCTTATACGGCGATCCGGCAAATCGTTGCGGTTCTCCCGTTTGCGATCCGCCACCCCCGACCCGCAATCACGGTTTCGCATTTTTCGCACCACGGTCGCGATTGACCCCGGCCCGGGATGCGCCCTACCATGTCCGCCAACATCGTCATCCCGGCCGTTGCCGGCCACCGCCGGCCATCGCAAAGGACTCGGCAAAGAACACTCAGCAAAGGACTCACATGCCAGCACCAATCATCTCCGACCTGTTCGCCTCGCTGGACGACAAGGCGCCGTTCTCCTCCGGTTCGGACACCGCGGATTCCAAGGAACCCTCCATCGATTTCGTCGCCGGCATCCCCGACTACTCGCTGCTGCCCCGCAAGGATTTCGGTCAGGCCGCGCAGGAACTCATGGACAGCGACGATTCGTTCGAGGCGCTCCGATACTCCGCGTATGAGGGCATCCCGTCCCTGCGCCGCGCCGTCGCCAGGTGGCGGCACACGGATGTGAGCAACGTGTTCATCACCAACGGCGCCACCCAGGGCATCTTCCTGTCCATGAGCGCCCTGCTGAATCCGGGCGACACCATTCTCGTGGAAAATCCCACGTTCCCCTTCGCGCTGAAGACCTTCCGCCTGTTCGGACTACAGGTGGAGACCGTGCCGCTCACCGGCGAAGGGGTGGATCTCGATGCTCTGGAGAGCAAGCTGCAATCCGGACGGCAGGCCGGGAAGCGCTACAAGGCGCTGTACACCATTCCCGACTTCCACAATCCCGCCAGCGTCTCGCTGCCCGGCGAGCGCAAGCGGGCGTTGATCGAGCTGGCGGAACGGTACGACTTCGCCATCATCGCCGACAGCCCCTATCGGGATCTGTGGTTCGATCATCAGCCCGGCGAGTTTCCTCAGGAGCAGCGTACGGCCGAGCATGACGGCCGTCTGCTGGAGGTAGGCACGTTTTCGAAGACCCTCGGCCCGGGCTGGCGCGTGGGCTGGATCATCACCGACCGGGTGCGGGTGAAGCAACTGACCTCGTTCCGCCGGCGTCTCGACGCCCACCCCTCCGGCGTGGCGCAGTCGATCATCGCCCATCTGCTCGACCGGCCGGACGACTGGTTCGCCCGTCAGGTCGACTACGAGCGCGCGGCGTATCGGAGGAAGTCCGAACTGCTGTATTCGGCGCTGCAGGACGGCGTCGGCGATTTCGCGCGGATCATCAAGCCGGAGGGTGGGTATTTCCAGTGGCTGGTCTTCGACGAGCGGCATGATCCGGCGAATCCCGATCGCGCAAAGGCATTGGCTGCGGCGAACGTCCATCTGGTGCCGGGAGACGTGTTCTACCCTCACGATCACGGGTCCCACGCGGCCCGTCTGGCGTTCAGCCATCTGCCGGAGGCGGATCTGGTCGAGGGCACCCGGAGGCTTGCCGAGGCGTTGCGGTGACGTATCACATCGGGAAGGCGACGAATCCCAGCATAGGAACCACATCACAGCAATCACATCAGTAACCACATCACAGAAACGGAGTCATTCATGGCACGGACATTATTGTCGGCGGACGCGAAGCAGCAGTGGATCGACGAAGCCGGCGTCTACGGACTGGGCAAATCCTATTCGGCCGACGGCTATGACGGCGGCACGAGCCTGCTGCCGTATTTCTACCGCGGCACGGCCCGACGTCTCGTCGGCGAGCACGACGATCTGCTCGTCGATACCGTCGCCCGCGAACCGGAGTCGGTGATCCGGTTCAGCGAGGAATTCGAGCTGGTCTCGCTGCTGCGTCGGAACGGCGATCACTGGGAGATCAACGGCTACACGTTCGGCAACGACATCAGCGATCTCGGTCTGGTCAAGGAGAACGGTGCGCTGGTGCAGCTGTCCAAGCGCATCGATGCCTCGATCGCCCGGGACTGGTGGGCTGCCGATGCGCTGCCGTCGAGCATCCCGATCCATGTCGATCTGCTCGACGGGGAAACCGTTCAGGCCCAATATGACGCCGCCCTCGGCACCGACTACCTGAAGTTCACCGTCGACGAGCTGTTGTCGTTCGCCGATCAGTGGAAGGGTACGGAGGCCTACGACCGTCTGATCGTCTACACCGGGGCGCCGAGGGGATTCGCGTGGCATGACCGTCGGCTGGCGCTTGGCCAGACCCTGCGTCTCACCATCGACGGCGAAACCATCCTGTCCAACACCCTGACCGCCCGAAACTGACGGCCCTCTTACGGCCCTGTTCACGGTTTTTGGTCATTCCAAGCTTGAACGACCCCAAAACGGCCTCTTCAAGCTTGGATTTGCCAAAAACCAGAGAATCCATCACCCCAGTACCTTGCGGAGCCGGTCGATGGCGAATCGGGCGCCTTCGGTCTGCGATCCGTCGGTGAAGTACTGCGCGTGGGCGGATTCCGTGCCACCCTGCTGGCAGACGAGGTCCCGTGCCGCGCAGAAGTCGGCGATCCGATCGACGTACGCGGCGAGATCGTCGTCGCCGCGCGGCAGGAACGAGCCGTCGAGCGCCTTGTCGAAGGTGCCGCGGTTGTAGGAGGCCTTGCCGTTGAAACGCGGGTCGCCGTACATCACCACCGCCGCGATGTTCCTCGCGGCCCGGTCGGTCAGTTCGTCGGTATTGGCGGCGACGGACGCGCCGGTCGACGTGCCGGCGGCACCGACCAGATCACTGGATGCGAACCGATCCGCCGGTGCGACCAGCACGTCACCGGTCACGATCGCCCCCTGCGAGAATCCGAGCAATACGGTTTGCTGCGACGGGCACTGCTGCGCCTGACCGTTGAGCATGGCGACCAGTCTGGCCACGCCCGCATTCACGCTGGACACATCGAATTTCGCCGGATAGTCCAGCGACGTGATCTGCGTCTTGCCGGCAAACGCCGCGGCGATCTTCGCGGCCACCGGATTGAGCAGACCGCTGTTGGCGTCTTCCCCGGTTCCGCGGGCCATGATCACGCGGATCGTCTGTCCCGTGCAGCCGGAATCGCCCCAGTCGCGGGAGGATTTGGTCTCAGACGGTGCAGTCGACGGGGATGATGAAACCGAGGAGCCTGCCGATCCCGATCGGCCTTCGGATTCCGCGGAATCGTTCGGAGATCCGCACGCCCCCAGAGACACGATCATCGCCGCGACCGTCATGGCGGCACATACCGCCGCTGCCACTCGTCTCATCGGAGCCCCCTACGTTTCCGTCTGGTCAGTCTGGCCGATCGTTGACCGGTCCGGCCGATTCGACCAGTCTGGCCGATCGTTGACCAGCCTGTCCGATCGTCGGATCCGATCAATCGTTCAGATACCGTTCGCGCAGCAGATCGGCGATCGCGGGCGTTCCGGCCAGCACGGCGGTTTCCATCCTGTGACCGAGATCGTTGCCCTGCCAGTCGCTTACCGTGCCACCCGCCTCGGTGACGAGCAGACGGCCGGCCGCGTAATCCCAAAGCTTGATGCTGCCTTCGAAGTAGCCGTCGGCCCGACCGCACGCCACATACGCCAAGTCGAGCGCCGCGGAACCGGTGCGGCGGATGTCGGCGGAGTCGACGAACACCCGGCGCATGATGTCGAAGTTCCGTTCGGCCAGTTCGTGGTGATACGGCGACGTGCCCACGTTGATCAGCGACCGGCTCATGTCGGCCTCGTCGGTCACATGGATCGGCTTGCCGTTGAGGAACGCGCCCCTGCCGGCTTCGGCGGTGAACATCTCCTCGCTCCACGGCTGGTAGAGCACCGCCTTCAGGGTTTCGCCGCCGCGCAGGAGGCCGAGGGAGATCGCGCTGTGATGATAGTCGTGGATCAGGTTGGTGGTGCCGTCGATCGGGTCGAGCACCCAGTAGAGCCCGTCGAAGTCGACGTCCTGCTCGCCGTTCTCCTCGCCGAGGAACTGGATGTCCGGGTAGCGGTCGGCCAGTCGGGACTTGACGAACGACTGCACGTTGGTATCCACTTCGGTGACGAAATCGGCCACGCCCTTCACCGTGATATGCGTGCGCGCCTCGCCGCCGGCCTTGCCCATGACGAACCGGGTCGCGGCCGCGCGGACGATGGTCACCAGATCCGCGATGTTCACCGACGTCAGCGGATCGTCGGGGTCGGTGGGGGCGGCGGGTATGCCGGTCATCGTCGCGGCTGAGCTGACCAGCGGGGCCATCGTCGTGGTGACCAATCCGGTCGTGGTCGCGGTGGCCAGACCGGCCAGCGTGGTGGCGGCCGGAGGGATCACGGCGGGCTGCGCCGGGCGGGCGGCCGCGGTGGATGCGACCAGAGCCGCCAAGGTGCTGGATCCGTTCGGATCGACGTGCGGCGCAGCGTGCGGACCATTGTGCGAGTTACTGTGCGAACCGTTGTGCGAGTCGCTGTACGGACCGTTGTTCGGATCCCGATGCGGATCGGCGTGCGAGCCGTTACGGAGATCGTTGTGTCGGTCGTTGCTCAGAGCACTATCGAAATCACCCATGCGCCCCATTCTCCCATCACCTCTGACCTACCGGCGCCCTTGTGACGACTCCTCACCTTCTGGTAAGCCCTATTTCACCGATCGCCTATCGGGTCTGGTACCGGTTTCGTCACTCGGCGCGCCCGGTCACACCTTGAACGCACCCAGTCACACCCAACAATTGGCTTACGGATCAAACTGCTCACCCCCATAGGCTGATCTCATTGAGCCTCGCTTCGGCTGTGCCTTTTCCGTGCCCTATTTGCGGTCCGAAGTGCCCCCGCAACAAAAAAGACCGCTGGCATTCCAACGGTCCTGAACCATATTCTGGAGCGGATGACGGGAGTCGAACCCGCCTCTACAGCTTGGGAAGCTGTCGTTCTACCGATGAACTACATCCGCATGTGTGCGACATTGAGACTCTCAGTCGAAGCACCGCCTCGAACCACTGCGCCCGTGCGTCACACACAGATCATCACTGTAGCACGATGACGGCATTTTTGGGCGATGAACCGTCGCCGGTCACCTCATCAGTCAGCGTTCCGCTGCCAGCTTCCCCCTCAAGGGGAAGCCCGCGCAGGCACGGTCACAAGCCACCCTACCCTGTCTTCTCCTTAGGCCGAGCCGTCAAGCAAACGGCAGCGCCGCAACCCTACCGCAGACCCCTACCGCAGCGCCACGCGGCCACCGGGTGCGACGCCGGCTTCCTGCAGCTCGCGGCTCATCTGCATGAGTCGGGCGATGCGCTCGGAGGTCGGCGGATGCGTGGAGAACAGGCGGGTCACGCCTTCGGCGCTGAACGGGTTGGCGATCATCAGCGCGGAGACGTTCTGCGTGCCCGGGGTCTGCTGCATCGGCGCCATCTGCACGCCGGCCTCGATCTTGTTCAGCGCGGAGGCGAGCGCCAGCGGGTCGCCGGTGAGGCGACTGCCGTCCTCGTCGGCGTCGAATTCTCGGGTGCGCGAAATGGCCATCTGGATCAGGGAGGCGCCGATCGGCGCGAGGATCATGCTCAGCAGCATGCCGATCGAGCCCAGTGCGCCGCGGTTGTCTTCGTCGTCACGGCCGCCGCCGAACCACATCAGCGAGTAGCCGAGATACGTGATCACCGTGCTCATGGCCGAGGCGATCGCCCCGGTGAGGATGTCGCGGTTGTAGACGTGCATGAGCTCGTGGCCGAGCACACCGCGGATCTCACGCTCGTTGAGCAGCTGCAGAATGCCTTCCGTGCAGCATACGGCGGCGTGGCGCTCGTTGCGTCCGGTGGCGAAGGCGTTGGGGCTCATGGTGGGTGCGATGTAGATGCGCGGCATGGGCTTGCCGGCGCGAGCGGAAAGTTCACGGACGATGCGGTAGAGCGCGGGTGCCTGCTGCTCGGTCACATGCTGGGCGCGCATGGATGCGATGGCGAGCTTGTCGGAGAACCAGTACGACACGAATGTGGTGCCCAACCCGATGAGAATATAGATGCCGAGCGTCTGGCTGCTACCCCCGGTAAGCCACCAGATCAGCATGATGATCGCCCACATCAGGGCGAACAACAGCGTGGTCTTCAGCCCATTGAAGTGGCCGCGCACATGAATTTCCCGTTCCATAACGCTCAACGTATCTGCCATATCTGGAGATTTGCTGGATATTCGCGGAAACACGCCGAGGGCAATATCCGGCATGAGACGCGAAAGTCCGCACGAGGACGATCACCCCCGTACGGACTTCTCACACCGACCGGATCGTCCGGCCAATCAGATCAACCGATCAGACCGGCCGATCAGACCACCCGACCGGCTCCGATCCGCATCACTCGCCGTGGGCGAGCGCACGCATCTGCTCGGGCTCTACGACCTTCACATGTTCACGACCGCGCTTGGCGCCCTCGGCGCGCTCGTAGGCGTCGACTCGCTTCCAGCCGGCGAAATCGATCGGCTTGATGCCCTTCTCGGTCAGCAGACGGTCGATCGATTCGGGATCGGCGTCGGGGGCGAGCAGACCGTGCTCCGGGGTGGCGGCGAAGTCCTCGAGCATATTGTTCACGATGAACAGCGCGTCGGACTTGGTCGAGCCGATCAGACCGACCGGACCGCGCTTGGCCCAGCCGGTGGAGTACAGACGCGGACGGACCTCGCCGCCCTCCACGGCGGTGAGGATGCGGCCGTCCTTGTTGGCGAGGGTGGTGCGCTTCTCGTCGTACGCGATGCCGGGCGCGGAGGCCGGCTTGTAGCCGATCGCGTGGTACACGGCCTCGACCGGGTAGTCCTCGAATTCGCCGGTACGGTGCATCTTGCCGTCGGCGCCGGTTTCGGTGCGCTCGACGCGGATCGCGGTCACCTTGCCGTCCTCGCCGAGGATCTCGGTGGGGGCGGAGTTGAAGTGGACGTAGTACTTGCGGTCGGCCGGGTTGCCCTCGTAGTCGACGTCGCCGTCGTCCTCCATGTCCTCGGCCATCTCGCGGATCGTGAACAGCTCCTCGACCATCTGTCGGGTGAGCTTGTCCTTGCCGGCCACCTCGATGGTCTCGTCGTCGAGGTCGAAATCGTCCTCGTTGATGATCAACTGCACGCCGGGCAGCTTCTCCATCTCACGCAGCTCCTGCACCGAGAACTTGGCCTGGGCCACGCCTCGGCGGATGAACAGGTGCAGCACCTTGGCCTTGTTGGCCTTGATGCCGTCGTAGACGTTGTCGGGGATGTCGGTCTTCGCGGCGAGGTCGTCGGCGTTGCGCATGAGTTCGCGGGCCACGTCCATGGCCACGTTGCCGCCGCCGATCACGGCCACGTTCTCGGCGGTCAGCGGCCAGGTACGGGCGCCGGTGGGGTAGCCGTCGTACCATTCGACGAACTTCGCGGCACCGTACACGCCGTCGAGGTCCGCGCCGGGCAGGTTCAGCGGCTTGTCCTTGACGGCGCCGGTGGCGAACAGCACGGCGTCGTAGCGTTCCAGCAGCTCGTCGAGGGTGACGTCCTTGCCGAACTCCACGTCGCAGTACAGGTGGATGTTCGGGTTGTCGAGTGTCTTCTCCAGAGCGCCGGCGATGAACTTGATCGACGGGTGGTCGGGGGCCACGCCGTAGCGGACCAGGCCGAAGGGAACGGGCAGCTTCTCGAACAGATCGATGCGGGCTTCGGCGGGCAGGCCGAGCTCCCCGGCGCGCTTGGCGAGCTGCTTGAGCAGGATGTCGGAAGAGTATACGCCTGCGGGTCCGGAGCCGATGACGGCGATGCGCAGCGGACGCAGGGATTCGTTGGAGGTATTCGTTTCAGTCACGCCTTACAGGGTAACGCATTTACCCCGTACGGAACAGAGTGATTCACGATGATCTGACAAACCTCACAGTCCCGGACTCGCCCCGCGATAGCCCGCACAACTTCGCCCCCGCCGGCGGGGGCTGTCCGTCGCAGACGGACTGGGGGTGGTCAAACACCCGCAACCGACCGTATCCCCACGACCGCCCCCAGACCAGAGGTAAACGATCGGTTAACGCAGTTGACCATTGACCGTCATATCATGTTCCCCGATCGCGCGTGCAACGATTCGCATACCACGATTGCAATGATTCGCATGCGCAAACCATCGATATACCGACATCAACCGATGCCGATATCAACCGATATAAGGACATGTCATGACTGAGAAGGAAGAGGTGACGACGGCCGAGGAGACGACCGCCGCCAAGACCCACGTCACGCGGGACAAAAGTGACGCCGGGTATGCCAAGGATCTGAAACCCCGCCACATCCAGATGATCGCCATCGGCGGCTCCATCGGCACCGGACTGTTCCTCGGCGCCGGCGGCCGTCTTTCGCAGGGCGGCGCGGGCCTGACGATCGCCTACGCGATCTGCGGCATCTTCGCGTTCCTGATGGTGCGTGCGCTCGGCGAACTGGCCATCCGCCGCCCGTCCTCCGGCGCGTTCGTCTCCTACGCCCGCGAGTTCCTCGGCGAGAAGGGCGCCTACGTGACCGGCTGGCTGTTCTTCCTCGACTGGTCTACCACCGTCATGGCCGACATCACCGCCGTGGCCGTGTACTTCCACTACTGGCAGGCGTTCCAGGTGGTGCCGCAGTGGGTGCTGGCCCTCGGTGCGCTAGCGCTGGTGTTCGTGCTCAACATGATGAGCGTGAAGATGTTCGGCGAGGCCGAGTTCTGGTTCGCCGCGATCAAAGTGTTCACCATCATCGCGTTCATGGTCATCGCCATCTGGGCCATCGTCACGGGCGCCCCGGTGGGCGACACGCACGCCGGTCTGGCGAACATCACCGAGCACGGCGGCTTCTTCCCGATGGGCATCGCCCCGGTGTTCGCGCTGACGCTGGGCGTGGTCTTCGCGTTCGGCGGCACCGAGATGGTCGGCGTCGCGGCCGGCGAAGCCAAGGAGGCCAAGCAGGTCCTGCCCAAGGCCATCAACTCGATGATCATCCGCATCTTCGTGTTCTACGTCGGCTCCGTGATCCTCATGTCGCTGGTGCTGCCGTACACCGCCTACTCGTCGAACGAATCCCCGTTCGTCACGTTCTTCTCCGGCATCGGCATCCCGCACGCCGGCGACGTGATCCAAGTGGTCGTGCTCACCGCCGCCCTGTCGTCGCTGAACGCCGGCCTGTACGCCACGGGCCGTACGCTGCGCTCGATGGCCGTGGCCGGTTCGGGCCCGAAGTTCGCCGCCCGCATGAACAAGCATCACATCCCGTACGGCGGCATCATCATTACGTCCGCCCTCGGCCTGATCGGCGTGGTGCTCAACGCCGTGCTGCCGGCCGACGCGTTCGAGATCATCATGAACCTGGCCGGCATCGGCATCGCCGGCACCTGGGCCTCGATCCTGGTCACTCACCTCGCGTTCCTCAAGAAGGTCAAGGCCGGCGAGGAGACCCGCCCGGAGTACCGGATGCCCGGCGCCCCGTATACGAACTACGTGTCGCTGCTGTTCTTCGCGATCGTCGTGATCTCGAATCTGACGAGCGCGTCCGGCCGCTGGACGCTCGCGCTGTTCGTGGTGGTGGTCATCGCGATGATCGCCGGCTGGTACTACGTGCGCGGACGGATCAACGGCAATCTCATGGACGAGATGCTCGACGCCAACGAGGACTGACGGACTACCGAAGGACTACACGGAAGGACTGAGACGATGCGCATTCATATCACCTATACCGGCGGCACGATCGGCATGGTCGATTCCCCGCACGGTCTGGTGCCCGGCGCCGACATGCGCGGCTGGCTGTATGGGCTGATCGACGGCACGCAGATCTCGGCCGATCAGGTGTCGTTCACGCAGCTTGATCCGCTGATCGACTCGTCGTGCGCCACGCCGGAGAACTGGCAGGCCATCGTCGACGATCTGCGGTCCCACCGCGACGACGCCGACGCGTTCATCATCCTGCACGGCACCGATACGATGAGCTATTCCTCGGCGGCCGTCTCGTACGCGCTGACGGATTTCGGCAAGCCCGTAGTGTTCACCGGATCGCAGTATCCGCTCGGCATGGTGGAGACCGACGCCACTGCAAACGTGACCGGCGCACTCAACGCCGTGCTGAGCGGCCGGGCGCAGGGCGTTTCGCTGTTCTTCGGTCATCATCTGATCGCCGGCAACCGGGTGAGCAAGGTGTCGTCGTGGGCCTTCGAAGGGTTCGCGGCCCCGTCGGTCGGGCTGCTCGCGCAAACGGGCGCGCCCTGGCATTGGGAGCCGTATGAGAGCCGCGGCGTCGGCTGGGCGGATCCGAAGCCGTACACGCGACATGACGTGGCCGTGATCGACATGGCCCCCGGCATCACCGCGGCACGACTGGAGGCGATGTTCACGCCGAGGCCGGAAGCCGTGCTGATCCGCGCATACGGCGTGGGCAACGTGCCGAGCGACGAGCCGGGCCTGACCGACGTGATCGCCGGGGTGCTCGGCGAGGGCATTCCCGTGGTCGTGGCGTCGCAGTGCCAGCAGGCGCGCGTGCTGCTCGGCCACTATGAGACCGGCGACGCGATCGCCCGCGCGGGTGCGATCGGCACGGGCGACATGACGCTCGAGGCCGCGTACGCGAAGATCGTGTTCCTGCTTTCGCAGGGTCTGACCGGCCATGATTTCGCCGACTGGTACATCAGGCCCATCGCCGGCGAAATCACCGCCTGACGCCGCTGCGCCTATTCCCGGTCGAGCAAGGCCGTGAGCGCCCACAGGATGCTGACCACGTCGATCGCCTCCTGCATGAACGCGCCCACGACCACCGGAATCAGGTCGAACGCCGCCGCCAGCATGCCGATCAGCGCCAGACCAAGGCCGAGGCACACCGCCTGCAGCATCACGCGCTTGGTGCGGCGGGCGATGGCGATGGCGTTCGGCACGGCGGCCAGATCGTCGTTCATGATCACCACCTGAGCGGACTGCGAGGCGGCGGTGCTGGTGCCGTCGGTGATCGCCATGCCGATGTCGGCCGCGGCGAGCACGGGGGCGTCGTTCACGCCGTCGCCGACCATCATGGTCACGGACCGCACCGTGGATTCGCCGACGAACCGCTGCAGGGCCCGGTCCCACCACGGCTGCGATTGCGGCTGTTCCGCGGCGGCGTCCCGCACGGCGGTCACCTTGTCTTCCGGAAACAGTTCGGCCCTGACGTCGTCGATGCCGACCTCGTCGGCGATGGCGTGGGCCGCGGCGGCCTTATCGCCGGTGAGCATGGAGAGTCGGTTCACGCCCAGCGAGCGCAGACGGTCCAGCGAGACCTTGGCGTTGGCGCGCGGCACGTCCTTCAGGACGATGCGCGCGACGAGACGACCGTCCACGGCCACGTAGGCGGCCATTTCGTCGGGGGCGAGATCGGCGAAGTGGTCGGCAGGGAAGAGCATGTCGCGCATGGCGTGACGGCAGGCGCGGGCGGCGAACGCACCCCGATCGGATCGATCGGATCGGCCGGATCGATTGCCGGCAGAGTGCCGATCAGATCGGATTACCTTGCGGAATCCGTCGTGGTTCTCGGTACGGGCGGTTTCAATACGGCCGGTTTCAATACGGCCGGTTTCGGACCGGGCTGTTTCGGACCGGTCGATTCCGGTATGTGCGTGCGCCACGGATCGGAATCCGCGATCTCCCTGTGCCGATCCGGCGACCGCTGATTCACCAGCCGATGGTCCGGCGGCCGGCCTTACCGATGCGGACGACAGAGCGGGGAACTGTTCGGCGACCGCACCCATGCCGATCATGCCGTCGGTGACGAAACCGAACCGTCCCACGCGCACGCTGTGCCCGTTGACCTCCCCGCTGACGCCGTTGCCGGCGTCCTCCTCGATGTGCCTGACCACCGGATACGCCCGTCCGTGACCGGAACGGCCGTTTTCCGGGCAGAGCCGCTGCCCGTCGGCATAGCGCGCATGCAACCGGTCGATCGCCTCGGTACCGGCCTTGGCGATGCCCTTGGCGAGAATATGCACCGAATAGCTTTCCACCACACCGGCGAACATGAGGATATGATCCCCGTTAAGCACGGCGGGATGGGACGGCGTATCGCCCCTCGATGATTCCTGCGGCACGGCCACCACGCCGACCGGCTTATCCACGCGCACGACCTGCGGCTTCTTGACGGTCAGCGTGCCGGTTTTGTCGAAGAAGACGTGCGAGACCCGGCCGAGATGTTCCAGCACTTCCTGCGCCTTGATGAGGATGCCGGCCTTGGCGAGCCGTCCGGTGCCGGCCATGTAGGCCACGGGCGCGGCGATGAGCAGCGGGCAAGGCGTGGCGAGCACCAGCACCTGGGCGAACCGCGTCGGCACGCCGGAGACGATCCACGCGGTGCAGGCGATGATGAACGAGACCACGGTGAACGGCACCGCCAGCAGATCGGCGGTCTTGACCACGGTGGCGCGGGAGTTCTGGGCGGATCGCACGAGTTCGAGGATCCGCTGGTACTGCGAATCCCTGGAAAGCTCGGTGGCGCGCATGGTGATCATGGTGGATCCGTTCACCGCGCCGGACATCACGCGGGCGCCGGCGAACACCTCCCGGGGTACGGGCTCGCCGTTGATATTCGAAAGATCCAGGGTGGCCGATCTGCTGAGCAGCTCGCCGTCGACGGGCACGGTCTCCCCCGGCAGCACCTGCAGGACGTCGCCGGGGCGCACCCGGTCGACCGGTACCGTGCGCAAGCGAGAGTCGGCACTGCCGTCGTGGGCACTGCCGTCGTGGCCCACGCCGGGCAGATTCACCACATGCGCGACCTGCGGGGCTGCCTCCATCAACGCGGTGAGATTGCCCTCGGCCTTGGCCTGCGCGTATTCCTCGATGGCCTCGCCGGAGCTGATCATCAGCACCACGGCCCAGCTGGCCCAGTACTCCTGCACGGCCACGGTGGAGAGGATCGCCACGACGGCGAGCACGTCCACGCCCACATGACCGTGACGGATATCGTCGATCATGCCGCGCAACGTATCGATCACGGTGTAGGTCACCAATACGATGACGATCCATTGACCTACGCTCGGGTCCACCACCCAGAACGGCTGCGTCCACGGCCGCCAGTCCCACAGTCCGGCCACGGCGAACGCGGCGACGATGGTGATGGGCAGTAGCGGAACCCGTCTGCAAAGATTGCTGATATTGCTGATGACACTGGTCATCGGACACTCCTTTACGCTGGTACGGGCCGACTTCGGTGTCACCTATGACCATGGATGGGAACCGTGGGAACCTACGTGGTCACAAGGCCGGTCGGATTTGCAATCACGCCTTGTTAACCCACTGCGCTTCGTCCACGCGAATCGCAATACACGGCGTAAAGATTCAATATTCAGTTGTGATCGATAGCCACCATAGCAGCCGCCATTCGACAATCCGAGGTCCAGATTCGACGAACACACGTGTTTTGTGGTTTTCGTCAGGCCAATCAGCCCGAATATTCGGAAAAACAGGGGAATATCTGCCTTATTGGTGCCGTGTTGCCCGAGCAAAGCCACAAAACTCGCTTGCTTGATCGTTCCGGCAACAAAAAAGGCTGCGACCCCCTCGCGAAGAGCGAGGTCGCAGCCTTATCGTCGATCAGGTGTCTCACAGTCGGGTCGGGTCTCCGTCAGGCCCGGGCCCGACCGTCGATCACCAGCCGAACAGATCGCCGTAGCCGTTGTCGGAGCCGGATCCGTTGTCGGAGTTGCCGGAACCGCTGTCGCCGTTGCCGTTCTGGCTGTTGCCGTTGCCGTTGTTGTTCTGCGAGAACGGGCTGGTGGATTCGGAGCGGTTGGAGCCGTTGACCGCGCTTTCCTCCTTGTTCATCGTCACGCTCAGCTCGATGGTCTTGCCGCTGCGGACGATGGTGAGCTTGGCGGTCTCGCCCATGGCGGTGGCGCGTACGAAGCCGAGCAGCGAGGCGTTGGAGCCCACGGCCTTGCCGTTGTAGCCGACGATCACGTCGCCGGCCTTGACGCCGGCCTTGTCGGCCGGGCCGCCGGAGACCACGCTCTGCACCGCGGAGCCGGCACGGGTCACGCCGTCGGCGGTGGCGGTGGAGGTCTTCACGGTCACGCCGAGGGCCACATGCTGCACCTTGCCGTTCTTGATGATCTCGTTGGTCACGCGCTTGACGAGGTTCGAGGGGATGGCGAAGCCGATGCCGATCGAGCCGCTGGAAGAGCTGGAGCTGCTGGACGAGCTGGACGTGGCGATCGAGGAGTTGATGCCGATGATCTGGCCGGCCGCGTTGAAGGTCGGACCGCCGGAGTTGCCGGGGTTGATCGCGGCGTCGAGCTGCACGGCGTTGGTGACGATCTCGTTGTTGTCGTCGTCCATCACGGTCACCGGGCGGTTCAGCGCGGAGACGATGCCGGTGGTGGCGGTGTTCTCGTAGCCGAGCGGGTTGCCGATGGCCATGACGTTTTCGCCGACGGCCAGTTCGTCGGAGTCGGCGAATTCGGCGACGGTCAGGTCGCTCGGCGGGTTCTGCAGCTTGATCACGGCGAGATCGGTGGTCACGTCGGTGCCCACGACCTTGGCCTCATACAGGTTGCCATTGGACAGCGTGACCATGATCTGCGAGGCGCCGGAGACGACGTGGTTGTTGGTCACGATGTCGCCGTCCTTGCTGATGATCGCGCCGGAGCCCTTGGCGATGCCGGTCTGGCCGTTCGACGTCACCTGCGTCTGGATGGCGACCACGGCGCCGGAGACGTTCTTGGCCACGGTCTGCCAGTCGGGGGCCTTGCCGGATTCCACCTGCGCGGTGCCGCTGCCCGAGGAGTTGGAGCTCAGCGAGGAGAGCGAGCTGGAGGTGGGGACCTGCACCCAGCCGGCGGTGAGGGCCGCGAATCCGATGCCGAGGCTCAGCGCCACGGCCACCACGGCCGCGATGACGGCGGTAACGACCGACGTGATGCGGGACTTGGTCGCGCCGCCGTTCGGGTCGCCGGGGTTGGCGGGGCCGTTGGGTCCGCCGAAGCCGCCGGGGTTGTTGGGAGTATTGGGATTGCCGGGAGCGCCCGGGCCGGCCGGGCTCTGGCCGTACTGCGGATTGCCGCCGTTGCCGTTGCGGTTCTGCGGGGTCTGGAACGGGTTGTACGGGGTGTTGCCCTGAGCATTGCCCTGCGCGTTGCCCTGCTGACGGCCGTTGTTGCCGTTGTTACCAGCGTTGTTGTTCGTATCGTCTCCGAAGCTGATGCCGAAGAAATCGCGGATCGGCTGGCGACGGCCGTTCTGACCGTCGGACTGTCCCGGCTGGTTCGGCTGAGCCTGATTCTGTGCGGCCTGCTCGCGCTTGGTCTCCTCGGGGATCGGCCCGTATGCGCCATACAGCGGTGCGGGACGGTACGGGGAATCGGGGTTAGTCGGCTGAGAAGGCTGACCGGGGTTGCCGGCGGCACCGGTCTGGGGTGCGTTCGGAACCTGAGATCCGGTATTGCCGGTCGGTCGCGGAGTCTGATTGAGGAACGGGTTCAGCGGCAGCGACGGTCCGGGCTGCTGGGCGGAGGAGGGGGCCGACTGGGCCGGAGCCGAGGCCTGCGGCTGGCCCGGCTGAGTCGCTGCGTTGGCCGCAGCGTTGGCCGCGGGGGCGGTCGGCAGCGCCTGCGTGGGCTGGGCGTCCTGCTGGGCCACCGGACGGATCGCCTCGGTAGGCTGCTCGCTCAGCGGCCGCTGCACTGCGGTACGTTCGGTATCGGGATTGACGTTGGTGTTGTTGACGTTGGTGTTGCCTGCGTTGCCGGCATTGGCCGTCGATTCGGTCTCCCCCTGTGATTCGGACCGGCCCGGCTGCCACTGTCCGCCGTTACGCGGATCCCATGCATTGGGATTGCTGCTGTTCTCAGCCATTACTGCTCCTTCATCGTTCGCGGGGCCTGCGGTTCGGTTGCGTTCCCCATCATCCCACGCGCGCGAAACACCCGGCGTTACCGCGCGGGGATTTCGCTGCTGTTCTATTCGGCTACCTAAGAGTAAAGACTGCACCTCTGGAAGTTTCCTGAACGTTCGTTGAAAGATAAGAACGAATCTTCTTCCGGCTTGCTCAAATCTTGCCAGCGCCGATCCCCGGGGTTCGCATAAAGTGGTGATCATGACTGACGTATCGAACACCCCGACTTCCTCCACGGCCCCGGCCGCACTGGTATCCGCGGGCTCACCGGAGGCCGCCGCACTGGTCGCCCACCCCCGCGGCGCACAGCCCGACCAGCCCGGAGACCGTTCCGCCTTCGGCTTCGAAGTGGTGCGACGGCTCGATCCCACCGCGGACGGCCTGGGCCGCGACGGCGTCCGCCACGGTCGCGCCGGCATTCTGCACACCCCCCACGGCGACATCCAGACCCCCGCCTTCGTGCCCGTGGCCACCCAGGCCACCATGAAGGCCATGCTGCCCGAGCAGCTGGTCGATCTCGGCGCCCAGTGCACGCTGGCCAACGCGTTCCACCTGTTCGAACGTCCGGGTGAGGACATTCTCGACGAGGCCGGCGGACTCGCCAAGTTCATGAACTGGAACGGCCCCACGTTCACCGATTCCGGCGGATTCCAGGTCATGTCGCTCGGCGTCGGCTTCAAGAAGACGCTGGCCATGGACGTCACCGGGCTCAAATCCGACGACATCATCGCCAAGGGCAAGGAGCGTCTCGCCTTCGTGGATGAGGATGGCGTGACGTTCAAATCCCCCCTCAACGGCGACATCCACCGGTTCTCGGCCGAGATCTCGATGGGCATCCAGCACAAGCTCGGCGCGGACATCATGTTCTCCTTCGACGAGCTGACCACGCTGATGAACACGCGGTCGTATCAGGAGGAGTCGGTGGAGCGCACGTACCGCTGGGCCAAGCGCTGCGTGGCCGAGCATCAGCGGCTGACCGCCGAACGCACGGGCAAGCCGTATCAGGCGTTGTTCGGCGTGGTGCAGGGCGCGAACTACGAGGATCTGCGACGCCATGCCGCCCAGCAGATCGCCTCGCTGGACTTCGACGGCGTGGGCATCGGCGGCGCGATCGAGAAGCGCCTGCTCGGCAACACCTGCGCGTGGATCTGCGACGAAATGCCGGAGCTCCGGCCGCGACACGTGCTGGGCATCGCCGCGGTTGACGACATCTTCGCCGGCGTGGAGAACGGTGGCGACACGTTCGACTGCGTGGCCCCAGCGCGTACCGCCCGCAACGGCGCGATCTACACGCGGGACGGCCGCTGGAACGTGCTGCGCACCGCGCTCAAGCACGATTTCCGCCCGCTCGAGGAGGGTTGCGACTGCTACACCTGCACGCATTATTCGCGCGCCTACCTGCATCATCTGCTCAAGTCGCGGGAGATGAGCGGATGCACGCTGGCCACGATCCACAACGAACGGTTCTTCGTGAAGCTGCTCGACGACATCCGCGCCTCGATCGTCGGCGGCTACTTCGACGAGTTCCGCGACGAAACCCTAACCCGCTTCTACGCCAACGGCTCACGTGGCTGAGCCCGTAAAGAAAACGCCAGAGGCGTTTTTAGGGCTCAGGTGAGCCGACAGGCGAACCAGAAAAACGCTGTCCCCGCAAGGGGGCACTCCACACTTGCCGGATCTCACTGCAATTCCGCCCTTACACGCCTAGCCCTACCATGGCAGTAGCATATGCCGCATTTGGGGAAGAAGGAGAAGTCCGATATGGATCTGCTCGAAGCGATGGAGAACCGCCACGCCATTCGCATGTACACCGACGAGCCGGTCGACGCCGAAACGCTGGCCGCGCTGCAGGCCGAAATCGATGCCTGCAATGCCGAAAGCGGCCTGCATTTCCAGATGGCCCACGATCTGGATGACGCGTTCCTCGGCCTGAAGACGCATTATGGCCGATTCAAGGGCGTGCACAATGCGATCGCCCTGATCGGCGCGCCCGTGCCGCCGTCCGAGGACGCGACGGCCGGCTGGGTCAAGGAAGGAACCGCCGACGAAGCGGCCACCGACCCCGGCGAGATCGCGCTGCAGGAGAAGGTCGGCTATTACGGGGAGCGTCTGGCGCTGAAGATCGTGCAGTTGGGTCTGCAGACCTCATGGTCGGTGCTCGATAACGCCGATGCTGCGCCCGATGCCTGGTGGCAGCTTGGCCCCGACGAGAAGATCGTGTGGGTGCTGGCGTTCGGTCATGGAGCGCGTCCCGGCGGCAAGCATCGCACCAAGCCGATCGAGGAGCTCAGCCGTACTCCCGAAGGTACGGAGATGCCGGATTGGTTCCGCCGGGGCATGGAGGCGGCCATGCTTGCGCCGACGTCGCTGAGCCAGCAGCCGTTCCTGTTCACGTTGCATGAGGACGGCATGGTGAGCGCGGCGGCGACCGAGGGCCTGTTCGCTCACGTCGGCCTCGGCTGCGCGAAGTACCACTTCGAGGCCGTTTCCGGACATCATGTCGGCTGACGCCGAATCGCGGCGATACGTCGTCTGATTCGTCGATATCGGCGAAAATGCGAGTTGTGTGGCTTGCTTCGGTAAACCGGCCATCAGGATCGGCTATTTTCCGCCATATTCCGTCGGCCAGTAGCCGCGTTGGCTCAAACCAAGCCTCACAACTCGCATTTTTCTTCGCGACACGCCGAAGACGCACCCGATTTGGCAGATTTCAAAACCCAGTGCTAAATTAATCACTTGTCTGCGAGCGTGGCGGAATGGTAGACGCGCTGTCTTCAGGTGGCAGTGAGTGTATGCTCGTGGGGGTTCAACTCCCCCCGCTCGCACGATTGAGAACAACCCCGGAACGTTGAAACACCAACGG
Organism: Bifidobacterium simiarum; assembly: GCF_002802905.1. Classification (GTDB taxonomy): domain Bacteria; phylum Actinomycetota; class Actinomycetes; order Actinomycetales; family Bifidobacteriaceae; genus Galliscardovia; species Galliscardovia simiarum. The sequence continues at coordinate 319,979 of NZ_PEBK01000002.1, forward strand.
TCCGAGGTTGTTTCGTATCGCCACCACCCCATTTTGGTGACAAAAATGGTGACAACATCTTTACAAATCACCTTTACAAATCATCTGATTCAACGGTCTAGAACATGATCGAACGCGCTCAGCGGTCTTCCGTTCTGAACACACCTGTAATACACTCTGAATACAGAAAGAACATGGGAGTAACGCATGCGTATTCACGTCTTGGGAAGGATCCACGAACGGCATCCCCAATTGGTCGAGGAGGACGTCGTCACGGCGTTCCGCAGCGTGATGGCCGACGCGGAGCGGACCGATGGCGCGTGGATGGCCGTGGGCCTTGACGGCCGAGGCCGCAACGTCGAGATGCTGTACCGGGTGAACGGCGAGGACGTGGTGATCTATCATGCGTTCACTCCTCCCACGAAGAAATTCCTGAAAGAGATCAGCCAGCTAAGGAGCAAACGATGAGCATGAGCAAGCATGACGAAGAGCTGCTGGCCCTAGTCGGCATGACGGGCGAGCAGGCCGAACGAGACGCTGAGCGAGCCGAGGACGAGTCGATACCCGACCCGCTCACGGGCCGCGTGTTCTACGGACTGCACCTCGCCCCGAGCGAGGAGGAGACCGTCACCGTGAGCCTGCGACTGCCGAAGTCGATGGCCGACCGGCTCTCAGCCGAAGCCAGAAGCTACCACATCAGCCGCAGCGAATACATGCGTCGCAAACTCGCCAACGCCTGACAAATCAGGACCCCGCTCGCACGATTGAGAACAACCCCGGAACGTTGGAATGCCAACGATCCGGGGTTATTTCGTATGTGACAGTCCCCTGAAAATATGACGAAAATATGACGCTCTAAATTCGGGCTATAAGCTCACCGCCCGAATCTTCGGAGCCCCCACCACCACCCGATATAGACTGTCAGCATGAGTGACGAGAATCTGAATACGACCGACGCGCCCGCACCGAGCCCCAAACCAATCCCAAACCCCAAACCGCCTACTTCGCCGGCGGCTGCTTCTGGGGGCTGGAACGCTACTTCGGCAACGTGGACGGCGTCACGGCCACCACGGTCGGCTACGCCCAGTCGCACACCCCGAATCCCACGTACGAGCAGGTCTGCTCCGGCACGACCGACGCCGCGGAAACCGTGAAGGTGGACTTCGACCCGAACCGCGTGACCCTGCGCACGCTGAGCCTGCTGTTCCTGGAGGTCATCGACCCGTTCTCCGTGGACCGTCAGGGCAACGACACCGGCCGTCAGTACCGCACCGGCATGTTCTACACCGACGACGCCCAGCGCGACACCTACATCGCGGCGATCGAGCAGCTCATCGACCGCGAGCCGCGCCGCCCTGCCGTGCTGATCGAACCGTTGCGCAACTTCTACCCCGCCGAGCCGTACCATCAGGACTATCTCGACAAGAATCCCGGCGGATACTGCCACATCCCGATCAGCAAGATCGCCAACGTGCGCAACCGTCAGCGGTACGTCGATCGCATCTGGGATCTGACGCTGGAACAGTTCGCGGTCACGCAGCACGCAGCCACCGAACGCCCGTTCGTCAACGAATACGACCACACCTTCGAGCCGGGCATCTACGTGGATGTCGTCAGCGGCGAACCGCTGTTCCTGTCCACCGACAAGTTCGATTCCGGCTGCGGATGGCCGGCCTTTTCGAAGCCGATCCGCCCCGATCTCGTCACCGAGCATGAGGACGATCGCGTTCCCGGCCGCCCGCGCATCGAGATCCGTACCGCGGACACGCAGATCCATCTCGGCCACGTCTTCGATGACGGTCCGGCCGAACTGGGCGGACACCGATACTGCATGAATTCCGCGGCCCTGCGATTCGTCCCGCTCGACCGGATGGTCGCGGAGGGCTATGGGGAGTACGTTCCGCTGCTTGATCGGTGATCGCGGATCACCCGGACGCGCATACGTCAATCACCCGACTGCGCATACGAAACGTACGAAATACGAAAATGGACCGATCCCGATACGGGACGGTCCATTCGTATATAAAGATCAGTCGATCACCGTTCCGGACGGGTCGATCACCGACTCACCCGACGGCTCACCGACTCACCCGACGATTCACTCGGCGACGAACTTCAGGAAGGCGTCGGCCTGAGCGGCCAGCTTCTCGCGATCGGCGTCGGTCAGACCCAGTTCGCCGGTGCCCCAGGCCTCGGGAGCCAGGGCCACGCCGACCTGATCGTCAAGCAGCTCGGCCTTGTTGAAGCCCAGCACCTCGGTGAGCTTGGCGCGGGTGCCAGCACCGGCGGACTGGCCGGCGACGGAGCTCAGCGCGATCTTCTTGCCGGCGAGCACGGAAGCGGATTCGGCCGGGAACGGCTCCAGCGGGCGGGACAGCCAGTCGAGCAGGTTCTTCAGCAGACCCGGGTAGCTGTAGTTGTACTCCGGGGAGAAGATCCACACGCCATCGGCGAGCACGACCTCGCGGCGCACGGCGGAGACGGCGTCGGGAGCCGGGTATTCGCCGTCCTGATCGAAGAACGGAACGGCGGTGTAGTCCAGGAACTTCACTTCGGCGCGGTCGCCGACGAGCTTCTTGGCCTCTTCGGCGAGCTGGTGGTTGAAACCGTTCTTGTGCAGGGAGCCCACGATGAACAGCAGCTGGGTCATGATTCCTCCAAAGTCTTTGCGGACATTATCGTACCGATGCCATTGTCGCGCGCGCCCGCAGACATGGTTTGCCCTCAGAGAAGGAGCGGCAAGGATCGTTGGAATTGCAACGAATATACGACGGTAGCTGTATCATTCGGATAGCACAGTTCGGCCGGCAACGACGACCGGAACCATACGGAGACGACAGTATCGCAGGGAGGTCCGATGACGTTCAGCATAGACCACGCTAGTCCGATTCCGGCATTCGACCAGATCTCCATGCAGATCGACGGGCTGATCCGCTCCGGACTGCTGGAACCGGGAACGGAACTGCCGTCTATCCGCAGACTGTCGCAGGATCTGAACGTTTCGACCGGTACGGTGCGTCACGCCTACGCGGAGCTGGAGTCCCGGGGACTGATCATCACCAGCCCCGGCAGGGCGGCACGGGTCGCACCGAAGTCGAAGATGTCGTGTGACGTGCTCGCCGCGATCCAATGTCTGGTCGAGGCCGCCCGCAAGAAGAACGTCGATCTCAACGCCACCCAAAGCGTCCTCACCACCATGTGGAGCATGCGATGACGGGGACGGCCGCAGCTCCGAACTACGATCGTACGGTGGTCGCCTGCTTCAACGGATACGTCACGCAGGCGGTGGTGAACAACTTCCTGCCGCTGCTGTTCGTCACGCTCAGCACCTCGCTGCACATGACGCTCACCGAACTGTCCAGTCTGATCACGGTGAACTTCGTCACTCAGCTCGTCGTGGACGTATTCGCCGGCAAATACGTGGACCGCATCGGCTACAAACGCTGCATCATCGCCGCGCACATCTGCGCCGCGGTCGGGCTGATCGCGCTGGGCGTCCTGCCGCAGCACGTTCCCCATCCGTACGCCGCATTGCTCGCGTCGATCTTCCTGTACGCCATCGGCGGCGGACTGATCGAAGTGATGGTCTCGCCGATCGTGGAGGCCTGCCCCACCCGTCACAAGGCCCAGGCCATGAGTCTGCTGCACTCGTTCTACTGCTGGGGACAGCTTGCCACCGTCGGCGTCTCCACGCTGTTCTTCGCCGTCCTCGGCATAGGCGCATGGCCGTATCTCGCCTGCCTGTGGGCGCTGATCCCCCTTGCCGGCATCATCATGTTCGCCAAGTCGCCGATGCCCGAGATCGTTCCCGAGGGCGTGGAGCGTATGAGCTCGGGAACCCTGCTGCGCCGACCGCTGTTCTACCTACTGTTCGTGATGATGCTGTGCGCCGGGGCCGCCGAACAGGGCATGGCGCAGTGGGCGTCCGCCTTCGCCGAAACCGGTCTCGGCGTGAGCAAGACCATCGGCGATCTCGCCGGCCCCGCGGCCTTCGCGCTCACCATGGCGCTCTCCCGCACGCTGTATGGCGTCATCGGCCGCAAAATCAACCTCCGCGCGTGCATCGCCGGCAGCGCAGTGCTGTGCGTGACGATGTACCTGCTCGCCGCACTCTCCCCCATGCCGGTGCTCGGTCTCGTCGGCTGCGCACTCACCGGATTCACCGTGGGCATCATGTGGCCGGGCACGTTCTCGCTGGCCGCGGAACGCATGCCCGGCGGCGGCACGTTGATGTTCGCGCTGTTCGCCGTGGCGGGCGATCTCGGCTGTTCGGCGGGCCCGGCGGTCGTCGGACTGGTCGCCGCGGCCAACGCCGGTAGCCTGCATGCCGGACTGCTCGCCGGCACCGTCTTCGCCGTCGGCCTGCTGGTCTGCACCGCGGTTCTGGGGCGTTCCCGCCCACAGTGACCGCGCCCGCCCACAGTGACCGTTCTCGTTCACGCGGACCCACATACGCTCGCATGAGCCAGACTCACTCACGCGGGACGGGCGGCCCACGTGAGCAACCACGACCCTTGCGACTGCCGACAACGTGGTCGAGAGCCGAATCGGACGCCGCTTACGGCTAGACTTGTGGTTCAGCAACGTTGTTCGTGCGACGGCAGCGCACGCAGCGCACGAAGGAGACCCGCGTAAGGAGAGACACCCATGCTGCTTAGTGATCACGACATCCTCGCCGCCCAGGAGAGCGGCAACATCTCGTTGACGCCGTGGACGCCGGAAATGGTACAGCCGGCCTCGATCGACGTGCGTCTGGATCGCTTCTTCCGTGTCTTCAACAGTCACAAGTACACCTACGTGGATCCGGCCGAGAATCAGGGCGACCTCACCGAGCAGTTCGAGGTGCCGGCGGACGAGCCGTGGATCCTGCATCCGGGCGAATTCATCCTCGGCTCCACTTGGGAGTACGTGAAGCTCGATGCCTCGATCGCCGCCCGTCTGGAGGGCAAGAGCTCGCTGGGCCGTCTGGGCATCCTCACCCACTCCACCGCCGGATTCATCGACCCCGGTTTCGAAGGCCACATCACGCTGGAACTGTCCAACGTCAGCACCCTGCCGGTGAAGCTGTGGCCCGGCATGAAGATCGGCCAGATGTGCTTCTTCTCGCTGAGCTCCCCCGCCGATCACCCGTACGGTTCCGGCGAACTCGGCTCGCATTATCAGGGACAGCGCGGACCGACCCCGAGCCGCTCCTACATCAACTTCTACCGCGCCGACGTCAACGACTGAACCGGGCGGCCAAGAGTCAGCAAGGCGCTGGGCGGTTCCACCGATCGCCCAGCGCCTTGTTTATCCGTTCTACCTGTCTGTATCTTTCCGGGCCTTACCGGTCATTCCGTCTCATACGGCGAGTTCCGCCACACCAATTCGGGCTGCAACAGCTTGTGCCAGTTCTCGTCGTCGGTGATCGGCTTGCCGTCGAGCACGTCCCTCGTCATGCGCAGCAGTTCGCGGGCCACCACGTCCAGCGGCTGCTGGATCGAGGGGAACGAGAACGCCTTCGCGATCGCCGAATTGTCGAATCCGGTGACCCACACCGGCCGGGAAAGCATGGCGACGTTGGGATTGCCGTCGATCACCGCGTGCTTGACGATGTGGCTGATGCTGGACAGCGCGCCAACCGCGAGATTGTCGGACGGGCAGACGATCGCATCCAGCTCGGGGTGCCGCTCGTACAGCTCGGCCGCGGCCTCCTCGCCGGCGCGCATGGCCTCGACCGTGCCGATCGCCCACGAGCTCAGCGGGGTATCACCGTACCGCTCCTCGCCGGCAAAGTCCTTCTCGCCGGCAGACCTCTCCTCACCGGCAGAGCCCTCCTCGCGGGCAAGACCCTCCGCACCGACACCACCTTCCGCGGCAGAACCGGCGTCGGAACCACTTCCCACAAGGCCGCCGTTCCCGCCAAGCACCCGGCCATTGGCGATCAGCCCGGCTTCGACCAGCGCATCATGCCATCCGGCATACCGGTTGATCGCGGTACCGGTGCCGGAGTTCCAGCCGATGTATCCGATGTGCCGACGCCCGGCCTCGATCAGCCGCCGGGTCATCTCCTTGATCGCACTGTATCCGTCGACGTCCACCCACGGAATCTGCGAGGCCTCCTCCGCCGGCAAATTCCACGGCCGGCCGAACAGCACGAACGGCTGATGATGCTCGATCAGCCAGCGCGGGCGGCCATCCGCCACCTCCAGCTCATTGAGCACAATCGCGTCGACATCGGACTGCTCCATCAGGCTTTCGATATGCCGGATCTCGCTCGGCTCGTCAATACGGGGGTACAGCATGATCTGCTTGCCGTCGACATTGGCTTCGGCGGCGAGCAGATGCAGGAACTCGTCGAAGATCGGTGAGGGGGCTCGATGCTTGCCCGCCGAAATGCCGACCGCCACCACGTCGCTGCGCCCGGACCGCAGTCGCCGCGCCGAGGCATTGGGTTTGTATCCCAGCTCCTTGATGGCCTCCTGGATCTTGGCCCGCGTGGCGGCGGACACGATATTCGGCGAATTGATGGCGTTGGACACCGTCTGATGCGAGACCCCGGCCTTGCGCGCCACGTCGCGAATGCTGACCATATGATCGCCCCCTAGCCGGCCGGCCTCTACGCCGACCGCACGTCGATGCTCGTTTCGTTCGTTCGGATCACACATCATCGCCGCGCCGGACGCCGCACCGGGACGTCGCGCCAAGAACCGTGACAAACGCCCTGTGCGATATTGTGCGATTACCTTGTCTAAGACAATTATTCCACACAATATGAACGTTCTAGTTTCGTTGCCAACTGATGCCGTGCCCACCCGACACCACACGATACGACGCGATCATCATGCCATTGCCTGTTTTACGACCTATCTCCATTCTTAGGGCAGTTTTTCTTGGCTTGCAGACATCTATCTCCATTCCGCGGGGCGGTCAGACCACGCTACGCCAGGTAAGAGCGTTGCCATATCAACGCCGATACTTCGATTCTCGTCATCAAACGACCCTCAGAACGAAGATAGGTGTCTGCACACCCCTTAAATGTGCCCTCAGAACGGAGATAGCCCCCAACAGACAGCCCCAACATCATCGCTACCGACGTCGCTCCACCGCGCGCAGCACCATCTTGTAGAGCTCGCTGCCCACCAGCACCAGAGCCGCAAGCCCCAGGCATTCCAGCCACTGATGCGGGTCAAGCGGCGTGGTGCCGAACGCTGTGTTGAGCACCGGCACGTAGATCACCACCAGCTGCAATGCCACGGACAGCGCGATCGCACCCCACAGCCACCGGTTGGCGAACATGCCCCTGAAGGCGCTTTGCGTGGCCGATCGCGCGGCGAGCGCATTGAACAGCTGCGCGAACACCAGAATCGTGAAACCCATCGTGCGCGCCATGACGATCTGGTCGGCGTGCGTCACGCCCATCGCCGAATCGTCGGTGAGCAATCCGCCGGGCAGATACAGGTCCATGCCGATCAGCGTCACCGCGGCCATGAGCACGCCGATCACGATCACGTCGCCCCACATGCGGCCGTCGATCACACGGTCGGTGAGTTTGCGCGGCCCCCGACTCATCACGTTTTCGGTGGAGGGGTCCACGCCCATCGCCATGGCGGGCGCGGCGTCGGTGAGCAGGTTGATCCACAGCAGCTGGGTGGCGAGCAGCGGCACGGTCACGCTGTCCGCCCCCGGCTCGGAGATTCCTAGGAAGCCGGCGAGCAGGACGCCGCCGAACACGGTGAGCACTTCGCCCACGTTGGAGCTGAGCAGGTATCGCAGGAACTTGCGGATGTTATCGAAGATCGACCGGCCTTCGCGCACCGCGGCCACGATGGTGGCGAAGTTGTCGTCGGTCAGGATCATCTTGGCCGATTCCTTGGTCACTTCGGTGCCGGTGATGCCCATGGCCACGCCGATGTCCGCGGATTTCACGGCCGGGGCGTCGTTCACGCCGTCGCCGGTCATGGCCACGATCTGCCCCTGGGCCTGCAGCGCATCCACGATCCGCATCTTGTGTTCGGGGGCCACGCGCGCGTACACGGAGACCCCGCGCACGGCCTCGTCGAACTCCTGCGGGGTCATGTGGTCCAGATCGTCGCCGGTCAGTGCCCGCCCGGATTCGTCGATGACGCCGAGATCCTTGGCGATGCGCGCGGCGGTAAGGGGGTGGTCGCCGGTGATCATGACCGTGCGGATGCCGGCGGCGTGCGCCTCGGCCACGGCATCGCGCACCTCGGTTCGCGGCGGATCGATGATGCCGACCATGCCCGCCCAGATCAGATGCCGCTCGGTGGTCTCCGGATGATCGGCGACGTCCGCGAAACCGGCAGCATCCGCAACATCGGCAACGTCGTCAGTGACCGGACCGACGTCCTCGCCCAGCGGACGGTATGCCGATCCGAGCGTGCGATACGCCTCCCCGGAGAGCCGTTCCACATCGGCCAGGATCCGGGAACGGTCAGCGTCCGTCAGCGGACGGACCGTGCCGGCAACGTCGATGCGATCGCAGTATCCGAGCAGCACGTCGGGCGCTCCCTTGGCGAGGGCGACAGGCCGATCGCCGTTCTCGCGGTCGGCGGCGATCACCGTCATGCGTTTGCGTTCCGAGGTGAAGGGGATCTCGGCCACGCGCGAGTATCTCGACGTAGGATCGGTACGGCCGGCTCCCGGTTCAGTCCCGAACGCCTTGCGCGCCGCGACGATCAGCGAAACCTCGGTGGGGTCGCCGATGATCGCGGGGCCGGCACCCGATTGCTCGCCACCCAACGGACCGTCCGTCTGCCCACCGTCCGCCTGCCGATCATCCACCTGCCCGGCACCCAACTGCCCATCATTGGCCACGGCCCCGATCAGCAGGGTGCGCGCGGCCTCCGCACGGCGTACATCGTCGGCGGCCAACGGCGATCCGTCCACGTCGGTCATCTCGCCGACCGTCTCGTATCCGGTACCGGTCAGTGCCACCTCGCCGGAGGGGGTGACCACGCGCTGCACGGTCATTTCGTTGCGGGTGAGCGTGCCGGTCTTGTCGGAACAGATCACCGAGGCGGATCCCAGCGTTTCCACCGAGGAGAGCTTCTTGACGATGGCGTGGTGGCGGGCCATACGCTGCACGCCGAGCGCGAGCACGACGGTGAGGATGGCGGCCAATCCTTCGGGGACCGCGGCCACGGCAAGCGAGACGGCGAGCAGCAGCGACTCGATCACGTCCTGCGTGGAGTTGAATCCGTAGACCACGGCGAGCAGCACGAGTACCAGCACGGCGATGGCGCATACCGCGAGACCGAGCACCTTGGAGACGAAGGCGATCTCCTTCTGCAAGGGGGTGGGCTCTTCCTTCTGCCCGGCCAGCATGCCGGCGATTTTGCCGACCTGCGTGTTCATGCCGGTGGCGGTGACCACGAACCGGCCGGTACCCTGCGTGACCGACGTGCCGTTGAACACCATGTTGGTTCGGTCGGCGAGCGCCTTGGCCGCGGGCAGCGTGGCGACGTTCTTGGTCACGGGCACGGATTCGCCGGTGAGCGACGCCTCGGCCACATGCAGTGCCGCGGCGGCGAGCAGTCGGCCGTCGGCGGCGACGGTATCGCCCTCGGCCAGCAGCACGATGTCGCCGGAGACCACGTCGGCGGTGGGGATAGAGACGGATCGCCCGTCGCGCAGCACGGTGGCGTGGGCGGCGGCCATGCGGGAGAGCGCCGCGACGGCCTGTTCGGCCTTGGCCTCCTGCGCGTAGCCGAGGATCGCGTTCACGATGAGGATCAGGACGATCACGATGCAGTCGAACGGCAGTTTTTCGGCTTCGGCGGGGTTGTTGGCCCGTTCGATAAGCCATGCGATCAGCGAGATCGCCGTCGCGCCAAGCAGGAGATAGACCAGCGGATCGTTGAACTGGGCAAGGAATTTGCGCCATTTCGGGATTTCGGGGGCGCCGGCGAGCACATTCGGACCGGTTTCGGCGAGCCGTCGAGCCGCTTCGTCGGACGAAAGCCCTTCGGCGGGGTCGACGTGCATGGCTGCGGTGGCGGTTTGTGCGTCGACCAGCGACGGGTCGGCGATCTGGCCGTCAAGCGGGGTGGCGGTCTGGTCCTTGACCGGATCTGCAGTGACCTGACCGGCGGTGGCAGCATTGACCGGGTTGACAGTCGGATTGGCGGGACGCTTCATCGTATTCCCCTTGGTTCCGCCGCAGAGTAGTCAATCCCCCGGAACCACTGCGACGGCCACGACGACGGTCTGCCGATGACCATGACGACTGCGGCGATTCCACGGAATTGTGCGGATGCCGTTCCGCCGCGATGCCGCGACGGTTACTCGCATTCTATCGGGCCGATTCCGGCAACACGACTGACATTTTCGGACAACGTGTCGTTTTTCTTGGACCGAGGGCAACGGACCGGGGAAGATGGGAACGCCAGCCCCGGGAGACCCCGGAGACCTTACGCTGATTGGGATTTCGAGACGACAACCCTCCGAAACCTGTCCATTGCGCCCCGGCCGACGGAAGCCGATAATCGAATCACGGCGCCAACAACGGCGTTGACGCCGGCCAAATTATCTGGGAGCTATTGGGCACTCATACGGATGTAGGCGGCGTGTTCACGCAGGTATTCGCGCAGGTACGGGATGGCGAAATCCACCAGACCGTAGCCGACGTCTTTGATGACCTGCGCTTCGATCAGCCGTGTGCGATACATGTTCGCATATCCGATATTCTTGTTCATCCGTTTCGCGATCTCGGAGGTCGAGGACGGTCCATCATCCTGAGCCATGGCAAGCAGATACGTCTTGTCGACGGCCGACAGACCATCCATCTCCGGCCCGTGAACCGTGTCCCCCAATCGGGCCATCGCATCACGGATGCCTTCCCTGGCGTCATCAACGCTTACGGAAACCTCGGATTCGTCTCGATGCTTCCGATACGCAACCCTCCAGACGTGATACCCGACCAGTTGAATCATGAACGGGTAACCCGCCGTCGCCTCAACCGCAAGCTTCAGCGCCTCACCGGCAATGGCAATTCCCGAATCGTGGAAGGTCTCATCGAATGCGTCACGCACCTCCGTCAACGGCACATCGCCCAGCGGCTCCGCCTGAGCCCGCCGCAGAAACGTCAGCACCTCGTCATTCAGCCATTTTGAGGAAATCGTCGGCAGTCCGGCGAAGACGAATGCAATATCCCTCTCCTCACGGATCATATGTTGCACGGCAGTGGCGATGGCCACCATGCCCTCGCGCCGTGCGGCCTGAGCCTCATCCACGGTGATCAGCAAACCGGCGTGCTTTCGTTCCAGCACGTCCAGACGTCTGGCCATGGCATCGCGAAGCGTCAACGGCATCTGCTGCGAGGAGACCTTGGCCTCCCTGAGACTGACACCGCCCACACCGGACAGTTCCACCGACGGCTTCACCGAAAGACTGAACAGTCGCCGCGGAGGCTCAATACGCTCCAGCAATCGTTGCGCAAGCCCATCCGAAGCGGTTTCGTCGATCACATCCCACTTGCGAGCGCGAGCCATGCGACCGAATTCCGTAAGAATCACGGTTTTACCGACTCCACGGGCACCGGTCACCCGCATCAGCCTTCCGGGAGCCCCCGGCCCGTTCTCCAAGCCCTCTTCGAAATCATCCAGCACCGGACCACGACCCACCAGTAACGGCGGCATACGACCGGCCGTCGGTTTGAACGGATTGGTTCGCCGCATCTCGGACTTCTTGGCCATCCCGCACCTCCGTGTCTTCCGGAAATCATTCCCATTTCCCCATCAACACTATAAAGATTATAAAAGAATATAAAAACTTATAAAAGAATATAAAGAGTATAAAAGCGGTGACTTGAGGAGAGCGCGACGAGGATTCGTCGATGGATTGGAGCGCATTTTCCACAATATGCAGCCGAATCCATCGACTCCGAAGCCGGAGTACCGCAGAAACCGCATGATTTCAACGTTCTTGAAATCATGATTATCGGATTTCGATGGATTGGACTGCATAATTGGGGTTTTCGCGCTCCAATCCATCGGATTCGAGCGGATTTCGATGGATCGGGCTGCAAATCCCCGATTTCGCAGCCCAATCCATCAAACAGCACGGCACTCACCAAACAGCACGGCACTTCACCGATCTACCGACCGGCCCACCGAAATCCCTCACCACCATCGAAATCCCTCGCCATCCCCAGACATCCCGCAATGCGCCCGGCGGCAACGTCCCGACATCACCATCCCGGCAGCGCAACGACCCGCGGAACCCCTTGTGGGAGAATGGAACCTATGGCATTGAAGAAAGGACCGACCAAGGGGTCGGGAGGAAAGCATCGTAATAAGCTGCGCGGCCACGGCCCCACCCCCAAGGCCGAGGATCGCGTGTACCACAAGGCGTATCGGGCCAAGAAGGTGGCCGACCGCCGCAAGATGGCCGATCCGCGACTGGCCGCCAAGCGCCGCGCCGCGAAGTTCACGTCGGATTCCGACGATCTGGTGATCGGCCGCAACGCCGTGGTCGAGGCGCTGCGCGTGGGCGTCCCGGCCAAGGAACTGTATTTGGCCGCCCGCATCGAGCACGACGACCGCACCCGCGAGATCGTGCAGCTGGCCGCCAAGAGCGGTCTGCATCTGCTGGAGGCGGATCGTCTGGAGATGGATCGCATCGCCCGCAGCTCCAATCATCAGGGTGTGGTGCTCAAGGTGCAGCCGTTCCAGTATTCGTCGCTGGCCGATCTGGTGGATCGCGCCGACCGCAAGGCCAAGGCCATGTCCGGCGTCTCCGAGGCTGCACAGATCAAGGCCCGCCCGCTGTTCATCGCGCTTGACGGCGTCACTGACCCGCAGAATCTCGGCGCGGTGATCCGTTCCGCCGCCGCGTTCGGCGCCAACGGCGTGATCCTACCCGAGCGTCGTTCCGCCTCGGTGACCGCGGCCGCGTGGAAGGTCTCCGCCGGCGCCGCCGCCCACATGCCCGTGGCCCGCGTGGTGAACCTGACCAAGGCCATCGAAAGCCTGAAGGAGCGCGGCTACTACTCCGTCGGTCTGGACGGCGGCGGCGACTCCCTGGTCGGCGAGACCGGATTCGAAACCGATCCGCTGGTCGTGGTGCTCGGCTCCGAAGGCAAGGGCCTGAGCCGTCTGGTGCGTGAGGCCTGTGATTCGATCGCCGGCATTCCGATCAGCTCGATGGTCGAGTCGCTGAACGCCTCCGTGGCCGCCGGCATCAGTCTGTACGCCGTGGACCGCGCCCGCCGCGAGGCCGTGGCCGCCGCCTCCGCCAAGTAGTTCGCGAGACGCTCGGTACGCAATACCAAAATCGCAATACCAACATGCCCGGGGAGAGTTACCCACAGGTACTCAATCCGGGCATTGCCGTATTTCCCCCCCCCCATCAGAACGGCACCCCCCATCAGAACAGCAAACACGGTCGGGATGATCGGTGATGGTGCCGGACCGCCCATACCCGGACCGCCCATACTGGGTACAATAAGGACGCGGTGTTTGTGACCGTCATGCCGCCGTGGGGTTGCCCACATTCCCATGGTTTCATACCGTCCCAGTGTGGGAGTTCAGGAGTGATGGACTCGTGGTCGATGATAACGCGGAAAAGATCTCTTATCCTTATCGCGATGTGGATCTGATGAGCGGGCTCATAGAAACGACTGATGACGATGCCTGGATCATTCGCAGGTCAGTCGCTGACAATCCGAGCGCTTCTGCCGAATCGCTTACTTGGCTGGCTGACGAGGAGGATCAGGAGGTTCGTGAAACTGTCGCTTGGAATCCGAGCACGCCGGCTGACGTGCTCACGAGGCTTGCCGACGATGAGGAGATCGAGATCCGTAAGCGTGCCGCTGGGAATCCAAGTACGCCGATAGATATCCTTGTCCGTTTTGCCAGCGACGATGAGGCCGAGATCCGTAAGTACGTCGCCGGGAATCCGCACGCACCTGCCGACGTTCTGACAAGACTTGCCGACGACGTCGACGGTGATGTCCGTAAGGGTGTCGCTCTCAACCCGAGCACGCCGATTGCAGTGCTGGCTGCGCTGGCCGGGAATAACGATCCTGATGTGCGGGAGCGGGTCGCCCGTAACCCGAGCACACCGGCTGACGTTCTGGTGAGACTTGCCGACGATGACGATCCCGAGGTCCGTAGAAGGATCGCGAATAGCCGTAGCGCGCTGGCACGAATGCACGATGAGCACAGCGGGGATGAGCACAGCGGGACTGACTCATGTGAACTGGTCGAGGATGAACCCGAGGATGAACCGAAGAGCGCAATTGGTGCTATAGCGGATCTTTCATGGGACACTATCGACTGGGGTCGTACGAATGCCGCCGGCAACCCGAATACTCCCGTCGAGGTTCTAGCAAGACTGGCCGGGGATAAGGATCCTGATGTCCGTAGAGGAGTCGCCGGCAACCCGAATGCCCCCTCGGACGTCCTCGTCAACTTCGCAGGGGATGAGAACAAATATATCCGTACAGCGGTGGCGGGCAATCCACATACTCCTGCTGAAATCATCACCGATCTTGCCGGTGATAGTGATCGTGATGTCCGAGAGGAGGTCGCCCGCAACCCGAGCACGCCAGCTGAAGTGCTTGCCGCGCTTGCCGGGGATGATGACGAAGATATCCGCGGTGACGTCGCCGACAACCCGAGTACGCCGACTGACATTCTGGTGAAGCTGGCCGGGGATAAGGATGAGAGCGTTCGCTGGAATGTCGCTTGGAATCCGAATACTCCGGCTGAGACGCTTGCCGAACTGGCGAGCGATAATGATAGACGGCTATGGACTTTCCTTGCTGACAATCCGAATGCTCCGGAGGATATTCTGGCTAAGATCGCCGTGTATTTTGAAGCCCGTTTTCATGTGGCCAATAATCCGGGAGCGCCGTCTGGATTACTGGACAGAATCGCCCGCGAGGAAAAAGGACTATTCCCTCAATACGACCGACAATACGACTGAGGGAAATCCGGATACGCCGGCAACCGATCCTGACGAACCTGCCGGACGCGATGATCACTGAACCCAGGCCTAGGGGGTATGCTTGAAGAGCATTTACCATGTGCAAAGGCGCTGTTGACAAAAGAGGTTGCGAATGATTCACCATGTCACCGACAAAGCGTTCAAAGATCTGGCATTGACAAACATGCGGCTGCTGGAACGGCTCGCGCCGATGCAGTCGGACATCGAAGACCTTATCAAAAGGATATGTACAAAGAAAGGGACATTTGATGAGGTCCAGTATCGGAAAAAGCTCCAAGCACGTCAGCAGGTCATAGAAAAAACCACTTACGGAGATATGGCATCATGGGCTTACTGGGGTTCCACGTATCCGGATGTGGAGCCTCCTGCGGAATACGTGGAGGCCTGCAATCGTGATCGCGACGACTCAGATAAGCAAACGCTTGTCGAGCTCCAATACGACTTGTTGAAGGACCGTCTTAATGCCGATTTCATCATTGTTGGCGTCAATTGGGGTGGTGACGAACAGAAACTGTATGGCGGAAAAGGGCCTACCATGTTCCGTAACTACCATTCAAAAAGCGTCACTCCCTTCTATGGTCGAAAAGACAAGGAACGGTGGACTCGTCTGTTTGAACGCACTCCGCTAGAAGGCTCGTATATGACCGATGCATTCAAGGGCGTCGCGAGTACGACCTCGGCAAACTTGCCAGTTGGGCTCACAAGGACGCCAATAGGGTGACTGTCATGCGTGACATCCTCCGCGAGGAGAGGCACCTATTGGGAGCCAGTGATCATCCAGTCTGCTGGATCACTGTCGGCAAATCGTCCGTCGTGATGGGCGAGCCTTGGAATGGGAAGAGGGAAAGCGCATCCCCTGACGGACTCTACCTTCCGGACGACCGCATGGTGCATATCCCGTTCCCCCTGTTTATTACTCGGAAAGAAAGTTCCAGAGGAGGCATCCGCCCCAGTCATATCGATGCGTTGTCTGAAACGGTAACGACGTTTTGCATGGAACATGGAATCCCGTGTTCCGAGCGTCCATTCGACAACGTGTTCAGCAGTGAAAAGCGGAAGTAATCAACCGAACAATAGGGAGTTAGGTCCCATGCCATTCCATCATGGAACCTAACTCCTAACCATCTAGGTTGTCTGGATCTAGGTTATCCGCCCCGATCAGCTGGCCCAGACCGCGGCGTCGGGATCGTCGTCGGGATTGTAGCCAGCATCCTCCTCCGCCGGCACATCGTCGTAGGAGGAGACGTCGTCGACCACGCCCGCGTCGGCATCGGCGTTGATCGCGTCCATCACCTTGGCGTCGAGCTTGTACTCCGGCAGCACGTTGTCGATGTAGCTGCGCACGGCCTCGACCATCGGCACGTCATGCCCGACCTTCTCGGCCAGATACCAGCGGTGGGTGAGCACCTCGTGGAAGAACTGCGCCGGCTCGATCTGCGAACGGTATTCCTTCGGGATCATGCGCACGGTGGGCTCGAACGACTCGCGCATCCAGTCCGTGGCCACGATCTCCAGATCCTCGCCCTGCCGCCAGGTGGAGGCGCGGTAGGCGTCGAGATCGTTGAGCAGTCGGCGGGCCTGATTCTCCTGCACGTCCAGACCGGTGAGCCGCAGCAGCTTGCGCGAGGCGTAGCCGGCGTCCACCACGCGGGGGCGCACGCGTACGCGGTTGCCGTCCTCGTCGGTGTCCATCTCCAGCTCGTCCACGTCGAAGCCCAGCTCGTTGAGCTTGTTGACGCGCTTCTCGATCTTCCACATTTCGTCGGGGCTGAAGCTTTCCACGTCGGTGAGCGCGCTCCACAGCGAATGGTAGCGCTCCACCAGCCGGTTGCCGACCTCCACCTCGTCCACGTCGGAGGGCAGCAGGCGGCCGGAGCTCAGATCCATAAGCTCGCCGATGATGTTCACGCGGGCCAGATCGATGTCGTATTCGCGCTGGCCTTCGGTGAGCTGCGGGTAGAGTTCGCCGGTCTCGGCGTCCACCAGCACGGCGGCGAAGGAGTCGGCGTCGCGCAGAAACAGCACGTTCGACAGCGACACGTCACCCCAGTAGAAGCCGATCAGATGCAGTCGGACGAGCAGCACGGCGAGCGCGTCGATCAGACGGTCGGCGGTGTCGTCGCGCAGGTTGCGGGCGAACAGCGCGCGGTACGGCAGCGAGAACTTGAGGTGCTGGGTGACGAGGATCGCCTCGAGCGGATTGCCATCGCGATCATGGCGTCCGGTGACCACGGCGATCGGCTTCACCGACGGCACGTCGATCTTCTCCAGCTGCCGGAGCAGCTCGTATTCGCGCTCGGCCACCGACTGGGTGATCTCCTTGAGCGCGTAGACGTCGTGCCCCACGCGCACGAATCGCACGACGTGGCGGGAGATGCCTCGGGGCAGGTTGGCGAGCAGTTCGTCGGGCCACTGGGCGAGCGGTTTGTGCCACGGCAGCGTGAACATCTTCGGATTCGAGCTGGCCGCGGTGATCTTCAGGGCCTTCGGCTGGGCCGGACGATGACCGCCGACCGCGGCACCGGCGCCGATGCCGGACAGTCCCGCATTAATCGGCAGATCCGCGGATTTCACCGAAGTGGCCTGTACAAGTCTGGGATCCAATTCCACGTTTTCCATAGTCACCAACTTAGTAGATGGGAGAGAGCAGCGGCCGGACGGGCGTGACCGGACCGATAATCCGATCCGGCAATCCGGACCAATGATCCGGACCGACGATCCAATCCGATCGGTATGACGACGATCGGCATACGACGATCGGGGCATGAAGAAGCCCCACGACCAGCACTGGCCGCGGGGCTACTGTTCTGCGGTGAGGCAAATGAGAGAGGAAGAGAGGGGACCTGCCTCACCTATCGGAATCGGAGGAAATCCCACAAACCTTCGGTTCCGACGATTTTCAGTTCAGACGCAGCTCCGTGCTCGGGGCGAAGAGGTGCATCTTCTCGGGATCGATCTTGATCCGCACGGTGTCGCCGACTTTCGGCAGCAGACGCGGGTTGACTCGAACGGTGGTCATCTTGTCCTGATCGGACATCACGGCGCTGGCCTGCTCGGCGGCGGAGCCGTCGGTGACGATGTTGCCGTAGATGTAGCCGTCGGAGCCCAGATCCTCGACGTTGGCGACGTGCAGCTTGAAGGCGTTGGCGTCATCCGGGCCGGCGAGGGTGGCGTCCTCGGGACGGAAGCCGACGACGATCTTGCCGCCGTCCTCCGGGGTGAGCTTGGCCACGACCTCCTTGGGCAGATCGACGGTGTCGTCGCCGATCTTGGCCTGGCCGTTGACCACCGGGTGCACGTTGAGGTTCATCGACGGGGAGCCGATGAAGCCGGCGACGAACACGTTGGCCGGGCGATCGTACAGCTCGGTCGGGGCGCCGACCTGCTGCAGGATGCCGAGCTTGATGACGGCGATGCGGTCGCCCATCGTCAGGGCCTCGGTCTGGTCGTGGGTCACGTACAGGGTGGTGACGCCGAGCTGACGCTGCAGGGCGGCGATCTGCGTACGGGTCTGGACACGGAGCTTGGCGTCGAGGTTCGACAGCGGCTCATCCATGAGGAAGACCTTCGGCTTACGGACGATGGCGCGGCCCATGGCCACACGCTGACGCTGGCCACCGGAAAGGGCCTTCGGCTTGCGGTCGAGGAACTCGGTCAGATCAAGGATCTTCGCGGCCTCCTCCACGCGCTTGCGGATTTCCTCCTTCGGGGTGCCGGCGATCTTCAGGGCGAAGCCCATGTTGTCGGCCACCGACATGTGCGGGTACAGTGCGTAGTTCTGGAAGACCATGGCGATGTCACGGTCCTTCGGCTGCATGTTGGTGACGTCCTTATCACCGATGAGGATACGGCCCTTGTTCACTTCCTCGAGGCCGGCGAGCATACGAAGGGTGGTGGACTTGCCGCAGCCGGAGGGGCCGACGAGCACGAGGAACTCGCCATCCTTGATATCAAGATTCAGATTATCGACCGAGGGCTTGTCGTTGCCCGGGTAGATACGGGTGACATGGTCAAAAACCACTTCTGCCATGGTTAATCATTTCCTTTCACTGGCAGGTACGTGCCAGACGATCCGTTGTAAAAGGGGGTTTGTAATTGCTATTGAGTTATCACCGTCGTTGGATTGTTTTCCCTGCTTTGGGTCCACGTCACCACTAACTGCATTGTTGGCGATTGAAGATTCTCTTCGATGAGCCACTTCCCAACAGTACACTACGACACGCCGGCTGCACCACCCCCGTTGTTACCGCGAAACCGCTTACATTACAAGGGATGTTACTTTTCTGTTATTTTCCGACTTGACGCTGTGCAAAAACTTTCTCTCTTTCGCACAGCATCGCACATCACCGCATCGCCACATACCGCATTCCACATGCAGCCGGTGCGTACCGTCACGTCCCACGCACGCCCCCGCACGGCACAGACTCAGGACCTCACGGCCTCAGGATTCGTCCCACGCCTCCTCCCACGCCTTCATGTCGGCATGGCTCAGTCCGGCACCAGGCTGCGTGGCCTCCTTCAGCGCCTTGCGCCGCGCCCGCTCCTCCGCCTTCTCCTCGGCCCGCGCCTCGGCCTCGGCCTTGTTCTCCGTGGCCTTCTGCGCCCACACCGCGCGCAGTTGATGCCAGTACTCGCGCACGTCCTGGAAGCTGTCCTTCACATCGTCCAGCGCCTCGTCCATCGAACGGGTCAGCAGATCCAGCAGCTCGCGCGTGGCCTGCGGCATCTCCTCGTCGCTGCCTTCGACGTCGCGGGTCAGCCCTTCGATCCGCCGGCGCATCGCATCGGCGTCCTCCGGGTCGATCTTCAATCCGGTGATGATCGACTGACGGATCGTCTCGTAATCCAGATTGGCGAAAAAATTCAGCTGCTGCATCTTCATGAACGACTTCAGCTCGGGGTACCGCCGCTCCACATACTCCTCGCGGTCGTCGGCCGCCCGACGCCAGTCGCGGTTCAGTTTCGGGTCCAGCGTGGCGGTGATCGACCCCTGCCGCAGCCGGTAGTGGTACAACACCTTCGGGATGCGCACGATCCGCGTCGATTCGCCGATCACGTTGCAGATGCGGGCCATGTCCTCGATCTTGCGACCCACCGGGAACGAAAAATCATGGTCCTTGTACGTGGACGCCGGGGCAAGGAACGCCCAGAAATACCCGTCGATCTCCGACTTCACCTGCGCCTTGATCCCCTCCTGCGGAGTGAGGATCTGCACCTCGTCGAAATCGTTGTGCTTGTAGTCACTCAGCAGGGTCCGGCCGTTTTCGGAGATCGTGTCGAACTTGAACATCACCAAGTCCGCGTCGTACTGCGCCAAGGCGTTGAGGCAATCCTCAACGAGGTGCGGATCGATGGTGTCGTCGGAATCGGCGAAGTACACATACTCGCCGGTCGACTGGGCCAGACCGGCGTTGCGCGCATCGGAGAGCCCCCCGTTTGTCTTGTGGATCACCCGGATGCGGGAATCCCGCGCGGCCCACTCGTCGCACATCGCCGGGCAGCCGTCGGGAGAGCCGTCGTCGACCAGCAGGATCTCCAGATTCCGGTAGGTCTGGCCCGTCACGCTCGCCACGCACTCGTCCAGAAACTTCTCCACCTTGTACACCGGGACGATCACCGAAACGAGAGGATTCTCAGCCATATCAACCTCCACGAACACCGTATGCACCATACCGTATGACGGCCACCGCAGGGACCGGACGTCCGCACGCCGCCGGACGTCGCCCGACACGGCATGGCGGAACTCCCGCCATAGTACCCACAGCCGTCTAATACGCCGCTCATCATCACGGAACCCTCGAACCATCATCACGGAACTTGGCCGATCGGTTCGGCCAATAAATCGTGAACGGGTTGGCCAAAGTACCGCCAAACCCACCAACCGATCACGGCCAAACCACCAGCCGATCACCGGCCAATCACCGGAACCGTCACCGCAGAACCCGACCGTCCCGCGAAACTTGTGCAAGAAAGTCAGGAAACACCAACCGATCGGCAGGGTCAGGTGTCACAATGGGCGGCATGACTGATTTGAATGCGTTGAATCTGGAAGCGGGAAGTCTGGTCGGGGGGTATACGCTGATCTCCCGACTCGGCGGCGGCGCGATGGGATCCGTCTGGAGGGTGAAGGACGACGGCGGCACCGTATATGCCATGAAGATTCTGCGTGATTCACTGGTGGACGACGAGGAGACCGCGGAGGCGGACGACACCGCGGCCGGCCACGACGACGGATTCCAGGCAGGCGAGACCAGCAAGGCCACGGCCCGCGAGCGCCTGCGCCGCGAGGCCGCCGCACTGCGCCGCGTGAACCATCCGGGCGTGTGCCAGATCGTGGATATGGAGCTCGACGATTCGCTGGCGTTCATCGTCACCGAACTCATCGAAGGCAAGAACCTGCGCGAGGACGTGGCCGCGAACGGCCGGTATGTGGCCGGTGATCTGGAGCGACTGGCCCGCAAGCTGATCGACGCGGTGTCGGCGGTGCATCGGGCCGGCATCATCCACCGTGACATCAAGCCCACGAACGTGATGATCGCCCGAACCGGTCCGGTGCTGGTGGATTTCGGCATTGCGATGGGCGAGGGCGAAAGTCATGTGACCCGGACCGGTCTGGTGATGGGTACGCCGGGATTCATCGCCCCCGAGGTGATCGACGGCGCCGAGTCGGATGAGAACACCGACTGGTGGAGCGTGGCCGCGGTATTGGCGTTCGCCGCCACCGGACGACCGGTGTTCGGCACGAAGCCGATGATGGCGGTGCTGGAGCGCGCGGCCGCGGGACACGCGAATCTGGCCGGATTGCCGCCCCGGACCACGGCGATGTTCCGCCGCGCGCTCAGCCCGAACCGCGACGAGCGCTGCACGCCACTGGAATTGCTGCAGACGATCGAACTGGACGCGCTCACCCCCGAAATCTGGACGGCCGCGGCCTCATCGGCACTGAACACCGGGGCATTGAATGCCGGGCTGTCGGGATTATCGGGATTGTCCGGCGCGTCACAGCCCGGTACCGCACAGCCCGGCACGGTGACGCCGGCCGGCACGGCACAGCCGGCCAACCCGGCGCAGCCGATCAGCACAGCACAGCCGATCAGTACGCCGCCGCTGCCGCCGGTCTCGCCCGCAACGGCATCCCCCCAGACCGATTCCGGCAACGGCGGATCCGGCAGCAGCGCAGACCCCGCCGACTCCGTCTATACGCCGTCGTTCATCAATACGGCGCTCGACGAACCGATCACCGATGACCTCAATGATCGCACCGGTGCCGCTGATATTCTCGGCACCCCGCGCACCGCCGGCAGCGCCGATGCCCCCGATCCTCGTACCATCATCGGATCGCCGTCGCCGCGAACGGTGACCGGCTCGGCGACGCCCGGTGAAGGTTCTTCCGATGATGACGGCGACAAGGGGGCGGTGCTCCCTTTTGGCGCAGGCTCCGCCGACCCCGATAACCCCCGTACGCTCTGGAAGGAACTGGACGAGCGGGCGGACGCCCCGACCCAGCTGGTCAAGACCCCCGTCGTCACGCCGGAGGCCCTGCAGGCCACGCAGATCATCTCCCCGCGGGATGCCGCCGCTGCCGCTCTGGCCAACGCCTCGGCCACCATGGTGCTGAACACCGCACAGCCGACGATGGAGACCGCGGTCATGCCGGTCGACGCCACCCCGACCATGGCATTCACCCCGGATGCCGTCGAGGAGTCCCGAGCGGAAGCCACCTTGGCATTGAACAACGCAACACCGGCACAGATCGTGGATCAGGACGACGACTGGATCGGCGAGAACGGACTGATCAATGACGGCATGCCCCTCGGCACGCAGATCGTCACCAAGGCCAGCATCCCCACACCCGCACGATCGACCGAGCCCGCGACGCCGGCCGACGCCGCGCAGTCACCGGCCCCGACGGAACCGTCCGCCGAACCTTCCGCACCCGCGAATCAGTACCCGGCACCGGCCATCAGACCATTACGCGCCACCGTACCGATGACCCGCACGATACCGGCCCGCACTACACCGGCCCTCGCGACACCGCCTCACGCGGCGCGGACGGTCTCCTCGGCGTCGCAGGGCGCTGTATCACCGGCGAGCACCCCCGATTTCGACCCCGAGGCCACGATCGCCATGTCCGCGCCGGATCCCGAAGCGACGATGGCGATGCCGGCACCCACGTCACTGGCACCTGCGCAACCGGCATATCCCGAACCGCCGGCACGCCCGTTCGATCCAGAGGCTACGGAGCTCATGCCTCCGCTGCCGAATCCCGAAGACGCCAACGGCGCCGGCCCCTATGCACCACCGGTTCGCGAGAATCCACAGCCGTATACGGGCGAGGCCGCGGCGGTCAGCCCCGCCTCAATCAATCCCGTCGCGATCGATCCAGCCCCACAGTCCCCCTATGCCACACCCCAACCCGAAGCGGCTCCCGCCCAATACGGGGGTTTCTACGATCATGAGGGCGCCATGACCGCGTGGTACGTGCCCCGTGGCAAGGCGCTGCTGATGCTGCTGGCCATACCGCTGTGCCTGTTCGCCGCCACGGCCCCGTTCGGCGCGCTGATCGCGGCGGCATTCGCCCTGTGGGCGTTCACCGTCACCGGATTGTCCACGCAGTCGCAGCTCAGGCGCGAGACCAAGCGCGGCAGCGGTCGCAAGGGCACCGACAGCGCGTGGATCATCGGCTCGCTGCCCTGGCACATGGTGAAAGGACTGGCCCTGTCGGCCGGTCCGATCGCGCTGATGATCGTGATCCTCATGGCGCTGTCGTCGTTCCTCACTGTGGCACTGAACCTCATCAGCGCCGATTTCGTGATTCCGCTGTTCCGGTTCAGCATCCGCATTCCGGTGACGGCCGACGTGCCGCTGTCCGCGTCCGGCTTCATGCTGTTCCTCTCCATGGCCGCGGCCTGGACGGTCGCCGCACTCGGCCCCTATTCCCGGACCGCACGGCTCGGCGCCGGAGCCCTTCGCGGGACGTTCGGCGCCCCCAAACCCCCGTGGCAAACCCAGTCGTCGTCGGGCGGCAATCAGGATGAAAACGATTTCACCGATCCGGATGGCGAGACCGAGGACGCCGTGCTCTCGGCCCGTCGCCGCAACTGGACGCTCACGATCATCTGGGCCGTGCTGATCCTCACCGGCATCGTGCTGATCCTCACCAACAACAGCATCGACTGGTCGCCGCTCATCCTCTCCTGACGGAGGCCATTGGCCCGGTACAACCTGCCCCGGTCCAACCCATTCCGGCACAACCTGCCCCGGTCCAACCCATTCCGGTACAACCTGCCACGGCCCAACCCATTCCGGCCCAACCCATTCCGGCCCAACCCATTCCCCATACCAAACCGAGGCCGCTTCTCCCATCGCGAACACCGGCCGCGGTCAGGTCCCGTCATCACGGTTTATTTACCCTGCGTCGCTATACTGATCCGCAGTCGCCGACCATGCACGTCCGATACGCGCATACGGCAACCCCGTCGCGGACCCCGGAAGGGCGTCCTAGCGGGGACATTTCATCATCCAAGGCATCGAGGGGCATTCCGGGGAAGACCATGGCTGCAAACACGGGCAAGAGCAATAGCAACAAGAACACCACGCAGGCACAGCGCAAGCCGAAGCCCGCCACCCGCAAGGCCCGTCAGGCAGCCGCCGAAGCCGCCGCCAAGGCCCGCGCCGAGCAGGCGGCCAAGGACCGCCGCACGCAGACCATCATCGGCGTGGCCGTGGTCGTGATCATCGCGCTCGTGCTTGGCCTGATCGGCTTCAACATCTGGAAGTCGAACCACCCCACGCAGGACACCGGCGAATACAACAAGGCGTGGTCCGAGGTGCAGAAGGCCGAGCCGAAGCCCGCGCACAGCACCGAAAAGGGTGGATTCGTGCTTTCCAAAAACGGCCTCGACAAGCCGGTGAAGGGCGTGCCCACCGTGGCCGTCTACATGGACTTCATGTGCCCGGGCTGCGGCGCGATGGAACGCCAGCTCGGCACGACCTACCAGCAGATGGTGGACGCCGGACAGATCAACCTTGAGATCCACCCGATGGCCTTCATGGACCGCTACTCCACCGACGAGTACTCCACCCGCGCCGGCAACGCGGCCATCGAGATCGCCGAATCCGATTCGGATCCGAACCACCTGCTGAAGTTCATCGAGCTGATGTACGCCGAGGACTTCCAGCCCAACGAGTCCGACTACCAGCCCGTCTCCAACGACGACATCAAGGGCCGGGCCATCGCGGCCGGCGTGAGCGAAAGCGTCGCCGCCAAGGCCACCGACAAGGACTACCAGTACAAGAGCTGGCTCTCCGCCATGAGCACCTTCACCCCGCTGCGCTCCGAACTGTGGAACCGCAGCGGCCAGCTCAAGGGCCAGATGAGCACCCCGACGATCACCGTCAACGGTACGTACTGGGATCGCAACAAGCTGGGCACCACCGACATGCGCACCGGACTGCTCAAGGCCATCGGCCTCGACTCCTCCGCGGTCGGCAAGGAAGGCAAGCTGCCGTCGCTGGGCACCGGCACCGAGCTGACGTACTGATCGACTTTTCCGAACGTTTCGTTATACTTGCTTCGTTCGCGTTAACGGATCGCACGCTTCGCATGCATCGACGTTGACGAGGCAAGCCTCCTTAGCTCAGTTGGCCAGAGCAGCCGCCTTGTAAGCGGCAGGTCGTCAGTTCGAACCTGACAGGAGGCTCTTCTTTCGCTGGCTTTACTTTTCTTTCGTCGGATTTCCCTCGCCGTCCGGATCGCATCGTCGATGCTGTTGTGATCCGACACATTCCCAGAACACGCCGATACCGGCGGACCCCGCATTCGCGTTAGTATGGTGAATAAATCATGGCCTAACGGCCTTGCGTAAGTGGGGATAACAAAACTTGCCGCGAGTAAGGACTCAGGAGCTTCCCCCATCAATACAGCTTCTGAGAAGAAATGGGATGGAGCATCCCCCAACCCGCTCCGTCCCCTGAGAGGCGCCGGAATCATCCCCCTTCTAACCCGGCGCCTCTCCTTTTTTCGATACGGAATTCCCCCGCCATCGCCCTGGTATTTGGCAAATCCAAGCTTTTAGAGCCCGAATACGGCCTCTTCACGCTTGGATTGACCAAAAACGAATGACGGCACACGCCGTGTGTGGATGTTTGGGGCATCGGGCGTGGTTTCGGCGAGTGGTCGATACCGGTTCCCTAGAATTGTGGATGTTTGTAGCCGATTCTTTGCATCCAATCCTTGCAGTCAGATCTAGGGAGGGAAATCAATGGCACGTCGCTGGACGCCTCAACGATTCATGACGCTCCGCCGCATTCGGGTGACGGTCTGCGCCGTGGCGGTGACCGTGGCGTGCGTGCTGGGCTTCGCGCTCACCACGCATAAGACCATTGCATTGGAGGTCAACGGCAAGACGCAGACCGTGCAGACCTACGCCATCAGCGTCGATCGCCTGCTCGAGGAGCAGCACGTCGACGTCAAGACCCACGATCTGGTGCAGTCCACTTCGGGCGACATCCTCGCCAATCACGCCGTGGTGACCGTGCGCAGCGCGTATCAGGCCACGATCAACATCGACGGCAAGGAGGTGCCGTTCTGGACGGTCGCCACCAGCGCCGATCAGCTGCTCGGCTTCTTCAACGACAGCGAGCAGCAGGCCACCAAGGTCACCGTGGACATCAAGAACGTGTACAACCAGCTCACCGGCGGCATGGTGATCAACGCGAACGGCCCGGTGGAGGTGATCGCCGACGGCAAGACCAGCGAGGCCCCCGACGGCAAGCTTCCGGCCGCCAGCATCCTCGATTCCAAGGGCATCGTGCTCGGCAAGGAAGACCGCGTGAGCGTGGAGAAGAACGGCTCGACCACCGTGCTGCGCGTGAAGCGCGTGACCCACGGCACCACCAGCAAGACGGTCTCGATCCCGTACGGCACGCAGACCGTGTACGACGATTCGCTTGAGCCGGGCACCACCGTGGTGCGGCAGCAGGGCGAGGCCGGCGAGAAGAAGCAGACCTTCAACACCACGTATGTGGACGGCAAGCCGGAGACCTCCGTGTTGGCCAAGGAGGAGACCACGAAGATCGCCGTGGACGAGATCATCGCGGTCGGCCCCGAGAAGCCGGCCGAGACCCCGTCCGCCAGCCCGAGCGACGGCAGCTCCTCCAAGGACGACACGTCCGATGCCAAGAGCGACGATTCCAGCGCGAACGACGGCAAGTCCGATGCCAAGACCGATTCCGCGCCGGCCACGAAGCCTTCGACCTCCCCGTCCGGCGGTTCGAGCGACTCCAACTCCGGTTCCGACTCCGACTCGAACAGCGGCTCCGATTCCAGCAGCAATTCCGGCAGCCAGTCCACGTCGAAGCCCACCAGCAAGCCGACCCAGGCCCAGACCTCCAAGCCGACTCAGACGGCGAAGCCCACGCAGACGGCCAAGCCCACCAGCAAGCCGACCCAGCAGACGACGAGCAAGCCCAGCAATTCCGGCTCCAGTAGCAACTCCGGCTCCAGCTCGAACAGCTCCAGCTCGTCGGGCTCCACCTCCCACTCCGGACTGTGGCACCCCACGGTGGCCCAGGCGCAGACGTACGCCCGCGGCGCGGCCGCCCAGCGCGGATGGACCGGCAGCGAATGGGATGCGCTGGTCTGGCTGTGGAACAAGGAATCCGAATGGCAGTGGAACGCCGACAACCCGTGGTCCGACGCGTACGGCATCCCGCAGGCTCTGCCCGGCAGCAAGATGGGCACCGGATGGCAGGACGACGGCGCGGTGCAGATCAACTGGGGTCTGCAGTACATCGCCGAGCGCTACGGCAGCCCCTCGCAGGCCAAGACCTATTGGCTCTCCCACAACTGGTACTGATCGGGTGTGGATCAGGCACTGATCATAGGGCGACCGGGACTCCTCCCCGATCGCCCCGCATCCCAGACCATCCCAGACCACAGACCCATTAGGCACATCCCGGCATCCTCATAGACATCGATCGGCAGACAGTATGACAGCACAGAACCCGCAACCGCAGACCGAATCCGCCGAAGGCCATCCCGGCCTGCTCGGCGCGGCGGACATCCGCCGTATCGCCGCAGAGGCCGGCGTGACCCCGACCAAGAAGTTCGGCCAGAATTTCGTGATCGACCCCGGCACCGTGCGACGGATCGCCCGCACCGCCGACATCGACGCGGACTCCACGGTGCTGGAGGTCGGCCCCGGTCTGGGTTCGCTGACGCTGGCGATTCTGGAGACCGGCGCCTCGCTCACCGCGGTGGAGATCGACCCCCCGCTGGCCGAACGACTGCCGAACACCATCGCCGACCGCATGCCCGAGGCGTCGGACCGCTTCCGGGTGATCAACCGCGACGCCCTGAAGCTCACCCCGCAGGACGTGCCCGAACTGGCGCAGGCCGAGGCGTTCACGCTGGTCGCCAATCTGCCGTACAACGTGGCTACGCCGATCATCATCACCCTGCTGGAACGGTTCCCGAATCTCACCGGATTCGTGGTGATGGTGCAGAAGGAGGTGGCCGACCGCCTGACCGAGAAGCCGGGATCGAAGATCTACGGCACCCCGTCGGTGAAGCTGCAGTGGTTCGGCACGGCCGAGAAGGCCGGCACCATCGGCCGTCATGTGTTCTGGCCGGCCCCGAACGTCGATTCGGCACTGGTGAAGTTCACCCGCACGCACACCGACCGCACCGAGGAGGACGTCCGGGACCGCGAGCGCACCTTCGCGCTGGTGGACGCGGCCTTCGCCCAGCGACGCAAGACCCTGAACGCCGCGCTGCGCAAGGTGCTGCCGAAGCAGGCGTTCGAGAGCGCGGGCATCGACCCGTCCCGCCGCGGCGAGACCCTGACGATCGACGAGTTCCGGACGCTGGCTCAGGCGGCCCGGGATCTCGAACGGGACCCCGAATCCACGGAGGCGGACCGATGACGGCGACGACCTCCGACACTACGACCGACATCGCTGCCGACGACGCCACGAGCGTGGTGACCGCGCCGTTCTCGTCGGTACGCGTGGAGTGTCCGGCGAAGACCAATCTGACGCTGAAGGTGGGGCCGTCCCGCGCCGAATGGGGAGGACGCCACGCTCTCGATACGATCTACTGCGGCGTGGGCGTGTACGACACCGTCACGGTGAGCGCGAAGGAGCCGGGATCGGGGTTCTCTCTGGATCTGCTGGGCCGTCATCTGGGTGATCTGGCGTTCGACAAGGCCGATATGCGCCGCAATCATGCGGTGATGGCCCTGTTCGCCTTGGCCGAGGAGGCCGGCCGCAGTCCCGATGTGGCGATCAGTCTGGAAAAGCGGATTCCGGTGGGGGCCGGACTCGGCGGAGGATCGGCCGATGCGGCCGGCACCTTGCTCGCCCTGAACGATCTGTGGGAGCTGCATTGGCCCGTGGAGCGTCTGGAGCCGATCGCGGCCCGTCTCGGCGCGGATATGCCGTTCTGCCTGCACGGAGGACTGGCCCGCGGCACCGGATACGGCGAACGGATCGAACGGCTTGACGCCACGGATCGCAGGATCGACGCCACGACGATCGGCCGCATGGTGGTGGGCGCCTACAACGCACAGCTGAGTACGCCCGACGTGTACGCCATGTTCGACCGGATCGGCCGGGGACGGGGTGACGCCAATCACCTGCAGCGGGCGGCGGTGCACCTGCATCCGCGGTCCGGCAAGGCGATCGAGTACGCGATGCAGGCCGGGGCCACGGCGGCGTTCGTCTCCGGTAGCGGACCGACGGTCATCGCCTGCGTGCCGGATGAGGCCACGGCGGCGTCGGTGTGCCGGACGTGGACGAACCGGCGCTGCGTGGACCGGCTGTTCGAGACGACCGCGCCGGTCACGCCGATCATCTCCCACGAGTAGCGGCACCGATACCGCGGACGGTACCGGCGGACCGGTGCGGCGGAAGGCACCGGATCAGGGCCGGGAGAGTCAGACATTCGGGTTAAGGTGTAATCCATCAGATAGTAGACGGGAAGGTACGTGATGACGACTCCGGAGGCGTTCGACGAGCGTAAGGCACGTCAGAAGTTCGTGCGCGACAGGCAGAAGATGGTGTTCTCCATCGCCATCGTGATATTGGTCGTTGCCATGGTGGTTTCGCTTCTCGTGTACTTCGGCGTGATCGGCAAGTCGGAGAAGGCCACGCAGGCCGAGCAGCCGAACTACGGCGTGGTGACCGCCTGCCCGACGAAGGACAGCCAGGGCACGTCCAAGGTCCTGAACTCCAGCACGGTCAACGTGCGCGTGCTCAACGCCACGAAGAACGTCGGTCTGGCCAAGGCGGTGAGCTCCGCGCTGGAGAACCGCAGCTTCACCATGCAGAATCCGAGCAACTACCCGGGCACCACGGTGTTCAAGCGCACCGAGATCCGCTTCGGCAAGAACGGCATCAACCAGGCGTACACGCTTAAGCGTCATTTCAACGATGCGATCATGCGCATGGACGACCGCTCCGACAAGCTCGTGGACGTCGTGATCGGCAGCACGTTCTCCGTGCTGGTCGACGAAAACGACGTGCAGCCCGGCGTCGGCGAGGAGATCAAGGGCTTCTCCAACTGCCAGGACGCCTCCAAGCTGACGAATCTGCCCAAGGCCACCACCCACACCGCAGTCAATTGAGATCATCTTCGTTAGCGGCCTCGCAGTCTGTAGAGACTGCTCGCATCGGCTACGGACAGTCCACCGGACTGTCCGCTTAACGCCTCAGCCCCACAATCCACGCTTCGTTAGCGGCTACGGCTAAGAGTAACGCCATCTCCCGAGGGGTGGGACGATCATCAATCGTCCCACCCCTCGCTCGCTTCCCCAACACGTTGGCGCCATAAGTCATCGGGCAAAAGGCCCGGATATGCTGTTCTCGACCGTAAAGACTCGGCCTGAGCGGCCCGGAGCGTGTCGAGAACAGCATATCCGGGCCGCCACTGGCAACGAAGTCAGAGCCTAACGGCCTTCCTCTGCATACCAACGCTTGAGCTCCTCTACGGCATCCTCATGCTCTGCCGGCCCATGATCAAGCCGGTATTCCAGCATGTGCTTGTATGCCTGTCCGACGATGGGTCCGGGTTCGACGCCGAGGATCTCGATGATCTCGTTGCCGTTGAGGTCGGGGCGGATGGCGTCGATGTCCTCGCGCTTCTTGAGTTCGATGACGCGGGCTTCCATGTCGTCCATCGCTTCGGCGAACATGCGGGCCTTGCGCTTGTTCTGCGTGGTGGCGTCGGCGCGGGTGAGCCGGTTGAGCCGGTGGTAGAGGTGGCCGGCGTCGCGCACGTAGCGTCGGACGGCGGAGTCGGTCCACGGCTCGTCGATGTACCCGTGGAATCGCAGGTGGAGGGCTACGAGGTCGGTGACGTCTTCGACGACGTGGTGGTCGAAGCGCAGAGCCTTGAGTCGCTTGCGGGTGAGTTTCGCGCCGACGAGGTCGTGGCGGTGGAAGCTGACCTTGCCGCCGGGTTCGAATCGGCGGGTCTTGGGCTTGCCGACGTCGTGCATGAGCGCGGCGAGACGCAGGGTGAGGTCGGGCCGGGGCACGGGGCCGTCGTCGTCGGTTTCGAGGGCGATGGCGCGGTCGAGCACCATGAGCGTGTGTTCGAAGACGTCCTTGTGGCGGTGATGTTCGTCGAGTTCGAGCTGCAGGGCGGGCAGTTCGGGCAGGACGATGTCGGCGAGGCCGGATTCCACGAGGGCTTCGAGTCCGGCGCGCGGGTTGTCGCTGAGCAGCAGCTTGGTGAGTTCGTCGCGCACGCGTTCGGCGGAGACGATTTCGATGCGGTCGACCATGCGGGTGATCGCTTCGGCGGTTTCGGGTTCGATGCGGAATCCGAGCTGGGCGACGAAGCGTACGGCGCGCATCATGCGCAGCGGGTCGTCGTCGAAGGACTGCGTGGGGTCCACCGGCGTGCGCAGGATCTTCTTGTTGAGGTCGTTGGCACCGCCGAAGGGGTCGACGAATTCGCATTGCGGCACGCGCAGGGCCATGGCGTTGACGGTGAAGTCCCGTCGGGAGAGGTCGCCTTCGAGCGAGTCGCCGTAGTTGACTTCGGGCTTGCGGGAGTCGGGGTCGTAGGTGTCGGAACGGTAGGTGGTGACCTCGACGCCGATCTCACTGCCGTCGGCACGACGCTTCATGGCTCCAAGGGTGCCGAATTTGCGGCCCATGTCCCAGAATCCGTGCCCCCATTTGCGCAGGATCGGCTCGAATTCCTCGGGGCGGGCGGAGGTGCAGAAGTCCAGGTCGTGCGAGGGGCGCTGCAGCAGCAGGTCTCTGACCGGACCGCCTACCAACGCCAGCTCATAGCCGTGCTCGTTGAACAGTTCGCCCAGTTCGATCGCCTCGGGCCATACCTCGAATCCCACGCTTGCTCCTTTCGCTTTGCGCAATCAAGCTTACCGTTACCCCACCTGCACAATGTTTTGCGTATTGTATGAGGTATGACTACTCCCGGAGATGTTGCGCGCATGATGGCTCGTGCCGCCAATTCTTCGGGCAATCATGCCCAAAATCAAGCCGATTCCGATGAATCGGACGCGGGCTTCCCGGCGGGCGGTCCGAAACCGCTGTATAGCTCCGAGACTCCGGAATATGGACAGAATGCCACATTCCGACTGTCCGAGGTGGGCATCGAATTTCCCGAATCGCCGATCGACACGCGGCAGGCCGAGGATGGATCCCCGCTGCGACCGACCCCGGCGATCATGGCCCGCAAACAGACCCAGCCGTCCACCTTCGCGTCCCTGGACACCTACGAGCTGCCGGTGGTGCGCGAGTATTCGGCCGGCGGACTGATCTTCGACGATCAGGATCGCGTGGCGATCATCGCCCGGCATTCCCGTTCCGGTCATCTGGAATGGTGTCTGCCGAAGGGCCATATCGAGAAGGGCGAGACCCCCGAGCAGACGGCCGTACGCGAGGTGCATGAGGAGACGGGCATTCTCGGCGAGGTGATCACTTCCATCGCCACGATCGACTACTGGTTCACCGGCACCACCCAGCGCGTGCACAAGCTGGTGCATCATTATGCGCTGCGGATGATCGGCGGGGAGCTCACCGTGGAGGGCGACCCCGATCATGAGGCCGAGGACGCGATCTGGGTGCGTTTTGATGACTTGAACGACGTCCTGAGTTATCCTAACGAGCGTAGGATTGCTTGGTTGTATGCCCGAAAGCATAAGAAATAGCAAGTCAGAAGTAGTCCGAACCGAAGTAAGGCCGATTGTTGCGCAGACAGACCGTTTCCCGTCTCGATCGCGGCACGGCGGGTGAGTCATGCGCGCCCGGCGAGCCGTGGCGCTTCCGCATATCCGATGTAAGGCCGACGGTCACGATGCCTACGGTCGCCCAGACGGTCACGCAGACTGTCACCCAGACGGTCATCCGGCCGGCCGCGCGGATCGCGGTCCGGCTGCTGCTAACTCTGCTGGCCGCCGTCCTGATCCTCGCCGGCATGAACCCGGCCGCCGCGATCGCCGCCGAACGATCGGCATCCCCGTCCGAATCGTCGTCATCGTCGTCCAGCTCGTCATCCCCATCGTCGTCTTCCTCGTCGTCGCAGTCGTCGCAATCCTCGTCGTCGCAGTCGAAAGGCGTGGCGCTGCTGATCGAATCGGAGACCAGCACCGTCATCACCAATACCAGCGGATACAAGGCCAAGGTAACCATCCGCAACAACACCGACGCCAGTCTGGACGCGGGCACGCTGGAGATCCTCACCAGTCCGCGGTTCTCGTTCGATTCGAGCCTGCTGATGCAGGAGTGGGCCGACAACACCGAGGGCGTCGATCCCCGTCTGCAGCACCTGTCCACCGTGCTCGGCTCGGCCAAGGTGGGTTCGATCGACCCGGGCAAGAGCATGACCATCGCCATCGTCGTGCCGGCCGGCAAGGACGTGCTGTCCCGCTTCACCACATGGGGTCCGAAGCCGCTGGACTTCGTCTACGCGAGCCCGTCCGCCGACACCGTGCACATGCATTCCTTCGTCACGCGCACGCAGGACGGCTTGAACATCGAGGCCACACCGAAGCTCGGAGTGGTGGCCGCCCTGCCGCTGACCTCGTCGCAGTGGAAGGTCGGCGACACCGCGGTCAAGCGTCTGCTGACCCAAAAGCCGTCCACCGCGTCGGAATCCAAGCTGGGCATCACCACGCTGAGCAGCGAGGCGAAAACCGAGCAGAACACCCTCAGCGAGGTTCTGGAACGGCATACGGGGATCCAGACCATATCCGACCCCGACTACCTGTCGTCGTTCGGCGAGCAGCCACGCACCACGGCGATCATGCAGCCCGACGGATTCGACATCGCCGCCGCATCGTCCACCTACGGCGGCATCGACTGGAAGTCGGCCGGCATCACCACCGATTCGTGGAATGCCGCGACGTCGCTGGAACAGTACCGTTCGGCGACCCAGTCCGACACCAGCCAGTCCGGCACCGCGCAGTCCAATCCGACGCCCCAGACCAAGCAGGCGGATCCCGCCACGATCGCCTGGCAGAGCAAATCCTCGTGGAGCCTCAAGGCCCTGACGCTCGCCAAGCAGCAGGGGTATTCCACCGTGGTCGCAGAATCCGACTACGAGCCCGACACCCCCAGCGCCGTACACACCTCGAAGATGGTGGTGCACACCTCGGCCGGAGCGGTGACCGTGCTCAACACGCAGCGCGAGCTGAGCACCCTCGCGCAGGACACCGCCACCTCGCATACGGCCAGCGCGGAGAACACCTTCACCGGCCGTCTCTCCCGCTTCATCGCGCAAAGCGCGTTCTACCAGATGGAGGCCCCGTACGAGGACCGCGAACTGCTGATCTCGCTGGGGTCCAATCCCGACGCCGACCGGCTCGACACCCTGATGAGCGCCCTCGAATCCTGCTCCTGGCTCAAGATCGACTCCCTGAGCTCGCTGATGAAGGCCACGCCGTACATCGGCACCGAGGAGGCGAACGAACGGGCCGCGAAGGTCGCCCAGCCCAGCGGGGACGCCGCCCAGTCGATCGAGGAGTCGCTGCGCGCACTGAAATCCTCCCGCGATACCATCACGCGCTTCCAGAACAACGTGCTGGCCGAAACCAGCGGCGCCTCGCAGCCCAAGCCGTCGGCGAGCGCGACCACGCTGATCGGCAACGGCGACGCCCAGCCCTCCGTATCGCTGACGGCCCGGCAGTGGATGACCCAGATCCTCGAAGCCCACGACGAGATGGCGATGAAGGCGTTCAGCTCGTCGAGCGTGCAGAACACGATCATGACCCGCGGCGCCCGGCAGATGGCGTATCAGCTGTATTCGGGGGTCTCGCTGGCCCAGCCGGATTCGATCAGCATCGTCAGCCAGAGCGCCAAGATGCCGATCACCATCGCCAACGACCATCCGTACGCCGTGCGGGTGCGGTTCGCCTCGGCCTCGGATTCCGCGCTGTTCTCGACCACGCAGGACGGCGAGGTGGTGGTGCCGCCGAATTCGGAGGTGCAGGACACGATCACCGTGCATGTGCTGCAATCGGGGACGGCGAACATCCATATCACATTGCAGGACCATGAGGGCAATAGTTTCGGAGCGGGGGCGGATGCCCGCGTGACCAGTGTGCTGCAGATCAACGATCGCAGCGGATACGTGATTCTGGCGTTGGCCGCGGTATTGGGCGTGGTCGGTCTGTGGCGCCAATTCAACCGTGTAAAGGATCCCGACGAATGAGCTCGAACAACGGCAATTCCGGCAATTCCGTAGGACGCAATTCCATGATCATGGCCGTCGGCACGGCGGCCTCCCGAGTCACCGGTCAGGTCCGGTCGATTCTGCTGGCCGCGGCCATCGGCACGACCGGCATCGCGGCCAACGCCTATCAGACCGGTTCGATGATTCCGCAGGTGATCTTCACGCTGGTCTCCGGCGGCATCTTCAACGCGGTGCTGGTCCCGCAGATCGTCAAGACGCTCAAGCACAAGGATGCCAACGAACGGCTGAACAAGCTGATCACCGTGGCCATCGCCCTGCTGGTGAGCATCACCGCGGTCATGATGCTGGCCACGCCGCTGGTGACCCGTCTGTATGTGAACCCGAACTGGGCGCCGGAGCAGCGTGCGCTGGTCAACTCGTTCACCCTGTGGTGCATGCCGCAGATCTTCTTCTACGGTCTGTATCTGGTGCTTGGCCAGATTCTGGCGGCCAAGGGCCGGTTCGGCATGTACGCCTGGAGTTCGGTGTTCGCCAACATCGTCAGCTGCACGGGATTCGTGCTGTTCATCGTGCTGTTCGGCAATGCGGCGCGTCAGCCGATGGACTTCTGGACGAACGACAAGGTGTTCCTCACGGCCGGTACGTGGACGCTGGGCGTGGCGATTCAGGCGCTGGTGCTGTTCGTCCCGCTGGTCAGGCTCGGTCTGCGGTACCGGGTGAAGTGGGGTCTGCACGGCATCGGTCTGCGGTCGATGGGCAAGGTGGCGATCTGGTCGCTGGCCCTGACCGTGCTGAACCTGCTGGTCGGCATGGTCACCTCGCAGGTGAATACGGGCGCCCCGCATGCCGGCAACGATCTGTATGGCATCGCCGGCAACGGCTCGTACCAGTACGCGTATTCGCTGTACATCCTGCCGTATTCGCTGATCGCGGTGTCGATCACCACGGCGGTGTTCCCGAAGCTGTCCCGGGCCATCGCCGACCATGATCTCGTCACGGCCCGCGAGGATCTGAGCTCCTCGATCCGTTCCGTGGCGCTGACGATGTGCTTCTTCACGGCGGCGCTGATCGCCATGCCCGTGCCGATCACGCGCGCGCTGCTGCCGTCGGTGAGCGTGCAGGAGGCGCAGCTGATCGCCGGACCGATGATCGGCCTGTCGATCGGTCTGGTGCCGGTGAGCGTGTTCCTGCTCATCCAGCGCACCTTCTACGCCTTCGAGGACGGCAAGAGCCCGTTCCTGTACGCGCTGCTCAACAACGGCGTGCAGATGGCGCTGCTGCTGACGGCGATCAAGGTGTTCCCGCCGCGGTATTGGGCGATGCTGGTGGGTCTGACCCTGTCGATCGCCTACTACGCGAGCGTGCCGGTGATCTTCCTGATCCTGCGCCGACGGTTCGGCGGCAATCTCGACGGCCGCCGGATCGTCCTGCTGCATGTGAAGGCCGGTGTGGCCGCGGTGGTCGCCGGCGTGGTCGGATGGTTCGTCGGCAAGCCGCTGATGATGGCGTTGGGGGTGCGGCTCGGATCCGATTTCGGGTCGGGCCCCGGTCCCGCCGGTCGGGCGGGTGATGCCGGAGGTGCCGCGGCGGCCGGAGCCTCGGGGGCGGGAGCCTCGGGGGCTGCGGGAGCCGTGCCGGCCGAGCAGATGAGCTGGGTGAGTGCGGTGATCATCTGCGTGGTGCTCACCATCGTGATCGCGGCCGTGTACGCGGCACTGCTGTGGGCGATGCGTGTGCAGGAGTTCAAGGATCTGATCGATACGGTCCAGCGCCGGGTACTGCGCCGCACGGCTGGTTCGGGTGCGGGTTCGGGATCGGGTTCGGATGGCTCGGCCTCGGCGGCGTCCGGTTCGGCCGGTTCGGATGGTTCGGCCGGATCCGGGTCATCGGGGTCCGGTCCGACCGACGGCGACGGCGATACCGGCCTCGGCGCCGGAGACGGCAGCGGTGACGACGGCGACGGTTCCGGAGACGACGGCTACGGCGGCAAGAGCGGATCGAATGGGTCCCCGTCGTCCGCGTCTGCGACACCGTCTGCGGTACCATCCGCGGTACCGTCCCGCACCCCCACGGTGGAGACCGCGGCCAGACCGACGGGCAGCCCCGCCTATAGAATGACTACATCCGTTAATCCTTTGCAGAATCGATTCGCTTACGAGAAGAGCAGCACTATGTTGAAACCGGGACTTGGAGACACCCTGATCGATCGCTACACCTTGGTACAGGTGTTGCGCGACGAACCGGGGCTGTCGGCTTGGCGCGCCAATGACGGCACCATGGCACGAGATTGTCAGGTGTTCCTGATCACCAATACTGAAATCGCTTTCACTGCGAATGAGGTGGCGTCGGCGCTGGCCCTGAACCCCAACCCCCGTTTCACCCCCATCCAGCAGATCCGCAACGAAGGCGGCGCCTGCCTGATCGTCACCGATCTCGACCCCGGCATCTCGCTGGCCCGTCATCTGGCGCACAACACCGATCACCCGGAGCGCGCGCTGAGCTTCGACGCGATCCGCACGATCATCGGCGAAACCGTCGAGGCGGCGAACTCGCTGCGCGCCTCGGGCCTGAACCACCGGGCCATCAGCGCGAACACGATCCGCATCACCGCCCGCGGCATCACGCTGGCCGATGCTCCGGTCTCCGCCGCACTCGTCGCCCCGCAGCTGAGGGCCGAGGAGAATCCCGACGCCGAGGCGCTGACCATCCGTCAGCTGGCCGCCGTGCTGTTCGAAATGGTCACCGGCCATATCTTCGTGCCGGATTCGGGCGTGACCCCCGCGGTCATCCGCGAGGACGCCCCCGAGGAGTTCCGCATCCTGTGCGTGCGTGGTCTCGGTCTGCACGGCGAGGGCGAGGCCACCCCGGTGCCGATCAGCACGCTCGGCGAGTTCGAGGCCCTGCTCGGCTCCTGGAAGCAGATGCCCGAGCTGACCAAGGACGATATCGATCTCGCCTCCCACCCGTCCAGCCAGTCGATCGAACTGGTGGACGTCGCCCGGCACGAGGACGCGAACATCGTCTCGATTCCGCAGTCCTTCATCTCCCACCCGTCCGATGAGGGGGAACCGTCCGCGCTGACGAACGGCCGTAACGAGTGGAATGCGAACCAGCTGCTCTTCCCCGCCAAGCAGGAGGTCGATCTCGTCTCCCCCGACGAGTTCGAGCAGAACCTGATGGAACCGCTGCAGATGGGCGGACGCACCGGCAGCGCCAAGCCGACCGTCGGCCTCGACGTCTCCTCCATCCGCCATCCGAACGACACCAACGACATCCGACTCGGCGACACCGACGCCAGTGGGGAGCCGCCCGCCTTCCCGCCGATCGCGGCGAACGTCGGCGCCACCACGGCGGCCGCGCAGGAGCCGATCGACAGCGAGGCCACGGTCGTCATGGCTCCGCTGCCCGAGGGATACGAGCCTCCCGCCGCCACGGAGACGCCGTCCTACGAGGATATCGGCGACGTGGATACCGATGACGACGGCTCCGACCACGCGACCAAGGGCCTGCATGGCTGGAAGCGCATCGCCATCATCGCGGCGATCATCATCGCGCTGCTGGCGGTGGTCTTCGGCTCGGCCTCTGCGCTGGGCATGTTCTCCCCGAAGTCGGAGGCGCAGAAGTCCGATCCGTGGCCGTCGATCAACACCTCGGACGTGGCGTTCCCCTCGCAGGGGTCCAGCGACTCGGCGTCCGCCAGCGCCTCGGCCTCGCCTTCGGCCACCGCCAGCCAGAGCGCTTCGGCATCGAAGTCCGCCACGGCCAGCAAGTCGGCCTCCGCTTCCGCGAGCGCGAAGGACACCAGCAGCCCCAAGGTGATCACCGCCGACAAGGTGGCCAAGAGCGTGCCGACCCCGGCCAAGCCGAAGAACACCACCGAATACGAGACGAACACGCAGACCTACCTGAACATGCCGAACAACCTGCAGGGCCGCGGCTGGTACGTCCAGCTCACGCAGCCGCAGGACGTGTACAAGATGCAGATCGCCATCAAGGGCGGCGGCGGTTCCGGCCAGATCTA
Organism: Bifidobacterium simiarum; assembly: GCF_002802905.1. Lineage (GTDB taxonomy): Bacteria > Actinomycetota > Actinomycetes > Actinomycetales > Bifidobacteriaceae > Galliscardovia > Galliscardovia simiarum. Next base: position 359,602 of record NZ_PEBK01000002.1, read on the forward strand.
CGCCGGCGCCACGCAGGACAACCCGACCGGCGGCGAGAAGGTGGCCGACTTCAACTTCTCGGATACCGGCGTGACCGACGTGGAGTTCACCAAGACGGTGAAGACCCAGGATCTGGTGATCTGGGTGCCGCTGGACACCACGCCGAACAACGGTCGAAGCCTGTACTTCAACTACGTGAAGGTGTACTGACGGATCACAGCTATGAGAACCCCGGGATGATCACTCATTCCCGGGGTTCTCGCATATTCGGCGGTTATTTCCTGCCAGTAAGCCAAACCAGCCCCCTCTGGAGGGGGCTGTCAGCTTCGCTGACTGGGGGAGGTCAAACGTAACACCCCCAGAGGTCGAACGGACGACAGGCGCCCTTGTTACGCCAGCGTGTCCTTGATCGCACCGACGAAGTAGTCCAGATCGTCCGGCTTGCGCGAGGTGATCAGACGCCAGCCGTTGGCGTCGTCCACATGCAGCTGTTCGTCCACGTAATGGCCGCCGGCGTTCTCGATGTCGGCGCGGATGTACCGACAGGGGGCGGCGGTCTTGCCGGCGATCAGACCGGCGTTGACGAGCAGCCAGGCGCCGTGGCAGATCGCGGCGATCGGCTTGCCGGCGTGGGCGAATTCCTGGGCCAGATCGATGGCGTCCTCGTTCACGCGGATGCGGTCCACATTGCAGGTGCCTCCGGGCACGACGAGCAGATCGTAGTCGGCGGCCTGTACATCGGACAGTCGGGCGTCCGGGACCAGGGTCTCGCCTTCGTAGCGATCGTGCTGCACGGTCTCGCACGGGTCGAGCGTGGTGGCGGCCAGCGTCACCGAGGCGCCGGCTTCCTTGAGATCACGAAGGGGACGGGTCAGTTCGGTCTCCTCAATGCCCCAATTGTTGACGATGATCAGTACCTTTGACTGTTCCACGGCCATGGTTCCTCCTTGGCATACGATGCGGTTGTGGTTTCCTTCCACCCTCATTATGCCCGGACTTCCCGGACGGCGGCGGGATGACCACGCAGCGGATCGACCACGGCTGACCGACCACACGGCTGACCGACCGGGTCGGCTGGAGGCTGAACATCCGGGACCCGCCGGAGCGTGCGGTACCGTTGGAGACATGACAGATCATGGACGTAACGCAATCATCATCGGTTCCGGACCGGCGGGATACACCGCGGCGATCTATCTGGGCAGGGCCGGGTACGATCCGCTGCTGATCGCCGGCGCACTGACGCCGGGCGGTCAGCTGGTCAACACCACCGAGGTGGAGAACTTCCCCGGCTTCCCGGACGGCATCCTCGGCCCCGATCTGATGGAGCGGATGAAGGCCCAGGCCGAACGATTCGGCGCGCGGATCCTGTACCGCGACGCGGTGCGCACGTCGCTGACCGGGGACGTCAAGACCGTCGTCACCGACGACGGGACGGAGTACACGGCCCGGACGGTGATCCTCGCCACCGGCACCGCGGTGCGCAAACTCGGCGTGCCCGGCGAGGAGGAGTTCTCCGGCAACGGCGTCTCCTACTGCGCCACCTGCGACGGATCGTTCTTCCGCAACCAGCCGATCGTCGTGGTCGGCGGCGGTGACTCGGCCATGGAGGAGGCGGATTTCCTCTCCCGGTTCGGATCCTCGGTGACGCTGATCCACCGCCGCAGCGAATTCCGCGCCTCGAAGATCATGGTCGATCGGGTGCGCAGCAACCCGAAGATCTCGCTGATGACGGATACCGTGGTCACCCGGGTGATCGGCGAGCAGGAGTACCGCAAGACCTCGGCGGGAGCGGCCGATACGGTTATGGCCGATGCGGTTACAGCGACGGTGGCAGCGGTGCCGACGGGTACGACGTCGGGCGAAACCGGGCCCGCGGATGTCGGCGCACAGGCCAGCGCACAGGCCGGACTGAGCGCGGCGTTCAGCGTCTTCGGAGGGCTGGGATCCGGCGGACTGGGTGCCGGCGGATTGAGTGCCGGTAGCGGCACGAACGGGATCAGCGCCCTCTCCTCCACGTCCGGCAACGACGGTAAGGCCGGGAGTACGGACGACGATCAGGCCGCCGGTGGATTCGCCTCGCTGCTGGGCGGCGGCACGACGACCGAACGGGAGTCGGCCGCGGCGGTGGAGGTACGCAATGTCGTCACTGATGAGACCACTGTCATCCCCGCCAACGGCATTTTCGTAGCCATCGGTCATGTTCCGCAAACGGGATTCCTTGATTCGGCAGTGAGCCGTGACGACGACGGCTACATTCTGGTGGACGGCGCTTCGACCCGGACCAGCGTCCTCGGCGTCTTCGCCGCGGGCGATGCCGTGGATCGGGTGTACCGTCAGGCCATTTCGGCGGCCGGCATGGGCTGCCGGGCCGCACTGGATGCCCAGGAATATCTCGCCCGATAAACGAGCGAAGCGGGTTTCACGCGTTGTGTTTCACGGCCGATGTTTCACGTGAAACAAACGCGTGAAACATCGACCGCGCCGGCGGAAGCGTCCTTCAAAAAAGGATGAGGACCCCGATGAGCCAAACGACACAGTATCTCGATATCCATCACCAGATACTCGACCACCCCCAGTCGGCTCCGCCGACAGCCCCCGCCAGCGGGGGCACGAAACTATGCTCCCGCCGGACCAAGCCGCTCCCGCCGGACAAACGATCGGTGATCGTTTGTAGCAGTGCGCCTGCACAGGCGCACGTCGCACAACACGTCGGGAGCTGGCTCGCGAAGCGAGACTGAGGGTGGTTGAACAACGCTTTCGGGTAGGCGTTTGACCTCCCCAGTCAGCGACCGTAAATCAGCTCACTACCGGCATCCGCAGGACAAAGCCGCTCGCCTGTCGGCTCGCCTGAGTCCTAAAAACGCCGCCGGAGTTTTCTTTACGGGCTCAGCCTCCGCCGGCGGGGATGGGCGGTGTCCGACCGTAGGCTAGGAGCCAGCTCGCTGGCTCCGGGGCCGAACGGTCTTGAGTGTGTCGGACACCGTTCACCCCCACCCACCGACTATGCCAGTCGGATGAGGCGACCGATAAAGTCAGACCCAGCCGTCGGCGTTCGGCTCGGCGTCCCTGGAGTTGAGCAGCTGCATGATGCGACCGAAATCCTCCTCCGAGGCGAAGCTGATTTCGATCTTGCCGCGCTTCTTGGTGCCCCGGATCATCACCTTGGTGTCGAACCGGTTCTCCAGCGTCTGCACGGTTTCCGAACCGGCCCACACGTCCTTGCGCGGCTTGGCCTTCTTCTTGTCGGGGTTCTTGGCGGTCTGCATCGCCACGATCTCCTCCGTGGAGCGCACGGACAGGCCTTCGGCGATGATACGATCTGCCAGTTTCTCCATCTCCTCGGGATCGGCGAGGCTCAGCAGCGCGCGGGCGTGGCCGGCGGACAGCACATTGGCCGCCACCTTCTTCTGCACGGATGCCGGCAGCTGCAGCAAGCGCAGGGTGTTGGCGATCTGGGGACGGGACTTGGACACCGACTGGGAGAGCTGGGCCTGCGTCAGACCGAACTCGTCGATCATCTGCTGGTAGGCGGCGGCCTCTTCCAGCGGGTTCAGGGCCACGCGGTGCAGGTTCTCCAGCAGGGCGTCGCGAAGCATATCGTCATCGGCCGTGGTCTTGACGATCGCGGGGATGACATTCAGGCCAGCTCGCTGCGTGGCACGCCAGCGCCGCTCGCCCATGATCAGCTCATAGAAGGTCTTATGGCCATCGGGATGGACCGACACCCGCTTGCGCACGACGATCGGCTGGAGGATGCCGACCTCCTTGATCGATCGGGCGAGCTCGTCCAGTTCGTCCTCGTCAAAGACGGTCCGCGGCTGATGATCGTTGGGGGCGATATCCTTGACGTCCAGTTCGGCCAGATAGCCGCCCTCGACCGGCTTCATCTCCGGTTCGTCTTCCTCGCCGCCCTTCGGAGATGCCGGCTTGGTTTCAGCGGCCGGCTTCGGCGGAGTCACGGGCCCTTCCCCGAAGAACATATCGATCGGGTTGACGGCCTCCGACAGTGACGGCATCGCCGGACGGTTGCCATGCGCGGTGGCGATTTTCGGCATGACCGCACGGCCCATGGCCTTGGCGGCCGGCTTCTTCTTGTCCGGAGCCTTCGACGCCTTGGACTTCGCGGACTCGGCTTCCGAGGGAGCGGAGGTCTGCTTGGCTACCGGCTTCGACGAAGCGGCCGGTTTCACCGAGGCGCCACTCCCCTGCTGCGCAGCGGACGACTGACCGGCGACCTTCTTGGCCGGTTCGGTCTTGGCCTCATCCGAGGTTTCACGTGAAACATTCGCATTCAGGGATTCGCCGGGAAGAGCGGGAAACAGGGCGCCGAGGCCCTTGCCGAGACGCCGATTTTGCGCTGCCATACTATTCACCACTCCTCTGTGCATTGATGGACTCGAGGGTCTTCTCCGAACGCTGTGCGATTTCCAGAGCCGCCTCAGAATATGCTACCGCACCGGCGCCGTTGGGGTCGTAGGAGACGACCGACTGGTTGAAGCTGGGAGCCTCGGCGATCTTGACCGAACGAGGGATCGTGGTCTCCAGAACGATGTCCGGGTAATGACCCTTCACCTGGTCGTAGACCTCCTGACTGAGGATCGTACGGCGGTCGAACATCGTCACCAGCATGGTGGAGATGATCAGATGAGGATTGATGGAGCTCTGCACCAGACCGATGGTCTTCAGCAGCTGGCCGAGACCTTCGAGCGCGTAGTATTCCGCCTGAATCGGAATCCACACCTCGTGGGCCGCGCACAACGCGTTCAGCACCAGCAGACCGAGGCTCGGAGCGCAGTCGATGATCACGTAGTCGTAGTGCTCCTCGGAGGTATTGAGGAACTGCTCGATGCCGTTGCGCAGCAGATCGGTACGGTTCTCCAGCGAAGCGATCTCCAGCTCGGCGCCGCTGAGATCGATGGTGGACGGCACCACGTCCACGCCGACGATACCATCGGCCGGCTTCTTCACGTCCTCGATCGTGAGGCGACCCTCCAGCACGTCGTACACCGAATCGGTGCCGGACTGATGGGCGATGTTGAACGCCGTGGAGGCATTGCCCTGCGGGTCGAGATCCACGACGAGCACACGGCTCCCCCCGTCCGCGAGGGCCGCGGAGATGTTCACCACCGAGGTGGTCTTGCCGACGCCGCCCTTCTGATTGGCCACGGCGACGATTCGCGTCTGCGACGGCTTGGGAAACTCCGCTTCGGCAAGCCGCATCTTTCGCTGGGTGATGTCAAGCACCTCCGCACCCACCGAGGACGATCCCTTGAAGATGCGATTCAGCACCTCGGTCGTGCTTTCGAACGAATGCTGGTCATCCCCTCCGGAAGATGTTTCACGTGAAACATTCGCCATGTCATGCCTTTCTATCGAGACAAAAAATGATCAATCAAGCATTGATTTCCGGTCATCATTGTCGTCGGTGACCATCGATATTGCAAGTTCAACACCGTACTGTTGATGAATGTGGATGACTGTGGAAAACCATGTGGATAACTCGGGTGAAATCTGTGCATTGTGAATGTTCCGCAAAATATCCACATCGCAAAACCGTTGGAATTGCAACGATTTCCAACCATCAACATTGTCCACATTCTATCCACAAGTTATCCACAATATAGTGGACAAAGTTGTGGATAACTGCTTCGGCCAGCGTGTTATCCCCGATATCAACAGAGGTTGCGTTTCACGTGAAACACAACCTCTACACATCGGCGCTCATCGAACCGAGTCACCATTCGTCGCCGCCTTCGACGGCGTCGTCGGTCAACGCTTATCGACCAGGACGACGTGCGTCGACTCAAGACCCGGCGCCACCGGCGCCTCGACCACGCGAGGATTGACGCCCTTGGCGCGAAGAATCATCTTCATGCCCTTCTCGATCTCCTCCTGTGCGGAGCGGCCCTTCAGCGCCACCAGACGACCACCCGAACGCAGCAGCGGCATGGTGAATCCGGCCAGCTTGCGCATCGGCGCCACGGCACGGCAGGTCACCACGTCAAAGCCCTTGCCGGGAACCTCCACTTCCTCGGCCCGGGCGCGCAGCACGGTCACGTTCTCCAGACCGCATTCCCGAACGACCTCGTTCAGCCATTCGATGCGTCGCTCCATCGGTTCGATCAGCGTCACCTGCACCTGCGGCAGGCATGCCGCCACGATAATGCCGGGGAATCCGCCGCCGCTGCCGACATCGGCCAGACGTCCCTTGGCCTCCTCGGCGGAGGAAGCTCCCAGCGCCTCCACGATGAAGGGCACCACGGCGGCCGAATTGAGAATATGACGCTCCCAGATGATATCGACATCACGAGGGCCGATCAGGCCACGCGGCTCTCCCTCCGCGGCGAGCTTGTCATAGAACTTCTCCATCGGCTCGTACGCCGAACCCAGCACCTGCTTCGGCAGCGGCGAGTTCGCCAGCTGATCCGTCATCCGTCACCTCATCTCTGCCCGGGCCGGCCACCACGACGATCCCCGAAGCAGGGACCATGTCATCAATGGGGCGGCAATCCAATCATCACTATGTGTCAGTGTAGCCGCAGCCGGCCCCACTCCCCCACCGCACGCCGGGTCACCAGACGGAATCGCCCCTGTC
>NZ_PEBK01000030.1 GCF_002802905.1 Bifidobacterium simiarum
GTGCTAGTCGGTGAGGCTGAGGACGTAGTCCCTGATCTCGCCGGGCCGGGCGTGCGCCTCGAACAGCTCGCGGAAACGTTCGCCGGCGAACGCGCCCTTGACGAGTTCGGGGTCGAGGTCGCGGTAGATGTCGATGAGGGGCCGGTAGGCGGCCGCCCTGACCTGGTCGAGGATGCGCTTGTTGCGCTGCTCGGGCACGACCCTCTCCTTGGGGTAGCCGCTGCCGGGCTCCTCGAGCCAC
>NZ_PEBK01000031.1 GCF_002802905.1 Bifidobacterium simiarum
TCAACGAGAACAGCCAGGCCGCGAAGAACGGCCTCATCTACACGGCCCTCAAGGCCGTGGCCGACGAGAAGGGCTTCGCCGTCGACAACTACGGCATGTACGCGGCCGACGACGCCGCCCAGCTGACCTACGTGCAGAACGGCATCCTCGCCGCCGCGCTGCTGAACACCGGGGCCGCGGACTTCGTGGTCACCGGCTGCGGCACCGGCGAGGGCGCCATGCTCGCCCTCAACAGCTTCCC
>NZ_PEBK01000032.1 GCF_002802905.1 Bifidobacterium simiarum
CCCGCATGTCCGTCGAGTATGTGGACGCTCGTTCCGTGGCGGCAACGTGTGCGGGTTATGCTGGGTGTCGGTTGCGGGATCGGGCCCGGTGCGGGGCTCTTCGAGTGGTTTCGCGACACGCCGGCAGAGCCCTTGCGCGCGTAGGGGTTCTGGGTTGTCGCGCTCTTCTTGGTTTGCGTTTTGGGTTGGTGGCGTGTAAGTTGTTCATTCGTTGCCCGGCACGGCGGGCTGATGATGCTGATGATGCTGATGATGCTGATGATGCTGATGATGCTGATGATGCTGATGATGCTG
>NZ_PEBK01000003.1:0-81693 GCF_002802905.1 Bifidobacterium simiarum
ATCTTGCCGTGGCCCTTGGCGATCATGCCCGGGATCACGGCCTTGGACACGATGAACGGGGCGTTGAGGTCGATGTCCACGACCTTGCGGAAGTCCTCCACGCTCATGTCCACCATGGGGATGCGCTTGATGATGCCCGCGTTGTTCACGAGGATGTCGGGCGTGGTGCCGAAGTCACGTTCGATGTCGGCGACGAGGCCCTGCACGGCCTTTTCGTCGGTGACGTCGGCCACGTAGCCGTGTGCATCGATGCCGAGCTCCTTGTAGGCGGCGAGTCCCTTGTCCACGAGCTCCTGCTTGATGTCGTTGAATGCGATCTTCGCGCCGGCCTGGGCGAACGCGGTCGCGATGGCGAAGCCGATGCCGTAGGAGGCGCCGGTCACGAGGGCTACTTTGCCTTCAAGGGAAAACTTAGTCATGTCGAATGCCATGGAATGTCCTTTCCGTAGATGGTGCGGCCGTTCCGACCGAACCAGCTCAATCACTATATCATGAAATCGGTTTCAAAAGCAACCGGTGCCATATTGTCGTTGTTTGTTTTATGTCCCGCAACCTCGGGGATACCGTCAGGCTACTTCGCGTTTCGCCCGTAAGCCTCGAGCTGCACCAGCGCCGCCCACGGCGAGGGATCGTCGGACTTCACCAGATCGCCGAGCTTCACCCAGGTCACGCCGCGCTCCGACACCGCGAACCGATGCGGCTGATCGCTGCGTTCCATCGCCAGATCCTTGACGTCGCCGTTGGAGAACGTGAGCTTGGCGCTCACCCACCAGTTGTCGTGCGGGAAATCGGCTCGGGTGACCAGCACCACTTCGTCAAGATCCACGGGACGACCGAATTCCACGGTGATCTCGGCGTCGTCGCGCCCGTCGTTGCCCCAGGTGGCATACGGCCACACGCCGTGCGAATCGTTCGCCGTCACGCCGTCGATGGCGTTGCGTGCGAAGAACACCGCCTCGCCGCGCGTCTCGGCATTGGCATGGGCGTGCGGGTAGCAGGTCTCGCAGTCATGCTGGTCGATCGGATTGGCCGCGAGGTTGCCGTAGGCGGCCTCCTCCTCGGCGGTCAGCGCCCTCAGCGACAGCATATGCCGTCCACCCTCGAACGCCTTGGGGCTGTAGGGGATCTTCGCGTCGCCGAACGGCACGTCGTACACCAGCCCAGTGCCCTTGAGCAGCACCGAGGCCTCATCCACCGCGTCGTCCACGCGGATCCGCCACATCTTTCCGGACTCGGGAACGGCGAATCGGATGCGATCGCCCTCCTCGTATTCACCATCCCACACCAGTACGGCGCGGTCGGCCGCCTCCGCCGATGCCTTGATCTCGCCATCGGCGTTTTCGACTGTGATGCTCAACGTCATTGTCTGACCTTTCATACTCTGGTTTCACATGCCGGTCATTCACATCATAAATTATGAAACCGATTTCTTGAAGAGGGCGTGTCGGGCCGATCCGACAGGTCACTCCCCCGGATGGCCCCTCCCCCGGCAGGCCCGGCGCACTTACCCGGCGAATGGCAGCGCCGATCCGCGTTCCACGAATTCGCCGCGCACCGTCTCCAGCCGCGACTTCGGTGGCTCCTGACCGCCGCGCCGCGCCTGAATCTGCTCATACAGCATGGAGAACGCCCGCTCGCCGGTCTCCACGAAATTCTGGCTGTAGCTGGTCAGCGGCGGGGTCCACAGCGGACCGAACGTCCGGTTGTCGAATCCGACCACGCTTACGTCCTCGGGCACCCGCTTGCCCGCCTCGCGCAATCCCTTGATCACGGCGATCGCGGTTTCGTCGTTGCCCGCGAACACGGCGGTGGCGTCATCGAATCCGGCGATGCGCCGCCCAGCCTCCACCGATTCGCTCAGATCGGTGGCCGAGACCTCGATCACCGGCGGCGCGGCGATCCCCGCCTCCGCCATCGCGTCCCGCCATCCGTTGGTGCGGGTGTTGTCGCTCGGACCCTGCGGCCGGCCGACGTGATACACCGTCCGATGGCCCAGACCGAGCAGATAGCGGGTCATCAGATGCCCGCCCTCACGCTCGGAGTTGATGACCTGATACCGCCCCTCGCCGGCATTGCCGCCGACGATGACCAGCGGAATGTCGTCGGGGATGTACCGCAGGGCCTCGGCGCCGGCATGATCGTATTCGTACACCACCACGCCGGCGGGATTCGCGCCAAGCGCCATCTGCACGGTCGGCCGCACCTCATCCATGCGGTCCTCACTCAGCGTGGTCACGTTGAACAGATAGTTCCGCTCACGGGCGCCGTTCTCGACGCCGATGCTGGTCATGTTGGTGGAGAAGGTGCCGGAATTGGTGGCGAACACCATCACCGAGTCCATCTCCTTGTTCGCCAGGGCGCGGGCGACGACGCTGGGCTTGTACCCCAGCAGCTTGATGGCCTGGGCGATGCGTTCGCGCTTCTCCTCATTGACCTTGGCCGTACCGTTGAGATACCGGGATACCGTAGGCGCGGACACTCCGGCGAGCTTGGCCACGTCCTTGATCACCGGCGTGCTGCGTTGCGCGTTGCGGGGCATGATATCTCCTTTGGAACCTTGAAATACATTCGTACTGGCGAATACCGGCCAATCGAGCGTTCGACGAGCCGACGAATGAACCGACGTTCACCACAACCATAGACGGGGACGGGACGAACCGTGAAATCGTTTCATCGATCGTCCCGTCCGCCCGTACCGTCACCGGTGGAGCCGACCGTCCTCGGCCGACGATCCACCGCCCAATCGACACTGTCTAGTCGATACTGTCTAATCGACGCCGATTGGCCGCCGCTTGGCCACCGCTCACTTGGCCAGTTCGGCCTTGAGCGCGGGCGCGACGGAGACCGCCGGATCGAGCAGCGGGATGAGCGTGGCCTGCGTGGCGTGGTACAGGTCGGACTTGCCGGGCCAGACGGTGTCGAGCACATGGTTGTCCTTGTCGAGCTGGTGGAACCAGGAGCCCTTGACGTGGTCGACGAGGTATTCGTCGATGTACTGCCAGAACTTCGCATACCAGTCCTTGTACTGCTGCTTGCCGGTGACCTTGGCAAGCGTGGCGGAGGCGTTGACGGCCTCGGCGAGCGTCCAATGCATGCGGTCGGTGACCACGGGGTTGCCGTCCCAATCGGTGGTGTAGGCCAGACCGATGGTGCCGTTGCGGTTCCAGGCGTCCTCGAGGGCGCGGTTGAACAGGTGCTCGGCGGCGTCGATCAACGCCTGCTTGCCGGCCTCATCACGGTCGGAGCTCAGCGCGTACTGGGTGATCAGACGCGACCATTCGATACCGTGGCCGGGCGTGGCGCCGAACGGCTTGAACTGGTCGTCGGGCTTGTCGCGGTTGCAGTCGAGGTCGGGCTGCCAGTCGGAGGTGAAGTGCTCGGGGATGCGCCAGCCGTTGTTGGACGCCCAGCCGACCACATGGTCGATGATGCGTCCGGCGCGGCGGCGGTACTCCTCGTCGCCGGTCACGTCAGCGACGGCGAGGAACGCCTCGGTGGTGTGCATGTTGGCATTGAGGCCGCGGTAGGGGTCAAGCTTGGTGAATTCGGTGTTCCAAGTGTCCACGGCAAGACCGGTTTCGTCATCCCAGAAGTGCTTGTTGTAGGCGTCGAGGGCCTTCTCGAGCAGTTCCGGCCCCTTCGGACGCCCGATCAGGGTGGCGGAGGTGCCGGCGAGGATCACGAACGCGTGGGCGTAGCAGATCTTGTCGGGAGCGGGCTTGCCGTCCCAGGTGATTTCGGGATACCAGCCGCCGTTGGCGTCGTCGTGCAGGTGGCCGAGCAGACCGTCGATCGCGACGTCGACCAGCTCTTCGGAGCCGGGATGGCCGAGCAGCGCGCCCAGCGAGTACACATGCGCCATTCGGCAGGTGATCCAGGTCTGGATGCCGTGGGAGGGGTCGGGGTTGCCGTCGGAGTCCAGCCAGGCGGATCCGCCGCCGGGGGCCGGGAACTTATGGCCGAATCCGAGCAGATTTTCGGTTTCGCGCTTCAGCAGGGCGCGGTTGGCGTCGGTGCCGTATTCGTATGCGTTGTCTGTCATGGTCGTGCGCTCCATCGATCACAGGAAATCATTGCGGACACCATTATATGAAACCGATTTCAAACAATCAACCGGGACACACGACCAATCCAGCAGCCGAACGATCCGGCAGCCGAACGATCCGCCTCAGGACCGCCGCGGCACGGCCACCGACCCGCGGATGGCCAGATTGGTGGGCATGACGATGCTGGCGCCGGGATGCTCCAGCCCCACCCGCACGGCCATGCGGCCCATGTCGCCGAAGGGCGCGTGCACGGTGGTCATCGGCACGACGAGATCCTCGGCGAACGGCATGTCGTCGAAGCCGCCGACGGAGACGTCATCGGGCACCGATACGCCGAGCTTGCGCAGGCCGGCGATCGAGAACAGCGCCATGGCATCGGTGACGGCCACCACCGCGGTGCAGTCGCTGGCGCCGGACTGCCACGAGGCCATCATGTTGGCCATTACCGTGGAACGATCGTCGTCCAGCGGGATCTCGAAGCTCGGATCGTAGTCCAGCCCGGCCTCCTCCAGCGCCTTACGGAAGCCGCGGTACCGGGCCATGAACACGCTGGAGTTCTCACGCAGTCCCGCAAACATGAACTTCCGGTGGCCGAGCGAGATCATGTATTTCGTCAGCTCCTCCATGCCGGATTCGTTGGCATAGTCGACCACGGCGATATCCTGCGAAAGACCCATGCGGGGACGGGCCAGCACCACCAGCGTGGTGCCCACCGAGGCGAATTTCTCGACGTACTGGTCGAGCACGCCGTCGAAGGCGTTGCCGATGATGTCGGTGGCGGTGAGCACCACCACGCGCGGCCGCTGGGACAGCAGTTCGTTGAGCAGCGGTTCGGGCTCCGACCAGTTGCCGCCGGTGGAGATCAGCCGGAACACCATGTTGTGCGCCGCGGCCTCGCGTTCCACGCCGGCGGTCATCTCGCTGTAAGTACCGCCGACGATGCTGTCGACCACCAGCGTCACCGAATTGGGAGGCGTGGTCAGCGCCAGCGCATGCGCATTGGGGATGTATTCGAGATCGTCGATGGCCTTGCGCACCTTCGCCCGCGTGGCCTCGGACACCTTGGCATTACCACGCATCACCCTGGAGACCGTGGCCGTGGAGACGCCGGCCGCCGCGGCGATGTCGCGGATGTTCACGCGGCTGGTCTTCGCCGGCCCCTTGCGCGAGCCGGAAGCCCGCCCCCCAGCGGATACCGCGGAGCCGGACACGGCGGAGCCAGACAACACCGCGGAGCCGCCATCCACCTTCGGTACGCCATCGGTTCCGGCCGGCACACTGCCATCGGTCATGAACGTCAGTCCTCTCATGGTATGAAACTAATTTCCTTCCATTGTAAAAGCGGCTTTGACCATCATCGGCATTGATGCGGTCATGATTGCGTTACAGGTCCCGAGCGCCACCGAATACGACAATGCGGCGGCATCCGCTCGGGACGCCGCCGCACCACCCATCATTCATCCGCGATCACCGATCGGCCGCGACCACCGGTCACGATCACCGGCCGACCGAATCACCCGACCAGCACGGACGAACCGATCCCATCCGGCACCCCAATCCGGTCCAGCGATCCAATCCGGTCCGCCCATGCGATCACCTCGCCGGCGAACCGTTCCGGCTCCTCCATGTGCAGGAAATGACCGTGGTCGCTCCCCCACACCGAGATCTCAACCGGCACCGAATCCGGATCGTTCTCCCGCTCGAAGTCGCCGCGCTCCTCCGTACGGTAGATGCCCAGTACGGGCCGGGTGCGCCGCGCCATCATCGGCCGCGAATCGCGCTTCAGTCCGAACGAATCGTCGTCGAGATACTCCGATTCGAAATAGTCGGCCAATGCCTTGGGATTGGTCCGCGGAATGTCGTCCACGATGGCCTGCCGGGCCTCCTGACCCAGATACGGGGAGAACGCGCCCTTGATGAACTCGCGCATCGTGCCGTAGGCGTCCGCCCGCAGAGCGGACAGCGTGCTGACGGACTGCGCGACATCCTCCGCGGAATCGTCGCCGCCGTAGGCCGGATCGATCACCACTTCGCCGGCCACCAGATCGGGGCGGTTCGCGTTCATCCACAGGGAGAGCTGTCCGCCCATCGAATGGGCGATCAGCAGGGCCGGATGCCCCGCCGGCACATGCGTTTCGATGTACCGGGCCAGATCCTCGGAAGCGGATCGGATGGTCCACGGACCGTCGTCGAACCGTTCCGCGTGACCGGGAAGGGTGTACTCCAGCACATGCCAGTCCTTCGGCCAGACCACCGGATCCCAGGAGTGGGGCGAGCCGCCCCACCCGTGGATCAGCACCGCATACACCGGTTCCGGCGTTCGGTCCTGATCCGTCGTCGATGCCGTCGTCATTCGGAACTCACCCCTTCACGCCGCCGAGGGCCACGCCGGACTTCCAGTAGCGCTGCATGGCGATCATCACCACGGCGAGCGGGATGATCGAGACCACCGCGCCGGCCAGTGCGATCGTGGTCGGATCGAACAGGGCGGTCTGCTTGGTCTGCATGAAGCTGTAGAGGCCGAGCGACAGGGTCCACTTGTCGGCGCCGCGCAGCATCACGATCGGCATGTAGAAGTTGTTCCAGTTGAGCACGAAGGTGAGGATGAAGATCGTGGCGGCCGGGGTGCTCAGCAGCGGCATGACGATCTGACGGAAGATGCGGAACTCACCGGCGCCGTCCACGCGGGCGGCCTCGAGCAGTTCGTCGGGCACCGCGCCGTCGATGTACGTCTTGGCGAGGTAGACGTCGAAGGCGTTGATGAAGAACGGCACCAGCACCGACCAGATGGTGTCGGTCATGTGCACCGAAGAGAACATCAGGTACAGCGGCATGGTGAGCAGGGCGGTGGGGATCAGGAAGGAGAGCATGACCAGACCCATGCCGATGCCGCGGCCGGGGTACTGGTACTTACTCAGGCTGTAGCCGGCCATCAGCGAGATGACCATGCAGATCAGGGAGCCGACGCCCGCGTACAGGATCGAATTCCACATCCACTTGAAGAACAGACCGTTCTCGTAGGTGAACAACTGCTGGAAGTTCTCCACCAGATTGATGTGGTTGGCGAACCACAGGCCGTTGGTGTTGTACAGGTCGACGCGGCTCTTGGTGACGGAGACGACCAGCCACCACAGCGGGGCGAGGGCGTAGAAGGTCATGATGATCAGCACGACCATCACGCCGGTGCGGGTGCGCTTGGATTCGCCGATGCCCTTGGCGGAGCGCTTCGGCTGCATGACTTTCGTATTCATCGCATTACTTCTTTCTGTTCGTGAAGCCGTAGATCAGGGCGGAGAGGATGCCGATCACGATGGCGAGGATCACCGAGAGCGCGGCCGCGTAGTTGTAGTCGCCGCCGGCGGTGAACGTGTAGTTGTAGATCGTCATGATCGGTGTGAAGTTCGCCGTCACGGTTTGCGGCGAGGCCGATCGGAACAGCAGCGGTTGGTCGAACAGCTGCAGCATGCCGATGAACGAGAGCAGACCGGTGAGCAGCAGCGTGCCCTTGACCTGCGGGATCTTGATGGACCAGGCGATGCGGAACTCGTTGGCGCCGTCGATGCGGGCCGCCTCGAGCAGGGACGGATCGAGCGCGGTGAGCGAGCCGTAGAGGATCAGCATGTTGAAGCCGACCTGGGTCCACAGCAGCAGGTTGGCCATGGAGACCCACAGCATCTGGGAGCTGAAGAAGTTGACGTCCGCGCCGAAGAGCAGGAAGAACTTGCGCAGCGGGCCGATGTCGGGCGAGTAGAGGTAGACCCACATCAGGGTGGAGACGATGGTCGGCACCATGTACGGGATCAGCAGCAGGAAGCGGAAGGTCTTCTTGGCGCGGGCCTTGGCGGTGTCGATGAGCAGCGCCTCGGCGAGCGCGAAGCCCATGATGATCGGCACGATGATGACGGAGGCGATGCCCACGCGGATCATGCCCATCCAGAAGTCGTGGTCCTGGAAGGCCCGGACGTACTGTTCGAGGCCGGAGAAGTGCAGGGTGGGCTCGCCGATGCCGAGGCCGCTGGACTGTTTGCGGAACAGGCTTTCGTAGACCGCGTAGATGAGCGGGATGATGAAGATGAAGAGGAAGCCGACGAAGAACGGGACGCCGAACATGGCTCCCTTGAGACCGAGCCTACGACGCCATGACGGCGTTTGGTTGGCGCGGCTGCCGCTGGAGACGGCATGGGCCTTTCTGGACGTGACGTCCGCTGCCTTGACGGGAGCGGCGGTCGCCGTGCTGCTGGTGACGCTCACGATGTGCTCCTAACGAATGAGTGATGGATGATGGATGGAAATGGGTGGAAATCTGGGTGCCGATGGGCCCGATGGGCGCGAGGGGCGCCGACCGCCGGTGGCGGCCGATGTCGGATGCGGAACGGTGCCGGATACGGAACGTGGCATCGGGCGGGATCAGGATCGGTTGAATCGGGCGGGACCGGTTGCGTGGGATTGCGCGGGTCTGATGGGGATCGGTCCCCGGAATCGTCTGAACCGCCGGCGGCGTCCGATCGCCGCTTCGGTTGGTTTGGTTGTTGGTTGTTTGGTTGTTGATTGGGCAATAGAGAAGCGGCGGGGCGGTTGTGTGGTGTTGCCCCGCCGCTTCTATGGAGGAAGGAGTTATGAAGAGAGGTTCGCTATCTGATGGTTGGTTATGGCGGCTCCTATCAGGCGGCTTCGGCGTTGATGCCCTTGGACTTGAGGTCGTTCAGGGTCCACTGCTGGACGTTGTCGAGCATCTGCTCGCCGGTGATCTGCTTCTGGCAGAACTTGGCCCACTGATCCTGCAGCTGCTTGAACATGCCGGACCAGTTCACGCCGGTGGTGTACGGGGCGAGGGTCTTGTCGGCTTCCTTGACCACGTCGGCCGCGGCGGACTTGTCGTCGAGGAGCTTGTCGGGCAGGGAGGCTTCGACGTACTGGTCGGCGTCGGCGACGGCCGGGAACGCGCCGGAACCGGTTTCGGCGTTGGCGGCGAGCTTGATGGCCTCGTCGTTGGTGGCGAGCCAGGTGGCGAACTCAACGGCGGCCTGCGGGTTCTTGGCGCCCTTCGGCACGCCGTAGCCCTGGGCGTTCAGCGGGGTGACGACGCTGGAGCTGGCGGATTCCTTCGGCCATGCTACGGCGTGCCAGTCACCGAGGGACTTCTGGAAGTTCTGCTGGTAGGCGGACAGCTGCCAGGTGGAGGTGCCCACGGTGGCGAGGTTGCCGGACTGGAAGAACTGCATCAGGGCGTCCCACTCGACGTAGGTCTTGTTGGAGAACATGTCGTTGTCGACGATCTGCTGCAGGTAGTTCACGGCCTTCTTGGTCTCGGCGCCGTTGATGTCGACGACCCACTTGTCGCCCTTGACGCTGTACCACTTGGCACCGAACTGCTGGGCCATGAGCACCAGCTGCGAAGGATCCTCGCCGGGCAGGTTGACGAGCTTGATGTTCGGGTTCTTGGCCTTGAGCTGCTTGCCGGCGGAGATCATCTCATCCCAGGTGGTGGGGACCTTCACGCCATTGTCCTTGAAGGTCTTGTTGTTGACGATCATGAACTGCGGGCTGACCTTGTAGGGGATCACGGCGAGCTTGTCGCCCACGGTGAAGGATTCGATGGCCTGCTTGGAGATCTTGGACAGGTCGGGCTTGTACTGGTTGATGTCCTGCAGGGTGCCATCGGCCAGCAGCGAGATGGTGGAATCCATGTTCACCTCGGTGAGGTCCGGGGCGTTGCCGGCCTTCACCGCGTTGACCAGAGCCTGCTCGGCCTTCTCCTGGGAGGCCTGCTTCTTGTAGACGACCTTGATCTTGTTCTGGGACTTGTTGAAGGCCTCGGCCTGCTTGTCCTGGCCCTGCTGCCAGCCCCACCATTCGATGGTGACCGGTCCGTTGCTCGACGACGAGGAGCTGTCGCTGCTGCTCGATCCGCTGCATGCCGCCAGTGGCAGCACCAGACCAACCGCAGCTGCGGCACTAACCGCAATACGTGCCCAACGGTTCATTCTCATCTCAAACCCTCCTTGGTTGTGATGAATACCTACCCATGGATGTCATGTGTCGGTGACGTGGTACTTCGTTGTCGGATGAATTTTTTTGTAACTAGTTTCATCCTTGAAACACCTACACTATAAAAGCCAAATGCAAATAATGTCAAATATGGGATTATCGGAGTGTTGCAACTCGATATTGATGAAATTCCAAGGGCTTTGCCATATTTGCCGTGTATATGCAACCAATTACATCGTGGTTTTGCCCAGTTTCGTCCCATTCCGGCAGCAACCGGCCCGCAGCAATCGGAAATTGCTCGGGGACCCTGATGCCACCACCGCGAATACCAGATGCCGCCGCGACGATGCCGTTGCGAATCACGGCGACGATGACCCAGAACCAGTTCGACCCATAATGCGATCGCACCGGACGCCGATAACACGGAATGCCGTCCTGTCGTCGAAGCCGATCAGGAACTATCGCCAGAACCGATCGAGAAAAGGAACCAGACTCGCCTGCGTCCTTACCCCATACGGCCGGCCTAGCGTGGCGTTCGGGCTAGCCATGCCTTCCCCCTGCGCGCCTCACCCCATCCGGTCAGCCAGTCCGGCGTAGCGTTCGGTCACCCACAAGGGAGGAGGATTTGGGCGCCGAGGCCGTGATCTCCTTTGCGATACGGCACTCCCCTCGAGAAGGCACTCCCCTCGAGAAGGCACTCCTCTCGGGAAGGCAGATCCATTGGGCGCAGGTTGGCGAATTGACGGATTGACAGTGACGGATTGTCGGGGCTCAGCGATCGTTACCACATCCGACGAGCCAACAGAGGATTCCCGAACGGACAGGCGGGCATTCGAGGTGATGCGGGTCACGAGTACTGGAGCAAACAGCCGTTGGCTCGATGGATTCGACCGCAAATTGGGCGTTTTGCGCTCTGCTCCATCGAGTATCGGCGAATTTCGATGGATTCGACCGCGAAAACCGGGATTCGGCACTCCAATCCATCGACAGACAAGGCCACAAGGCCAAGAAACCGCATGATTCCAATGATCCGGAAAACCATGGAAACGGTTCGCGATGGATTCGACCGCAAATTCAGGCGTTTTGCGTTCCGATCCATCGAATATCGGAGCATTCCGATGGATTCGACCGCAAATTGGGCGTTTTGCGTTCCGATCCATCAAGGAGGGGTGGCCAGAACGAGCGCACTGTGATAGACGCCCCGTGCCGCAAGACGTATTCAATGGCGTAAAACCCATCCGACATCCACGACATCAGCCGCACAATGGGGCCAATCGCACGTCATGCCCATTCGTCCCTGCATCAGACCACAACGACATCGACACATGATGGATGCGGATCACGCCATCAGGCACCGATACCGTCACCGGGTGCAAGAGCAGCGTCACCGGGCGCGGACGCACCATGTGACGCTCCACGCACCGATTCACACACGTCCCATGCCGAGTCACGAGTGATTCGCACCACGTTATCTATGACCCGCACCCGGTCACACATACCCCACCGATATCCCGACATCACACGCACCCCATGCTCAACCCCACCATGCTCAACCCACCATATTCACCCCACCATGCCCCACAATTACATGGCACGCAATCATATGGCGCTGTTGCAATCTGGTTCGTTCTAGCTTGCAGGACGGTCCCGCGGCCGTCCGTCCCAAGTCTTATACGGCTTTGTGCCGTTGCTTGGTTCGCACTTCATCACGGTCTGCCGCCGTCCTTGCCGACGGCGGGTCTTATGTCCGCCCCATGCGCGTTTAAGATCTCCGGATCCCCATGCGACCAGGATGTTCTCGACCGTATTCAGGTCACGGTCCATGACCAGCCCGTACGCCCCACACTGGTAGGCGCGCTCGGACAGGGAGAGCTTGGCTTTCACCCTCCCGCAGGCCAAGCATGTCTTGCCGAACGGGCATCAGCGGTCGAACATGCAGGCGCACGCCGTGCGCGCGGTCTTGTACTCCAATTGCCTCCCGACAACGAACGACGCATCGAGCACGCCGCGGTTGAGTCAGACTTTCGCGGCGACGCCATTGCGAAGCCATCGGATGTCCCACGCCCGACCGCGGCCAGCACATCATGCCGGCGATGCTCAGATCCTCGATGCAGATGTCCGAATACGCGGATGCGAGCATCGTGGTCAGCTTGTATAACCTGCCACGATGCCGATCCGATGGATCGGGCCGCACCTAAAGCGTTCCCGCACTCCGATCCACCGGAAATCATCGGTTCGCGATGGACCGGACCGCAAAATCCGGTATTCTGCACTCCAATCCATCAACTACCTGAGACGGGGATCCGAGAAACCGCATGATTCCAACAATCTGGAAATCGCAGGGAACGGACTACGGTGGAACGGACTGCACATTGGGCGTTTTTACGCTCTAATCCATCGAATATCGGCGGATTCCGATGGATTCGACCACGGAAACGGACTGTTGACGCTCCGATCCATCAGCAGGATCGGATGACCGTCGCGCACACGCCGATCCGACCGCCGACGAGACCGAACTCCGAAACGCCGTCGGTACCCCCACACGCCAGAAAGCCCGCACGCCAAGAAAACGCACCCTCCAGCGAACGCCTTACGGTAGATGATTTCCGACAAAGCATCATGTCATTCGCTTGCGCATGGGGCAACCCAACGAAAACAGACGACCGTTCACACTTTCCACACCCTTACTCTCCCAAGAAAACGCCGATG
Organism: Bifidobacterium simiarum; assembly: GCF_002802905.1. Lineage (GTDB taxonomy): Bacteria > Actinomycetota > Actinomycetes > Actinomycetales > Bifidobacteriaceae > Galliscardovia > Galliscardovia simiarum. Next base: position 12,744 of record NZ_PEBK01000003.1, read on the forward strand.
TTAGCGCTATCCAGCACAGTGCGACACGCCGAGAGAACCCTTGAAAACCTACCGATCGGTAAGCATTATTGCGCCAGCGCTTGCGCAATCAGCAAACCCGGTCTATAGTGAATCATGTCAGCCAAGGAAAGCACAAAGCCCGACGGCAACAACATCCGGGCACAGGCTGACAGGAAAGCAACCTAAGGAGAACATGATGGACTTCAAGAAGAGCATGATGCGCGGCATGGCCATCTACGGCGCCTCCACGATGATGAACAGCGGCATCAACAACCGTCAGCTGGCTCAGGATCTCATCGACCTGACCCGCGAGACCCGCTGAACCACAGACTTTCGGTAATCCGAACCATTTCACGAATCATTTCAATCGTTAGTCAATAAGGAGCAATTATGAACATCAAGAAGAGCATGCTTCGCGGCCTCGCCCTCTACGGCGCCAGCACCATGACCTCCGGCGCCATCGCCAACAAGCAGGTCGCCGAAGCCGTCAACGACATCGTCAACGACGTTCGCTGAATCACTTCCGCTCGGATGATCATCTGATCCTCCGAGCCCATAATGGCTGGGGCCCGCGAGCTATCATCGCTCACGGGCCCCAGCCATTTTTCATATCCGCAACGCAGTGCCGCAACGACGCCACAGCGCGAAGCCTCCGCACAGCAACGCGAGGACCTCACACAACACAGCGCCGCAACGCTGCATCAACGCGAAACCTCACACAGCAACACAGCAACGCCACAACGCAGCGGAGGAATCAGCACATCACCACAGACGGGCCGCCTTGCCGTTGAGACGCAGCACCGCCTCGAGGAAGTAGTAGTCCGCGTACATCATCGGCACTTCGCGGTCGGCGTCGTTCTCGTAGCAACCGGAGCACATCTGCACCAGACCATCGCGGGCGGGATCCCAGTCGCACCAGTTCTTGTCGACGGCTTTGAGCAGTCGCACGGCCCAGCGCACGTAGAACGGACGCTCCAGCTGCGGCACCTGATCGACGATCTCCAGCAGACCGCAGGCGGTGATCACGTTCGCGAGCGCATCCCAGTAGACCGGTTCCGCAGGCGCACGGAAGTCGATCAACGCCTTGTCGTCGTTGAGGGCGACGTTGGCGCAGAAGTAGTTGGCCACGCGCTTGGCGGCGTCGAGGTAGCGCTTCTGGCCGCTGTGTCGTGCGGCGAGCGCGTAGCCGTAGACGGCCCAGGACTGGCCGCGGGTCCATGAGGAGCCGGATTCGTAGCCCTGTCCGCCGGGGTTGTTCTTGAGTTCGCCGGTTTCCAGATCGAGGTCGACGATGTGGTTGCAGGAGCCGTCAGGACGGACGACCGCCTTGAGCAGGGTGTCGGCGTGCATGCGGGCGACGTCGGCGAATCGGGGGTCGCCGGTGACATCGCTGGCCCAGAACAGGATCTGGATGTTCATCATCGAATCGATGATCGCCCAGCCTTCGGATTCGGGCAGGTTCCACGCGCGGATGAAGCGGCCGGCGGGGTTGAAGCGGCCGGCCAGCAGGGTCGCGGCGGCGAGGCCGCGGTTCTTCGCCCGTTCGTCGCCGGTGAGGCGGTAGTCGGCGACGGCGGACAGCAGCCACATGAATCCGACGTCGTGGTGCAGGCCCATGAAGTCCGTGTCGATCACCTTGGTGAGGGTGTCCTCCACGTCGCGGGCGGGCTTCACGTAGGCTTCGTCGCCGGTGGCCCGGAACATCTGCCACAGGATTCCCGGCCAGAATCCGTTGGTCCACCATGCGGGGTCGCTGATGTCCTTGAAGTCCTTGTACACGCCGTCCTCGGCGATGTACGGGATGTGCGAGCCGACGCGATCACGTTCGGCGGCGAACTTGTCGCTCAGCTTGGGCAACAGCGAGGAGGCCCATTCGCGCTCCTCTTCGGTCAACATCTGCGTCATATCGAACGCCATAATCACCCTCCATCGGGAAAAGACTGCATCCGGTTTATGAAACCGGTTTCAGGATTATTGAAACACACGATCTTCCGCTCTGTCAAACCCGACACTCTGAAATATCCGTCCGCCCGTGAACGTCATCTCGCCGCATGCCGCATGACCTGCCGTCTGGGTGTGGCGATCAGGGCGATGGTCACCGCCACGACCCCGGTGGCTCCCGCACAGATCCACGGCGCCCACGGGTCGCGCTGATTCGGCACCGATCGTTCGTCGACGTACGGCACCCGATGGGCCCGGACGATCAGACGCCGGGTGTTCAATCCCGGCGGATCGCAGGTATACAGGGTCAGCACGGTTCCGCCGCCGCCCTGGGCGATGGCCCGCCGCTCCCCATCGCTCCCCGGATCCACGCGGATCAGGGAATCCACCCGCCACGCCACCGTGCTCCCCGCGGCCTCCGTGTAGACCATGTCGCCGGCGGACAGCTCGCCGAGCCGGTAGAACAGCAGGCGCGCGCCAAGTCCGCGATGCGCGGCGATCACCGCGTTGCCGGGGTCGCCCACCGGCAGCGTGGTGCCATACATATGCCCGGCCTGCGTCTCCAGCAGACTGTCCGACGTACCATGCCCGACCGGAAGGTTCACGCCGATCCGCGGAATGCGGATGAACGCCATCAGCACTCCCCCGCCCAGCTGGGCCTGATAGTCCGCATCCTGCTCGTGGGCGGGTATGCCGGAACCGCGACGGAACGGATCGGCCGCCTCCCCCACGGCAAGGGTCCCGTGGGTCAGCAGCCGTCGGTCGTAATCGGACGCACGACGCAGCGTCGCCTCCCGCCCGCCGACGCCGTCACCGCCAACACTGCCACCGCCAACACCGCCGTCACCGCCAACACTGCTACCGGCGGACCGTCCGACGCTGCGGGGCATGTCCGCCAGACCGATCGTCAGCGGAAGACTGAGGATCAGCGCCCCGACGACGATCATCACGATGCCGATCAGCGTCAGCCGCCCACGGACCGTCCTGGGCGACGTCGCCGCCGAGTCCCCGTAGACGATGAACCGCCACGACGCCGAAGCCGGACGAACGGCATGGGCCGAACGTCCGGCGGAATCGGCGCGATGGACGCGATCGGGAAGATCGGCGCGGCTGGCGCGATCAGCCATGGATGGCGTTGCGACGGACGAGCAGCAGCACGCCGCCGGCGACGGCCACGACGCCGGTCATGGCGATCAGCCCCAGACCGACCCAGCCGCCGGTCTGGGCGAGCATCACGTTGATCGGCTGGTTCCACAGCGTCAGATTGGCGCCCACCCAGTTCGTCTTGTCGTCCGCATAGTACTTATCGGAACCGTCCCTGCCGCTCCAGTACGCATCGGTCGCGGTGATGGTCAGGCCCTTCGGCGCGTCCTTCTGCTCGACGGCGAAGTTGAACATCGGCTTGAGCAGCGGCGCAATGCGGTTGTTCTTGCTGATGGTGAGCCTCGATTCGGTCTGGTGATCGGGGGTGACGAAGTTCGACTCGTCATCGGCGAACTTGGCCGAGATGCGCACGTCCTCGCTGCTCTTGAGCGGCTGGTAGTTCTTCGGCGCGCGGGTTTCGGTGAGCGTGTAGGTGCCCAGATCAAGACCGCGGATGCGCAGCAGTCCGTCCTTTCCGGTCATCACCCGGGAGCTGCCGGTCTCTCCGGGCACGGCCTGACGGTAGTCGCCGACGGCACCGGCCCTGACGAGCTTCAGCTCGCTGCCCTTGGCCTTGCGGTCGGCCGCGTTGGCGTTGTCCCGCACGGTGACCTTGAATTCGGCACCCTCCAGACCGGCGTTCGACGTGCTGGACCGCTTGCGCAGATCGATGTCGTACGTCCACTGTCGGATGCGCACATGCGGCGTGGAGTGATGGCTGCCGCTGTTCACGTCGCTCGGCGTATCGGTGTAGTCCAGCCAGTTCTCGTTGTAGGTCATGTTGGCGTGGGCGAGGATCCTCGGCGTGATCGTGGCCTGGTACCGGATCGCGAACTGCGAACCGTACAGGGTGCGGGTGCGGTCGTTCAGACGAAGGTCGCCGTAGTTCTTCACGATCCACTTGCCGAGCCCCACGATCATGTGGGTCTCATCGGTGTACGGGTCCACGCTCAGGTAGTACCAGGCGTCGGGCTGGCCCGCCTGACCGGTCGCGGTGCCCGCGCCCTTGGCCGCATATCCGGGAATCGCGGTCACTCGGGTCAACGGAATGCTGGTGCGCGGCCGGATGACGGTTTTGCCGTCCACCCCGGTGACCTTGTCCTTGGCGAGGACCTTGCCCTTGGCGTCATAGAGATTCGCTTCCGGACCATACAGGTCCACGGTGGGAACCGAGGTGACCTTCAGACCGGGCTGCGTGTAGTCGAGCACGCGGTACTCGTACGACCACTTGTCGCCGTTGTCATAGGCGGCACGGTAGGCGCTCATGTCGGCCACACGATACGACACGACGTAGGGGATCACATCGCCCACGTCCACGCCGTTGTCGGCCGCATCCCTGCCGGGCGCGACCGACTCGTCGCGCTGCTTGGGGACCTCCCTCGGCAGCTCCTCCTCGTCGACCACGTTCTTCACGACGATCTCGCCGAGCGCTCCCGTGGTGCCCAGCCTGGTACGGTCCGACGCCTTGTAGCCGTCCAGGGTGGCCACGTCCCCGTCGTCCGGACGGGTGGGCACGATCATCGGCTGCGTGGAGCCGACCGTCCACGACGCCTTATGCCCGTTCGCATTCGTTCCGCTCCACGTCGTGGTGCCGGCAGTGTCGAGGATCAGATACACGCCCGAACCCTGCGCGGCGGTCAACGGGATCGTGCAGACGTCGGCCGCCTTGCAGGTGACGGTCGCGCTGTGCGGAGCGGCGTTCACGGCCTTCATAGCCTCGGAATCCTTGACGATGTTGTCGGCGAACTCACGGACCGAACCGACATAGGCCTTCGACGGCGAGTTGTTGCCGACCCGCTGGGGTCCGGATTCGTTCCATCCGAATCCGAAGTAGCCCGCATCCTGTTTGTTGCCGGGCTGGCCCTTGCCTGCCTGATGCTGGCGGAAACCACCCATCCACGCGATCGGATCGGAGCCGGCAAGCGTCCATCCGGGCAAGGAGCCGGCATCGGACACCCCAGTGGTCCTGGCCAGTACGCGGTTGAGATGGGGCTTCAGCGATGCGGTCGTCTCCACGGCCACGCCGTCAAGCTGCTTGTTGCCCACCGATACATAGGTGCCGTTCGCATAATCGGCCAGCTTGTACGCGGTGAATCGGCGGTCCTTGAGACTGTTTTGCCCGCCGCGCGTCGCCACCGCGGCCCGCACCGTGATGTCGTAGGGCGGGGCCGCGTTAGCCGTGCCGACGCCGGCCGACAGTCCGCCCAGCACGCCGGAGGTGGCGATCACCGCCGCGGCGACACGACGCATACGCGACCGATGCCCGTCAGAATTCCGGACGCCCGCACGCCGGCCGCCGGGACGACTGCCGGACATGCGCCCATCGGCGCGGCGCACGTCCCCGTTCACACGCACGTCCCCGCCGGACCCGTCGGCCTGCCAGATGCCCACGATCCGTCGGCCCTCGTAGGAACGAACACTGTGGGAGCGGATACCGCCGGTCTTATCCGGACCGCAATCCGGACTGTAGGTCCGATCCGGACCGGCGAAGTCCGCGAACCCGATGATGGGCTGTCCGTCGGCGACGGAACCGTCCGGAGACGTTCCCTTGCCGACGCCAAGATGCCGCGTGCTGCTGACCATTCGCGCGGTCCGAGTCCCGGAATCGGCGACTCGCACGGTCCGCGAATCGGCGGGCTGCACAACGGAATCGGCGGTTTGCACAGCGGAGCCAACGGTCCGCGTGTTCTCGATCCGAGCGCCCCCGATCCGCTTGTCCCCGATCCGCTCATGACGTATGCCTGTCTGATGCTGGTTGTTGATGTTCATGGGATAACTTCCTTTCCTGATGTGATGATGCGTTGCTTTCCGTGTATCCATGCGCCGTCTGCCCCGACGGCTCATCGCCGCGCTGTAAGACGGAGGATCGCGTATCCGCACGATCGGCACCGGTTCGTTCCTCATGCCGTTTCCTTTCCTCATGTCATTGCCACTTAGGTCATTGCCGCTCATGTCATTGCCGTCTTCCCGTCCCCGCATGCGATCACCGGCGGAATCTGACGATCATGAATCCCAGCGCCGCGATGCCGGCGGCCACCACCAGCACGCCGATCATCAGGCGCACCGTGTCGGTTCCGGAACCGGTGACGGGAGGCGTCACGTCGGTCGGCACCGTATTGCCCAGCGTCTGCCGCCACCGCTCAGGTCGGCTCGACAGCCCCGATCCCGGACTGACGGAAGAGACCGTCTCGCCCTTCGCCGTTCCGTTGAGCAGCCAGGAGGTTTCGTCGGAGCTGCCGGTGACCGTCAGGGTCACGCCGCGAGATCCGGCGACGTTCACCGCACGGACCACCCAGTAGGCGCCGCCGGCCGGAACCTGCATGGGCGCGGGCGTGCTGGTCTCCCACACGCGGTAGTAGCGGGTCTGGCCCGTTCCGATACGGTGGACCGGAAACGCCCCCTGCCCATCGGCATTGAGGGTGATGCTGTTCCTCGTCGCCTCGGCGATCAGCACCTTGCCGGCCGCATCCCGGGTCTCCTGCATGTGCAGCACGGCCCCCGCGGCGGGACGGTCGCGCATCCAAGTGCCCTGCGCGCCGCCTCTGCGCGCGACCTTGGTGACGATGAGGCTCCAGTTGGCGAGCTGCTCGCTCTGCTCCCGCTCCGGCCGCCATCCGTCACTGACCGACGGTCCCATGTCGAGGATCAGTTCGCTGGCGAGGCTTATGGTCTTGTCCCATCCCCGGCCGCGGAAATCCCACCGGTAGGTCACGCTCTGACCGGTGAGATCGGCCTTGTCGATTCGCCACACGTAAGTCACGTATCCGGTGCCGAGGCCCTTCACCGTTCGCATCGTCGTATCCTTGCCGGGATCGTAGGTGATCGTCTGCCGGCCGTTCTTGAATCCTGCGGCCGGGAACCGCAGCGGGGTGACCGTGCCAATTTTTCTGGCGTTCGCCGGGATCGTCGTGCCGGACGTCCCCGCGGTCGGGCTCCAGTACACGTCGGCCCGCGCCAGCACCGTCAGTCCGGTCACGGATTTCGGCAGGCTCACCGTGATGTCGTCCTTGGGCAGGGAGCCGTCCATCGTCTGCTTCGCGGCGACTTCCGAGACGATGCCGGGCTTCACTGGAGGCATGAGATGCACGCTTTCCGCACCGTTGAGCGCACTGGTCTCCCTGTCGTAGTCCCTGAGACACAGTCGGTAGGATCCGGCCGCGGAACCGACCAGAAGCTGGCCGGTGGGGCATTCGTATCCCGCCTGATTGCGCACCCCGGTGACGCCGACGACCGCACTGGTGAACCAGGCATCCCCCGACGGCCATGCGTCCAGTCCGAAATCATCGGGCACGAACCGGAACGTCTGCGTACCCGGATCGGCTTCGGCACTGGCCCCAGCACCGGCACCGGCACCGGCACCGGCACCGGCACGGTGGTATCCGGCGAACGAGACGGTCTTCGAGAAGGATCGGTTCGCCCCCAGATGCAGCGTGGTCTTCACCACGAATCGCAGATCGCCGTCGAACCGACCGTCATTGTCCGAGTCCCAGTCGTGGTGCCCGTCGGTCGAAGCCGCGGAGAGCCGGACCTGATCGTCCAGCGGCTGCGTGCCACCGGCCAGCCGCAGCGACTCGCGGCGCGAATCGAACCTCGTCGCCTCGGTGACGTCGTCCTGCCTCCACCCGCCGACCAGTCCGTTGACCGCCTGACTGGTGACGGCCGCGGTCATCTCACGCGAGTCCGGCTGGGTCGGCGGCGGGATCGGCTCGGTGTTGTACCGTTCGGCCGGATCGTCGACGCCGCTGTTCTGGTTGAGGCCGTAGTGCACGTACCGTTGGCCTTGAGCCTCGTTGGGCACCATGTACGACCGGTATTCGTAGATGTTGGCCGCGTAGCCGGGATCCGACGGATCGACCCGGCGGACGATGACGTCGTACCACAGGTCGGCGTTGGCCGGCCATTGCGTGGCGCCGCCGCCCTGGGATCCGGTGAGGAACTGGAACGTGTAGTCGCGGGTCTGCATCCGGGTGAAGTAGTCGTTGACGATGCGTTTCTGCGCAATGGACTTCTCCGCACGGCCGTCCTTGTTCGCGTCGATGTTCAGCCGCACGTCGATGGTGAAGAAATCGTCGGTCGGATGCCCCACGCCGAGCGCCGTGATGCTCACCACGTCACGCAGCACGCTGTTGCGGGCGATCTTCGCGTTCACGCTGTCACGCCATTCGGGCCTTCCCGACAGGAATGACCCGGCGGAGGCGTATCCGGCGCGGGTGGTGATGCCCGGCTTCCACGGCGAGGGCTCCCAGCCGATCAGCGACTGGCCTGCGGAGGCCGGCTGGGCCATGTAGAACAGCAGTCGCATGCCGGAGCTGTCGGGGATCGGACTGCTTTTGGACAGTTCCATCAGCTTCCGGTAGAAGCCGTCCTTCAGCACCGAGTCGGGAATGCCCTTGGTGCTGCCGTTGTGGATGGTGGACAGCGCGTAATGCGTCATCACCAGACCGGTGTTGCGATCCTTGCCGAAGATGTTGCCGAACCCATCCGGACCGTAGTAGAACACGGAACGCATGCGGTTGGCCTTGTCGGTGCCGAAGTTGTAGGACCTCGGATCGTACGCCGTGTCGACGTCGGGCGTGTGGGCGGCGGCCTGCACGCACAAGGCGCGGTTGCCGTTGGACAGGATGAACTCGCCGGCCGCGTAGTCGTCGCCGTTCCATGGGATGTGCGAGATCTCCTTCAGTGTGAGCGTCGAGGCCCGGACGGCCTTGCGCATGAACAGGCCGCGCAGCCGCGACAGCAGACCGGTGGAACCGTCGCCGTCATCCGATTCGATGCCAAGGTCACCGCCGCGACCGCCGGCGTTGTTCGATACCGCGGTGGGGTCGCCGGCCGACTCGCCCTGCACCATCGCGACGCCCAGGCGACGATCGTTCGGATGACGCCCCGCGACCGTGGTTCCCGCGATCGCCGCCCCGCCCGACCCCTGTTTCGGTACGGCCAGATAGACACCCTCCGGCACCGAGGCCGATCCCTCCCCCGTCACCGAGGCGGCAGCGGGAACGCCGGATCGACGCAGTCGGTCGGACAGCAGGCCGATCGTCAGCCGCTGGGTTTCGACGTCGGTCATATGCCAGAGCCGATTGACCGGATCGTCGGCCTTACCATCGTTTCGGTTCGCTCCCGCCTGAGCCAATGCCTCGTCCGCGGCCGTACGCACCGTCGGCCCGACGCTGACGGCCCGCAGATCCTCGAACGGACGGCCGGAGACGGAACCGGTACGGGCGTCGGACCCGGTCATGGAGGACCGTTCGACGTCGTAGCGTCCGATACGGTACAGATCGACGCCGATGCCGGTCAGCGTGGTCGAGGCCACCGCCCGCACCGTCAGCGTTGTCCGACTGGATATGACACTCGTCCCATCGGCCGGGGCCGTGCCCGACGGGTCCGCGAACGCCACGCCACCCGTGAACGCCACGCCACCCGTGAACGCCATGGCCGCCGCGACCGTCAGACCGGTCACGGCCCTCCACATGCGCCGCCGCATGCCGGCCGTTCTCCGGCCTACCGCGTGTCGTACCGTGAGCCGTACCGTGGGCCGCATCACGGAAGGCGGCCGACCATGGATTCCGATCGGCCTGCGTTGCCCGGTCCCGGAGCTTTCGTTGCGTGTCTCGATCATGGGTATCCCGTTCCTTTGCTCGTCCGTTGCCGACCGGGCCGAACGGCTTCGTCACTGTCGACGTCCGCGTCGGCCGGCTTCGTCGCCGGTCAGACCTGCCGGCGCTGGGTACGGCAATCATGGCAAAGTCGGGTCCGGAGGGTCGGGGAATCAGGCACGGCTGTGGATAACCGGGCCGATTGGGGGATGAAACCCGAAGAATGGGGAAAACCGGAATTCCGGAATCGTTGCAATGTGGATATCCGGTATGGAGATTCGGTGAAATGTGGACAAGATCCCGACCATCCACACCGTCCATACGACACGCCGATCATCGGATTGTGAAACGATGATCGGCGGTCGGATCGTCGCTCAGGCGACGACGTTGCCGTAGATCTCGGCCTTGAGATTCTTGCGACTGGTTTCGAGCCGGGTGATCTCGCCGAGCAGGCGGAACTTCTCCTCGCCTTCGGGCAACTGGTTCATCCGCCGCTTATCCGCGGCGATGCGCCGCATGAACCCGAGATCGAGAATGCGTACCAGCAGTTCGGAGGCGTACTGGGTCTCGGCCGCGGTGGGCTTCTTCAGCGCGGCGCCGGCACCGTTCTCCTGCGAATCGCCGCCGACCACGGCACCCGACTGGCCGGACTGCCCCGACTGGCCGGAGCCCTGCCCCGCGCCGTCGCGTCCGTTCGAGGGCAGAGGCAACGGCATCACGGCCAGCTCGTTCACCACGCCTTCGAGCATGGGACCGGCCGCCTTGGACAGGTTGTGCAGCCACAGGCCCTGCGGCGTGTCGTCGGCGGGCAGGCCGCCGGCCGCCTCGACCGCCTGGAACAGCGAACGGAACACGGGGGTCATGAAGTTCCCCGGAACCAGCTGGGCGAACATGTCGGCGTTGATGGCCCGGGGTACTTGGATCAGCACGCCCATGAACTGCTGCTCGCAGATGAACACCGCGTCGTCGATGCGGTAGTAGCCCTGCGTGACGGCGTCGTGATGCTCCAGCTCACGGCGGCGAGCCGGATCGGCGTACGGGTTCTCCCCGCGGCCGACGCGCGAACGCTCGCCGTTCATGCCTTCTCCCCTGCCGCGACGGGGGGCGTAGGCGTCTTCGTCGCGCACGTTCATCCGCCGGCGCGCGGCATTGACCTCGTTGATCATGATGTCGAGGTCCACGCCCACTCGGCGCACGGCCTTGCGGGCGTACAGATCGACCAGCGACCGGTCGCGGATCTGCGCGATCACTGGGGCCACGGCCTTCACCGCGCCCATCTGCCCGGTGGTGTACTGGGTGTCGAACTGGTCGATGGCCGTGTCGATCACGAAGTCGTAGAGCGGACGGGCATGCTCCACCAGCGTGCGCACGGCGGCGTCGCCGCGTTCGATCCGCAGGTCGCACGGATCGAGGTTGTTGTCGGCCACGGCCACGAACGTCTGGGAGAGGAACGCGCCGTCGAGGCCGAACGCGTGCAGCGCGGCCTTCTGCCCGGCCGCGTCGCCGTCGAAGGTGAACACCACGCGGGAGGTCTGGTTCTTGCCCGGTCCGATGAGCTGCAGGGCCCCGAGCTTGTCGTCGGAGATCAGCCGGCGCACGATCTTGGCGTGTTCGTTGCCGAACGCGGTGCCGCAGGTGGCGACGGCGGTGTCCACGCCGGCCAGATGGCAGGCCATCACGTCCGTATAGCCTTCGACCACCACGACCTGACGCTTCTTGACGATGTTGGCCTTGGCGATGTCAAGGCCGTAAAGCATCTGGTTCTTGTGGTAGAGCGTGGTGTCGGGCGTGTTGATGTACTTGGCCTGGATGGTGTCGTCGTCGAAGAGCTTGCGGGCGCCGAAGCCGAGCGTGCGTCCGGTGGCGTCACGGATCGGCCAGGTCACACGGCCCCTGAAGTAGTCGTAGACGCCCCGCTGCCCCTGCCGGGCCAGTCCGGCGTCGAGCATCTCCTGCTGGGTGAAGCCCTTGCCGGCGAGATGTCGGACGAGATTGTCCCAGCCCTGAGGCGCGTATCCACAGCCGAATCGCTCGCAGTCGGCCTGCGAGAAGTTGCGGCCGGCGAGCAGCTTGCGTGCCGCGAGCGCCTCCTTGCTCATGATCTGGGAGACGAAGAACCGCTGGGCCGCCTCGTTGGCCTCGAGCAGGCGGGACCGCTTGGACCCCTGACGCTGGTCGGGGCGCTGGGAGTCGTAGTGCAGTTCGATGTGGTATTTGTCGGCGAGGATCTCCACGGCGTCGGCGAAGCCCACGCTTTCGGACTGTTCGACATATTTGAACACGTCGCCGCCCAGTCCGCAGCCGAAGCAATGCCACGATCCGAGCGCGGGACGGACCGAGAAGCTGGGGGTCTTTTCGTCGTGGAACGGGCACAGGCCCATGTAGGTGCCGGTTCCGGAGGCCTTCAGGGTGACGTCGGCGGATACGATGTCGTACAGGTCCGCGACGGCGCGCACCTTCTCGATGTCTTCCTTCACAATCAAACCCGGCATAATCTTCCACCCTACTCAAGGTCGCGGAGAACGGTCGTCACAGCCTAGCGAACGTCCGGCGAGGCGTCCGGAGAGACGTCCGGCCGCGGCAAAGCCGTCAACGTCCTAGCCCGACAGCCGCCGGTGCAACGCCACGGCGGAGTTGTCGGTCAGGCTGGCGACCTGATCGATGGCGACGCGCAGTCTCCCGGCGTCGTCGGCCGCGGCGCGCCAGTCCTCGAGGAACACGGTCTCGAGCAGATCGGAGGGCTGCGGGGCCCGGGCCATCAGCGCCTCGACGAGATCCGTGACGATCCTGCGCTGCTCCCTGTGCTGGTCATCGGCCTCCCTCGGCTCCATGACGAAGTACACGGCGATGCCCTTCATCGCCATGATCTCGTAGGCGGTCTCCTCGGGGATCACCAGCGATGCGGTGTAGCGCACCAGCGGACCGGAGCCGTATCGGGACCGGGTGGCGGATTCCACGGCGTCGGTGAACCGGCCGATCTGCGCGCTGGTCAGGTTCTTCAGCAGTGCCAGGGACCGGCGCGAACCGGAGAACCGTTCGGGCAGCAGTCCCGCCCCGCGCAGCCGTCCGAAGGCCGACAGCAGACCGTCCGCGCTCCATTGTTCGCCGTACCACCGTCGGGTCCTCTCGACGATCGCGTCCACGGTCTTCGCGTCCGCAAGCGTGACGGGGTCGAGCGACCGGCAGACCACGGCATCCTCCACGTCGTGCACGCTGTAGGCGATGTCGTCGGCGAGGTCCATGATCTGGCATTCCATGGGTTTGACGCGTTCTGGGGCGCGTTGTTTCAGCCAGCGGAACACCGGCTCGTCGTCCGGGTAGACGCAGAATTTCGGGCTTCGTGTGCCGTCGGGGCGCATGGGGGCATCGGCGGCCGTCCACGGGTATTTGACGGCGGCGTCGAGGGAGGCCCTCGTGAGGTTGACGCCGGCGCTGCGGCCGTCGGCGTGGAAGATCTTCGGCTCCAGCCTGGTCAGGATGCGCATGGTCTGCGCGTTGCCTTCGAATCCGCCGATGTCTCCGGCCAGAGCGGCCAGGGCGCGTTCGCCGTTGTGGCCGAAGGGCGGGTGGCCGAGATCGTGGGCGAGGCACGCGCAGTCGACCACGTCGGGGTCGCAGCCGAGCGAGACGGCGATCTGTCGGCCGATCTGGGCAACCTCCAGCGTGTGGGTGAGCCGGGTACGGGCGAAATCGTCGGTGCCGGCGACCAGGATCTGGGTTTTCGCGCCGAGCCGTCGGAACGCCGACGAGTGGATGATCCGGGCCCGGTCGCGCTGGAACGCCGTGCGGCTGCTGGTTTTCGGCGGTTCAACGGCCCAGCGCTCCTCGTCGTCGGCCAGATAGCCTTCGGTTTCGAGCACGGCTTCGCCGTTCGAGGTCTCGATCATCGTCGCACCGCCTTCCCGCCGCCGCGCGGCGATCGTCGCCATTACCGCATGGATACCGCCCGCATGGATACCGCGATTACAGCAGGGTCTTCGGGTCGAGTTTCGCCAGATCCCGTTCGTCGAGCACATCCGCGGCGTTGAGGTACAGCCTCGGGATGCGATTGCGCAGGCAGGTGAAGATCTCGTAGCTGATGGTGCCGGCGGCCTTGGCCCAGTCGTCGGCGGTGGGTTCGGCAAATGCCTCGCCCCTGCCCGGTCCGAACAGTTCCACGGTGTCGCCTTCGTGCACGTCGAGTTCGTCGGCGGAGCAGGAGCCGTGCAGGTCGATCATGAACTGGTCCATGCACACGCGGCCGGAGACGCGGTAGAGCTTCGGGCCTTCGCTGGTCATCACGCGCACGGGGCCGCCGTCCTTCTGTACGTGCTTGGCGCCCTGCATGTCGAATCCGGAGGCGGAGCGGTGGATGCCGTCCGCGTAGCCGATCGGCACGATGGCGGTGGAGGTGTCGTCCGGGGTCAGGTACGTGCGGCCGTAGGAGATGCCATGGCCGGCCTCCACATGCTTGACGGTGCCGAGCTGCGCCTGCAGCGTCATGGCCGGCTTGAGCCGCCATGTGGAGGGCGTGCCCATGGCCGGGTCGGGCTCGTAGCCGTACAGGCCGATGCCCGGTCGGGTGAGTTCGAAGTGGATCTCGGGACGGTTCAGCGTGGCGGCCGTATTGGCCAGATGACGGATGCGCGGCGCGATGCCGGCCTTCTCCATGCGCGCGGTGAACTGGTTGAAGGATTCGATCTGACGGTCGGTGGAGGCCACGAACTCGGGCACGTCCGGCGAGTCGGCCACAGCGAGGTGGCTCCACTGGCCGACGATGTCGAACACGCCCTCGTGCGCGTAGGCCACGAATTTCCTCAGGGCCTCGTCGAACGTCTCCTCGGTGAAGCCGTTGCGGCCGAAGCCGGAATCCACCTTCACATGCACACGGGCGGTCCGGCCTACGGCGCGGGCGGCCTCGGCGGCCAGATCGATGCCGGCCATGGAGCCGATGGAGATGTCGATGTCGTTCTCGATCAGCTCGCCGAACGGCACGTTCACGCCGTTGTACACCCAGGTGAGAATGTGGCAGCGGTCGGGACCGATGCCCGCCTTGCGCAGCAGCAGCGCCTCATGGGACTGTGCGGTGCCGAGCCAGGTGGCGCCGCCGGCGAGCGCGGCGAGCGCGGCGGGGATGAGCCCGTGACCGTAGGCGTCGGCCTTGACCACGCCCATCACCGCGGTACCGGAGTCCGGCCCGCCGCACACGGAGACCAGATGGCGCATGTTGTCCCGCAGGACCGCCAGATCGACGATGCACTGCGCCGGATACTGCCGGCATGCCGCCTCGTAGTTGTTCCGGCCGGCGTCGGAGGAGAATTTCCAATCAGGTACTGCGTTCAAAGTCATAGCCACCATTGTGGCGCGCGAATGCGACGAAATCGTGATTGTCCACAGACGTCGTGCGCCGAGGCCGTCCGCGCGTCGGTCACTTCCCGGCGCTCACCGTCCGTTCCACCGGTCATTGTCCATCCGTCCCACCGGTCATTGTCCGTCCGTTCCACCGGTCACTGCCCGGATCACTCCCCGGACTTCGCGGCGGATTTCATGGCCTCGTAGCGCCTGCGGATCAGGTCGTTGTAGAAGTCGATGGCCGGCTGCGGCTCGCCGTCGAAGACGATCGTCTGCTCGTCGACCACCAGTACGCGGTCGATGCGGTAGGCGGGATCGGCGATCAGGTCGAGGTCGTGGGTGGCGAAGATCACCTGCTTGTCGTAGCCGAACAGCGCCTTGGCCACGGTGCGGGTGGCGTTCTCGTCGAGGCCCTTGGTCGGCTCGTCGGCGACGATGGCGGCGGGGTTGATGGCCAGCGCGCCGACGATGGCGAGCAGATGCCGCTTCTCGCTGTCGAGGCTGGCGGCCTTGCTGTGCGCGTAGGGGCTGAGGCCGAAGTGGGCGAACAGGGCGCCGACCGTTTCGTGGCGGATGCCTTCGGGAAGCCGATAGGCGTTGAGCTGGGAGGAGACCGCCTCGGCAATGTCCTTGGCCATGTAGTAGGACTGCGGGATCTCCTCGCGTCGTACGATGCCGATGACGTCCCGGGCCTGCCGGGCGTCGGCCTTGACGGCGAGGTTCAGCGCGGCGTCGGTTTCGGTGGTGCCGTCGTCGTTGGTCAGGGTCCGCACCACGCTGGCCGTGCCTTCGCTGGCCTTTTCGGATCCGTCGAGCACCTTGAGCAGCGAGGACTTGCCGGCGCCGTTGAGTCCGATCACCGCCACCCGCTTCTCGTCGATGGTGATCGTGGTGGGCCTGAGCCCCACATGGCCGTCGTCGTAGACGAGGCCGGCGTCCTTCAGCACGAAGGTCAGCGATCCGGCCCTCGAATCCCATTCACGCTTGCGTTTTCCGAACAATCCGAACAGTGCCATGTCACTCCCCTGCGATCCGTCGCTCCGCGGCCGGAGGAACATGGCCGGAGCGTCCCGTTACCGCCATTGTAGGAAGGCGTTCGGATAGCGCGGCGGCGATCGTCCGATGCGGCGGCTGCGATCGTCCGGCGCGGTGCAGGCCGCCTTCCCGCCGTCTTACGATATGGACAAACGGAACACGAAACCATTAAGGTTACATGGTGACCCTAAGATATGTGGATTGACACTCGACAATAGGTAACCGATGCGGTGGCAGGGATTCGTTTTTCCGTCCCGAGCATGCTGCGCCTTATGCCTTCGTGCATAACGAATGAGAAGAGTTATTACATGAGCGACTTGTTGCGCAAGAAAGACGTATCGACGATCGTGGCCGAGGCCACGCCGTTGAAGCGCACGATGAAGACCTTCGATCTGACGATGCTGGGCATCGGCGCGATCATCGGCACCGGCATCTTCGTGCTGACCGGCAAGGGCGCGCTCACCGCGGGCCCGGCGCTGGCGGTGTCGTTCCTGCTCGCGGCGATCTGCTGCGGCTTCGCCGGCCTGTGCTATGCGGAGTTCGCCTCGATGGCCCCGGTCTCCGGATCCGCCTACTCTTACGCCTATCTGGCGTTCGGCGAACTCATCGCGTTCGTCATCGGCTGGAATCTGATCCTCGAATACGCCCTGCAGGCGGCCACCGTGTCTGCCGGATGGGCCGGCTACTTCAACAAGCTGCTCGAAGGGTTCGGCTTCCACCTGCCCGTGGAGCTCACGGCCGCCTACGGCACGACGCCGGGAGTCACCACCTACTTCAACCTGCCCGGCTTCGTCGTGGTGCTGCTCATCACCTGGGTGCTGTCGATCGGCATCAACCAGACCAAGCGCGCCAACGACATCATGGTCCTCATCAAGCTGGCCATCATCGTCCTGTTCATCGTCTGCACCATCCGGTACATCAACCCGGAGAATTGGAAGCCGTTCTCCCCGTACGGCGTCTACACGTTCCAGCCTGGCTCCACCCAGCCGTACGGCATCATCCCCGCCGCCTCGATCGTGTTCTTCAGCTTCATCGGCTTCGACGCCGTCTCCTCCTCGGCCGAGGAGACCGTGAACCCGAACAAGACGCTGCCGCGAGGCATCCTGATCTCGCTGGCGATCTCCACGGTCATCTACATCATCATGACGCTGGTGATGACCGGCGTGGTGCCGTACAAGGACTTCGCCAAGTTCATCGACGCGCCGGTCGCCGGCGTGATCCTCGAGACCGGCCTCAACTGGCTGGCGGTGGTCGTGAACCTCGGCGCGCTCGTGGGCATGACCACGGTGATGCTGGTCCAGCTGTACGGCCAGTCCCGCATCTGCTACGCCATGGCCCGCGACGGCCTGTTCCCGAAGCTGTTCGGCGAAGTGCACAAGAAGTACCTCACCCCGTTCAAGGGCACGTGGTTCTTCGGCATCCTCACCGCCATCGCCGGCGGCTTCATCAACATCAACATCCTCTTCGAGCTGGTGAACATCGGTACGCTGTCCGCGTTCATGATCGTGTCGGCCGGCGTGCTGTGGATGCGCAAGACCCAGCCGAACGCCCACCGCGGCTTCAAGGCGCCGGGCGTGCCGTTCACCCCGATCCTCTCGATCATCTTCTGCCTGGTGTTCATCGCCGGCTTGAACTGGGAGACCTGGGTGCGATTCGCGATCTGGCTGGCGATCGGTCTGGCCGTGTACTTCGGCTTCAGCCGTCGTAACTCCGTGCTCGGCAAGCAGGCGCAGAAGCGCGCCCGCAAGGCCATCGACGAGGCCATGGCCGGACAGCAGAAGGGTCAGCAGCAGTAGGAAGAGCGGCCGGGGATCGGGATCCCGGACCGGGGATCACCCGGATTCGGATATCCGATCCCCGATCCTCATAAAAACAATCGGCGGATCCGTTCCGCGCGGGACTTCTTTCGGAAGTCCTTTGCGGAGCGGATCCGCCGATGTCATTATTCGTGTCGTTATCCGGCCGTTGTCCCGGACCAGCTATTCCGCGGTCACCATTCGACGGTCGGTCACCACGGCGTTTTTCACCACCTGGCGATCTCGTCCACCTTGGTGACGTGGCCGCCGAACTGGGCGCGCATGGCGGTGACCACGCGCAGGATGTCGTCCGCACCGCCGCGGGAGGACTGGCGCTGCCACAGGGCGGCCGCAGTGGCCGGCGTGGGCACGCCGAGCTCGAGCGCCGCCTCGATCATCCATTTGGCCTCGCCGGACTCGTTGGCCACGGCGGGTACGCCCTTGAGCTCGGGATCGTCCTGCGTGGCGTTGTCGAACAGGTCGAGCAGCCAGCTGGCCACCACGGAGCCCTCGCGCCACGAATCCATGACGGCCGCCGGATCGTCGACGTATTCGCTGCGCATCATGGTGGCGAAGCCCTCGCCGAACGCCTGCATCATGCCATATTCGATGCCGTTGTGCACCATCTTGGCGAAGTGGCCGCCGCCCACCGGGCCGGCCAGCGCCAGACCGTGCTCGCCTTCGGGCTTCAGGGTCTCCAGCAGCGGACGGACGGCGTCGAAGGTCTCCCGATCGCCGCCGAGCATCAGCGCATAGCCGCGGTCCGCGCCCCATACGCCTCCGGAGACGCCGCAGTCGAGGAAGCGGATGCCTCGTTCGGCAAGCGAATCGGCATGACGGCGGTCCTCGGTGTACTTGGCGTTGCCGCCGTCGATCACGATGTCGCCCGGCTCCAGCAGCGTCTTCAGCGCGTCGATGGTCGCCTCGGTGGGCTTGCCGGACGGGACCATCACCCACACCACGCGCGGGGTGTCGAGGGCCGCGACCAGCGCCTCGAGGCTGTCCACGTCGCGATCGGATTCGGGGTTCACGTCGAAGCCGACGATATCGTGACCGCCGGCGCGCAGACGGCGGACCATGTTGCCGCCCATGCGACCGAGGCCGATCATGCCCATCTGCATGGTTCGCTTGATCCGGCCGGCATGCGAGGCCCGGTCCGACGCGGCATCGCCCTGCTCGCGCATGGCCGCTTCCACCGCCTTGATCGCCCGCTCGACGACCTCGTCCTCGCTCCCCTCGATCGACACCTCGCAGCCGTTCTCGTCCGGCTGCAGCGGCTCCAGCGTCTCCAGCTGGCTGTCGAGCATCGAGGCCGGCATGAAATGGCCCTTGCGGTTCCCCAGACGTTCGGCGATGAGCTCGCGCGGTCCGGTCAGATGCAGGAAGAACACCGGCACGTGCTCGCTGAGCAGATCACGGTACGAGCGCTTGAGCGCCGAGCAGGAGACCACGGTGTCGTGACCGGCCTCGTCCTGTTCGACCATCCACCGGTTGATGCTGCGCAGCCACGGCCAACGGTCCTCGTCGGTCAGGGGGTGCCCGGCGTGCATCTTCTCCACGTTGGCCCGGGGGTGCATGTCGTCGCCTTCGGCCAGCGTGAATCCCAGCCGATCGCGAATCGCCTCGATCACCGTGGACTTGCCGCAACCGCAGACGCCCATCACCACCACATGAATGCCCATGTTCCGCTCCTTTGCTGATCGTCCCGCCACCCGACGGGCGCGACTTTTAATATGACCATATTATTTTTTAATATGCTTTGTCAAATTAAAAAGAGTCTTTAATGCGGCTTACGGCGTGTCCCAATGGAATACATACTCTTAAATGCGGCACAATGATGATGAAACAACGGTGAAAGGAGCCTACGATGACGGCAGCGGAATCGACCCCCGGCGCGAAGTCAGGCAACGGCATGGGAGCGGCCGGCGCGGGATCACTTACCGGCGCGGGTACGCTTGCCGGCACGGGATCACCCCTCGTCGAAGGCCAGCATCTGCATCAGCCGATCACCGACCGTCTCGCCATCGACATCATCGACGGCGGCTGGCCGGTGGGCTCCAGCCTCACCCTTGAGGACATCCAGAACAAGTTCGGCGTCTCCCGGACCGTGGCCCGCGAAGCCGCCCGCGCGCTGGAATCCGCCGACGCCGTGACCATCCGCCGCAGGGTCGGCCTCGTGGCGCAGAGCCCGGAATCCTGGGCCGCCCTGAACCCGCAGGTGATCCAATGGAAGCTGCATTCCACCCAGCGCCGTCAGGAGTTGCTCTCGCTGACCGAACTGCGACTGGCCATCGAACCGGCGGCCGCCGAGGGCACCGCGCGACGGGCGCCGCTGGACGTCAAGGCGAAGTTTCCCGTACTGGCCGTGGAAATGCGCCGGCACGGCGAAAGCGGCGACCTGAACCGATTCCACGAACTTGACATCGAATTCCATTCGCTGTTGCTCAAAAGCAGCGGCAACGAACTGTTCGCGGCGCTGGCGCATATCGTGGCCACGATTCTGCGCGGCCGCGTGGAGATCAACATGTATCCGCAGCGTCCGGCTCCGGAGGCGCTCGACGCCCATGACGCCGTGGCCGACGCGATCTGGAAGGGCGATCCCGCACGCGCCCGCGACGCCATGCACGACATCGTCGACGAAGTAAGCTGCGCGCTCGCCACGGACCAGATCAACGCAGACCAGACCGACGCGGACTGAACGTCCGGGACTCAGATTCCCAGAACCGTCCGGGCCGACTTCAGCCGCTGCACGGCCTCGACCAGCTGTGTCTCATCCTTCAGCAGACTGAACCGCACATAGCGCTCCCCCACCCGGCCGAAGCACGAGCCGGGCAGAATCGCCACCTCGGCCTCGCGCAGCACCGCTTCGGCGAACGCCGACCCATCCATGTCATGCGGGGCCCGGGCCCAGACGAAGATGCCGCCGGCCGAGTCGAATACGTCGAGGCCGAGATCACGCAGACCGTCGGCGATGATCGCGCGACGACGGGCGTACCTCGCAGCCAGACGGGCCACGCAGCTCTGGTCGCTGCGCAGGGCGGCGATGCCGGCGTCCTGGATCATGCCGGTGATCATCGATCCCATCTGATAGTGGTAGCGCTTGAGATGCGAGACGATCTCGGCGTTGCCGGCCACGAACCCGGCACGCCATCCGGCCATCGCGTACTGCTTGGACAGCGAATCGACCTCCACCGCCACGTCGAGCGCACCCGGCACGGCCAATAGACTGACCTGCTGGTTCCCCGGGTCCACGCCGAGGCCGGTGTAAGCGAAATCATGCACGATCACGAACCCGTATTCATGGGCGAGTGCCACGGCCCGTTCGAAGAACGAGACCGGGGCCTGGGCGCCGGTGGGATTGTTCGGATAGTTGAGCACCAGCACGCGCAGACGCCGCCACACGTCGGCCGGCACCGCGTCGAAATCAGGCAGCCAGCCGAGGGACGGCACGGCGGGCAGGAGGATCTCCTCGGCGCCGGCCATCACAGCCATGCAATGATACGAGGGATAGTACGGGTCGGCGAACGCCACCGCATCCCCGCGGTCCAGCAGGATCGCGGTCAGTCCGGCGAGACCATCCACCGCGCCCTCCACGGCGAAGATCTCGGTCTCAGGGTCCACGTTCACGCCGTGGACATCGCGGTACCAGTCCGCGGCCGCCCGAAGATACTCCCCCTTGCCATCGAACGGCGTATAGCAGGCGTTGTGCGGATCATCCACGGCCCGTTTGGCCACGTCGCGGATGAACGCCTCCGGGTAGGCGTCGGGATTGCCCTTGCTCAGGTCGATGACGTGGGCGCCGCCGGCGATCGCACGGGCCACCTTCACGTCCATGTCGGCGAAGATGTTCGGCGGGATCGCCTGCGCCACCCGCGAAAAACGTATTGCACCCATGAATTCGAATCGGCGCCCTCAGACGATCTTGCGCTCGAACGGATCGGAGCTGATGCCCTTGGCGAGGATGTCCTTGGCCCATTCCTTGGCGGTGAACAGGCTGTGGTCACGGTAGTTGCCGCAGCTTTCGATGGTGGTGGCGGGCACGTCCTCCCAGGTGGCCTTGTAGGCGATGAACTCCAACGACTCCTTGAGCGCGCGGGCCACATCCTCGGTGGAATGCTCGCCCCAGGTGAGCAGATGGAATCCGGTGCGGCAGCCGAACGGCGAGCAGTCGATGTATCCGGGGATGCGTTCGCGCAGCAGCACGGCGATGGTGTGCTCGATGGTGTGCAGGCCGCCGGTCGGAATCGCGTTCTCGTTCGGCTGCACCAGTCGCAGATCGTAGTTGGAGATCACGTCGCCGTGGGGACCGGTCTCCGTATCGATGTAGCGCACGTACGGCGCCTTGACCTTCGTGTGATCGAGCTGGAAGCTTTCCACGACCGGCTTGTCTGCCATGACGACTCCTTTTTTCGTTGCTGTTCTTCCGCGGCCGGGCGGACGGTTCCGTCTCCGACCACGATGCCGACTCCTACTTTCGTCCGTGAAATCGATTCCGTCAACCATCCGGCCATGCATGTCATCTATCGCCGGTTATCGGGGCAATGGCCGTCGGACGATGACTGTCGCCCGCCGGCTATCGGCGGTCATGACGCTGGTAGGCCAGCCGCTCGGCGTCGCCCTCCCGCTGTACCAGCGTGATCGTGCCGCATCGGGTGAATCCGCAGGATTCGAGTACGTGCTGCATGGCCCGGTTGTTGCAATGCGTATCCATGCGCACATTGCCGTATTGCCGCACGGCCCAGTCGAGGCAGTCCCGTCCGGCGCGCGGACCCAGTCCTGAGGCGGCCACGCGATGCACGGCCATGTAGTCATCGTCGTCCAGCCACGCACCGTCGATCTCGGCGTACGACGGGTCCGGGCCGGGGCACAGGACGAAGACCGCGAGGATCCGCTCGGCTTCGGGACCGAACGCCACGCCGGATGCGGATTCGGCAACGCCGGCGTGATCAATCAGCAGACGGGTGCGGCCTTCGGCGATGTCGGCACGGACCGTGGATTCCAGCGGGAACCGGTCGGCCCATTGCGTGGGATTGCCGTTCTCGGCCATGAGTCTGCGGGCGCGGGCGTACATGGCCTCGATGGCGTCGAAATCCTCGGGCGTGGCGACGCGCACGCTACGGTCGGCAGCCGAATCAGCGGCGGTATCGGTGGTGGAATTGTCGGTGATCATGGGACTCCTTTCTGCACAGCAAGATTAAGGCGGTCAAGCGACGCAATACGGCGACGCCTATTCGACGAAGTCACGGATGGCGGCGATGAAGCGGTCTCCGTAGAGTTCGAGCTTGTGCTGGCCCACGCCGTTGACCTCGAGGAATTCGTCGGCCGAGGTGGGCCGCAGCTCGCACATGCCGCGCAGGGTCTTGTCGGAGAACACGATGTACGGCGGCTTGCCGATTTCGCGGGCGATCTCCAGACGCAGTTCCCGCAGCCGGTCGAACAGTTCGGCATCCGATCCCTCGAGTCCGGAGGCCGCGGCCGACCGGGCCCGACCGCCGGAACCGGCCCCGCCGCCGTCCCCGCCGCCGTCCCCGCCGGAAGCCCCGTACGCCCCACCGTATACGCCGGCGGACCGCGCGGCCGATCCGGCCGGCCGCTCCAGTCGCTTGATCGTCATACGGAAGTCCGGCGCCACGGTTTCCACGGCCCGGGGACCGAACAATACGATGGGGAATCTGCCGTCGGCCACGACGAGATACCCATCGGCGATCATCTGCGAGATCACGTCGCGGACCTGCGCCGCGGTCCTGTTTTTCAGTCGTCCGTAGGTGGGTGCGGAGTCGAGGTGACGCCAGTCGTGCATCTCCTGCGAATCGGAGCCGCGCAGGATCTGCACGATCTTGGCCGCGCCGAGGCCGCGGGGGCTGCCATCCCGGTTCGGTTCCAACAGGGTCAGGATGTCGTGCACGCATTCGCTGACCGCCCGCGCGATGTCGGTCACGTCGACGGTTTCGAACTCGCCGTCGCAGTTCGAGCATCCGGAGCATACGGTTTCACCGGTTTCGCCGAAGTACGCGGTGATGTACCGGTGCAGGCATTCGGTGGTGCGGCAGTATCCGGTCATGCCGTCGAGCAGCACGCGTCGTCGGGCGCGCACCGCCTCGGCGTCCTCGGCGCTGAGCCGATCGTTCTCGCTTTCGTTGTCGATGAACCGCCGCCGGGTCATGATGTCCGCGTCGCACCACAGCAGCGTGCACCGGGAGGGCAGACCGTCACGGCCCGCACGACCGGCCTCCTGATAGTAGGCTTCGATACTGTCGGGCATGTTGTGGTGGATCACGTACCGCACGTTCGACTTGTCGATGCCCATGCCGAACGCGTTGGTGGCCACGACCACATGCACCTCGTCGTTGACGAAGGCCCGCTGGGCACGAGACCGTTCCTCAGGGGGCAGTCCGGCGTGATAGCACACGGCGGAGGCACCGCGGGCGTTGAGATCATCGGCCAGGGCCTCGGTCTCCCGACGGGTGGCGCAGTAGATGATGCCGGATTCCTCGCCGTGCGCGGCCACGTATCGTTCGATCCACTGCCGTTTGGCGGTGGGCGTGGCCTTGATGACGTCGAAGTACAGGTTGGTGCGGTCGAATCCGGTGACGCTGATCTGTGGGTTGTTGAGACCGACCAACCGGACGATGTCCTCCCGCACGCGCTCGGTGGCGGTGGCGGTGAACGCAGCGACGACGGGACGACGGGGCATGCGGGCGATGAACTCGCCGATGCCCAGATACGCCGGGCGGAAGTCCTGTCCCCATTGGGAGACGCAGTGCGCCTCGTCGATGGCGAGCAGGCCGATGTTCGCGTGGGCGGCGAAGTCGGCGAACCGGGCGGTGTCGAGCCGTTCGGGGGCCACGTAGAGAACCCGGCACAGACCCTGTTTCGCCTCGGCAAGCGCGGCGGACTGCTCCTCCGGACTCTGCGTGGAGTTGACGTAGACGGCGTGGATGCCGTTGTCCTCGAGACCGGCGACCTGATCGGCCATCAGGGAGACCAGCGGGGAGATCACGACGGTGAGGCCGTCGAGCAGTACGGCGGGGATCTGATAGCAGATGGATTTGCCGGCGCCGGTGGGCATGACGCCGAGCGCGTCGCGGCCGGCGAGGATCGCGCCGATCAGCGGCTCCTGACCGGGCCGGAACTCGTCGTAGCCGAAATACCGTTTCAGCGCAGCCCGCGCATCGTTGATGTCTGCCATGGTTCAGACCATAGCACCGGGGGTGGGGCGGGTAGCGGCTTGGGGGCAGCAGCGGTCTTGGGGCCGGCTCAGCGCACGGCGAGCCGGATGTTCTCGCGCAGGGAGTCGAGACCGGCGGCCTTGGTGGTGGAACTGATGATGGCGGCCATGAATGCAATGGATTCCTTCCGCCCGCCACGGAACCAGTCGCGGATCACGTTCATGATGCCGCCGAAGATGTAGTCGAACTGGTAGTCGCGGATCATCCTCGCATGATCGAGATCCACGTCGCCGTCGATACGGTCGCCCTCATCGCCCGCTTCGACCATCGCCGCCGAGACGGGGTCGAAGATCTCGTTGCAGATGTCGCGGATACTGTCAGCCAGATCGTTGAACAACGTATTGCCGAACGACGACAGCAATACGGAAATCATGCTGTCGTGTTCATCGATGTAGACGAGCGTGGCGGTGACGAACGGCAGATACTCCCCCGTGACCAGTTCCTTCGCATGGGCTTCGGCCACGCTTCGGAACGCGGCCACCGCGTCGTCCTCGATCTGTCCGAGCAGCTCCTGCACGTTGTTGTAGTGCGCGTAGAAGGTCACGCGGTTCACGTCGGCCCGTTCGGCCAGTTCGGTCACGGTGATGGATTCGACCGGCTTGGTGCGCATGAGCTCGACGAGTGCGTCCGCAAGGCGGGCGCGGGTGCGCCGCACACGGCGATCGCCGTGCGGTTTCGCCGGACGGGATTTCGCCGGGCTCTGCACTGTCGGACCCTGCGCCGTCGCGTTCCGCGCCTCGTTCGTCATCGTCACACACTCCTGACCGTATCTGGCCGCACTCGACCGTTCTTGACCGTGCTGCACGGGGAAACGATATCTCATCGTATATCATTTTTCACCACGTTTGATCGTTACGCTACAGTTGTAGTATAACTTATATCCGTAGTCAAAATCTTCCGTTGTCACAGGATCCGCCGAGGTCAGCATGAAACACGTCTTCCAGGTCTTCGCGCGCGACATCCGCCGCATACTCGCCGTACCCATGGCCGTGGTCACGGTACTGGGCATCTGCGCGATCCCCGCGCTGTACTCATGGTTCAACGTCGCCGCGTTCTGGAGCCCCTACGACAACACCGGCAACCTGCGCGTGGCCGTGGTCAACGAGGACAGGGGCGCAAGCAGCAGCGCCATCGGCAGGCTGAACATCGGCGATCAGGTGGAGACGTCGCTGCACGACAATCATCAGCTCGACTGGACGTTCATGGGCCGGCAGCAGGCCCTCGACGAGGTGCGATCCGGCACCAGCTACGCGGCCATCATCATCCCAGTCGATTTCTCGGCCGACCTCATGACCATCACCACCGGCGACTTCCGTCAGCCGAAGATCGAGTACTACGTCAACGAAAAGACCAGCCCGATCACGCCGCGCATCACCGATACCGGGGCCGGCACTCTGGAGCGGCAGATCAACAGCCAGTTCGTCTCCACGGTGAGTAAAACCGCGGTCGAGGCCATGTCCAAGGCGGCCGGCAAGGCCTCGGCCCACGCCGACGCGGCGCGGCGCGAGACCTCGAACGGCGTGGACAAGGCGCTGGACGGCATCGACGACGCCGAAGCCAAGCTCGATTCGCTCATCGCCGCCGTGAACGACGGCTCCGCCAAGGTGGATGAGGCCCGCGTCTCGCTGTCCGACATCAGCGGCAAGGCCACGAAGGCACAGACCACGCTGAACTCGGGCATCGCCTCGATCAGCGACGCGCAGAACGGACTGACCTCGCTGAGCTCCTCACTGGCGGTGAAATCGGCGAGCGCCTCGGCGTCGCTGTCCGCGGGCTCGCAGCAGGCGAACACGGTCATCGGCAAGGCCTCCGGCACCGTGCTCGGCGCCAAGGACCGCGCCGACGCCGCCGCGGCTTCCGCGCAGGAGGCCGTGGACGCGAACGCCGCGATCGTCACGACGCTGAAGGATTCCGAGTTCGCCGGCACGGATTCCGGCAAGGCACTGATCGCGGAGCTGGAGCAGCGTGGCCGTGACGGACATGCGGCTGTGGACGCCATGCGTACGGCCAGCGCGAACGTCGGCAACAGTGCCACCGCGATCGCCGGGGCGGCCGATGCCATCGACTCGGCCAATCAGAGTACCATCACCGCACTGCAGCGATCCCAGTCGGCGCTCGGCGGCACCGCGACCTCGGGCCTGAACAGCGCGCTCGGTTCGTTCTCGGCGAGCGCCACCACGTTGTCGGGCACGCTGGCGAAGGTCGGCCCGGCCGTGGACGAGGCGAACACGGCGCTCGACCAGCTCGATACCACGCTTGACAGGACGACCAAGGCGCTTGAGGGGTCGAAGCGGTCGCTGGCCGAAACCCGCACCACGCTGAGCAACATCGACTCCGACATGAACGCCGCATCCAGCGCCGACACGTTGGACAGGCTGCGCTCGTCGCTCGGCGCCTCGCCCGACGACGTCGCGAAGTTCGTGGCCTCCCCCACCGCGCTGGAGACCCACACCGTGTATCCGCTGAACTCCTATGGGTCGGCCGTGGCGCCGATGTTCACGAATCTGGCGTTGTGGATCGGCGCGTTCACGCTGGCGATGATGGTGCATCTCGAAGTGGATGACGAAGGCATCACCGGGCTCACCGCGAACCAGAAGTATCTGGGCCGCTGGCTGCTGCTGGCCGTCCTGTCCTGCCTGCAGGCGGTCATCACGACCACCGGCAATCTCGTCATCGGCGTGCAGGCGGCGAACCTGCCGGCCCTGTATCTGACGACGATGGCCATCGGCGTGGTGTACGTCTCCATCATCTACGCGCTGTGCATCTCCTTCGCCCACGTGGGCCGGGGACTGACCGTGCTGCTGACCGTCCTGCAGGTGCCCGGATCGTCGGGCATGTATCCGATCGAGATGATGCCGAAGGAATTCCAGCGCCTCTACCCGTTCCTGCCGATCACCCACGGCAACAATGCGCTGCGCGAGACGATCGGCGGGTTCTACGGCGACCATTACTGGCGGTATCTCACGACGCTGGCGCTGTTCGCCGCCGCGGCGTTCCTAGTCGGCATGACGTTGCGACCGTATCTCAACAATCTCAACACGATGGTGTCCGAACGGTTCGCCGCCACGGATCTGCTGGCCGCGGAGAAGCCGGTGGCCATCCACAACCGCTACCGGCTCGACCAGCTGCTGCGTGCGCTGAACGACTCCGAGGAGTTCCATGCGGGCATCACACGGCGGGCGGCCCGATTCGAACGCCTGTATCCGAAGCTCAAGCGCGGTGCGCTCGCGGCGGGCATCATCCTGCCGATCGGCCTGACGGCATTCTCGATGACTACCAACGAGAAGATCGGCATCCTGCTGGCCTGGGTGATCTGGATCGTGGCCATCATCACGTTCCTCGTCGGCATCGAATTCATCTACGACGGCATCCGGCGGCAGATCCGACTGGGGAACATGGATGCGGCGGAGCTGCGCGACGTCTACCGAAGGCAGCGTCTGCACCGGAAGCCGTTGAAATCACTGGACCTATTGAACGTGACCGGGCCGGCATCGGGCCGAACGCCGAAGCACTCGGCGGCCGGGACCGGGACTGCGACTAAGACCGCGGCCGGGGCTGCGGCCGGGGCATCGGGAAAGGAGGCGTGACGCCATGACGACGATCATCGCGATCATGACGACGCTGGCGACGACGCTGCTGCGGAAGCTGCGGAACGTCGGGCGCATCGTCGCCGGCGACGTGCGGAACATCACTTCGAACGTCACGGCCATCACCCTGATCATCGGGCTGGTGGCGATCCCTTCGCTGTTCGCGTGGTTCAACGTGGCCGCGAACTGGGATCCGTTCAGCAGCACCGGAGGCCTCAAGGTCGCCGTGGCGAATGCCGACGAGGGGTATCGCAGCGATCTGGTGCCGGTGAAGGTGAACGTGGGCGAGAACGTCGTCTCGGCCCTGCGCGCCAACGACCAGCTCGACTGGGTGGTCACCGACGAGCGGAACGCCATCGACGGCACGGAATCCGGCGAATACTATGCCGCCGTGGTGATCCCGAAGTCGTTCAGCCGCGACATGATGACCCTGTTCTCCACCCGGACCCGGCATGCGAAGATCGCCTACTACACGAACGAGAAGAAAAATCCGCTGGCCCCGAAGGTAACCGGGCAGGGCGCCGACGCGGTGACGGCGCAGGTGAACGATACGTTCAACACGACCATCTCCAACGTGGGCCTGACCATCGCCTCGCAACTCGCGGAGTCGCTGGACAGCGATTCGGCGACGACGCTCATCGGCAACCTCAACGCGAACATCGACCGTACGGCCAGGCAGCTTGATCTGGCCGCCGACAACCTCGACCAGTACGGCGACATGCTGGATTCGGCACAGACGCTGGTTGCCACGTCGGCGCAGCTGGTCAGCAAGGCGGGCGGCAGCGCGGCGGATGCGCGCAAGGCCACCGATCAGGCGAGACAGGGCGTGACCACGGTCGCCGCCACACTGGATTCCTCGGCCGATACGGTCGGCGAGGCGCTTGATGCCAGCGCCGACAGCTATCAGGGAGCCGAGGCGAGCATCGATCAGGCGTTCGACGCCGTGGGCACGCAGGGCGCCGACTCGGCGAAGCAGCTGCATGGCGTGGCCGCGAAGATCGACGCGCAGATCACCGCATACCGGGGACTGCGCGAGCGGCTGGCGGCGCTGAAGCCCGCGGGCGGCGACGGCGTGCAGCTGCAGCAGACGCTGCTCGGACGGATGGACGAGGCCATCGCCAGGCAGACCGCGGTGCGTGATTCGCTGACCTCCGCCGCCGACGGCATCGACAAGGGGCTGGCCGGCAGCGAGCGGAAGCGCGCCGAGGCCAAGGCCCGCGCCGAAGAGGCCCGCAGGACCATGACGCAGGTGGGCGACGACTTCGACAAGGGACTGAAGACGAAGCTCGCCGCCATGTCGTCGGCCGCATCGGACGCCTACGAGGGCGCGGCCGAGGCGACCTCACGGCTGGAGGCCACGTCGTCGGAGCTTTCCGGTTCGGCGGATTCCATCGCCGCGAGCATGGCGGACGCGCATACGGACATCACCGCCACGGCGAAATCCCTGCGCTCCTCGGCCGGCAAGCTCGACGACCTGCATGGCAGGATCACCAAGGCGCTGAACAGCGGGGATCTCAAAACCGTGCGCAAGGTGCTGGGCGACGACCCCGAAGCGCTGGCCACGTCGCTGGTCTCGCCGGTGAGTCTCAATCGCAACGCCGTCTACAGGTCCGACAACTTCGGCTCATCCATGACGCCGATGTATACGACGCTGGGCCTGTGGATGGGTGCGCTGCTGATGACGCTGGCCATACTCGTGCAGGTGTCGGACAGGCGTCAGGCCACGCTGGATCGTCCGACGCCCGGCGAGATGTTCCTCGGACGCTTCGGCATCTACGGGATTCTGGCGCTGCTGCAGAGCACCGTCATGTGCTTGGGCGAGCTCGTGTACCTGCGCGTGCAGTGCGACGGCCCGCTGCTGTTCATGCTGGCCGGATGGGTGACGTCGCTGGTATTCGCGTTCATCGTCTACACGATGGCGGCCGCGTTCGGCTCCCCCGGCAAGGCGCTGTGCGTGCTCATCATGGTGATGCAGATCACCGGCGCCGGCGGCTCGTTCCCCGTCGCCGTGCTGCCCGACTTCTTCCAGGCGGTGCACCCGTTCCTGCCGGCCACGCATGCCATCGACATGTTCCGCGCCGCGATCTTCGGCGTCTACCACAACGACTACTGGATCGCCATGGGCAGGCTGGCGGCGTTCGTCCTGCCGATGCTGCTGCTCGGCCTCGTCCTGCGCCGCCCGCTCATGCGCCTCACCGCCAAGTCGGAGGCCGGTCTCAAGCGCACCAAGGTGCTGGGATAGGGGCGGTTTCGGCGTGATTGAGTTCACTCTTTTTCGCTGGTGCCAAAGAGTGAACTCAATGTTGTTCGATGTAACGGATAACGCAACACGGCCGACCCGAAACCAGGCCGACCGTGTGCGATTCCGTGCGTTTCCAGTTCACTCTTTTCCGGGCACCCGAAAAGAGTGAACTGGGCGCTCGCCTAGCGACCCCAACCCTTATGACACCTTTTCAGTCTCCATACCGGCAGAACCATGTACGGCAACCTGCGAACGAATGGTCTTCAATCCGGCACCCAAGGAGATAACCGCAAAGCCAAGAAACACCATCATGGTGGTACGGATGGTATCCGGCACGACGAGGCTTGGCGTCACCAACGCCAACAAGCTGCACAGGATACGGGAGAACGCCAACGTGAATCCCTGCACGGAAGTACGCTGATCCTCATCCTTGAACAGGGTTTGAATCCAGACCTTGCTGGTCGCTTCACCAGATAACACAAGTCCGGTATTCAATGTTGCCGTAGCTCCGATGAGCCACCACAATTGATCTCCCCTGAACACCAATACCACCAGGGAGACGACGATCATCATCCCTCCAAAGCAGAATAACGGATGTTCGAACCTCGTACCGCTAGCCAGCGGCACCAAAAAACTTGCCATAAACGTCAACACGCACACCAGAATGCCAATGCCCGTAGCGAGCGATTGACTGGCGTCAGCATTCACGAAGATAAACGTCTGAAACTGCCCCCAAGTATTACCAAGGAAATTCCAGAACACATAGAACACCAGAATGGAAGCGAAAAACGACTTCTCGGAACGACCAAACCTACGCCAAAAGAAGATCTGTCCACCACTAATCCCGATGCGCTTACGAATATTCTCAGACGCAGCACGGAGACACTGTTCATGGCTCATATCCTCATCGGTAAAATCAGTACCCCGCAGTCGGTAAATCGCCACCGCACATGAAATAACCGCAATGGCCAGAAACAGGAACCGGCAAGGCAGATCCCCTTCAAACCAGGAGATACCAAATGCCGAAACAAGAGTGACCAGAATACCCAGCTGCCATCCACTCTGTGTCAGCGATACGCATTTCGCATTGTTGCTCTTGGTGTAATGCGGATCCGAAACCAGAGAAAGAGCCAAAGGTAGATCGGCACCCGTAGTAACACCGACAAGGATCATGCCAGCAAGTAGTACTGCGAAGTTTGGAGCCATCGCACAGATCAGGAATCCCAATGCCGCCGGGAACAACACCATCCGGTAAACAGAGACCCTTCCCAAACGTCGACCGAGACTATTTGCCGAAAGACTGCCTACGGCAATGGCCAGACTGAGCAGCCCGGACAGCAAACCCACCTGCATCGTGGTCAGAGGCAGGGTCTTCTGCCATATGGTGATCGTGGATGACAGACTCACAATCGCCGTGGCACTCAGGAATGAGCCGGCTCCAGCCCCCAGTGTCAGCACCGTGCCGATAGATTTCCTCAGTTGTCTCGACATGATTGATATTCCTTACTCGACGCGCATGAACAGCAAGAACGCATATCAGCGATAATCATCTCGGTCCGTCACGCATTCATGAATCGACGGGGCGGCCAACGGCCGAGCCCCGCCGCAATTTGACCTACTACTTCACCGACTTGATCAGGGAGATGGACACCGCGCCGATCAGGCTCATGCCGATCGCCACGGGGAACACCACCGCGTAGCTTCCTGTCAGGGAATAGAGGGATGACGTGCACAGTGCGCCTGCTGCCATACCGGCAGTGGTACCGACATTGATGAATCCAAGATCCTTACCGGCATCTTCCTTGTTCGGCAGCACATCGACGTTCAGCGCCTGATCGATGGCGGTGAAAGAACCATAACCGGCTCCATACAACACTGCAGCGATGATAACGGCAGTGGACGAAGCCACAAGCCCGTATCCGCCCAGAAGCCAGAATCCGAAGCTGGCACAAATCAGAACCACGGCAATATATGCGGGCATCTTTCTGCGATGCAGCTTGTCGGAAAGCGGTCCGACGGCCAGTGTAACGAACGACGCAATGGTTACGATCAGCGAATAGGTACCGATCAGGGCTGCGGATTCGGTCTTGGAGAAGTGCAGGTAGTCCTGAACAAGATAGAGCAGGTACGAACTGATCATCTGCACGGCAAGCATGATGCAAGTACGACCGACGAATGCCTTCCAGAAATCAGGACATTTGCGCGGTGGGGTGAGCGTGTAGATCAGCTGCTGCATAATCGTGCGATCGGGACGTTCCGCGGTTTTCATGACGGCAACGTCATTCCGATTCGGGAAGACCACGGCGACGACGATGCCACCAAGACCAACCAATGCCGCACCGATGAGCAAGCCCTGAGTAACACTACTGATGAAATACGAGCCAAGCATCGGACCGATGCCGCAACCGATGGAGTTACCCAGACCGTTGGCCATAGACACCGTGCCACGTTTCTCTTCGGGCACGTTGTCGGAAAGTACGGCATAGAACGGCGCATACATAATGTTCATGCCGATCTGAGCGATCGAATATACCGCGATCACTCCGACTCCGGTGGTTTGCAACGGCATCATGGCAAAGGAGATGATGGAGACGATGCCACCGATCACCAGCCAAGGAGCGCGACGTCCGAATTTTGTACGAGTTCGATCAGAAATAGCGCCGAATACCACATTGCTGATCATGGCCACAATCATGGCGATGCTACTGGCCGTGCCAATGACGGCAGCCGGATTTGCGGCACCGATATTCTTGACGAATTGCGGCATCAGAACGTTGGCCACCATGGTGACGCCGGTGGCGGTGAACAACCAGAAGACGATGTATCCGGCTATGTACCGACCGATTTTTGCGGATGTCGGCGCCGACGGCGCCGAAGAAGTTGCTGCACTCATTGTCGTTTCCTTATGAATCGAATTGATGCGGTCACGCCACTGTGACCGCGATATTGACTATGTGAATGACGAAAGTTCAGAATTCGTAACGAACCGGCTTGCCATCAAGCCAGTCGATCATGATGACAGCAAGGAAATTCCAGTTCTGGAATCCTGCGGTCATCACTGGTTCGCCGGTGTCGGGATCATAGTATTCATGCAGGCAACCGGTCGCCGCAAAGTCATTGGCAAACAGACGTATGGTCTTGCATGCAAGCTCTCGAGCGTCTTCCAGGAACCCGTACTTCTGGAGACCACGGAACACCATATAGTTCGAGACTCCCCAAATAGGGCCGAGCCAACATGACGGATTGTTTGAAGAACGCACCATGTACTGAGGCTCCAAACGGGACAACGTACGCACTCCGTATCGAGCATTGAACGTAGCGGTCTCCCTATAGCGTCCGACCATACGCTTGGCTTGGCACTCATCAGGAATTCCCGCCCATAGGGCGGCAAAGCTTGACCAGCTGTCAATGCGCATCAGCAGGCACGGCCATGATCTTGGCGCGCCATGATGCAGCCAACGGCTCTCATCGACAGGCCGGAGATTGAGATCAACGCTATAATAGGTGCCGTCTCGCTCATCCCAGCAGTAGGTATTGATCGCATCACGCAGCGCCCGTGCCTTTTCACGCCACGCAATGGATTCGTCCACTTTGCCAAGAGTCTCGAGAATGTATCCGAAAGCCATCAGTTCGCGATACAGCAGCGAATTCAGGAAAATGGAAGCAGCACTCTTATCCGGTCGGAAGAAAATCGATGGATCATTATCCACGCCTACGGCAAAGTCAGTCTGCCAGTAGGCCAAACCCGTCTCCTTATGAACATGATGAGTGAGATAGCAAGTAAGGAATCGTTCCAGAGCATCAATACGATCAGCAATCCATGAAGCATCCCCATGTTGCTGAATCAGCATGGCGGCAGCCTGCGCAAGGATCGGCTTGTGCATGTTCTGGTCGAACGGATGCTCCTCATCGAACAACGTAGGATCAACGCTTTCGAATCCCTTGCCATTTGGGTACAGCATGATCGGAGTGATGCCGTTGTCATCCGTACGATCAAGGAAATCCAGAATCGATCCTTGCGTAGCTTCGAGAAAACAGCCATCGTCATCGAGATCAAGCTCAATCTGAGTCATAGCCACGCTCGCCCACCAAGAATCCCAATCCCACAGGTCAGAACTGTAGATCGGGGAATCGGGAGTGCTAGGTACCACGTATGGGTGAGGCAATGCATCAGTCGCCGAACGGACCATCAGCGAAGCCTGACCCGTGATGTATTCTTTGAGTCCAAGCACCGAGGAATCTTGCATGGACACAGCTGACTGGGCATGATCATATCGATCATCATGCGACCGTCCATGATCGACACAGCCACAATCACCCCTGTTGAAATCCATCTGAGAGGATGACATCATCGTCCCTTCCTTCCTTGTTTTCATTCGATGATGTTCGCCACTTCACGAATATCATCCATATAACTTCATTTAATTTTTTGAAGTTGACTACACTATATATTGAAATTCAAAATTTTTCAACTCAATCAAATCGCACAGTCAAGCAAATCCTTTACATCCTTAAAAAGCTAATATTTTCAACAAAAGTAAAAGTTTTAAACATTTGCGGCGTCAGCGACGAACGCAATGAAAAGAAATGAAAATTGAGACCCAATCAGTATCGATTTCTTTGCTTTTCATTTTTAAAATTCAAAACACGATAAGCATCTTATAGAATAGATATATGACTTCCACCGATAAGCAGCCCAATGGAGCATCGCCAACCATCAGCGCCAAGCGAGACGACGATGCCTCGAAACGCATCGGTATCAGCGACGTTGCAAAGAAAGCCGATGTGTCCATCGGCACGGTATCAAACTATCTCAACTACCCAGACCGCGTATCCGACCGCTTGAAAATCAAAATACAGAAAGCAATCGAAGATCTGGGGTATGTCCGCACTCAGAAACGGAAGATCATAGAACGACAGATCGTTACGCCGTTGATCGGATATGTAATCACCGACGTAGAAAACTATCTTTTCACCTCGATCCTTGAGGGCATTCAAGAAATCTGCGAGGCTAACGACATGGAGGTCATCGGCGTGCACTCCATGTCGGACAAGACGCGACAGTCCGAGCAGGTAAGAATGCTCTGCCAGATGAACGTGTCGGGCCTGATCATCAGCGCAGTGGACGACTCACAGGATGACATTGCCTTCGCTCGTGCTGCCGGTATCCCGGCGATCATGATCGATCATCGCAACCCGTCCTTCGTGGATGATCACTGTACGGTGTTGAAAAACGATACGGCTGCCGGAGAGATCGCTGCGCACGAGCTGATCAGTACGGGGTGCCGGCATCTGGCCTATGTGGCGAACGATTCCAATTACCAACCGATTCAGCAACGTCAGACCGGCATAGAACGGGTCACCAGAGCAACCGACGGCGTCACATTGGAAGTCATCGATTCCGGTGGCCTGATGTTCGAAGACGGATATGAAATCGGCCGACGACTGTCCTCCATTCAGAATTCCGATCGGCCGGATGGCATCGTGGCCGGATCGGATCGTGTAGCCAGCGGCATTATCAGCGCACTAACTGACGCAGGGATCCAAATACCGGAAGAAATTTCCGTCATCGGCACGGAAGGTGACCGACTGGAAAGCCGGTGCCCGATGTCGTTGACCGTCGTGGAGTCCCCCGGCGTGGACATGGGCCGGCGCGCCATGACGTTGATGCTTGACGAGATCGCCAATCCGGCCGGGCACGTTCACAGCACGCAACTGCTCATGCCCAAGCTCATACGCCGCGCCTCGACCCGGTGAGCATTAGATGAGAACCCCCTGACCCCAATAAGACTACGCTCTTCTCAGAGAATTCCGAGCCGCATTGCACAGTTTCATGAATGCAACGGGATGCAATACAACGGTATGAGATACCTTTCCCCGGAACTCCTCAACGAATTGACGATCACGAGTCACCAGAATCGTTCTCACGATGCCAGGCCGGTTACTGATCTCATGGCAAGTACCAAATACGACACCGTCTTCGTGATCGAGGGGAGGAACGTGCTCCTCCCCTACAAAACCAGTGATCATGACATCTACGAGATCATCGAAGAATCGCTCCATGAAAGACTCTGCGGATTCGTCATCCCATCCGTTTAATCTTCCCAGCTCATGCACCACAGTCTCTCTAATGTGCCTCGAACCGCCCAACACGAGATCATAGGGGCCAAACCGCCCCTCCAGAACACAACGGAACGTTTCGATCTCAGACTTAGACACGCCATCGGGCACCTTGGTACTGCGTAATTGCGCCGGCTGAGCATCACACCCCAGAATCTCAGCCACATCGATGTATACGTTGCAGTCAAGAATGACGCACACGGCAGCCGACATCAGCTCTCCAGCATCCGAGCCAGATATTCTCCATCGTGGACCCTTACTGGCTTCGTGTCCATGTCAAATCCATCATCGGGATCTATCTGCGACAGCAACAGGTCAAACGCCTGATCGGGATCAACCCGCAAGCTGATTTCCATCCGCTCCATAGTCTCAGCAGCCACGATCTCCCCCTTCTACTGCATCATCACGAATATCTTCACCATTAGGATATCTCGATATCAACAACACCGGCGATTCCCGGTTCACTCTTTTTTGCGGGCTCGAAAGAGTGAACTCAATGTTGTTCGAGGTCACAGGCAAAGCAACATGGCCGACCCGAAACCAGGCCGACCGTGTGCGATTCCGTGCGTTTCCAATTCACTCTTTTTCGCGGGCTCGAAAGAGTGAACCGGGCGCCGCCTAACGCTGGCGCTTGATCATGAAGTTGCGGCGGAAAACCAGCAGAAGCGCCAGCGCCACGGTGGCGATGCCGCACATGACCCAGAACATGTTGGCGGCCTGCGCCGAAACCCCGGTTTCGCGACCGAACAGCGAGCCTTCGGCCATGCTCGGACTCGACATGAGGCTGGAGTATACGGCGATGCCGATGGATGCGGACGTATTGAGCATCAGGTCGAGAATGCCGATGCCACGCCCGTTCTGCTCCACCGGCAGCGCGTCCGAGGCCGCGTCATACAGCGGCGCATAGATCAGCGTGGTCCCGCCGACGAACAGGCAGGCCAGCATGGTCAGCACGCCGAATCCGGCGCCGATGAGCAACGCCGACCCGATGAATCCGATGATCATCAGCAGTGCGGAGACGATCAGGGTGCGCATACGTCCCATCCTGTTGACCAGCACGCCGGACAGGCATCCCAGCGCCGCCGAAACCAGATAGACGAGCGTCAGGCACAGCGAAATCGTGGTCAACGGCATCCGATAGATCTGCGTGCCGATGACGTTGTAGATCGGCACGCAGGCGTAGTTGAAGAACACGAACAGGAACTGCACCAGCAGAATCGACATGAAGGCGCCGTTGGTGATGAACGACCGATCCAGGAACGGATTCCTGGCCTTCCAGATCCAGAGCACGAACAGCACCGCGAACACCACCGCGGCGACGATCAGACCGATTCCGGGGAACGAGAAGTAGACGGCGATCAGTCCGGCGAATACGGCGAACAGGGCGATGCCGATGCCGTCGATGCGCTCTCCACGGGTGCTGACATCGGGGGTGTTGCGCACCAGCAGCGGAATGAACACGATCGAAAGCGCCGGAACCAGAAACAGGTACTTCCAATCGAACGAGGTGATGATGCCGCCGGCGAAGACGCCGATGGCGGCCGCCAGACAATACACGGCGTTATACAGTCCGATATAGAAGGCCTTCTCCTTCTCATCGAGATATTTGACCGCCATGACGAGGAACACGGATCCTGCGACCTGCGCTCCGGCGACCTGGATCATGCGGGAGACCAGCACGATCCAGAAATTGAACGAGCCGAGGAATCCCGCGAAACTGCCGATGAGCAGGGCCGTGATGCCGAACAGCGTCATGCGCTTGGGCGACACGAAATCGCACAGCGTGCCATACAGCATGCATACGACGCCGAGCACGATGCCCGGCAGCGTGCTGATCAGCGAGGCGCTGGACGACATGCCCAACGCGTCGCCGATGTTCTGGAACACCAGATTGAACGCCTGGATCATCAGCGTGCCCAGCATGAATACGGTCAGCAGCGCCGGCAGCGCCTTCTTGGTCTTCGCCCGATTCTCCTCGAATTCCGGCATGACACTCCTCTCCTTCTTCAAACGGAAACGATAGTAGTGTCATGCCGCTATGTTTCATGAGTTCACTCTTTTTCGCGGCCGAGAAAGAGTGAACCAGATGTTGTTCAAGGTCACAGGCAAAGCAACACGGCCGACCCGAAACCGGGCCGACCGTGTGCGATTCCGTGCGTTTCCAATTCACTCTTTTCCGGGCACCCGAAAAGAGTGAACCGACGGAGGCCTTACTTCACGCGTTCCAGCGCCTGGTCGAGATCGGCGATCAGGTCGTCGACGTTCTCGATGCCGACGGAGAGGCGAATCAGATTGTCGGGAACCTGCAGCGTGGTGCCGGCCACGGAGGCGTGGGTCATGGCGGCCGGATGCTCGATCAGCGACTCCACGCCGCCCAGCGACTCGGCCAGCGTGAAGATCTCGGTGGATTCGGCGAACTTCAGCGCCGCCTCACGTCCGCCGGCCAGCTGCACGGACACCACGCCGCCGAAGCCGCCGTGCATCTGACGGGCCGCGATCTCGTGGCCGGGGTGCGATTCCAGACCCGGGTACAGCACCTTTTCCACCTCGGGCAGTCCGGCCAGATGCTCGGCCACGGCGAGCGCATTGGCACTGTGACGCTTCACACGCAGCTCCAGGGTCTTGAGGCCGCGGGTCTGCAGCCAGGAATCGAACGCGCC
Organism: Bifidobacterium simiarum; assembly: GCF_002802905.1. Taxonomy (GTDB): domain Bacteria; phylum Actinomycetota; class Actinomycetes; order Actinomycetales; family Bifidobacteriaceae; genus Galliscardovia; species Galliscardovia simiarum. The sequence continues at coordinate 52,424 of NZ_PEBK01000003.1, forward strand.
CGGCACCGCACCGGCGGAGTTCTGCAGGAACGCCACCTGATCGCGCACCTCTTCGTCATTGAGCACCACGGCGCCGCCGACCACGTCGGAGTGACCGCCGATGTACTTGGTGGTCGAATAGACCACGGCGTCGGCGCCCAGTTCCAGCGGATGCTGCAGCACCGGGGATGCGAAGGTGTTGTCCACCACGATCTTCGTGCCGTGACGGTGCGCCAGCTCGGCGGTGGCCTCGATGTCGGTGATGCGCAGCATCGGGTTCGACGGGGTCTCCACCCAGATGTACGCGTAGTCCGCGCCCTCCAGTGCCTCGCTCACCGCGTCATAATCGGAAATGTCGACCACGTCCAGACCGATGCCCCACGGCACGAACACCTTGCTCAGCAGACGGTAGGTACCGCCGTACACGTCGTTGCCCAGCAGCACGCGGTCGCCCGGCTTAAGCGTGGAACGCAGCAGCACGTCGATCGCGGCCAGACCGGAGGAGAACGCGAGCGCGTACTTGCCACCCTCGATCGCGGCCAGCTGGGTGTCGAAGGAGTCGCGGGTCGGGTTCACGGAACGCGTGTAGTCGTAGCCGTGACGCAGCTGGCCGACACCGTCCTGCTTGTAGGTGGAGGTCAGGTACAGCGGCGGCACGACGGCGCCGGTGATCGGATCGGGCTCCTGGCCGGCGTGGATGGCGCGGGTGGCGAGCTGGGTGGCGGTGAAGTCGATGGACATGGGTGGTTCCTTTTTCGTATTGTTCGGTTTGATTGGGTTGGATGAGTTGATTGTATCGGTTGCCGGTGGTGGAATCATGCGTTATGTGGGTCGAGGGATATGACGTTCCCGACACACTCAAGGCCGTTCGGCCACGCGTCCGGGCAAGCCGGCCGCTAGCTTACGGTCGGAAACGCCATATCCCTCTCCCCTGGCAAGCACCTATGCAACAACGGTGGGAGCGAGGAGAGCGGGCGGCATGCGCTTCACGACCGTAAGGACTCGGCCTGAGCGGCCCGGAGCGTGTCGGGAAGCGTATGTCGTCCGCTCCCCTAACGCCTATGCCCTGTCAGTCACGCGAAGTCCTCGGGGAGCGCGGAGGGGCGGGCGGTGCGCTTGACGACGTCCTCGAATCCGTTGTCGATCATCCACTGGTCGTTGAAGATCTTGCCGAGATAGCTGCGTCCCGAATCGGGCAGCAGCACCACGACGACCGCGTCCTTGCCGAGCTGGTGCTTCTTGGCGTACCGCAGCGCGGAAACCACGGCCATGCCGGAGGAGCCGCCGACCAGCAGACCTTCCTCGGCGGCCAGACGACGGGTCATCTCGAACGCGTCGGCGTCGTTGACCTGCACGATCTCGTCGACCACGCTCGGATCGTAGGCCTTGGGGAAGAAGTCCTCACCCACGCCCTCGATCTTGTACTGGTGCACGTTGGCCGGATCATCGGCGGAGTAGATCGAGCCTTCCGGGTCGGAGCCGACCACGGTCACGGCCCCGTCGGAGACCTCCTTGAGGTACTTGCCGGCGCCGGAGATCGTGCCGCCGGTGCCGATGCCGGCCACGTAGTGGGTCACCTGGTGATCGGTCTGCTCCCAGATCTCCGGTCCGGTCGTGTAGTAGTGGCTTAAGGGTCCGTTGGGGTTGTCGTACTGGTTGGGCTTGAACGCACCGGGGATCTCACGGGCGAGACGATCGGACACGTCGTAGTAGGAGCGCGGGTCGCCGGGGCCGGCGTCGGTCGGGGTCACGATGACTTCGGCTCCGTAGGCGCGCAGTACGGCGCGCTTGTCTTCGGAGACCTTGTCGGGCACGGTGAAGATCGCTCGGTATCCGCGCTGCTGGGCCACGAGGGCGAGACCGACGCCGGTGTTGCCGCTGGTGGGTTCGACGATGGTGCCGCCGGGGCGTAACTGGCCGGATTTCTCGGCGGCGTCGATGATACGGGCGGCGATGCGGTCCTTGGATGATCCGCCGGGGTTCATGTATTCCACCTTCACGGCGATGGTGGCGTCGATGCCTTCGGTCACGTGGTTGAGCTTGACGAGCGGGGTGTTGCCGACGAGCTCGGTGATGGAGTTGGCGATGGTCATGGTCTCATTCCTCCGGTTTCGGATCTGTACGTACTGCCTTGCGTTCCTTGCAATCATTGCGATCGTTGTCCGCTCCCCCGCGGGCTCTGATCGGTTTGCAGTACTGAAATGAGACGATACCCGATGCTGGTTTCGGGTTGGATGACGGGAAGTGAATTCGAAAACCGTTCCTGATGGTGTTGGTCTTCGGTGATTCCGGAGGCGATCTGCGGTTTTCCCATATGGGGAGCCGCGGCATTCGCCGCTTGCGTCATTCCGATTGGATTTCGTTGCCGACTGGCTGAGAAATTCGTCCTATTTCAAGTTATGCGTCACTGACCAGCGCCCGGCACCTATCGTGCCTCGGGGCGGCGGCTAGCGACAACAACATGAAAAGAACGTCATGGCTCAAACAATACCACCCCCACCGACATCCGGCGTGTCGGCAGGGGTGGATTGCAGCGCATATCGGGCAGGATGGATCACAGCGCATATCGGCGAATATGCGACGCCGTCCATTTCAGGGCTTCACCGCGTCGGACCTTCAGATGCCATCAGCACCATCACGGCCGGCAGCACCATCACGGCCGGCAACGCCTCCGACACCGTCAGCATCCCCATCATCTCCGGCGAGCTTGGCCTCCAGCTCCTCGACGATCCGCGCATGCATTTTCTCGTCGATCTTCACGGTGAATACGAACACGAGCAGACTGGCGACGATCAGAGCGAGCGGCGTGTAGAAGGCGAACATCTTGAAGGTGCGGATGTTCTCGGCGGTCATGTCGGCGGCGGTGGCGGTGCCGACCATGCCGGCGGCCACGGCGATGAAACCGACGATGCCGTTGGAGAACGCGCCGGCGATCTTGTCGAGCATCGGGCGCACGGAGAGGGTCACGGCCTCGTTGCGCCGGCCGGTCTTGAGCTGGCCGTATTCGATGGAGTCGGTGAGGCTGAGGATCGCGGTCATCTGGATGAACGTGCCGGGGATGTAGAACAGCACGAGCGCCACGATGACCATCGTGAGGTTCTGCGCGCCGACGATGAACATCACGTAGCCGGCGATCATGAACGCCATGCCGGCGATGTACAGGTACCGTCGTGGGATGAACCGGTTGAGCACCGGGTAGAGCGGCGCGGCGATGAGGCCGGTGATGATCGGGATCACGCCGGCGATGGAGAACGCGGCGGGCTGGCCGAGCACGAACTTGAACAGGTAGAGCAGCACGCCGGTGGTGGCGACGTTGGCGATGGCGTAGAGCAGGTAGCTCAGCGCCACCCACAGGAGCTGATCGTTGTGGGCGAGCGCGGCGAACGCCTGCAATGGGTTGCCGTTCTTCTCGGCCTTGGCGCGCAGGGCACTGTCGTTCTCCCGGGTGCCGAAGGCGACGGTGAGGGCGGTGATGATGCCGAGCAGGGCGACGATCACGCCGAACGCGGTCCATCCGCTCTGGCTTTCGGCGTGCGAGCCGGTGAACAGGTAGCTGAAGTAGCTGACGATGGGGATGACGACGACGGTGATGCCGTTGTATCCGATGGATCCGGTGAAGGAGCCGAGGGCGGTGTAGACGCTGCGCTCGTGCGAGTCCTCGGACAGGGCGGGGATCATGCCCCAGTAGGAGATGTCACGCAGGGAGTAGAGCACATCGAGCGTGATGAACACGACGACGAACAGGATGATGAACCACGTTTCGCTGACGTTGACGAGACCGAACAGTCCGGTGTAGACCAGCGCGAGCAGTACGGCGGACGTACAGCCGCCGATGACCTGCCATGGGCGGAAGCGGCCGAACCGGGTGGTGGTGTTGTCGATGAGATTGCCCAGCAGCGGGTCGATGAAGATCTCCGCGATGCGGATGATGACGATCAGGCCGGTGATGATGCCGATGAGCCGGGTGGCGAGCGCCTTATCGACGCCGGCGAACATGGCGCTGGTGACGTAGACGACGAAGTAGGTGCTCAGCGCGTTGTAGAACGTGGCCTGACCGAGGTTGCCAAGCGCATAGCAGATCCGGCGGCCGACGCCGGTTTTTCCGCCGGACGATGATGACGGCTGCCCGGCAACCGGCTGTTCGGCGACTGACCGCTCGATATTTGACTGCCCAGTATTTGACTGCCCAATGTTTGACTGCCCAATGTTTGACTGATCAGTGGGTTCGTGTTCCGTGGATGACTGTTCCATGACCGTGCTTCTCCTTAGAAGACGTAATCGGAAAATCGGAGGGAGATCATTCGTTGATCCGGGATCGACATGGCTGGTGATCGGTGATTCATAACCGATGATTCGTGATCAGCGAGCTGTGATCCGACATCGGTTAGTGTATTTCATTACCGATTTAAAGTAAAATTATTTACTAAATTATCGATCACACGGCGTGTCGGACGACTCCCCACTTTCCCCGAGTGCCGAAATCTCCAGCAATTGCCACAACCCTAACCCCGATAAGCCTTCTCGGAGCCCCGAAAGCCCGTTATCCGTCACCGATTCACCGACCGTCCCACACCAGATCGACCATCACCACCACACCGGAAGTTGCATAACTCACGCACAGGTATTACCTTTTTCAGTAAAGAGTTTTACTTCATGCTCTGATCCCATCGACAACGACGTAACGACAGCGGCCGGCGACCGGCCGCGCCGGGAAGGCAGGAACCATGCCCATCGAAGACCGAATCACCATCCCCAAGGCCACGGCCGCCGACCCGAAGTGGCTCACCGATCCGCAGGTGTTCGCGGTCAACCGTCTGTCCGCCCATTCCGACCACTACTTCTACGATCACGACCCCCTGCCCGGCGAATCGATGAGCCTGAGGCAGAGTCTGGACGGCCGGTGGAAGGTGACGGTCACCATGGCCGGTTCCGCACCCGACACCATCCCCGGCGCCGACGGCCCGGCCTTCGCCGCCGTCGACTTCGACGACTCCGCCTTCGAGCCGATCGACGTGCCGTCGAATCTGGAGACCGTCGGCTACCTGAATCCGCAGTACGTGAACATCCAGTATCCGTGGGACGGTCATGAGGATCCGGTCGCCCCCGACGTGCCGAAGCACAACCATGTGGCGCTCTACCGCCATACGTTCGTCCCCTCCCCCGACGTCGCTAGGGCCATTGCCGACCGTCGTCCGGTGACGCTGACGTTCCAGGGCGCGCAGACCGCCATCTATGTGTGGCTCAACGGCCGGTTCGTGGGCTACGCCGAGGACTCCTTCACGCCAAGCGAGTTCGACGTGACCGAACAGCTCACGGCCGACGAGAACGTGCTGACGGTCGCCTGCTACGAATACTCCAGCGCCGTATGGCTTGAGGATCAGGACTACTGGCGTCTGCACGGCCTGTTCCGCAGCGTGGAGCTTACCGCCCAGCCGTCGTCCCACACCGTCGATCTCAGGACCGTCGCCGACTATGACGCCGAACGGCACGAAGGCCGGCTGGACGTGCGCGCACTGGTGCATCATGCCGATGCCGCCCGGACGTCGCCGGCCCATACGGTGACCGCCCGGCTGATCAACGCGGACGGCGATCCGGTATGGCAGTCGTCGCAGTCGGCCGCCGGAATCACCCCCGATGCCGACGGCCTCGCCGAATTCGACTGGAGCACCGCGGTGGAGTGCGTGCGCCCGTGGAGCGCCGAGGATCCATACCTGTACACGCTGCGGATCGTGATCACCGACGCCGACGGAACGATCATCGAAGTCTCCACGCAGCACGTCGGATTCCGGCATTTCGCCATCGAGCACGGCATCATGACGCTCAACGGCAAACGCATCGTGTTCAAGGGCGTGAACCGTCACGAATTCGACGCGCAACACGGCCGTGCCGTCACCGAGGAGGACATGCTGTGGGACATCCGCTTCCTCAAGCGGCACAACATCAACGCCGTGCGCACCTCGCACTACCCGAACCAGAGCCGCTGGTACGAGCTGTGCGACGAATACGGCATCTACCTGATCGACGAGACGAACATCGAGACGCATGGCAGCTGGAACTCCCCCGAATCCGGCCACGAAGTCACCCCGGAGACCAACGTGCCGGGCAGCAGGCCGGAATGGGAGGGTGCATGCCTCGACCGCGCGAACTCGATGGTCCGGCGTGACTTCAACCATCCGAGCGTGCTGATCTGGTCGCTGGGCAACGAATCGTATGCGGGCACGGTGTTCGCCGCCATGAGCGATCTGATTCACGAGCTCGATCCGATGCGCCCCGTGCATTATGAGGGCGTGTTCTGGAACCGCGAGTTCGAATCGATCAGCGACATCGAAAGCCGCATGTACGCCAAGCCGGCCGAGATCGAGGAGTATCTGACCAACGATCCGAAGAAGCCGTACATCTCCTGCGAATACATGCATGCGATGGGCAATTCGGTCGGCGGCATGAGCCTGTACACCGATCTGGAACGCTACCCGCAGTATCAGGGCGGGTTCATCTGGGATTACATCGATCAGGCGCTGTGGCAACGGCTCGGCGACGGCACGGAGCGGCTCACCTACGGCGGCGACTGGGACGACCGGCCGCACGACTACGAGTTCTCCGGTGACGGCATCGTCTTCGCCGACCGCACCGTCTCCCCCAAGGCGCAGGAAGTCAAGCAGCTGTATGCGAACGTGAAGATCAAGCCGGATGCCACGGGCGTGACGATCGTCAACGACAACCTGTTCGTCTCCACCGACGATTACGTCTTCACGGCCCGTCTGCTGGTCGACGGCGTCGAAGTGTGGAGCGCCGACCACGAGTTCAGCCATGAGCTCACGGTGCTTCCCGGCGAGACCCGCCGCTTCGACGTCGCCTTCCCCGATGCCACCGACTACGCGAACGCCGCCGGTCACGCCGTGGAAGTGACGTACGAGGTCGACCAGCGGCTACGGCAGGCGACCGCCTGGGCCGAAGCCGGGTACGAGCTGACGTTCGGCCAGCATACGGTGACGGTCGAGCCGACCGAACCGGCCAAGACGCCCACCACGTCCGCAGACAAGGCCGAGATCGTCGATTCCCGTTGGAACCTGGGGATTCACGGCCCTGCCGGCAACGGCGGATACGACGACCGGTTCGAGGCGATCCTCTCCCGCACGCAGGGTGGACTGGTCTCCTTGCGTCGGGACGGCCGTGAGATGGTGATCCGACGGCCGCAGATCGTGACGTTCCGACCGCTCACCGACAACGACCGCGGCAACGGCAGCGGATTCGAGCGCGCGCAGTGGTTCGCCGCCGGCCGGTACGCCCGCGTGGCCGACACCGCGTTCGGCACGACCGACGACGGCGTCTTCGGCGAATACGTGTACGAGCTCGCCATCCCGCGGCGAACGAAGGTCACCGTGCGATACGAGGTGAATGCCGACGGACAGGTGCATCTGACTGCCTCCTATCCCGGCGGCGAGGATATGCCGAGTCTGCCCGCGTTCGGATTGGAGTGGCAGCTACCCGCGCAGTACGATCGCCTGCGGTTCTACGGTCTCGGACCGGCCGAAACGTATCTCGACCGCAAGGCCGGCGGCAAGCTGGGGATTTACGAGACGAGTGCCGAGAAGTCCTTCGCCCCGTATCTGGTGCCGCAGGAGACCGGCAACCATGAGGACGTGCGGTGGGCGGAGATCACCGACGAGCACGGCCACGGTCTGCGGGTAAGCCGCGCCGGTTCCGATACATTCTGTGCAAGTCTGCTCCCCTATTCCACATTGATGATCGAGGAGGCACGGCACGCCAACGAACTGCCGCGGCCGCGTCACACGTTCCTGCGACTGCTGGCCGCACAGATGGGCGTCGGCGGCGACGACTCGTGGGGCGCCCCCGTGCACGAGCAGTACCTGCTCAACGCCGCCAACCCTCTCACCCTCGACGTGACCATCGATCTGCTCTGATCGGCAAGATCCACATGAGTACGGGAAGTTGGCTGAGACAACCGCCTCAGTCGACTTCCCGATAGATTCAGTTTCTTAATCATTTCTTGAATTGCTCAAGATCACTGACCGATATATCGGAAGGAAGGTCGTCCCCCGAATCCATATCGACCCGATGATAATCGGCACTGCCCGTGGAATGGGATTCATCATTCTGGCGCCATTGGCCCTGACGTAACTGGTATGCGCCAGCCGTGGCTCCGGTAATGTAGTATTGTTTGGCTTTGTCGCCGCTCAGACCTGATTCGGTAAGAAACAGCACATAGTGATCGCCGATATGCAACGGTAGGGAGCCCTCACTCGAACCGGTCTGCCGCACTGCAATGCGTTCCGCGGAAGACGGCGTTCCCTTATGGACTTTCGTCACCGACACCTCCGCGATAGTGAATGGAGTTGTTTCGTCAATATCGAATGTGGAGTGCTGACTCAACACGGTTCCTTGAATGACCAGATCACTATCATCGAACATCTCCGAGAGGGAGGAATATACGTGCGCTCTGGTAAAGGATTGATGCACGTTCGAAGCAACGGGAAGATGCCGCACCGCATAGAGCACACCCATCAGCATGGCAAATGCGGCAATCAACGTCACTATGATTTTCGCTGTCCTAGTATCCTGTTCACTCATCGCATCCACCCCTAATACAGTCTGTTAATCCCAGTGATCTCGTCAGCAGTCAAGGAACGAACCCCCACACATGTCCAAGTCCATACGGCCGAGACACCTTCATCCTAACCGCAATTACTAAAACTTACTAAAACCCATATGGGTACCAAGAACAACACGCCCCCGCTGGCGGGGGCTGGCTGCGGACAGCAGACTGGGGGTGGTCAAACCATGCATCAGGACTCGACCACCCTCAGTCAGGCTCACGCCTGCAAGCTCCCGACGTGTTATGCGACGTGCGCCCGGCGTTGGGCGCACTGCCACGGACGGCCCACCGGACCGTACGTCCAGCGGGAGCACCTCTAAACGCTCAAACCACCAATACGCGACGACTCTCGTGACGTATCAGCTTCGTACGAAGCTGCCGCGTTCGACGAGCGTGGTGGAGAGGAGAACGTGGTGCCGTACGGTACGGCGACTGGCGATCGCCTCGGCAAGCGTGAAGATGGCGGTGCGGGCCAGCTCATGCTGATCGATGGCGTAGCTGCTCAGCGGCGGCGAAGTGTACTGGGCGATCGGCTGGTCGTTGATACTGATCAGACTGACGTCGCGCGGCACGATCACCCCCACGGCGTTGAACGCCTGCAGCACGCCGACCGCCAGCACGTCGGCCGCCACGATGAACGCATCGGGAAGATCGCCATGCAGATCGCCGATGATGCGTTCACCCAGTCGCTGCCCGCTCGACACGGTGAACGGGCCATCGATGTAGATCAGCCCCTCGGTGTCGAACCGCAGTCGCCGTGACCAGTTCTCGAAGGCCAGCAGGCGCAGATCCTCCGGAAACTCATGCTCGCCCATGATGCGGCCCACGCCGCCGATGAACCCGACCCGCCGCATGCCCGCAGCCGAGCACTCATCCAGCGCGTCGAGCACCGTCTGCGACAGATCCGGCTGCACGGAATCGAACAGGTTCGGCGCCGGATTGGTGTCGAGGAACACGCCATACGGCAGCACTTCATGCAGCTTGCGGAGCAGACCGGCGTCGATCACCTCGGCTCCGATGGCGAGGAACCCGTCGTACCGGTCGGCATGATCGATCAGTCGGGAGACGTCGGTGTAGAACGTCAGATGCATGTTCTGCGATTCGCCGCTCTGCCGCAGCACGTCGCGCAGTTCGTTGAAATAGGCGTCCTGCAGGTGGTCACCGGGGTCGATCACATCAAGCACTGCCACCTCGCGGGGAATGGCGACGTGCTTGGTCTGCATGGCGTACCCCAGTTCCTCGCTGGCCTGGATGATCCTGCGACGGGTCTCCTCCTTGACCGACAGCGTGGGATCCCCGTTGAGCAGGCGCGACACCGTGGCCTGCGAATAGCCCGATCTCTTGGCGATTTCCTTGATGGTGACCATGACATGCTCCAGTGCGTGACGTCGTATCGATGATCGTCGATGATTAGTAAAACATTTACTTCAATCAGTGTAACGCGTATTACCGATTACGAGATCGACCATCGGCAGGTCATCGTTTGTTACCTCATCCGACCGACTTTCGCCGGCCACCTTCAGACAAGAATGGACGGACTGCGGCCGCACTATACCGCTCGCATGGAATGTGAGGAAGATTACAGGGCAATAATCGGCACTCATCGAACGTCAATCCTTTGACGGCAAGTAAGCTATGTAGCAGCTTTGACGGGGACTTCCCGCAGAGACTGACGAACAGGCATTCCACCGCGAGGGTGGATTATGCCGTATGGAGGCAGCGTAATGAGCGCCAAGCACAGCAGCGGCACCCGTCCGCGTCACATTCTTCTCGGTGTCACCGGCTCCATCGCCGCGTTCAAGGCGTGCCAGCTGGCATCGAACCTCACCAAGCACGGCCGTGAGGTCCGTGTGATGATGACGGCCTCGGCCACGAAGTTCGTAGGCCCCGTCACCTTCGATTCCCTCACGCACACCGCCACGAGGACGGCCATGTTCCCGGCCGCCGAATACGCCACGTACACCGACGAGTTCGGCGAGGCGCGCGTGGGCGTCAGCCACATCGAGGACGCCAAGTGGGCCGATATCGTGGTCATCGCGCCGGCCACGGCCAACGTGATCGCGAAGTTCGCGTCCGGCATCGCCGACGACTATCTGACGAGCACGACGCTGGCCGCCACCTGCCCGAAGCTGGTATGCCCGGCGATGAACGTGCACATGTACGAGAATCCGGCGACGCAGCGCAACATCGCCGAATGCCGCGAGCTCGGCTTCCGTTTCGTCGACCCCACGTCTGGCCTGCTGGCCTGTCAGGACGTCGGCAAGGGTCGTCTCGCCGAGCCGGAGGACATCGAGCAGGCCATCGACGCACTGCTTGACGAAACGCTCGGTGCCGTCGAAGGCCCCGACGCCAACGACAACGCGGCCACCACCGACGCAGACACCGTCGACAACGCCACCGAGTCCCTGCCGCTCGCCGGCCTGAACGTGCTGATCACCGCCGGCCCCACGCAGGAGCCGCTCGACCCGATCCGCTATCTGACCAACCATTCCACCGGCAAGATGGGCTACGCGCTGGCCGAGGCCGCGCGTGACATGGGCGCCGACGTGACGCTGGTCTCCGGCCCAGTCGCCCTTGACGCCCCGGCGAACGTGCGCATCGACCGCGTGACCACCGCTCAGGACATGTTCGAGGCCGTCTCCTCACACTTCCCGCAGGCCGACCTGACCATCATGGCCGCCGCGGTGGGCGATTTCCGCCCGGCGAGCGCCGCCTCGGAGAAGATCAAGAAGCACGGCCGCACCACGCTTGAACTGGAGCTCGTCTCCAATCCCGACATCCTCGCCTGGGCGGGCGAGCACAAGCGCACCGACGGCTCGCAGGCGATCTGTGGATTCGCGATGGAGACGCAGCACCTCATCGAGAACGCCGCGAAGAAGCTGCTGGAGAAGCACTGCGACATGCTGGTGGCCAACAATCTGCGCGAGCCGGGCGCCGGATTCGCTACCGACACCAACGTGGTGACGATCCTCACCCCCACCGACGAGCAGACCGCCGACATCGAACAGCTGGACCGCATGCCCAAGCGCGATCTCGCCAAGGTGATCCTCAACCGGCTCAATGCCCTGCGCGTCGGCAGCCACGCCGACAGTCACGCCGACAGCAAGGTGCCGGCCGAGGCCTGATTCCCTCCGGCGGTAACCGTCATTACCGACAGCGGTAAATCAACGGCGGTAAATGCCGTAATGAAAAGCAGTAATAGCAGTAATAAGGAGCACTCATGCTGATCGCCGTGGACATCGGCAACACCAACATCGTCATCGGATTCATCGACGGCGACGACATCGTGGGCACCTACCGCCTGACCACCAGCACCCGCCGTACCAGCGACGAATACGCGATGATGCTCGCCACCTTCATGGGCATGTCGCATATCGAGCCGAAGGACGTGGATGACGTGATCATCTCCTCGGTGGTGCCGAAGGTGATGTACGCCTTCCGCTCGAGCATCAAGAAATTCCTCGACCTCGAACCGATCATCGTGGGCCCGGGCGTCAAATGCGGCATCAACGTGCGCGTGGACGATCCGAAGACCGTGGGCGCCGATCGCATCGCCGACTGCGCGGGCGCCTACTACCTGTACGGCGGACCGGTGCTGGTGATCGACTTCGGCACCGCCACCACCTACGACTACGTGGACGATACCGGCACGTTCTGCGCCGGCGTGATCAGCACCGGACTCGAATCCGGGGCCAGCTCCCTGTGGAGCCACACCGCCCAGCTGCCCGAAGTGGAGATCACCAAGCCCGACACGATCCTCGCCACCGGCACCAAGACCGCCATGCAGGCCGGCCTCTACTACCAGTACCTCGGCGGCGTGGAGTACACGATCAACCGGTTCCGCAAGGAGATCGGCCACGATTTCAAGGTGGTGGCCACCGGCGGACTCGGCAACGTGTTCTACGGCGACACCGACTCCATCGACGTGTACGACCGTCAGCTGATCTTCAAGGGTCTGGCGATCATCTACGCCAAGATCCAGGCGCAGAAAACCGCCCAGAAATCCAAGGGGCGCAGGCGCTGATGCGTATCGGATTCATCGGAGCCGGCAGGGTCGGCTGCGCGCTGGGCACCCATCTGAGGCGATCCGCGCTGGTGGAGATCAGCGGCTATCTCAGCCGTTCCTCCGCCTCCGCCCGGTCGGCCGCCGATGCGCTGGGAGTCAAGGCCTTCCATACGCTTGACGAGGCGGTACGGTCCAGCGACATGCTGCTGATCACCACGCCGGACGACATGATCGCCTCGGTATGGCATGAGCTCAGGGAGATCCCCGGCCTTCCCGAAGAGGGGCATGTGGCCGGCAGTCCGGCGGTCAGCGGCATGTCGATCGGCCACTGCAGCGGATGTCTGTCGTCGGCCGTGTTCGACGACGCCGAACGGATCGGGGTCTCCGCGTTCTCCATGCACCCGATGCAGGCGGTGAGTCAGCGGTTCGCCGCGGACGATGCCGGCCAATCGGTCGATCAACTGTCCGGCGCGTTCTTCGCCCTCGAAGGCGACCGTCGCGTCACCGAGATGATGACGCAGCTGCTCGCCCGACTGGGCAATCCCAACCGCATCATCCGCCCCGAGGACAAGACCCGATACCATGCGGCCGCGGTGATGGCCTCGAATCTGCCGATCGCCCTGTGGCAGCAGGCCGTGGAGACGCTGCGCGGCTGCGGATTCACCGAATCGCAGGCCCGCGAAGCGCTGTCCGGGATGATCGAGCACAATGCGCGATCGTTCTGCGAGCGCGGGGCGAAGGCCGCGCTCACCGGGCCGGTCGAGCGGGCCGACGTGGGCACGGTACGGGCGCATCTCGAGGCGCTCGGCGCGGGCGATACTGGGCCCGATACCGGACCGAACGGATCCGATACCGACGGTGATACAGGCCTCGCAGGCGCGGTCACGGCCGCGACGGTGTACCGGGCGCTGTCCGAGGCACTGCTGCCGGTGGCCGAGGCGAAGAACCCGAACCGGGACTACGGCGAACTGATCGATCTGCTCACCGCAGCTGATCGATCACCACAGCGAACCGATCACCACAGTAACCGATCAGCGGGCGGATCGGATCACCCGAACGGTTGATTACCTGACCAACTAACCGGTCAGATTACCGGACGGATTACCGGTCAGATCGGCTGATCACCCGGCCAGCCAGCCGGCAACGACTTTCCCACAACCCACACCACTTCAGCGAATAACTCAACGAATAACTCAACAAGGCACGGATCGGCGACGACCGTGACCACAGAAAGGAACCACACACCATGAAGCACACCGCGATCACCTTCCAGTCGGCCAAGGAGAAGGGCGAGAAGCTCACCATGCTCACCGCCTACGACTACACCACCGCCCGGCTCGTCGACGAATCCGGCATCGACGGCATCCTCGTCGGCGATTCGCTCGGCATGGTGATGATGGGCTACGATTCCACGCTGCCCGTCACCATGGAGGACATGATCCACCACGCCAAGTGCGTCACCCGCGGCGCGAAGAACGCGCTCGTCGTGGTCGACCTGCCGTTCATGGCCTACACCAACGTCGAGCAGGCCGTGCACAACGCGGGCCGGCTGGTCAAGGAGGGCGGCGCCCAGGCCGTGAAGCTCGAGGGCGGCGTGGCGTTCCACGATCAGATCAAGGCCATCGTCACCGCGTCCATCCCGGTGATGGCCCACCTCGGTCTCACCCCGCAGTCGGTGAACAAGTTCGGCGGATTCAAGGTGCAGGGCAAGAACGTGAAGACCGCCCAGCAGATCCTCGACGACGCACGGGCTATCGAGGACGCCGGCGCGTTCGCCGTGGTGCTCGAAGGCGTGCCCACCCTGCTCGCCAAGCGGATCACCGAGGAGCTGACCATCCCGACGATCGGCATCGGCGCGGGCGACGTGACCGACGGTCAGATCCTCGTGTATCAGGACCTGCTCAACATGTATGGGGAAATGAAGCCGAAGTTCGTGCGCCACTATGCCGAGATCGGCACGCAGATGCGCGAGGCGTTCGGCCACTACATCGAGGACGTGAAGTCCGGAGCCTTCCCCGACAACACCAAGGAAGGCTTCGCGATGGACGAGTCGATCATCGACGAACTGCAGTAGTCGCCACCCATCGGACTCGCCTATCGGCTCGCAATCCCCCTGGCTTCCCCTCAAGGGGAAGACAACCCACAAGTACTTACCCAACCATCAGCAACCACTAGCAACCAAAGGAACATATCATGACTGAAACCAACGAATTCAAGGTCGTCCACACCATCGCCGAAGTGCGCGAAGCCGTCAAGGCGTGGAAGTCGCAGGGCCTTTCCGTCGGCCTCGTGCCGACCATGGGCTTCCTGCACGAAGGTCACCGGAGCCTGATCGAGAAGGCCGTGGCGCAGAACGACCGCGTCGTCGTCTCCGACTTCGTCAACCCGGTGCAGTTCGGACCGAACGAGGATCTCGAGGCCTACCCGCGTGATCTCGACCGCGACTCGAAGCTCGTCTCCGGCGCCGGCGCGAACCTGCTGTTCAACCCCTCCCCCGAGGAGATGTACTACCCGAACCGCACCACCGCCATCACCATGGCCACGATCACCGAGGAGCTGTGCGGCAAGAGCCGTCCGGTCCACTTCGGCGGCGTGTGCACCGTGGTCGCCAAGCTGTTCAACATCGTGACGCCGAACCGCGCCTACTTCGGCCAGAAGGACGCGCAGCAGCTGCTCGTCATCAAGCGCATGGTGCGCGACCTCAACTTCGACATCGAGATCGTCGGCTGCCCGATCATCCGCGAGGCCGACGGTCTGGCCAAGAGCTCGCGCAACACGTACCTGAACCCCGCCGAGCGCGCCGCCGCCCCGATCCTGCACAAGGCGCTGGAGGCCGGTCGTGCGCTGGCCGAGTCGGGCGAGAAGAGCGCCGAGGCGATCAAGGCCAAGGTGCGCGAGGTGCTGGCCACCGAGCCGCTCGCCGACCCGGAGTATGTTGAGGTGGTGGATCTCGAGAACGTGCACCCGGTCGCCACGCTCGACCAGCCGGTGCTGGTGGCCATCGCCGTGCGCATCGGCAAGACCCGCCTGATCGACAACTTCTTCTACCCCGAACTGCACTAGCCGAACCCTGCCTTCCCCTCGAGGGGAAGCCAACACATAAAACACATAACAACTTTCATCCTAAGGAACACACACCCATGCAGCTCAATATGCTCAAAGGCAAGATCCATCGCGTCACCGTCACCGAGGCCCGTCTCGACTACGTCGGCTCGATCACCATCGACTCCGATCTGCTCGACGCGGCCGGCATCCTCGAATACGAGAAGGTGGCCGTGGTGAACGTGAACAACGGCCAGCGCCTCGAAACCTACACCATCGCCGGCGAACCCGGCAGCGGCGTGATCTGCCTCAACGGCGCCGCGGCGCACTTCTTCGATCCCGGCGACATCGCGATCATCATGTGCTACTGTCAGGTGGACGCCGAGGAGGCGAAGACCCACAAGCCCAAGGTGGTGTTCGTGGACGAAAAGAACCATGCCACCCGCGTGACCAACTACGAGAAGCACGGTCAGATCGCCTGATCAGCCCAGCCCCAATCGCCCGGTTGCTCACGTGGACCGTGCGGCCCGTGTGGGCAGCCAGACCGGCCCGTGTGAGCGCCCCCGGCCCGTGTGAGTGAACCATGTTGACCGGAATATTCCCGTATAGCGGAAAACGTCGGCATATGACTGTACCCCGACCGTCATCCGTGATTGACTGATTATGCTGAGTCTCTTTGATGTTCTGAGGAGGGATATGAACATCGCAACCAATATCGCGAACCTCGCGAATCCCGAGGGAGGGTGGGTCAATCCGCTGCGCGACCCGCGCGACATGCGCCTGCCCCGCGTGGCCGGCCCCTGCTCGCTGGTGATCTTCGGCGTCACCGGCGATCTGGCCCGCAAGAAGCTGCTGCCCGCGGTCTACGATCTGTACAATCGCGGTCTGCTGCCCGCCGGCTTCGGCCTGATCGGCTTCGGCCGCCGTCCGTGGAGCAACGAGGAGTTCGCGAACTTCGTCCGCAAATGCGTCGAGGAGCGTAGCCGCACCCCGTTCAGCGAATCAACCTGGGGCCCTCTGAGCGCTTCGATCCGATTCGTGCAGGGCGAGTTCGACGACGCCGAGGCGTTCAGCCGCCTGTCCGACACGGTCTCCGAACTCGACCGCGACCGCGGCACCCGCGGCAACCACGCCTTCTACATGTCGGTGCCGCCGCGCGCGTTCCCGCTGGTCTCCAAGCAGCTCGCCGCCTGCGGTCTGGCCCACTCCACCGAGGGCGCGTGGCGTCGCGTGATCATCGAGAAGCCGTTCGGCCACGATCTGGCCAGCGCCCAGGAGCTCAACCGCGTGGTCTCCGAGGTCTTCGCCCCCGAATCGGTGTTCCGCATCGACCACTATCTCGGCAAGGAGACCGTGCAGAACCTGCTGGCGCTGCGCTTCGCCAACACGATGTTCGAACCCGTGTGGAACGCGAACTACGTGGATCATGTACAGATCACCATGGCCGAGGATCTCGGCGTGGCCGGACGCGCCGGCTACTATGACGGCATCGGCGCGGCCCGCGACGTGATCCAGAACCACCTGCTGCAGCTCATGGCCCTCACCGCCATGGAGGAGCCGGTCAGCTTCTCCGCACAGGATCTGATCGCCGAGAAGACCAAGGTGCTTTCCGCGGTCCGCCTGCCGAAGGATCTGGCCGCCCATACGGCCCGCGGCCAGTACGCGGCCGGATGGCAGGGCTCCGAAAAGGTGGTCGGCTATCTCGACGAGGCCGGCATCGACCCGAAGTCCACCACCGAGACGTACGCCGCGATCCGACTGGACGTCGACACCCGCCGTTGGGCCGGCGTGCCGTTCTATCTGCGCACCGGCAAGCGGCTCGGCAAGCGCGTCACCGAAATCGCCGTCGTGTTCAAGCGCGCCCCGCATCTGCCGTTCGAAACCACCGCCACCCGCGAGCTCGGCAACAACGCCGTGGTGATCCGCGTACAGCCGGACGAGGGCGTGACCCTGCGGTTCGGCGCGAAGGTGCCGGGCACCGCCATGGAGGTGCGCGACGTGAACATGGACTTCAGCTACGGCAGTTCGTTCACCGAGGCCTCCCCCGAAGCCTACGAGCGTCTGATCCTCGACGTGCTGCTCGGCGATCCGCCGCTGTTCCCCACCACCCGCGAGGTGGAGCTGTCGTGGGAGATCCTCGACCCGATCGAGGAGTTCTGGGCCACGCAGGGGCAGCCCCAGCCGTACCGTTCCGGCACGTGGGGTCCGGCCGAGGCCGACGAGATGCTCAACCGTGATGGACGTCATTGGAGGATGCCATGATTCTTGATCTGCCCGATACCAGTACCGCGGCCATCGCCCGCAAGATCGAACAGCTGCACGAGCAGCGTGGCGAGGCGGCGCTGGGCCGCGTGCTCACGCTGCTGATCTGCACCGACCCCGACGGTCTGGAACAGGCGCTGACCACGGCCAACGACGCCAGCCGCGAGCACCCCTGCCGCGTGATCGCCATCATCACCCATGCGGACGACGATGCCTCCGAGGCCACGCTGGACGCCCAGATCCGCTTCGGCGCGGATGCCGGCGCCGGTGAGATCATCGTGCTGCGCCCGCATGACGGACTGGTCCGCCACCTCGATACGCTGGTGATCCCGCTGCTCGTGCCCGATGCGCCCGTCGTGGCGTGGTGGCCGGGCCGTGCCCCGGAGAACCCGTCGGCCGATCCGGTCGGCGTGATGTCCCGCAGCCGCATCACCGACGCCTGCCATGCGCCGAACCCGGAGGCCTCGTTCACCGCCCTGCGCGCCCACTACGCGCCCGAGGACGTGGACATGGCATGGACCCGCCTGACCACCTGGCGCGCACTGCTGGTCTCCATGCTGGAGCAGCCGCCGCACCTGCCGATCAAGTCGGTGCGCGTGACCGGCCAGACGCACTATCTGCCGCTGGAACTGCTCGGCTCCTGGCTGGCGCTGCGACTCGACGTGCCCGTACGCATCGAACGCTCCGACGACGTGAAGGCCGTGACCGGCGTGTACTTCGAGCGCGAGAACGGCGTGCTGAGCATCGAACGCAAGACCGAGCACCACGCGGTGATCAACCAGCCCGGCGAGTCGGAGCAGACCGTGTCGATGCCGGTGCGCACGCTGGGCGACTGCCTGAGCGAGGAGCTGCGCCGCCTCGATCCCGACGAGATCTACGGCGACGTGATCCGCAACGGCTGGGGCCTCGTGGACCACGAGTGACGACCGCTCGCCCGCGATTCACGTAGCGACATTGCACCTATGGCGAAGGGGAGGAAGGACCGATATGGTCTTTCCTCCCCTTTTTCGTCACTGGGTCACGATTCACGCGATCGGTGATTCACACGATCCGTAGGCCTACTTCACGGACTTGATCATCATGACGAGGGTCATGCCTACCAGAGCACATACGCCGGCCACCGGGAACAGGGCGTGGTAGCCGACCGCGGAGATGAACGTGGCGGCGAGCACCGGGCCGAGCACCTGACCGCCGGTATTCGACAGGTTGAGCACGCCGAGATCCTTGGCTGCGGTCTCCGGATTGGGCAGCACCTCGATGTTCAGCGCCTGATCCACGGCGTTGAATGCGCCAAGACCGGTGCCGGCAAACAGACCATAGGCCACCATCGTCCACGGTTCTGCCGAGAAGAACGGGATAAACGAGCCGACGGCGATGCAGAAGGAGGCAAGAGCCACAGGAATCTTACGGCTGTGGATGCGGTCGGTGACGATGCCGGTGACGACGGTGATGATCATGGCGGTGAACATCATGCACAGGGAGATGATCGTCACGTAATGCGAGGCTCCGGCGTCGTCCTGCTTCATGTAATCGGTGAGGATGTACAGCTGGTAGCCGGCGATCGCGTACTTGGCGGAGGTGATCATGAACTTGCCGAACAGGGCAAGGTAGTAGTCGCGGCAGTTGTGCATGGGCAGGGAGAAGTGGTCGAGCACCATGCGCTTGTCGAACTTGGCCTTCGGCATCGGCAGGCTGGAGGGTTCGCGGGTAAGGAAGGCCACGACGAAGCCACAGCAGAAGGTGAGCACGGAAAGCATGAAGAAGCCGCGGGGAATCGTGGTGATGAACTGTGCCGCCAACACCTGTCCGGCGTATGAGCCCACTGTGGACCCGAAGGCGAACATCGAGGTGATGGTTCCACGGTATTTGGGTGCCACGCGGTCGGCGATGATGCCGAGGAACGGTGCGATGATCACGTTGAGGAACACCTGATAGACGCACCACGAGACGATCAGGAACGGCACGGTGGGTGCGTGGGCGACGACGTTGAGCATGATGGCGGTGCCGATCGATCCGCAGATCACCCACGGGGCGCGGCGACCCCAACGCGAGCGGGTCAGATCAGAGAGCGCGCCGAAGAGGATGTTGGACAGTGCGGCCACGACCATGGCACTGGTGGACATCACGGCGATGATGGCCGCCTTGGAATCGGGGGCGAGTTCGGCGGTCTTGGCCGGCAGCAGCACGATGTTGGATCCGGTGTAGGGGCCGCCGTACAGGGCCGCGCCAAGCAGCAGTGCGATGCCGATGCGGTAGGGGGCCTTCTTCTGATGCTCATCTGTTTCCGAGGCGCGCCATACGCTCGGATTCGCGGAGGTACTCATGATGGTTTCTTCTTCCGTGGGTATTTCGTCTGATTATTGATTTGAAGTTACAGTAGGAGTTTCCTGACCCCTCATCCGACCGGCGAAGCCGGCCACCTTCCCCCGAGGGGGAAGGCGGGCTCGCTAGCGACGACCACTAGAATCCGCCCGGTCGGCCGGGGATGTTGCCTTCCAAGGGAAGGCCGGTCAGAAAATAATCGAATCTAGAACAGGCGGACGCGGTTCCGGCCGGGCTTCAGCGATTCGATCGGACCGGGAGTCGGGTGTTCGCCACGTTCGGCGCCGGTCAGATCGTGGTCCACGACCAACGGAGTGCCGTCCGGGTTCTCATAGGGTTCTCCCACGATGCGCGGGCGACCGAGATCGAAGGTGCCGATCACCTTGGTGGGCACGTCGAACATGCCTTCCTCGAATTCACCTTCGAGCCAGTAGGAGCCGTCGTCGTCCTTCACGATGCGCACGAACGGGTCGGCGTCGGAAAGGTATCGGTCGTGCTCCAGCTTGCAGGAACCGGCGCCCTTGTAATAGGCATTGCCGTCGATATAGACGGGCTGGCGCACGGCGTCGAACTTCGGTACGTCGCCAAGATTGGAGGCCTGCACGATGCGCACGAACTCCTCGATGCTCGGCGTGAATCCGTTATCGTAGCCGGCGGTGCCGCGGAACGAGTAGTCGGTCATCAGGAAGTCACCACCGACGAAGATGTTCTGGTAGAGCCGGTCGTCGCCACCGTACATGATGGCAGTGCCCTTCACCTGCGTGCTGTGCGGCTTGTGGTACGGCGTGGAACGGTTGAGCTCCGCCTTGAGCAGGCTGGATCCGCAGAACAGATTATGTACGTAGGCCGTGCCCTGCGCCAGGTTGTCGATGTTGTGCTGAGAGGCGAAGATGTTGTTGTCGATCAGCGCCGGACCGTGCGTCACCTCAATCATCAGGTCACGGATGTTGTCGTGGTACACATTGCCGGTCATGCGCAGACCCTGCGCCTGCCAGTCGATCCAGGTGCCGAGCTGGCAGTCGTGGAT
Source organism: Bifidobacterium simiarum (assembly GCF_002802905.1). Lineage (GTDB taxonomy): Bacteria > Actinomycetota > Actinomycetes > Actinomycetales > Bifidobacteriaceae > Galliscardovia > Galliscardovia simiarum. The sequence continues at coordinate 73,676 of NZ_PEBK01000003.1, forward strand.
GTGGTTGTGGCGGATCTGCACGTCGATGGCCGCGTGCATCTTGATGCCGCCGATCTCCTGGCCAAAGAACTCGCGCTTGGCGTCGATGTTGTAGATGTGGTTGTTCTCGATCACGGAGAAGATGCCGCCGAGATTGCCGACGACACCGTTCTGTCCGCAGTCGTGGATCACGTTGTTGCGCACGATGTGCGATCCGACCGTCTCTTTGTCCCAGCCGTTGTGCCGTGCCTCGAATACGCCTTCGAGCTGGTACTGGTAGCCGGGCATCTCACCCAGACGGGTCTTGGCGTTGTCATTCGGCGAGTATCCCTTGCCGAGACTGACTGCGCTGCACCGGGCGTCGTGGATGTCGTTGTCCTCGATGATCCATCCCTTGCTCCAGTGGGCACCGATCAAACCGATCTGGTTGCCGGTCGGCGGAGCCCACGGGCAGGCGGCCTGCGCCAGCTCGAATCCGCGGACGGTGATGTAGTTGACGCCGGTGTTCTTCGGATAGAACACGCTCTGCCGGCAATTGATCTCCACGAGCTGCTCATTGGGATCCTTGTCGTGGAAGTTCGCCCAGATCTCAGTGGTCTCCTCGTTCACCTGCGCATGCCACTGCCACACGGTGTCCTCCGGATGGGGCACATCCTCGACCGGATGCACCCACTGCGGTCCAGGCAAGGTGTATCGCGGCTTCGGGTCGCGCACCGATTCCACGGTCGGCGCCTCGTACAACGCCTTGCCGTTGAGGTACACCTCACCGAGGCTCATCGTCCACTTCGGTTGCTCCAGCCAGTCGCCCCACAACGGGGTGGCGTAGGGATTGTATTCGCCGAACATGGTGTTGGGCACTTCGACGTGCCACACGCCGTTGCCCTCGCTCGTCCAGCCCTTGACGATCTCGGAGCCCTTGATGACCGGGCGATTCTCTCCTTCGGCGGCCACGTATTCGATGCGGATGGCGTTGTGCAGGCCGCCGCGCACCGGATTGACCTGCTCGCGATAGACGCCCTCATGTACGATCACCCGGTCGCCGGGAACGGCAATGTTCGCAGCCTCCTGAATCGTAGCGAACGGATTGCCGGCGCTGCCGTCACCGACGCCGGTTTGATCGGCACTGACGTGCAGCTCCCGATGATTGAACGACTGGCTGGTTGACATAATGATCCTCTTTCACTCGACGTTGAGCATTGACTCATACATTTAATTTACCATTGGTTAATTAAATGAGGTGATTAAAGAGTACCAATCGATCCATTGAGATGTCAATTCGGCGTTTCGCTGGTATTGGCGAGGCTTTGCGAAGACGCTCACGATGATTCCGACGATCATCGAGCAATGACGGGACGCTACGGGTTCAATGAGAGCAAACGATTCCTCGTCCATCAGCCCCTCATCTGACCGGCGAAGCCGGCCACCTTCCCCCGAGGGGGAAGGCTAGAAGCGTCCAAAACGGAGAGCGGTCCGACTACCGACTCCCCCACCGCGAATCAGCGAACTCACGCCACTCGGCCACCAGATCGACATGATCAAGGTCGCGCAGCCAACGGGTCTGCAGACCATCCATCATGGAGATCGCCACACGGCCCTCATGCTCAGGATTCTCGAATCCGTCACGCGCCGCGGCCAAGGTCATACGCCCCACCGCCCGGCGTTCACGCTCCTGATAGTATTCGTACGCCGGATGCGTCTTGGACAGGGACTCCCCCTGCAGAATCATGTACAGCCGCACGATCTCCGGCTGCTGCACGTTGCGCTCCATACTGGTCTCGGTGATCTGCCGCAATCCCAGCGACACGTTGCCATCATAGAGATCCTGATAGGTCACGCCCATCCGTTCGGCGGAGTATTCGAGATCGAGTTGGTCTCGATGTTCCAGCACCGCAACCAGCAGACCGACCTTGTTCTTGAAATGGTAGATCACGGCCGGTTCGGTCAGCCCCAGTTCCTTGGCCACCTGATGCACGGAAAAGCCCCATAGACCCTGTCGCGAAATGATCTCCGTAGCCGCTTCGATCACCTGATCCCGTCGCTCCTGCGGCTTGAGCCGCATGCGACCGGTCTCTCCCACGGCCTGTTCCCCTGATCGAGCCATCGTGCATTCACCCCCATCTGTCATTCGATTCCCGATCTTGACGCACGGCCGAGACAGACGAAAACGATCCGATTCCGGCGAAAGCGTACGGAAAGTGAATTCGGCGTGTACGCATGGACACCAAATGATGGATATCCCGCGCCGGGACGGTGAACATGCGATAGGCTGACATCATTGCAACCGACAGCCGCAGTCGGGAAGGGAATACACCGAAGAATGCGATGCGGCACGTTTTGTGGAGGAAAGTCATCATGCCGATGATCGATCGAAAAGTCATCATCTACCCGTCCGCCGAGGTGCTGCAGGAGGCGTTGGCAGCACGATTCCTGCTGAAGATCTCCGACCGTCTGGCCAAGCACCAGCGCGTCGACGTGGCACTGACCGGCGGCACCGACGGCATCGCACTGCTGCGCGCCGTGGGCGAAAGCCCGCTGTCCGCCGCCGTGGACTGGAGCCGCGTGCATCTGTGGTGGGGCGACGAGCGTTTCGTGCCCGCCGACGACCCGGACCGCAACGCCCTGCAGGCCCGCGAGGCCTGGTTCGGCAAGCTGGTGGAGGACGGCGTGATGCCTGAATCACACATCCACGAAATGCCCGCCGACGACCGTGACGACGAAGCCCGCATGACGGCCACCGAGGACGAGAACTACGACGCCGTGACCCAGGCGGCCAAGGCGTACGAGAAGGAGATCGTCAAAGCGCTGGGCAAGAAGCAGGCGTTCGACATCGCCCTGTTCGGCGTGGGCCCCGACGGCCATTTCGCCTCGCTGTTCCCCAACCATCCGGCGCTACGCAGCAAGGACAAGAAGACCCGCGTGATCGGCATCACCGATTCGCCGAAGATGCCGCCGATGCGCATCAGCCTCACCGTGCCGTTCATCCGCTCCTGCCGTCGCGTGTGGGTGTTCGCCTCCACGCCACGCAAGGTCGAGGCCGTGGGCAAGGCCCTCGCCGGCACGAACAACCCGCAGGTGCCCAGCTCGTTCGCCGGCGGCGCCAAGGAGACCCTCTGGCTGCTCGACAAGGATTCCGCCGCGAACCTGTGACTGGCGATAAGTCTCAGTGAATTTTGATGGATTCGAGCGCAAACAATGTCGATTGGCGCTCGAATCCATCGACAGCAATTACCAGAGATTCCAAAATCCTGGAAACTATGCGGTTTTACGGTTACAGTGCCGTCGGCTGCCATGGATCAGAATGCATTGGCGCACCAAATACGTCCAAATCCATGAATCGTTTCGTTCTCATTTGCCGATACCGTCTCAGCCACTCACTTACCGATAGCCGATCCTCCTGCACTCACATCCCTTGCGCCACCCCTCTGAAAGCAGGTTAATTCTGGATTAACCATCGATTCGCGAATTGACCACCCCGAATCCTCCCCTCTACCATGAATATGAGAAATCATGCAATGGCTTGGCATGGTTTCAATACATACCGATTGAGAAGAGGTATCAGATCTCGACCGGACAGGTTTCGAGAGGAGAGAATCATGCAACGCTTGCGAAGCGTGTTTGCAGGCATGCTATCCGTGGTGCTGACCGTAGCCATGATCTTCGGCTTCGGCGCATCGCAGGCAGTCGCCGCAGAAAATGGTGTCGCAACCACGACGTCTTCATCAACGCATAACGCCATCGTGCTGGTATTGGACAATTCCGGCAGTATGTACGGCGAGCCGATCGAACGGCTGAAGACCGCAACGAAACAGTTTGTATCCAAGGTACTGGCCAAGGATCCACAAAGCCAGATCTCCCTGGTGTCGTTCAGCAATGACACCACGGTTCAGGATTTCACCAACGACAAGACCACACTGAACAACTTCGCGGATAAGAATCTGTTCGGCGATTCCGGTACGGACGTCACCGCAGGACTCCAGAAAGCCGATGAGGTACTCAAGAACTTCAAGGACACCGCCTCCGTGAAGTACGCACGCAGCATCGTCACCATGTCCGATGGCTGGCCGAACAGCGCTGAATCCGCAACGAATCAGGCCAAGTCGATGTTCCCCAGCTACAACATGTACTCGGTCGGGTTCTACCCATATGAGGACAATTCCGCCAGCACCTTCATGAAGTCGATCCAGAACAAGGGCTACTTCGAAGCCAACGACCTCGATGCACTGATCCAGAAGTTTGATGAAATCGCCGATGTGATTCTCAATCCTCCGGTGGTGAATGTAAGCCATGCATACAATCACGCATCCGAGAGCGGCGGATTCCCTTGGAATGGCATGTGGATAAATGTTCGAGTCAGCAACCCTGGGAGTAAGCCGCTATCCAATGTGCAAGTGAAACTGAAACTTGATAAGTACATGTGGCTAGCGGGAGATGCAGCCGAACAGAAAATCACGGACATTCCCGCTAAGTCTGATAAAACCGTCAAGTGGCTCGTGTTCTTCAAGTCCGACACTGCTGCCCATGTGAAGACTCAAACCCCTTCAGTTATCGTTTCCGGTGACCGCTTTATTAGTGTCACCGCATCAGACCGGATCTCAACAATCTGGGTAACCAAGACGACAATATTCACATTCGGAGTGGATAACTGGTCATTCCCCAATCCAACGGACTGGAAACTCAGCGACAAGGATCTCGATGCTCTCAAACACTCCGGCCTCTCCGATACCGACTATCAAACATTGAAGGCAACGAGCGAAAAATACGCCAAGGATGGAGGAACCAACGGTAATTGCGCAGGCATGGCAATTACCGAAATCCTTGCAAAAGTCGGCTACGACTTCCCCGATGTATCGGCTAAGAATCTCCATTCCGTTCCCAAGAACGATGAAGTCATTTCTTATATTAATTACTACGCTCTAGGTCAATTCACATACGCATCACTCTCTCGCATGACCAATACGACCAATCTTCCGGAGAAAAATAAAATTTCGCAGCTGAAGCAGAAGCTTGCAACGGGAAACGTTCCGGTCCTTCTTGGCATCAGGTACATCGATAAGAAAAACAATGGGAAAGGTAATTGGGGGCATATGGTCGTTGCCGATCAATATGACATCGGGTCATACAAGATAGACGACAAAGAATACAATCTCAGAGTTCGAATCATTGACAACAACACCCCCGATCAGCAGAAGGCGTATCTGTATGCCAATACGCAAACCGGTCATTGGAAGCTCAAGAACTCTCAAGACGAGGATAAAGAAGAGGGGAATACGGAAAATGGCCAAACCACCATCGGCTATATTTCCAATGTCGTAGAGGAGATGACTCCGTTTAACCATCAAACCGCATCCTCCAACTATCAGGCTTGGCTGTCCGCCAGCAATCAAACGTTCTGGCATAATCTCAAGGTATCGATACAAGCTACGGGTAAGACCATTACATGGCCAGCACATCAGCTGATGTCCGATCCTCGATTCACAGTCATTCCAAGTTTCAACGGTTCCACAGACTCAAGTTCAACCGTGTCGCTTCCTGCAACGCAACCATATACGATCACCTCATCCGGTGAATCTGACTATGCGATGCGGTATCCGAATATTTATCTGAACGCACAGGCAGACAAGGCGACTTCTACGACATTCAATCCCAATGCAAGTGTTTCCGTAAATGGCAGCAAAGGTTCATATCGATTGCTGTCAACAGTCGATAAGGGAACGCCGTGGTCCGCTTTTGCCGTGTCGGGGAATAACGGTGGCAATGTGAGCTTGAATCGGATTGCTAACGGCGACTATGTGGTGCGAGCCGATAATTTGAAGAACGTTTCCATTACTGCCGAAAATCGTAATGAAACGAAATCCATAACAGTGAGTACCGATGCTCACAAGATCGGAATTAAGGCACAGGGCAATAATCTGGTCGCGGCCATCGACAAGGACAACAACGGTTCGTTTGAGACGGTGATCGCCAGCAGTGACGGCAGCCAGAACGGTAGTAATGGCGGCCAGCATGGCAACAACGGCGGTACGCCGACCGCACCGAATTCAGGCAACGGCGGACCCTCCGCTTCGGCGAATGGCTCGCACGCCAATGCGGCGACGAATGCCGGATCGAAGAACAGCGTGACGACGAAGACCGCCGACGCCAACAACGGTCCGCAGAAGCTGAGCCGTACCGGCGTGGCGATTGTCGCGATTGCGGCGGCCGCGGGTGTGCTGCTGGCGGGCGGCGTGATCATCCTGGTGGCACGCCGGCGTCGGGAGGAATAACCGGCACGGTGACACGGCGATGATTCGCTGATCAGCCAATCAGAGAGAAATCAGAGAAAGAGACGATCCGCATGACAACGGACCGTCTCTTTTTCCGTCTGCCCCGGCTTCTGTCCCCCGGCCGTCATATACGGGTGGAACAATGGCAATGCGGTATTGATGGCAATAATCACCATGGGCGTGAGGAGAAGCATTATGCGCAGAGTTCACAGTATTGGCAAAGGGGGATTGACCGCGGCGGTACTTGCAGTCTGTACGCTGCTTTCGGGACTGGCGATCATGCCCGCGTCAGCTTCGGCGGCGAGCGGGGATGTGGCGGTGAATGCCGTGAACTTCCCGGATGCCACGTTCCGTCAGTATGTGTCGAGCAACCTCGACCGATCCCCGCACAACGGCGTACTCAGCCTCGCGGAGCGCAATGCCGCGAACGAAATCGATTTGTTCAACAAGAATGTCACGTCGCTGAAGGGCCTCGAATACTTCCCTCGATTGGATAAGCTGTATGCGCCGGGCAATCGACTGACCTCGATCAACGTCTCGCAGAACACGCAGCTGACGGTATTGGACGTCAAGAACAACCAGCTGACCGCGCTGGACGTCACCCGCAACCCCCGATTGGACTCCGTATGGGTCAACAACAATCGACTGTCGTCCCTGAACGTGTCACGCAATACGGCATTGGGCTATCTCGACGTCAGCGGCAACCGACTGACCGCGCTGGACGTGACGCATAATCGGCAATTGCAGAGTCTGAAGGCCAGCAACAACCGGCTCACCAGCCTGAATCTGACGAACAAGCCCATAATGTTCGATCTTATGGTGAATGGCAACCAACTGTCGTCACTGGATCTCTCACAGACACCGAAGATGACGTTCCTGAATTCCAGCGGCAACCGACTGCTCGCCGCACGCGTGACGTCGGACATGCTGTTCGAAATAGACGCCCAGAAGCAGAACGCCTATGCGGTGGATGGGACCTCGCTGAATGTGAGGCAGCTGATTCCGTGGTTCAGTCTGTCGAAGGTGTCCGACGTTCGAGGCGGCACGATCTCCCCGAGCGGCGTGATCACGCCGTCAAGCAGAAAACCAGGCAGTGTGGTGTCGTACTCCTACGACACGGGCGGTCACGGCGACTGGATCATCGACATGAAAGGCCTTCTGGACGTCAAGGTGTCGTTCACGATGAAGGGGGCGGCGCCGTCCCGGCCGACGAACCCCAGCACCCCGGGATCGGGATCGGTGAAGCAGGTGCCGGTGTACCGCGTGTACAACCGTCGCAGCGGCCTGCATCATTACACGACCAACAAGGCGGAGAAGGACATGCTGGTGAGGCTCGGCTGGCGTGACGAGAGCACGAAAGGTGCCTCGTTCATCACGGTGGCCAAGGGGACGGCGGGAGCCAAGCCGGTATATCGCGAGTACAACCGTCGTACCGGAAACCACAATTGGACGTTGAACAAGGCGGAGCACGATATGCTGGTGCGTCTTGGCTGGAAGGGCGAAGGCGTGGCATGGTATGCGCCGGCCAGCGGCAAGAACGTGTATCGTCTGTACAACCGTAACTCGGGCGAGCATGTATACACGATGAGCTATGGCGAATACGTGGCCGTGCAACGTGCCGGATGGCGCGGCGAGGGAGTCGCCTGGAAGAGCCTGTAGGAGGGTCACCAGCTTCCCCTCAAGGGAAGCCATGTGCGTCTTTTGACCACCCTCAGTCCGCCTGCGGCGTCCAGCTCCCGCCAGCGGGAGCAGAAGACGTATGTCGTAAGGCAAATC